>NZ_JBVJHA010000008.1:0-222652 GCF_055587065.1 Kitasatospora sp. NPDC048662 | reverse complement strand
CGGGCGGTGCAACTGGCCCCGGCGTGGTGCGGCTTCGGCATGCCGCCGTCTCCCGTCTCGCGCAGTTCCTCGCGTCCCTCGCTCCCGCGCGACGCGGCACTCGCGTGCGGGCGGGCGGTGCAGCTGGCCCCGGCGTGGTGCGGCTTCGGCATGCCGCCGTCTCCCGTCTCGCGCAGTTCCTCGCGTCCCTCGCTCCCGCGCGACGCGCCACTCGCGTGCGGGCGGGCGGTGCAGCTGGCCCCGGTGCGGTGCGGCTTCGGCATGCCGCCGTCTCCCGTCTCGCGCAGTTCCTCGCGTCCCTCGTTCCCGCGCGACGCGCCACTCGCGTGCGGGCGGGCGGTGCAGCTGGCCCCGGTGCGGTGCGGCTTCGGCATGCCGCCGTCTCCCGCCTCGCGCAGCTCCTCGCGCGGCTGCGGGGGTTTCTCTGCCGTCTTTCCCTTTCTCTTCTCCGAAGGAGGCCGTCCGTGAACGGTGCGTTGCTGGTGGCCGGGACGACCTCGGATGCCGGGAAGAGTGTGGTGACGGCGGGGATCTGCCGGTGGCTGTGGCGGCAGGGGGTGCGGGTGGCGCCGTTCAAGGCGCAGAACATGTCGTTGAACTCGTTCGTGACGGCCGATGGGGCGGAGATCGGGCGGGCTCAGGCGATGCAGGCGCAGGCGGCGGGGGTGGAGCCGGAGGCGGCGATGAATCCGGTGCTGTTGAAGCCGGGGGCGGACGGACGGAGTCAGGTGGTGCTGCTGGGGCGGGCCGTGGCGGAGGTCGGGGCGCTGGACTACCGGGAGCGGAAGCCGGTGCTGCTGGAGCGTTCGTTGGAGTGTCTGGCGGACTTGCGGTCGCGGTTCGACGTGGTGGTCTGCGAGGGTGCGGGGTCGCCGGCGGAGATCAATCTGCGGGACCGGGACATCGCCAACATGGGCCTGGCGTCGGCGGCCCGGCTGCCGGTGGTGGTGGTCGGGGACATCGACCGCGGCGGGGTGTTCGCGTCGATGTTCGGGACGCTCGCGCTGCTCTCGGCGGACGACCAGTCTCTCGTCGCGGGCTGGTTCGTGAACAAGTTCCGCGGTGACGCGCGCCTGCTCGCGCCGGGGTTGGAGATGTTGCGGCAGTTGACGGGGCGTCCGGTGCTGGGGACGTTCCCGATGCTGCAGGGGCTGTGGCTGGACGCGGAGGATTCGCTGGACCTGGCGTCGGTGGCGGAGCGTCCGGCGGCGGGTGGGCCGGTGGGGGCGGAGGTGCTGCGGGTCGCGGTGGTGCGGTTCCCGCGGTTGTCGAACTTCACGGATGTGGATGCGCTGGCGCAGGAGCCGGGTGTGCTGGTGCGTTGGGCGACCCGTCCGGAGGAGCTGGCGGATGCGGACCTGGTGGTGTTGCCGGGAACGCGGGCGACGGTCGCGGACCTGACCTGGCTGCGGGCGCAGGGCCTGGCCGAGCCGCTCGCGCGGCGCGTCGCGGCGGGGCTGCCGGTGCTGGGTGTGTGCGGCGGCTACCAGATGCTGGGCCGGGAGATCGTGGACGAGGTGGAGTCCCGGGCGGGCGCCGTGGACGGTCTCGGGTTGTTGCCGACCCGGGTGGTGTTCGGCGCGGAGAAGGTGTTGGCGCGTCCGACGGGCGTGGCGCTCGGCGAGCGGGTGGCGGGGTACGAGATCCACCACGGGGTGGTGTCGGTGGACGGCGGCGAGTCGTTCGTCACGGATGCCGGCGGGGCAGCACTGGACGGCTGCCGGGTGGGTTCGGTGTGGGGGACGACCTGGCACGGGGTGCTGGAGAACGACGCGTTCCGCCGGGCGTTCCTGGCCGAGGTGGCCCGCGCCGCCGGGCGGGCGTTCGTTCCCGCGCCGGACACCTCGTTCGCGGCGGCGCGGGAGCAACGGCTGGACGCGCTGGGCGACTTGGTGGCGGAGCACGCCGATACGGACGTGTTGTGGAAGCTGATCGAGAACGGGGCGCCGGCCGGCCTGCCGTTCGTGCCGCCCGGGGCTCCGGCGCCGGTGGAGATGGAGAGGGCGAAATGAGTGAACTGACCGATGCCCGTTACCCGTTCACAGCCATCGTGGGAATGGACGACCTGCGGCTGGGGCTGTTGCTGAACGCGGTGTCGCCTGCGGTGGGCGGGGTGCTGGTGCGGGGCGAGAAGGGCACCGCGAAGTCGACCATGGTGCGCGCGCTGGCGGGGCTGCTGCCGTCGATCGCGACCGTGGCCGACTGCCGGTTCGCGTGCGATCCGGCGGCGCCGGACGGGCAGTGCCCCGACGGCCCGCACTCCGATGAAGGGGCGGCGGAGCGTCCGGCGTTCCTGGTGGAGTTGCCGGTGGGCGTCTCCGAGGACCGGGTGGTCGGCTCGCTGGACCTGGAGCGGGCGCTCGCGGAGGGCGTGAAGGCGTACGAGCCGGGGCTGTTGGCGAAGGCCCACCGGGGTGTCCTGTACATCGACGAGGTGAACCTGCTCCAGGACCACTTGGTGGACCTGCTGCTGGACGCGGCGGCGATGGGGCGTTCGTACGTGGAGCGCGAGGGGGTGTCGGTGCGGCATGCGGCGCGGTTCCTGCTGGTGGGGACGATGAACCCGGAGGAGGGCGAGCTGCGGCCGCAGCTGCTGGACCGGTTCGGCCTGACGGTGGAGATCGCGGCCACCCGGGACGCGGACGAGCGCGCCGAGGTGGTGCGCCGCCGGCTGGCGTACGACGCCGATCCGGCCGGTTTCGCGGCGAGTTGGGCCGACCGGGAGCGGGAGCTGGCCGAACGGATCGGCGCGGCAAGGGAGTTGCTGGCGTCGGTGGAGCTGTCGGACCTCGCGCTGCGCCAGATCACCGCGGTGTGCGCGGCGTTCGAGGTGGACGGCCTGCGGGCGGACATCGTGATGGCCCGCACCGCGGTGGCACTGGCCGCCTGGGCGGGGCGCACCGAGGTGTTGGAGGAGGACGTCCGCAAGGCCGCCCAGCTGGCACTGCCGCACCGGCGGCGGCGCAACCCGTTCGACGCGCCGGGCCTGGACCAGGAGCAGTTGGACCGGACGCTGGCCGAGCACCAAGCGCCGGAGAACAAAGACCCGGAGGGCGAGGGGCCGGACGACGACGGCAACGGCCCGGGAGGAGGCGGCGGCCCGGACGGCGGCGGCTCCCCCGCCCCGTCCGAACCCAACTCACCTTCGGAGGCCGGGAGTTCAGAGGAACCGGCAGCACCGCCGCAGCAACGCCCGGGCGGTTCCCAGGAGTCGTCCCCGGTGGCGGCCGAACACCCGTACCGGACAAGGCTGTTCAAGGTGGACGGTACCGGCCGGGGCGCGCAGGGACGGCGCTCCACCGCCGAGACGGACGCCGGGCACACCGTGCGGGCGCGCCGTCCGCAGGGGCGGCTGACCAGGCTGCACCTGAGTGCGACGCTGCGGGCGGCGGCGCCGCACCAGGTGGCGCGCGGGCGGGCCGGCCGGGCGCTGGTGCTGCGGCGGGACGATCTGCGCGAACAGGTGCGTCGGGGGCGGGAGTCGAACCTGGTGCTGTTCGTGGTGGACGCGTCCGGATCGATGGCGGCCCGGCAGCGGATGACGGCGGTCAAGGGCGCGGTGCTGTCGCTGCTGATGGACGCCTACCAGCGGCGCGACAAGATCGGCATGGTGACGTTCCGGGGTTCCGGTGCGGAGCTGGCGCTGCCGCCGACCTCCTCGGTGGAGGTGGGCGCGGCCCGGCTGGAGCAGCTGCCGACCGGTGGGCGGACGCCGCTGGAGGCGGGTCTGCTGCGGGCGCACGAGGTGCTGCGGGTGGAGCGGCTGCGCGACCCGGACCGGCGCGCGCTGCTGGTGGTGGTGACCGACGGCCGGGCGACGGGGTCGCGCGACGCGGTGGCGCGTTCGCACCGGGCGGCGGGGCTGCTGGCGGCGCAGGGGGTGGCCGCGGTGGTGCTGGACTGCGAGTCGGGTCCCGTCCGGCTGGGCCTGGCAAGGGAGTTGGCGGCGCACCTGAACGGTGACGCGGTGAGCCTGGACGAGCTGCGGGCCGAGGGCGTGGCCGCGCTGGTGCGCGAGACCCGGACAGCGATGACCTCTACTGCTTCGACGACACGAAAGGCGGCGTGAACCACATGCCCAAGGGAGTTGCGGAGAACGTTCCGGACGACGGACTGACCACCCGTCAGCGACGGACGCTGCCGATCACGGCGGTGCACACCGGACCGGGCAAGGGGAAGTCCACGGCGGCGTTCGGGATGGCGCTGCGGGCGTGGAACCAGGGCTGGCCGATCGGGGTGTTCCAGTTCGTCAAGTCGGCGAAGTGGAAGGTCGGCGAGGAGAACGCGCTGCGCGTCCTCGGCGAGTCCGGGCAGGGCGGCACGGTGGCGTGGCACAAGATGGGTTCGGGCTGGTCGTGGGTGCAGCGGGACATCGAGTCGTCCGAGGAGGCGGCCCGCGAGGGCTGGGCGCAGGTCAAGCGGGATCTGGCGGCCGAGACGTACCGGTTCTACGTGCTGGACGAGTTCACCTACCCGCTGCACTGGGGGTGGATCGACGTGGCGGAGGTGGTGGAGGTGCTGCGGAGCCGGCCGGGCAGCCAGCACGTGGTGGTGACCGGCCGCAACGCACCCGAGCAGTTGCTCGAACTGGCCGATCTGGTCACCGAGATGACGAAGCTGAAGCATCCGATGGACGCGGGCCGCAAGGGCCAGCGCGGTATTGAGTGGTAGACCGTTGAACGACAGCATTCCCCGGCTGGTGGTGGCCGCCCCGTCCTCCGGCGCGGGCAAGACCACGGTGGCCACCGGCCTGATCGCGGCGCTGGCCGCGCGCGGGCTGAAGGTGTCCCCGCACAAGGTCGGCCCGGACTACATCGACCCCGGCTACCACGCGCTGGCCGCCGGGCGTCCGGGCCGCAACCTGGACGCCTGGATGAGCGGCCCGGAGCGGATCGCCCCGCTGTTCGCGCACGGCGCGGCCGGGGCGGACGTGGCGGTGGTCGAGGGCGTGATGGGCCTGTACGACGGGGCGGCGGGGCGCGGCGAGTTGGCGTCCACGGCGCAGGTCGCGAAGCTGCTGCGGGCGCCGGTGGTGCTGGTGGTGGACGCCTCCTCGCAGTCCCGTTCGGTGGCGGCGCTGGTGCACGGCTTCGCGTCCTGGGATCCGCAGGTGCGCCTGGCCGGGGTGATCCTCAACAAGGTGGCCTCGGACCGGCACGAGACGCTGCTGCGGGAGGCCCTGGAGGAGGGCTCCGGGGTGCCGGTGCTCGGCGCGGTGCGGCGGGCGAAGGCGGTGGACACCCCGTCCCGGCACCTGGGCCTGGTCCCGGCCGCGGAACGTTCCGCCGATGCGCTGCGGGCGGTCCGCGAAATGGGTGAACTGGTCGCCGCCTCGGTCGACTTGGACGAGGTGCTGGCGCTGGCCCGGACCGCCCCGCCGCTCGGTTGCACGGCGTGGGAGTCGGCGGCCGAGGTGGAGCCGCTGGTCGGCCCCCGGCCGCGGATCGCGCTGGCGGGCGGCGCGGCGTTCTCCTTCTCGTACGCGGAGAACGCCGAACTGCTGGCCGCCGCCGGGGCCGAGGTGGTGCCGTTCGACCCACTGCACGACGAGCAACTGCCGGAGCGGACATCGGCGCTGGTGATAGGCGGCGGATTCCCGGAGGTGTACGTCTCGGAGCTGAGCGCGAACGCGCCCCTGCGGGCGGCGGTCGCCCAGCTGGCCGCGAGCGGCGCGCCGGTGGTCGGCGAGTGCGCCGGACTGCTGTACCTGGGGCGGGAGTTGGACGGCCTGCCGATGTGCGGGGTGCTGGACGCGACCGCCCGGATGACGCCCCGGCTGACGCTCGGCTACCGGGAGGCGGTGGCACTCGCCGACTCGCCGCTCGCCGCGGCCGGCACCAGGGTGCGCGGCCACGAGTTCCACCGCACCGTCACCGAACCGGCGGCCGGCCCGTCCCCTGCCTGGGGCTGGCGCACCCCCACCGGCCCGCACACCGAGGGCCACCTGCACGGCTCGGTGCACGCCTCCTACCTGCACCTGCACTGGACGGGCGCCCCCGCCCTGGCGACCCGGCTGGTCCGGCACGCCGCCGCCTGGGCGGCCTCGCACGACGGGAGCTGACGGTGCGGGGTCGGCCGCGCGAGCCGGGCTCGCGCGGCCGACGGCCGGTCAGACCGGCTGGCTGCCCTTTTTGGCCGGCTCCTCCTGCGCGGTCGCCAGACCCAGTGCGCGGCGCAGCGAGATGATCTCCTTGTCGCCCAGGTTGTCCTCGGCGAGGCCCAGTTCACGGCGGAGCGTGGCGTTGTCGGTGGACCGGGAGGCCGCCAGGTAGTGGTCGGACGCTGCCATCGACTTCGCGATCAGGCGGTCGACGGTCGCCTTGTCGGCGGTGTTCCAGTGCGCGGCCTTCAGCATGGTTGCCTGCTTGGTGGCGGCCACGCTCATGTCCTTGGCCCAGCTCCGGTACGCCTGCGGGTCGTCCTCGACATCGACGTCCTCGTCCGGTCCCTTGATCCAGGCGCGGTCGAACTGGTTGGTGGCGTCGAGCAATTGACGCTGGTCGGTGGTCAGGGTGCTGGGGTACTTCTGGAGCGATCCGGTGCGCCCGGTCTTGTCGCTGTTGCCCAGGAAGCAGACGATGCGGCGGCTGCTGGCCCAGCCCAGCCGGTCGGGATAGTAGTAGAAGGTCGACACCGCGTCCGGGATCGTCCAGGTGTCCGCCACGTAGGTGTCCAGGTGGGTCGGGCAGACCTCGTCGGCCTCCGCCTTCAGCGCGTCCTCGCCCGGGTACTTGTTGTCCTGCTTGCTGGTCGGCTGCGTCCAGTAGACCTCGCCGTCGTGCGAGGCCGTGCAGTCCACCGGCTTGGCGTTGCCCGTCACGGTACGGTTGAAGCACTGACCGACCCGCAGCCGGAACGGCGAATCCGGGGTACCGGCGGCCGAGGTGGACGTCACGTGCGAGGGCCCGGAGCTGTCGTTCTCGAAGTCGTCGACACTGAAGGCGCCACCGATCACCGAGACGACGAACAGCACCATGCCGAGGCTGCCGGCCACGATGCCGGAGATGGCCAGCCCCTTGCCGCGCTCGCCGGTCCGCTTGATCTGGCGCAGCGCGCCGATGCCCAGGCCGATGCCGATGAAGCCGAAGTAGCAGCAGACGATGCCGACGATCAGCGAGGCGATGGCCAGGTTGTTGGTGTACAGCGACCGCTGCGGCACCGGGTACATCATCATCGGCCCGGTCGGCGCGCCCGGCGTCCCGGGCGGCGGGAACCCGCCCGTCCCCCACGGCTGCTGAACACCCGTCGGCGCCCACGGATTGCCCCCGGCCGGCGCAGGCTCCCCGGGCGCGGCCGCGACCCACGGGTTCGCCACGGGCGGCACGGGCGGCACGGGTGCCGAACCAGCCGGCACGGCGCCAGGGGCGGGCGGCGCCCACGGGTTCACGGGCACGGGCGGCGCGGCGGGCGGCTGCGGCACGGCGGGCGGCTGCGGCACGGCGGGCGGCTGCGGCACATCGACGGGCACGGGCGGAACTGACGGCACCTCGGACAACGAAGGCTCGGCCGACGACGACTCGGCAGCCCCGTCTCCCCCTGCGGCGGGAGCCGCCGCCTCGGGCGCGGCCGGCTGCTTGCTGAACGGGATCGCGGCCACCGGCGGGACACCCTCGGCATCCACGGGCGGCGCGGCCGGCTGCTTGCGGAGGGAAGTCCCGGCCACCGGCAGGGCCCCCTCGGCCTCCGGCATCGGCGCGACCGGAGCTGACGCCACCTCGGCCTCCGGCATCGGCGCGGCCGGAGCTGACGCCACCTCGGCCGACGACGACTCGGCCGTCGCGGCTTCGACCCGCGCGCTCCCCTCCGCACCTGCGGCATGTGCGGCGTCGGGGCCGGCCTCCCCCGAGCGCTCCTGGTCGAACGACATGGGTGTTTCCCCCTTGGGGCGTGGAACTGTTCGACGGCTGCGCGAATATAGCGGACCGGTCCGTCACTCTCCCAACGAGTTCCCCGTCGGCGCCCCGGCGCTGCCCGCGCGACCATTGCATGCAATGCATACATCGCACTACGCTGCCGCTGTGCAGAGCGAGAGCACCCGCCGCAGCCTGCGGGAACTGATCCAGGACGGCCGCTACCCACCGGGGGCGCGGCTGGGCGAGGTGGAGGTCGCACAGACCCTGGGGGTGAGCCGCACTCCGGTCCGGGAGGCGTTCCGGGCGCTGACCGCGGACGGCCTGCTGGTCGCCGCCGGGCGCGGCGTCCGGGTGGTGGAGCTGTCCGCGGAGGAGCTGTCGCAGGTCTACCGGGTGCGGGCCGCACTGGAGGCGCTGACCGCCGAGCTCGCGGCCGAGCGGCAGCGGGCGGGCCGGCTGGCCCCGGCCGAGCTGGCCGACCTGGCGGCGCTCGCCTACCGCACTCACCGGGCCACCGTGGAGCGCGAGTTGACGGAGGCGGTGCGGCTGAACCGGCAGTTCCACCGGCGGGTCGCGGAGCTTGCCGCCAACCCCGTCGCGCTGCACGCGCTGGAGCGGCTGTGGGACCAGATCCAGGTCTCCACCCACCGTTCTCTGCACGCGCCCGACCGCACCGCCCTGGTGGACGACCAGCACCGTGAGCTGCTGGCCGCCGTCACCGCCGGGGATCCGGCCGCTGCCGGGGCGGCCGCCCGGCGGCACGTCCTGGACACCTGCGCCGCCGCCCGGCCGCCCGAGAAGGAGTGACCCGATGGCCCTGTCCCACCACTACGCGGTCCGTGTCGACTGGACCGGCAACCTCGGTACCGGTACCGACACCTACCGCTCGTACTCCCGCGACCACGACATCTCCTCGGACGGGGTGCCGACCCTGCTCGGCAGCGCCGACCCGACGTTCCGCGGCGACCGTTCGCGGTGGAACCCGGAGCAGTTCCTGCTGGCCGCGCTCGCCCAGTGCCACATGCTGTCGTACCTGTCGCACTGCGCGCGCAACGGCGTGACGGTGCTGTCCTACACGGACGAGGCGGAGGCCACCATGGAGACCTCGGGCGGCGGTGGCCACTTCACCGGGGCGATGCTGCGGCCCCGGGTGGAGATCGCCGAGGAGTCGATGCGCGAGCAGGCCGAGGCCCTGCACGGCCCGGCGGGCCGGGACTGCTTCATCGCCTCCTCGGTGAACTTCCCGGTCCACCATGAGCCCGTCGTCACGGTGCGGTCCACTGCCTGAGGTGGCGTCAACTCCTGTTCTGTAGCTGGCTATAGGGTTTCCGGTGAGGCTGGCACCAGGAAAAAGACGGAGGCCTGGGGGATCGATCCGGGCGGCGCGGCGGCGAAGACTTGCGGCCATGCGAATCACTCATCGAGGCGCCGCCCTCGCCGCCGCCACCACCGTCCTGCTCGGCCTGACGGCACCGCTCGCCGCCGGAGCGTCCGCCGCCGACCGCCCCGACCGCCCTGCCTGGGGCGCGTGCGCGGGCGGCCCGGCGGACGGGCGCCAGCTGTGCGCCGAGATCACCGTCCCGGTCGACTACGCGCAGCCCGACGGGCCGTCACTGACGCTGGCCGTCTCCCGGATCCCCGCCGCCCGGCCCGATCAGCGGCGCGGGGTGCTGGTCATGATCCCGGGCGGTCCTGGCGGCTCCGGTCTGAACGGGCCGAGCAGCGCCGTGAAACGGCTGCCCCGGTCGGTGCTCGACCGGTACGACCTGATCGGCTTCGACCCACGCGGCGTCGGCCGGTCCAGCCCGGTCTCCTGCGGGCTGGACTACGCCGACCTGGCGCCCGGCAAGCTGCTGCCCTGGCCCGCGCCCGACGGCCAGGGCGGCGATGCCGGCCTGACCACTGCCGAACGCATCGCCGACCGCTGCGCGGCGAACGGCGGCCCGGTGCTGCACAGCATCACCACCCGGAACGAGGCGCGGGACATCGACCGGATCCGGCAGGCCCTCGGCGAACGCCGGATCTCCGCCTGGGGCGTCTCCTACGGCACCTACGCGGGCGCCGCGTACGCGACGATGTTCCCCGACCGCACCGACCGGATCCTGCTGGACAGCAACGACAACCCGGATCCGATTCGGGCCGAACGCAGTTGGCTGGCCGCCTTCGCCACCGGCGCGGAGGACCGCTTCCCGGATTTCGCGGCCTGGGCGTCCTCCCCCGAGGCGGGCGAGTTCCGGATCGCCGACACCCCCGAGCAGGTCCGCACCGCCTACCTGACGGCCGCCGAGCAGTTGGACGCGGCCCCGCTGCCCTGGCCCGGCCACAACCCGGGCGTACTGGACGGCAACGGCCTGCGCGGCACGCTGCTGAACGGCCTGTACGCGGACACCAAGTTCCCGGCCGTGGCCGCCCTGCTCCAGGCCGCCCAGGGCCACCGCCCACTGCCCGACCCGGGCCCCGCGCCGGACGCGGCGGCGCTGGCGCAGCTGCAGAGTTCCACGGCGGTCACCGTGGCCACCCTGTGCAACGACGTCGCCTGGCCGCACGACCTCGGCTCGTACGCCGCGGCGGTGGCCGCCGACCGGATCGCGCACCCGCTCACGGCCGGCATGCCGGTGAACGCCACTGCCTGCGCGTTCTGGCACTGGCAGCCCGCCGAGCCGCCCGTGCGGGTCACCGACGACGGGCCGTCCAACGTGCTACTGGTGCAGAACCTGCGCGACCCGGCCACGCCTTACTCGGGGGCGCTCAAGCTGCGCACGGCGTTCGGCGACCGGGCCAGGATGGTCACGATCGACTCCGGCGGCCACGGCGCCTACCTGGCCCACGGAAACGCCTGCGGCGACGCACTGGTGACGGAGTTCCTGACCACCGGCCACCGCCCGGCCCGGGACGCGTTCTGCCCGAAGGCCGGGTGAGGCCAGTGCGATTCGCTCAGCGCGGGCCTGCCCGGAGCCAGCCCGCCCGGCGCGGCCCCGGCCGGCGCGGGCACCACCACCAACGCGGGCACGCCGGCGTGGACCCGACCGGCCCGACCACGGCCAACGCATGCCACGGCCAGCGCGAGCCCGACCCGCGCGGACCTGGCCGACGCGGGCACCGCCAACACGCACCCGACCGGCCCGACCACGGCCAGCGCAGCCACGACCAACGCGAACCCGACCCGCACGGACCGACCCGCACGGACCCGGCCGACGCGGGCACCGCCGACGTGGACCCGACCGGCCCGACCGCGGCCGGCGCAGCCCCGGCCAACGCGGGCACCGCCAACATGGACCCGACCGGCCCGATCACGGCCAGCGCAGCCCCGGCCGGTCCGCCCGCGGCCAACACCACCCCGGTTTGCCCGGCGACCCCGACCGGTACCACCCCGGTCTGCCCGGCGCCTCCGGCCAGTGCGCCCCCGGCCGGAGCGCGCCCGGCCAGCCGACCCTCGGCCGGCCCGCCCTCGGCCGGCCCGCCCTCGGCCGGAGCCGGTGCGTCGGGCTGTGCCCGGTTGTCAGCCCAGGTCGCGGCGGTGCAGCCCGGTCAGGCCCGCCGCGGCGGCGAGTGCGGCCAGGGCGGTGATCCACAGCAGCGGCGCGGCGGTGAACGTCCCGCCGGGCAGGTGCGGCAGGTGCGTGAAGGGCGACAGGTTGAGCACCCACTGCGGCAGTTGCAGGATCGGGCCGAGCCAGGCGACCAGTACGAACGCGCCGAATCCGGCCCAGCCGGCCGCCGTCCAGCGCGGCAGCAGGCCGTACACGGCCAGGGCCACGGCGGCGGTCAGCCACACCGCGGGCAGCTGGACCAGCGTGCCGCCGAGCATCCGGGCGACGGCGTCGCCCGTCCCGTGGCCGGCGGCGTCGCCGAGCACGGCGCCCTGCGCCAGCCCGGCGGTGGCGCCGGCGGCGGCCAGCAGCACGGCGGTGCCGAACAGCGGGAACAGCAGGTGTCCGCCCGCCCAGCGCAGCCGGGAGACGGTGCCCGCCAGTACGGGTTCGGCCCGGCCGGCGCTCTCCTCGGCGCGCAGCCGCAGCACGGACTGCACGGCGTACACGGCGGCGATCATCCCGAACACCCCGGCGATGGCGGACAGGTAGGCGTTCAGCACGCCCTGCTGTCCGCCGAGCCGGGCCATCATGTCGGCCATCTGCTGGTTGTCGCCGACCAGGTCGACCACGCCCTTGGCGACGCTGCCGAACACCGCGCCGCCCGCGGCGAAGGCCAGCGTCCAGCCGAGCAGGGCGCCGCGCTGCAGGCGGCGGGCCAGTGCGCCGGCGTTCGCCAGGCCGGGTGCGGCGACGGCGGGGCCGGGGCGCTGCGGGAGCAGTCCGGCGCCCAGGTCGCGGCGTTCGACCAGGGTGCGGGCCAGCGCGGTGAGCAGCACGGCCCCGCCCAGCGGCAGCGCCAGCACCCACCAGCGGTCGCCGGCGAACGCGCGGACCTGTTCGCTCCAGCCGATCGGGGAGAGCCAGCTCGCCCAGCCCGTGCCGCTGCCGGAGTCGCCGACGGCGCGCAGCACGAAGGCGATGCCGATCCCCGCCCCGGCCAGGCCGTTGGCGGCCCGCCCGGTCTCGGCGACCTGCGCGGTGACGGCGGCGAGCGCGGCGAAGAACACTCCGGTGGCGCCGAGCGCGAGGCCGAACGCCAGCGCCCCGGTCAGGGCCTGACCGGCCGCCAGCAGCGCGATCGTCACCAGCGCGGCCAGCGCGGCGTTCGCGGTGAGGGCGGTGGCCAGTGCGGCGGTCAGCGGGGCGCGCCGGCCGACGGCGCCCGCGCCGATCAGTTCGAGCCGGCCGTCCTCCTCCTCGGCGCGGGTGTGCCGCACCACCAGCAGGGTGGACATCAGCGCCGCCAGCACCGCCCCGAACACGCCCATCCGCCACGCGGTCAGCCCGCCGATGGTGGAGCCGTCGAAGATCGGGCCGTACAGGGCGCGCAGCGAGCCGTTGCCGTCGATGCTGGCCGCGAAGGTCCGGCGGGAGGCCTCGTCGCTGTACAGCGTGCGGAAGGAGAAGGCGGTGGAGGCGACCATGCCGGTGCCGATGTACACCCACACCGGCAGGGCGATGCGGTCGCGGCGCAGGGCGAGGCGGTAGAGGGTGCCGGTGCCGGTCAGCGCGTAGCCGCTCATCGGGCTGCCGCCGTCGAGGGGGTGTCGGCCGCGTTCTCGTAGTGGCGCAGGAAGAGTTCCTCCAGCGTCGGCGGCCGACTGGTGAGACTGTGGACGCCGACGGCGGTGAGCTCGGTGAGCAGGGTGCCGAGCTGCTCGGTGTCGACCTGGCAGCGCAGCCGGTTGCCGTCGATGGTCAGGTCGTGGGCGTAGGCGGGGCGCGGCGGCGGTCCGGTGAGGACGGCGTCCACCGAGGTGCGGGTGAGGTGGCGCAGCTCGTCGAGGGTGCCGGTCTCCACGGTGCGCCCGGCCCGGATGATCGACACCCGGTCGCAGAGCGCCTCCACCTCGGACAGGATGTGGCTGGACAGCAGCACCGTGGTGCCCCGCTCGCGGGCCTCGGCGACGCACTCGCGGAACACCTCCTCCATCAGCGGGTCCAGGCCGGAGGTGGGCTCGTCCAGAATCAGCAGGTCGGCGTCGCCGGCGAACGCCGCGACCAGCGCGACCTTCTGCCGGTTGCCCTTGGAGTAGGCGCGGCCCTTCTTGGTGGGGTCCAGCTCGAAGCGCTCCAGCAGTGCGGCCCGGCGGGCCGGGTCGAGTCCGCCGCGCAGCCGCCCGAGCAGGTCGATCGCCTCCCCGCCGGAGAGGTTGCGCCACAGCGTCACATCGCCCGGCACGTAGGCGATTCGGCGGTGCAGCGGGACGGCGTCGCGCCACGGGTCGCCGCCGAGCAGGGTGGCGGTGCCGGAGTCGGCGCGCAGCAGTCCGAGCAGAACGCGGATGGTGGTGGACTTGCCCGACCCGTTGGGGCCGAGGAACCCGTGAACCTCGCCCTGCTCGACCGTGAGGTCCAGTCCGTCCAGGGCGCGGGTGCGGCCGAAGGTCTTCACCAGGCCGGACACCGAGATGGCGGTCGTCATGGGCTCGACGCTACTCTGGTTTCACAAATCCGTGAAGTCACCGAAGGTCCCGGATCTTCGCATGGCCGCCGAAGGTGTGTGAAGGTGGGCGGACGCCCGCCCGGGCGGTGTCGGGGAGGGTTCTGATGGTGCAGGCGAGCGAGGTGGGCGACGTGGACGCGCGACGGGATCCGGTGGACGCGCGGCGGGATCGGGCGGCGGTGTCGGAGTTCGTGGAACGGTTCGCCACCGTACTCGCGGACGCCGGGTTCCCCCGGATGTCGGCCCGGGTGTTCACCGCCCTGCTGACCGCCGACTCCGGACGGCTGACCTCCGCCGAACTGGGCGAACTGCTCCAGATCTCCCCCGCCGCCGTCTCCGGCGCCGTCCGCTACCTGACCCAGGTCGACCTGGTCAGCCGGGAGCGCGAGCCCGGCACCCGCCGGGACCGCTACCGCGTCCACGACCACGTCTGGTACGAGGCCACCGCCAACCGCGACCACACGCTGTCCCGCTTCGAGTCCAGCCTGGTCGAGGGCGTCGACGCACTCGGCCCGGACACCCCGGCCGGTCAACGCCTCGCCGAGTCCCTGGAGTTCTTCGCCTTCCTGCGGGTCGAGATCCAAGAGATGCTGCAGCGCTGGCGCGACCGCCGGGAGTGACGGACCGTCAGCCCCGGCCTACCGCCGGTGCTCCTGCATGCGCGGGCCCCGCAAGCCCCACAGCGGCAGCACCATCGGCGTCACACTCATCGCCACTCCCCCCGTTCACCGTTCGAACGAGGGGAGGTTGCTCCGCAGTCGGCGCGGTGTGGACGGTCAGGCCGCAGCAGCCTCCTGGCTTCGCTTCAGGCGCGGGCCCAGCCGTCCCCACAGCGGCATCGACAGGGCCAGCAGGGCCAGTACGGCGCCCAGGACCTCGGTGGTGAACGCCCGGCCGTCCGGGTCGGGGGCGCCCGCGATCGACTCCACCCGCCCGGCCGGGTCGAAGGTGACGCTGAGGCGGTCACCGACCCGGTATTCGGACGAGCGGAGCCGGCCCTGGAGGTCCCGGCCGTCGGCGGCCCGCAGCTCACAGGACGGGCGGCTCTTCCTGCCCTGGCCCGGAGTGACGGCGATGACCTCGGCGACCGTCCGCTCGCCGTCCCGGTGATCATTCGGATCAAGAGGGACGCTACTCCTGCCCGGAAGCCGCCCTCAGCCGGGTTACCCGGCTGCGACCGCCGGGCGCCGCTGCGGGCGGCGGCCCGCCCAGAACGGGAGGGAGACCAGCAGCGCGACCAGCGCGGCGCCCACGCCCTCGGTCCGGTGCAGGGGGGTGGCCGCGTCGAGGGGTTCCCGGATCGGGGCCTGCCGGTCGGTCGGGTCGGCGGTCACCGTCAGCTGACCGCCGACGCGGAGGTCGCACGCCGCCACCGGGTGGCGGACGGCGGTGCCGTCGGGCCGGCTCACCTCGCAGGAGGGGAGGTGGGTGCCGCTGCGCGGGTGGACGGCGGTGACGGTGACGACGATCTGCTGCCCGTTCTCGGCCAGCGCGGCGGTCCGGACCGCCGCCATCCCGACCAAGCTCAGCCAGAGCGCCAGTCCCCCGGCGACGAACGCCGCCACTCCTCCGCCGGGGGTGCGGTAGTTCAGCGCGACCACCAGGATCATCGCGGTCGGCGTGACGGTGTGCAGCAGCTCGACGCCGTCCGAGCCGCCGAACCACCAGGTCAGCAGGCCGGTCGGCACCGCGCAGCAGAGCAGGGTGAGCAGCGCGTACAGCGACCCGCGCCAGGGCCGACCGGTGCCGGTCTTCTCGTTCATCGCGTCCTTCGTGTCGATCTTGACGCGGGGACGTTACCGGCGACCGGGCGGGCTGTCAGCCGAGATACGCGGGGGCGACGGCGGAGTGCACCAGCACCGCCGGGGCGCCGGTGCCGTCGGCGGGGACGGTCCACAGGTCGGAGCCGTAGTCGCCGGGCAGCGAGTACAGCAGGGTGTGGCCGTCGGACCAGAGCGCCTGGTCGTCGATGTTGCGCTGCTCGGCGGTCGCGGTCTCGGTCATGGTGGCGAGGTCGAGGATGTACAGCCGCCACGGCGCGGCCGGGTCGGCGCCGGCCACCCGCTTCTTGTAGGCGACCCGGGTGCCGTCCGGGGAGAGCGAGGGGCACTCGACGTTCTGGTGCAGGGTGGTCAGGGTGCGGGCGGCGAGGTCGCCCTGCACCAGGTGGGTCTGGCCGCCGGTGGCGACCGTCGCGTAGAAGCGGTTGTCGTCGGCGGCGAAGGTGACGCCCCAGACGTTGAGGTCGGACGCCTGCACGGGGTGACCGTCCTTCAGCACCTGGAAGGTCTCCAGGTTGTCGTAGAACTGCCAGCTGCGGGTGTCAACGATCGCGGTGCGGGTGGAGAAGTTGGTGCCCGCGTAGGAGTCGCCGCTGACGAACACCGTCCAGCCGGCCAGGTGTCCCGACGGCGAGACCCGGGCGCGGGTGGGGATGCCGGGCGCGGGGAAGCGCTTGATCTCGTGCAGCGAGGCGTCGAGTACGGACGCGTGGTAGGTGTCGTCGAGCGCGCCGTGCTCGGCCTGCAGGCAGATACCGGTGCCGGCGGCGGCGTGGAAGCGCAGGCACTTCACGCCGGACGCGGTGCGGGCGCCGTCCGGGTGGTCGGCGGGCAGCGCGGCGACCTCGTCCCGGTGCGGGCCCCAGGCCAGGTTGCGCAGCAGCAGTTGACGTCCCGTCGGTTCCAGCGTCACCGCGCCCGCGCGCACCGGCGGCCCGCCGGCCTGCTCCTGGTTGCGCCGGTCCGCCCGGCCGGCGGCGTACCGGACCGCGAACGTCCCGACCCCGGCCAGCAGCACCACGGCGACCGCCAGCACCACCACCTTGCGCCGCAACGAGGCGCCCCCTGCCGGGGGTTCGGGCGCTTCGGAGTCCGGTTCGACGACAACGGGAGCGGTCATGTGGGGTGCCCTCCGGGCGGGGGTTCGTGGGCGGGAGTTCGTCGGTGGGGTTTCGTGGGCGAGGGTGCGCGGGTCGCAGCTCATGGGCCGGTCGTGGCGCGTCAGCCGGTCGTGGCGGTCGGGCGGAGCAGGCGGGTGGCCGCGAGGGCGGCGGCGGCAAGGGACAGGGCGGTGACGGTGAGGGCGGCGCGCGGGCCCCACAGCGTCCAGGCGGCGCCGAAGGCGAGCGAGCAGGTGAAGCGGGCGAGCGCCTGGCCGGTGCCGACCAGGGCCTGTCCGGCGCCCTGTTGGCCGTCGGGGACGGTCGCGGCGGTGGCGGCGGCGAGCACCCCGTCGGTGGCGGCGTAGAAGGTGCCGTGCAGCAGCAGGACCAACACGGCGGCGCCCGCGCCGCGCAGCGGGGAGAGCACCACGCCGTACCCGCCGAGCAGCACGGCGTGGCCGGCCAGGAAGAGGGTGCGGCGGCCGATCCGGTCGGCGATCACCCCGAGCGGGACGGCCAGGGTCAGGAAGACGGCGGCGGTGCCGAGCGGCAGCAGCGGGAACAGGTGGGCGGGCAGGCCGAGTCGGCGTTGCAGCAGCAGGTACAGGAAGGAGTCGCTGACGGTGGTGAGGCCGAGCAGCACGGCGGCCAGGGTGAGCCGGCGCAGCGCGGGGCGGCGCAGCAGGGCGAGCGCGTCCCGCAGGGTGGGGCGCTCGCCGGACGGAGTGGCCACCGGAGTCGTCCGGCCCGGCACGAACAGCACCAGCAGCAGCACGCCGAGCACCGCGACGCAGCCGGAGACGGTGAACACCGCGCTGTAGCCGGCGCGTTCGGCCCGGTCGTCGGCGATCCGCAGCACCGCGAAGGCGAGCAGCGGGCCGAGCAGCGCGCCGGTGGTGTCCATCGCCCGGTGCACGCCGAACGCCCGGCCGCGGTGCTCGGGCGCGGTGGCCAGCGAGATCATCGCGTCCCTGGGTGCGGTGCGCAGGCCCTTGCCGGTGCGGTCGATCGCGAGGACGCCGCCGATCAGCGGCACGGTGTGGACCAGCAGCAGCAGTGGCTTGCACAGCGCGGACAGGCCGTAGCCGATCCCGGCGACAAGCTTGTGGCCGCGCGGGCTGCGGTCGGCGAGGTGGCCGCCGAGCAGCCGGACCAGCGCGCCGACGCCGTTGTTGATGCCGTCGAGCAGGCCGAAGCCGAGCGGGGACAGGCCGAGCGCGGTGACCACGTACAGCGGCAGGACCGCGCTGACCATCTCGGAGGAGATGTCGGTGACCAGGCTGACGGCGCCGAGCGCGAGCACGGTGCCGGGGACGGCGGCGCGCCGCCCCGGGCGGGTGCCCGGGGTGGCGGCCGCGGCGCGGTCGGTCCTGGTGGAGCGGGCGTCCGCGAGGTACATCCGGCGTCAGTTCCAGATGCCGGTGATGTCGGAGGCGGAGGCGGCGTTGCCCGCGTGGGCGCTCAGGCCGGCCAGGTCCTCCAGGGTGCGCAGCACGTTGTAGTGGTTGTAGGTGGTGGAGCTGGTGGAGTGGGGGATCACGTGCTGGCCGTAGACCACGGTCGGGATGCGGTTGCCGGAGAGGCTGTTGTCCTCGTCGAAGGTGACCACCAGCAGGCTGTTGTGGGTCTGCGCCCAGGTGGCGTACGCGCCGAGGTTGTTCTTGATCCAGGTGTCGCCGGTGGAGACCGAGCAGTCGTGCATGTCGCTGCACAGGTTCGGCACCACGAAGGAGACCTTCGGCAGCGTGGTGTAGTCGGTGGGGAACTGGGCGAAGGTGTAGGCGGTGTTGGTCGGCACGTTGGAGAAGCCGAACCACGGGTTGTGCTTCTGCGCGTACTTGCCGCTGGAGCAGACCGTGGAGCCCTGGCTGGGCAGGGTCTCGTTGTAGGAGCCCCAGCTCTTTCCGGCGGCGATCAACTCGGAGGCCAGGTTGGGCGCGGTCATCGAGCCGACGCTGACGCAACTGTCGTCGGTGCGGCCCTGGTTGGAGCCGGAGAACAGCATGTAGTAGTTCGGCTCGGACGGGTGGGTCAGGCCGTAGGACTGGGTGAGGTTGGCGCCGCCGGCCACCAGGGTGCCGTTCAGGTACGGGGCGCTGGAGCTGCCGATCACCTGGCTGTAGGCGTGGTTCTCCATCACCACGACGACGACGTGGTCGGGCGCGGGCAGCGCGGCGGCCTGTGCGGTGGAGCCGGTGGCGGCCCACAGGCCGAGCGAGGCGGCGGCGAGAGCGACGGTGCTTCCGAGCGCGGTCAGGCGGCGCTTGGTGCGGCGGCTGAGCGGTGCGGCAGTCATGGCGAGGTCCCTCCGGGGCAAGGAACGTGCGGGACAGGGCGGTTGGAGCACGCTTGGTGGAGCGCCGGAAACCCTAGGCGGGGGCGGTGGCCGACGAGCCTTTTGACAGGTTAAGAACAAGCGAACGCTTGGTCGGCCGACAAGGCCGCCCCGGTGCTTTTCGGCCAGCGGAGCGGCGCGGCTCACACCTGCCCCGATTGACCCGCCTCGGACCGACATGGTGGGATCTTTCCGGCCCGGCGCGCACGACCGGCACGGGGAACGAGGAACGGGAGGGCCTGGCGTGACAAGCCGGCCGTCCGCCCCCGCGCTCCCCCTCCGGGTGGTGCTCGGGCTCGGGCTGCGCCGCGGCACCCCCGCCGCGGAACTGCTCCGCACCGCCGACGCCGCACTCGCCGCCCGCGGCCTCGACCGCTCCGCCGTCACCCTGGTCGCCACCCTGGACAGCAAGCTCGCCGAGCCCGGACTGCGCGCCGCCGCACGGGAGTTGGGCGTCCCCCTGATCGGCCACCCCGCCGCCGTGCTGGCCGCCGTCCCGGTCGCCGGCTCCGCCCGGGTGGCGGCGGCGGTCGGCACCCCGAGCGTCGCGGAGGCCGCCGCGCTGGCCTCGGCCGGACCGGGCGGCCGCCTGCTGGCGCCCCGCCACGCCACCGCGACCGCCACCGCGGCCCTCGCCGCACCCACCCAGGAGGCCACCAGGTGAACACCGAGCCCGATCTGCGCCATCACGGCGACGCCGAAGTCCGCTCCGCGGGCCTGGTGGACCTCGCGGTGAACGTCCGCACCGGCACCCCGCCGCCGTGGCTGCGCGCGCACCTCGCCGCGACCCTGGACACGCTGGCCGCCTACCCGGACGGCTCCGCGGCCCGCGCCGCCGTCGCCGCCCGGCACGGCCGCCCCGTCGCCGAGGTGCTGCTCACCTCCGGCGCGGCCGAGGCGTTCGTGCTGCTCGCCCGGGTGCTGCGGCCGCGCCGCGCGGTGGTGGTGCACCCGCAGTTCACCGAACCGGAGGCGGCGCTGCGGGACGCCGGGCACGCCGTCCACCGGGTCCTCCTCACGCCGGAGCAGGGCTTCCGCCTGCTGCCCGGGGCGGTTCCCGAGGACGCCGATCTGGTGGTGGTCGGCAACCCCACCAACCCCACCTCCATCCTGCACCCGGCCGCCGCACTCGCCGAACTCGCCCGGCCCGGGCGGACCCTGGTGATCGACGAGGCGTTCATGGACACCGACCCGGGCGAGACCCAGACCCTCGCCGGGGCCCGCGACCTGCCCGGCCGGGTGGTGGTGCTGCGCAGCCTCACCAAGACCTGGGGCCTGGCCGGTCTGCGGATCGGCTACCTGCTCGCCCCCGCCGACCTGGTCGCCGACCTCGCCGCCGCGCAGCCGCTGTGGCCGGTCTCCACTCCCGCGCTGGCCGCCGCCGAACTCTGTTCCGCCCCCGCCGCCCTCGCCGAGGCCGACGCCGCCGCCCGCGCCACCGCGCTGGACCGCGAACACCTGCTGAAGGGCCTCGCCGCACTCCCGGACGTCCGGGTGCACGGCGACCCCGCGGCCTCCTTCGTCCTGATCCAACTCCCGGATGCCGCCGCCGTCCGCGACCGCCTGCGCACCGCCGGCTTCGCCGTCCGCCGCGGCGACACCTTCCCCGGCCTCGGCCCCGACTGGCTGCGCCTGGCCGTCCGCGACCGGGACACCACCGACCGCTTCCTCGACGCCCTGGCGGCCGCGATCGACGGCTGACGCCGCGTCAGTGCAGCTCGACCTGGTCCCCGGCCTCCACCGTGCCGGGGGCGAGGACCTGCGCGTACACCCCCAGGCACGGCAACGGCCCCATGCCGGGCAGCGGTTCGACCCGGTTGAGCCGGGCCGGACGGCGCAGCGCCTCCGGATCGGCGGGCAGCGCGCCGTGCGCGAGGGTGGGGACGGCGCAGCGGGGGCTGGCGGCGATCAGCCGCAGGCGAAGGTCCGGGCCGAGGGTGAGCTCGCGGCCGACCCAGGCGTTCTCCTCGAACGGCGCCCCGTCCGTCTCCAGGACCAGATTGGGGCGGTACCGAACCGCCGGCGCGCCGGCCAGCGTGGCGGTGGTGACCAGGTGCAGCGGGGCGAAGTCGAAGAAGCTGCCCGGGGCGGCGGCCTTGCCGAAGTCCTGGACGGTGTACTCCACTTCGGCCTCGATGCCGTCCGCCAGCACCTGTTCGGGCAGCGAGCGCAGCAGCACCGATCCGGGCGGCCGTTCGCCGATCAGCCGCACGGGGCGGCCCAACAGCGCGCTGATCCCGTGCTCGTCCAGCTCGCCGCCGTCGGGGCCGGTGATCCGCACGCCGTCGTCCTTGGTCTCGGCGCTCAGCGTCAGCAACTGCCGCCAGGTGCGCGGCTGTTTGGCGCTGGCGATCCGGCCGGTGGTCACGTCCAGCAGGGCGCGGCGGCGGTCGCCCTCGATGCCGCGTTCGTCGATCCGGGCCCGGACGATCTCCTCGCCGAGCATCGACTTCACGGGGTGGCGGTACAGCGCGGCGACCCTCACCGGCCGATCTCCTCGGCCCAGCGCCGGAGTTGGGCGAAGTGCTCGGGCTGCAGCCCGTACCGGTGGTCAATCTTCAGGGTGAGCGCCGGGCCCGGGTGGTTGGCGGCGATCCACTCGGTGTCCTGCGGCTCGATCTCGTCGTCCACCCACGCGAACGGCTGCTGATCGGCCCAGGTCACCAACTGCCGGGTCTTCCAGTGCAGCCCGTCCGGGTCGCCGTGGTGCATCGACTCCCAGTTCACGTACGGGAATTTGGGCAACCCGAGCAGCGGCGCCAGATGCTCGTCCGCCTCCGCCCGCCACGCCGTCGCCCACACCAGGCTGAACGGCAGCGCCAGCAGCGCCGGCCCGTGCTCGGGGTGCAGCCAGACCCGCAGCGGCTTCGGATTGCGCACCCCCTGATCGAGCTGCCGCTGCCGCCACATCTGCGACTCCACCCGGTGCGTCCGGTAGCCCCTGGGCCGGCGAAACCCCCCGTACGGTGCTATCGGCCCGTCAACATCCAGCATCAGCAGCGGACGGTCCCCCATGTGCCCCTCCTCGGTACGCGGTACTCGGTGCCGGATTCTCCCCCGCCCCCGCCCCGCCCGGCCACCACTTTCGCTCAGGAGCCCCGCGCGGCCCGCCAGTTGCGGGCGGCGGCGATGCGGCGGGTGGCGCGGGGGTGGGTGGCGCTGGCCTTCACGTCAGCTCTGCATGGGAACGGGCTTGTCGGGGCCGTCCAGCCACGCGAGGTGCCTGTCGGGGGTCACGGTGAGGCCGAAGCGTTCGAAGCCGGGGCGGCCCTGCCCGTCCCACCAGCGGTAGGCGGTCTCCACCTCGTCCCAGAGTCTGCGGGGACCGGACTGGTACACCTCGTACTCGGTACGGCCGCGCTCATAGTCCACCGAGGCCCACGACTGCTTGTCGCGACTGTAGATCCACAGCGTGTACGCGCCGTGGTCGTACCGCTCCGCCCGCCAGAACGCGCCCGGTACACCGAGCCCGATGACGAATTGCTGAAACCACTCGCCGGTGTCCCGCGGGGACAGCGCGGTCGTACTCCGCACACCATCCGCCGGCCACGGCACCCCGTGCAGGTACTCGGCGAACAACGGCCGTTCGGTCCGCTGCTGCCGAAGCCTCATGAACGCCGAGCCGCCCACGAAGCTGCCGACCGCCCGGGTTCCGTCCTCGTTCACGATCAGCCGGACGATCTGCTCCCCGCCGTACTCGGTGCCGAACGGGGCGACGATCACCGCACCGGGGGCTGACTGTTCCAGCCACGCCGACGGGATCTCCAGCAGCGAGCAGGTCGCGATGATGCGGTCGTAGGGGGCGCCCACCGACCACCCCGCCCGCCCGTCGCCCTCGACCACGGTCGGTGCGAGCCCGGCCCGGCCCAGGTTCTCCCGCGCACCGCGCGCGACGGCCGGATCGTACTCGACGGTCACCACGTTCAAGTCGCCGAGACGGTGGGCGAGAAGACCCGCGTTCCATCCCGTGCCCGTGCCGATCTCCAGCACCCTGTCACCCTGATGCACGTCCAGGTGCCGGAGCATGGACACCACCATGGTCGGCATGGAGTTGGACGAACTCGGTGTGGTGCCGAGACCGTCCCCCTCGTGCGCGCCGTCGTCCCACTGTGTGGTCAGCGGGACGTCCGAGTAGACGGCCCGGTGCCACTCGGCGGGGTCCTTCGACCGGTACACCGCGGGGTTCTGCCGGGTGCCGTCCGCGATGCCCGGCCAGATGCGGTCCGGGACGAACAGCTCCCGTGGCACGGCCTTGAACGCGGGGAGCCAGTCCGAGGAGAGCGCGCCGTCGGCCACCAGCGCGGAGGCGAGCCCCTGCGGGCCCGCCTCCTGGTGCGGTTCGCCGGTCACTTGCCGCCCGCCGGGTTCTGTCCGTCCGAGGTGTTGCCACCCTCGTCCGAGCCGCCCCCGCCGTGCCCGGAGCCCTTGTTGCTGTCATCCTGCTGTTTGCCGCCCGAGCCATCACCCGTGCCGCCGCCGTGCTTGCCCACCTCACACCTCCGTGCTGGCTGTACCCGCCGGGCGGTCGCCCGCCGGATGACACCGCCCGTCGCCGAGACGGCGCGGGCGTGAGACAGACGGTAGAGACCCCGCCGCTGCGTGCTCAACGAACTTGCGCCTTATTGCGCAGCGTCACTCCAAGGAGGCAACGGCGGCAGTGATCAGAGCTCTGGCCTTCGCTCCGTACACCGCCATCTCGGACAGTCCCGCGAAAGCCCGGATGTAGTCCGCGACTTCTCCGGGCTGGAGCACGTTGACCTTCGCGGTCAGGGTCTCCACCGCCACCCGTTGATCATCGAACAGGTAGAACGCTTCCAGCGGCCAGACGGTACGGGAGCAGCCGGCCGGGATGACTCCGACGGAGACGGACGGCAATGACATCAAAGTGAGCAGATGGCCGAGCTGAGCGGCCATGTCCTCCGCACTGCCGATCCTGGTCCGCAGGACCCACTCCTCGATCAGGACAGCGAACCGGCGCGCCCCCGTGTACATGAGCTGTGCCCGCGCCAGGCGCGCTGGGACGGCCGCCGCAACATCGTTCGGGGTGCCCTGGAAGTCCGTGATGGACTGCATCAGCGCCGTCGCGTACTCGGCGGTCTGGAAGAACCCGGGCAGCACGTTCGAAACGTAGATCCGGAAGAGCCTGGTGCGCTCGTAGTCGCTGATGACCCGCTCTTGGGCAAGCCTCATGCCGGAGCTGTTCCGGCGTCTCCACTCCTGGTACATCGAGTCAGCGGCACGGGACGCGGCGATCAGGTCCGGGATCCGGTCACTGGCCCCGCACGCGGTGCACCAAGCCCTTATGTCGCCTTCCGACGGGGCTGCCTTGCCGGACTGGATACGAGAGGTCTTGGCGGGATGCCAACCGCACAGAGCGGACAGCTCGCCCCCGTTGAGTCCGGCGTCCTTGCGGATCTCGACCAGTTGGTCCGCGATGGCCTTCCGTGCTGCGACAACGCTGGACGACGGCGACGATGACATGTGCTGTCCACCTGGTGGTTCGGAGCCGGCTCAGACCTTGAAGTCCTCATGGGGCACCGCACGTTCCCACACGGCTTCGAACGCCCTCGTGCAGAGCTCCACGGTGGCGGGCTCCTCCGTCATGACGTTCCGGGGATCGGCCCACTCCCCCTCACCGGTGAACAGGTTGAACCGCACGATCCGATTGTCGAACAACCAGAAGTCGGCTCCCGGCAACGCAAGGTCCAATGCCCGGCTCCGGGGCAGCCATCGGATCTGCTCACCGGCCGCGATGTTGGTGAATGTGTGGGAGTGCTCGTAGCGGATGTACTCGGTGACGGGTTCCGACACGATTCGGGCGCGCCGGATGATCACGCCACGGGCAACGGTCTCCACCACGAAGTCATGGAAGGGATGCCACCATTCGGCACGGTTCTCCAGGGAGTACCGGTGACCCGCTCTCCACGCGGCGAACTGGTCGGCTTCGTCAGTGACGCTGTACTGGTCACGCATCTCCAGATGCACGGCCGACTTCTTCGTCGCCCGGAGCAGCGTCCTGAAGTCCGGCACGCTCGAGTGCATCGCAAGCCTTCCTGATGAATGGGATCATTCGCTCGGGGATGCTGATGACGGACTCATGAGCAGGAACGCCGGCCTTGTGACCGGCCACCCACTCGGTCTGATCGACTTCCTCGAATTCGGCCCCGGTTACCGTATCGCTCTGGATCACAAGTCGGCGCCCAGCCATGTCCGCCCAGACGGTGGGCGAGCCTTCCTCGTTGGTCTCAGGGTCGATTCCGAAGAACTCCAGGCCCATGGCCACCTCTCCTGTCACGCAGCTTGCGCATTCCTGCGCTCGGAGTTGACGTGACCACCAGCATCCAATGTCCGGAGCCGCCCTGTCAGGCGATTCTCCTTCTCGCGGGCCGTCATCTCAGCGGGCCCCGCTTTGGGTCAGGAGGCCCGCGCGGCCCGCCAGTTGCGGGCGGCGGCGATGCGGCGGGTGGCGCTGGGGTGGGTGGCGAGGAGGAGTTCGAGGGCGCGTGGGGGGTTGGGGTCGGAGACGTTGGCGACTGCGAGGCGGCGTTGCATGGCGATGAACTGGTCGGTGTCGCCGGTGAGTTCGAGGGCGTGCCGGTCGGCGCGGGTCTCGATCCGGCGGCTGACCGCGCACTGGGCGGGGACGCTGGCGGCGCCAAGCAGGGCGGCGAGGGCCGCGAGCAGCGGCAGGGAGCGCGGGTCCTGCGGGTTTGCGGCGCCCGCCGCGTCCAGCAGTGGCTGCCAGGCGAGGAGCGCGGCCAGGACCGGCACCACGACGGCCGCGCCGAGCGCGCCCAGGACGGTGCCGGTGGCGACGTCGCGGTGCTTGACGTGGCCGAGTTCGTGCGCGGCGACGAGTTCGATCTCGCGGGGGTCGGCGGTCTCCAGCAGGGTGTCGTAGACCACGATCCGCCGGGTCGGGCCGAAGCCGGACACGTACGCGTTCAGCGCGGTGGTGCGGCGGGACGCGTCGGCGACCAGCACGTCGCGCACCGCGATGCCGTCGCGGCGGGCCAACTCCAGGAGTGCGGTGCGCAGTTCGCCCTCCGGCATCGAGGAGAAACGGTTGAACAGCGGCTCGAACACCAGCGGGTGCAGGAACGACATCGCGACCGTCAGCAGCGCCGCCGCCAGCGCGCCCGGCACCCACCAGCCCGTCGGCGAGTGCCCGATCAGCGCGTACAGGCCGAGCGTCAGCGGCAGGAACAGCGCCAGGGTCACCGCCGTGCCGCGCGCCGCGTCCACCGCCCAGCCCTTCCAGCCCTGGGTGACCAGGCCGAACCGGGCCCGGGCCGTCCGGACCTTGGCCGAGAACGGCAGCGTCACGGCCCGCCCGAGCAGCACCAGCGCCGCGCTCCCGCCCAGCACCTCGGCCGCCCAACTGCCCCCGAACCAGCCGCCGACCGCCGTCACCAGCCCCGCCCCGGCCGCCGTGAACCCGAGCACGGCCGACAGCGCCAGCGAGGCGAGCTGACCGCCGAGCGCCCACGGCAACTGCGCCCGCCGCAGCGCCCGCCCACGAGCCACCTCCTGCGGGGTGAAGTCGCCGGACGGGTCGGGGGGCGTGGTGTCGGCCATACCTCCAGCGTAGTGACCCGGCGCCCCGTCAGACCCCCGCGCGCAGCGCCGTCCTGCGCCGGGCAAGCCGTCGCACCGCCAGGCCGCTGCGCGCAGCACCGACCACCCGGCCGTCCGACCCGACCACCTGGCCGGCCGACCACCCGCCCCGGCCGGCCGTCAGGCCGTCAGTGCCGCCGTGAGCCAGCCGAACACCGGGGCCAGCGACGGCGGCACCGGCCGGCCGTTGATCCGGGCGAGCAGTTCCCAGTAGCGCTCCGCCCGGGGGTCGCCCGCCACCTCCAGCCTGGTCAGCAGCCAGTCCCGCAGCGCGGCGTCGTCCGGCCGTCCGAACACCTCCGCGTAGCGGGCCGTGAGCCCGGCCACCACCTGCGCGGCCTGCGCCGAGCCCGGTTCGAGGCCGGCCGAGAGCGCGCCGCCGACGGCCTCCCGGACCTGCTCGGTCAGCTCGTGGTGCAGTCCCGTGGTGTCGCCGGCGGCGCGTTCCGCCGCCTGGTAGGTGGCCATCCGCCGCAGCGAGGCGCGGAACTCCCCGTCCCGGGTCAGCTCGGCGAGCTCCGCCCACGCGGTCAGCTGCGTGGCGCTCGGCTCCTCCGGAAGTTCCGGCACTGTCGTCCGGAGCAGTTCCACCAGTTCGGGGTTGGCGTCCACCGCGCCGAAGGTGTCGTCGACGAACTCCTCGATCATTCGGCGGCGTTCCTCGTCGGACAGCCTCGCCAGTCGGTGCATCAACGCGATCTCCTCTCCTTCGCTTCCCTGTTCGGCGACCGCGTGGAGCACCGCCCGGCGCAGCCGCAGGGCGCGGATCTGCACGTCCAGGGCGTCCGCGTGGGCCCGCGCCACCTCGCCGACCGCGGTCTCCCGGTCCAGCACCCGGCGGATCGTGCCCAGGTCGAGCCCCAATTCGCGCAGGGTGCGCACCAGTTCCAGCCGCGCCACGGCCCGTGCCCCGTACCGCCGGTACCCGGCCGGGCTGCGGTCCGTGGACGGCACCAGCCCGGTGTCCGAGTAGAACCTGATGGTCTTGACCGTCAGCCCGGTCCGCCGCGCCAACGCCCCGATCGTCACGAGCTCCTCGCCGTCCATGACCCCACTGTGCGGTCTCCCCCCACGGGAGACTCAAGCCGAATATCCCTTCGGCCGGAGCCACCGGTCCGGCCTACGATGGCCGGATGGTGGGCGAGGAGAGTCTGCGGACAGCACTGGAGTTCCGTCGCGGGTTCGCCCGCAGGCAGGCCGACGAGGTGGTCGAACTGCCGGGCGGGTTCGCGGTGTTGAGCGAGAGGTACCGGCATTCGCACGAGCACAACCAGCTGATCCTGGACGCCCCGCCGAGCGGGGTGGACGTGGCGGGGCTGGCCGAGGAGGCGCTCGGGCATCTGGGGCACCGGCGGATCGCGGTGTTCGACGACGCGTCCGCGCAGGCACTGTCCCCGGGCCTGGTCGCGGCCGGGTACCGGCACGAGGTCGAGGTGGTGATGGTCCACCAGGGGCCGGTGCCCGCTCCCGGCGGCGCGGACCAGGTCGAACTTGCCGACCTGGCGCCGATGCTGGACCGGCAGTGGCGCAGCTGGCTGCCGTGGGCCCCGGACGACGCGATCGAGCAGCTGGTGTCGCGGCGCACGGCCCGCAAGGCCGGCGCGGGCCGGGTGCTGATCCTGGCGGCGCGGGACGAGGACGGCGAGTTCGGCTCCTGGGTGGACCTGTACCAGGACGCGTCGGGCACCGCACAGATCGAGGACCTGGCGACGGCGGAGCACCGGCAGCGCCGCGGCCTCGCGGACCGGGTGCTGACCACCGCCCTGCACCTGGCCGCCGAGCAGTCCCCGGACGGCCTGCGTTTCCTGGTCGCGGACGCCGAGGACTGGCCGCAGCACTGGTACGCCCGCCGCGGTTTCGTGCCGGTCGGCCGCACCCACGGTTTCGTCAGGATGTAGCGCCGAGCAACACGACAGCGCCCGCCGATCCCCCCGAGCTGGGGTTCGGCGGGCGCCGTCACGCGTGGCGGATCAGACCTGGCCGGCCTTCTCCAGGGCCTCGCAGCAGGTGTTGATCAGCAGGCGGGTGACCACGTACGGGTCGATGTTCGCGTTCGGGCGACGGTCCTCGATGTAGCCCTTCTGCTCCACCTCGACCTGCCACGGGATGCGGACCGAGGCGCCGCGGTTGGAGACGCCGTACGAGTAGACGTTCCACGGGGCGGTCTCGTGCTTGCCGGTCAGGCGGGACTGGATGTCGTCACCGTACTGGTTGACGTGCTCCAGCACCTTCTCCTGGGAGGCGCCGAGCGACTCGCAGGCGGTGATGATGGCGTCGTAGCCCTCGCGCATCGCCTTGGTGGAGAAGTTGGTGTGGGCACCCGCGCCGTTCCAGTCGCCACGGGCCGGCTTGGCGTCCAGGGTGGCGTCGATGCCGAACTCCTCGGCGGTGCGGTACAGCAGGTAGCGGGCGATCCACAGGTCGTCCGAGACGGTCAGCGCGTCGACCGGGCCGATCTGGAACTCCCACTGGCCGGGCATGACCTCGGCGTTGATGCCGCAGATCGCCAGGCCGGCGTCGATGCAGCGGTCGAGGTGCAGCTCGACGATCTCGCGGCCGAAGACCTCCTCGGCACCCACGCCGCAGTAGTAGCCGCCCTGCGGGGCCGGGTAGCCGCCCTCCGGGAAACCGAGCGGGCGGGAGCCCTTGAAGAAGGTGTACTCCTGCTCGATGCCGAAGATCGACTCCTGGTCGGCGTAACGCTCGGCGACCTCGCGCAGCAGGGCGCGGTTGTTGGACTCGTGGGCGGTGCCGTTGGTCTCCAGCACCTCGCACAGCACCAGGATGTGCTCGCCACCGCGGATCGGGTCCTTGACGACGCGCACCGGGTCGAGGACGCGGTCCGAGGCGTGGCCCTCGGCCTGGTTGGTGGAGGAGCCGTCGAAGCCCCAGGTGGGGATCTTGTCCGCGTTCGGCAGGACCCGAGTCTTGGAGCGCAGCTTCGCGGTCGGCTTGGTGCCGTCGATCCAGATGTACTCGGCCTTGATTGCCATCGCGGTGAACCTCACTGCTCGGAACTGCTCGGGTGGTGGGTGCCTGGGTAGCCTCGCAAACCGCCGTTTCCCGGTTGTTCCTCCTATGTAACGCCCATGTGAACCAACGGTCCGCAGCGGTGTGCTCACCCTCGGGGAGGGTCCGCCCCGGAGGGTGAGCACACCACGGGCCCGAGGCCCGGGTTCAGCGGTGACGGGCGTGCGCGGCGCGCCGGCGGCGGGTCATCCACACGGCGGCCCCGCCGGCCACCAGCAGGGTGAAGCCGCCGGCGGCCATCGCGGTGGTGCCGGTCGAACCGGTGAACGCCAGCTCCTCGCCGGACTCCTTCGGCGCCGTGCGGTTCTGCGCCGTTCCGGGCGCGGAGCCGGACGGGCTCGGCGCGCCGGACGTGGCGGCGGCGGGCGCGACGGCCGCCACCGGCTTCTCGCAGGACACCGCGGCGACCGTCACCTTGCCGTCCACCTTGGCGACGTTCAGGTTCAGCGGGTTGATCGACACCTGGACCTCCAGCGCGGAGGCGGCGGCGGTGCTGCTGGTGACGGTCTTCTTCGAGAACTCGACGTCCACCGAGCCGATCGCCGGAACGTCCACGTGGGTGGGCGAGTTGAGGCCCACCGTCACCGACTTCCCGAGCACCGTCAGCTTCACCGGGGCGGTCACCTTGGCGGTCGGCTGCCCGTCCACGGGGCAGCTGACCTCGGTGCTCATCGCCTCCAGCCCGAGCAGCGTGGTCAGCGGCAGACCGGGGACGTGCACGTCCGCGCCGACCAGCTGCACCGAGGCGGTGGCCAGCTTGTCGTCCGCCTTGGTCACGGACTTGCCGACCTGCGCCTTCACCAGGTTCACCGGCTTCCCGTTGTCCACCCCGTCGACGGTCGCGGTGAGCATCGCCCCGTCCCGCTGGGCCGGCGACTCCACCTTGTTCAGCGCCACCTCGACGGGCACCTTCACCGCGTTCAACAGCGTGACGTTCAGGGCGAGTTCGGCCGTCACCGCACTCGCCTTCCCGGGCTTCGCGGGCGCACCCGCGTCGGCGGCGTGGGCCGGCAGCGGCAGCGCGACCGCGAGCGCGGAGACGGCCAGGGCGGACACGGCGACCGTGCGCAGAACAGACATGACAGGAACCCCCACACATGGTGAACGACAGAGCGCACCCACAACCTCACCCGGCACACCGGCACGGAAAGGGGGCTCGCGCTCTCGACTGCCGCCAGTCTTCTCGAACCGTGCGTCACCCCAGCAACACGGAGCGTCAGTTCACTCCTTCGAGTGAGGTTGACGATCTGGACTGACCGTTTCCGAAGAGATTCCGGCACGCATCGGAGCCTTCCCACCGGTGCGGGAGGCGGGCAGAGTGAACACCATGACGGTGGGGACGATCATGTTGGCGGCGCCGCTCGGCTGTTGGCTGCTCGCGGCGCCGAAGGGGCGGGTCCGGCCGGTGATCGCGGCGGTGCTCGCGGCGGCGACGCTGGTCGCGGCGGCCGGAATGCTGAACCGGCTGCCCCAGCAGGTGCGTTGGACGAGCCTGGTGGGCGCCGGATCCGTCCTGGCCGTGGTGCCGCTGGTGGGTCTGGCCCTGGTGTGGCCCGTGCACAAGGGCGAGAGCGGCGACCGCCGGGGGTTCGCGGCCGCGTGGATGGTGGGCTGCGCGCTGCTGATCGGGGCGGCGACCTGGCTGTTCGGCTCGTTCCTGCGCGACAACGGGCGGCCCGCCGAGATCCCGGCCGCATCGGAGATGGCCCCGCTGCCGGCCGGGCTCCTGATCACCTCCGAACGCTCCGGCTGCGGCACCGGATCCGCGGACTTCTGCGAACACGACCTGCTCGTGGGCGGCACCTCCGGCCAGCACCCCGCCCAGGTCCTCGACCAGGTCCGCGGCCACCTCACGGCCACCGGCTGGCCGCTGACCCCGAACGGGCAGGGCGGCTGGACGGCCTGCCGGACCCACGGCTCCCTGCTGGACGCCTACGAGGTGTGCGTGCACCTGACCGGCACCGACAGCGGCGCCACCGTCACCCTCGGCACCACCGACACATGGTGACCCGCCACGGGCACCCTTGACGGGCCGCACCGGCGGTGAACACTTGACCGCCGCGGTACGTACTCACGGGTGGGGGGACGTGAAGCCGTCCGGTTTCACGTGAGCGTTTCACCGAAGGAGGAGAGATGCTGCGCATCGTGGCGACAGGGCTCCTCACCGGCCTGCTCTGCCTCGGCGGTGCGGCCACCGCGATGGCGGCCGCCAATCCGAGCGGGACCGGGCCCCCGAACCAGTCCTGCCAGAGCTTCGAGACCCCCGGCACCGGCGCCGGGGCCCCCGGACACTCCGGTACCTCACCCGGCTCGGTCTTCAACGAGCCCGGCTTCGGCAGCACGAACGGCGGCACCGGCGGCGCGGCCTACAACAACGCGGGCGCCCCGTCCCAGTACGACGTCGCCTGCTTCCAGGTCGCCCAGCACTGACCCCACCGGCCCGGGCCCCGAACCCGGGCCACCCTTGTGCCGCGGGCGCCGCACAGCTTCCCACCCGGACAACGGCTTCATAGCTGGTCAAGTGCTTGTTCACTCCAGATGATCTTGCCGGTTTCGGTGTACCGGGTGCCCCATCGGTCGGCGAGTTGGGCGACGAGGAAGAGTCCGCGTCCGCCCTCGTCGGTGGTGGCGGCGTAGCGCAGGTGGGGTGCGGTGCTGGTGCCGTCGGAGACCTCGCAGACGAGGGCGGCGTCGCGGATCAGGCGCACGTGGATGGGTGGGGCGCCGTAGCGGACGGCATTGGTGACGAGTTCGCTGAGGATGAGTTCGGTGGCGAAGGCTTCGTCCTCGATGCCCCAGGCGTCGAGTTGGTCGTTGACCGCCGCGCGCACGTGGCCGACAGCGGCGGGGTCCTGGGGGACGTCCCACTCGGCGATGTTGCCGGGGCTGAGGGTGCGGGTGCGGGCGACCAGGAGGGTGACGTCGTCATTCTGGTGGGCGGGCGGCAGGCGGCGCAGGATGGCGATGCAGGTCTCTTCCGGGGTGCGGTGCGGGCGGGCCACGCTCTCGCGCAGCAGCTGGAGGCCGCCCTCGATGCCCTGCTCGCGGCTCTCGACGAGTCCGTCGGTGTAGAGGACCAGGAGGCTGCCCGGCGGCAGGTCGATCCGGGCGGTCTCGTAAGGCAGAGCGGTCAGGCCGAGCGGATGCCCCTGGGGGATGTCCGGGTAGTAGGCGCTGCCGTCGGGGTGGACGACGACGGGCGGCGGATGGCCGGCGGTGGCCAGCGTGCAGTGACCGGCGGTGGGGTCGTAGATGGCGTACAGGCAGGTGGCGCCGGTGATGGTGTCCTCTGTGTCGGTGGTTTCCCGGTCGATGCGCTGGACGAGTTCGTCGAGGTGGCCGAGGAGTTCGTCCGGGGGGATGTCGAGAGCGGAGAAGTTGTGGACGGCGGTGCGCAGGCGGCCCATGGTCGCGGCGGCGTGGATGCCGTGTCCGACGACGTCACCGACGACGAGGGCGGCCCGGGTGCCGGGCAGTGGGATCACGTCGTACCAGTCGCCGCCGGCTCCTTCCTGGGCGGGCTGGTAGCGGTGGGCGACCTCCAGGGCGGCTTGCGGCAGCAATTCGCCGGGCAGCAGGCGGCGTTGGAGGGTGGCGGCGAGGGTGTGCTCGCGGGTGTACCGGCGGGCGTTGTCGATGCACAGGGCGGCGTGCGCGGTGAGATCCTCGGCAACGGAGCGGTCGTCCTCCTCGAAGGGTGCCGTGGTGTCGGCGCGCCAGAACTCGGCCACCCCGAGCATGATGCCGCGGGCCAGCAGCGGGGCCGCGATCATCGAGTGCACGCCGTAGTCCAGCAGGGCGCGGGCGGCGGGCGGGTCCTGTTCCTGCCACGCGGCGTCGTCGGTGAGACGGGGTGCGAGCCTGGAGCGTCCGGTGCCCAGGCTCCAGCCCTGGGGAGTGGCCCGGCCGAAGGCGATGGTGCGGCCGAGCGGGAAGAAGGGGGCGTCGTCGCGGATGCCGCCGAGCGCAACGCGGACCACCTCACGGCAGTCCCGCTCGGTGGGCTCTTCGCCCGCTACGACTCCGGGGGCCAGGTCGACGGTGACGAAGTCGGCGAACCGGGGCACGACTGCCTCGGTGAGCTCCTCGGCGGTGCGGGTCACGTCCAAGGTTGTCCCGATGGCGGTGCTGGCGTCGTGCACCAGGCGCAGGCGACCGCGTGCCTGCTCCGCCCGTCCCGACAGGCTGCGCAGTTCCGTGGTGTCACGCAGGGTGGCCACGCTGCCGGGCGGGCCGTCAACCTGGCCGGTCGGCCGAATGTTCACCGCCAGCAGCCGCTCTCCGGCTGCCACCACCTCGTCGCTGACCGTGGTGCCACCGGCCAGCAGGTCCGCCGTCGGCGGCTCCAGACCCAGCTCCCGCACCAAGCGGCCCTCGCAGTCGGGCGGCAGATCCAGCAGGCGCCGCGCCTCGTCGTTGGCGAGCACCACCCGGCCCTCGCCGTCGACGATCACGACGCCCTCGCGCACCGCGTGCAGCACAGCGTCGTGGTGCTCGTACATCCGGGTCATCTCAGCCGGCCCCAGGCCCCGGGTCTGCCGACTGAGCCTCCGGCTGATCAGGGCCGTCCCCAGCACCGACACTGCCAGCGCACCGGCAGCCCCAATGCTGAGGACGCGCACGCGCATGCCGACGACGCCGTTGATGTCGCTGATGTGGGTGCTCGCGGCCACCCATCCGACGAACCGGCCGTTGTCGTAGACCGGGACCCGGGCAACCATCTGCTTCCCACCGGCGCTGGTGTGCACGATTGCGAAGTTCGGATGGTCGCGGGACAGGGTGGGCAGGATGTTGGGCTCCAGCTTCGTTCCGACCCGGTACGGGTAGCGGTCGGTCACGCGGACGTACTGCGCGTCGATGACCTGGATGCCCGTGTCGCCCAAGGCTTGCGATGCTGCCAGGGCCTTGGGCTCGAGGATCGCCGACGGGTTGCTGGTGGCCAGTGCGGGCACCACCCCGGCCGAGTTGGCGAAGGTCTGCGCGACGGCCATCGCCCGGCTCCGGGCCCTTTCGTTGATGTCGTCGTGTGCCTGGACCAGCAGCTCCGCCAGGGCGGTCACGACCAGCAGCAGCACCACCACCAGCTGCATCACGAACACCCGGCCCGCGAGGCTGCGCGGGACGAGAAACGCCGCGCGCCGTCGCCGGCCGGAGCCGCCCCGATCAGTTGCAGAACCTGACGACTGCGGTTCTGCAGCCGCCTCTCCGCCACGCGACAGGGCGGCTCGCCAGGTACCGAACCGCGCCATACCCCACACCTACACCCGCGGTGACGACCGAGCCAGCCGGACACCGACGGGACGCAGGCGCCCCGGGCCGACGGCGTGCCGCCCCGGGACGCGACGCGCGCCCCATCCAGGCGGTGTTCCCCATGGGCGCACCCGGGCAGATCATCGACTTCGCACACCCCGGCGTCCCGGGGCATGATCGCTGGGCCGGGCGTACGCCTCGCCTGCGCGGATACGGCGGCCGGGCCCCGGACTACCGACACCGCACCACGGTCTCAGCTGAATTCTCCCGAACACGGGGAGCCCTTCAGCGTTACGGCAGCCGCCAGTCCACGGGCTGCCCGCCCTGGCGCACCAGCAGGTCGTTGGCGCGGCTGAACGGGCGGGAGCCGAAGAAGCCGCTGGACGCGGAGTACGGGCTGGGGTGCGGCGATTCGATGCTGGGCACCTGGCCGAGCCACGGCCGCAGTTCGCGGGCGTCGCGGCCCCAGAGGATCGCCACCAGCGGGCCGCCGCGGCCGGCGAGGGCCTTGATGGCCTGCTCGGTGACGGCCTCCCAGCCCTTGCCTCGGTGGCCGTTGGTCTTGCGGGTCTGGGTGGTCAGCGCCCGGTTGAGCAGCAGGACGCCCTGGTTCGCCCACGGCGTCAGGTCGCCGTTGGACGGCGGCGGGAAGCCGAGGTCGTTGCTGTACTCCTGGTAGATGTTGACCAGGCTCGGCGGTATCGGACGCACCTCCGGCGCGACCGAGAAGCTCAGGCCGACGGCGTGCCCCGGCGTCGGGTACGGATCCTGACCGACGATCAGCACCCGAACGTCCGCGAACGGCTGCTGGAACGCCCGCAACACCTGCGGACCCGGCGGCAAGTAGGTGCGGCCGGCGGCGAGTTCGCCGCGCAGGAAGTCCCCCATCGCGGCGACCTGCGGGGCGACCGGCGCGAGGGCCTGGGCCCAGCCGGATTCAACGATTTCGTGCAAGGGTCGAGCAGCCATGGCGAAAGCCTATCGGCCGCACCGACAACGCCAGTTCACGAGGTCGGACGCACCCACCGCGGGGCCTCGTCGTCGGGTTCGTCGGGGCCGGCGAAGTGGAACGGCACCCGGAGCTGCCGCGCCACCGCGACGCCGACGGGCGAGGGCATGCTCGTCCGTCGTCCGCTCCACTCACACCCTTGCACCGTTGAGCACGATGTGCCGCGGCGCGCCCAGTACCCGCAGGTCCGCGCGCGGGTCGGCGTCGTAGACCACCAGGTCGGCGGGGGCGCCCTCGGTGAGGCCGGGGCGGCCGAGCCACTCGCGGGCGGACCAGGTGGCGGCGGCGAGGGCCTCGGTGGGGCTGAGCCCGGCCCTGGTCAGCTCCAGGGCCTCCTCGCCGACCAGGCCGTGGGCGAGCGAGCCGCCCGCGTCGGTGCCCACGTAGATCGGGATGCCGGCGTCGTGGGCGGCCGCGACGGTCGCGTAGCGGTTCTCGTGCAGGCGGCGCATGTGCGCGGACCACTGCGGGAACTTGCTCTCGCCGCCGTCCGCGAGGGTCGGGAAGGTGGCGATGTTGACCAGGGTCGGGACGATCGCCACGCCGCGTTCGGCGAAGGCGGGGATCAGTTCCTCGGTGAGGCCGGTGGCGTGCTCGACGCAGTCGATGCCGGCGGCCAGCAGGTCGGGCAGCGATTCGGTGGCGAAGCAGTGCGCGGTGACGCGGGCGCCCTCGGCGTGCGCGGCGGCGATCGCCTCGGTGAGCGCGTCGCCGGGCCAGCAGGCGGCGAGGTCGCCGGCGCCGCGGTCGATCCAGTCGCCGACCAGCTTGACCCAGCCGTCGCCGCGCCGGGCCTCGGCGGCGACGTACGCGGCGAGGTCGCCGGGCTCGATCTCGTGCGCGTAGTTGCGGATGTAGCGGCGGGTGCGGGCGATGTGCCGCCCAGCCCGGATGATCTTCGGCAGGTCGGCGCGGTCGTCGATCCACCGGGTGTCGGCGGCGGAACCGGCGTCGCGGATCAGCAGGGTGCCGGCGTCCCGGTCGGTGAGGGCCTGCTTCTCGCTGGTGGCCCGGTCGACGGCGCCGTGCGCGTCCAGGCCGACGTGGCAGTGGGCGTCCACCAGGCCGGGCAGCGCCCAGCCGGTGAGGGTGGCGGCGGGTTCGGCCGCGGGCCGCTCGAAGGTCACCCGGCCGTCCACCGCCCAGAGTTCGTCCCGGACGTCCTCCGGCCCGACCAGTACCCGGCCCTTGATGTGCAGCACCCCACCGTCTGTCATGCCTGGCACTGTACTCGGCACCGGTGCGGGGGCACCGGGCGATCTGCGGCACACTGTTCGACGGCGGCCCCGGTGCCGCCACGGCGGTCCTCGTGCCGCCACGGCGAACCCCTCCGTTGCCCGAAAGGCCTGCCCGCATGCTGCTCGACCTTCCCCCGATGACCGCCGACCGGTTCGCCGCGATCGAGGACAAGGTGGCGGCGCTGCTGCACACCGAGGCCGATGTGATCGTCACCCAGGGCGAGGCGCTGCTGCCCCTGGAGGCGGCGATCAAGGGCGCGGCGCACCCGGGTTCGACCGCGCTGAACGTGATCACCGGCCCGTACGGCCAGACCTTCGGCGGCTGGCTGCGCGACGCGGGCGCCAAGGTGATCGACCTGGCCGCGCCGTTCGACGCCGCCGTCACCGCCGAGCAGGTCGCGGAAGCGCTGCGCGCCGACCCGGAGATCGACTTCGTCTCCCTGGTGCACGCCGAGGCCGCTACCGGCAACACCAACCCGGTCGCCGAGATCGCCGCCGTGGTGCGCGAGCACGGCGCGCTGCTGATGCTGGACGCGGTGGCCTCGGTGGCCGCCGAGCCGCTGCTGACCGACGCCTGGGGCATCGACCTGTGCGTGATCGGCGGCCAGAAGGCGATGGGCGGCCCGGCCGGCGTCTCGGCCGTCTCGGTCAGCGAGCGGGCCTGGCAGCGGATCGAGGCCAACCCGGCCGCGCCCCGCCGCTCCTACCTCTCGCTGCTCGACTGGAAGGCCCGCTGGACCGACGCCGGCCGCACCCAACTGCCGCACGCCCCCGCCCAGTTGGAGATGCTCGCGCTGGAGGAGTGCCTGGACGCGATCGCCGCCGAGACCCTCGACGCGGTGATCGCCCGCCACCGCGCCGCAGCCGCCGCCACCCGCGCGGGCGCCATCGCCCTCGGCACCCTCACCCCCTTCGTCCGCCTCGCCGAGCACGCCGCCCCGGTCGCCACCACCCTGCGCACCGCCGACGGCCTCAACGCCACCGACCTCGCCGCCGAACTCCGCCGGCACGCCCCGCAGTTGCCCCTCCAGGCCGGCGGCGGCCCGCTCGCCACCACCATGCTCCGCCTCAACCACTACGGCCCGGCCGCCACCCCCGAAACGGTCATCGCCGCCCTCGAAGCCCTCGCCCAGGCCACCAACGTCTCCGCCGCGGCGGCGGTGGCGGCGGCCACCGAGGCCTGGGATCAGGCGATCTGACGCCTCGTCAGACTTCGAAGGACGGAAGCGCCTCGCACACCGCGTCCAGCGCTTCCTCGTCCAAGGCCCGGACGGCCAGCCAGGCGCCCTCCTGGAGCATCAGCAGGGCGTCCGGCCGGGCGAAGAACCGGGTGTCCACGCCGGGCGTGGACGTGCGGCAGTTCCGTCCAGCCGGTCAGTCGGTTCGGATCGACCTCTCCCCCGCCCACGTATGCGCTGTCGTCGAACAGCGTCTCGGAGAGCACTGGGCAGGTCGCGGACCAGGTCGAGGGTCATGGCCTGCACGCCGGCCCACGGCACGGACAGGGTTCGGCTCCCGGTGGCCGACCGTTCACCGGCCGGGCAACCGGCGGACGCAAGCGGGCATTTGGCTGAGCAGCCCCGCGAAGTTGTCTGTACAACCGGAGGCTGCTCCCATGTCCGTCCCCAACCCTTACTGGCTGCGCGACAACTGTCCGTGCACCGAATGCCGCAACCCCCGCAGCGGGCAGAAGCGGTTCCACATCGGCGACCTGCCGGACGGCCTGACCGCCACCGAAGCGACCCAGGACGAACGCGGGCTGAGCGTACTGTGGTCCGACGGCCACCGCTCCTTCCACCCGGCCGGCTGGGACGCGCCCGACCAGGACGGCGACCACCGCACCGAGCACGGCAAGCGCCTGTGGGAGGCCGCCGACTTCGCCCGCGGCCTGCCCGAGGCCGACTGGCCGGCCTACCTGGCCGACCCGGAGGAGAAGATCGCCGTCCTCTCCGCCGTCCGCCGCTCCGGCTTCGCGGTGCTCCGCGGCGTCCCGGTCGAGGAGCGCCAAGTCCTCGCCGTGGCACGGAGTTTCGGGTACGTCCGGGACACCAACTACGGCGAGCTGTTCGACGTCCGGGTGGAGCCCGACGCGGTGAACTTCGCGTTCACCGACGCCGCCATCGCCCCGCACACCGACAACCCGTACCGCGACCCCGTCCCCACCCTCCAACTGCTGCACTGCCTGCGCAACGACGCCGCCGGCGGCGACTCCGGCCTGGTGGACGGCTTCCGCGCGGCCGCCCTGCTGCGCGAGGAGGACCCGGAGGCCTTCGCGCTGCTCGCCCGCACCCCCGTGCCGTTCCGCTACCGGGACCGCACCGCCGACCTGGCCGCCGAACTGCCGATGATCGGGCTCGACCCGCGCGGCGCGATCCGCGAGATCCGCTTCAACAACCGCTCCATCGACACCCTGCGCACGCTCCACGGCGCGGAGCTCGATGCCTTCTACGCCGCATACCGCCGCTTCGCGGCGATCACCCTCCGCCCCGAGCTCCGGCTCGAGTTCCGGCTCGGCCCGGGCGACTGCCTGATCTTCGACAACACCCGCCTGCTGCACGCCCGCACCGCCTTCGAAGGGGCCGGCGGCCGCCACCTCCAGGGCTGCTACGCCGACCTCGACTCGCTCTCCTCCACCCTCTCGGTGCTGCGCCGCAACCTCGCCGTCCTCGACGAGCTGGAGGCCCTGTTCGCGGGCGAGGGCTCCGGCGAGTACCTCGGCGAGGCCGTCACCATGGCCGAACACATGCTCCAGGCAGGCGAGTTGGCCCGCACCGCAGGCGCCCCGCCGGCCCTGGTGGCCGCCGCGCTGCTCCACGACATCGGCCACTTCCACGGCAGCGGCCTGGAGTTGATGGCCGGCACCGACAACCGCCACGGCGAGACGGCCGCCGGCTGGCTCTCCCGCTGTTTCCCCGCCACCGTCACCGAGCCCGTCCGCCTGCACGTCCCGGCCAAGCGCTACCTCTGCACCACCGAACCCGACTACTTCGCCGAGCTCTCCCCCGCCTCCGTCCACACCCTCGGCCTGCAGGGCGGCCCGATGACCCCCGAGGAGGCCGAGGCCTTCGCCGCCCACCCCTCCGCCGCCGACGCGGTCGCCGTCCGCCGCTGGGACGAAGCCGCGAAGGACCCTGCGGCTGCCAACACCCCGGCGTTCGCCGAATTCCGGCCGCTGCTCCTGGAATTGATGAGCTGAGGCGGCGCTGTCAACCCCGACCATCGTCAGGGGTGCCGCTTGACTTTCGGGCCGGGCGGAACAGGGTCCCCGACTCCTACCGTCCGGACCATGACGTACACGCACAGGAAATCCAGGGCAGGGGCCGCCGCCAGGCCCGTCCTCGCCGCGACCGTGCTCGGCGCGGGGGCCGGGGTGGTGGCCCTGCTGGCACCGGCGCAGGACGGCGGGACGGGGCCGGTGCGGGTGTCGGCCGGGTGGTCGGCCGACGGCTACCGGCGGGTGGTGGAGGCCGTCGGCGACGCCCCGCACGCGGTGGCCTCGCTGCCGGCGCCGGCCACCGAGGCCGGGCTGCTGGTGCTGGGGCTGCTGCTGACGTTCTGCTGGTGGACGGCCCGGGCCCGCCGGGCCGCCGGGGCGGTCGCGGGGGTGGCGCTGGTCGGGCTCGGCACGGTGCTGGCCTACGGGGCGAGCGAGGTCCTGAAGGTGTTCCTCGACGAGGAACGGCCCTGCCGGGCACTGGCCGCACTGCCCGGCACGGCCGTCGCCGACTGCCCGCCGCCGGGCGACTGGTCGTTCCCCAGCAACCACGCCACCCTGGCGGTCGCGCTGGCGACGGGGCTGGTGCTGCTGCGCCCGCGCTGGGCGCTGCTCGCCGTCCCCGTCGGCGGGGCCACGGCCGCGCTGCGGGTGGCGGCCGGGGTGCACTACCCGCACGACGTGCTCGCCGGTGCCGCGCTCGGCGGCACCGTCACGGCGGCCGTGGTGCTCACGCTGCGTCCGGCGGTCACCCGCGCCGTGTCGGCCCTGACCGGGGTGCCGGTCCTCGGGTGGCTGCTGTCGGCGCCACCCGCCCCCGGCACGGCTTCAGTCCCGTGGACCGCCCGCGCAGCCCGCGCCGAGGGTCAGCCCGGCTTCGTGGGCGAGGACGGCGGCCGCCGCCCGGTTGGCCACCCCCAGTCGCGCCAGGATGGAACTCACATGGGCCTTCACGGTGCCTTCGACCACTCCCAGCCGGCGGGCGATCCGGCCGTTGGACAGTCCGGCCGCGACCAGCGTCAGCACCTCCCGTTCCCGGGCGGTCAGGGCGGCCACCTGTTCCCGGGCCCCGGCGCGCCGGCCGGCGGGGCCGCCGGCCCCGGTGGCGGCCAGGTGGGCGACCACCCGGGCGGCCACCTTGGGTGAGAGGTAGGCCGCCCCGCCCGCCACCGCGTGCACCCCGGCGAGCAGTTCCTCGGGCTCGCCGGACTTGATCAGGAAGCCGTTCGCACCGCCGCTGAGCGCGCGCAGGATGTAATCGTCCTCCCCGAAGGTGGTCAGCATCAGCAGCCCGGTGGTCAGGCCGCCCCGGCGGATCTCGGCGGCGGCCGCGATGCCGTCCGTCCCCGGCATCCGGATGTCCAGCACGGCGACGTCCGGCCGGTGACGCCGCACCAGTTCGACGGCCTCCCGGCCGTCCCCGGCCTCGGCGACGATCTCGATGCCCGGGTCGGTGGCGAGCACGGCGCGCAGCCCCGCGCGGATCATCGGCTCGTCGTCGGCGAGCAGCACCCGGATCGGTGCGGTGGTCATCGTCTGCTCCTGTCGGTCTTTCGATCGGGACGGTGGCGGGCGGTCAGGAGGCGAGCACGTCGCGCGAGACCAGCCGGGAGTCCTGGAAGCACAGCCGGTACGCATCGCCCGCCCGGTCCACGAACAGCTGGGCGGTGATGGCGTAGTGGACGCACGAAACGCCCTCCCCGGACGGCGGCGCGGGCGTCGAGGGCCCGCCCGGCGGCCGGTACGGCAACCGGTGGCCGGGCAGCACCCGCTCGACCGAGGCCTGATCCTGCCCCACCTGGAGGGTGGCGTACACCTCCGGGTCCAGCACCGACAGGCTGACCACGTACAGCGTCCACACCCGCAGCGCCACGGTCAGCAGGACGGCCGTCGCCAGCGGGACGAGCACCACGGCAGCCAGCGTCCGGCCGACCTTGCGCCGGGCCCGCCGCAGTTCACGCACCGGCGACGGCGGGGCGGCGGGCCCCGCCGGAACGGGCCCGGCGGGACGGCGCGGCAGCTCGGCCACCACCTCGAACCCGCCGTCCGTCCCCGGCCCGTACGCGAAACTGCCGCCGGCCAGCCGCACCCGCTCGGCCAGCCCGACCAGGCCCCGCCCGCCACCGGCCGCCGACGGCACTCCGGGGGCGCCGCCGTTGGCCACCCTGAGCCGGGCACCCTCGGCCGTGTACGCCACCTCCACGACGACGGCCGCCCCCGGGGCATGCTTGGCGGCGTTGGTCAGCGCCTCCTGCACCACCCGGTACGCGGCATGCTCGGCGGCCCGCGGAAGCCCGTCCGGCCCACCGGTGATCTCCGAACGGACGTCCAGACCGGCGGAGGCCGCTTCCGCCACCAGGTGCGGAATGTCCGAGTCGGCCGGTCCGCGGGCCGCGTCGCCCTCCTCCCCGGCGCGCAGAACGCCGATCACCTCACCGAGCCGATCGACGGCGGCGGCCGCACCCGCCCGGATCTCCTGCACTGCCTCCCGGTGGGGCCGAGCCAGGTCGGGGGCGAGCTTGAGCACCCCGGCGCGCAGCGCGATCAGGCTGAGATCGTGCCCGAGGGCGTCGTGCATGTCCTGCGCGATCCGGGCCCGCTCCCGCAACCGGGCCTGCTCGGCGACCAACTGCTGCTCCCGCTCCAGCCGCTCCGCCCGCTCCCACCCCGCCCGCACCAACTCCTGCGACTGCCGCCAGAACCGCCCCAACAACCACGGCCCCATCCCGGTGCACACGGCCAGCACGACGAACCGCAGCCCCAGCAGGATCCAGGACGGCACCGCCCCGACCACCAGCACCCCACCCGCCACCAGCACGGCGAACACCACCGCCGCCGGCCGCACCCGCTCCGTCCGCAGCCCCGCCAGAAACGACAACCCGACCGCCGGCAGCACCCACCACAGGCTCGTCACACCCAGCCCGACACACCCCGCCGCCCCCACCGGCAGCGCCGCCCCACTCATCCGCATGCCCACGACCCTACGGCGACCGCCCCCACCGGCGAATCTGCCGAAAGTCATGCCCCAGCCACCAGCCGACCGAGAACTGCACAACGGCCTGCTCGCCCTCGACCCGCATCGTCCTGGAGCCGGTGCTGCCCGTCACTCCCGTTCCTGGTCGATCCCTGCCGCCAGCTCGAACCGGACCACCTTGCCGACCGCCTTGCGGGACGTTCCCCAGCGGTCGGCGAACCGGCTGACCAGCAGCAGGCCGCGGCCGCTGTCCGCGTACGGATCGTCGTCGTTCAGGGACGGGAGTTCGTGGTCGTCGTCGCTGACCTCGACCAACAGCCGGTCGGTGCGGACCAGTTGAGCGAGATCCGCAGGGCCTGGAACAACTGCCCCAGGAAGGCCGTGAAGGCGGCGACTTCCGGCTCGCCGCCCTGCGGTTCGAGTGTCATGGGCTCCCCTCCCCGGCCGTTGCGGGGAAGTGGCAACCCGTTGCGCCTGGTGCAACCCTCGACCTGCGTCGAAGACTAGGAGAAACCCTCAACCCCCCGCAGCGAAAGGCGCATTGATGTTCACCGCAGTCGTCCGACAGCTGGCCGCCTGCCAGCGCGCAGTGGTCGTGGCCCTGGCCCTGCTGCCCGTGGTTCTGGTGACCACGGCCTGCCTGCCCGCCGTCCTGCTGCTGCCCGCCTTCCCGGGCGGCGTCCGCCGCGTGTCGACCCTGCTCACCCTGCTCCGCCGCTGGACGGACACCGTCCTGTCCCGGAGCTAGCGCTACTCGACCGGCACCCCCGGCGACGTGCTCCGCCGCGGCAGCCGGACAGCCACCAGGTCGCCGGTCAGTCGGTCAGTGCCGCCGTCAGGTCGATCTCCACCAGCTGCCCGGTGTAGCCGAGCGCGGTGACCCCCAGCAGCGTGCTGGCGGTGGCGAACGCGGGGGCCAGCGGACCGGCCTGCAGGTGGTCCCAGGCGGCTGCCAGCACCTCGCTGCGGTCGCTCACCACGTAGATCACCGAACGGACCACCCGCTCCGGGCCGGCCCCGACAGCGGCGAGCGCGACGAGCGAGTTGGCCACCACCTGGTCGATCTGGGCGAACAGGTCGCCCTCGCCGACCAGCACGTCCTCGCGGTCCATCGGGCACTGCCCGGCCAGGTGCGCGGTGCGCCCGGCCTCGACGACGGTGATGTGGGCGTAGCCGCCGGTGGGGTGCAGCTCGGCGGGGCTGATGCGGGTGATCTCGGTCATCCCCGGATGGTGCACCGCGAAGCCGACCGGACGCACCCGAATTTCAGTCGTTCTCCCGCGCGTGCCGCGAAAGCGCCGAGGACGCGAGCGAGTTGTGGATGGAGAACGCCACCGTCCCGGGCAGGTACCGGTCCTGTGACCACTCCACCGGCGTGCCGGTGGGGTCCGTGGTCCGCCGCTTCTCGCGCAGCAGCGGGCTGCCCCGCCGGCAGCCGAGCAGCCGGGCGTCGTCCGCGTTGGCGCCGATCACGTCGATGGTGTGGTCGGCGTCGCTGAACAGGATGCCGTGTTCGCGCAGCGGTTCGGTGTGCGAGACGGCGTCGGGCGGCAGTTGGGCGACGAGTTCGCCGACCCGGGGCGGGTAGACGGTGCGTTCGACCATGACGGGGGTGCCGGAGAGGGTGCGCAGCCGGAGCATCGCGTAGACCTCGGTGCCGGGTTCGAGGCGCAGTTGTTCGCGTTCGGCGGCGTCGGCGGGGCGGCGGACGATGGATTCCAGTCGGCCGCCGGGTTCTTCGCCCATGGAGCGGGCCCAGTGGGTGAAGGAGAGCAGTTCGGAGAAGGACTGGACGCGGGCGCTGCCGAGGACGACCCGGCGGGTGCCGCGGCGGGAGGTGACCAGTCCGTCGGCGCGCAGCAGGGCGAGGGCCTGCCGGACGGTGCCGCGGGAGACGCCGTACTGCTCGGCGAGGGCGCCCTCCGCGGGGAGTCGGCCGGCGTCGCCGAACGAGCCGGAGGTGATCGCTTCGCGCAGGTCGGCGGCCACCTTGCGGTAGAGCGAGCCGGCGGCGCTGTCCTGGTCGGATGCCACGTGCGTCGATTTCCCTTGGCTGGTAAGGAGATTGGGCCGTGTCCGCGCTGTGATCGCGCGTACACCATTGACTGTAGCCGCTGCTGTCGCACCGCCCCACGCGGGGCGCGACCGTTCCGACAGCCGCCCCCTGCGCTGGGCCGTCCGTTCACTTTCCCGTCACCGGCCTCGGGCGTACTTAGCTCGGGCGACGGAAGTTGGCTGGCCAACTTGGGCCAGGACCGACACCGCGCCACGCATCGAACACCTCTCGTGATCTCTGCAGCTCCCCTTCCTCCAGGAGACCCTCCCGTGACCGTGCACCGCCACCGCGCCGCCGCCCTCGCGGCCGTGCTGACCGCTGCCGCGCTCTCCCTCTCCGCCTGCGGCTCCGCCGGCCAGGCCGCCAAGTCCGGTGACGCCAAGGGCGGTTCGGGCAACGCCAAGACCGCCACCTCGCTGGCCGACTTCGGCGGCATGGACGGCCTGGTGGCCGCCGCGAAGAAGGAGGGCAAGCTGCACGTCATCACCCTCCCGCGCGACTGGGCCAACTACGGCAAGCTGATGGACGGCTTCAAGGCGAAGTACGGCATCGAGATCGAGGACGAGAACCCGGACGGCTCCAGCCAGGACGAGATCAACGCGGTCAAGTCCCGCAAGGGCCAGGACCGCGCGCCCGACACGCTCGACCTGGGCTCGGCGTTCGCGCTGTCCGCCGCCAAGGAGGGCCTCCTCGCCCCGTACAAGGTCGCGAACTTCGACAAGATCCCGGACACCATGAAGGACCCGGCCGGTCTGCGGGTCAACGACTACGGCGGCTACATCTCGATCGGCTGCGACGCCAAGAAGGTCGCCAACTGCCCGAAGACCTTCGCCGACCTGCTTAAGCCCGAGTACAAGGGCCAGGTCGCGCTGAACGGCAACCCGACCAAGTCCGGTTCGGCGTTCGGCGGCGTGTACGCGGCCGCGCTCGCCAACGGCGGTTCGCTGGACAACATCCAGCCCGGCATCGACTTCTTCGCCAAGCTGAAGCAGTCCGGCAACTTCAACGCGGTCGAGTCCACCCCCGCCACCGTCGAGAAGGGCGAGACCCCGATCTCGATCGACTGGTCGTACCTGAACGCCGGCTACACCGACGAGTTCAAGGGCAAGGGCCTCGACTGGCAGGTGACCGTCCCCACCGACGGCTCCTACGCCCAGTTCTACAACCAGGCCATCAACAAGGACGCCCCGCACCCGGCGGCCGCCCGCCTGTGGATGGAGTACCTGTACTCGGCCGAGGGCCAGAACGGCTTCCTGGGCGGCTACGCCACCCCGGCGCTGTTCGACGCCATGAAGAAGGACGGCACCCTGGACACCGCCGCCGCGGCCAAGCTGCCGGCCATCGAGAAGCCGTTCACCACCTTCCCCACCTCGGAGCAGATCGACGCGGCCAAGAAGGTCGTGACCGAGAACTGGGCCAAGGCGATCCAGGGCTGATCGACCGACATGACCACGGCTCCCACCCCGGTGCCGGTCCCGGCCGCCGCTGACCTCAGCGGCGGCCCGGGGGCCGCCGACGCCGCCACGACACCCCACACCCCCTCGGACTCCACCCCGTCGCCCGCCGGGCGCCGCCTGCTGCGCGGCAAGGCCTGGCTGGCCACCGTCCCGCTGCTGGTGTTCTTCCTGATCGGCTTCGGCCTGCCGGCCGTCGCCATCGTCACCGGCGCGTTCACCGTCTCCAGCGACGCGGAGACCGGCGCGGGCTCGTTCACCACCGCCAACCTCACCGAGTCGGTGCAGGGCGCGTACTGGACCGCGCTGCTCTCCAGCGTGAAGCTGTCCGCGCTGACCGCGCTGCTCGGCACCGTCCTGGGCGTGCCGATCGCCCAGGCGGTCCTCACCTCCCGTTTCCGGATGCTGCGCGAGGCGGTGCTGACCGCCTCCGGCGTACTCGCCAACTTCGGTGGCCTGCCGCTGGCGTTCGCGTTCGTCGCCACCCTCGGCAACGCCGGTGAGGTGACCAAGATGTTCCACCTGACCGACCACGGCTGGTCGCTGTACAGCTTCACCGGCCTGACCGTCGTCTACCTGTACTTCCTGGTGCCGCTGATGGTGCTCACCATCACCCCCGCGCTGGAGGGCCTGCGGGTCCAGTGGCGCGAGGCCGCCCAGAACAACCGGGCCACCAGCCTCCAGTACTGGCGGCACGTCGCCCTGCCGATCCTGTTCCCGTCGCTGCTCGGCGGCTTCGTGCTGCTGTTCGGCTCTGCGTTCGCCGCGTACGCCACCGCCGCCGCGATGGTCGGCGCCACCGTGCCGCTGATCAGCCGTCAGATCGCGGACGCGCTGTCCGGCAACGTGCTGGTCGGCCAGGGCAACCTGGCGCTGGCACTCAGCCTGGACATGATCATCGTCGCCGTCCTGGTGATGGCCGTCTACCTGCCCCTCCAGCGCCGGAGTGCACGATGGCTCAGCTGATCTCCCGTCTGCGGGTCTGGCGCGGGGCGGTCCTGCTGCTGGCCGGCCTGTACTTCCTGATCCCGATGGCCGCCTCGGTGTGGTTCTCCATCGACGACCGGAACGGCATCTCCTTCGACGCCTACACCGGCCTGCTGTCCGCCCCGGGCTTCACCGACAGCCTGGTGCTCACCCTGGAACTCGCCGCGGTCACCGTGGTGGTGCTGCTGCTCCTGCTGGTGCCCGCGATGATCGCGGTCCGGCTCGGCTCGCCGAAGCTCCGCCCGCTGCTCGAAGTGGTCTGCACCCTGCCGCTGGTGGTGCCGCCGGTCGCGCTGACCGCCGGCCTGATCGGCGTGCTCCGCTGGGGCCCGGACCACCTGATGGACACCCCGTTCTTCCAGACCTTCGTGTTCATCCAGCAGCCGCAGTTCCCGCTGGTCCTGGTGATCGCCTACGTCCTGATGGCCCTGCCGCTGGCCTACCGCGCCCTGGACTCCGGCCTGCGCGCCGTGGACGTGCGCACCCTGGTCGAGGCCGCCCGCAACTGCGGCGCGAGCTGGCCGCGGGCCGTCGTCCAGGTGATCCTCCCGAACCTGCGCGGCGCGCTGCTGAACGCCTCCTTCCTCACCCTGGCCCTGGTCCTCGGCGAGTTCACCACCGCCTCGATCCTCGGCTACCAGCCCTTCGCCGTGTGGATCTACTCGGTCGGCAACAGCCAGGGCCAGATGTCCGTCGCGGTGTCCGTACTCAGCCTGCTGATCACCTGGGTGCTGCTGCTCCTGCTGGCCGCCGCCGGCCGCGAGCGCCGCCACAAGACCGCCACCGCCTCCTGAGCCTCCCCGGAGACCACCACCCCATGAGCACCGCCACCGCCGCCCCCACCGCAGGCACCACCACCAGCGCCACCGTCGAATTCCGCTCGCTGCGGCGGCAGTTCGGCACCACCACCGCCCTCGACGGACTCGACCTGACGGTCAACCCGGGCGAACTCCTCGCCCTGCTCGGCCCGTCCGGCTGCGGCAAGACCACCGCGCTGCGCATCCTCGCCGGGTTCGAGACCCACGACTCCGGCGAGGTGCTGGTCGACGGCGAGGACATCACCCGGATCCCCGCCCACAAGCGCGACGCCGGCATGGTGTTCCAGTCCTACAGCCTCTTCCCGCACCTCACCGCCGCCGACAACGTCGCCTTCGGCCTGCGCATGCGCGGCGCCGCCAAGGCCGAACGCCGCAGGCGCGCCCACGAGTTGCTCGAACTGGTCGGCCTCCCGCAGCGCGCGGACCACTACCCGCACCAGATGTCCGGCGGTCAGCAGCAGCGCATCGCCCTCGCCCGCGCACTCGCCCTCCAGCCGCGCGTCCTCCTCCTCGACGAGCCGCTCTCCGCCCTCGACGCCAAGGTCCGCCTCGCCCTGCGCGAGGAGATCCGCCGCCTCCAGCAGGAACTCGGCATCACCACCCTGTTCGTCACCCACGACCAGGAGGAGGCCCTCTCGATGGCCGACCGCGTCGCCGTCCTGCGCGCCGGCCGGCTCGAACAGTGCGCCACGCCCTCCGAGCTGTACTCCCGGCCGGCCACCGCGTTCGTCGCGGAGTTCGTCGGCACCATGAGCCGCATCCCGTGCGTGCGCACGGCCGACGGCCAGGTCGAGGTCCTCGGCCGCCGCCACCCCGTGGACGGCACCCTCCCCGCCGCCGGCGAGCTGCACGTCCTGGTCCGCCCCGAGAACGTCGGCCTCACCCCCGCGACGGACGGCCCCGCCCAGGTGATCGCCGCCTCCTTCCTCGGCGCCGTCACCCGCCTCACCGTCCGCCTCCCCGACGGCACCGAAATCAAGTCCGACCTCCCCACCGAAACCGCCACCACCCTCCCCCTCGGCACCCACGCCACCCTCACCCTCCCCACCCGCCCCGTCCTCGTAGACCGCGCGTCCTGACGGCCGGTCGGGGCACGGAGGAAGAGGCTGCTGGCACGCGGCTGCCAGGTCGCACCCGTCCGCTTCGCGCAGGATCGCCGACCCGTCGACCCGCCGCTCAATCTCGCCCGCTCTGAACTTCCGCGCCCCGCCAGGGGCGCGTGGGGGCACCTCCCGGCCCGCCAGGGCTGGGGGAGAACTGCGCGGAGCGGAAGGCAACGAGCCCCAAGCCGCCCGCCCACTGCCACTTGCACCCCGCGTCGCCCTCCCCGCCCACAGCCACTCGCGCCCCGCGCCACGCAGCCCTCTCGTCGGCGCCCGACATGCCCACGTAAGGTACCGCCATGCCTGCATCCCACCCCGCCGCCGTCCTGTTCGACATGGACGGCACCCTGGTCGACACCGAGCACCTCTGGTGGCAGGCCGCAGCGGAACTCGCCGCCGAGCTCGGCCTCACCCTCACCGACGCCGACCTCCCGGACGTCCTCGGCCAGGCCGTCGAGCACACCGCCGCCCACCTGCACCGGGCGAGCCGCACCTCCCGCCCCGAGTCCGAACTCGTCGAGCACCTGAACCACGCCTTCGCCGCCAAGGTCGAGGCCGAGATCGTCCCCCGCCCGGGCGCCCTCGCCCTGCTCGCCGCGCTCCGCGACGCGCGGATCCCCGCCGCCCTGGTCTCCGCCTCCCCGCGCCGCGTCGTCGATCTCGTCCTGGGCGCTCTCGGCCCGCACTGGTTCGCCACCACGCTCGCCGCCGAGGACACCCCCCGCACCAAGCCCGCCCCGGACCCGTACCTGGCCGCCGCCGACCGTCTCGGTCTCGCCCCGGCCGCCTGCGTCGCCGTCGAGGACACCCCGACCGGTGTCGCCTCCGCGCACGCCGCCGGCTGCGCCGTCCTCGCGGTGCCGTCCACCGTCCCGATCCCGGCCGCCGACGGCATCACGGTGCTGGACAGCCTGGTCCACGCGGACCTCGGCTTCCTCGCTTCCCTCAGCGCCGCCCCGGCGTCCTGATGCCGTACCTGCTGCTCGCCCTCGCGATAGCCGGCGAGGTCTGCGCGACCAGCCTGCTCAAACTCACCGACGGCTTCTCCCGCCTGTGGCCCAGCCTGGCCGTGGCCGTCGGCTACGTGCTGTCGTTCCTCCTGCTGGGCCGCGCCCTCAGGCACATCCCGGTCTCCGTCGCCTACGCCGTCTGGTCCGGCGCGGGCACGGCCGCCGTGGCGGCCATAGGCGCCACCTTCTTCGGCGAGTCCCTGGGCCGTCTCCAGTGGTGCGGCATCGCCCTGGTGATCGCCGGCGTGATCCTGCTCAACCTGCGCTCCACGCACTGACCTGCCCGAACCCGATTGACCTCCGCACCACGGCTCGGCCAGCATCCCGTCATGCCCCTGCCCGCCGCCCTCGCCCGCGCCGACGCCGACCTCGCGGCGGGCCGCGTCCCGATGGCCCGGCGGCGGCTGCGCAGCCTGGTGTCGAACCACCCGACCGACCTGACGGCGCGCCACCGCCTGGCCGCCGTGTACCGCCTGCACGGCGAGCCGGCCGAGGCGGGCCGCTGGAACTACCTGGACGAGTCGCTCACCACGGACGAACTCCTCGCCTTCGAGCGCCGGTTCCGCACCCCGGCCCGGCGGCTGTCCGTCCTGCGCTGGCCCGACCCGGCACACAACCCGCCGCCGACCCCGCTCGCCCGCCGCCGTCTCGCCGCCCTGCACCGCCAGGCCACCGGCACCCCGCCGACCTGGCCCGACCACCCGGACGACGCGGCGACAACGGGCCCGCCCCGCCCGCCGCGCCCGATGCCGCCCCAGCTCCAACGGCGGCCGCCCCAGCCGCAGTTCGCCCCGCACCGACCCGAGATGCCGATGCGTGTCGCCGCGTTCCGCCTGGCGCTGTTCGTCGCCTGCGGCGCAGCCCTGATCGTCCTGGTGTTCCGCTGAGCACCCCGCGGCGGCCGAAGGAACCCGCCCGGCCGGACCGGCAACACCCGTGCCCGGCGGCCCGGTTGACGCCCCACCCGCCACGCGGACCGACCACTGGGCCTGAACTCGCCCACCCTGTCCGCTACTTGAGCGAATCGCGCAGCGTGTCCACCCGGTTCGCGGAGGCGGTGAACCCGTCGCGGTCGAGGTCCCCGGCGTCCAGCGCGCCCGCCAGCGCCGCGGCCGCCTGGTCGCCCTGGGCGACGTCGCGCGCGGAGCACAGGATCAGATCGACGCCGGCCGAGGCCACGGCCAGCGCACGCTTGCCGGTGCTGCCGACGGGGTCGAGCGCCTTGGCCTCCAGCGCGTCGGTGATGGTGACGCCCTGGTAGTTCAGCCGCCCCCGCAGCTCGTCGCGGACGATCGGGCCCGACATCCCGGCGGGGGTGCCGGGGTCGAGGGCGGGATAGACCGCCCAGGAGAGCATCACCAGTTTGACGTCTGCGGCGACCGCGTCCTGGTAGGGGCGTTCGTCGACGGTGCGCAGCTGGTTCAGCGGAACCGTGAGGGTGACGGGCTCCTCGTCGGTGTTCGCCCCGGCGGGGGCGCTGCCGAGGCCCGGGAAGTGCTTGGCGGTGGCGGCGACGCCCGCGCCCTGCTGGGCCTTGATGAACGCGGAGCCGAGCTTGCCGACGACCACCGGGTCGCTGCTGTACGAGCGCTGGGCGCTGTCGGCGAAGTCGCCGGGGGTGCGGAAGACGTCGAGCACGGGCGCCAGGTTGAGGTTGAGTCCGAAGCCGGCGAGCGTCGCGGCGGCCTGGCCTCCGGTGGCGGTGGCGGCGGCGGTCGGGTCGGCGGCCCGGCCGACGTCCTTCGCGGACTGCGCGGGGCCGCCGGGCAGTCGCCGGACCAGGCCGCCTTCCTGGTCGGTCATCAGCAGCAGCGGCCGGGGGTGCGGGGCCTGCTGTTCGGCCTGCCGAAGCTGGCTGACGGCGGTGCGCAGGACGGCCGGGTCGGTGCCGACGTTCTCGGCGAAGAAGATCACTCCGGCGACCCGGCCTTCGCGGATGCGTTGCAGCAGTGCGGCGGGCGGGGTGGTGCCGGGGTAGGAGTAGACGATCCGCTGCCCGGCGAGGTCGGCGGCGCCCGCCGAAGGCGCCGAGGTCGGCGACGGCGACGGCGACGGGCTGGACGGCGACGGCGACGGGCTGGCCGGCTGCTCGCTCGTGGCCGGCTCGGCGCTGCTGGTCGTGGGGCTGGGGGACGGGCTGTTGCCGGGGGATCCGCAGCCGGCGGCCAGCGCCAGGCCGAGCGTGAGCAGGCCGACCGACCTCAATGAGAGCGACATACCGTCAGATAAGCACGCGAACTGTCACCGGGCCAGCCCACGGGCGGCCCCGGGACGTCGCCCCGGGGCCGCTGAGCAGGACGTCAGCCGCGCAGCACCGCCGGCAGTTCGGCGATCGAGCCGAGCACATGGGTGGCGCCGTCGGCGCGCAGCCGGGCCTCGTCGTGGGCGCCGGTGAGCACGCCCGCCACCACGGCCGCGCCGGCCCGGGTGCCGGTGAGCATGTCGTAGCCGGTGTCGCCGGCCACCGCGATCTGCCGGACCGAGTCGGCGCGGGTGCGCAGCAGCGCGGTGAGCACCATGTCGGGGTAGGGACGGCCACGGCCCGCGTCGGCGGGGCACAGCGTCAGGTCGGCGAGGGACTGCCAGCCGAGGGCGGCCAGGATGCGGTCCTGGGTGGTGCGGGAGAAACCGGTGGTGAGGACCACCTTCCGGCCATGGCCGCGCAGTTCGGCGATCGCCTCGGCGGCGCCGGGCAGCGCCTCGCAGCGGCCCTGGTCGACCAGGTTCTCGTAGCCGGCCTCGAAGGCCAGGTTGGCGGCCCGGGCGCGGTCCTCGTCGCCGAACAGGTGACGGAAGACCGAGATCTTGGACTCGCCCATGGTGACGCGTACGTGCGCCAGCATGCCGGCGTGTTCGGGGCTGCCGGGCTCGACACCCTGCGAGCGGGCGGCGGCGTCGAAGGCGAGCTCCACCAGGCCGTCGTCGGCGACGGTGGTGCCGGCCATGTCGAGCACCACCAGGGTCACATCGTGCGTGGTCATGTTCTGCCTCTGCGATCGAAGGTGTCAGAGCCCGGCGAGGTCGGCGGTGGTCTCGGCGATGGCGGGCGAGCAGGTCATGCCGCGGCCGCCGGGGCCGGTGACCAGCCAGGTGCCCTCGGCGACCTGCTGGCGGTGCACCACCCGGGTGCTGTCCAGGCACTGGGCGTAGACGCCGGCCCAGCGGCGGCGGATCTTCGGCAGCGGTCGGCCGAGCAGCGCCTCGCCGACGGCGGCGAGGTGCTCGTACGGGTCCTCGACCACGTCGAAGCCGAACGGCTGGTCGTACTCGTGGGTGTCGCCGATGGTGAGGCCGCCGTCCTTGCGCTGGACCATCAGCAGCTGCATCTTGTGCTCGGCGGCGACCGGCGGCTGCGGCTGGGCGGCGCGCAGCGCGTCCAGCTCGGGGCCGGCGAAGGCGGGGTAGTAGCGGAACGAGTCGCCGTCGGCGACCGAGGTGGTGAGCGTCTCGCCCAGCGGGTCGGTCTGCATCATCTGCAGGCGCACCCGGCGCACCGGCAGGTCGGGGGCGAGTTCGCGGACCAGGCCGCCGAGCCAGGCGCCGGTGCACAGGATCACCTGGTCGCCCTGGTGCAGCTGTCCGTGGTCGTCGCGGACGGCGGCGGCGCCCACCACCTCGCGGACCTCGCGTCCGGGCCGGAAGGTGTAGCGGCCGGTGGCCTCCAGCGCGGCGCGCAGCGCGGGCTGGGCGACCCGGGACTCGACGGCGCCGTCCCGGGTGCAGTGCAGGCCGCCGAGGAAGGTGCCGCGCAGCGCCGGGTTGACGGCCCGGACCTGGTCGGCGTCCAGCAGCCGGTAGCCGCGGGCGGCGGCGTCGGGCAGTTTCACGGCGGCTTCGGCGACGGCGAGTTCGGCCTCGGTGCGGGCCAGGGTGAGCGAGCCGTTGGGGCGGAACCACAGGCCGGGGACGCGGGCGCCGATCTGCTCCCAGAGTTCGCGGGCGCGCAGCGCGACCTCGAGTTCCTCGCCGGCGGCGCGTCCGCTGACCCAGACCAGTCCGAAGTTGCGGACGGACGCGCCGCGGGCCTCGGCCTCGCGCTCGATGTGGACGACCTCGTGGCCGCGCTCGACGGCCTGCCAGGCGTGCATGGTGCCCAGCACGCCTGCTCCTACGACGATTACCTTCATGCGGACAGGCTCGGGCCGCGAGGTGGCCGCAGGTCGTCCGGCTCCCGTCGGGCGGGTGAACCGCCTGCGAGAGTTGTCCATACAACCTGCGAGGGGTCAGGCCGCTCCGGCGCCGAGGACGGGGCCGAGCGGGCCGGTGCGCAGGCGGTCCACCAGCGGTGCCGCCCGTCCGGCGAGCGCCGCCAGCGGGAGCGCCACCAGGACGCCGACCAGCGCGGCCACGGCCACGTCGTGCGGGTAGTGCGCGCCGACCCAGACCCGGGAGGCACCCATCAGCACGGCGGCGAGCAGGCCGATCCAGCCGAGCCGGCGGTCGGCGTACCAGAGCGCGGTGGCGGCGGCGAACGCGATCACCGTGTGGTTGCTGGGGAACGACCAGTCGCCGGGCGGCGGGCAGGCCTCGATGGTGAAGCTGCCCGGGATCTGCTGGCAGGGCCGGTTCTCCTCGACCATCCCCTTGAAGACCGAGTTGACCAGGTACGCGCCGACCACGATCAGCGGCGAGGCCAGCACCCGGGCCATCACCACCGAATCGGCGCCCCGGGCCCGCCACCAGCCCCACACCATCAGCAGCGCGAACACCGCGAGGCCGTACGCGGACCATTCCTTGGTCAGCTGGTCGAACCAGTGCGGCGCGGACTCGGCCCACCCGGTGACCCGGGTGTAGAGGCTGCCGTCGATCCCGCTGCCGTCGTAGGCGAGCAGGTGGGCGGGGGGATGAACGTTCGGAGTCACAGGGACAACATGTACCAGAACGGACGCGGCGTGCGGCGAGCTCGCGGTTCCGAGGAACACTGACTGGGGCAAGGCTGGCGGACCTCCCGTTACCTTGGGGGGGTCCAATTCCGGACCACCCCCTGGCGTCTACAGTGGTGTAGACGTCGATCGACAGGACTGTAGACGAACGCCGGAGGTTCGCGCGACATGACGGACACGACCGCCCGTCGGCCGGCGGGGGAGCTCGAAGCCCAGGTGCTCGCCGTCCTCTGGGCCGCCGGCACCCCGCTCACCCCGCAGCAGGTGCAGGACGCGCTCGACGCCGACCTGGCCCGCACCACCATCGCCACCATCCTGGCCAGGCTGCACGAGAAGGGCACCGTCGCCCGCACCAAGGCGGGCCGGGCCTTCGCCTACACCCCGACCGTCCAGGACGCCGACGGCCTCGCCGCCCGCCGGATGCGCACCGAACTCGACCGCGGCCGCGACCGCTCCACCGTGCTCGCCCGCTTCGTCTCCGACCTGTCCGGCGAGGACGAACGGCTGCTCCGCGAGCTGCTCGGGGAGCAACCGTGACCTGGGCCGTCTGGATCCCGCTGCTGCTGCCGCTGCTCGCCGCCCCGCTGGCCCGCCGGCTCACCGAGCAGCTCTCCCCGCGCACCGCCGCGCTCACCCTGGCCGCCACCGCCGCCGTCCTCGGCACCGCCGCACTGGGCTCGCTCGGCCTGCTCACCGTCACCGGCCTGCTGCACCTGCCGTACGCCGCCACGCTCGCCCACTTCTCCCCCGCCGCCCACCTGCCCGACGCACTGTCCGGGACGCAGTGGGCACCCGCCGCGGCCGCCGCCGCACTCGCCCTGCTGGTGATCGGCGCACTCGCCGCCCGCACCGCCCACCACCAGCTCGCCGACCTGCGCCGCGCCCGCCGCGCCACCGGCGACACCCCCACCGGCCGGCCCGAGTGGCTGCGCCCCACCACCACCGGCGCCCGCACCGGCCGGCCCGACCGGCCGCGCCGCACCGGCCCGCGCGAGTGGCTGCGCCGCACCGGCCCGGCCGCCGCCGCGCTCACCGTGCTCGACGACGACCGCGCCGACGCCTACGCGCTGCCCGGCCGTCCGCCCCGGATCGTCGCCACCACCGGCATGCTGGCCGCGCTCAGCGCCCCCGAGCGGGCCGCGCTGCTCGCCCACGAACGCGCCCACCTGGCCGGCCGCCACCACCTGCTGCTGGCCGCCGCCGAGTACGCCGCCGCCTGCCACCCGGCGCTGCGGCCGCTGCGCGGCGCGCTCGGCTACCACCTGGAGCGCTGGGCCGACGAGTGCGCCGCCGCCGAGGTCGGCGACCGGGCGCTCACCGCCCGGGCGATCGGCCGGGCCGCGCTGGCCGCCTCCCGCGCGCCGGCCGCCCCGCGCCCGCGGCTCGCGCCCGCCGCGGCCGGCGGCCCGGTGCCCCGCCGGGTCCGCGCCCTGCTCACCCCCGGCCCCCCGCGCCACCGCCGCGCCGCCCGCACCCTGGCCGCGCTGGCGCTGGCCGGCTGCCTGGCCGCCACCGCCGTCACCATCGCGGAGGCCGGCCACGACCTCCACCGGGCCGTCGAAACCGCCCAGGGCGAGCGCCCCGCGCAAGACCACTGACGGACCGTCGGCACCGCCCGCCCCGCACCGCCGACGTCCCGGGCCGAACAGAATCGACCGGCGCGCAGCACGTCCTGACGCGCACACGACACCTTTCGCCCGGTTCGGCGTGTCCACGCCGACCGGCCTACGCTGACAGCCGACGTCGAGACGGGGGTACGCATGCAGCACGGCAGCAGGGGCGCCAGGCCACCGACCCGCGTTCACGCCACTGCCCGGGCCTACGAGCGGATCATGGCGGGCGAGCGGATCGCCCCCGGCGACCACTCGGTCCGCCCGGAGATCGAGGACTCCTGGACCAGGCTGCGCCGCCTCGGCCTGGACCCGGAGCGCCCCCGCGAGACCCACCGGCTGCCGCCCGCCGAACTGGAGGAGCTGCGCCGCGCCACCGGCCTGGCCGCGGTGCTGCCGGTGCTGCGCTCCACCCTGTTCGCGCCCGGCGACTCCACCCCGCTGGTGCTGGCGGTCTCCGACCCGAAGGCCCGGATCCTGTGGATGGACGGCGAACAGCGGCTGCGCCGCGCGGTGGACTCGATCGGCTTCGAACAGGGAGCGCTCTGGTCCGAGGAGGAGGTCGGCACCAACGCCATCGGCCTGGCCGCCCGCACCGCCCGGCCCTCCCAGGTGCACTCCGCCGAGCACTACCTGCGCAGCCACCGGGGCTGGATCTGCTGCGGCGTGCCGATCCGCGACCCGCGCACCGGCCGCCCGGCCGGCGTGATCGACCTGAGCGGCCCGGCCGCCGGCGACCACCACTACCTGCGGCAGCTCACGCTGACCGCCGCCCGCCTCGCCGAGACCGAACTGCGGGCCGCCCACCTGGAGTCGCTGCACCACCTGCGCACCGTCGCGGTACCGCTGCTGTCCCGCTTCGGCGGCCCCGCGCTGGTGGTCGACCCGGCCGGCTGGACGGCCGCCGCAGTCGGCCTCCCCGCGCCGCCCCGGCTGGCACTGCCCGCAGAGAGCTGGGAGGGCGGCGGTGTGCACTGGGTGCCGGCGCTCGGCGAGTGCGCGGTGGAGCCGCTGGCCGACGGCTGGCTGATCCGCCCGTCCGCGCCGCGGCCCGCCGACCCCACCGAGCACCCCGGCTCCGGCCTGATCGAACTCGACCTGCGCCGCACCGACCGGCCGGAGCTGCGGGTGAGCGGCAGCGCGGGCTGCTGGTCGCACACCCCGAGCCCGCGGCACACCGAGCTGCTCCTGCTGCTGGCCCTGCACCGGGACGGCCTGAGCGCCGCCGAAGTCGCCGAGGAACTGTTCGCCGACGCCGCCCGCACCGTCACCGTCCGCGCCGAACTCTCCCGCCTGCGGCGGCACTTGGGACCGCTGCTGGAGGCCCGGCCGTACCGGCTGGCGGCCTGCGTCCGGGCGGCGGTGCTCGGCCCGGACGACCCGTACGACCTGCTGCCCGGCTCGGCCGCCCCGGCGGTGCGGGCCCTGCGGGCAGACCTGGCGCACGGCGTGCTTCGGCTGCCGACCGCCCCAGGGGCCGCTCAGCCCTCGGCGATCAGCAGCGCCAACTCCTCGTCGCTGGGCAGCAGTTCGCCCTCCTGGCCGTCCGCGACGAGCCGGTAGGTGCCCTCCAGCCAGGCCCTCACCTGCGGCCTGGACGCCTCCAGCAGCGCGCTGCCGTACGGGGACTCCAGCGCCACGTGCAGGGTGTGGCCGTGGCACGGGCAGTGGGTGGGCCACAGCTTGACGTCGCCCTGGCCGGAGAGCGAGTCCAGGCCGTCGCGCAGCAGCTCGCGGGAGAACACCCAGTCCGCCTCGTCGGAACGCCCCGCGTGGAACGTCAGGCGCACCTCGTACGGCTCGGCGGCGTCGTAGCGGAAGCGCGTACGCACCTCGCCGACCTGCTCCTCCTCCAGCGCGATCCGCAGCACCAGCGTCTCCTCCAGCACCCGGGGCACGGCGGCTCCGGTCGGTTCGCCGCCCGTGGGGGTGGCGGCGAGCGGCTGGTCGGACGGGGCGGGCAGCGGATCGCGCGGCATGACGGTCTCTCCGGGACGGCTGGGGATCCGCCAAGCCTGCTCCCGCGCACCGGCGCCCGCAACGGTTGCAGGGGGTTGCACACCGTACTGTGACCGGCCAGTCCCGGCGGGCGGGCAAAAGGCCCGATTCGCACCCCGGTTCGGTCCTGGAACTGGCGGACCGTCAGGCCGCTGATACTCTCATTCCCCCTGCGCCGTTCGTCCGGGCACCCCCGGCGGCGCGGGGTAGCGGCGTGGCGTTCGGACCGGACGCCGGACGCGGACCAGACCCAGGAAGGGGAGCCCGGTGGCGCTCCGCGAGCACTCCCGGCCCGTCGCCGCCGGGCGGACCGGACGGCACGGCCGCCCCCGGCCCTTCGGCGGGCGGCTCCGGCTGCCCACCATCCGTTTCTCCGGCGCGGCGATGGCGATGTCCACGGTGGTCGGGATCAGCCTGGCCACCACCTGGCTGCTGAACGAGCAGCAGCAGATCGGCCGCCGCCCCGGGGTCACCGTCGGCGGCCCGCCGGTGCCCAGCCCGGACGCCTCCTCCCCGACCGCCGAGGCCACCCCCGTCGACCAGCCCACCGGCGAGCAGACCGCCCCGCCGCCGTCCCCGCGCGGCTCCGCGGCCTCCTCGCCCGTCCCGGGCCCGGCCCGCACCGGGGCCCGCCCGGCAGCCGCCACCGGCCCGGCCGGGCCGTCGGCCCCGGTGAACGTCCCCGAGGCCACGGCGACCCGGCCCTCGCCGTCGATCCCGGGCACGCCGTCCCCGTCGCCGAGCGACACCAACTCGCCACTGAACCCCGGCGAGCCGTCGGCCACCCCGTCGCCGGCGCCCTCTCCCGACCCCGCGCAGACCCTGAGCGGCACGGCCCGGGTGGACGCCCTGGGCCGCGCCGGCACCCGGCACGTCGTGCAGGTGCGGCTGGACGAGACGATGACGGCCCTGCAAGTCGAGTTCCGGCTCGCCCGCCCGGCCGCGCTCCCCGGCACCGTCCCCGCCACCGACCTGCCGGGCGCGGTCGCCACCATCGCCCTGGAGCGCGACACCCTGGTGTACCGCTTCACCACGCCGTCCCACCTGCCACTGGCACCCGGCGTCTACACCTTCACCGTCACCGGCGCCCTCGCCGCCCCCACCCCCACCACCCCGGAAACCTGGACGGCCTCCGCCTTCGCCCTCCCCACCACCCGCGCGGTCGCGGCCCGCGGCACCTTCTGACCGACCATCGACGAAGCCTCATCAGGGGCCCGTGGGGGTACCTCCCAGCCCGCCAGGGCTGGGGGAGAAGGGCGGGGCCGTGTCTGCGGATGATCGACAGGGCGCTGTGCGCTCCGCCGTTTCCGGCCCCCGTCCCGTCCTGTCCCCGAGCCCCTGGGCCTCGCGCCGCGGCCTACTCGAACGCCACCCGAATCGCCCGGGTGCGCCGCAAATCGTCCGCGCAGTCGGCCAGGTTGCGCCGCAACGACGGCGTCAACTCCGGGTCCGCGAGAGCGTTCTCCGCAGCAGCCACCACCTCCGCGGTGGCCTGGTCCGCCGGGAACAGCGTCCCCCCGAGCAAGCGCGCGACAATGTCGCCGCGCTGCGCGGCCTCGCCGACCCGCTCGAAGTACCGCAGCGCGTACGCGGCCTGCTCGGCCGGGTCGCCGGAGTCCCAGAAGCCGCGGGCGGTGGCCTCCAGCAGGCGGTTGGACATCGAGTCGGGCGTGAACAGCTCCTGCCAGGCCGCGGCCTTGGCCGCACTCCCGGGCCGGGCCGCACGGCACCTCGCGGCGCCGAAGTCGGCCTCGGTGCCGGGGTCGCGGGCGAGTTCGGCGGCGATCTCGTCCTCGCCGAGTTCGCCGAGCGCGGCCAGCCGGGCCAGGCCCGCCCAGCGCAGCTCGGGGCCGATCTCCAGTCCGGCGGGCACGCCGTCGCCGGCCAGCCAGCCGCGCAGTTCGGCGAGCTGCTGCTCGCCGCCGGAGCTCTCCACGGCGACCCGCAGCGCGGCCAGCCGGATGCCGTCGCCGGCGCCGCCGGTGAGCAGTGCGCGGGCGGTCCGGCTGAGAGTGGCCAGGCCCTCGGTGCGGCGCTCGCCGGTCAGCTGGCGGCCGACCACGTGGACGTGGGCGAAGGTGAGCACCGCCTCGACGACGGCGTTGGCGCTCTCGGCGGGCAGGTGGCGTTCCATCAGGCCGAGGTAGGCGGCCGGGTCGAGTTCGGCGTCCCGGACCAGGTCGCGGGCGTGCGCCCAGAGCACGGCGCGGGTGACGTCGTCCTCGACCGCGGACAGCGACTCGGTGACGAGCTGCCAGGAGTGCGCGTCCAGGCGGATCTTGGCCCAGCTGAGGTCGCCGTCGTTGGGGACGACCAGCTGGGCTCCGGCCTCGACCAGGGCGGGCACGGCGACCCGGCGGCCGGGGCCGATCTCGACGGCGGCCCGGCCGACGGGGACGACCCGGCCGTCCTCGACCCGGTAGCCGCCGACCTCGATCAGGTGCGGCCGCTCGCCCTCGTTGACCACGGTGAGCGCGGTCAGGGTGCCGTCGGCGGCGCGCTCGGTCTCGGCGCGCAGCGTGTCGACGCCGCTGGTGCGCAGCCAGCTCTCGGCCCAGCCGTGCACGTCGCGGCCGCTGGCGGTGGCCAGCGCGGCCAGGAAGTCGGGCAGTTCGGCGTTGCCGTAGAGGTGGTCGGCGAAGTAGGCGTTCAGGCCGGTGAAGAACGCCTCGTCGCCGAGCCAGGCGACCAGCTGGCGCAGCACGGAGGCGCCCTTGGCGTAGGAGATGCCGTCGAAGTTGACCATCGCCTCGGCGACCGAGCGGGTGCCGTTGCCCGCCACCGGGTGGGTGGAGGAGCGCTGGTCGGCGTCGTAGCCCCAGCCCTTGCGCTGCACCGAGAAGCCGGTCCAGGCGCCGGTGAAGCGGGTGGAATCGGCGGCGATCCGGTAGCCGAGCATCTCGGCGAACGACTCGTTCAACCACAGGTCGTCCCACCAGCGCATGGTGACCAGGTCGCCGAACCACATGTGGGCCATCTCGTGGCAGATCACCATGGCGCGGCGCTCGTGCTCGACGTCGGTGGCCGGGGAGCGGAACAGCATCTCGTCGCGGAACACCACGCAGCCGGGGTTCTCCATCGCGCCCCAGTTGAACTCGGGGACGAAGGCCTGGTGGTACTCGCCGAACGGGTAGCGCTCGTCGAAGAGTTCGTGCAGCCGGTCGAAGGAGGCGGCCGTCACCTCGAACAACTCGGGGGCCTCGCGGTCGAGTTCGGCGGCCAGCGAGCGGCGGGCGTGCAGGCCGAGCGGGATGCCGTCGTGCTCGCCGTAGACCGAGTGCAGCGGGCCGGCCACCACGGTGAACAGGTAGGTGGAGATCGGCTTGGTGGCGGCGAACTCCCAGTGCCCGCCGTCGGACTTGACCGGCGCCCCGTTGGCGACCAGGGTCCACTCCTCGGGGGCGGTGGCGGTGAGGGTGATCGAGGCCTTCAGGTCGGGCTGGTCGAAGCAGGCGAACACCTTGGCGGCCAGGTCGGGGCCGCAGGTGGCGTACAGGTAGACCGCGTCGTCGGCGGGGTCGGTGTAGCGGTGCAGGCCCTCGCCGGTGCGCGAGTAGCGCATCTCGGCCTCGATCAGCAGCTCGTTCTCGGCGCGCAGGCCGGGCAGCGCGAGCCGGTTGCCGTCCAGGGCGGCCACGTCCAGCGGCTGCCCGTTCAGGACGGCCCGGTGCAGGGCGGCCGGTTCCAGGTCGAGGAAGCTGTCGCTGCCGGGCTCGGCGCAGCCGAACCGGATCACGGTGGTGCTGCCGAACCGGTCCGGTCCGCGGGTCAGGTCGAGGTCGACGGTGTAGCCGTGGACCGCCAACAGGCGGGCACGGACAGTTGCTTCGGCTCGTTGCAGTGCTGGCATGACTGCATGCTCGCCGAGCCCGCCGGGGACCGGCAAGCGCGTTCGGCCCGGATTCGCTGGCGGCGTACCCGGGCCGGTCCGAGGAGTTGGCTAGGGTGGGTCGCGGCGGCGAGTCGAGGAGGAGCAAGTGACGACTGATCTGGTGCGGGGCGGCAACGCGCCGCTCGGCGCGGGCCGGGTCGTGGTGGAGGTCACCGCACGCAAGCAGCTGGACGTGTCCGGGCTGCTGCTGACCGAGTCCGGCAAGGTTCGTTCGGATGCCGACTTCGTCTTCTTCAACGCCCCCGCCGGCCCCGGTGTGACGCACCGGCCGGCCGCCGGCAGCACCCCCGACGCGATCACCGTGGACACCTCGGCCGTGCCCGCCGACGTCACCCGGATCGTGGTCACCGCCTCCCTCGACGACCGGCAGGCCACCTTCGCCGGCACCGAGCCCACCGCGACCGTCCGGGACGCCGACAGCGGCCGGGAGCTGTTCACCTTCACCCCGCCCCGGCTCGGCGGCGAGACCGCCCTGGTGGTGGTCGAGGTGTACCGGCGCGGCGCCGAGTGGAAGATCCGCGCCGTCGGCCAGGGCTACGCCAACGGCCTGGCCGGCATCGCCACCGACTTCGGCGTCACGGTCGAGGACGCACCCCCGGCCGCGCCCCCGATGCCCTCGCCCCCGATGCCCTCCGGCTCGCCGGCCGTCGGCAAGATCACCCTCGACAAGGGCAGGGTCAACCTGGTCAAGGGCGGCTCGGTCTCCCTGGAGAAGGGCGGCAAGCCGTTCCTCGCCTCGGTGCGGATGGGCCTCGGCTGGGAGCCCGCCCACCACGGCCGCGGCATCGACCTGGACGCCTCGGTGATCGCCTACGACGCCCAGCGCGAAAAGGTCGACACCGCCTGGTTCATGAAGCTCTCGGTCTTCAACGGCGCGATCGCCCACTCCGGCGACAACCTCACCGGCAAGGGCGGCGGTGACGACGAATCCATCACCGTCCACCTCGGCGGCCTGCCTCCCGAGGTCTGCGGCCTGGTCTTCGTCGTCAACTCCTTCTCCGGCCAGAAGTTCACCGACATCAAGAACGCCTACTGCCGCCTCACCGACGCCACCACCGGCGAGGAACTCGTCCGCTTCGACCTCACCCACGCCGAACCCCGCACCGGCGTCGCCATGTGCAAACTCGTCCGCCAGTTCTCCGGCGAATGGGTCATGACCGCCCTCGGCGAATACGTCGACGCCAAGACCGCCCGCTCCATGGTCAAGCCGGCCGCCGCGATGCTCTGACAAGCCGACGGGGCCCGCGGCGTCAAGCCACCGGCCCCGTACGGGAGTTGAGCTGCCGTCAGCCGCGGGTGGCCATCGCCCGCAGGAAGAACGTCAGGTTCGCGGGGCGCTCCGCGAGGCGGCGCATGAAGTAGCCGTACCACTCCTGGCCATACGGCAGGTACACCCGCATGGTGTTGCCGGCCTCGGCCAGGCGCAGCTGCTCCTCGGGGCGGATGCCGAACAGCATCTGGTACTCGAAGGAGGTGACGTCGCGGCGGTTCCACTCGGCCAGCTGGCCCGCGATCTTGATCATGTTGGGGTCGTGCGAGGCCACCATCGGGTAGCCCTGACCGGCCATCAGGACCTTCAGCGCGCGGACGTACGCCAGGTCGACCTCGTGCTTGCCCTGGAAGGCAACCGACTCGGGCTCCTTGTAGGCGCCCTTGCAGATGCGCACCCGGGAGCCCTCGTGGGAGAGGTCGCGGCAGTCGGCCTCGGTGCGCCGCAGGTAGGCCTGCAGGACGACGCCGAGCCACGGGAAGTCGGCGCGCAGTTCGCGGGCGATGCCGAGGGTGGAGTCGGTGGTGGTGTGGTCCTCCATGTCGAGGGTCACCGTGGTGCCGGCGTCCGCGGCGGCCTGGCAGATCCGGCGGGCGTTCTCCAGCGCGATCTTCTCGCCGTCCACCGGCAGGAACTGGCCGACCGCGGAGAGCTTGACGGAGACCTCGGCGTCAGCGGCGAGGCCGGTCTCCTTGAGGGCGGTCAGCAGGTGCTCGTACGCCAGGGCGGTGGCGGCGGCCTGGTCGGCGTCCTTGGTGTCCTCGCCGAGGTGGTCGAGGGTGACCTTGCGGCCGCTGTTGACCAGCGTCTCGGTCGCGTCCACGCCCTGGTCGAGGCGGTCGCCGGCGACGAAGCGCTCGACTATCGCGTGGGTGGGCGGGAACTTCTCGACCATGGTGCGCACCTGCGGGGAGCGCGAGGCGGCGAGGAGGGCGGAACGGAGCATCGTGGACTCCCGGATCAAGGTTCAGCTGGTGGCGAGAGGTGCGGGGCGGCCGGGGTGGCGGCCGCCCCGCGAGCGGCGGACGGTCAGCCCATGTGCGGGTAGCGGTAGTCCGTCGGCGGGACGAACGTCTCCTTGATGGACCGGGTGGACGTCCAGCGCATCAGGTTCTGCTTGGCGCCGGCCTTGTCGTTGGTGCCGGAGGCCCGGCCGCCGCCGAAGGGCTGCTGGCCGACGACGGCGCCGGTCGGCTTGTCGTTGATGTAGAAGTTGCCGGCGGCGTTGCGCAGCACGTGCATGGCGTGCTGCACGGCCTCGCGGTCCTGGGCGATGATCGAGCCGGTCAGGCCGTACGCCGACACCGACTCCATCTGCGCGAGCATCTCCTCGTACGTGTCGTCCTCGTAGACGTGAACGGCGAGGATCGGGCCGAAGTACTCGTCCTTGAAGTACTCGGCGGACGGGTCCTCGCAGACCAGCACGGTCGGGCGGACGAAGTAGCCGACCGAGTCGTCGTAGGTACCGCCGGCCAGGACCTCGACCTTCGGGTCGGCCTGGGCGCGGTCGATCGCGGCCTTGTTCTTGGCGAACGAGCGCTCGTCGATGACGGCGCCCATGAAGTTCGCCAGGTCGGTGACGTCACCCATGGTGAGCCACTCGACCTCGTCGCGGAACTCGTCCTTCAGCTCGGCCCAGATCGAGGCCGGGACGTACGCGCGGGACAGCGCCGAGCACTTCTGGCCCTGGAACTCGAAGGCGCCGCGGGTCATCGCGGTCTTCAGGATCGCCTTGTCGGCGGACGGGTGGGCGACCAGGAAGTCCTTGCCGCCGGTCTCGCCGACGATCCGCGGGTAGGTGCGGTAGCCGGAGATGTTCTCGCCGACCGAACGCCACAGGTGCTGGAAGGTGGCGGTGGAGCCGGTGAAGTGGATGCCGGCCAGCGCGGGGTGCTTCAGCGCGACCTCGGAGACGGCCAGGCCGTCGCCGGTGACCATGTTGATGACGCCCTTGGGCAGGCCCGCGGCCTCCAGCAGGCGCATCAGGTAGTGCGCGGCGAACTGCTGCGTCGGGGACGGCTTCCAGATCACCACGTTGCCCATCAGCGCGGGCGCGGTCGGCAGGTTGCCGGCGATCGCGGTGAAGTTGAACGGGGTGATCGCGTAGACGAAGCCCTCCAGCGGGCGGTGGTCGGTGCGGTTCCACACGCCGTCCGAGGAGATCGGCTGCTCGGCCAGGATCTGCCGGGCGAAGTGCACGTTGAAGCGCAGGAAGTCGACCAGCTCGCAGGGGGTGTCGATCTCCGCCTGCTGGGCGGTCTTCGACTGGCCGAGCATGGTGGCGGCGGCCAGGGTCTCGCGCCACGGGCCGGCCAGCAGGTCGGCGGCCCGCAGGAAGATCGCGGCGCGGGAGTCGAAGGAGAGCGCCTGCCAGGCCGGGGCGGCGGCCAGCGCGGTGTCGATGGCCTCGCGCGCGTCGTCCTGGGTGGCGTTGCGCAGCGTGCCGAGCCGGGCCGCGTGGTTGTGCGGCTGCACCACGTGGATCTCGGAGCCGCCGCCGAGGCGCTGCTCGCCGTTGATCGTCATGGTGAGCTGGATCGGCCCCTGGCCGCCCAGCTCCTTCAGCTTCGCCTCCAGGCGGGCCCGCTCGGGGCTGCCGGGGGCGTAGCTGTGGACCGGCTCGTTGACCGGCGCGGGGACCTGGGTCACAGCATCCATGGCGCACGCTCTCCTTCTCGTCATGGGACGCCGACGGGAGGTGACACGCCGGCCATGCCACGAACGCTATTCCCCGTTCCCGCCACGAACTGTTGGCCGCGCCGCCAAAGTCCCCCGCTCGCCGTTGTCCGCCCGGACGAACACCGTCACATCCCGGTCACGGCCGCCGAATTCTGTCCGGCTCACTAAACTCGGCCCCGGGATGTTGTCCGCCCCGACGAAGACCCGACAGGGCCCCGACGAAAACCCGCCGGGGACCCGAAGAGAACCCGACGAAACCCGACGAGGACCCGCACATGAACGGCCTGCCGCTGCGCCAGCTGTTGATGTCGCTCGGCGAACCCCTGGTCGAACTCCAGGCCGCGCCGGCCGGCCTGGACGTCCCGGTCCGCGACGTCGCCATCCTCGACCCGGAGGACCCGCCGACCGCCGCCCCGGGCGAACTCGTCCTGGCCATCGGCGCCCGCGGCCGCGCCGCCCTCCCCGCCCTGCGTGCCGCCGGCCGCGCCCGGGCCGCCGCCGTCGCCGTCAAACTCGACGGGCCCGGCCAGGCCGACGCCCTTCGCGAGGCCGCCACCGAAGCCGGCGTCGCCCTGCTGTCGGTCCGCCGCGAAACCCGCTGGGAACACCTCGACTCGCTCGCCCGCACCCTGCTCACCGGACCCGACAGCGGCGCGCCGGGCGAGGCCGACACCGGCGACCTGTTCACCCTCGCCCAGACCGTGGCCGTCCTCACCGGCGGCATCGTCTCCATCGAGGACACCTCCAGCCGGGTCCTCGCCTACTCCCGCACCTCCGACTCCGACGAGGTCGACGACCTGCGCCGGCTGTCCATCCTCGGCCGCCAGGGGCCCGAGCCGTATCTCGCCAAGCTCCGCGAATGGGGCGTCTTCTCCCACCTGCGCGGCTCCGACGGCGCGATCGAGATCGCCGCCCACCCCGAACTCGGCATCCGCCGCCGCCTCGCCATCGCGATCCGCTCCGGCGCCCAACCGCTCGGCACCATCTGGGTCCAGGAGAGCACCCGCCCGCTCGCCCCGACCGCCGACCGCGCCCTGGTCGGCGCCGCCCGCGTCGCCGCCGGCCAACTGATGCGCCGCCGACGCGAGTTGTCCGCCGACGCCCGGCTCACCCAGACCCTGCTCACCGGCCTGCTCGAAGGCTCCACCGGCCCCCAGTCGCTCGCCACCCACCTCGGCCTCGACCTGCGCCGCCCGGCCACCGTCCTCGCCTACGCCCCGGCCGCCACCACCGAACGCGACGTCGAACTCTCCCGCGACGAAGTCACCGGCCTGATCTCCGTCCACACCGCCGCCCGCCACCGCGGCGCCCTGCTCGCCCCCGTCGACTCCCGCATCTACGTCCTGCTGCCCGAACTCCCGCCCGCCCTGCCGCAGTCCACCCTCCGCGACTGGGCGCAGGAAACCGTCGACGCCGCCCGCACCCACCTCGCCATCCCGCTGCGCGCCGCCATCGGCCCCACCGTCCCCGGCCTCGCCGACGTCCCCGCCTCCCGCGCCCAGGCCGACCGCATCCTCGACGCCATGGGTCGCGGCGGCGTCGTCCCCGATGTCGCCGCCCTGCACGACGTCCAGGCCGAGGTCCTGGTCTCCGAAGTCCTCGCCCTCCTCCAGGACCGCCCCGAACTCCGCGACCCCCGCCTCACCGCCCTCACCGCCTACGACGCCCGCCACCACACCCGCCTCGCCGAGTCCGTCCTCGCCTACCTCGACGCCCTCGGCGAAGTCCGCACCGCGGCGGACGCCCTCCACATCCACCCCAACACCCTCAGATACCGAGTCCGCCGCGCCGAACAGTTGACGGGCCTGGACCTGGCCCAACCCCAACAACGCCTCCTGGCCATGCTCCAGTTGAGGCTCACCGACAACTAGTTCCCGCTCGAACTCGGCGCCCGTCAGGCGCGAGCGACCCCACAAACGGCAGGATCCGCCCGCAGGAGAGCAACACCCTCCCCGGGCGGACCCACCAGTCACGTCACATGCGGTGCCACGGCCCAGTGATCGCCAGCATGATCCCCGGCTCCTGGATGTTCGCGAACAGCGTCCGCCCGTCCCGCGAGAACGTCACGCCCGTGAACTCGCTGAACTCCGGCTTCTCCGCCGTCCCGATGTTCAGCTCGTTCCGCGCCAGCGCGTACGTCCGCCCGTCCGTCGTCGCCCCGAACAGGTGCTGCAGCCCGTTGCCGTCCTCCGCGATGATCAACCCGCCGTGCGGCGACACCGTGATGTTGTCGGGACCGTCGAAGTTCCCCTGGTCGGTCCACACCTCCGCGTTGACCCCGAGGATCACCTTCAGCGTCAGCGTCCGCCGGGCCGGGTGGTAGAACCACACCTGCCCGTCGTGCTGCAGCGGCGACTCCTCACGGGCGAACGACGACACGAAGTAGATGCCGCCGTCCCCCCACCACATGCCTTCGAGCTTGCGGGCCCGGGTGACCTCCCCGTCCTTGAACTGCTTGCGGATCGAGGTGGTGCGGGCGTCCCGGTCCGCGACCTTGACCCAGTCCGCGCCGTACGTGGTGCCGGGCTTGGTGGCCCGGGACAGGTCGTCGACCAGCCTGCCCTGGGCGTCGAACGCCTTCAGCGCCTCCAGCACACCCGCGTCTGCGGCCAGCGTGCGCAGCTTGCCCTTGCCGTGCCGGAAGCCGGCCGGCGGGGTCCAGCGGTAGAAGAGGCCGTTGGGCTTGGCCGCGTCCTCGGTCAGGTAGGCGTGGCCGCGCTTCTCGTCGATGACGACGGCCTCGTGCGCGAACCGGCCGAAGGCCTTGATCGGCTGCGGGTTCCGGTTGGCGTCCTGGTCGTGCGGGTCCACCTCGAAGACGTAGCCGTGGTCCTTGGTGAAGCCGTTGGTGCCGGCCTTGTCCTCGGTCTCCTCGCAGGTCAGCCAGGTGCCCCAGGGGGTGGCTCCACCGGCGCAGTTGGTGGCGGTGCCGGCGATGCCGACCCACTCCCGCACCCGCCGCCGGCCGTGGCCGTTCCCCTGGCCGCTCCCGTGCCCGTGCCCCGACACCTCGACGACCGTGCAGCCACCGGCCGCCGCCGGGTCGTACACGTGGCCGTCCAGCAGCGGCACGGGGTGCGGCCACTTGGCGCGCGGGCCGGCCAGTTCGTGGTTGTTGACCAGCAGGGTCGCCCCGTGGCGGCCCTCGAACGCGGCGGTGCCGTCGTGGTTGCTGGGGGTGCTCTCGCCGGTCACCAGGGTGGTGACGCCGGTCCGGGTGATGATCTCGTACGAGAAGCCCTTCGGCAGCGCCAGGATGCCCTGCGGGTCGGACACCAGCGCGCCGTAGCCGACCGCGCCGTGCCCGCCCCCGGCGAGGGCGGCCTCGCCGCCGGAGGGGGCGGCGATCGCCCCGGGCGCGGTGGCGAGCACCTCGGCGCTGCCGGCGATCAGGACACCCGCGCCGAGCACGGTCGAACGGTTCACGAAGTCCCGGCGGGACAGCGACATGACGGTCACTCCTGAGGGGGAGGGGACGGATCGGTGACCGTCAGAGTCCGGCCCGGGCGTGAACCGGACGTGAACCCGATGCTGCGTCAAAGCACCGATCCACCAACCGTTTTACCAACCGAGAACAACCCGATGACCGGGCCTTTACCACCGGTTCCGGTGCTGCGTACGCTCGATCCGCCACTGCTCCCAGGCGGTCAGCCAGGCGTCCTCCGTGCCGGACGGCAGCTCGGGCGTGCCTCCCACCCACAGCCGTTCCCAGGCGCGCTGCGCGGGCAGGCTCGGCACCTCGCTGGCGAACACGGTGTACCGCACCACCTCCTCGACGGCCGCGCCGCCCTCCGGGGTGCCGCTCAGCCAGTCCACGTGGTGGGCGAGCCGGCCGAGGTGGTTGACCATCGAGGTGACGGCGCGGTCGGCCTCCTCCTCGGTCTCCGAGGCGAGCCACCTCTGCTGGTGCACCACGGTCTCCCAGCGGGCCTTGCGGTCCTCGCCGCGCAGGTGCCGGGGCAGCCGGGCGGAGCGGCCGGCCCGCAGCTGGGCGAGCAGCACGGTGGCCCGGGCGATGGCGTGCTCGGCCAGTTCGCGGTGGGCGCTCAGCCCGAGTTCGCCGGGGGTCGGCTCGGGTGCCGGCTCGGTCGGGGCGGGCCGGCGGGCGGCCAGCGTCCGCAGCAGCGCGGTGCGGCCGATGATGTACTGCTCGAAGTCGGCGATCCCGCGCAGTTCGATCGCGCCGGGCGGCACGCCGCGTCCGGTGACGGTGACGGTGGTGCCGTCCATCCACAGCCGGCCGGCCCAGACGGTGCCGGCGCCGGGGCGGCGGTCCTCGTGGATCTGCAGGGCGCGCGGGTCGCCGTCCACGGTGATCCACTCGCGCAGCGCCCGCACGCCGCCGGGGGTGTCGCCCTCGTCGATGCCGAGTTGCTCGTACACCCGGTCGCGCTCGTCCTCGACCACGTCCTCCAGGTCGGGCAGCGGTTCGGTGAGTTCCGCGCCGGGCCGGTAGGTGCGGACGGTCACGTACGGGCCGTCGGCACGGTTCCAGTCGCCGGAGCGGACCTCCACCCAGCCGAGTTCGCCGTTGTCGACCTGGTACTCGGCGAGGACGTCCCGCCCGGGCAGGCCGCCCGCGCGGTGCTCCCAGCCGAACACCGGGAACCCGGCCCCGGCCAGCAGCCGCCGGCTGTACGCCTCCTGGTCCGCGTAGACCTCCTCGATCTCCCACGGCCCGCTCGCGTGCTGCCTCTTCATCTCTCGCCGCACCCCCGGCACTCGCCACACCGTTCCCCGCCGGGCGGGCCCGGCACGGCCCCACCATACGGCCCGGGGAACCTGTCGATCCATCAGCTCAACGGCGGTCTTCCGACAGGAGGACGCGGCGGGAACACGCCCGGGTTGCCGGTCAGCGCTGCGCTCGCAGCGAACGGGCCTTGATCGCGGCCCGCCGCGCCTCCTTGGCGACCTTGCGGTCCAGGTGGAGCGCGCCGACGACCTCCAGCACCTCGACCGTCAACGGGTGCGGCACCCGCCACACCTCGCCGAAGTAGCTGGCCGGGTTGTCGGTGACCGGCAGGTCGGCGACCAGCGCCTGCAGGCGGCCGCCCTCGCCGGCGGTGAGCAGCAGCACGGCGGCCACCGAGTCGACCACCCGCCACAGCGCGGCGGGGCGTTCGGCGGCCTCGACGTCCACGCCGCGGGCGCGCAGCCACTCGCGGGCCAGGCCGCCGAGCTCGGGGTCGTCGACGACCTCCCGAACGGCGGGAACGGCGTCCTCGCCGAGCTCGCCGAGCGCGATCCCGCAGTAGTAGCGGCGCACCGGCGACTGCACGTCGCGGCCCCGGCCGCCGGCCAGCAGCGCGCGGGCGGCCTCGACGGGGTTCTCCCGGGCGGCCAGCCAGGCCTTGAGCTCGGGCTCGGCAAAGGTGGCGCCGTTCTCGGCGAGGGCGCGCAGCAGGGCGGGGCCGTCGAGCTCGGCGAGGTCGCCGATCAGCGGGGCCTCGAAGCCGTCGGCGATCAGCCACTCGCGCACCGCGTACTGGCCGAGCGGGGTGAGCCGGACGGTGCCGAAGCGGGCGGCGTCCTCGTCGGTCAGCGGCTGCTCGGGCTCGGTGGCCGCGGCGGCGGCGTCCTGTTCTTCCTCCTCCTCGAACAGTTCGGGGTCGATCGGGGTGTGCTCGACCAGGCCGAGTTCGGCGAGGTCGCCGAGCATCGGGTCGAGGATGACCATCAGGTCGGTGATCTCGCCGAGCATCTCCTCGTCGGGTTCCTCGCCCTCGGGAACGACCAGAAGCGCGGCCAGCACACCCAGCGGGACGGTGGTGTCCGCGCCGGGCTCGGCGAACGCGGTGGACTCGTACAGCACGTGCAGCGCCTCGTCGAGGATCTCGGCGGCCTGGTCCCGGGCGTCCTCCACCTCGGCCAGGGCCGCCGTGTCCTCGGAGGCGGCGCTCTTGTCGCCCTCGACCACCTCCGGGTCCACCGACTCGGCCTCGGCGGCGAGTTCGCGGACCAGCTCGGCGGCCTCGAACCACAGGCCGAGCACGGCCGCCGGCTCGCCGGCCTCGACGGCGGGCAGGTCGGGGCCGGGGACGGCGATGTGGGTGCCGCCCTCGGTGGTGCCGGTCTCCACCACGCCGAGGTCGCAGGCCAGCGCCCAGGCGCGCATCGCCTCGACCACGTCCTCCTCGTCCGGGTCCTCGAAGCCGAGCATCCGGGCCGCCCGGATCCGGTCCTCGGGGCCGAGGTCGCCGTGCTCGTCGACGTCCCGGTGCGGGTCGACCCAGCGGGCCAGCGCGACCACCCGGGCGATCAGCGGGACGGCGAGCGCCGCGTCGGCGAGTTCACGGTCCTCGGGCAGCACGATCGGCGGGATCAGCACCGCGGTGTCGTCGGGGTCCTCGTCGCCGCTCTGCGAGCCGTACAGGTCCGCGAGGTCGTAGTCGGCGGGCAGCAGGGCCTCGACGTCGGACGGCTGCTGCTCAGGGGTCTTACGGCTTCGTCCGGCCATCGCGCGCGAACTCCCGCTGCTCGTCGGAGGGTACCGCCGCCCGGTGGGCGGTCCGACAAAGGGGCGGACGCCGGGGCATCGGCGGCGCGGGCCGGTGTGTCGGCCCGTCAACCCAGCGTATCGGCCGCGATCACCGGACGCATGAGCCGCCCGGGGGTCCGCCCGAACGAGTGGGGTGGTAGGGCCGAACGAGTGCCCGGTGCACGTATCCTTCGGTGGGCGTCGCGCACACCCCCGCGCGTGCGCCCCCGGAGCGACGAGGCTCCGAACCCCCAGAACCACGTGCACACCCGCACCGACCGGGCCACTGGACCATGCCACCACTCCCCGGCCTGGCCGTGCCCGGCGGCGCCCGGCCACAGGAGACCCCTGCCATGGCGGACCTCTCCCCCGCCGGCGCCGGCCTGAGCACCGCTCAGTACGCCGGACGCCGACTGTCGGAGGCCCTGCTTCCACTGGAACTCGCCCCTCGGGGGCAGCTCCAGCTCGCCGCGATCAGCCGCTGGAACGCGCTGCGCGGCATCCGCGTCGGCCTGGTGGCCGCCGGACTGCTGTTGATGCTGATCGGCGCCAACCTGGTCACGCCGCTCTACCCCGCGCTCCAGCAGCGGCTCGGCCTGACCCCGCTCGACACCACGATCCTCTTCACGGTCTACGTGTTCGCCCTGGTCCCGGTGCTGGCCGCGGTCGGCCACTGGTCGGACCACCTGGGGCGACGCGCCATGATCCTGCCCGCGGTGGCGCTGTCCGCCGTCGGCGACGTGGTCTTCGCCAGCGCCGGCTCGTTCTGGCAGCTGGCCGCCGGACGCGCCGTCCAGGGCATGGCGGTCGGCCTGTCCACGGGCGCGGCGGGCGCCGCCCTCGGCGACCTGCTGCCCGACCGGCCGACCCTGGCCGCCAAACTCACCCTGGCCTGCTCGGCCGGCGGCGTCGCGCTCGGCCCGCTGGTCGGCGCGGCCATGGCCTCGGGCGCGAACCCGCTGCCCGGCCTGTTCCTGGCCCACGCCGTCGCGCTGCTCGCCCTGTGCGTACCCCTCGCCCTGGTGCACCCGCGGATGCCCGGCTCGGTCCGCCCGCCGGCCTCCCCGCCGCGCATCACCACCCCCGCCCACCTGCGCCCGCAGCGCCTGCGGCTGCCCCGCTCGGGACGCCGCGAGTTCCTGCTCGCCTCCGGCGCGGGCTTCGTCTCCTACGCGGTCTTCGGCGTCTACCTGGCGCTCGCCCCGGCGTTCTCCAGCACCCTGCTGCACACCGACTCCCGCATGGCGGGCGCCGCCGTCGCGGCCCTCCTCCTCGGCTCCTCGGCAGCCGCCCAGCTGCTCGTCCCGCCGACCTCCGACCGCGTCGTGGTCGCCGCCGGCCTCACCGGCCTCGCCGTCGGCCTCGGCCTGCTCACCGTGGCCGCCGCCACCGGCACCCCCGCCCTGCTCTTCGTCGGCAGCGTGGTGGCCGGCGTCTCCCAGGGCATCGCCTTCCGCTCCCTGTTCACCACCGCGGTCGCCGCCCTGGACCCGGCCCGCCGAGGCAGCGAACTCTCCACCCTCTGGGTCATCGTCTACCTCGGCTCCTCCGCCCCGATCATCGCCGTCGGCGCCCTCACCCGCACCTACGGCCTGCTCACCGCCGTCACCGGCTTCGCCCTCCTCGCCGCCACCGCCTCGCTGGCCCTGGCCGCCGCCGTCCTGCGCCGCAAGGACTGACCTCGCGGCCACCGGGCTCGGCACCGGGCGTCAGAGTGCTGCGTCGCGGCCCGGTCCGGCTCTCCGCCGCCCACCGCGAAAGTCACGGATTCCAGTTCGAACCCCATCGATGCGAACGGCCCCCGCCTCCTGCGGACATGCGGCAAGGGCGGGACCCGAAGGTCCCGCCCCTGCCGGTACTACTGGCGGATCAGACGTTGAAGCCGAGCGCGCGAAGCTGGTCGCGACCCTCGTCCGTGATCTTGTCGGGGCCCCACGGCGGCATCCAGACCCAGTTGATGCGCAGGTCCTTGACCAGGCCGTCGGTGGCGGTGCGGGCCTGGTCCTCGATCACGTCGGTGAGGGGGCAGGCCGCGGAGGTGAGGGTCATGTCGACGGTGGCGGTGTCGTCCTCGTCGATGTGCAGGCCGTAGATCAGGCCCAGGTTGACGACGTCGATGCCCAGTTCGGGGTCGACGACGTCCATCAGGGCCTCCATGAGGTCCTCGGTGGAGACGGTCCCGGCGGTGGTGAACGCACCGGGGCTGTCGGACACCGCGACCTCGGCCGCGGCGGCCTCGGGGGTCTCGTTCTCGCTCATGAATCAAGTGTCCTAACGGGGCGTCAGTCGGTGGTGATCTCGGGGTGGCCGGCGAGCGCCTTGGCGGTGGCGTCCTTCCAGGCCATCCAGCCGAGCAGGGCGCACTTGACCCGGGCCGGGTACTTGGAGACCCCGGCGAAGGCGACGGCGTCCTCCAGGATCTCCTCGTCGCCCTCGGACTGGCCCTTGCTCTGCATCAGCTCCAGGAACGCCTCCTGGACCTGCTGCGCCTCGCCGACCGTCTTGCCGACCACCAGGTCGTTGAGCACGGAGGCGGAGGCCTGGCTGATCGAGCAGCCCTGCGACTCGTAGGAGACGTCCGCGACGGTCGCGCCGTCGAGCTTCACCCGCAGGGTGATCTCGTCGCCGCACGTCGGGTTGACGTGGTGCACCTCGGCGTCGCCGTCCCGCAGCCCCTTGCCGTGGGGGTTGCGGTAGTGGTCCAGGATGATCTCCTGGTACATCGAGTCGAGCTTCATGCGACCACCTCAGCCGAAGAAGTTGCGGACGTGGTGGAGGCCGTCGATCAGCGCGTCCACCTCACCGGGCGTGGAGTACAGATAGAACGACGCCCTGGTGGTCGCCGGAATTCCGTACCGCAGGCAGACCGGCCGCGCGCAGTGGTGGCCGACCCGGACGGCGATGCCCTGCTCGTCGAGCACCTGACCGACGTCGTGCGGGTGGATGTCGCCGAGCGTGAAGGAGATCGCCGCGCCGCGGTCCACGGCCGTGCGCGGGCCGATGATCCGCAGGTCGGGCACCTCGGCGAGGCGCTCGATCGCGTACGCGGTGATCGCGTGCTCATGGGCGGCCACGCGCTCCATGCCGATCGCCGACAGGTAGTCGATGGCGGCGCCGAGGCCGACGGCCTGGGCGATCGGCGGGGTGCCGGCCTCGAACTTGTGCGGCGCGGGGGCGTAGGTGGACGACCCCATGGTGACGGTCTCGATCATCTCGCCGCCGCCCAGGAACGGCGGGAGGTCCTCCAGCAGCTCCTGGCGGCCCCACAGCACGCCGATGCCGGTCGGGGCCAGCATCTTGTGGCCGGTGAAGGCGACGAAGTCGGCCCCCAGCGCCTGCACGTCGAGGACGGCGTGCGGGGCTGCCTGCGAGGCATCGACGGCGACCAGCGCGCCGACCGACTGGGCCTTGCGGACGATGGTCTCCACCGGGTTGATGGTGCCCAGCAGGTTGGACACCAGCGTGACGGAGACGATCTTCGTCTTCTCGGTGATCAGCTCGTCGATGTTGGACAGGTCGAGCCGGCCCTCGTCGGTCAGCCCGAACCACTTCAGCTTCGCGCCGGTGCGCTGCGCGAGCAGCTGCCACGGCACGATGTTGGAGTGGTGCTCCATCTCGGTGATCACGATCTCCGAGTCGGCGTCCACCCGGTACGGCTCGTCGGCCCAACCCAGCATGTTGGCAACGAGGTTGAGCGACTCGGAGGCGTTCTTGGTGAAGATCACCTCGTTCCGGCTGGGCGCGTTGATGAACGCCGCGACCTTGTCCCGGGCGCCCTCGTACAGCGCGGTCGCCTCCTCGGCGAGCACGTGCACGCCGCGGTGGACGTTGGAGTTGTGCTGCTCGTAGTAGGCGTTCAGCGCCTCCAGCACCTGGCGCGGCTTCTGCGAGGTCGCCGCGTTGTCCAGGTACACCAGGGGCCTGCCGTCGTGCAGCACCCGCGACAGGACGGGGAAGTCCTTGCGGATCGCGTCGGTGTCCAGGAGTCCGGTCAGATGGGAGTGGGTCACTCGGCACCGTCCTTCGAGTTCGCTCCGCTCACGGAGCCGCCCTTCACGTAGCTCTCGTAGCCCTCTTCCTCCAGCTTGTCGGCGAGCTCGGCACCGCCGGACTCGACGATCCGGCCGCCCGCGAAGACGTGCACGTAGTCGGGCTTGATGTAGCGCAGGATGCGGGTGTAGTGGGTGACCAGCAGGGTGCCGACCTCGCCGGTCGAACGGACCCGGTTGATGCCCTCGGAGACGATCCGCAGCGCGTCGACGTCCAGGCCGGAGTCGGTCTCGTCGAGGATCGCGACCTTCGGCTTGAGCAGCTCCAGCTGGAGGATCTCGTGGCGCTTCTTCTCACCGCCGGAGAAGCCCTCGTTGACGTTGCGCTCGGCGAACGCCGGGTCCATCTGCAGGGCGGCCATCGCCTCCTTGACCTCCTTGACCCACAGCCGCAGCTTGGGGGCCTCGCCGCGGACGGCGGTGGCGGCGGTGCGCAGGAAGTTGGAGACCGAGACGCCCGGGACCTCGACCGGGTACTGCATGGCCAGGAACAGGCCGGCCTTGGCGCGCTCGTCGACCGCCATCGCCAGCACGTCCTCGCCGTCCAGCAGCACCTGGCCGCCGGTGACGGTGTACTTGGGGTGGCCGGCCAGCGAGTAGGCCAGGGTGGACTTGCCGGAGCCGTTCGGACCCATGATCGCGTGGGTCTCGCCCTGCTTGACCGTCAGGTCGACGCCCTTGAGGATCTCCCGCGGACCACCCTCGGCCTCGACGGTGACGTGCAGGTCGCGGATTTCAAGCGTTGCCATGGGGTACTCAGTTCTCCTGGTTGACGGAGACGAGCACATCGTCCCCTTCGATCTTTACGGGGTAGACGGCGACCGGCCTGGTCGCGGGCAGCCCGGACGGCTTTCCGGTGCGCAGGTCGAAGCTGGAGCCGTGCAACCAGCACTCGATCATGCAGTCCTCGACCTCGCCCTCGGAGAGCGAGACGTTGGCGTGCGAGCAGATGTCGTTGATCGCGAACACGCCCTCGTCGGTGCGGACGATCGCCACCGGGACGCCGTTCAGCTCGACCTTCTTGGGCACGTCCTCCTGCAGCACGCTCAGCGCGCAGGCGCGCACGTAGCCGGCGCTCATGCCACCGTCTCTTCCAGCTCGGCCTCGATCTTCTCCATCAGGCGGTCCTGGATCTCGGCGACGCCGATCTGCTGGACCAGCTCGGCGAAGAAGCCGCGCACCACCAGGCGGCGGGCCTCGTCGGCCGGGATGCCGCGGGACTGCAGGTAGAACAGCTGCTCGTCGTCGAAGCGGCCGGTGGCGGAGGCGTGACCGGCGCCGACGATCTCGCCGGTCTCGATCTCCAGGTTGGGGACCGAGTCGACCCGGGCGCCGTCGGTGAGCACCAGGTTGCGGTTGAGCTCGTAGGTGTCGGTGCCGATCGCGGCCGCGCGGATCAGCACGTCGCCGATCCACACCGCGTGCGCGTCCTGGCCCTGCAGCGCGCCCTTGTACGCGACGTTGGAGCGGCAGTGCGGGGTGTCGTGGTCGATGATCAGGCGGTGCTCCAGGTGCTGGCCCGCGTCGGCGAAGTACAGGCCGAACAGCTCGGCCTCGCCGCCGGGGCCCGCGTAGGAGACCCGCGGGTGCAGGCGCACCAGATCGCCGCCGAAGGTGACCACCACGGACTTGTAGGTGGCGTCCCGGCCGACCAGCGCGTTGTGCTGGGCGACGTGCACCGCGTCCCGGTCCCAGTCCTGGACGGAGACGAAGGTCAGCTTCGCGCCGTCGCCGACCAGCAGGTCCACGTTGGCGGCGCGGGTGCCGGTGCCGGTGTGGTTCAGCACCACGACGGCCTCGGCGAACGGCTTGACCTCGATCACCACGTGGGCGAAGCGGACCCCGCCCTCGCCGTGCACGTCGATCCGGACCGGCTCGGTCAGCACCGTCTCCTTGGGGACGGTCACCACCAGGGCCTCCTCGAAGGCGCTGAACGCCTGCGCGGCGATCCGGTCCACCGGGGTGCCGGCCTTGCCGACGCGGGCGTCGTCGCGGCCGACCAGCTCGGAGGTGACACCCTCCGGCAGGCCCAGCTCGATCTTGGTCTCACCGCGCACCGCGTCGACCGCGGTGCCGTCGTGCAGGCCGGCGAGGCGGTGCATCGGGGTGAACCGCCAGTCCTCCTCGCGGCCGGTCGGCACCGGGAAGTCGTTCACGTCGTAGGACGGCTTGACGGCGACGCGGGCGTCGATCGGCTGCCGGACGCTCTCGCGGCCGGTGCCCGGGCCGGCGAGCTGCGCGCCGGCGCCGGCGGTGCCCACCTCGATCGAACCGGCGGTGGTGGAGCCGGGGGTGTTCTGCTCAGCCATGGCTGTTCGTGTTGCTCTCTTTCGGAAATGGTCGACGGACGGGCGGGGGCTGACGGCGCGTCAGCCGACCGCGCCCTCCATCTGCAGCTCGATCAGCCGGTTCAGCTCCAGCGCGTACTCCATCGGCAGCTCGCGCGCGATCGGCTCGACGAAGCCGCGGACGATCATCGCCATCGCCTCGGTCTCGGTCAGGCCGCGGCTCATCAGGTAGAAGAGCTGGTCCTCGGAGACCTTGGAGACCGTCGCCTCGTGACCCATCGACACGTCGTCCTCGCGGACGTCCACGTACGGGTAGGTGTCCGAGCGGGAGACGGTGTCCACCAGCAGCGCGTCGCACAGCACGTTCGACTTGGCGCCGTGCGAGCCCTCGCCGATCTCGATCAGACCGCGGTAGGAGGTGCGGCCACCGCCGCGCGCCACCGACTTGGAGACGATGTGCGAGGAGGTGTTCGGCGCCATGTGGACCATCTTCGCGCCGGCGTCCTGGTGCTGGCCCTCGCCCGCGAAGGCGATCGACAGCGTCTCGCCCTTGGCGTGCTCGCCCATCAGGTAGACGGCCGGGTACTTCATGGTGACCTTGGAGCCGATGTTGCCGTCGACCCACTCCATGGTCGCGCCCTCGTACGCCACGGCGCGCTTGGTGACCAGGTTGTAGACGTTGTTCGACCAGTTCTGGATGGTCGTGTAGCGGCAGCGGCCGCCCTTCTTGACGATGATCTCGACCACCGCGGAGTGCAGCGAGTCCGAGGAGTAGATCGGCGCGGTGCAGCCCTCGACGTAGTGGACGTAGGCGTCCTCGTCGACGATGATCAGCGTCCGCTCGAACTGGCCCATGTTCTCGGTGTTGATCCGGAAGTAGGCCTGCAGCGGGATGTCCACGTGCACGCCCTTCGGCACGTAGATGAACGATCCGCCGGACCACACCGCGGTGTTCAGCGAGGCGAACTTGTTGTCGCCCACCGGGATGACGGTGCCGAAGTACTCCTTGAACAGCTCCGGGTGCTCACGCAGCGCGGTGTCGGTGTCCAGGAAGATGACGCCCTGCTCCTCCAGGTCCTCGCGGATCTGGTGGTAGACGACCTCGGACTCGTACTGGGCGGCGACACCGGCGACCAGGCGCTGCTTCTCCGCCTCCGGGATGCCCAGCTTGTCGTAGGTGGCCTTGATGTCGGCGGGCAGGTCCTCCCAGGACTCGGCCTGCTTCTCGGTCGAGCGCACGAAGTACTTGATGTTGTCGAAGTCGATGCCCGACAGGTCGGAGCCCCAGGTCGGCATCGGCTTCTTGCCGAACAGCTTCAGGCCCTTGAGGCGAAGGTTGAGCATCCACTCGGCCTCGTTCTTCTTCGCCGAGATGTCGCGGACGACCTCTTCGCTCAGGCCGCGCTTGGCGGCGGCACCGGCCGCGTCCGAGTCGGCCCAGCCGTACTCGTACGTGCCGAGACCTTCGAGCTCGGGGTGTGCGATGTCAGTCATGCGAGGTTCCTCCGCGCGGTGGAGCCGGTTTCGTCGGACGTTCGATGGGAGGTACCGGCAGTCGGCACGGCACCGGGCGCCCCGGAGGACGACGGTGCGGCACCGGATGCCGGCACATACGTGGTGCAGACCCCGTCGCCGTGGGCGATGGTGGCCAGCCGTTGCACATGGGTGCCGAGGAGCTGCGAGAAGACCTCGGTCTCCGCCTCGCAGAGCTGCGGGAACTGCTCGGCGATGTGCGCGACCGGGCAGTGGTGCTGGCAGAGCTGGGCGCCGGCCGGGGCGGCAGGCGCCGCGGCGGCGGACGGGACCGGCCGCACCGTGGCAGCGTACCCGTCGGCGCTCAAGGCCCGGGCGAGTGCCTGGGCCCGCTGCGGGGCGTCGGCCTGCTCGACCTCACCCTGGTACTTCCGGCCCTGCTTGGCGAGCCGGGCCCGGGCGAAGGCGGCGACCGCCTGCTCGCCCGCCTCGCCGCCGCCGGCGGCCTCCGAGATCCAGCGCAGCGCGTCCGCGGCGAGCTGGTCGTAGGCCTGGTAGAAGGCGTCCCGCCCGCCGTCGGTCAGGGCGAACACCTTGGCCGGACGGCCCCGGCCGCGGCTGCCGTAGACCCGCTGCTCGCGGGACTCGACCAGCCCGGCGGCGGTCAGGCCGTCCAGGTGGCGGCGCACCGCGGCGGTGGTCAGGCCGAGGCGGCCGGCCAGGTCGGCGGCCGAGGACGGCCCGTGGTCGAGGATCGAACGGGCGACCCTGTCCCGGGTGGCCCGGTGACCCTCGGCGGCGAGCGCCTCCGCGGCGGTCGCGGGCACGGCGCAGTCGGGAGCCTCGGGCTCCCGCTGAGCGTCATGCTCGCGAATCTTTTTCACAACACGATTGTTGCGTAATTCGTCCGCGGGAAACAAGCCGTGACCCCGGTCTCACCGGTGGCCTCCATCACGGAAGGCATGCCTTACCTGAAGAGGGCCGTGAACTGCTCCTACACTCGCCGGTATGCATGCAGACCCCGCCGTCGAGGTGACCGGACTGGTCAAGCGGTACGGCGACAAGACCGCCGTGGACGGCCTGGACCTGGCCATCGCGCGCGGAACCGTCACCGCGGTGCTCGGCCCCAACGGCGCGGGCAAGACCACCACCATCGAGACCTGCGAGGGCTACCGCCGCCCCGACGCCGGCACCGTCCGGGTCCTCGGCCTGGACCCGGTCGCCCAGGCCGGGCAGCTCAAGCCGCGGATCGGCGTGATGCTCCAGTCCGGGGGCGTGTACGCCGGTGCGCGCGCCCTCGAAATGCTCCACCACACCGCGAAGCTCTACGCGAACCCGCTGCCCGTCGGCCCGCTCGCCGAGCGCCTCGGCCTGGACTCCTGCGGCCGCACCCCCTACCGCCGGCTCTCCGGCGGCCAGCAGCAGCGCCTGGCCCTCGCCATGGCCGTGGTCGGCCGCCCCGAACTGGTCTTCCTGGACGAGCCCACCGCCGGCCTCGACCCGCAGGCCCGCCGCGCCACCTGGGACTTGGTCACCGAACTGCGCACCTGCGGCGTCACCGTCGTCCTCACCACCCACCAGATGGACGAGGCCGAACAGCTCGCCGACGAGGTCGCGATCGTCGACCGCGGCAAGGTCATCGCCCACGGCTCCCCCGACGCACTGCGCGGCTCCGAAGCCCAGCTGCGCTTCGACGGCCCGCCCGCCCTGGACTTGGCCGGCCTGCGCAAGGTCCTCCCGGACACCGCCGTCGTCGCCGAGCCCACCCCCGGCTCCTACCGCGTCGAGGCCACCCTGGACGCCGCCCTGCTGGCCGCCGTCACCGGCTGGTGCGCCGAGGCCGGGGTGATGCCCGACAAGCTCGCGGTGCAGCGCCGCAGCCTCGAAGACGTCTTCCTCGACCTGACCGGACAGGACCTGCGATGACCGCCACCGACCTCACCCCCCGCCCGGGCGCCGCCCCGGTCGGCCGGATGCTGCTCGCGCAGACCGCCCTGGAGACCAGGATGCTGCTGCGCAACGGCGAACAGCTGCTGCTCACCGTGGTCATCCCCACCCTGCTGCTGGTGCTGTTCTCCGCCGTGGACGTGGTCGCCGTGGACGGCCCCGGCAAGCGCGTCGACTTCCTCGCCCCCGGCCTGCTGGCGCTCGCCGTGATGTCCACCGCCTTCACCGGCCAGGCCATCGCCACCGGCTTCGAGCGCCGCTACGGCGTCCTCAAGCGCCTCGGCGCGACCCCGCTGCCCCGCTGGGCGCTGCTCACCGCGAAGACCGGCTGCGTGCTGGTCACCGAGCTGCTCCAGGTGCTGCTGCTGTCCGGCATCGCGCTGGCCCTCGGCTGGTCGCCGCACGGCAACCCGCTGGCGGTGCTGCTCCTGCTGGTACTCGGCACCGCCGCGTTCTCCGGCCTCGGCCTGCTGATGGCGGGCACGCTGCGCGCGGAGGCCACCCTGGCCGGCGCCAACCTGGTGTTCATCCTGCTGCTGCTGGCCGGCGGCGTGGTGGTGCCGCTCGCCAAGTTCCCGGACGCGGTGCGCCCGGTGCTGGAGCTGCTGCCGATCTCGGCGCTCTCCGACGGCCTGCGCTCGGTGCTCCAGCTCGGCCACGGCATGCCCTGGTCCGATCTCGGCGTCCTGGGCGTCTGGTCGGTGCTCGGCCTGGCCGCCGCCGCCCGCTTCTTCCGCTGGGAGTAGCCCCCGTCCCCCCGGGGGCCACCACGGCAGCCGCTCAGGAGGCGGCGCCGGCCTTCCTGCGACGGGCCGCCCAGACGAGCCCGCCACCTGCGGCGAGCACCGCGACACCGCCCACGGTCAGCGCCACCAGGCCCTCCGCCCCGGTGAACGCCAGCCCGCCACCGCCACCGCCACTGCTGCCCCCGCCCGCCGCAGCGGAGCGGCTCGCGGACGGGCTCGGCGCCGCACTGCCCGGGCCGCCCGGACCCGGCGACTCGCGCATGTGCAGGACTCCACAGGTGGAGGCGGGCAGGGGGAGTTGAGCCCGAACGGTGAAAGGTCTGGACCAAGCCGCACTCTTTCGGCCACTCGCCAAGTGGTCAAGACCAATGGGCCGACGCGCTCGATCCGTCCGTTTTGTCCGCGCGCCGCCCGCGAGGCCGGTCGCCGCACCCGTGCCGCCGGAGCACCGTGTAAGCCCGCCTACGATGGTCCGGTGACCAACCCGTTCTCCCTCCTCGCCGAGCGCTGGCACCCGAGCGCGCAGCACGTCCGCCGTGCGGCCATGGCCGCCCTGGTGATGAGCGTGGTGATCGTGGTCACCGGCGGCGCCGTCCGGCTGACCGCCTCCGGCCTCGGCTGCACCACGTGGCCGCGCTGCACCGCCGAGAGCCTGACGCCGACGCCCGAGATGGGCATCAACGGCGTCATCGAGTTCACCAACCGGATGCTCACCTACGTGCTGTGCGCGGCGGTCGGCTGGGCGATCCTGGCCGCCCGCTGCGCCAAGCCGTGGCGGCGCTCGCTGACCAAGCTCGGCTGGGCGCAGTTCTGGCTGGTGATGAGCAACGCGGTGCTGGGCGGCATCACCGTCCTGACCGGCCTGAACCCGTACATCGTGGCGGCGCACATGGTGGCCGCGCTGGCCCTGGTCTGGGTCGCGGTGGTGATGTGGGAGCGCACCCGGGAGGGCGACGGTGCGCCGCGGGCCCTGGTCGCGGAGCCGATCCGGCGCCTCGCCCAGGTGCTGGTGGCGGTGATCGGTCTGCTGGTGCTGGCCGGCACGGCGGTCACCGGCGCGGGCCACCACCCGGGGGCCTCGTCCAAGGACGGCAAGCCGGTGTACCGCATCCCGATCGACTACGACCGCCTCGTCCAGGCCCACGCCGACCTGGTGTTCCTCTCGGTCGGCCTGACGCTGGCCGCGCTGCTGGTGTTCGCCGCCGTGAAGGCCCCGCCGGCCGCCCGGGCCCGGGTCCGCGACCTGTTCGCCCTGCTGATGATCCAGGGCGTACTGGGCTTCATCCAGTACTTCACCGACGCCCCGGAGATCATGGTCGGCGTGCACATGCTGGGCTCGGCCCTGGTCCTGGGCGCCGCGCTCCGCATCCCGCTGGCCCTGCGCAGCCGCGCCGGGATCCCGGCCCAGGCCGCCGCCCCGTCGACCGAACTGGTCGCCTGAGGCTCACCACCTGTCCCAGTGCCGGACCTGCTCGCGCGGAATCCGTCGGGCCGGCTCGAAGTCGACCCCGACGGTGTGCGCGAGCGGGATGAACGCGGCCGGCATCACCTCCTCGTGCGGGACGCCGAGCACCCCGCCGAGTTCGCGCTCCACCGGGCCCCGCGCGGTGGTCCGGACGGTGCCCGGGCCACAGCCGCTGCTCCGCCTCGATGACGACGAGGAAGTGCCGGCGCTGCCGGTTGCGGCCGGTGGGCGCCTGGGTGGCCAGGTCCACGCACTGTTCGATCAGCTCGCGGGACACCTCGCTGCTGCCTCCCGCAGCTCGCGGCCGAGCGACCGTGCCGACCGCCGCGCCTACGCCGTCACCCTCACCCCGGCGGGCCGCGAACGGCTGACCGCCGCCGAGCGCACCGTCCCGGCGCTGCTGGACGAGGCGCTCGCCCCGCTGAACGCACAGGAGCGCGGACAGCTGTCCGCGCTCCTGCTCAAACTCACCGCCCCGGGGTGACGGCCCTCAGATCTGGATGCCCGCCATTCGCTTCCACTCGTACGGGCCGGTCTTCACCTTCAGGCCCAGCTCGCCCTCGAAGTCCTCGTGCAGGGTGAGCCCGGCGAGTTCGGCGGCCCGGCGGCCGATGGCGTAGGTCGGCGCGACCTGGTCGCCCCAGGTGCCGTCCGCGCCGACCACGACGATCCGGGTGGCGGTGCGGCCGACGTACTCGACGACGCCGTCGGCGCTGCCGCCGTGCTGCTTGGCGAAGCTGCTCAGGTGCTTGGCAATGCGCTTGGCGCGGCGCTCGACGCGGGCGTCCGGCGCGGCGGTGGTGGCGGTCTCTGCGCTCATGCCCGCATGCTACCGACCGGTAGCGCCGGTGGCGACGGCACCGGCCTGTGCCGACGGCCACATGGCGGGCAGCGGCAGCTCACCCGCCCCCGCGTAGGCCAGCGCGAAGGCCTCGCCCTCCGGCCCGGGGGCGGCGATCCGGCGGATCCGCTCCAGCCGCAGCCGCAGCGCGAACTCGCGCTGCTCGGGCGGCAGTCCGGCGGGCAGGTGCAGCAGGTCGAGCAGCTGCTCGGAGAACTCCTGGGTCTGCCAGGCGGCGTCCAGCCGGCGCCGCTCGTACCCCGCCAGGCCGGCGCCGTCCGGCTCGCCGCCGCTCAGCTCGGCGAGCAGCGCCCCCGCCAGATCGGCGACGTCCGCGACCGCCGAGTTGAGGCCCTTGGCGCCGGACGGAGTGACGGTGTGCGCGGCGTCCCCGGCCAGCAGCAGCCGCCCGGCCCGCATCCGGCGGGCGACCTTGCCGCGCATCCGCAGCATGCCGGTCTCCAGCAGCGCGCCGAGCGCGGGGTCCTCGCCGTCGAGCTCCAGCCGGCGTGCGAGTTCGGCACGGATCCGCCGCTCGCCCCAGCCGGCCGGGTCCTCCCCGGCGGGCACCTCCAGGTAGAACCGCCCGACGTCGGCGGTGCGCGGCATCATCCCGGCGAACCCGTCCGCGTGCACGGCGTAACGGATCTGCTCGACCGGCCGGGAGATCCGGGCCAGCACCGTCAGCCAGTCGTACGGGTAGCGCCGCCCTGGCCCGTCGGCGCCGTCGGGGAAGGCGGCGGCGACCACGCCGTGCGCGCCCTCGCAGCCGATCACGTACTCGGCGCCCAGCGGGCCGTCGGCGGTGTGCAGCACGGGCCGGCCGTCGGCACCGAGCGTGACGGACTCCACCGGCCGCTCGAAGGCGATGGCGCCGCCGACCTCCAGGTACGCGGCGATCAGGTCGCGCAGCAGCAGCTGCTGCGGGTACACCCAGTGCCGGATGCCGCCGGACAGCACCCCGTAGTCGACCAGCACGTTCTCGCCGAGGCAGGTGATCTCGCACCGGCCGTGCCGCTCGCCCTCGGCGGTCAGCCGGTCGGTGAGGCCCAGCGCGCGCAGGTACTCCACCACCCGGTGCTCCAGCACCCCGGCCCGGGCGGCGCTCTCGACGGCGGCCCGGGACAGGCGCTCGTGGACGGTGACGGCGACCCCGGCCCGGTGCAGCACGTGGGCGAGCACCAGCCCGGCGGGCCCGGCACCGACGATCGCGACGGTGGTGGTGCGGCGGGTCATCGGCGGCCTCCGACGGCGAGCAGGGCGGCCCCGGGCGCGACGGTCGCGGCGGGCACCAGGGCGGGGTTGAACGTTTCGGTGACGGCGGCCAGCGGGTTCGGCCCGTGCCACATCAGGTAGGTCTTGTACGCGGCGTCCGCGCCGTCCCAGTCGCGCACGCCGACGTCCAGCACGGTGCGCCGGTACCCGGTTCCGCGGGCCTGCAGGGCGGCGCCGATCGGCGCGGCGGTGTCGGTCAGGCACTGCTCGGCGCCGGCGGACAGCACGGGCCGGGCGACCACCACGTTGCGTGAGACCTCGGCGCCGTCACCGGCGGTGAGCACCGAGCGGCGGACGATCAGCTCCTCGCCGCCGTCGGCCAGCAGCAGCGCCGCCGCCCCGGCGGGCGCCTCGACGGCCGTCACCCGCCGGTGGTCGGCGTACCCGACCCGCACCGGCCCGCGGGTCCAGGCCGACAGCAGGGTGGTGGTGAGCCCGTCCGCGCCGAGCAGTATCCGGGTGGGCGCGTCGGCGAAGGCGCCGAGCAGCCCGGCGAGCTCGGCCGGTTCGCGGGCCAGGAACAGGTGTCCGGACAGGACGATGGACTGCAGCGGCATCGGTTTCCCCCGAAAGACAACGACAGGATCGCGGCGGTCGCCGACCCTACTGGAGAACTGTTGCCGCTGACGAAACGTCACCCCTTGCGCAGGCAAAGCCCGCGGCCCGCGCCGCCGCGGCGTGAATACTGGCCCTGTGAACGATTTCCGTGGCTGGCCGGCCGAGGCCCTGGAGTTCTACGAGCACCTGGAGGCCGACAACTCCAGGACGTTCTGGACGGCGCACCGCGCCCAGTACGAGGAACAGGTGCGCGCCCCGATGGAGGCGCTGCTGGCCCGGCTGGAGCCCGAGTTCGGCCCGGGGAAGATCTTCCGGCCGAACCGGGACGTCCGGTTCTCGGCCGACAAGTCCCCGTACAAGACGCACATCGGCGCGGTGCTGGAGTCCGGCGGGTACGTGCAGCTGTCCGCCGAGGGGCTGGCCTGCGGGCTGGGCTACTACCACCTGGCCACCGATCAGCTGGCGGCCTACCGCACCGCGGTGGCCGAGGACCTGCCGGGCGCCGAGCTGGAGCGGGTGGTGGCGCAGGTGCGCGCGGCCGGGCCCGAGGTGGTCGGCCGGGACAGTCTGAAGACGGCGCCGCGCGGCTACCCGAAGGACCACCCGCGGATCGAGCTGCTGCGCCACAAGGGCCTGATCGCCTGGCAGCGGTGGGAGCCCGCGCCCTGGCTGGGCACCGCGAAGGCGTACGGCCGGGTCACCGGCTTCCTGCACGCGGCGGCCCCGCTGCACGAGTGGCTGGAGAACCACGTCGGCCCCAGCGGGCTTGCGCCGCGCTGAGGCCGAGAGGTTTGGAAAACGGGGGTGTCAGCCCACGAACGGGTCGATCGCGACTTCCAGGAACAGCAGCGTCAGGTACGTGATCGACCAGTGGAACAGCCGCATCTCCTTGAGCTTGGCGCCCACGATGCCGGCCTTGGCGCGCGACTGGAGCGCGTACGCCTCCTTCATCCACAGCGCGCCGAGCACGGCGGCGGTGACCGGGTACAGCCAGCTGGTGTGCGCGACCGGCCACAGCAGCATCGAGGTCGCCACCATCACCCAGGAGTAGACGACGACCTGCTTGGCCACGCCGATGTTGCCGCGGATCACCGGCAGCATCGGCACGCCGGCCCGGGCGTAGTCGTCGCGGACCTTCATCGACAGCACCCAGGTGTGCGGCGGCGTCCAGAAGAACACCACCAGGAACAGCAGCAGCGCCGACCAGGACAGCGAGTTGGTGACGGACGCCCAGCCGACGAACACCGGCATGCAGCCGGCGATGCCGCCCCAGACGATGTTCTGCGCGGTGCGGCGCTTGAGGCCCAGCGTGTAGACGAACACGTAGAACAGCAGCGCGCTGCCGGCCAGCGCCGAGGACAGCCAGTTGACCAGCACGCCGAGCCAGACGGTGGAGACCACGGCCAGCGAGATGCCGAAGACCAGCGCCTCGCGCGGCGAGACCATGCCGGTGACGATCGGGCGCCGCTCGGTGCGGGACATCACCGCGTCGATGTCGCGGTCGATGTACATGTTGAGCGCGTTGGCGCCGCCCGCGGACAGGTAGCCGCCGACCACTACCGCGAGCACCCGCCACAGGTTGGGCACGCCGCCCTGGGCCAGGAACATCACCGGCACCGTGGAGATCAGCAGCAGCTCGATGATCCGAGGTTTGGTGAGGGCGACGAAGGCCCCGATGCGGGCCCCGAACGGCCGGCGCGCGGTGCTCGTCCCTACCACCCCGGCGGGGCGGGTTTCGACGGCGGTCACGGACACCTCAACAGTCGATGAACTTCCACAGGCGTCCCGGAGAACCCGCAGGGTGCCCACCGTCCGCGCTGCGCGTACCACGCAACCATAGACGCTCCATATCTCCCGATCCGCCCCGGGGTCCCCCGGCGAGCCGTGCGCATGCGCGTCTTACGCCTCGGACGGGCAAACCCTCCCCGGACGGGTGAATGTAGGACAGAGGAGTTGACGACCCGGCAGGGGAATGCGACGCCGCCGCTCCTGGTTGCCCGGCACGCAGGGTGAGGTGCCCCGCAAACGGTAGGCTCGCACAGAGAAGCGGGATCAACCCTCCGTGATCGGCACCAGCCACAGCGGCGTGGCCGACCGGTCCCCTTCACGGGGTGACACTTCTACAAAAATCCGGAAGGAGCCCTGAGCAAGGGTGAGCACGACGCCGAACGTATTCGAGTGGAGCGAGCTGGACCAGCGTGCCGTGGACACGGCCCGGGTCCTGGCCATGGACGCCGTGCAGAAGGTGGGGAACGGACACCCCGGCACCGCCATGTCGCTGGCCCCCGCCGCCTACCTCATCTTCCAGCGTTTCCTGCGCCACGACCCCACCGACCCGACCTGGGTCGGCCGCGACCGCTTCGTGCTCTCGCCGGGGCACACCTCCCTCACGCTGTACACCCAGCTGTTCCTGTCCGGTTACGGACTGTCGCTGGACGACCTGAAGGCCTTCCGGGTCGCGGGCAGCCGCACCCCCGGCCACCCCGAGCACGGCCACACCGCCGGCGTCGAGACCACCACCGGCCCGCTCGGCCAGGGCGTGGGCAACGCGATCGGCATGGCGATGGCCGCCCGCTACGAGCGCGGCCTGTTCGACCCGGACGCGCCGGCCGGCACCTCGCCGTTCGACCACACCATCTGGGCGATCGTCTCCGACGGCGACCTCCAGGAGGGCATCTCCGCCGAGGCGTCCTCGCTGGCCGGCCACCAGAAGCTGGGCAACCTGGTCGCGCTGTACGACGACAACCACATCTCCATCGAGGGCGACACCGCCACCGCGTTCTCCGAGGACGTGCTGGCCCGCTACGAGGCGTACGGCTGGCACGTCCAGCGGGTCGTCCCGAAGTCGGACGGCGACATCGACGTGGTCGCGCTGGCCGCCGCGCTGGAGGCCGCCAAGGCGGAGACCGGCAAGCCCTCGATCATCGCGATGCGCACCATCATCGCCTGGCCCGCGCCGAACGCCCAGGACACCGCCAAGGCGCACGGCTCGGCCCTCGGCGACGCCGAGATCGCCGCCACCAAGAAGGTGCTGGGCTTCGACCCGCAGAAGACCTTCGAGGTGACCGACCAGGTCGTCGCGCACGCCCGCGAGGTCGTGCAGCGCGGCCAGGCCGCCCGCACCGCCTGGGAGGAGCAGCTGCGCGAGTGGCGCGCCGCCAACCCGCAGCGCGCCGCCGAGTACGACCGGATCCAGATCGGCGAGCTGCCCGACGGCTGGGAGAAGGCGCTGCCGGTCTTCCCGGCCGGCAAGGACGTCGCCACCCGCAAGGCCTCCGGCGACACCCTGAAGGCCGTCGGCAAGCTGATCCCCGAGCTGTGGGGCGGCTCCGCGGACCTCGCCGAGTCCAACCTGACCACCATCGACGAGGAGTCCTCCTTCCTTCCGGAGGGCAACCCGCTCAAGAGCGCCTCGCCGTACGGCCGCACCATCCACTACGGCATCCGCGAGCACGCCATGGGCTCCGTGATGAACGGCATCGCGCTGCACGGCCGCACCCGCATCTACGGCGGCACCTTCCTGGTGTTCTCCGACTACATGCGCCCCGCGGTCCGGCTCGCCGCGCTAATGAAGCTGCCGGTGGTCTACGTCTGGACGCACGACTCGATCGGCCTCGGCGAGGACGGCCCGACCCACCAGCCGGTCGAGCACCTGGCCGCGCTGCGCGCCATCCCGGGCCTCGCGGTGGTCCGCCCGGCGGACGCCAACGAGACCGCCGTGGTGTGGCGCACCGTGCTGGAGCGGCAGACCAGCCACCCCGGCCCGGTCGGCCTGGTGCTGACCCGGCAGGGCGTGCCGACCTTCGACCGCGAGCTGTTCGGCTCCGCCGAGGGCGCGGCCAGGGGTGGCTACGTGCTGGCCGAGGCCGAGGGCGGCGAGCCCAAGGCGATCCTGATCGGCACCGGCTCCGAGGTGCAGCTGGCGATGCAGGCCCGCGAGGCGCTGCAGGCCGAGGGCACCCCGACCCGGGTGGTGTCGATGCCGTCGGTGGAGTGGTTCAACGAGCAGGACCAGGCGTACCGCGACAGCGTGCTGCCGCCGAACGTCCGGGCCCGGGTCTCGGTCGAGGCGGGCATCGCCCAGGGCTGGCGCGAGCTGGTCGGCGACGCCGGACGGATCATCAGCCTGGAGCACTTCGGCGCCTCCGCCGACTACAAGGTGCTCTACCAGGAGTTCGGCATCACCGCGGACGCGGTCGCCAACGCGGCCCGCGCCTCGCTGCGCACGGTCGAGGCCGTCTCCCGCTAAGGCCCGGTCGCACCCCGGCCCGGGGGATCCGCACTCCCCCGGGCCGGGCCCCGGACTCCACCGCAGACGTACGAAAAGAAGAAGAGGGACTGAGCACCATGACCGACGCATTGAACCGCCTCAGCGAAGAAGGCGTGGCGATCTGGCTGGACGACCTCAGCCGGGAGCGGCTGAACTCCGGCAACCTGGCCGAGCTGGTGCAGGAGAAGCACGTCGTCGGCGTCACCACCAACCCGACCATCTTCCAGAAGGCGATCGCCGGCAACGGCGCCTACAACCGCCAGCTGGAGGACCTCGCGGTGCGCAAGGTCACCACCGACGAGGCCGTCCGCATGATCACCACCTCGGACGTCCGGGACGCCGCCGACGTGCTGCGCCCGGTGTACGACGCCTCCAACGGCCGTGACGGCCGGGTCTCCATCGAGGTCGATCCGCGGCTGGCCCACGAGACCGCCGCGACCATCGCCGAGGCCAAGCAGCTGTGGTGGCTGGTCGACCGCCCGAACGTGCTGATCAAGATCCCCGCCACGCTGGCCGGCCTGCCCGCGATCAGCGCGGTGCTCGCCAAGGGCATCAGCGTCAACGTCACGCTGATCTTCTCGCTGGAGCGCTACAAGGCCGTCATCGACGCCCACCTGACCGGCCTGGAGCAGGCCAAGGCCGCCGGCCTGGACCTCTCGCAGATCGAGTCGGTCGCCTCGTTCTTCGTCTCCCGCGTAGACACCGAAATCGACAAGCGCCTGGACGCGATCGGTGGCGAGGCCAAGGGCCTGCGCTCCAAGGCCGCGGTGGCCAACGCCCGCCTCGCCTACCAGGCGTACGAGGAGGTGTACGGCTCGGTCGACGGCAGCAAGCCCGCCTCGGCCCGCTGGCAGGCCCTGGAGGCGGCCGGTGCCAAGCCGCAGCGCCCGCTGTGGGCGTCCACCGGTGTGAAGGACCCGAGCCTGCCGGACACCCTGTACGTGACCGAGCTGGTCGCCCCGGGCACCGTCAACACCATGCCCGAGGCCACTCTGGACGCCACCGACGACCACGGCGTCGTCACCGGCGACACCATCACCCCGAACTACGCGGACGCCAAGGCCGTGCTGGACGCGGTCGCCGCGGCCGGCGTGGACTACGACGACGTGGTGCGGGTGCTGGAGGAGGAGGGCGTGCAGAAGTTCGAGGTCTCCTGGAACGAGCTGCTCGACACCGTCACCGCCGCACTCCAGTCGCACGGCGACAACTGACTCCTGCTCACGAAACCGAACGGAAAGCGGAGCACACCACAGTGAGCAACACCCAGCCGTACCCGGACGTGGAGGGCACGGAGCCGGTCGGGGGCACCACCCCCAGCCAGCCCGTCAACCCGCTGCGGGACCCTGCCGACCGCCGGCTCCCGAGGATCGCCGGCCCGTCCGGCCTGGTGATCTTCGGCGTCACCGGCGACCTGTCCCGCAAGAAGCTGATGCCGGCCATCTACGACCTCGCCAACCGCGGCCTGCTGCCGCCGGGCTTCTCGCTGATCGGCTTCGCCCGGCGCGAGTGGGCCGACGAGGACTTCGCGCAGGTGGTGCACGACGCCGTCAAGGAGCACGCGCGCACCCCGTTCCGCGAGGAGGTCTGGCAGCAGCTCGCCAAGGGCATGCGGTTCGTCCAGGGCGACTTCGGCGACGACGAGGCCTTCGACACGCTGCGCCGCACCATCGAGGAACTCGACCAGGCGCAGGGCACCAGCGGCAACTTCGCGTTCTACCTGTCGGTGCCGCCGAAGTTCTTCCCCACCGTGGTCCAGCAGCTGAAGAAGCACGGCCTGACCGACCCGGCGCCGGGTTCCTGGCGCCGCGCGGTCATCGAGAAGCCCTTCGGCCACGACCTGGCCAGCGCCCAGGAACTGAACCGGATCGTCCACGAGGTCTTCCCGCGCGACGAGGTCTTCCGGATCGACCACTACCTGGGCAAGGAGACCGTCCAGAACATCCTGGCGCTGCGCTTCGCCAACCAGATGTTCGAGCCGATCTGGAACCGGTCGTACGTGGACCACGTGCAGATCACCATGGCCGAGGACATCGGCATCGGCGGCCGGGCCGGCTACTACGACGGCATCGGCTCGGCCCGTGACGTCATCCAGAACCACCTGCTCCAGCTGATGGCGCTGACCGCCATCGAGGAGCCGGCGTCCTTCCACCCGAAGGCGCTGGTCGCCGAGAAGCTGAAGGTGCTCAGCGCCGTCAAGCTCCCCGCCGACCTGGGCAAGCACACCGTGCGCGGCCAGTACACCTCCGGCTGGCAGGGCGGTCAGGAGGTGGTCGGCTACCTGGACGAGGACGGCATCAACCCCGAGTCCAAGACCGACACCTACGCGGCCATCAAGCTGGAGATCAACAACCGGCGCTGGGCGGGCGTGCCGTTCTACCTGCGCACCGGCAAGCGGCTGGGCCGCCGGGTCACCGAGATCGCGGTGGTCTTCCAGCGTGCCCCGTACCTGCCGTTCGACTCCTACGCCACCGAGGAGCTCGGCCAGAACGCCCTGGTGATCCGCGTCCAGCCGGACGAGGGCGTCACCGTGCGCTTCGGCTCGAAGGTCCCCGGCACCGCGCTGGAGGTCCGCGACGTCACCATGGACTTCGCCTACGGCGAGTCGTTCACCGAGTCCAGCCCCGAGGCGTACGAGCGCCTCATCCTGGACGTCCTGCTGGGCGACGCCAACCTCTTCCCGCGGCACCAGGAGGTCGAGCTGTCCTGGCAGATCCTCGACCCGATCGAGCAGTACTGGGACGCCAACGGCAAGCCCGCGCAGTACCCGGCCGGCACCTGGGGCCCGGCCGAGGCGGACGAGATGCTCGCACGAGACGGCAGGAGCTGGCGCCGGCCATGAAGATCGACCTGACGAACACCACGTCGAGCAAGATCAACGCTGCTCTGATGGACGCCCGGCGGGCCAGCGGCTCGACCGCCGCCGGCATGGTGCTGACCCTGGTCATCGTGACCGACGAGGGCAGCGCCTACGACGCCCTGAAGGCCGCGAACGACGCCTCCCGCGAGCACCCCTCGCGGACCCTGGCCGTCATCAAGCGGGCCGGCCGCTCGCCCCGCGCCCGGGCCGAGACCCGGCTGGACGCGGAGATCCTGGTCGGCAGCGACGCCGGCAGCGGCGAGACCGTCATCCTGCGCATGCACGGCGAACTCGCCTCGCACGCGCAGTCCGTGGTGCTGCCGCTGCTGCTGCCCGACGCCCCCGTGGTGGTCTGGTGGCCGGACAACGCACCGCTCCACCCCGCCCAGGACCCGCTGGGCGCGCTCGCCCAGCGCCGGATCACCGACGCGGTGACCGCCGAGTCGCCGGTCGGCCAGCTCGCCCAGCGGGCCGCCGGCTACACCCCCGGCGACACCGACCTGGCGTGGACCCGGATCACCGGCTGGCGCTCCATGCTGGCCGCCGCGCTCGACCAGCGCGACGTCGAGATCACCGCCGCGGTGGTCGAGGGCGAGTCGTACAACCCCAGCGTCGAACTGCTCGGCCTGTGGCTGCACAACCGCCTGCGGGTACCGGTCGAACGGGTCGTCACCGGCGGCCCCGGCATCACCGCCGTCACGCTGCGCACCAAGGACGGCGACATCGTCCTGGACCGCCCCGACGGCCTGCTCGGCACCCTGTCGATGCCCGGCGCGCCCGACCGCATGGTCGCGCTCAAGCGCCGCGACACCGCCGAACTGATCGCCGAGGAACTGCGCCGCCTCGACCCCGACGACATCTACGCCACCGCCGTCCGCACCCCCGTGGACCGGCTGCGCGAGCGGATCGCCGGAGTCGAGCACGCGGGCCCCGGCGGCACCGTCGAAGGACACGCCGCGAAGCACGCGGCCGACGAGGGCGAGGAGCCCGCCGCCACCAAGAAGACCGCCACCCGCAAGCGGAGCGCCCAGTGAGCACCGAGACGGTCCTGGTCCACCGCGACCCGGCGGTGCTGGCCGAGGCGGCCGCCGCCCGGCTGATCACCGCCGTGGTCGACGCACAGGCCGCGCGCGGCGCCGCCAACCTGGTACTCACCGGCGGCCGCAACGGCAACGCCCTGCTCGCCGCGCTCGCCGCCCACCCGGCGCGCGACGCGGTGAACTGGGCGCAGGTCGACCTCTGGTGGGGCGACGAACGCTACCTGCCGGCCGGCGACCCGGAGCGCAACGCCGTGCAGGCCGCCGCGTTCCTGGACGCCGTCCGGCCGCTCGGCGCCCGGGTGCACGAGATGCCCGCCGACGGCGGCTCCTCCCCCGAGGACGCCGCCGCCCGGTACGCCGCCGAACTCCGCACCGCCGCCCCCAACGGCGCGGACCTGCCGGTGTTCGACGTCCTCCTGCTCGGCATCGGCCCCGACGCGCACGTCGCCTCGCTCTTCCCCGGCCACCCCGGGGTCCGGCAGACCGAGGGCACCGTCATCGCCGTGCACGACTCGCCGAAGCCCCCGCCGACCCGCCTCTCCCTCACCCTCCCCGCGCTCCGCACCGCCCACCAGGTCTGGCTCCTCGCCGCCGGCCCCGACAAGGCCGACGCCGTAGCCCTGGCCCGCACCACCCCCACCCCCGAAACCGCCCCCGCCGGCGCCGTCACCGGCACCGCCCGAACCCTCTGGTTCCTCGACACCGCCGCGGCCGGCAAGCTCCCCTGACACCCCATCACCCAAGCCCCCACCAGGGCCACGGGGAAACAGCGCCCAACCCCCCACGCCCCACCAGGGACACGGGAAAACAGCGCCAAACCTCCGCGCCCCGCCAGGGGCCGCGTGGACACTGCACCCAACCCCCACGCCCCGCCAGGGGCCGCATGGAAACAGCGCCCAACCCCCGCACCCCGCCAGGGGCACGTGGAAACAGCGCCCAACCCCCGCACCCCGCCAGGGGCCGCGGGGACACTGCACCCAACCCCCACGCCCCGCCAGGGGCCGCGGGGAAACAGCGCCCAACCCCCGCGCCCCGTCAGGGGCCGCGTGGACACTGCGCCCAACCTCCGCGCCCCGTCAGGGGCGCGGGGAACTGCGCGAGGGGGAACGCGACCACGCCAATGCCGCCCACCCGGAGAACCCCCCAGGTGGGCGGCATTCGTTCCCACTGACGCCCCGTCACTCGTGGGGAACGCAGGGACGCACCCACGCAAAAAGCCGCCCACCCGGAGAACTCCCCAGGTGGGCGGCTTTCACGTTGCCGCACGGCTCAGATCTCGCCTCGCAGCTTGGCCAGCGCCTCAGCGAGAATCGCCTCGCCGTCGGCGTCGGTCCGCCGCTCCCGCACGTACGCGAGGTGGGTCTTGTAAGGCTCGTTGCGGGCCGGCGCGGGCGGGTTGTGCTCGTCCTGGCCGGCCGGGAACCCGCAGCGGGGGCAGTCCCAGGTGTCCGGGATGGCCGCCTCCGCGGCGAAACTGGGGCGCGTCTCATGCTTGTTGGCGCACCAGAAGGAGATCCGGTTGCGGGGAGCGGACTCGCCGCGCTCCGCCTCCCCCATCGGGCCGGCACCGACTCTGCTGCCTCGGATCGCGTTGCCACTTGCCACGGTCTGACTCCCCTGCGTGCTGGTGCCGTCCGGCCGCGGCTGGGCGGACGGTGGCGAAGTCGTCCTAGTGTAAGCGGCGGTTAAGGTTGTGCCACCATCGCCGCCGACTTCACGTCAGTTGTCGGTGTCAGCTGCTCTTCAGCAGCAGGCCGAGCACGATGATGCAGGCGAACCAGGCCAGGCCGACCACGACGGTGATGCGGTCGAGGTTGCGCTCGGCCACCGCGGAGCCGCCACCGGTGGACATCGCGCCGCCGCCGAACATGTCGGACAGGCCGCCGCCCTTGCCCTTGTGCAGCAGGACCAGCATGATCATCAGCACACTGAGAATGATCAGAGCAATCTCGAACCCGAGAACCACGACGGGACCAACTCTCTCGAATCTTCGGCGAAGGGGCCGGGCCCGCTCCACGCGGTCCGGCCCCAAAGCCTACGTTGCTGCGGCGGCGTTAGCCTACTGCCTGGTCACGGTACCGCACGATCTTGACGAACTCCTCGGCGTCCAGCGAGGCACCGCCGATCAGTCCGCCGTCGATGTCGGGCTTGGCCATCAGGCCGGCCGCCGACGAGGACTTCACCGAGCCGCCGTACAGCACGCGGACCTTGTCGGCCAGGTCGGTGCCGTACAGCTCGCCGAGCCGGGCCCGGATCGCGCCGCACACCTCCTGCGCGTCCTCGGGCGTGGCGACCTCGCCGGTGCCGATCGCCCAGACCGGCTCGTACGCGACCACGATGCTCTCCGCGTCGCCGGCCGGAACGCCGTCCAGCGCGCCGTCCAGCTGCGCGAGGGTGTACGCGACGTGGGTGCCGGCCTTGCGGATCTCCAGCGGCTCGCCGATGCACAGGATCGGGGTGATCCCGTTGCGGTAGGCGGCCTTCACCTTGGCGTTGACGATCTCCTCGTTCTCGCCGTGGTACTGGCGGCGCTCCGAGTGGCCGATCACCGCGTAGGTGCACTTCAGCTTCGCCAGCATCGGCCCGGACACCTCACCGGTGTAGGCGCCGCCGTCGTGCTGCGAGATGTCCTGCGAGCCGTACTTGAGCTTCAGCTTGTCGCCGTCGACCAGGGTCTGCACGGAGCGCAGGTCGGTGAACGGCACCAGGACGGCGACCTCGACGGCCTTGTAGTCCTTGTCGGCCAGCGAGAACGCCAGCTTCTGGGTGTGCTGGATGGCCTCGAGGTGGTCGAGGTTCATCTTCCAGTTGCCCGCCATCAGCGGGAGACGCTCAGTCATGTCCTTCTCAGTCCTCCAGGGCGGCGAGACCGGGGAGGGTCTTGCCCTCCAGGTACTCGAGGCTCGCGCCACCGCCGGTCGAGATGTGTCCGAACTTCGCCTCGTCGAACCCGAGGGTGCGCACCGCTGCCGCCGAGTCGCCGCCGCCGACCACCGTGAACGCCTCGGAGTCGATCAGCGCCTGGGCCACGGCCCGGGTGCCGTCCGCGAACGCCGGGTGCTCGAACACGCCCATCGGGCCGTTCCAGAACACGGTCTTCGCGTCGGCGATCTTCTCCGCGAACAGCTGCGCGGTCTTCGGGCCGATGTCCAGGCCCAGCGCGCCGTCCGGGATGGCGTCCACGTCCACCACCGCGAAGTCGTCCACCGGGGCGCCGGTCTTGACGTCCGGGAACGAGCCGGACACCGCGGTGTCCAGCGGGATCACGAACTCCACGCCCTGCTCGGCGCCGCGCTTCAGGTAGTCCTGGACGACCGGGATCTGGTCCTCCTGGAGCAGCGAGGCGCCGACGCCGTGGCCCTGGGCGGCGATGAAGGTGTACATCATGCCGCCGCCGATCAGGATCCGGTCGGCCTTGCCGAGCAGGTTCTCGATCACGCCGACCTTGTCGGAGACCTTGGAGCCGCCGAGCACCACCACGTACGGGCGGGCCACGTCCTCGGTGAGGCGCTTGAGCACGCCCACCTCGGTGGCGATCAGGTCGCCGACGGCGTGCGGCAGGCGGGCCGGAAGGTCGTAGACGGAGGCGTGCTTGCGGTGCACCGCACCGAAGCCGTCGCCGACGTACAGGTCCGCCAGGCCGGCCAGCTGGTCGGCGAACGCACCGCGCTCGGCGTCGTCCTTGGAGGTCTCGCCGGCGTTGAAGCGCAGGTTCTCCAGCAGCGTGACCTCGCCGTCGCCGAGAGCGGCGACGGTGGCCTTCGCGCTGTCCCCGACCGTGTCGGTGGCGAAGCTCACCGGGCGGCCCAGGATCTCGCCGAGGCGGACCGCCACCGGCGCGAGAGAGAACTTCGGGTCCGGCTCGCCCTTCGGGCGGCCCAGGTGCGAGGCGACGACCACCCGGGCGCCACGCTCGACGAGCTTGGCGATGGTCGGCGCGACGGCGCGGATCCGGCCGTCGTCGGTAATGGTGTCACCGGACAGCGGCACGTTGAGGTCGGCGCGGACGAACACCCGCTTGCCGGAGACCTCCAGGTCTTCGATCGTCTTCACGGTCTTGCTCCTCGATGGATGGATCGGCAGGCGGCGACACGGGGCAGCGAGTCACCGGGAAGGGTAGGACGGACGAGGTGGGCGCAGCGGCAGGGCCCGGTCGGCGGTGACAGCCGTCCGGGCCCTGCCCCTTACGTCACGTCAGCTACCGCTGGGAGTCAGAGCTGCTCGCCGATGATGGCGACCAGGTCGACGAGGCGGTTCGAGTAGCCGAACTCGTTGTCGTACCAGCCGAGCACCTTGACCTGGTTCCCCTGAACCATCGTCAGCTTCGAGTCGAAGATGCAGGAGTGCGGGTCGTTCACGATGTCCGAGGACACGATCGGGTCTTCGGTGTACGCCAGGATGCCCTTCAGCGAGCCCTCCTGGGCGGCCTTCTGGAACGCGGCGTTGACCTCGTCCTTGGTGACCTCGCGCTCCAGGGTGACCACCAGGTCGGTGATGGAGCCGGTCGGGACCGGGACGCGCAGCGAGGTGCCGTCCAGCTTGCCCTTCAGCTGCGGCAGCACCAGGGCGGTGGCCTTGGCGGCGCCGGTCGAGGTCGGAATGATGTTCTGCGAGGCGGCGCGGGCGCGGCGCAGGTCCCGGTGCGGGAAGTCCAGGGTGACCTGGTCGTTGGTGAAGGCGTGCACGGTGGTCATCAGGCCCTTGATGATGCCGAAGTTCTCGTCCAGCACCTTCGCCATCGGCGCCACGCAGTTAGTGGTGCAGGAGGCGTTCGAGATGATGTTGTGCGCGGCGGCGTCGTACTTGCCGTCGTTGACGCCCATCACGATGGTGATGTCCTCACCGGTGGCGGGCGCCGAGATGACGACCTTCTTCGCACCGGCGCTCAGGTGCTTCTTCGCACCGTCGGCCTTGGTGAAGATGCCGGTGGACTCGATGACGATGTCGGCGCCCAGCGCGGCCCAGGGGAGGTTGGCGGGGTCACGCTCGGCGGTGACCTTGAAGGTGTGGCCGTCGACGGTGATGGTGTCCTCGGTGTGCGAGACCTCACCGGGGAAGGTACCGAGGGTGGTGTCGTACTTGAACAGGTGAGCCAGCGTCTTGGTGTCGGTCAGGTCGTTGACACCGACGATTTCGATGTCGGCGCCCTGGGCCTTGACCGCGCGGAAGAAGTTGCGGCCGATGCGGCCGAACCCGTTGATGCCTACCCGGATCGTCACGAACCGATCTCCTCTTAGGTACGCCGGGCCGGAGCCCGACGGGGGTGAAATTTTGGGTTTTCCCCGACCACTGATGACCCTACCTCCCCCAAGTGTCGCAAGGCACATCGCCTCACCGGTAGGCCGCAAGGGCCCAGATGGCCGAAAGGAGCGTGCGGGCTTGACCGCGGCGAATGCCGCGTCATGCTCCGCACGCCCCTTCGGGGTTGCGTTCCGGGAGGCTGACGGCCCGTCAGTTCAGGGCCATCTCCTCCGTCAGGTTGGCCTCGGTGTTGGGCAGGCCGAGTTCGGCGGCGCGCTTGTCGGCCATCGCCAGCAGACGACGGATCCGGCCGGCCACCGCGTCCTTGGTCAGCGGCGGGTCGGCGAGCGCGCCGAGCTCCTCCAGCGAGGCCTGCTTGTGCTGCATGCGCAGCGCGCCGGCCGCCGCCAGGTGCTCGGGCACCTCCTCGCCGAGGATCTCCAGGGCGCGGGCCACCCGGGCGCCGGCCGCGACGGCGGCCCGGGCCGAGCGGCGCAGGTTGGCGTCGTCGAAGTTGGCCAGCCGGTTGGCGGTGGCGCGCACCTCGCGGCGCATCCGGCGCTCCTCCCAGGCCAGCACGGACTCGTGCGCGCCGAGGCGGGTGAGCAGCGCGCCGATCGCGTCGCCGTCGCGGATCACCACCCGGTCGACGCCGCGCACCTCGCGGGCCTTGGCCGGGATGCCGAGCCGGCGGGCCGCGCCGACCAGGGCGAGCGCCGCCTCCGAGCCGGGGCAGGTGATCTCCAGCGAGGAGGAGCGGCCCGGCTCGGTGAGCGAGCCGTGCGCCAGGAACGCGCCGCGCCAGGCGGCCTCCGCGTCGCAGGTCGCGCCGGACACCACCGCCGGGGGCAGGCCCCGGATCGGTCGTCCGCGTCCGTCCACCAGCCCGGTCTGCCGGGCCAGCAGCTCGCCGTCCTTCACCACCCGCACCACGTACCGGCTGCCGCGACGCAGCCCGCCGGGGGCCATCACCACCAGATCCGAGGAGTGTCCGAAGATCTCCAGGAGGTCCTTGCGCAGCCGCCGTGCCGCAATGCCGGTGTCCAGCTCCGCCTCGATCACGATGCGGCCGCTCACAATGTGCAGTCCGCCCGCAAAACGCAGGATCGCCGAGACCTCCGCCTTGCGGCAGCAGGCACGGGTGACGGGAAGCCGGGAGATCTCGTCTTTCACCGCTGCCGTCATCGCCATGGGCCGATCCTTCCATGAGTCCGGAAAATCCGGTCGTACGCCGCGGCCAAGAGCTCCGGGTCGTGTCGCGGGGTGCCGTCGGCGCGGGCCACCTGGTCGAGCACCAGTGCGGCGCCCATCCGCTTCGCGGCCTGCTCCAGGCCCGTCAGGTCGGCGAGCCCGAAAGCACCTCCGCTGACGGCCCGCTCATCCACCAGGATCGCATCCACCGCGAGGTCCGGAGCGTGGTCGGCGATCACCTCCAGGTGGCGCTGCGGGGTGAAGCCCTCGGTCTCGCCGGGCTGCGGGGCCAGGTTGAGGGTCAGCAGGCGGCGGGCCCGGGTCTCGGTGAGGGCCTTGGCCAGCTCCGGGACCAGCAGGTGCGGCAGCACGCTGGTGAACCAGGAACCGGGGCCGAGCACCACCCAGTCCGCCTCCAGTACGGCCTGCACCGCCTCGGGGACGGCCGGGGGCTCGTCCGGCAGCAGCCGGATCGACAGCACCGTGCCCGGCGTCACCGCCACCGCGGCCTGGCCGCGCACCGCCGACACCTCGCCCGGCTTCAGCGGGTCGTGGCCGCGCACCTGTGCCTCGATGTCCAGCGGCACCGCGGACATCGGCAGCACCCGGCCCTGCACGTTCAGCAGCCGGCCCACCCAGTTCAGTGCCTCCACCGGGTCGCCGAGCTTCTCCCACAGCGCCACGATCAGCAGGTTGCCGACCGCGTGGCCGCCGAGCCCGCCGGTGCCGGTGAAGCGATGCTGGATCACCTCCGACCAGGTGCGGCCCCAGTCGTCGTCCCCGCACAGCGCGGCCAGCGCCTTGCGCAGGTCGCCGGGCGGCAGCACGCCGAGCTCGGCGCGCAGCCGCCCGCTGGAGCCGCCGTCGTCGGCGACGGTGACGATGGCGGTCAGCTCGGTGGTCAGCCGGCGCAGCCCGGACAGCGACGCGGACAGGCCCTGGCCGCCGCCCAGCGCGGCGATCCGCGGGGCCCCGGGGCGCGGCCCGGGGGCGGCCCGCTCGGCAGGTCTGGTCCGGAGCTGCTGCCGCGCTGGCACGTATCCCGTCACGCCGACCCCATGTTCCTGTCTCGTGCTCGGCCGGGGCGGCGGTACGGGTGGTTCCCGGCCGCTACTCCCGGCCCATGTCCCGGTGGACCAGCACCGTCTCGACCCCGTCCGCGATCAGACGCTTGGTCAGCTGCTCGGACATCGCGACGCTGCGGTGCTTGCCTCCGGTGCAGCCTACGGCAAGCGTCATGTAGCGCTTCCCCTCGCGGCGGTAGCCCTCGGTGATGATCCGCAGCAGCTCGGTGTAGCCGTCCAGGAACGGTTGCGCGCCGGGCTGCTGGAACACGTACTCTGCCACCTCCGGATCGGTTCCGGTACGGGCCCGCAGTTCCGGGACCCAGTGCGGGTTCGGCAGGAAGCGGCAGTCCACCACCAGGTCGGCGTCGACCGGCAGGCCGTACTTGAAGCCGAAGGACATCACGGTGGCGCGCAGCTCGGGCTCGTCCTGGCCGGCGAACTGGGCGTCCATCTTGGCGCGCAGCTGGTGCACGTTGAGGTTCGAGGTGTCGACCACCAGGTCGGCCTCGCCGCGCAGTTCGCGCAGCAGCTCGCGCTCGCGGGCGATGCCGTCGACGATCCGGCCGTCGGCCTGCAGCGGGTGCGGGCGGCGCACCGATTCGAAGCGGCGCACCAGGGCGTCGTCGGAGGAGTCCAGGAACACCACGCGCAGGCGGACGCCGCGCTTCTCCAGCTCCTCCAGCGAGGTCAGCAGGTCGTCGAAGAAGGTGCGGCCGCGCACGTCGACCACCACGCCGATCCGCGGCACGGCGCCCTGCGAGCGGGCTCCCAGGTCGACCATGGTGGGAATCAGCGCCGGCGGCAGGTTGTCGACCACGAACCAGCCGAGGTCCTCCAGGCACTTGGCCGCCGTGGAACGGCCCGCCCCGGACATGCCGGAGATGATCACCAGCTCGGGGGTGCTCTCTCCCCCGTTGGACACAGTCACGTCTCTTCCCCGCTTCTCGGTACTGCTGTGGCGGTGCTGTCTTCGATGATCTCGCCGGTCGCGGTGTTCACCGCGAATGCGGCAGGTGTACGGGAGGCCAAGGCTGCGGCAACAGTCTCGGCGGTCCGGCGCCCGATCCCGGGGACTTCGCACAGCTCGTCGATGGTGGCCGCGCGGAGCTTCTTCAGTGAACCGAAGTGCTTCAGCAGGGCCCGGCGGCGAGTCTCGCCGAGCCCGGGGACGGAGTCCAGTTCCCCCGCCGTGAGCCGCTTGGCCCGCTTCGAGCGCTGGTAGGTGATGGCGAACCGGTGCGCCTCGTCGCGCACCCGCTGCAGAAGGTACAGGCCCTCGCTGGAGCGCGGCAGCACCACCGGGTCGTCCTGCCCGGGCAGCCACACCTCCTCCAGCCGCTTCGCCAGGCCGCACACCGCGACGTCGTCTATGCCGAGTTCGTCCAACGCCCGCTGGGCGGCCGCGACCTGCGGCTGGCCGCCGTCGACCACCAGCAGCTGCGGCGGGTAGGCGAAGCGCTTGGGGCGGCCGTTCTCGTCGGTGAGCGACTCGTCCTCCTCCGGGACGGCCCACTCGCCGGTCTGCTCCCGCTCCTGGAGGTAGCGGCGGAACCGGCGGGTGATCACCTCGTGCATCGAGCGGACGTCGTCCTGGCCCTCGCTGCGGCTCAATTGCTCGCCTCCGGCAAGACCCTTGATCTGGAACCGGCGGTACTCGCTCTTGCGCACCAGGCCGTCCTCGAACACCACCATGGACGCCACCACGTCCTCGCCCTGGAGGTGCGAGATGTCGAAGCACTCGATCCGCAGCGGCGCCGAGTCCAACTCCAGTGCCTCGGCGATCTCCTGGAGCGCCCGGCTGCGGGTGGTCAGATCGGAGGCGCGCTTGGTCTTGTGCAGGGCCAGCGCCTGCTGGGCGTTGCGCTGCACCGTCTCCATCAGGTCCTTCTTGTCGCCGCGTTGCGGCACCCGCAGATCGACCTGGGCGCCGCGCAGGCCGGACAGCCACTCGTGCACGGCCTCGCCGGGCACCGCCGGGACGAGCACCTCGCGCGGCACCTGCTCGGTGCCCGCGCCGTACAGCTGCTGCAGCGCGTGCTCGACCAGGCCGGCCGTGTCCACGTCCTCGACCTTGTCGGTCACCCAGCCGCGCTGGCCGCGCACCCGGCCGCCGCGGACGTGGAAGATCTGTACGGCGGCTTCGAGTTCGTCCTCGGCCACCGCCAGCAGGTCCGCGTCGGTGCCGTCGCCGAGCACCACCGCGTTCTTCTCCATCGCGCGGCGCAGCGCCCCCAGGTCGTCGCGCAGCCGGGCCGCCTTCTCGTACTCCAGCTCGGCGGCGGCCTCCTGCATCTGCGCCTCCAGGCGGCGCAGGTAGTTGCCCGTCCGGCCGGCCATGAAGTCGCAGAACTCCTCGGCGAGTTCACGGTGCTCTGCGGCGCTCACCCGGCCCACGCAGGGCGCCGCGCACTTGCCGATGTAGCCCAACAGGCAGGGGCGGCCGACCTGTTGGGCGCGCTTGAACACGCCGTTGGAGCAGGTGCGGACCGGGAACACCCGCAGCATCAGATCGACGGTCTCGCGGATCGCCCAGGCGTGCCCGTACGGGCCGAAGTAGCGCACGCCCTTCTTGTGCGCCCCGCGCATCACCTGGACCCGCGGGAACTCCTCGTTCAGGGTGACCGCGAGCTCCGGGTAGCTCTTGTCGTCCCGGTACTTGACGTTGAACCGCGGGTCGAACTCCTTGATCCAGGAGTACTCCAGCTGCAGCGCCTCGACCTCGGTGGACACCACCGTCCACTCCACCGACGCCGCGGTGGTGACCATCGTCGCCGTCCGCGGATGCAGGTTCGCGACGTCCTGGAAGTAGGAGGACAGCCGCTGGCGCAGGTTCTTCGCCTTGCCGACGTAGATGACCCGCCCGTGCGCGTCACGGAACTTGTACACCCCGGGCGAATGCGGGATCGCCCCCGGAGCCGGACGGTAGGTGGACGGGTCAGCCATGCCCCTACCGTACCGACTGGCGCCGACACCTCGGAGCGTGACGTTACTTGGTCACCTGGAGCTGTCCGTTCTGCACCGCGACCTTGTACTCCGGCAGCGGCTTCGGCGCCGGGCCGTCCAGCACCGCGCCGTCGGTGATCCCGAAACGGCTGCCGTGGCACAGGCACTGGATCTGCTCCTTGGCCACGCCGTTGACCAGGCAGCCGGCGTGCGTGCACTTCGCGCTGAACGCCTTGTACTCGCCGGCGGTCGGCTGCGTCACGACGACGGCCTGCTCGCGGTAGACCTTGCCGCCGCCGACGGGGACGTCCGAGGCGGAGCCGAGGTCGACCGGGCCGGAGGACGTTTCGGTCTTGCTGCCGCTGGAGGACGAGCAGCCCGCCGCCGTGGCACCCGCCAGCGCGACGGCCGCGCAGCAGAGGACGGTACGACGGGACGCGACGGGCTCGGACATCGGGGACTCCTCGGTGCGGGAAAGGGCGCCAGCAAGGTAGCACGCACAACGCCGACCGCCCGGGGGGCCTGGTGCGATCCCGGAGCGGACCTCGCTGGCGTTCCCCTCCCGCTTCGCGCAGTTCCCCGCACCCCGGACGGGGCGCGGGGATGAGGAACGAAGAGAACCTCAGTGGCCTGCGGCCGAGCCGGAGCTCACTTCCTCCTGCGCTTCACCGGGGTGGCGTCGGAGACGCCCGGCAGGATGTCGCGGAGGAACTTGCCGGTGTGGCTGGCCGTGGAGACGGCGACCTCTTCCGGGGTGCCCTCGATGACCACGCCGCCGCCGCCGGAGCCGCCTTCGGGGCCCATGTCGACCAGCCAGTCGGCGGTCTTGATGACGTCGAGGTTGTGCTCGATGACGATGACGGTGTTGCCCTTGTCGACCAGGCCCTCCAGGACCTTGATCAACTTGCTGATGTCCTCGAAGTGCAGGCCGGTGGTGGGCTCGTCGAGGACGTAGACCGTGCGGCCGGTGGAGCGCTTCTGGAGCTCGGCGGACAGCTTGACACGCTGGGCCTCGCCGCCGGAGAGGGTGGTGGCGGGCTGGCCGAGGCGGACGTAGCCGAGACCGACCTCCTTGAGGGTGCGCAGGTGGCGGGCGATCGCGGGGACGGCCTCGAAGAAATCGAGGGCCTCCTCGATCGGCATGTCGAGCACCTCGGCGATGGACTTGCCCTTGTAGTGGACCTCCAGCGTCTCCCGGTTGTAGCGGGCGCCGTGGCAGACCTCGCAGGGGACGTAGACGTCCGGCAGGAAGTTCATCTCGATCTTGATGGTGCCGTCGCCGGAGCAGTTCTCGCAGCGGCCGCCCTTGACGTTGAACGAGAACCGGCCGGGCAGGTAGCCGCGGACCTTGGCCTCCTGGGTCTCCGCGAACAGCCGCCGGACGTGGTCGAAGACGCCGGTGTAGGTGGCCGGGTTGGAGCGCGGGGTGCGGCCGATCGGCGACTGGTCGACGTGCACCACCTTGTCGACCAGGTCAGTGCCGGTGATCCGGGTGTGCCGGCCGGGGACGCTGCGGGCGCCGTTGAGTTCGCGGGCCAGGTGCGTGTAGAGGATGTCGTTGACCAGCGTGGACTTGCCCGAGCCGGAGACGCCCGTCACCGCGGTGAAGGTGCCCAGCGGGAAGGCGACCGTGACGTCCTTCAGGTTGTGCTCGCGGGCGCCGTGCACCACGATCTGCCGCTTCTTGTCGCGCGGGCGGCGGGCCACCGGGATCGGGATGCCGCGCTTGCCCGCCAGGTACTGGCCGGTGAGCGACTCCTCGTTCTTCAGCAGTTCCTTGAGCGCGCCGGAGTGCACCACCTTGCCGCCGTGCTCGCCGGCGCCGGGGCCGATGTCGACGATCCAGTCGGCGGTCTTGATGGTGTCCTCGTCGTGCTCGACGACGATCAGGGTGTTGCCGATGTCGCGCAGCCGGACCAGGGTCTCGATCAGGCGGTGGTTGTCGCGCTGGTGCAGGCCGATGGACGGCTCGTCCAGTACGTACAGCACGCCGACCAGGCCGGAGCCGATCTGGGTGGCCAGCCGGATGCGCTGGGCCTCGCCGCCGGAGAGGGTGCCGGCGGCGCGGTTCAGCGACAGGTAGTCGAGGCCGACATCGACCAGGAAGCGCAGCCGCTCCAGGACCTCCTTGAGGACCCGCTCGGCGATCTTCTTGTCGCGGGCGTCGAGGCGCAGCGCGCCGAGGAAGTCCGCACAGTCGCTGATCGACATGGCGGAGACCTCGGCGATGGACTTGTCCATCACGGTGACCGCGAGGACCACCGGCTTGAGCCGGGTGCCCTTGCAGGTCGGGCAGGGCACCTCGCGCATGTAGCCCTCGAAGCGCTCGCGGCTGGAGTCGCTCTCCGACTCGGAGTGCCGACGCGTCACGAACGGGACGGCGCCCTCGAACGCGGTGGTGTAGGAGCGCTCGCGGCCGTAGCGGTTGCGGTAGCGCACCTCGACCTGCGTCTTGTGCCCGTACAGCAGGGCCTTGCGGGCGCGGGCGGGCAGCCCGGCCCACGGGATGTCGGTGCGGAAGCCGAGTTCGCCGGCCAGCGCGTTGACCAGCCGCTGGAAGTACTCCTTGGTGGCGCCCTGCGACCACGGGTGGATGGCGCCCTCGTCGAGCGACCTCTCCTCGTCGGGGACCAGCAGCTCGGGATCGACCTCCATCCGGTTGCCCAGGCCCGAGCAGTCCGGGCAGGCGCCGAACGGGGAGTTGAAGGAGAACGACCGCGGCTCCAACTCCTCGAAGGAGACGTCGTCGTAGGGGCAGTAGAGGTGCTCCGAGAACATCTTCTCGCGCTCGGGGTCGTCCTCCGGCAGGTCGACGAAGTCGAGCACCACCATGCCGCCGGCCAGCTTGAGGGCCGTCTCCACCGAGTCGGTGAGCCGGCGCTTGGCGCCGGCCTTCACGGTGAGGCGGTCGATGACCACCTCGATGGTGTGCTTCTCCTGCTTCTTGAGCGTGGGCGGCTCGGTCAGCTGGATGGTCTGCCCGTCCACCCGGGCCCGCGCGTAGCCCTTGGACTGCAGGTCGGCGAAGAGGTCGACGAACTCGCCCTTGCGCTCCCGGACCACCGGGCTGAGCACCTGGAACCGGGTGCCCTCCTCCAGCGACAGCACCTTGTCGACGATGGCCTGCGGCGACTGCCGGGCGATCGGGCGGCCGCAGTGCGGGCAGTGCGGCTTGCCGATCCGGGCGAACAGCAGGCGCAGGTAGTCGTACACCTCGGTGATGGTGCCGACGGTGGAGCGCGGGTTGCGGCTGGTGGACTTCTGGTCGATCGAGACGGCCGGGGAGAGACCCTCGATGAAGTCGACGTCCGGCTTGTCCATCTGCCCGAGGAACTGCCGGGCGTACGAGGACAGCGACTCGACGTAACGCCGCTGGCCCTCGGCGAAGATCGTGTCGAAGGCGAGCGAGGACTTGCCGGACCCGGAGAGGCCCGTGAAGACGATGAGGGAATCACGGGGCAGGTCGAGCGAGACGTTCTTGAGGTTGTGCTCGCGTGCACCACGGACGACGAGGCGGTCTGCCACAGTTACTGGCGCCTTTCTCCGGGTTGAAATGTGTGAGGTCTGCTTCTTCCAGGATGCGCCCGCCAGCGTACTAGCTCATTTGTTCGAATATCGAACCGCCAGCGGGGTGCGCCCGAAGGGGTGAACGGCACCCGCGCCCGACGGTAGCGTCAACGACTGACAACCGCCCCCGGCAACGGCCCGGGGCAGGTCGAGAACCGCCCGGAACCGCTCCACCGACCGTCGAAAGGCACCCGATGAGCGACGCGACGACCGCAGCCGAGCAGCTGCGGGCCACTGTCGAGAGCACCGAGACCCTGCTGCACACCCTGTCCGAGCTGAAGCCCGAGGAGGTGTTCGAACCGTCCGGGCTGCCCGGCTGGACCCGCGGTCACGTGCTGACACACATCGCGCGCAACGCCGACTCGCTGGTCATCCTGCTGACCAACGCCCGCACCGGCCAGAACATTCCGCAGTACGCCGGCTCGGCGGCGCGGGACGCCGACATCGAGGCCGGCTCCGGCCGGCCGCTGGACGTGCAGCTGGCCGACGTCCGCGAGACCCAGCAGCGCTTCGTGGACGCCGCCCGGCTGCTCGGCACCGAACACTGGCAGGCCACCCTCACCCACCGCTCCGGCTACACCTTCCCGGCCTGGCAGCTGCCCGGCAAGCGGCTGGCCGAGCTGGAGTACCACCACGTCGACCTGAACGCGGGCTACACCCCCGCGCACTGGCCGGAGCCGTTCGCGATCGCCGAGTTCCGCCGCCTGGGCACCCACTTCGCCGCCCTGGACGGCCTCCCGGTGGTCCGGCTGATCGCCGAGGACGCGGCACTGGAGGCCCGGCTCGGCGGCGCGGGCGAGCCGGAGCTGACCGCCGAGGGCCCGGTGCGGGCGCTCACCGGCTGGCTCTCGGGCCGCTCGGACGGCGACGGCCTCCAGGTGCACCGCGGCCACGAGGGCCTGGTCGACGCGCGCAGCTCTCTGCCCCGGCTCCCCCCGATGGGATGATGGTGGCGATTGACGGGACACCCCCAGCGGCAACGAGGAGCGACGTGATGGCGTACCACGGAACGGTCAAGGTCGGCGGCGCGCCGGACGTCCGGGAGCTGGCCCACCTGATCATCACCAAGGTGGCAGTCGGACCGTACGACAACAACGCCTACCTGCTGCGCTGCCGGGCCACCGACGAGCAGTTGCTGATCGACGCGGCCGCCGACGCACCGGTGCTGCTGGAGACCGTCGGCAGCCGGCTGGCCGTGGTGGTCACCACCCACCGGCACCACGACCACTGGGGCGCGCTGGCCGAGGTGGTCGCCGCCACCGGTGCGCGCACCGCGGCCGGGCGGGTGGACGCGGAGGGCATCGAGGTGCCCACCGACGTCCCGTTGGAGGACGGCTCGGTGCTCCGGGTCGGCCAGGTCGAGCTGACGGTCCGCCACCTGGTGGGCCACACCCCCGGCGCGATCGTGCTGATCTACGACGACCCGCAGGGCCACCCGCACCTGTTCACCGGCGACTGCCTGTTCCCGGGCGGGGTGGGCAACACCTGGGGCGACCCGGCCGCCTTCGAGTCGCTGTTCCGGGACGTCAACGAGAAGATCTTCGACGTCCTCCCCGACGAGACCTGGGTCTACCCGGGCCACGGCAACGACACCACGCTGGGCGCCGAGCGCCCGCACCTGCCGGAGTGGCGCGAACGCGGCTGGTGAGCGCACACGTGAGGGCCCCCGCCGAGGCGGGGGCCCTCACGTTTTTTGCGTCAGGCGTCGATCTTCTCCGGCTTGTCGACGTCGTCCTGCTTCCGCGTGGCGATCAGACTGGTGACGGTGGTGACCGCCAGGGTCAACAGGATGAAGCCCAGCGACACCGGGATGCTGATCTCCGGGACGTGCGCGCCGGCCTCGTGCAGCGCGTGCAGCACCAGCTTCACGCCGATGAAGCCGAGGATCACCGACAGGCCGTAGGACAGGTGGACCAGCTTCTTCAGCAGCCCGCCGATCAGGAAGTACAGCTGCCGCAGGCCCATCAGCGCGAAGGCGTTGGCGGTGAAGACGATGTACGGGTCCTGGGTGAGACCGAAGATGGCGGGGATCGAGTCCAGCGCGAACAGCACGTCGGTGGTGCCGATCGCGATCATCACGATCAGCATCGGGGTCATCAGCCGGCGGCCGTTCTCCCGGATGAACAGCTTGGTGCCGTGGTACTGGTCGGTGGACGGGACGCGCTTCTGGATCGACTTGAGCAGCCGGTTCTCCTCGAAGTCCTCCTCGCCCTCCTCCTCGGCCCGGGCCTCCTTGAGCAGCTTCCAGGCCGTCCAGATCAGGAACCCACCGAAGATGAAGAACACCCAGGAGAAGCTGGAGACCAGCGCCGCGCCGCCGGCGATGAAGACCGCCCGGAGCACCAGGGCGATGATCACACCGAACATCAGCACCCGCTGCTGGTAGATCTTCGGCACCGCGAACTTGCCCATGATCAGGATGAACACGAACAGGTTGTCGACGCTGAGCGACTTCTCGGTGATGTAGCCGGCGAAGAACTCCCCGGCCGGCTGCCCGCCGCCGTACCACCAGAGGAACCCGCCGAACAACACCGCCAGCACGACCCAGACAGCCGTCCAGATCCCGGCCTCCTTGATGGAGACCTCGTGCGGCTTGCGGCCGCCGATGAAGAAATCGGCCAGGATCAACAGGGCCAGCACCGCGATGGTGCCGGCCCACAGGCCTGCGGAAACGTCCATGACTGCTCCTCCGGCAGCTAGGCGAACATCGTCACTGCCGGAGGTCTCTTCCGCCGCACGGCGCGCCAATCGGTCGGCGCCGCGCGACCAGTGCCCCGGGATGCCGCGACGGGCACCCGTGATGACGGGGTCACTGAACGGGGAATACTCCCCTCCGCTCCCGTCGAGAGTAACAGGAACGCCAAGGGAAGGTAAAGAAGGTAAAGGGCCGCCCTCGGTCTACAGGAAGGGCTCGATGAACGGCAGCATGTCCCGGAAGGTGCGGCCGGTCGCGGGCGCGCCGATCGCGGTCATCTTCCAGCCCGCGCCGTCCCGCTCCACCTTGGCCATGATCTGCCCGGTGTGGGTGCCGCCGCCGGCCAGCTCGTAGCGGGCCAGCTCCTGATTGGTGGTCTCGTCGACCAGCCGGCAGTGCGCGTTCTGCACCTCCAGGAAGTTCTGGCCGCTGTACGAGCTGACGGTGAACACGATCTGGGTGACCTTGCGCGGCACCTTGGTCAGGTCGACCAGGATGCTCTCGTCGTCCTCGCCTCCGACGCCGCCGACCAGGTTGTCGCCGGTGTGCTGCACCGATCCGTCGTTGCTGACCAGGTGCGAGAAGAACACCACGTCGCTCATCGTCTTGCCGTCGTACAGCAGGGCGGACGCGTCCAGGTCGATGTCCTTCGGCCGGCGGCTGAAGAAGCCGCGCTTGCCCGGGGCGGACTTCCAGCCGAGGCCCATCCGGACCACGCTCAGGGTCTCGCCACTGGACTTCAACAGGCTGACGCTCTGACCCTTGGCCAGGTTCACCGACACGCCACCACCCCTTCCTCCGGGTTGCCCCGGCTCTCGCCCGCGACCGGCCGTGACAGGAGCGTCCTGGCCCCATGCCGGCCACGCACCACCTTAGCCGCCGCCCCGCCGCCCCGGTCCGGGACGGCGAGACTGTGGCAGAACTACGACACGGCGGCTGTTTCGGGCAGCCGGATCAGGCCATGCCGGCCTCGCGCATCTGGCGCAGCTCGCGCTTGAGCTCCTTGACCTCGTCGCGCAGCCGGGCCGCCACCTCGAACTGGAGCTCGGCGGCGGCGGTGTGCATCCGGTCCGTCATGTCCTGGATCAGCTCGGCGAGTTCGGCCGCGGGCAGGTTCTTGGCGGGCTTGCGGTCGAGGCCCAGCGAGGGCACCTGGGCCTTGCCCTTGCCCTGCTGGCGGTAACCGGTGGCGAGCAGCTCCTCGGTGTCCACGTCCTCGCCGGCCATGGTGGAGAGCAGGTCGCCGATCTTCTTCCGCAGCGGCTGCGGGTCGATCCCGTGCTTCTCGTTGTACGCCTGCTGGACGACGCGCCGGCGGTTGGTCTCGGAGATCGCCAGCTCCATCGCCGGGGTGATCTTGTCGGCGTACATGTGCACCTGGCCGGAGACGTTTCGCGCGGCACGGCCGATGGTCTGGATCAGCGAGGTGCCGGAGCGCAGGAAGCCCTCCTTGTCGGCGTCCAGGATCGCCACCAGCGAGACCTCGGGCAGGTCCAGGCCCTCACGCAGCAGGTTGATGCCGACCAGCACGTCGTACTCGCCGGCCCGCAGTTCCCGCAGCAGCTCGATCCGGCGCAGCGTGTCGACATCGCTGTGCAGGTAGCGGACCCGGATGTCCAGGCCGAGGAAGTAGTCGGTGAGGTCCTCGGCCATCTTCTTGGTGAGCGTGGTGACCAGGACCCGCTCGTCCTTCTCCACCCGCTGCCGGATCTCGTGCACCAGGTCGTCGATCTGGCCCTCGGTCGGCTTGACGATCACCTCGGGGTCGATCAGGCCGGTCGGGCGGATGATCTGCTCCACCTGCCCGTCGCCGCGCGCCAGTTCGTACTTGCCGGGGGTGGCCGACAGGTAGACGGTCTGACCGATCCGCTCCTGGAACTCCTCCCACTTCAGCGGCCGGTTGTCCATCGCCGAGGGCAGCCGGAACCCGTGCTCGACCAGCGTGCGCTTGCGCGAGGCGTCGCCCTCGTACATCGCGCCGATCTGCGGGACCGTCACGTGCGACTCGTCGATGACCAGCAGGAAGTCCTCGGGGAAGTAGTCGAGCAGGGTGTTCGGCGGCGAGCCGGGCTCGCGGCCGTCGAAGTGCATCGAGTAGTTCTCCACGCCCGAGCAGGTGCCGATCTGCCGGAGCATCTCGATGTCGTAGGTGGTGCGCATCCGCAGCCGCTGGGCCTCCAGCAGCTTGCCCTGCTTCTCCATCCGGGCGAGGGTCTGCTCCAGCTCCCGCTCGATGTCGTTGACCGCCCGCTCCATCCGCTCCGGGCCGGCCACGTAGTGGGAGGCGGGGAAGACGTAGACCGAGTCGTCCTGGCTGATCACCTCGCCGGTCAGCGGGTGCAGCGTGTACAGCGCCTCGATCTCGTCGCCGAACATCTCGATCCGGACGGCGAGTTCCTCGTACACCGGGAAGATCTCGACGGTGTCGCCGCGTACCCGGAAGGTGCCGCGGCTGAACGCCAGGTCGTTGCGGGTGTACTGGATGTCCACGAAGCGGCGCAGCAGTGCGTCCCGGTCGATCTCCTCGCCGACCTTCAGCCGGACCATCCGGTCCACGTACTCCTGCGGCGTGCCGAGGCCGTAGATGCACGACACCGACGCCACCACCACGACGTCCCGCCGGGTGAGCAGGCTGTTGGTGGCGGAGTGGCGCAGCCGCTCGACCTCCTCGTTGATCGAGGAGTCCTTCTCGATGTAGGTGTCCGTCTGCGGGACGTACGCCTCGGGCTGGTAGTAGTCGTAGTACGAGACGAAGTACTCGACGGCGTTGTTCGGCAGCAGCTCGCGGAACTCGTTCGCCAGCTGCGCGGCCAGCGTCTTGTTCGGCGCCATCACCAGGGTGGGACGCTGCAGCTTCTCGATCATCCACGCGGTGGTGGCGGACTTGCCGGTACCGGTCGCGCCGAGCAGGACGACGTCCTTCTCCCCTGCGCGGATCCGGCGCTCCAGCTCGGCGATGGCCGCCGGCTGGTCACCATTGGGCTGGTAGGGGCTGACGACCTCGAAGGGCGCCACGGACCGCTCGATACTCGTGATGGGACGCACCCCTCCACCGTACGACCGGCCACCGACAGTCCGAGTTACTTGGCGGAATCCCGGGCCAGCGCGACCAGCCGGGAGACCGCGCGCAGGTACTTCTTGCGGTAGCCGCCGCGCAGCATCTCCTCGGTGAACACCTGGTCGAACGGCACACCGGAGGCGGTGATCGGCAGCTCCCGGTCGTACATCCGGTCCGCCAGCACCACCAGGCGCAGCGCGGTCGCCTGGTCGTCCACCTGCCGCACCCCGCGCAGGAACACCGCGCCGATCTCGTCCAGCAGCGCGCCGTAACGGCTGGGGTGCACCTCCTTCAGGTGCTCCAGCAAGGTGTCGAAGTCGTCCAGCGAGGCGTTCGGGGTCTTCTCGGCCCGCTCGGTCACCTCGGCGTCGGTGTACGGCGGCGGCGCGTCCGGCAGGCCGCGGTGGCGGTAGTCCTGGCCGTCGATCCGCACCGGGCGGAAGTGCGCGGACAGGCCCTGGATCTCCCGCATGAAGTCCGCGGCGGCGAACCGGCCCTCACCGAGCTTCTCCGGCAGGGTGTTCGACGTCGCGCAGAGCTTGACCCCGTTCTCCACCAGCCGGCTCAGCAGCGTCGAGACCAGCACCGTGTCGCCCGGGTCGTCCAGCTCGAACTCGTCGATGCACAGCAGCCGGTGCGAGCTCAGCGTCCGCACCGCGCCCTGGAACGTCAACGCGCCGACCAGGTTGGTCAGTTCGACGAAGGTACCGAAAGCCTTCGGCCCCGGAACCGCATGCCAGAGCGACGCCAGCAAGTGCGTCTTTCCTACGCCGTACCCGCCGTCCAGGTAGATCCCCGCCGGCCCGCTCGGCGCCGGCGCGGACCTGCGGAACCACCCGCGCTTGGCCGGCTCCGCACCCGCGTTCAGGCTCGCCGCGAAGCCCTCCAGGATCTGCACGGCCTCGTACTGGCTCGGCTGCGAGGAATCCGGCAGGTAGCTGCCGAAACTCACGCCGGCGAAACGTGGCGGCGGCACCATCTCGGCCACCAACCGCTCGGCCGGAACCACCGGCCGCCGAGAGGCGAGGGCTGTCGCGGTACGGATTTCGGACTCCGAGGCAGGTGCAGACACGAGAAACCAGCGTACAGGTGAGCGAGAGCCCAGGAGGCGCGAGGAACTGCGCGACCAGCGACACCACGTCCGTAAGGTCGCGATCAAGTGCAGGTCATTGTCCCGCAACGCGATCTCGCGGTTGGGTGCCTTCCGCTTCGCGCAGTTCCCCGCGCCCCCGGTTTCGCGCCCGCCTGCGTTCGCACCGCTGCGAGACTTGAGCCATGGAGCAACTGATCGGCAACACCCCCGGCACCCCCGGCAGCCTGGAGTGGCTGGCCCAGGCGTACGCGTACCCGTCTCACACCCCGTGGCTGCGGGCGAACATGGTCGCGTCGTTGGACGGTGCGGCCCGGCTGGACGGCCTCTCGGACGGGCTGTCGAGCGCGGCGGACAAGCGGATCTTCGGGGTGCTGCGCGCGCTGTGCGACGTGGTGCTGGTGGGTGCGGAGACGGTGCGGGCGGAGGGTTATCGGCCGGGGCGGGCGCGCAAGGAGTTCGCCGAGCAGCGGGCCGCCGCCGGGCAGTTGCCGGCGCCGGTGATCGCGGTGGTGACCCGGAGCCTGGACCTCGATCTCGCGGCTCCGCTGTTCGCCGAGCCGCTGGTCCCGACGGTGGTGATCACCACCTCGGACGCGCCGGCGGACAGACTCGCCCGGACCGCCGAGGTTGCCGAGGTGATCACCGCGGGAACGGGCTCGGTGGACCTGCCCAGGGCGGTCGCGGCGCTCACGGAGCGTGGTTGGCACCGCCAGCTCTCCGAGGGCGGTCCTCGCCTGTTGGGGCGGCTCGCGGCGGACGGTCTGCTGGACGAACTGTGTCTCTCGGTGGCCCCGTTGGTGACGGGCGGTGACTCGCCACGGATCGTGAACGGGCCGCCGGTTGCGGACGTTCGGCGGATGCGCTTGGTGTCCCTGATCGAGGAGGAAGGTTTCCTCTTCACCCGCTATCTGCGGCCGACCGATCCGGACCGGTCCCCGAGCGACCCCGCCCTCACCTGAGCCACTTCCTGACCGATGTGGACCACGTGTTCCATGTGGCGCGTGTGCAGCGTGAGGAATCCTTCCTCCGGGCACTATGAAGGAGGGGATGAGGAAGCCGGACCCGGGGGCCCGTACCAGCGAAGGGACTCACGTGTTCAAGACCGTACTGATGATCGAAAAGGCACTTTCCGACGCCGACGTGGAGCTGGTCACCACCCTCCACGGCGAGGAGCAGGTGTCCTTCGTCGTCCTGATGCAGCCGCGCGGTCGGCAGGACGAACTGCTGCGCGCCCTGGACGATGTGGCCCTCGGCCATCTTGACCAGGCGGTGCACGAGCACGACGAGCGCGACGGCGACGAACCGACGCTGGCCGGGGAGTCCCTGGAGCACAGCCTGCGGCACCTGCGGCGGGCCGGCGCGGAGGCGGTCGGCGAGGTGGTCGAGCAGCAGCCGCTGGTGCGCCTGCGCGAGGTGGTGGAGGAGAACCGGGCCGACGAGGTGCTGGTCCTGACCTCGCCGCACTTCGTCGAGGAGTTCTTCCACCGCGACTGGGCGTCCCGCGCCCGGCACGAGGTCGGCGTCCCCGTACTCAAGCTGTTCGCCAGCGACTCCTGACCGCCCTCCCGATTAGGGCAGAATCGTCCCGTGACTTGTGCCATGCGGCACAACTCGCGGGACGACCCTTTCCGCCCCCTTGCCAGTACGGAGCCAGCCTTGAACGACGCCGCGCACGACCTGCACGCCCCGCACTTCATCGGCATCGGCGGCGCCGGAATGTCCGGTCTGGCGAAGATCCTCGCGGTCCGCGGCGCGACCGTCTCGGGCAGCGACGCCAAGGAGTCGGAGACCGTGCGGGCGCTGCGCGAGCTGGGTGCGACGGTGTTCGTCGGCCACGCGGCCGAGCACCTGCCGGCCGGGACCAGCAGCGTGGTGGTGTCCAGCGCGATCCGCGCCGACAACCCGGAGCTGGTGGCGGCGCAGCAGCGCGGCATCCCGGTGGTGCACCGTTCGGACGCGCTGGCGGCGCTGATGGGCGGCCGTCGGGCGCTCGCGGTGGCGGGCACCCACGGCAAGACCACCACCACCTCGATGCTGGCGGTCAGCCTGGGTGAGCTGGGCCTGGAGCCCTCGTACGCGATCGGCGGTGACCTGGACCTGCCCGGGTCGAACGCGCACCACGGCGCGGGCGAGATCTTCGTCGCGGAGGCGGACGAGAGCGACCGCAGCTTCCACAAGTACGCGCCCGAGGTGGCGATCGTGCTGAACGTGGAGCTGGACCACCACGCCAACTACGCGTCGATGGAGGAGATCTACGAGTCCTTCGAGGCCTTCGTCGGCCGGATCGTGCCCGGCGGCACCCTGGTGGTGTCGGCCGACCACGAGGGCGCCCGCGAGCTGACCCGCCGGGTCGCCGGGCGGGACGGCCTGAACGTGGTGACGGTCGGCGCGGCCGAGGATGCGGACGTGCGGGTGCTGTCGGTGGCGGCGCGCGGCATGACCAGCGAGGTGACGGTCGAACTGGGCGGCGAGCCGCTGACGTTCACCGTCTCGGTGCCGGGCCGGCACTACGCGCACAACGCGGTGGCGGCGCTGGCCGCGGGCGTCGCGCTGGGCGTTCCGGCGGACGGGCTGGCGAAGGCGCTGGGCGCGTACACCGGCGTGAAGCGGCGGCTCCAGCTGAAGGGCGAGGCCCGCGGCGTGCAGGTGATCGACTCGTACGCGCACCACCCGACCGAGATGGCCGCCGACCTGGAGGCGATCCGCGAGGCGGCGGGCGCGGGCCGGGTGCTGGTGGTGTTCCAGCCGCACCTGTTCTCCCGGACCCAGCAGTTGGCCGAGGAGATGGGTCAGGCGCTGGCGCTGGCCGACGCCTCGGTGGTGCTGGACATCTACCCGGCCCGCGAGGACCCGATCCCGGGCGTCACCGCCGAGCTGATCATCGACGCGGCCCGCCGGGCCGGTGCGGACGTCCGCGCCGAGCACGAGTTCGCCGCCGCGCCCGCCGTACTGGCCGCGCTGGCCCGTCCCGGTGACCTGGTGCTGACCATGGGCGCGGGCGACGTCACCACCCTGGGGCCGGAAATTCTGGCCGCCCTGGCGGACGTTGCACCTGCTGTCTGAGTCCGACGGCCGAGCCCTGGAGAGTGCCGTGAGCTACGAGGTCCAGAAGTCCGACGCCGAGTGGCGGTCCGAGCTGACACCCGAGGAGTACCACGTGCTCCGCGAGGCCGGCACCGAGCGGCCGTTCGTCGGCGAGTACACGGACACCAAGACGGTCGGCGTGTACAGCTGCCGGGCGTGCGGGGCGGAGCTGTTCAGCAGCGAGACGAAGTTCGAGTCGCACTGCGGGTGGCCGTCGTACTACGCCCCGCTGGCCGGGGACTCGGTGGAGTACCTGGAGGACACCACCCTCGGGATGCGCCGGGTCGAGGTGCGCTGCAAGAAGTGCGGCAGCCACCTCGGGCACGTGTTCGAGGGCGAGGGCTACGACACGCCGACCGACCAGCGGTACTGCATCAACTCGATCTCGCTGCGGCTGAAGCCCGCCGCATAGGGCGCGCCGACGCCCGCCCCCGTGGAAGACTGATCGCTCTTGGTCGGTCTGGATGTGGGTGGGGCGGGCGTGGCGCGGCGGCGGTCTTCCGGGGTGTGGTCGGTACTGGCGGAGGCGCAGCGTGAGCAGCACCGCCGCGCGGAGACGCAGCGGAAGGCGGCGGCCGCGCAACAGCGGGACTACGAGCGGGCGCAGCGCGAGGCACAGCGGGCGGCGGCGCGGGGTGAGCGCGAGGCGCTGAAGGCGTACCAGCAGCAGCGGGACGCGGACGCGGCCCGTCGGACGGCCGAACTGGACGACCGGGTCGCCGAGTTGCGCGGGGTGCTGGCGGCGGGGCTGGCCGGTCCGGGGTTCTCGCTGGCGGAACAGAGCCGGGGCGGGCAGGGCGCGATCCCGCCGTTCGACCCGGGGCCGCTGGGCCACCCGGTGCCGATGCCGGATCAGAACTGGTACCTGGTGCCGCCGCTGACGGGCGCCCAGGCGTTCAACCCGGCGGCGCGCCGCCAGTGGGAGGAGCAGGCCGCGCACGCCCGGGCCAGGTTCGAGTACGACTGGCAGGCGGCGTGGACGGCCGAGCAGCAGCGGCAGCGTCAACTCGCGGACTACCGTGCCCAGTACGACGCGTGGGCGGCCGAGCGGCACCGGCTGCTGGCCGGGCAGAGCACCCAGGCCGGACGGCTCGCGCAGCGGCTGCGGGCCGGCGAGGCGGCGGCGGTCGCCGAGTACTTCGAGGCGGTGATCGACTGGCGGGAGGACTGGCCGGACGGCTTCCCCACCGACGGCGAGACCTCCTGGGACGCGGACACCCGCCGGCTGGTGGTGCGGTGGGAGCTGCCGCCGTTCGACGTGGTGCCGACGGTCGGCCGGTACCGCTACGTCCGGTCCGACGACCGGGAGGACGAGGTGGCCCGGCCCGCCACCCAGCGCAAGGAGATCTACCGCGAGGTGCTGGCGCAGTGCGCGCTGCGGGTGCTGGCGGAGGTGTTCCGGGCCGACACCGACCGGCTGATCGCCTCGGTCGGGCTGAACGGCGTGGTGGTGGCCCCGGACCCGGCGACCGGCCAGGAGGGCGACCGCTGCCTGCTGGCCGTCGAGGTGGACCGGGAGACCTTCGCCGGGCTGGCGCTGGACCGGGTCGCGCCGCTGGACTGCCTGCTGGAGGCACTCGCCGGGCGGCTGTCCGCCCGTCCGGAGAAGGCCGACACCGTGGCCGCGATCCCGGCCGCCGCGACCTCCGCCGGGGACGGCGAGGAGCCGGACCTGTTCGCGATGGACCCGATCGAGTTCGAGAAACTGATCGCCGAACTGTTCCGCCGCCGCGGCTTCCGCACCAGCACCACGGCCCGCAGCGGCGACGAGGGCGTGGACGTGCTCGCCGAGGACCCCGACCCGATCACCGGCGGAAAGATCGTCATCCAGGCCAAGCGCTACCGGCACACCGTCTCCCCCAGCGCCGTCCGCGACCTGGAGTCCACGATGCGCCGGCAGGGCGCCAACCGCGGCATCCTGGTCACCACTTCGGGCTTCGGCCCGGGCTCGCGCAAGCACGCGGAGGGCCAGCCGCTCACCCTGGTGGACGGGCCGATGCTGCTCACCCTGCTCCGCGAGCACGGCCTCCCGGGCCGCCTCGGGCCCGCCCCCGTCCCCGCACAACGGGCCGGCGAGGCAGCAGCGGTGGAGCTGGCGCCCGGCCAGAACACGGTGCTCCCGGACGACGAGGTGCGCGTCCGGTTCCGGGCCGACGGCGCGGAGGCCGACCTGACGCTGCTGCTGCTCGGCGCGGACGGCAAGGTGCGCACCGACGAGGACTTCGTCTTCTACCACCAGCCGACCGCGGCTGACGGCGCCGTCACCCTGGAGCCCGGCGACGGCAGCGCGACGGTCCGCACCGGCCAACTGCCGTCCGCCGTCCACCGGGTGGCGGTGTCGGTCAACCTCGACGCCGACGGCGACGCCACCTGCGCGGACCTGGTCGACCCGGCGGTGGAACTCGCCTCCGGCCCCGGCCGCTGGATCTTCCGCCCACCGGCCGACCCGGCGATCTCCGCAATGCTGGTCGCCGAGCTCTACCGCCACCCGGCCGACGGCTGGAAGCTCCGCGCCATCGGCCAGGGCTGGGCCGACGGCCTGGCCGGCCTGGCCCGCGACCACGGCGTGGACGTCGAGTAACGGGAGAGACAGCAGGCGGGCGCGGGGACTGCGCGAAGCGGAAGGCGCTCATCGGCAAGATCGCGACGCAGGACAGTGACCTGCACGTGATCGCGACCTTGCGGACGTGACTTGCGCTTGTCGCCCAGTTCTCCCCCCGCCCTGGCGGGCCGGGAGGTACCCCACGCGCCCCCGGTTGCGCTCTCCCGGGCTTCGCGCCCGCCGGCTACAGCGTCCGGCTGTACTTCCACTCCTCCGCACAGACCCGGTACCCGAACCACTCGTTGATGGCGAGCATCGCCACGTTCTCGCCGTCGTTGTGCGTGTACGCGGCCGCCAGCCCCCGCGCCTGCGCGCGATGCAGGGCGTGGGCCTTGGCGAGTTTGGCGAGGCCGCGGCCGCGATGGGTGGAGCGGGTGGCGGTGAAGGCGGACCAGTAGTTCCGGCCGTCGGTCTGGGCGGCGGAGAAGGCGACGGCCTCGCCGTGGTCGAGGGCCACGGTGGTGAGGGTGTGGTCCTGGTCGGGGCGCTGCCAGATCTCGGCGAGCCAGCTCTCGTACGACTGGTCGTCGAGGGTCAGGTCTCCGGGCTCGGAGCGGGTGGCGTCGATGTCGACCAGGTAGACGGGGTACGGGTCGTCCAGGAAGTCCGCGGCGGTGCGCAGTTCGATGCCGGGCGGGGTGGGCGGCAGCGGCGGCAGCGGGGCGGTGAGGTCGCGGCCGGCGTACTGGGCGCGGCGGCCCTTGAGGTAGCCGCGGGCGGCGGCGAAGCCGAGCGCCTCGGGGGTGCTGTCCGCCCAGCCGTGGGCGTCGCGGACGCCGAGCGTGGCGAGTTCACGTTCGGCGGCGGTGAGCAGCGCGGTGCCGATGCCGGCGCCGCGGTGTTCGGGCACCACGCTGACGTTCAGGAAGCCCTGGTGCGGGGTGGTGCTCTCGGTGACCGGGCCGAACCTCGCGGAACCGACCACCTGCCCGCCGCGTTCGGCGACCAGCAGGTTGTAGTGCGGCAGACCGACGAGCCAGCTGGTCACCTCGGGCGTGACGACCAGGTGGGGCCGGCCGGCCCGGTAGGCCTCGGTGGCCCCGGCGGCGTCTTCGGGTGCGAACGGGCGGATGTGGTACGGCATAGAAGTCATAGGCATGTCACGTTAGTCAATCGTTCGCCTGCGCGCTGCTGAATTTCCCCCACCTGCGGGCCGGTCTGTTCAGTGGTCGGGAAAGCTCAAGTTCAGCTCTGAGTTTCCGGTGTCCTGCTTGGCACCGGCTCCGTCCGGATACACCCTCGGCATGGGGGACCGGGGTCGTCGAAAGGCCCGGCGGGAAGGGGTGGATTGTGTCCTCGCACGGAATTCCGCAGCTGGGCACGGGGCTCGGCTGGCGACCCGAGATCGACACCGCCGTGGAGCGGCTGCCCGGCCTGGACTGGGTGGAGGTGGTCGCCGAGAACGTCTGCGCCGACCACCTGCCGCCCTCACTGGCCGCGCTGCGCGGACGGGGCGTCACCGTCGTCCCGCACGGTGTCTCGCTCGGGCTCGGCGACGCCACCGAACCCGACCCGGCGCGGCTGGCCCGGCTGGCGGCGGTCGCCCAGGCGCTCGGCTCGCCGCTGGTCAGCGAGCACCTGGCGTTCGTCCGGGCGGGCGGCCTGGAGGCGGGGCACCTGTTGCCGGTGCCGCGCACCCGAGAGGCGCTGCGGGTGGTGGCCGCCAATGTGCGGATCGCCCAGCGCGAACTGCCGGTGCCGCTGGCGCTGGAGAACATCGCCGCCCATCTGGCCTGGCCCGGCGACGAGTTGACGGAGGCCCAGTTCCTCGCCGAACTCGTCGAACGCACCGGCGTGCACCTGCTGGTGGACGTCGCCAACCTGCACACCAACCGGGTCAACCTGGGCATCGACCCGGCCGCCGAACTCGACCGGCTGCCGCTGGACGCGCTCGCCTACGTGCACGTCGCCGGCGGCGTGGAGCGCGACGGCGTGTGGCACGACACCCACACCCACCCCGTCACCGCCCCCGCACTGGAGGTGCTCGCCGCACTGTGTGAACGCACCGACCCGCCGGGGGTGCTGCTGGAACGCGACGGCGCCTGGCCGCCGCCCGCCGAACTGTCCGCCGAACTCGACGCCATCCGCCGGGTCCACCGCACGGCCCGCGACCACCGGAAGGAGCCCGACCGTGTCCGAACTGGACGAATACCTGATCCGTGACCGCGCCGACGCCGAACTCGCCCTGGCCCGCCACCACTTGGCCCACCGCCAGGAACAACTGCTGACCGCCCTGGTGGCCGGCGGCCCCGCCCCGGACGGCTTCGACCCCGCACAACTGCGCACCCAGACCGAGGGCCTGCTCGCCAAGCGCCGGGAGACCGTCGGCCACCTGATGCCCGAACTGCCCGAACTGCTCGGCACGGACTTCGCGCCGCTGTTCCGCCGCTACGCCGCCGACCACCCGCTCACCGGCGGCTACCGGGCCGACGCCCGCACCTTCGCCGCCTGGGCCCTGGACGCCGCACCCACCGCCCCCTGGCACCCGGCCCTCCACCACCTGCTCCACCCCACCACCCGCCGCTGGACCCGCCTCCTGCCACAACGGCACGCGAAGGCACACCAGTAGCCACCACACGCACCGCACCACCACACGGCCGCCACCGCACGCACCACCGCCGCACCGCACCCACCGTCGCTCCGCAGCACTGCACCTCACCACCGCTGCACCGCACTACCGACCCGGTGCACCGCACCACGGCACTGCCGCCGCACGATCCATCGCTGCACCACACCGCCTACCCGGCGCACCGCACCACGGCACTGCCGCCGCACGATCCATCGCACCGCACCACCGCACTGCCGCCGCACCGATCCATCGCGCTGCCGCCGCACCGATCCATCGCACGAAAGGACACCCGGGGGAATGTGGAACATCCAGTTCGTCCTGGCCCTGGCCCTGGTCTCCGTGACCATGACCGTTGCCACCGTCTTCGACCGGCGCTGCCGCCGGGTCGCCGAACCGAAGGGCCTGCCCGGGCGCGGTATGCCGCTGCTGGACGCCGCCTTCCTGGCCGGCGGTCCGGCCCGGGTGGTGGACACCGCGCTGGTCCGGATGGAGCGCGAGGGCCGGGTGGTGATCTCCCGCGCCCACCGGGTGACGGTCACCGACACCGCGCCGCGCGACGACGTCGAGCGGGTGCTGATCACCGCCGTCGGCGGCCGTACCGGGCGGGACCTGTCCGTGCTGCGCGCCTCCGTGCTGGGCAGCCCGGACGTACAGCGGATCGGCGACGCACTGGCGGCCCGCGGCCTGCTGCGCCACCCGGCCGCGCTCCGGGCGGCCTGGCGGGCCCGCCGACTGGAGGTGGCCGCGCTGTGCGTCACCCTGGGGGTCGGGGCGGTCACCACCGCCCACTGGCTGAACGGTCCGGAGCGGGACACCGGCACTCCCCCGTTCTTCGCGTTCGGGGCACTGACCCTGGTCACCGCGGTGCACCTGCTGGTCGGACGGCCGCCGAAGGCGCGGATCACGCCCGCCGGGGAGCGTCAGCTGGAGCTGGTGCGTGGCAGCAGCCCGTGGCGTCCCCGCGAGCTCGACCGGGAGCACGCCGCCGTGGTGGGCGCGTTCGCCCTGGACGGGTCCGCCGCGCTGACCGACCCCGCGGACCTGCCGCTGCGCGAGGCGCTCGACGGCACCGCGGCCCGGCCGGTCCGGATGGCGAAGGCGGGACGTTCGACGCACTCGTTCAGCACCTCGGACACCGCGACGGCGGCCGGCGGCGGGGCGTGGTGCGGGAGCCCCGTCGCCTCGTGCGGATCGTCCGGCTCCTCGGATCACTCCGGCCACTCCAGCCACTCGGGGCACTCGGGGCACTCGGGCGGGCACTCCTGCGGCGGGTCGTCGCACTCCTGCGGCTCGTCGAGTTCGTGCGGTTCGTCCAGCTCCTGCGGCTCGTCCAGTTCCTGCGGGTCGAGCTGAGTTCGTGTCACAGTTCGATATCGCGGCAGGTGGATCCATTCCGTTTGCCGCGCACGCAGGGCTAGAACAAACACCATGTGGGTGCTGCTGCTGATCCCGACCTGTGCCGCCGCGGTGCTGTCCTGTCTGCACTTGGTCCGGGTCGCCGCGATCGCCGATGCCCTCGCCGAGGACCTGCCGGCCGCCGACCGGGCCGCCGGGATCGGCCTGTACGAGACCGCGTATCTGGCGGGCGGCCCGGGCCGGGTGGTGGAGCTGGCGCTGGTCCGGATGGCCGGGCTGGGCCGGCTGCACCTCGCGCACACGGGGTGGACCACGGTGGTCGATCCGCAGGGCCGGGGCCGGCTGGAGCGGGCGCTGATCAGCGCGATCGGCCCCGAAGGCCAGTGCCGCACCGCCCAGTTGAAGGCGTCACTGGCCACCCACCCCACCGTCCGGGACATCGGCGACCGGTTGGCGCTGGCCGGGCTGGCCACGCCGGCGGTGGTCCGCGACCGGGCCCGGCGGGCGGTCCGGCAGGTGCGGTACACGCTGTTCGGAGCGGTCGCGATGCTGCTGCTCACGGTCGTCCTGACCGCCGACGGCCAGGCGGCCCGGACGGCGCTCGCCTGGTACGCCCTGCCGCTGGTGCTGACCGGCGGCACCCTGCTGATGGCCCGGGTCGACGTGCACGCCTACACCGCCTGGGCGGCCCCCGCCGGCCAGCGCCTGCTGCGCACCCTGCGCTGGCCGCACATCTGCCGCACCGGCGCCGCCGACGATCTGCTCACCGCGGTCGCGATCCGCGGCCCCGAGGCCGTCCAGGACCCGCGCCTGCGCGCGGCGCTGAGCCACCGCTAGCAAGAATGCCGACAGCCGCCACGGCGCCGGGGCGCGGTGGCGGCTGTCGGGGCAGGTCAGAACAGTCCGGCGACCAGGTCGCCGACCGACTTGCGGCGGCCGGTGAAGAACGGCACCTCCTCGCGCACGTGCAGGCGCGCGCGGGACGGGCGCAGGTCGCGCATCAGGTCGACGATGCGGTGGAGTTCGTCGGCCTCGAAGGCCAGCAGCCACTCGTAGTCGCCGAGCGCGAACGAGGCCACCGTGTTGGCGCGGACGTCCGGGTAGCCGCGGGCCATCTGGCCGTGCTCGGCCAGCATCGCCCGGCGCTCCGCGTCGGGGAGCAGGTACCACTCGTAGGAGCGGACGAAGGGGTAGACGCAGACGTACTCGCGGGGCCGCTCGTCGGCGAGGAACGCCGGGATGTGCGACTTGTTGAACTCGGCGGGGCGGTGCAGCGCCATGTTCGACCAGACCGGCTCCATGCGGCGGCCCAGCTCGGTGCGGCGGAAGCGGTTGTACGCCTCCTGCAGGTCGTCCGAGTTCTCGGCGTGCCACCAGATCATCAGGTCGGCGTCGGCGCGCAGACCGGACACGTCGTAGGTGCCGCGGATGGTGACGTCCTTGGCGGCGAGCTGCTCGAAGAGGGCGTCCACCTCGGCGACCAGGGCGGAGCGGTCCTCGGGAAGGCCGTCCTTGAGCTTGAACACCGACCACATGGTGTAGCGGATCACCTGGTTGAGGTCGCGGGCCTTCTTCTTCACGGGCTGCTCAGTGCTTTCGGTCATGAGCCCATTGTCCCTTCTGTGCGGGATGGTTCAGGTGGCGGGGTGGACGGCGTCGGCGGCCCGGCGGGCGCTCGCGACGACGGCGGGGATGCCGACGCCGTCGTAGGCGGCGCCGCAGACGGTGATCGCGCCGAGCGCGTCCAGCTGGGTGCGGATCCGCTCGACCCGGTCGAGGTGGCCGACCGGGTACTGCGGGAGGCCGTCGGTCCAGCGGGTGACGGCGTGGTCGTAGGGGGTGGCGTCCAGGCCGACGGCGGCGTGCAGGTCGGCCAGCGAGCGGGCGACCAGCTCGGCGTCGTCCAGCTGGAGCGCGGCGTCCTCGCGGTGCCGGCCGAACGAGGTGCGCAGCAGGAAGGTGTCGGGCGCGGAGCGCTCCAGCCAGCCCCACTTGTTGCTGGAGAAGGTGGACGCCTTGATGTTGCGGCGGTCCACCGGCGGCACCAGGAAGCCGCTGCCGGTGAGCGGGCTTTCGGCCAGGTCGGCCCGCCGGAAGGCCAGCGTGACCAGCGCCATCGAGGCGTACTCGACCTGCCGGAGCTCGGCCGAGGCGGCGGGCGCGTCGGCGGCGAGCAGCGCGGCGGCGTGCGGGGCGGGGACGGCCAGCACCACGGCGTCGGCGTGCAGTTGGCGTCCGGCGGTGGTGACCTGCCAGCCGTCGGGGGTGCGGCGCAGCGCCTCGACGGGGTGGCCGGTGAGCAGTTCGGCGCCGTGTTCGCGATCGTACGCGGCGATGGCTCCGGGGAAGGTGCCGAGGCCGCCGCGCAGGCCCTGGAAGACCGGGCCGGTGGCGGTGGCGCGGCCGGTGAGCTCGCGGACGGCCTCGGTCAGCGAGCCGTCGCGCCGGGCGAGCGGCAGCAGCTGCGGGACGGCGGCGCGGATCGAGATCTCGTCGGCGTGCCCGGCGTACACGCCGCCGAGCAGCGGTTCGACCAGGCGGTCGACGACCTCGCGGCCGAGCCGGGCGGCGATGTACGTGCCGATCGGGGCGTCGTCGCCGATCTCGGCGGGCTGCTCGTGCGCGGCCCGCTCCAACCCCTCGGTGGTGAGCACGCCGGAGGCCTTGAGCGCGTCCAGGTCGCCGGGCACGCCCATCAGTTGACCACCGGGCATCGGGCGCAGGCCCTCGCGGGTCCAGATCGACGCCTTGGCGGTGGTGGGCGGTTCCAGTTGCTCGCCGAGACCGACCTGCCGGGCCAGCTCGACGGCTTCGGGGCGGCGGGCCAGCATCGACTCCGCGCCGAGATCGACCCCGACGCCGCCGACCTCCCCGCCGAGCAGTTTGCCGCCGAAGCGGTCGGATGCCTCCAGCACGGTGACCCGCACCGGTCGGCTACTGAGGAAGGCGGCCGCGGCCAGGCCCGCGACGCCGCCACCGATCACCACGACGTGAGGTTTCGCCATGCCTCGAAGTCTTCCAGCCCTTATCCCGAATCCCGAACCGGCCCGCACACGGCGCCGAGACCGCAGTGACGCCGCAGCGTGATCATTCCGGTACCGCCGGTGCGGGTCCGGTTCGCGGGCCCGCGCGTCACAGTGCCGACGGGGCGGGCGAGCGGCCCGCCCGCTACCCGGGGAGGGGACGGACACATGGGAGTACGGGTGCGCGGCGCGGGGGCGGCCGGCGTCCTGGCGGCGGTGCTGCTGCTGGCCGGATGCAGCGCGAGCGGAAGCGGTTCGTCGTCCGGGGCCAAGGCGGCGGACCACGCAGCCGCGCCGGCGGTGGCCGAGGGCGGCAGGGCGGCGGACGCCGCAGCCGGGGCGGGCGGCTCGGCGGCCCCGTCCACCGGGGCGAACGGGCAGCCGATGAGCCGTCAGATCGCCTACCAGGCCCGGATGACCGTCCGGGTGAACACCCTGGAGGCGGCCCGGGACAAGGCCGTGGACCTGGTCGGACAGGCCGGCGGCTACGTGGCGGGCGAAAACCGGCGCGGCGCGGGCGACGGCGCCGAGGCGACGCTGACGCTGAAGGTGCCGTCGGAGTCCTACCAGAAGACCGTGGACGCGCTCGGCGGGCTGGGCCAGCGGCTCGCCCTGACCAGCCAGGCCGACGACCTGACCGACCGGATCGCCGACGTGGACAGCCGGGTCAAGTCGATGCGGGCCAGCGTGGACCGGGTCCGCGCCCTGCTGGCCGAGGCCAAGACGCTCTCCGAAGTGGTTTCCCTGGAAAGCGAGTTGACCCGCCGCGAGTCCGACCTGGAGGCACTGGAACGCCAGCAGCAGGAGCTCGCCTCCCGAACGTCGCTGTCCACCGTGACCCTGGACCTGCTGACGGACGCCCAGCGCCCCACCGGCGCCGTGCCCAAGCACAAGGACGGCTTCTGGGCCTCCGTCGGCAAGGCCCTCACCGGCGGCTGGCACGCCCTGCTCACCCTGCTGCACGGTCTCCTCGTCGCCCTGGCCGCCGGCGCCCCGTTCCTGCTGATCCTGGCCCCCGCCGCCTGGCTCCTCCGCCGCCACTACCGCACCCGCCCCCGCCGGGCGGCCCCCACCGCGTCGAAGAACCTGCCCGCACCCCCACAGCATCCCCCGACGCCCGACACCGAGGCCTGACCGCTCAACACAGCGGCACGCAATCACCACACAGCACCGCCGCCGCCGGTGTCGGAGGCGGCGGTGGCAAGCACATCGGCACCATCCTGCTGAAGCTCGGCCTGCCGCCCGCCGAGGGGCACTCACCGCCGGGCCTTGGCGGTCCTGGTGTTCCTCGGCGGCGGCGAGCGCGGCCGGAGTCAGCGAGCGCTGGCCTCGTGCACGAAGGCGACCAGGCGGGTCAGCGCGTCCGGGTCCATGGTCGGCATGACGCCGTGGCCGAGGTTGAAGATGTGGTGGCTGCCGCCGAGCGCCTGGGCGGCGTGCAGCACCTCGCGGGCCTTGGTCTCCACGACGTGCGTGGGGGCGTACAGCACGGCCGGGTCGAGGTTGCCCTGCAGGCCCTTACCGGGGCCGACCCGGTTGGCGGCCTCGTCCAGCGGGACCCGCCAGTCGACGCCGACGATGTCCGCACCGGCCTGGCCCATCAGGCCGAGCAGCTCGCCGGTGTTGACGCCGAAGTGGATCCGCGGCACCCCGTACGGCGCGACCGCGTCGAACACCTTGGCGCTGGCGGGCATCACCGAGCGGCGGTACTCGTCGGGGGCGAGCGCGCCCGCCCAGGAGTCGAACAGCTGGATCGCCGAGGCGCCCGCCTCGATCTGGATCTTCAGGAACGCCGAGGTGATCACCGCGAGCCGATCGACCAGCTCCGCCCACAGCTCGGGCTCGCCGTACATCATCGCCTTGGTGTTCTCGTACGACTTCGACGGGCCGCCCTCGACCAGGTAGCTGGCCAGCGTGAACGGGGCGCCGGCGAAGCCGATCAGCGGGGTGGCGCCGAGCTCGGCGACCAGCAGGCCGACCGCCTCGGTGATGTACGGCATGTCGTCCGGCTCCAGCGGGCGCAGCCGCTGCAGGTCTTCCTTGGTGCGGATCGGGTCGGCGATCACCGGGCCGACGCCGCCCTTGATCTCCACGTCGATGCCGACCGCCTTGAGCGGCACCACGATGTCGGAGAAGAAGATCGCGGCGTCCACCTTGTGCCGGCGCACCGGCTGCAAGGTGATCTCCTTGACCAGCTCGGGCCGCATGCAGGAGTCGAGCATCGAAATGCCCTCGCGCACCTTCAGGTACTCGGGCAGCGAGCGGCCGGCCTGCCGCATGAACCACACGGGGGTGTACGGCACCGGCTCGTTGCGTGCGGCGCGCAGGAAGACGGAGTCGTACGCGGCGCCGCGGGGCCGCTGACCGGACTGGGCTGCGGGGGTCTCACTCACGTCCCACATCCTCGCACGCGGGCGGTCCCGTCCCGGCCGTCCACCAGGCAAAACGGACACCTCGGACACCGGTGGTGCGGACAGTGGTCCCGGCCTGGCCGATTTCCGGAATTTCGGCACGCCGGAGGAACGAAAGTGCTCGGATTGCGGGCCCGCGCCACCTAGGCTTCCGGACATGGCAGCGGTCGGCGGGCAATCCGCACAGGGTGGAGGAACGGGCAGGGAGTCGGTGCCGATCGAGTTCCGCGAGGCGGTCGAGGCGCTGACCGGGGCGCGACTGCGTCCCGAGGTACGGCTGTCCCCGCAGCCCGCCCCCCGCCGGCTGGCCCCGTACACCTTCGCGCTGTCCGCCTCGGTCGAGGTGGACGGCGAGGAACTGGCCGACGGCACCCTGGTGCTGCTGCACGACCCCGCCTCACCGGAGGCCTGGAACGGCGACTTCCGGGTGGTCACCATGACCCGGGCCGAGCTGGAACCGGAGATGGCCGGTGACCCCTTGCTGTCCGAGGTCGGCTGGAGCTGGCTGCTGGACGCCCTCCAGGCGCACGGCGCCGGGTTCGAAGAGCCGAGCGGCACCGTGACCAGATGCCACTCGCAGTACTTCGGGGCGCTGGCCGAGCGCGGCGCCTCCACCGAGATCGAGCTGCGCGCGTCCTGGACGCCCGCCGACCGCCGCTTCGACCGGCACCTGGCCGCCTGGGCCGAGCTGCTGTGCGTGTGCGCCGGGCTGCCGCCCGCCCCGTCCACCCCGGCGCCGGCCGCCGACTCCGGCGGGCTCGGCGGCGTGGTGCCGATGCCGGCCCGCCGCCGGCCGCGCAACCCGCACTGACCGCCGTCCGGCCCGGCGCCGCCGTCGCGCCCGGGCTCGCACGGGTGTCCGCACCGCCCGCGCCGTAGACACCCCGGGGGGACAGTCGCACGTCCCGGTCCGGCGACCACCCGCAGGGCTGACGGAGTGCGACTTCGTGGACGCTCCCGGTCGGTTACCCGACCGTTCGTGATCACCGGGCGGCCGAAATCGATCGAATCCGTGCGATTTCCGGGCACGTCGTACCGCTCGCCCGCGCGATTTGTCCGTATTGTTACTCACCAGATCGTGATCACTTGCTAAAGCCGGTCACGGTTGTTGCCGAAGGTGTCAGTGACCCTTTCCAGACGCGGAACACTCCGACCGCCCCCTCGGGGTTCCGTCCGCCACTCCCCGCAGGAGGCCCCAGGTGTCGGTCCTTCTTGAGCACCCCGCAAACGTGGTCGCCTACCGTCCGACGAAGCCCACCGCCATGGTGGTCATCGCTGATCCCCGGGTCCGGAACACGGTGACCCGGCACCTATGGGCGCTCGGCGTCCGTGACGTCATCGAGGTCTCCTCGATCGCCGAGGCCCGGCCCCGGATCTCCAACCCGCGCGACATCTGCATCGCCGATGTCCACCTCCCCGACGGCTCCGGCCTGACCGTCCTCGCCGAGACCCGCGCCGCGGGCTGGCCCAACGGCCTGGCACTGTCCGCCGCCGACGACATCGGCGCGGTCCGCTCGGCACTGGCCGGCGGCGTCAAGGGCTACGTGGTCACCGGCACCCGCACCAGCATGCCGATGCCCGGCCGCCCCGGACTCCCGATCGGCGCCGGCCTGGCCGGCCGGATGCGCCGCCCCGGGATCCCCGGCCACCACCCCGGCATGCACGGTGCGCCCGGCCAGCCCGGCGCCGCCCCCGGCGCTCCCGGTGCGCCCGGCGCACAGCCCTCCGCCTACCGCGAGCTGTCCGGCCGCGAGGTCGAGGTGCTGCGGCTGGTCGCCGAAGGCCAGTCGAACAAGGCGATCGGCGTCGCGATGGGCCTGTCCGCGCTCACCGTGAAGAGCCACCTGGCCCGCATCGCCCGCAAGCTCGGCACCGGCGACCGGGCCGGAATGGTCGCCGTGGCGCTGCGGACCGGAATCATCCACTGATCCGCATCGTCCCTGGTGGCGGCCCGGAGGAACGTTTCCTCCGGGCCGTTTCCGTGACGTCCCCCGACGGCCCGTCACCTCGCCACCGCCTGCCCGTTCCGGCCCGCCGGTTACGAGCGGCCGAGGTCCGAACATGGTCCGACCAGTCGGACAACACTCCCGGCAGCGGGACACGACGTACCCTTGGGGGGTGACCGACGCCGTAGCCTCCATCCCAGAAGAGATCGCCCCGGTTCCGCTCCTCGAACCCCGGGACGGACTCCCACCGGTGGTGTCGGACCCAGCGGCACTCGCCGCCGTCATCGCGGCCTTCCGCACCGGCACCGGCCCCGTCGCCGTCGATGCCGAACGCGCCTCCGGTTACCGCTACGGCCAGCGCGCCTACCTGATCCAGCTGCGCCGCAAGGGCGCGGGCACCGCGCTGATCGACCCGATCGCCTGCCCCGACCTGTCCGCGCTGGACGAGGCCATCCACGACACCGAGTGGGTCGTGCACGCCGCCACCCAGGACCTGCCCTGCCTGTTCGACGTCGGCATGCACCCCGGCGTGCTGTTCGACACCGAACTCGCCGGCCGGCTCGCCGGCTTCCCCCGGGTCGGCCTCGGCCCGATGACCGAGAACGTCCTCGGCCTCTCGCTCGCCAAGGAGCACTCCGCGGTCGACTGGTCCACCCGCCCGCTGCCCGAGCCCTGGCTGCGCTACGCCGCGCTCGACGTCGAGGTGCTGGTCGACCTGCGCGACGCACTGGAGACCGAACTCGACCGGCAGGGCAAGCTCGACTGGGCCCACCAGGAGTTCGCCGCCCTCGCCGCCGCGCCCCGCCCCGCCCCCCGGGTGGACCCCTGGCGGCGCACCTCCCAGCTGCACAAGGTCCGCCGCCGCCGCCAGCTCGCCGTCGTCCGCGAGCTCTGGCTGACCCGCGACCGGATCGCCCGCGAACGCGACGTCTCCCCCGGCCGGGTGCTGGCCGACAGCGCGATCGTCAACGCGGCCCTCGCCATGCCGCTGAACGCGCCCGCGCTGATCGCCGTCCAGGGCTTCGGGCCCCGGGTCAACCGGCGCCAGCTCGAACAGTGGCTGGGTGCGATCGAACGTGCCCGCGCGATCCCGGAGAACGCGCTGCCCTCCGCGACGGCCCCGCACGACGGGCCGCCGCCGCCGCGCGCCTGGGCCGAGAAGGACCCGGTCGCGGCGGCCCGCCTCACCGGCGCGAGGGCTGCCGTCGCCGCGCTTGCGGAGCAGCACCACCTCCCCGCGGAGAACCTGATCACCCCCGACCTGGTCCGCCGCGTCTCCTGGGAGCCGCCGACCCGACCGGACGCGACGTCGATCGCCGACGCACTGCGGGCCCTGGGGGCCCGCGCCTGGCAGACGGAGCTGGTGGCGCCGGTGCTGGCGGAGGCGTTCAAGACGGCGAGCGAGTAGCAACGCAGGCGGGCGCGCACAGTTTTCGCGCCTTGGGTTCACGCCCGCTCGCGTTTCGTGCCCGCTCGCGGTGCGGTCTCGCTCACTCTTTCATCTCCTTGCCCACCGTTGTTACTCGTGGGTAGATTGGTCGCGTAGCAGCGCCGCTGGTTCGCGCGCTCGCCCAGCCATGTCCCCTTGGGAGGAGAGCCCCCGTGCCTCGTACCGCGAGGGACGTCGTCTTCGTCGACGGCGTCCGCACCCCGTTCGGCAAGGCCGGCCCGAAGGGCATGTACCACGAGACGCGGGCGGACGACCTGGTCGTCAAGTGCATCCGCGAGCTCGTGCGTCGCAACCCGAACCTGCCGGTCGAGCGGATCGACGAGGTCGCCGTCGCGGCGACCACTCAGATCGGTGACCAGGGTCTGACCATCGGCCGCACCGCCGCGCTGCTCTCGGGTCTGCCGAAGTCCGTTCCGGGCTACTCGATCGACCGGATGTGCGCGGGTGCGATGACGGCCGTCACCACCACCGCAGGCGGCATCGCGTTCGGCGCCTACGACGTGGTCGTGGCCGGCGGCGTGGAGCACATGGGCCGGCACCCGATGGGCGAGGGCGTGGACCCGAACCCGCGGTTCGTCTCGGAGAAGCTGGTCGACGAGTCCGCCCTGTTCATGGGTATGACGGCGGAGAACCTGCACGACCGCTTCCCGCACCTCACCAAGGAGCGCTGCGACGCGTACGCGGTGCGCTCGCAGGAGAAGGCGGCGAAGGCGTACGCCAACGGCGACATCCAGCCGGACCTGGTGCCGATCGCGATCCGCAACACCAACCCCGAGGTCGGCGAGACCGGTTGGGGCCTGGCGACCACGGACGAGCCGATGCGCCCGGGCACCACCATGGAGTCGCTGGCCGGCCTGAAGACCCCGTTCCGTCCGCACGGCAACATCACCGCGGGCAACGCGGCGGGCCTGAACGACGGCGCGACCGCCTCGCTGCTGGCCGCCGAGGACGTGGCCCGCGAGCTGGGCCTGCCGGTCAAGATGCGCCTGGTGAGCTACGCGTTCGCGGGCGTCGAGCCCGAGGTGATGGGCATCGGCCCCGTCCCGGCGACCGAGAAGGCGCTGGCCAAGGCCGGTCTGACCATCGAGGACATCGGCGCGTTCGAGGTCAACGAGGCGTTCGCCGTCCAGGTGCTGGCGTTCCTGGACCACTACGGCATCGCGGACGACGACGAGCGGGTCAACCCGTACGGCGGCGCGATCGCGTTCGGCCACCCGCTGGCCTCCTCCGGTGTGCGTCTGATGACGCAGCTGGCCCGCCGCTTCGAGCAGCGCCCGGACGTCCGCTACGGCCTGACCACCATGTGCATCGGCTTCGGCATGGGCGGAACCGTCATCTGGGAGAACCCGCACTTCGAGGGTGGTAAGTGACCATGAGCACCACTGAGATGCTGCAGCGCGCCGCCGAGCTGTTCCCCGGCGAGGTCGTCACCACCGCGCACGTGCGCCACCTGGACCTGCCGCTGCAGGCCGGCAAGCTGGCGCTGATCACCCTGGACAACGGCTTCGACCACACCAAGCCGACCACCTTCGGCCCGGGCTCGCTGGCGAAGCTGTCCGAGGCGCTGGACCAGGTCGAGGCCGAGGCCGCCGAGGGCAAGGTGGTCGCCGTCGCGATCACCGGCAAGCCGTTCATCTTCGCGGTCGGCGCCGACCTCAAGGGCGTCGAGGTGCTCAAGGAGCACGCGGACGCGCTGGCCATCGGCAAGGGCGGCCACGACGTCTTCAAGCGGATCGCCGCGCTGCCCGTCCCGTCCTTCGCGTTCTACAACGGCGCGGCGATGGGCGGCGGCGTCGAGGTCGGCCTGCACTGCTCCTACCGCACCGTCAGCGCGGGCGTCCCGGCGTTCTCGCTGCCCGAGGTGTTCCTCGGCCTGGTGCCCGGCTGGGGCGGCTGCACCCTGCTGCCGAACCTGATCGGCCCGGCCAAGGCCGTCAAGGTCATCGTCGAGAACTCGATGGCCCAGAACAAGCAGCTCAAGGGCAAGGAGGTGTTCGAGCTCGGCATCGCGGACGCGATCTTCGAGCCGGCCGACTTCCTGGAGCAGTCGCTGCTGTGGGCCGCGCGCGTCCTCAAGGGCGACGTGGTCGTCGAGCGCGAGGAGTTCGACCGCGGCAAGGCGTGGGACGACGCCGTGCTGTGGGGCCGCTGGGTCGCCGACGCCAAGGTGCACGGGGCCGCTCCGGCCGCGTACAAGGCGCTCGACATCATCCAGCAGGTCAAGGACGGCGACCTGCAGGCCGGCTTCGACGCCGAGGACGCCGCGCTGGCCGACCTGATCATGAGCGGTGAGCTGCGCTCCGGCCTGTACGCCTTCAACCTGGTGCAGCGCCGCGCGAAGAAGCCGTTCGGCGCGCCGGACAAGTCGCTGGCCCGCCCGGTCACCAAGGTCGGCGTGGTCGGCGCCGGTCTGATGGCCTCCCAGCTGGCGCTGCTGTTCGCGCGCCGCCTGGAGGTGCCGGTGGTACTCACCGACATCGACCAGGAGCGCATCGACAAGGGCGTGGGCTACGTCCACGGCGAGATCGACAAGCTGCTGGCGAAGGGCCGCATCGGCGGCGACAAGGCCAACAAGCTCAAGGGCCTGGTCTCCGGCCACCTCGACAAGGCCGTCGCGTTCGGCGACGCGGACTTCGTCATCGAGGCCGTGTTCGAGGAGATGGGCGTCAAGCAGAAGGTGTTCGCGGAGCTGGAGGCGGTGGTCTCGCCGACCACCATCCTGGCCACCAACACCTCCTCGCTGTCGGTCACCGAGATGGCCTCCAAGCTCCAGCACCCGGAGCGCGTGGTCGGCTTCCACTTCTTCAACCCGGTCGCGATCCTCCCACTGCTGGAGATCGTCCGGGCCGAGAAGACCGACGACGCCTCGCTGGCCACCGCGTTCGGGGTCGCCAAGAAGCTGAAGAAGACCGCGGTGCTCACCAAGGACGCCCCCGCGTTCGTGGTCAACCGCATCCTGACCCGCTTCATGGGCGAGATCCAGAACATCATCGACGAGGGCACCTCGTTCGAGACCGTCGAGGCCGCGGTGAAGCCGCTCGGCCTGCCGATGTCCCCGATCGCGCTGCTCGAACTGGTCGGCCCGGCCATCGCCCTGCACGTCTCCGAGACGCTGCACGGCGCGTTCCCGGAGCGGTTCACCGTCTCCGAGAACCTCGGCAAGGTCGTCAAGGCCGGCAAGCGCGGCTTCTACATCTGGCAGGACGGCGCCCAGGTCCTCGACCCCGAGGTCCTCGCCCTCCTCACCTTCGGCGACTCCGTCCTGACGGAGGACCAGGTCCGCGCCCGCGCCCTGGAAGCCGTCGCCCAGGAGATCGGCCTGATGCTCGACGAGGGCGTCGTCGGCGAGGCGCAGGACATCGACCTGTGCATGATCACCGGCGCCGGCTGGCCCTTCCACCTCGGCGGCATCACCCCGTACCTCGACCGCGAGGGCGTCTCCGAGCGCGTCAACGGCAAGAAGTTCCTGGCCCCCGGCCTGGCTTCGGTCCCCGCCTGACAAAGCGTTCCGTCAACGGGCGGGCAGCACTCCCCCTCGGGGGAGGGCTGCCCGCCCGTTGTCGTGCCACGGGGCTACCTTGGTCCGGGCCGACCCAGTCCTGCCGGTGGGGGTGCTGCCGTCGGTGCCGGAGGGGCTGGTGCACCAGCGGCGGACGGTGGGCGGGCTGCTGGGGCTGATCCCGGGGGCGGTGGAGTTGCCGGGGTGTCCGGAGCCGCCGCATCCGGCGTTCCGGCCGGAGGGGCTGGTGGCGGCGGTGGCGGGGTTCGCGGCGGGGGTCAGGCGTCCTTGAGCCAGGCCTCGGTGCGGCGGTGGCGGCCGAGGCCGAGGGCGTCGAACTCGTCGTGGTGGCCGTCGGCGTGGGCGCCGAGGTGGCGGAGGGCGAGGGAGATCGGGCTGTCGGTCGGTGCGGTGAGGGGGCCGAGGGTGAGGGCGCCGCGGGTCCAGACGGCGACGGACTGGTCTCCGGTGCCGCCCCAGATGTCGGCCTCGACGTACGCGACCGGGCCGGTGGCGGACCAGGTGGCGAGGGTGTGGTGGAAGCCGCCGGGGAGCTTCCGGAAGCCGGGGTGGGCGGGGGTGCCGTCCATCACCGCGTCGTGCAGGTCGTCGGTCATCGGCAGCAGGGCGAGGCCCTGGGCGAGCGGGACGACGTGGGCGTCGGGGAGGTCGGCGGTGGCGGCGCGCAGCAGGGGTTCGGCCGCGACGACCGCTTCGAGGGCGTACCCCACGACTAGCCCTTCTTCAGGCGGTAGATGACGGTGTCCCCGGTGACGCCGACGACCTCGTAGTGGGTGTCGAGCAGGGTGGCGATGCGCGGCACCATGTCGGGCTGGTAGGGGGAGGTGCCGGAGTCGTCGACGACGACCTCGGGGAAGCCGTTGGTGGAGATCTCGTCGTCGAAGGTCTGCCAGGCCTCGGCGACGGAGTACTGTTCGCCGACCTTGTCGCCGCCCTTGCCGCCGCTGAAGTTGGTGAGGAAGCCGGCGGTGAGGTAGCGGGTGACGGGGCGTCGGTCGGCGAGCCAGTAGAGCTCGGGGTGCATGCCCCAGATCAGGACGGTGTCCTTGGGGGTGGTCTGGGCGGCGATGGCGGTGGCGACCTCGGTGGTCTGGGTGAGGCGCTGGCCGGGCCACAGGACGGCGAGGCCGCAGAAGAAGCTGCTGGCGAGGGCGGAGTAGATCAGGACGGGCCGCCAGGAGATCGCGGAGGTGGCGACGGCGCCGACGCCGAGCAGGACCAGCGGGGGCATCAGCTGGAGGTAGTAGTGGCCGAAGAAGTGGAAGCCGACGGAGACGGCGATCACCGAGGAGGCCAGCCACATCCACAGGTCGACGGTGGAGCCGTGCTCGGGTCCGCGGGCGGGGACGGGTCGTCGGCGGTGGCGCAGCCACAGGCGGTGCGCGAAGGGCAGTAGGAAGGCCAGGCCGGCGCTCATCAGGATGGCGGAGTTGCCGAGTGCGCGGCCGATCATCTGGGGCCAGTTGGAGCCGAGGCCGGCGTAGTCGCCGGAGCCGGTGACGACCCAGAACAGGAAGCCCTTGGGTTTGGTGAGGATGACGGCGACCAGCGCTATCGGCAGCGCGAATCCGAAGCCGATCTTGGCGAGTGCGGGGGGCCAGCGGACGCCGCGGCGGCGGGTGTCCTGGAGGAGCATCCACAGCACGGGGAGCATGACGGCGCCGCCGGTCTGCTTGGTGAGCGAGCAGAGCGCGACCGCGATGCCGGCGGCCAGCCAGCGGCGGCGTTCGGCGTAGCGGAAGGCGGCCACCATGGCGGGCAGCATGAAGACTTCGAAGGTCGCGGCCTGGGTGTCCTCGGGTGAGAGCCCGATGGAGAGCAGGAGGTAGAGGATGCCGGCGCAGCGTCCGGCTTTGTCGCCCCAGCGGCCGCGGGCGAGCGAGGCGAGCAGGATGGCGGTGGTCAGGTGGGCGACGATCGCGAGGGTGCGCAGCGGCCAGAGCGAGGCGGATCCGAAGAGCGCGAAGCAGGCTTCGTAGAGCCAGGGCAGCAGCGGGGGTTTGCGGTCGACGACGGTGTCGTAGAGGACGCCGCCGTCGGCGAGCATCCGGGCCTGGGTGGCGAGGTAGCCCTCGTCGGGGCTCCACACCGGGCGCAGGAAGGACGGCAGGTGGGTCAGGGTGGCCAGCACGGCGAGCAGCGGGACCAGTCTGGTCCAGTACCCGGTGCGCAGGCGCTCTGGGAGGCGCTCGGCAAGGGCACGTCGGCTGCTCGTGAGGGTGTGGGACACGGGTGACAACCTACCGGGCGTGGACGGGCGTAGTCAGTGGCAGTCCACGAATGAGTGTGACCGTCCGACAATAAGCGCACCGCCACGGGGCCAAAAGGCGGTCCCGTGACGGTGCGCTGGGGGGATTCCGGGTGGTCAGCTCCGGGCGAAGGAGCGGGTGCTGACCAGTGCTTCGATCTTCTTGGCGAGGGCGGGGGCGGTGAGGCCGATCTCTTCCAGGATCTCGCCGCGCGAGGCGTGGTCGAGGAATTCCTGCGGGATGCCGAAGTCGCGCAGCGGCACGTCCACGTCGGCGTCGCGCAGCGCCTGCGCGATCGCGGAGCCGACGCCGCCGGCCCGGCCGTTGTCCTCGACGGTGACGACCAGGCGGTGCTGGGCGGCCAGGCCCGGCAGCGCGGCGTCGACCGGCTTGACCCAGCGCGGGTCGACCACGGTGCTGCTGATGCCCTGCGCGGCGAGGAGTTCGGCGGCCTCCAGGCAGATCGGGGCCATCGCGCCGATCGAGACGATCAGCACGTCGGCGACCTCGTCCGCGGTGTCGCCCTCGGGGCGGCGCAGCACGTCCATGCCGCCGACGGTGCCGACGGCGGGCACGGCGGGGCCGACGTTGCCCTTGGAGTAGCGGACCACGGTGGGGGCGTCGGCGACCTCGACGGCCTCGCGCAGCTGGAGCCGGACCTGCTCGGCGTCGCGCGGGGCGGCGAGGCGCAGGCCGGGGACGACCTGGAGGATCGACATGTCCCACATGCCGTTGTGGGAGGCGCCGTCGGTGCCGGTGACGCCGGCCCGGTCGAGCACGAAGGTGACGCCGAGCTTGTGCAGGGCGACGTCCATCAGGACCTGGTCGAAGGCCCGGTTCAGGAAGGTCGCGTAGACGGCGACCACCGGGTGCAGGCCGTTGGTGGCCAGGCCCGCGGCGCAGACGGCGGCGTGCTGCTCGGCGATGCCGACGTCGAAGATCCGCTCCGGGTAGGCCTTGGCGAACGGGGCCAGGCCGACGGGGTGCAGCATGGCGGCGGTGATGGCGACCAGGTCGCGGCGCTCGCGGCCGAGCGCGACCATCTCCTCGCCGAACACCGAGGTCCAGTCCTTGCCGGCGGTCTTGACCGGCAGGCCGGTGTCGGGGTGGATCACGCCGACCGCGTGGAAGCGGTCCTCGTCGTTGTTCTCGGCGGCGTGGTAACCGCGGCCCTTCTCGGTGATGCAGTGCACGATCACCGGGCCGCCGAAGTTGCGGGCCTTGGTGAACGCGGACTCCAGGGCCTGCAGGTCGTGGCCGTCGATCGGGCCGAGGTACTTCAGGCCGAGGTCCTCGAACATGCCCTGCGGGGCGATGAAGTCCTTCAGGCCCTTCTTGGCGCCGTGCAGGGTGTCGAACATCGCCTGGCCGACCACGGGGGTGCGCTGCAGCGCGTCCTTGCCCCAGGACAGGAAGCGCTCGTAGCCCTGGGTGGTGCGCAGGGTGGCGAGGTGGTTGGCGAGGCCGCCGATGGTCGGCGAGTAGGACCGCTCGTTGTCGTTGACGACGATGACGATCGGCAGGTCCTGGCTGTCGGCGATGTTGTTCAGCGCCTCCCAGGCCATGCCGCCGGTGAGCGCGCCGTCGCCGATCACGGCGACCACGGCGCGGTCCTTGTGGCCCTGGATCTTGTTGGCCTTGGCGAGACCGTCGGCGTAGCCGAGGACGGTGGAGGCGTGCGAGTTCTCGATCACGTCGTGCTCGGACTCGGCGCGCGAGGGGTAGCCGGACAGGCCGCCCTTCATCTTCAGCCGGGAGAAGTCCTGGCGGCCGGTCAGCAGCTTGTGGACGTAGCTCTGGTGGCCGGTGTCGAACAGGATCCGGTCACGCGGGGAGTCGAAGACCCGGTGCATGGCGAGGGTCAGTTCGACCACGCCGAGGTTGGGCCCGAGGTGGCCGCCGGTCTTGGAGACCTCCTCCACCAGGAAGGCGCGGATCTCCTCGGCGAGTGCCGACATCTGCGCGGGGGTGAGTCGATCGAGATCGCGCGGTCCCCGAATACGGGTCAGCAGGGCCACCCGTTCCTCCTCGTCCAAGTTCTCGCGCCCGCATGGGCCCGGAGGGCGTACGCCCCGCTTGAGTCTAATGTCCATTACCCGGCCGTAGTGCGGCGGGCAACCCCGTCGCTCGTTCGGGTGGCGGGGGCGGAAAAGCACCGAACCGCGCGACCGGCCCCGCTAATGCGGGGAGGTGTGCCGGTCGCGCGGTTGCGGGTGGTGCCGGGTCAGCCGCGTCCGTTGGACTTCTGGGAGCGGCGGGAGACCGAGTCCAGGACCACGGCGGCGAGCAGCACCGCGCCGGTGATCATGTACTGGATGGCCTGCTGGGCGTGGATCATGTCCAGGCCGGTGGTGATGGACTGCAGGACCAGGATGCCGAGCAGCGCCGACCAGAGCTTGCCGCGGCCGCCGAACAGGCTGGTGCCGCCGATGACGGCTGCCGCGATGGCGTTCATCAGCATGGTGCCGCTGCCGAGCGACTTGTCCGCCGAGCCCTGCTGGGAGGCGATGAACAGGCCGCCGAAGCCGGCCAGGCCGGCCGAGATCATGTACACCGAGGTGCGCACCCAGGCGACGTTGATGCCGGCCCGGCGGGCCGCCTCGATGCCGCCGCCGACCGCGAAGATCTGCCGGCCGTAGGTGGTGCGGCGGAGCACGAAGTCGCCCAGCGCGACGACGCCGACGAACAGCACCAGCGGCAGCGGCAGGCCGCGGTCCTGGTTGAGCATGTAGGCGACCACCAGCGCGACCACGGCGAGCGCGCCGGTGCGCAGCGCGATCTCGGCGATCGGGCGGGCCGGCAGGCCGGCGGCGCTGCGGCGGCGGGCGTCGAACAGCTGGCCGGCGGCGAACAGCACGATGGCGAGGATCGCGAACAGCCAGGCCCAGACGATGTCGCCGTCGCCCAGGAAGTAGGTGTCCAGGTTGGCGATGACGCCGTCGTTGAGGTTGTTGACCGTGCCGAGGTTGCCGATGACCAGGTGCTGCACGCCGAGCCAGGCCTGCATGCCGGCCAGGGTGACCAGCAGCGCGGGCACGCCGACCTTCGAGAAGAAGAAGCCGTGCACGGCGCCCATGGCGATCGCGGCCGCGATGCCGATCAGCACCGCCAGCCACTCGTTGACGCCCTGGCGGGCCGCCAGCACCGAGGAGATCGCGGCGGTGACACCGGCGATCGAGCCGAGCGACAGGTCGATCTCGCCGAGCAGCAGCACGAAGACCACACCGGCGGCGATCAGGCCGGGGCCGGCGATCCACTTGCTGATGTTGGTGATGTTGTCGGCGTTGAGGAAGGAGCCGGTCTTCCACTGGAAGATGACGGCGATGATGATCAGGCCGACCACGACCGGCAGCGAGCCGATCTCGCCGCTGCGCAGCTTGCGGCCGAACTCCTCGAAGTAGCCGGCCAGGCCCTCCTTGCGGACCAGCAGGCGCGGGTCGACGGCGGGCGGGGTGGGCGTGGTGGGGGTGTCGGTGCTCACTTGGCGTCCTCCGCGATACGGGCCTGACGACGGGTCACCGCGTTGTCGGTGGCGCCGGTGATGGCGGAGATGATCTCCTCGTGCGAGGTGCCGGCCACCTCGAAGCTGCCGTTGTTGCGGCCCAGGCGGAGCACCGCGACGGTGTCCGCGACGGCCTTGACGTCGGCCATGTTGTGGCTGATCAGGATCACGCCGAGGCCGCGCTCGCGCAGCCGCTCGACCAGGTCGAGGACCTGGGCGGTCTGCTCGACGCCGAGGGCGGCGGTGGGCTCGTCCAGGATGACGATCTTCGGGTCGCCGACCAGGGCGCGGGCGATCGCGACCACCTGGCGCTGGCCGCCGGACAGGCCGGCGATCGGGATCCGGACGCTCGGGATGCGGATCGACAGGGTGTCGAGGAGTTCGCGGGCGCGCTTCTCCATGGCGACCTCGTCCAGGGTGCCGAAGCGCTTGAGCTCGCGGCCGAGGAACAGGTTGCCGACCACGTCGAGGTTGTCGCACAGGGCGAGGTCCTGGTAGACGGTGGCGATGCCGAGCGCCTGGGCGTCGTGCGGGCGGCCGATGGAGACCGGCTTGCCCTCCCACTCGATGACGCCCTCGTCGATCGGGTGGACGCCCGCGATGGTCTTGACCAGGGTGGACTTTCCGGCGCCGTTGTCGCCGACCAGGGCGACGACCTCGCCCGCGTGGACCTCCAGTTGCACGTCGGTGAGTGCCTGGACGGCACCGAAGCGCTTGGAGACCCCGCGCAACGCCAGTACGGGTGCGCCTGTCACGTGAACCATCTCCTTGAGTTCCGTGTCGGACCTGACGTTTCCGACACGGGCGACCCGCGCGCCGGTCCGGACGCGCGGGGTGGGACTGCGGGAACAAAAAGGGCCGGCGGGAGCTTCCGGGTGGTCAGGAAGCCCCCGCCGGGCGGGTATTACTGCAGGCCGGCCGCGGTGCAGGCGGCGGCGAAGTCGGCGGTGCAGATGTCCGCGACCTTGTACAGGTTGTCGGCGATCACGGTGTCCTTGATGTTCGCCTTGGTGACGACCTTGGGCTCCAGCAGGGTGGCCGGGATGCCCTTGTCGGTGTCGCTGTCGACGGTCGCGGTGGCGACGCCCTTGATGTCCTTGCCCTGGAGCAGGTCGACCGCGAGCTCGGCGGCACCCTCGGCCAGCGGCTTGTAGGCCTTGTAGATGGTGTAGGCCTGGTCGCCGGAGACCAGGCGCTGGATCGCGTCCAGGCCCGCGTCCTGGCCGCCGACCGGGACGCTGACGCCCTGGGCCTTCAGCTGGGTGATGATCGCACCGGCCATGCCGTCGTTGGCGGAGTAGACGGCCTGGAAGCCGTCCTTGCCGAGCGAGGAGATGGCGGCGCCGATCTTCTGGCCCGCGACGGTGGGCTTCCACTCGCCGCTCTGCTCGTAGACGACGCTCTTGACCTTGCCGTCCAGCACCTTGTGCGCGCCGGACTTGAACTTGCCCGCGTTCGGGTCGGCGTCGTCACCGTTGATCATCACGATGTTGGCGTCGGCGGCCTTGGCGCCGAGGGCGTCGACCAGGGCCTGGCCCTGCAGCTCGCCGACCTTCTCGTTGTCGAAGGAGACGTACGCGGAGACCGGGCCGGTGGCCAGGCGGTCGTACGCGATGACCTTGACGCCCTTGTCGGCGGCCTCCTTCACCCAGGACTGGGTGGACTTGGCGTCGAACGCGTCCAGGATGATCACCTTGACGCCCTGGGCGATCAGGGTGTCGAACTGCTGCTTCTGCTTCGCGGCGGAGCCCTCGGCGTTGCTGTACTCGACCTTGCAGTCGGAGCAGAGCGCGCGGACCTTGTTCTCGATGAACGGCTTGTCGAACGACTCGTAGCGGGTCGAGGAGGCGTTCTCCGGCAGCAGCAGGCCGATCGACTTGTTGTTGCCCGAGGCCGCGCCGTCCTTCTTGTCACTGCCGGCCTTGCCGCAGGCGGCCATGGTCAGAGCCATCGAGACAGCGGCGGTGCCGACGACGACGCGACGCATCATTGCGTTCATGGTGAGGGGTGCCTCCCTGACAGAGCCGCAACGTTGCGGCGAGGTGGGCAGGAGTCAACCCCGTCACCAAGCTTGTCGTCAACAAGTAAAGCATCAGCCCCAGGGATTCAGACCCTTTCGTTATCTTCCTGAAGGCTCAGTCGAGATCGGACGGCCCGTCGGGAGCCGAATCGGGCCGTCGGAGGTCCTCCCGCGACCGGTTCAGATCCCTCCCGTCTCACCCATCTCACTCATCACCAGGGCGAGTGCCCCGAGCACCTCGGCGCGGCCGCCGAGCGTCCCCGGGACCACCGACAGCTGGCGGGCGGCGCTGGGGATGGCGTACCGGGCCACCGAGTCGCGGATCGGGGAAAGCACCAGTTCACCGGCCTCGGCCAGATCGCCGCCGAGGATCACCCGGCGGGGGTTGAGCAGGTTGCACAGGGTGGCCACGCCCATGCCGATCTGGCGGCCGGCGTCGGCGATCACCCGGCGGCAGCCCAGATCGCCCTGCTGGGCCAGCTGCACCACCTTTCCGAGTGTCAGTTCGCCCGGGTGGTTGGCGTTCAAGAGGTTGAGCAGGTAACGGGAGCCCACGAAGGTCTCCAGGCAGCCGCGGTTGCCGCAGCGGCACACCGGGCCCGCCTCGTCCAGCGTGATGTGCCCGATCTCACCCGCGGTGCCGCCCGGGCCGCGGTAGATCTGGCCGTTGATCACCAGGCCGGCGCCGACGCCGCTGGCCACCTTGATGTACGCCAGGTCGCCCAGGCCCCGCCCGGCGCCCCACACCAGCTCGCCCAGCGCGCCCAGGTTGGCGTCGTTGTCCACGTGCACCGGCATGCCCAGGCGGCCCGCCAGCTCCTGGCCGGGCGTCACCCCGGACCAGCCGGGCAGGATCGCGGTCGAGCCGAGCGCCCCGGTCTCCTGGTCGATCGGGCCGGGCACGCCCAGGCCCACGCCGATCACCTTGTCGTTCCGGAAACCGGCCTGCTCCAGCAGCCGCGCCACCATCCGCTCGGCCAGGTCGAAGCCCTGCTGCGCGGAGACGTCCACGTCCAGCGGCTCGCTCTCCTCGGCCAGCACCCGGTGCGCCAGGTTGCCGATCGCCACCCGCAGGTGGGTGTGGCCGAAGTCGACGCCCACCACGATCCCGGCGTCCCCGCTCAGCGAGACGCTGCGCGCCCGGCGCCCGCCCGAGGAGGTGTCGGCGACCACCACGGTGCCGGACTCCTTGAGCTCCCGGACGATGTTGGACACCGTCGCGGCCGACAGCCCCGTACCCCGGGCGATCTCGGCCTGGGTCAGCGATCCGGCCATCCGCACCGCCCGCAGCACCCGTTCGAGATTCGCCCGGTGCAGCGAGGACTGCGATCCCGGTGTGTCCGTCGACATGTTCCACCCTCCAGGGCGCACTTGCGTTCGTCCAAAGTTCAGCTTCAACTTGTGAACTCTATGCTCCGGTACCGATCGGAGGGGCCGTCAAGTACGAACACGGATCGTTACGCACGTGGGAGGATGCCGGGTAACCGAGCCCTGACGAAGGAGTCCTGCGAGTGCCTGGCACCAACTTGACCCGTGAGGAGGCCCGCACCCGGGCCGCACTCCTGCATGTGGAGTCGTACGACATCGAGCTCGACCTGAGCTCGGCGCGCGAGGGCGGCACCTTCCGGTCCACCACCGTGGTCCGGTTCACCGCCACCGAACCCGGCGCTTCCACCTTCATCGACCTGGTCGCCCCCGCCGTCTCGGAGATCGTCCTCAACGGCCGTGCGCTGCCGTTGGAGAACTTCGCCGACAGCCGGATCGCGCTGCCCGAGCTGGCCGCCGCGAACGAGCTGCGGGTGGTCGCCGACTGCGCCTACACCAACACCGGCGAAGGCCTGCACCGGTTCGTCGACCCGGCGGACGGCGAGACCTACCTGTACACCCAGTTCGAGGTCCCGGACGCCCGCCGGGTGTTCGCCAACTTCGAGCAGCCCGACCTGAAGGCCGCCTTCGCCTTCACCGTCACCGCCCCGGCCGGCTGGGTCGTGGTCTCCAACTCGCCGACCCCCGAGCCCACCGGCGACGGCGACACCCGGGTGTGGACCTTCGAGCCCACCCCGCGGATGTCCACCTACATCACCGCCCTGGTGGCCGGCCCCTACGTCGGCGTGTTCGACGCCTACGAGAACGGCGCGCAGCGCGTGCCGCTCGGTGTCTACTGCCGCCCCTCGCTGCGCGAGTTCCTGGACGCCGACGCCATCTTCGCCGTCACCAAGCAGGGCTTCGACTACTTCCAGGACAAGTTCGACTTCGCCTACCCGTTCGCGAAGTACGACCAGCTGTTCGTCCCGGAGTTCAACGCCGGCGCGATGGAGAACGCGGGCGCCGTCACCCTGCGCGACCAGTACGTGTTCCGCTCCAAGGTCACCGACGCCTCCTACGAGATGCGCGCCGCGACCATCCTGCACGAGCTCGCCCACATGTGGTTCGGCGACCTCGTCACCATGGAGTGGTGGAACGACCTGTGGCTGAACGAGTCGTTCGCCACCTTCGCCGAGGTGGTCTGCCAGGCCGAGGCGCCCGGCTCCAAGTGGCCGCACTCCTGGACCACCTTCGCCAACCAGATGAAGACCTGGGCGTACCGGCAGGACCAGCTGCCGTCCACCCACCCGATCATGGCGGAGATCAACGACCTGGAGGACGTCCAGGTCAACTTCGACGGCATCACCTACGCCAAGGGCGCCTCGGTGCTCAAGCAGCTGGTGGCGTACGTCGGCCAGGACGCCTTCTTCCAGGGCGTGCGCGCCTACTTCAAGCGCCACGCCTGGGGCAACACCCGCCTCACCGACCTGCTCGGCGCCCTGGAGGAGGCCAGCGGCCGCGACCTGCGCACCTGGTCCAAGGCCTGGCTGGAGACCGCCGGCATCAACGTGCTGCGGCCGGCCCTGGAGGTCTCGGCGGACGGCGTCATCGAGTCCTTCGCCGTCCTGCAGGAGGCCCCCGCGCTGCCCGCCGGCGCCCGCGGCGAGGCCGTGCTGCGCCCGCACCGGATCGCCATCGGCCTGTACGAGCTGGTCGACGGCAAGCTGGAGCGCACCGAGCGGATCGAGCTCGACGTGGACGGCGAGCGCACCGAGGTCCCGCAGCTGACCGGCCGCCGGCGGCCCGCCGTGCTGCTGCTCAACGACGACGACCTGTCCTACGCGAAGGTCCGCCTCGACGCCGACTCGCTGGCCGTCGTCACCGAGCACCTCGGCGACTTCACCGACTCGCTGCCCCGCGCGCTGTGCTGGGCCTCCGCCTGGGACATGACCCGCGACGGCGAACTCGCCACCCGCGACTACCTGTCGCTGGCGCTGGCCGGCCTGCCCCGCGAGAGCGACATCGGCGTGGTCCAGTCCGTGCACCGCCAGGTCAAGCTCGCCCTGGAGCTGTACGCCGACCCGGCGTGGCGCGAGAGCGGCCTGCAGCGCTGGGCGGCCGCCTCCGAGACCGCGCTGCGCGAGGCCCCCGCCGGCAGCGACCACCAGCTCGCCTGGGCCCGCGCGCTGGCCGGCTCGGCCCGCACGGACGGTCAGCTCGCGCTGCTCGCCGGGCTGCTGGACGGCTCGGAGACCATCGAGGGCCTGGCCGTCGACACCGAGCTGCGCTGGACCCTGCTCGGCCGCCTGGTCGCCACCGGCCGCGCCGACGAGGCCGCGATCGACGCGGAGCTCGCCCGCGACAACACCTCCTCCGGCCAGGAGCACGCCGCCACCTGCCGGGCGGCCCGCCCGACCGCCGAGGCCAAGGCCGAGGCCTGGGCGTCCGTGGTGGAGTCCGACACCCTGACCAACTACGTGCAGGAGGCCGTCATCGCCGGCTTCCAGCAGGCCGACCAGCGGGACCTGCTCGCGCCGTACACCGAGAAGTACTTCGCCTCGGTCAAGCAGGTGTGGGAGACCCGCAGCCACGAGATCTCGCAGCAGATCATCGGCGGCCTGTACCCCGCGTTCGCCGTCTCGCAGGCCACCCTGGACGCCACCGACGCGTGGCTGGCCTCCGCCGAGCCGGCGCCGGCGCTGCGGCGCCAGGTCGTCGAGGCGCGGGCGGGCGTGGAGCGGGCGCTGAAGGCTCAGTCCGCGGATCGCTGACGCGAGGTCATGGCGGGGGCCCGGGGGACGTGTTCTCCCGGGCCTCCGGCGTGTTCGGGCGGGGTGTTTGTGTGGGGGGCTGCGCGGCAAGCGCCGGGCGGTCCGGGAGGTCGCGAGCACGTGCAGGTCATTGTCGTGCGTCGCGATCTGGCTGACGGGTGCCTTCCGCTTCGCGCAGTTCCCCGCGCCCCTGCTTTCGCGCCCGCTCGCGCGGCAGGGTGATGCGGAAGACCGTCGCGCCGGGGGTGCTGTGGACCGTGGCCGTGCCGGCGTGGGCCTGGACGACGGCTTGGACGATGGCCAGGCCGAGGCCGGTGGAGCCGGTGCGGCGGGAGCGGGTGGGGTCGCCGCGGACGAAGCGGTCGAAGACGTGCGGGAGGAGTTCGGGCGGGATGCCGGGGCCGTTGTCGGCGACGGTGAGGAGCACCTCGGTGGCGGTGGTCGAGAGCCGGAGCGTGACTTCGGTGCCGTCCGGGGTGTGGGTGCGGGCGTTGGCCAGCAGGTTCGCCACCACTTGGGTGAGCCGGTGCGGGTCGCCGGGGGCGGTGACGGGTTCGGCGGGCAGTTCCAGCAGCCAGCGGTGCTGCGGGGCGGCGGCCCGGGCGTCGGCCGTGCAGTCCAGGGCGATCCGGGTCAGGTCGACGTCCTCGACGGCCAGTGGGCGGCCGGCGTCGAGGCGGGCGAGCAGCAGCAGGTCCTCGACGACGGTGCCCATCCGCTGCGACTCGGCGGTGATCCGCTCCAGCGAGTGCCGGACCGGCTCGGGCACCGGGCCCGGGTGCCGCAGCGCGAGTTCGGCGTGGCCGCGCACGGCCGCCACCGGGTTGCGCAGTTCGTGGCTGGCGTCGGCGGCGAACGCGCGCAGCCGCTCCTCGACCTCCTGGCGGCGGGTCAGCGCGTCCCCGATGTGGCCGAGCATCCGGTTCAGCGCGGCGCCGACCCGGCCGACCTCGGTGCCGGGGTCGTCGTCCGGGACGCGCTCGCCGAGATCGACCGCGCCGCTGGCCAGCGGCAGCGCGGAGACCCGTTCGGCGGTGGCCACCACCCGTTCCAGTGGGCGCAGGGCGAGCCGGACGCCGAGGGCGCCGGCGAGTGCGGCGGCGGCCAGGGCGACGGCGAACACCACCAGTTCGATCAGCAGCAGGCGCTGCACGGTCTCGTCGACGGGGTGCAGCGGCAGGCCGGTGACCAGCACGTCCGCGTCGGATCCGGCGACGGCGGCGGCCCGGTAGTGGCCGAGGGCGGACAGGGTCAGGTCACGCGGGTGGCCGTTCACCGGGAGCGCGCGCAGGGCCCGCACGTCCGCGTCGGTGAGCGGGACGGGGGCGTCGCCGGGCCGGAGCCCGGCGACCGGGACGGGGTCGTCGTCGCCGGGCGGGATGCCACCGACCACGGCGGCGTGCGTGACGGTGCCGTTCACCAGGCGGGCGCCGAAGGTGCCGGGCGACTGGGCGCGGGTGTCGTGGCCGTTCGTGCCGGGGTGTTCCAGGCTGGCGGCGTAGCGTCCGCCGCCGGCGGCCAGTTGCTGGTCGATCCGGTCGACCAGGAAGTGCCGCAGTGCCCCGGTGGTGGCGAAGCCGACGCCGACGCAGATCAGGGCGATCAGCACCAGGACGCCCGCGACCAGCCGGGCCCGCAGGGTGCGCGGGCGTCGCACGCGTCCGGTGGCCGTCATCCGGTGGCCGCCTTGAGCACGTAGCCGGCGCCGCGCACGGTGTGGATCATCGGAGCCCGGCCGGCGTCGATCTTGCGGCGCAGGTAGCTGATGTACAGCTCCACCACGTGGGCCTGTCCGCCGAAGTCGTAGGACCAGACGGCGTCCAGGATCTGGGCCTTGCTGAGCACCTGCCGGGGGTGCTCCATCAGGTAGCGCAGCAGGGCGTACTCGGTGGGGCTGAGGTCGATCGCCTCGCCGCCGCGGCTGGTCTCCCGGGCGGCCGGGTCGAGGTGCAGGTCGCCGACGGTGAGGGTGCCGGGGGTGGCCGGGCCGGCGGGGGCGGCGCGGCGCAGCAGGCCGCGCAGCCGGACCACGACCTCTTCCAGGCTGAACGGTTTGGTGACGTAGTCGTCGCCGCCGGCGGAGATGCCGGCGATCCGGTCCTCGACGGCGTCCCGGGCGGTGAGGAACAGCACCCGGACCTCGGGGTCGGTGCGGTGCACCCGGCGCAGCACCTCCAGTCCGTCGAAGTCGGGCAGCATGACGTCCAGCACGATGGCGTGCGGGTGCCACTCGTCGGCGGTGGTGACGGCGTCGAGGCCGCTGGTCGCGCCGCGGGCCTGCCAGCCCTCGTAGCGCAGGGCGCCGCAGATCACCTCGACCAGGTCGGGTTCGTCGTCTACCACCAGGACCCGCCACGGGGTGTCCGCGTGCTGCATGGGTCCATTCTGGCGTTCCGGGATGAGAAAGCGGTGAGATCGTCCGACCGCCTCGTGTGGAGTGCGGGCCCGGCGACCTGCGCGAACGCCCTGGGGAGGGGGCCGGGGGCGGCGTCCTTTCATAGGGAACTGAGAGGTTCCGGTGCCACGGTGGGCAGCGCACCACCGAAGGAGGGCCCGTTGACCTCACTGACCAGCCCGACCCGGGCCGCCCGCCGTGCCGCCCGGCGCCGGAGCCTCCCACCGGATGCCGTCCGGCACGGCGCGCTCGCCCTGATCGCTCTCGGCGCCCTCGGCGTGCTCGCCCTGTGGTGGATCGACACCCCGCGGACAGCCGGTGCGGCGGACTGGCTCACCGGCACCGCCCGGATCACCGGCCTGCTGGCCGGTTACGCCGCGCCCGTCCTGCTGCTGCTGATGGCCCGCGTCCCGCTGCTCGAACGCGAGGTCGGCGCCGACCGGATGGCCCGCTGGCACGCCTTCGGCGGCCGGTACCTGGTTTCGCTGATCACCGTGCACGTGCTGACCGTCATCTGGGGCTACGCGCTGACCAGCGGCCAGGGCCTGTGGAGCCAGGGCGTGGAGATGGTCCTGCACTTCCCCGACATGCTGAAGGCCACCGCCGCCACCCTGCTGATCCTCGGCACCGGCGCCGTCTCCGCCCGCGCCGCCCGCCGCCGGCTGAGCTACGAGGCCTGGTACTACCTGCACCTGGCCACCTACCTGGCCGTCGCGCTCGGCTTCGGCCACCAGCTCACCACCGGCGCCGACCTCGCCGACAACAAGGCGAAGGCCCTCTGGTACCTGCTGTACCTCGGCACCGCCGCCGTCCTCGGCTGGTACCGGCTGCTGCGGCCGTTCCTGCGCGACCGGCGGCACCGGCTGCGGGTCGCCGAGGTCCGGCCCGAGGGCCCCGGTGTGGTCTCGGTCTTCCTGACCGGCCGGCACCTGGACGAGCTGCGCGCCGAACCGGGCCAGTTCTTCCGCCTCCAGTTCCTCACCCGCGAACTGCGCTGGGCCGCCAACCCGTACTCGCTGTCCGCTCCCCCGCACCCGCACTTCCTGCGCTTCACCGTCAAGGGCCTGGGCGCACACAGCGCCGCCGTCGCGGCGCTCGCCCCCGGCACGGCCGTCCGGGCGGAGGGCCCGTACGGGGCGTTCACCGCGCGGCGCCGCCACGGCGGGCCGGTACTGCTGCTCGGCGCGGGTGTCGGCATCACCCCGCTGCGGGCCCTGTTCGAGACGCTGCCCGGACGGCTGACCCTCGTTCAGCGGGCCCGGCGGGTGGAGGACGTGCTGTTCCGCCACGAGCTGGCGGCCGTCGCCGCCGGGAGCCGGGACAGGCGGGCGTACGAGCTGCTCGGCAGCCGCGAGCAGGTCGGTGACCTGGGCGCGGCGCTGCACCGGCTGGTGCCGGACCTCGGCCGCCACGAGGTCTACCTGTGCGGACCGGAGGCGTTCACCGCCGAGGCCGTCCGCGCCCTGCGCGCCGCCGGGGTCCGGCCGTCCCGCATCCACCACGAGTCCTTCGTCTTCTAGGAGCCCCCGCCATGCGCCGAGCCGTCATCACCGCCTCCGCGACCGCCGCCGGGGTCGTCCTGCTGCTCTCCCTGAAGCCGCACGACCCGTCCGGTGCGGCCCCCATCTCCTCCACGCCCGTGGGGGGCGGCGCGGCCTCGTCGTCGCCGCCGTCCGGTGGTGGCGGTGCGTCGTCGCCGCCGTCCGGTGGTGGCGGTGCGTCGTCGCCGCCGTCCGGTGGTGGCGGTGCGTCGTCGTCGCCGTCGCCCGCTGCCACGGGTGGTGGAAGCCGGACCGTCACCGGCAGTGCCATCAACACCCGGTACGGGCCGGTCCAGGTCCGGGTCACGCTGAACGGCAGCGCCATCAGCAAGATCGACGTGATCCAGTACCCCAACCGGGACCGCCGCGACCAGGAGATCAACAGCTACGCCGTCCCGCAGCTCAACCAGGAGGCGATGGCCGCGCAGAACGCGCACATCGACGTGGTCTCCGGCGCCACCTACACCAGCGACGGCTACACCCGCTCCCTGCAGAGCGCGCTCGACCGGGCGGCGCGGAAATGACCGTCACCCATGTCGAGCACGTGATGGGGACGGTCTTCTCCTTCACCGTCCGCGACCCCGGCCCCCGCACCGTCGAGACCCTCGCCCGGATCGTCGCCCGCCTGCACCGGATCGACGCGGTGTTCTCGCCGTACCGGCCGGAGAGCGAGATCAGCCGGCTCGGGCGCGGGGAGATCACGCTCGCCGCGTGCGACCCGGAGGTGTCGTCGGTGCTGGAGCGCTGCGCGGAGCTCGCCGCCGAGACCGACGGCTACTTCACCGCGACGCCCGGCGGGCGCCTCGACCCGAGCGGCTGGGTCAAGGGCTGGGCCGTCGAGGAGGCCTCCCGCACCCTGCGGGACTCCGGCTCCGTCCAGCACTGCGTCAGCGGCGGCGGCGACGTCCAGACCGCCGGCGGCCCCTGGCGCATCGGCATCGCCGACCCGCACCGGCCCGGCACCGTCGCCCACGTCGTCACCGGTCACGACCTCGCTGTCGCCACCTCCGGCACCGCCGAACGCGGCCCGCACATCCTCGACCCGCACACCGGCCGCCCCGCCACGGCCCTCGCCTCCCTCACCCTCCTCGGCCCCCGCCTCGCCCACCTCGACGCCCTCGCCACCGCCGCGTTCGCCATGCCCGACCCGCTGCCGTGGCTCACGGCCCGGGGTGTCCCGGCGCTCGCGATCCGCCCGGACGGGACGCGGGAGCAGAGCCCTGACTTTCCGTGAGACGCGGGAACGGGCCGGTGCGGCGGGAATGGGAACGGCGACTGCCGGGGTGGCCGAATAGAGAATTTCGGCTGCCCCGGCAGTCGCCGTTCGGGTCCTGGGACCCGGGGGTTACTTCTTCCGACCCGGGATCATGCAGAGGCCCGCGATCACCAGGAAGGAGACGATCGGGAGGGCGACAAACAGGCCCAGGGTCTGGCCGACGCTCAGGCCGGCGCCCGGGTCGTCGCCGTCGTCGCGTACGAGCGCCATGGCGGGCGACGACATCAGCATCATCAGCGTGGCCGCCGCGGTGACCGCACCGGCGCGCATTGCGTTCCTCTTGTCCACGTTTTCCAAGGTACCGGCCCCCTACACCGGGTCGCCCGGCGGGGTGCGCCTGTCGGCGTGTCCCCCTGCCGGGACGCCGAGCGGGGCGAGGGTGGCGGCGAGGGTGGCGGTGCCGGGGGCGGCGGCGATCCGGTCGAGGGTGCGGGGGGTTCCGGTGGTGTCGGCGACGGGGAGGCGCCAGTTGGGGTACTGATCCCAGGTGCCGGGGAGGTTCTGCGGGCGGGGGTCCGAGACGGTGTCGGGCAGCCAGACGCCGACCAGCCGGGCGGGGGTGGCGCGCAGGTAGGCGTACAGCGCCTCGATGGTGACGGGTGCTCCGTCGGCGAGCAGGCCGAGGCGGACGAGTTCGCGCTGCCAGTCGGCGAGTTCGGTGGCGGCGGCGTGCTGTTCCTCGACCAGCGGGCGGGCCAGCAGGCCGAGTTGGTGGCGGAGGGCGACGTGGTCGCCGGTGAGCCGGGCGGCGGTGCTGGGCAGGTCGTGGGTGGTGAGGGTGGCGAGGCAGCCGGCCCGCCAGCGTTCGGGGGGCAGGACGGTGCCGCCCGCGTGCCAGTCGCGTTCGAACCAGAGCACGGAGGTGCCGAGCACGCCGTGTTCGGCGAGCCGTTCGCGGACGCCGGGTTCGACGGTACCGAGGTCCTCGCCGATGACGGCGGTGCCGGCCCGGTGCGCTTCCAGGGCGAGGACGGCGAGCATCGCCTCGGCGTCGTAGCGGACGTAGGTGCCTTCGGTGGGGCGGGCGCCGACCGGTACCCACCAGAGCCGGAACAGGCCCATCACGTGGTCGATCCGGATCGCGCCGGCGTGCCGGGCGGCGGCGCCCAGCAGTTCGGCGAACGGCGCGTAGCCGGTCTCGGCGAGGGCGTCGGGCCGCCAGGGCGGCAGGCCCCAGTCCTGGCCGTGGGCGTTGAAGGCGTCGGGCGGGGCGCCGGTGGAGATGCCGGTGGCGAGGACGTCCTGCAGGGCCCAGGCATCCGCGCCGTCGGGGTGGACGCCGACGGCGAGGTCGTGGATCAGGCCGATCGGCATGCCGGCGTCGGTGGCGGCGCGCTGGGCGGCGCGCAGTTGCTCGTCCACCAGCCAGGCCAGCCAGCGGTGGAACTCGACCCGGTCGGTCAACGCGGCTTTCTCGGCGGCGACTTGGGGGTTGGACGGGTGACGCAGGCCCTTCGGCCAGGAGTGCCAGGCGGCGCCGTGCACCTCCGCCAGCGCGTTCCACACCGCGTACCGCTCCAGCCACTCGCCCTCGCGGCGGACGAACGCCCGGTACGCGGCCTCCCGGCCGACCCCGCGCGGCACGGTGTGCAGCAGCTCCAGTGCCTGCTGCTTGAGCGCCCGGACGGAGTCGCGGTCGATCAGCGCGTCGTGCTCCAGTACTTCCTCGCGCAGCAGCCGGGCGCGGCGGGCCAGGTCGCGGACCTCGTCGTGGCGGGTGTACTCGGGGATCGCCTCGATCCGCAGGTGCACGGGGTCGGCGAAGCGGCGGGAGGAGGGCCGGTACGGGGACGGGTCGGAGGGTGTGCCGGGCATGCCCGCGTGCAGCGGGTTGATCTGCAGGAAGCCCGCGCCGAGTCGGGCGCCGGCCCACTGGGCGAGTTCGGCGAGGTCGGCGAGGTCGCCCATGCCCCAGGACTGTTCGCTGAGCACCGAGTACAGCTGCGCGAGGAAGCCCCAACTGCGCTGCTGCGGTTCGGGGATGCGCGGCGGGGCGACGATCAGCGCGGCCCGGCCCGCCCGTTGGCCCGCTGTCACGTGCAGGGTGTGGCGGCCGAGCGGCAGGTCCTCGGGGAGCCACCAGGAGTGCTCGTGCGTCAACTCCCAGGAGCCGCCGTCCTCCAGCTCGACCCGCACCTCGGCGTCGGCGGGCAGGTCGAGCGCGGTGCGCCGGCCCTGCCAGGCGACCACGGTGGGCGGCAGCAGCCGCCGGGCCTGTTCGGTGCGGTGGCGTTCCAGTGCGGCGGCGGCGAGTTCGGGCGTTCCGGCGTCCACGCCGAGGGCGGCGAGCACGGTGCTCAGGGTGCGCGGCGAGACCTGGACCGGTCCGGCGCCGGCGTCGTAGCTGGTGTCCACCCCGTACGCGTGGGCCAGTGCCAGCAGTTCCGGTGGCGCGGGCGGGTTGTCCTCCGCCGGTACCTGCTCGGTTCCCGGCTGCTCACGGTCAAGGTATGCGGCCACCCAGCGCACTCCGTCCTCGGGCTCCCGAACGCAACAGGCACAGTCCTACCCGCGCACCCGTCCGCCGACCCCGACCGACACGGCCGCCTGTCGGCACCGGACGGGTGAACGTTCCGTCGGCGAGTTGCCGCGAGCGAGGGCGATAGCACCGTAATACCAGGCGATAACGGACATAGCTGTCAGCGGCGTTGACAGGGACGCGGAGAGCTGATGGGCTGGTCGGGCCGGATGGCCATGGGGGGCCGGGGCGGGCTGTGGGGGCCGGTGAGCTGGATGTTTCGGGCGAGGAGGCTCCGGTGCAGGCGCGGGTGTCGGTGGCGGCCGGGCGTCGGCTGCGGCAGCAGTTGGAGCAGGGAACGGCGCTGCGCGAGGTGCTGTACCACCCGGCGGCGCTGACGGCGCGCCGGACGGCGGCCCGGACGGCCCGTCAACTGGCGCCGCGCGCCGCGGACCGGTTCATCGCCGACATCAAGGGCACGGACCCGCTGCTGGCCTCGGTGCGCGCCGAGCGCCGCTCGGGCCGGCGCGGCAGCTCCTTGCGGCTGGCGGCGACGCTGTCGGCGGCGGCCGTGGTCGGCGGGCTGCTGATCCCGGCGCAGAGTTTCGCCTCGCAGCCCGGCGACCGGCGGACGGTGGCCGCGGAGGTGGACGTCCCGGGCGCGGCGCAGGCGCCGCTGCCGCTGGGTTCGCTGGCCGATCCTCAGGTGTTCCCGCGCCCGCAGCAGTTGCGGCCGGGCGGCAAGCCGGTGACGGTGCCCCGGCGGGTGACGGTGGTGATGGCGGACGGCGCGGACGGGCCGGCGGTGGACGCGGTGCGCGCGCTGCTGACCAGGGCCGGCGCCGCCGAGGTGATGACCGTCCCGGAGGCACCCGAACCGCCGGCGGCGGGGTCGCTGGTGGTGTACGTGGGCGGCCCGCACGAGGGCGCGGGCGGCACGACCGACCGGGCGCTGCGCTCCCTCGCGGTGGCGGCGGGGCTGAAGGACACCGAGGTGCCGGCGCTGGCGGGCCTGCCGCCCGGCGGCCATCTGCTGGCGGTGGGTCAGCTGCCCACCGCGGGCGGCGCGTACGGCGCGGTGGTGCTGACGGGCATCGACGGCGAGGGCACGTTCTACGCGGCGCAGAGCCTGGCGCAGCTGCTGGCGCCGATCGGGCCGGGGCAGGGTCAGGGCGCGGCGGGCGACAAGGGCTTCCCGGGCGTGCTGGTGCGGGACTGGCCGACCGGCGCGGCGGTGCGCGGCACCGCCGAGTCGTTCTACGGGGAGCCGTGGAGCGCCGGGCAGCGGCTGGCGGCGGTGGACTTCCTGGGCCGCACCAAGCAGAACTTCTTCCTGTACGCGCCGGGCGGCGACCCGTACCGTTCGCGGCGCTGGCGCGAGCCCTACCCGGCCGAGCAGGTGCGGGAGTTGACCGAGCTGGCGGGCCGGGCCCGGGACAATCACGTGACGCTGGCGTACTCGGTGAACCCGGGGCAGTCGTTCTGCTTCTCCTCCGGCAAGGACCTGGACGCGCTGGTCGCCAAGCTCGACGGGCTGCGTCAACTCGGCTTCCGGGCCTTCCAGTTGGACTTCGCGAACGTCTCCTACGACGAGTGGCACTGCGGCACGGACCGCCGGAAGTTCGGCACCGGGCCGGCGGCCGCGGCGAAGGCGCAGGCCGCGGTGGTGGCGGCGGTGCAGAAGCGGCTGGTGGCGCCGCACCCGGAGCTGGCGCCGCTGTCGGTGGTGCCGACGGAGTACCAGAAGCAGGGTTCGACGCCGTACCGGAAGGCGCTGGCGGCGGGGCTTCCCGCCGGGGTGCAGGTGGTGTGGAGCGGCGGCGCGGTGATCGCCAAGCAGGTCACGGGCGCCCAACTCACCGAGACCGCCGAGCTGTTCCACCGACCGCTGATGACGCTGGACAACTACCCGGTGAACGACTCGGCGCCGGACCGGCTGTTCCTGGGCGGCTACGGCGGGCGGGACGCCGAGGTGGCGCAGCGCTCGGCGGTGCTGCTGACCTCGGCGATGAGCCAGCCGGTGGCGTCCCGGATCCCGCTGGCCACCGCCGCCGACTTCGGCTGGCAGCCGGGCGGCTACGTGCCGGAGCGTTCGCTGTCCGCGGCGCTGCGGCTGCTGACCTCCGGCCCGGCGCAGCAGGCCGCGGTGGCGGCGCTGGCCGGCAACAGCGCGTCCTCCGTGCTGGGCGGCACGGAGTCGGCGTACCTGGCGCCGCTGATGGAGCGGTACTGGGCGGCGGTGGAGCCCGCTTCGGGCGCGCCCGCCGACCAGGCGAAGCTCAAGGAGGCGGCGCAGCCGCTGCGCGAGGCGTTCGCGGTGATGGCGGACGCCCCGAAGACGCTGGCGGGCGACCCGCTGGGCGCGGACGCCGCACCGTGGCTGGCCCGGCTGGCGGCGTACGGCGCGGCGGGCCGGGCCGCGCTGGACATGCTGGCCGCGCAGCACGCCGGCGACGGCACCGCGGCCTGGCAGGCCCGGCTGGAGCTGGGCCGACAGCGCGCGGTGCTGGAGCAGAACCCGGTGACGGTCGGCAAGGGCGTACTGGACCCGTTCCTGGACCGGGCCACGAAGGCCGCCGACACCTGGGCGGGCATCACCACCGGCGCCGCCCCGACCACCACCCTGGGCACCGCGCACGACCACGGCCCGGCACTGATGGCGGACGGCTCCGCGACGACGTTCTACTGGTCCTCGGCGCCGCCGCAGGTCGGCGACAGCTTCGGCCTGGACCTGGGCACCGCGAAGCCGCTGGGCACGGTGACGGTGCTGATGGGCGGCCGGGGCGACGACCCGGACTCGGCTTCGGCGGCCGACGACTACCTGCACGACGGGGTGCTGGAGTACTTCAGCGGCTCGGGCGGCTGGCAGCAGCTGGCGACGGTGCACGACCAGCGGGTGGTGATCGCCAACGCCCCGGCGGGCGCGCTCGCCAAGGCGGTGCGGCTGCGCGCCACCGGCGGGCAGAAGACCGCGGTCGCGGTGCGCGAGTTCACCGCCGGTGCGCCGGGCGTGATGGACGCCGAGGTGAGCGGCCCGCCCGCCGTCCCCGGTTCCTCGCCGGACGCGGTGCTGTCGGGCGACCCGGACTCGGCGTTCCGGGCGGCGGCCCCGCCCGCGGCGGGCGACGCCCCGCTGACCGTGGAGCTGGGCGCGGCCCGCCCGCTGGACCGGCTCACCGTGCTGACCGACCCGACGGTGCGCGCCGAGGCGACCGTGCAGGTGCGCCACCCGGACGGCACCTGGGCCGAGCTCGGCCAGGTCCGCCCCGGCTACAACGAGCTGCGCGCCGACGGCGGCCCGGTGGACGCCTTCCGCCTGGTGTGGCGGCCCGGCGGCGAGGCCCCGGTGGTCAACCAGGTGATCCCCTGGTACGCGGACGTCCCGGCGGCCCGGCTGACCCTGGCCGAGCCGACCCTGGACGTGGTGGCGGGCGCCGCCGCCCCGACGCAGACCCGGGCCACCGTGGAGTCGGGCCGCCCGGACGCGCTGACCGGCGAGCTGAAGGCCGAGGTCCCGGCGGTCGCCAAGGGCCTGACGGTGGCCCCGGCCCCGTCCGTGACGGTGCCGCGCGGCGGCAAGGCGGGCGCCCCGGTGCAGGTGTCGGCGGCCGCCGGCACCCCGTCGGGCACCTACCGGGTGCCGCTGGTGTTCACCGCGGGCGGCGTGACCGTCCGCCAGGAGCTCCAGGTGCACGTGGTCCCGCCCACCGGCGGCCCCGACCTGGCCCGTTCGGCCAGCGCGGCCTCCTCGGGCGATGACAGCGGCAAGACCCCGGCGGCGGCGATCGCCGACGGCAACCCGAAGACCTCCTGGACGGCCCCCGCGAAGGACGACGCCTGGGTGCAGCTGCGGCTGCCGCAGCCGTCCCGCCTCGGCACCGCGGTGCTGCACTGGGGCGACGCGTACGCCTCCCGGTACCGGGTGGAGACCTCCCCCGACGGGGTGGTGTGGACCACCGTGGCGGTGGTGGACAACGGGCAGGGCGGCACCGAGACCGTCCGCTTCGACGCCCCCGACGCGCAGTACCTGCGGGTGCACGGCGTCAGCCGGGCCGGCCGCTACGGGTACACGCTGTCCGCCGTCGAGCTGTACGCGGTCCAGGAGCCCTGACCGCACGGCGGGCCGCCGACGCTCCCGCTGCGGGGTGCGCCGGCGGCCCATGAGGCGTACCGAATGTCGTGTCGGGCAGGCCCTTGTCTGGTCAGGCGGAGAGCGGAGCGTGCTGCTCGCCGCGGCGGACGGGACGGGTGCGGACCGGGGACGGAACGGCGGGTGGCAGCTCCGTATGGTCGTGGTGCTCGAAGTCCCGGAACTGGTCGAGGCCGCCGTACGGCTCCAGGTAGGGCCGCCAGCGCGGATCCTTGATCCCGGTGCCGATGACCCGCCAGGCCAGGCCGCTGGGCGCGGCCGGGGGGCGCTTCATCCGCCAGCCGAGGTCGGCGAGGTGCCGGTCGGCCTTGGTGTGGTTGCAGCGGCGGCAGGCCGCCACCACGTTGTCCCACCGGTGCTGACCGCCCCGGCTGCGCGGGATCACGTGGTCGACACTGGTGGCGGCGGCCCCGCAGTACACGCACCGCCCGTGGTCGCGGGCGAACAGCGCGCGCCGGGTGAGCGGCACGGGGCCTCGGTAGGGAACCCGCACGAAACGGGTCAGCTTGACGACGGACGGCGCCGGAACGGCGCTGGTGGCGCTGTGCAGAGTGGTTCCCGCGTCCTCCAGGGCGATCGCCTTGTGATTGAGGAGCAGGATGAGTGCGCGTCGCATCGAGACGACACCGAGTGGCTCGTACGACGCGTTGAGGACAAGGACATGCGGCACGGGGCCTCCTTGGACGCCTGCGGCGCGTGGCTCGCGCCGAGTCGAGCGGGCGATCGTGCCCCTGCGGGACGCGATCTCCCTCAGTGTCGCCTTACGCCCTCGTACGACGCCACCATTTCTCTGTGACGGGCCGCACACCCGGGTGGACCCCGCGCCGCCGCCCATAGCCGGTATGCCCAGCTCGGGGCCCACCTGCACCCACCGTGGCCGGGGCGGCGCGGACGGTGGCCGGAACCGGTCTGACGGACCGTCCGGGCGGGTGAACGGGGTCGCCGGGGCCTTCCCGGCAGGCCCTAGAGTGGGGCGATGCTCGTCGAAGACTCTCCCCCCGAAGCCACCACGCCGACCTTCAACCTGCCCACCAGCGCCGCCGACGTGACCGACTCCACCCGGCAGGCCGCCAGCTGGCTCGACGACAACTGGCAGGGCTGGCTGATCGACGGGCTGCGGATCGTTTTCATCATGCTGCTCGCGCTGATACTGCGAGCGGTGGTCCGCAAGGTCATCGACAAGCTGGTCGCCCGGATGGGCCGCCCCGCCGAAGCGGACAACGACCACGGCGTGATCGGCGGGCTGCTGGCCAACAGCGGCGTCGTCAACACCGAACGCCGCCAGCAGCGTTCCGAGGCGATCGGCTCGGTGCTGCGCTCGGTGGCGTCCTTCACCATCCTCGGCACCGCCTCACTGATGGCCCTGTCGGTGCTCGGCGTGGACCTCGCCCCGCTGCTGGCCTCCGCCGGTGTGGCCGGTGTGGCCATCGGTTTCGGCGCCCGCAACCTGGTCACCGACTTCCTCTCCGGCGTCTTCATGATCATGGAGGACCAGTACGGCGTCGGCGACGAGATCGACACCGGCGTCGCCACCGGCACCGTGCTGGAGGTCGGCCTGCGGGTCACCAAGCTGCGCGGCTCCGCCGGCGAGATCTGGTACATCCGCAATGGCGAGGTCAAGCGGATCGCCAACATGAGCCAGGGCTGGGGCACCGCCACCGTGGACGTCCAGGTCGGCTACAAGGAGGACCTGGAGCGGATCGAACTGCTGGTCACCGAGGCCGCCGAGCAGCTCTCCAAGGAATCCCCCTACGACGAGCTGATCTGGGGCCGGGTCAAGGTCCTCGGCATCGAATCGGTCGCCGTCGACTCGGTGGAACTGCGGATCGAGGCCCGCTGCACGCCCGGCAAGTCCGCGCAGGTCTCCCGCGCACTGCGGCTGCGCATCAAGGCCGCGTTCGACCTGGCCGGCGTCAAGCTCAAGGAGGAGGCGGCCGCCGCCGTCCCCGCCCAGGCCGTCGCCCCCGAGATCCTGCCGCCGTCCGCGCTGGCCGACCCCAGCTCGGCGCGCTCGCTGGCGGCCAAGCCGATACCGCCACAGGCGTAGGCCGGGCACCGACGGCCGGGGCCCCGGGAGTTCACCCTCCCCGGGCCCCGGCCGTCCGCATTGCTGTCGGCGGTGTCAGGCGCGGCGCCTGCGGACGGCGAGCAGGACGGCGGTGCCGGCGGCGAGCAGGATCGCTCCGCCGGTCAGGGTGTACGTCAGGGCGGTGTCGTTCATGCCCGTGTAGGCCAGGCCGCCCGAGGGCTGTGACGACGGCTCCGGGGTGGGCGTGGGCGCCGGGGTGGTGGGGGGCGGGGGGATGAGGCGGTTGACGGCTGTGGTGGTGATGCCGTCGTCGAGGTGGTCGTCGTCCAGGACGACCCGGCCGAGGACCGGCTGTTCAGGGGTCTGGTAGCCCTTGGGCGGGGTGACTTCCTGCCAGTAGTACGTGCCCTTGTCGGTGACGGTGTGGCAGGTGCCGTCGTCGCCGGTGGTGCACGGGTCGCCGACCTTGGTGTCCGCCTTGTCGCCGTCGGCCTGGAGGCCGTCGGTGCCATTGGTTTCGCGCCACAGCTGGAACACGGCGCCGGGCAGCGGCTTGCCGTCCTGGTCGTGCTTGACCAGGCGGAGTTCGCCCTGCTGCTGCATGAAGCCGAAGTCGAAGGTGTGGTCGTTCTGGCCCGGGCCGCCCGTGGTGAGCTTCCGCTCGACGTAGGTGCCGCCCTTGGGGACGGTGCCGTCGGAGTCGATCGCGCGGTTGTCGCCGACCTGAGCCTTGGTGGGCACCCAGTGGTGGAGCGGGCCGCCCTTGGCGTAGTCGGCCGGGTTGTCGAGGCGGATGGTGTAGGCGGTGTTGGGCTTGAGTCCGCCGGTCACGTTGGTGTTGTCGAAGTAGTACTCGCCGCGCGGGGTGGTCCTGGTGGTGCCGACCTTCTTGCCGTCCGCGTCGTACAGGTTCACCGTCGCGCCGGGAACCGGCTTCTGCTGCGGCAGTTGAAGGCCGGAGCGCTCCGGGTCGTACCAGACCCGGTTGCCGATCTGCAGCGGCGCCCGGTCGCAGAGCACTTCGAGGTCGGCCATCGCCGCGCCCTTGCCGAACTTCGAGCCGCTGGACAGCTCATTGCCGAAGCCCGGGTCCTGCGCGCCGTTGCGGAGGGTGAACATGGTGCCGGCGCTGTAGGCGTGGTTGTACACGTCGTAGCCGGAGGTGGCGATGGAGTTCTCGACCTTGGAGAGCGCCATGCCCGCGTAGGTGGCGTAGGTGTGGACGTCGCCGACGCGTCGGAGGTCGAAGAAGCCCTTGCCGCGGGTGGTGTTCCCGCAGCCGAGGTTGACGTCCATGACGTACGTGTCGCCGCTCTTGCAGGCCTTGTTGAGGTCGCCGGAGGCGATCGCGAACACGTACTGGGCGGCCATGGTCCCGCTGGCCTGGTCGCCGTAGCGGTCGCGGAAGGAGAGCAGCATGGAGCCGTCGGTCTCGAAGCCGATCTCGCCGAGCTCGGGCTGCCCGAAGTAGTAGCACGTGCCGTCGGTCGGCCGGGCGTCCTTCCACGGGTACCAGTAGTAGTTGGAACAGACGGCCGGGGACGGGCCCCGGTAGTCCATCGGCTGGTTGAGGACGGCGGCGCCGAACTTCCCGGTGGCCGGGTCGAAGGGCAGCACGATCGCCCGCACGTCGCCGATCTTCTGGGTGGACTGGCCGGAGCAGACGCCGCCGACGTAGCCGACGCCGTCCTGCATGCCGAGGCCGAAGGGCCGCCAGTCGTCCGCCGACGGGCAGTCGGCGGGGGTGGGGATGCTGTAGGCGGCCTTGGGCGCGGAGGCGGTCTTCGCCGTGGCGTCGTAGCGGTACAGCTTGCGGTTGTTGAGGTTGACCACGTACAGGTCGCGGTTGTCCTCGGTGAGTTTCAGCCCGCCGAGGCTCTCCTTGCCCGTGGCGGTCAGGTAGGCGACGTCACCGTCGTTGGTGTGGGCGGTGCTGCCGGCGTCCGGGACGGTGGCGAACAGCGAAGTCGCCTTCGTCGTCGGGTCGGTGACGTAGATCGCGCCGGGGCCGCCGGGGCCGTAGGGCGCGTCGCGCTTGGCGTGGGCGGAGCTGAACAGGCGCCGGTCGTCGCGGTTCCAGGCGATGCCGTAGACGTTGCCGGTGTCACCGCTGGTGCTGAGGTCGGTGACGTCCTGGTTCATGCCCCGGGACCGGTACGGGAAGCTGAGCAGGGTCCGCCTGGTCTCCGGTTCGGCGACCGAGGGCTGGCAGGCCGTCGCCAGTGGGGCGTTCTGCTGGCAGTAGTCGGCCGGGTTCCACAGGCCGGTGGTGACGGTGGCCTTCTTGCCCGCCGACAGGTCGACGAACTCGGTGTTGCTGCTGAGCTTGTCCGGCCCGCCCGCCAGGCCCTCGCGGGAGGCGAACGCCGGGTACAGCACGCCGGGCTTCGGATTGACCACGTCCACGCGGTACTTGCCGCTCGCGGTCGACTTGCTCGGCTTCAGCGTGACCGTGCCGTCGGCGGCGGTGACACCGGCGCTGGCCGCGCCGTCCTCGCCGGTCAACGTCACCGTCACCCCGCCCATGCCGGGCTCCAGCGCCGGGCTGTACGTCCCGCTCTCGTCCACCGCGCGGATCACCCGCACCGTCACCGAGCCGTCCGCGGTGGCGGCGGGTGCGGAGACTGCGGGGCCGGTGGCGATTCCTGCTGCGAGTAACGCCGCCAGTGCGGCGGAGCGCCGGTAGCCGCTTCTCTTGAGTTGCACGTTCCTCCCCTCCTCTTGTCGGCGCCCACTCCCCCGGAGCGGGCACACGATGTGTCGGAGGTTAGCGTGTCCCGGACGGGCTTCGGAACAGCGCCCTCCGCTTTCCCCACAAAGGGGTAACGGGCTTTGTTGACAAGGTGACTGACTGTTCGTCACCTCGAAACCCCGAGGTGGCCCCGCGCGTCCCTGCCGACACTCCGGTAACGAACGCGCATCCGACCGTTGACATCGCGCCCCGGCGATTGGAAACTTTCCTAACAGTTGGCCGCGACGGCGTCACCGGATGGAGGATGATCGGGCCCGTGACCACCCAGAAGAGTCCCCGTTCCCCGCTGGCCGGCACGCCCAGCCTGCTCCGGGCGATAAACGACCGCGCCGCGCTGGAGCTACTGCTCGCCAACGGCCCATTGTCCCGTACCCAGATCGGGAGTCTGACCGGACTGTCGAAGCCGACCGCGTCCCAGCTGCTGGCCCGGCTGGAGGCCGCGGGCCTGGTGGTGCCGGTCGGGACGACCGCGGGCGGGCCGGGGCCCAACGCGCAGCTGTACCAGGTGAATCCGGCGGCGGGGCACGTCGCGGGGCTGGACGTGACCAGCACGACGGTGCGGGTCGCGGTGGCCGACATCACCGGCGTGACGCTCGCGGAGCACCAGGTGTCCTGCAAGGGCTGGCCGGCGGCGGCGACGGTGGAGCGGGTCGCGGAGGCGGTCGCCGAGACGGTGCGCCGCGCGCAGCTCGCACCGGGGTCGCTGCGCGAGGTGGTGATAGGGATCGGCGGCGCGCCGGACCCGGTGACCGGCAAGCTGCGGTACGCCTCGCACCTGCCGGGCTGGCATTCGCCGCGCCTGCTGGAGGAGTTGGCGGCGGCGATCGGCGCGCCGGTGTCGATCGAGAACGACGTGAACCTGGCCGCGGTGGCGGAGCAGTCCGTGGGCGCGGCGGCCGGGTGCGAGGACTTCGTGCTGCTGTGGGCCGAGGAGGGCATCGGCGCGGCGATCGTGCTCGCGGGCCGGCTGCACCGCGGGTTCACCGGCGGCGCGGGCGAGGTCGGCTACATGCCGGTGCCGGGCGCGCCGGTGTCGTTGAACGCCCGGCGCAAGCACTCCGGCGGGTACCAGGACCTGGCCGGCGAGTCGGCGGTGCTGGCGCTGGCCCGGGCGCACGGACTGCGCGGCACGGAAGCGGCGCAGGTGGTGGCCGCGGCCCTGGACGCCCCCGAGGGCGATGCGTTCCTGGCGGAGCTGGCCGAGCGCCTGGCGGTCGGGCTGGCGGTGATCGCCTCGGTGGTCGATCCGGAGCTGGTGGTGCTCTCCGGGGGGACGCCGACCGCCGGCGGTGAGCGCCTGCGGGCGCTGGTCCAGCAGGCGCTGGGCCGGATGTCGATCCCCCGGCCGGAGGTGCGGCTGTCCGCCCTCCCCGGGTCTCCCGTCCTGGCCGGTGCGCTGCAGCGCGCGCTGGCGACCACCCGGGACGCCCTGTTCAGCACCCGCTGAAACGCGCAGCACGCAGGTTCGAACGGCCCGCAGGTCCGAACAGCTAAGCACCGAACAGCACAGGCACGTCCGCTCTCCCCTTCCCCACACGGGCGCCGGGCCTCCCCGGTCTGCCGCCCGGCCCCTCATCAGGAGTGCATTTCCGTGGACACCACCCGAAGCTCCCCGCGCGCCCGCCGCCCGCTGGCCGCGCTCGCCGCCGCGCTCTGCACGGCCGTCCTGGCCTCCGCCTGCACCGGCACCGACTCCGGTGGCGCGGAGGACGGTTCGGCGTCCGGGCAGGACGTGACGATCAATTTCTGGCACGGCTGGAACCAGGACAACGAGGTGAAGGCGATCAACGACAACGTCGCCGCCTTCGAGAAGCTGCACCCGAACATCCACGTCAAGGTGCGGGGGGACATCGCCGACGACAAGAGCGAGCAGGCGCTGCGGGCCGGCGGCCCGGACGCGCCGGACGTGGTGTCCTCGTTCAGCACCGACAACGTCGGCAAGTTCTGTTCCGCGCACGTGTTCGCGGACCTCGGGCCGCTGCTGCAGAAGGACGGCATCGACCCGGCGAAGACCTTCCCGTCGGCGATGCTCAAGTACAGCCAGTACCAGGGCAATCAGTGCACGCTGCCGCTGCTCGGCGACGCGTACGGCCTGTACTGGAACAAGACCGCGTTCGCGCAGGCCGGGATCAGCGGCCCGCCGAAGACGTTCAGCGAGTTCGCCGAGGACGCCGCCCGGTTGACGATCCCCAGCGGCGACTCGTACCGGCAGCTCGGCTTCATGCCGAACTACCACGGCTACGAGACGCCGATCGCGCACTACCTCGGCCAGTACGGTTCGAGCTACTTCGGCCCGGACGGCAGGTCGAACGTGGCGACCGACCCGACCGTGGCGGCCGCGATGACCTGGCAGAAGCAACTCGTCGACCGGCTCGGCGGGTTCGAGAAGCTGGAGAAGTACCGGACGGGCTTCGGCGACGAGTTCAGCGCGAAGAATCCGTTCGGCACCGGGCAGGTCGCGATGAGCCTGGACGGCGAGTGGCGGGCCGCCGCGCTGGCCGAGGACAAGCCGTCCTTCGAGTGGGCGACCGCGCCGTTCCCGGTGCCGGACGAGCTGGCCGCCACCTACGGGCGCGGCTACCAGACCGGCACCATCATCGGCGTCGCCAACGGCTCCAAGAAGCGCACCGCGGCCTGGGAGTTCGTCAAGTACCTGACCACCGACACCGACGCGGTGGTGTCCTTCGCCAACGCGATCCACAACGTGCCGAGCACCCTGGCCGCGCTGGATTCGCCGAAGCTGGACACCGACCCGAACGTCAAGACCTTCCTGGACATCGCCCGCAACCCGAACTCCTCGACCACCCCGGCCAGCATCAACGGCGGCGCCTACCAGATCTCCTTGCAGAACCTCAGCTTCGAGGTCGAGTCCGGCAAGCTGACCGACCTGAAGGCCGGCCTCACGGCCACCGCCAAGGAGATCGACGACGCGGTCGACCAGGCGAAGAGGTGACGGGCGGGCCATGGCAGTCGTGAGTTCGCCCGTCCCGCCGGCGCTGCGGGCCAAGCGCCGGCGGGAGCGGGCCAGGACGCTGGCGTTCCTGTCCCCGTGGCTGATCGGGTTCGGGGTCTTCTTCCTGTACCCGCTGGTCTCGACGGTCTACTTCTCGTTCATGCACTACGACGGGTTCGCCCCGCCGAGCTTCTCCGGCCTGCGGAACTGGGACTACGTCTTCACCAAGTACCCGTCGTTCTGGAAGGGCCTGGGCAACACCCTGTGGCTGGTCGCCGTGATGGTCGGCCTGCGGGTGGTGTTCGGGCTCGGCATCGGAATGCTGGTCACCAAGCTGAAGTCCGGCGCCGGGTTCTTCCGCACCGCCTTCTACCTGCCGTACCTGGCGCCGCCGGTGGCCGCCACCATGGCGTTCGCGTTCCTGCTGAACCCGGGCACCGGCCCGGTCAACCATCTGCTGGGCGAGCTGGGCCTGCCGCAGCCGGGCTGGTTCAACGACCCGTCCTGGTCGAAGCCGGCGCTGACCCTGCTGGCCATGTGGGGCATCGGCGACCTGATGGTGATCTTCATGGCGGCGCTGCTGGACGTCCCCAAGGAGCAGTACGAGGCGGCCGAACTCGACGGCGCGAGTGCCCTCCAGCGGTTCCGGTACGTCACGCTGCCGAACATCTCGCCGATCGTGATGTTCGCGGTGGTCACCGGGGTGATCCAGACCATGCAGTACTACACGCAGGCGATCGTCGCCGGGAAGGTCGCCTCCGGCGTGATCGGCGGCTCCGGGCAGCAGTTCGAGCCCGGGTATCCGTCCGGCTCCACCTGGACGCTGCCGCAGATGGTCTACAACCTCGGCTTCCAGCAGTTCGACTACGGCGCGGCCAGCGTCGTCGCCGTCATCCTGTTCGCCCTCTCGATGGCGTTCACCTCACTCCTGCTGCGCCGCAGGTCCGGCTTCCTCGCGGAGGACTGAGCCCATGACCCTCGCCCCCGCCCTGCCGCGCGAGGCCGCCGCCCCGGCCTCCACCGCCGCCGCCCGCACGGCCCGCCGCCGGGCCGCTCTGCACTGGGTGGCCGTGCACGCGCTGGCGATCGCCGCCGCGCTGTTCTTCCTGCTGCCGTTCGTGTTCGTCTTCCTCACCTCGGTGATGACGGACCATCAGGCGCTCACCTCCGACCTGTGGCCCACCCGCTGGCAGTGGTCGAACTTCTCCAAGGTCTGGCACACCCCCGGCTTCCTCACCTGGTGGCGCAACACCCTGCTGTACGCGGCGGCCGGCACCGCGCTGACCGTCGCCTCCAGCCTGCCGGTGGCGTACGCGCTCGCCAAGTTCCGCTTCCGGGGCCGCAACCTGGCCCTGATGGCGGTGGTGTCGATGATGATGCTGCCGCCGCAGGTCACGGTCGTTCCGATGTACCTGTTCTGGGCCAAGCAGCTGCACCTGAGCGGGTCGCTGTGGCCGCTGATCGTCCCGATGGCCTTCGGCGACGCGTTCTCCATCTTCCTGCTGCGCCAGTTCCTGCTGACGATTCCGCGCGAGTACCTGGAGGCCGCCCGGATCGACGGCTGCGGCGAACTGCGCACCCTGCTGCGGGTGGTGCTGCCGATGGCGAAGCCCGCCGTGGCCGCCGTCGCGCTGTTCCAGTTCTTCTACTGCTGGAACGACTACTTCGGCCCGCAGATCTACGCCAGCGAGAACCCCGGTGCCTGGACGCTGAGTTACGGCCTGGAGTCCTTCAAGGGCGCCCACCACACCAACTGGAACCTCACCATGGCGGCGACGCTGCTGGTGCTGGCACCGGTGATCGTTCTGTTCTTCTTCGCGCAGCGCGCCTTCGTCGAAGGCGTCACACTGACAGGGGTCAAGGGCTGATGTCCGCACTGAAGTTGGCAATCGTCGGCGGCGGTTCCACCTACACACCGGAGCTGATCGACGGGTTCGCACGGCTGCGCGACACTTTGCCGATCGGCGAACTCGTGCTGATCGACCCGGCCGTGGACCGCCTGGAGCTGATCGCCGGGCTCGCCCGCCGGATATTCGCCAAGCAGGGCCACGACGCCGTCGTCACCACCGCCACCGACGTCACCGCCGGCGTGCAGGGCGCCGACGCGGTGCTGCTCCAGCTGCGGGTCGGCGGGCAGGCGGCGCGCAACCAGGACGAGACTTGGCCGCTGGAGTGCGGCTGCGTCGGCCAGGAGACCACCGGCGCGGGCGGCCTCGCCAAGGCGCTGCGCACCGTCCCGGTGGTGCTGGACATCGCCGAGCAGGTCCGCCGCACCAACCCGGACGCCTGGATCGTCGACTTCACCAACCCCGTCGGCATCGTCACCCGCGCCTTGCAGACCGCCGGACACAGGGCCGTCGGCCTGTGCAACGTGGCGATCGGTTTCCAGCGCAAGTTCGCCGCCCGGCTCGGTGTCGCCCCGGAACTGATCCGCCTCGACCATGTCGGCCTGAACCACCTCACCTGGGAGCGCGGCGTCACCCTGCTCGACGCCCCGGACGCCACCACCGGACGCGAGGTGCTGCCGCAGCTGCTCGCCGAACACGGCGCGGCCATCGCCGCCGACCTGCACCTGCCGCGGCCGGTGATCGAGCGCCTCGGCGTCGTCCCCTCCTACTACCTGCGCTACTTCTACCAGCACGACCTGGTGGTGGAGGAGCTCAAGGTCAAGGGCTCGCGGGCCGCCGAGGTCGCCGCCATCGAGCGGCAGCTGCTGGAGATGTACGCCGACCCGGCGCTCGACACCAAGCCCGAACTGCTCGGCAAGCGCGGCGGCGCGTTCTACTCGGAGGCCGCCGTCCAGCTGATCGCCTCGCTCCTCGGCACCGACGGCCGCACCACCGTGCAGGTGGTCAACACCCGCAACGACGGGGTGCTGCCGTTCCTGCCCGACGACGCGGTGATCGAGGTACCCGCCGAGGTGGACGCCACCGGGGTGCGCCCGCTGCCGCAGCGCCCCGTCGAGCCGCTGTACGCCGGCCTGATCGCACACGTCACCGCGTACGAGCACCTGGCGCTGGACGCCGCGCTGCACGGCGGCCGCGACCGGGTCTTCGACGCACTGCTCGCCCACCCGCTGATCGGCCAGCTGGAGCTCGCCGACCAGCTCACCGACCGGCTGCTCGCGCACAACCGCGACCACCTGAGCTGGGCGTGACCACCGGCATGAGAACGATCAGCACCAGCACGCACCACCACGGGGGGACCGGCCGATGAGCCACGTCGCACACCTGCCCGGCGTCCTCGCGGTGGACGCCGGCAACAGCAAGACCGACCTCGCCCTGGTCGGCGCCGACGGGCGGGTCCTCGGCACCGCCCGCGGCGGCGGCTTCCAGCCGCAGAACACCGGCTTCGAGGCCGCGATCGCCGCGCTCGCCCCGCTGGTCGAGGACGTCGCCCGGCAGGCCGGCGTCCTTCTGCGGCCCGGCGGGCGGCCGCTGACCAGCCACGTCAGCGCCTGCCTGGCCAACGCCGACCTGCCGATCGAGGAGCAGCGGCTGCACGAGGCGATCACCGCGCACGGCTGGGCGCCGTCCGTGCACGTCGCCAACGACACCTTCGGCCTGCTGCGGGCCGGCACCGACGGGCCGCTCGGGGTGGCCGTGGTGTGCGGCGCCGGCATCAACTGCGTCGGCCTGCGGCCCGACGGGCGCACCGCCCGCTGGCCCGCGCTCGGCCGGCTCACCGGCGACTGGGGCGGCGGCGGCGGACTCGCCGACGCCGCGATGTGGCATGCCGCCCGGGCCGAGGACGGCCGCGGCGAGCCCACCCTGCTCTCCCCCATGATCGGCGCCCACTTCGGCCTGGCCGGGGCCAACGCCTTCGCCGAGGCCCTGCACCTGGGACAGTTCGACCGGGCCCGGCTGCACGAGGTCTCCCAGGTGCTGTTCGCGGCCGCCGAGGCGGGCGACGCGATCGCGCTGCGGCTGGTGGACCGGCAGGCCGACGAGATCGCCCGGCTCGCCACCATCGCGCTCACCCGCCTCGACCTGCTCGACCGGCCCGTCCCGGTGGTCCTCGGGGGCGGCGTCCTCGCCTCCCGGCACCCGCTGCTGATCGACAACCTGACGGCCCGCCTGGCCGCCGCCGCCCCGCTCGCCGAACCGCGCATCGTGGTCGCCCCGCCCGTCCTCGGCGCGGCCCTGCTCGGCCTTGACCACCTCGGCGCCGACCCGGCCGCCCATCGCCGGCTGCGCGACGCCTACCCCACCGTCCAGCCCGTGGCGGCCTGACGGCCCGTCGCCGCGCAACCGCCGCCGGGAGCGGTTCGCCCGGCGGCGTCCTGCCTCCCGGGCCCGGTGCGGGTCTTCACGGGCCTTGACCTTCACCTTCGGGGAAGGTCCAGCATCAGTGCTGCCGGACACCGGTCCGGTACGAGGAGGCGGGGATGGAGCTGCTCACCATCGGGGCGTTCGCCCGGGCGGCCCGGCTGTCGCCCAAGGCACTGCGCCTGTACGACGAACTCGGGCTGCTGCGGCCCGCCGAGGTGGACCCGGCGACGGGCTACCGGCGTTACGCGCCGGGCCAGTTGGAGCGGGCCCGGCTGGTGCTGTGGCTGCGGCGGCTCGGAATGCCGCTGGCCCGGATCCGGCTGGTGCTCGGCCTGGAACCCGCCCGGGCGGCCGAGGAGGTCGCCCGGTACTGGGAGTCGGTGCGGGCCGAGACCGAGGCCCGCCGGGAGCTCGCGGCCCTCCTCGTCGACCACCTCTCCGGGAAGGCCGGCACGATGACGGACAGCACGATGACGGACGGCACGACGACGGGCAGCGCGACGGGCGCCCTGCGGATCCGGTACGCGGCCCGGACGGACGTGGGCCTGGTCCGCGAACGCAACGACGACGCCGCCTACGCCGGCGCCGGGCTGGTCGCGGTCGCCGACGGCATGGGGCCGCAGGGCGGCGGCGGCTCGGCCAGCGCCGCCGCGATCGAGGCGCTGAAGGAACTGGAGCTGCCCACCGGGGAGTTGCTGAACTTCCTGGAGGAGGCGGTCTCCCGGATCGACGACCGGGTCGGGGAGGCCTCGCAGCTCCCGGACACCGGAACCACCCTGACGGCGATGCTGTGGTCAGCCCCGCAGCTCGCCCTGGTGCACATCGGCGACTCGCGCGGGTACCTGTTGCGCGGCGGCGAGCTGTTCCAGATCACCCACGACCACACCCTGGTGCAGTCGATGGTCGACGACGGCCGGCTGACCCTGGAGGAGGCCGCCTCGCACCCACAACGCACCCTGCTGGTCCGCGCGTTGACGGGATCGGGCGACAACCGGCCGGACGTGTCCCTGCACACCGCCCGCGCGGGCGACCGCTACCTGCTGTGCTCGGACGGCCTGTCCCGCTGGGTCACCGACGACGCCCTGCACACCGTGCTGAGCACCGTCGCGGTGCCGGAGCAGGCGGCGCAGCAGCTGGTCACGCTGGCCAACCGGGCGGGCGGGCCGGACAACATCGCCTGCGCGATCGCGGACGTGGTGGCCGGGGAGTGACCGTTCCGGGGGCGTCCCGTGCCGCTCCGCGCAGGTGACGGTACGTCACCGGGGTGACAAGTTCCGGTACGTATCTCAATTGGGGAAAATCTCGGCGAGGTGCGCAAGTTGCCCCGTTCTGTCCGTTGAACGGCACCGTGCGGGGCCGCTAGCGTCGCGCACTCACAGCGTGTCCGACGGGGGTGCGCGGGGAGACCGGGAGCCGACGCCAGATGGCGATCCGCAAGTCCACCATGCAGGAGCAGGTCGCCGCGGCGATCGCCGCGATCGAGCCGAACGACCGCCCGGTGGTGACCTTCCACACCATCTCGGGCCCGAGCCCGTGGCTGATGAGCCAGCTCGGCCTGATCGGCCAGCTGTTCATCAAGTACTACTTCGTGACCCTGACCCACCGGGTCGTCACGGTGCACCGCGCCTCCCGGATGAGCAACCGTCCGCAGGAGCTCGTGCACGTCATCCCGCTGGACCAGGCCCGCGCCTCGGTCACCGACGTGAACCGCGCCACCCTGTGGAGCTCGCTGAAGTTCCAGTTCCCGGGCGAGCCGAATCCGACCCGTCTGAACATCGCCCGCTACTGGCGCGCCGAGCTGGACACCTTCGTCAACGGCATGTTCGGCGGCGGCCCGGCCGTCCCGCCGCAGGGCCAGCCGTACCCGCCGCAGGCGTCGGCCGTCCCCCCGCAGGGCCAGCCGTACCCCCCGCAGGCCCAGGCCCAGGCCTACCCGCAGCCGGGACAGCCGCAGGGCCAGCCGTACCCGCCGCAGGGCCAGGCCTACCCGCAGCCGGGACAGCCTGGACAGCCGGGACAGTCGGCCCCGAACCCGTACCAGGTCTGAGCCAACGCCGGGGCGCCCGTCCGAACCTTCGGGCGGGCGCCCCGACACGTCACCGGCTCACCGCAGGTGCGCGGCCACCCACTCGGCGAGCAGCCGGGCGCAGCCGTCCACGGACGCCTGCCAGCTGAGCTCCGCGCCGTCCCCGGCCTCGTCGCTGACGTGCTTGACCAGCCGGACGGGCACCTGGGCGCGGTGGGCGACGGTGGCGATCGCGTAGCCCTCCATGTCCACCAGGTCGGCGGCGCGGGCGAGTTGGTCGCGCTCGGCGTCGGAGGAGACGAACCGGTCGCCGGTGGCGAGCACCCACTCGGCGGGGCCGAGGTCGATCGAACCGTCCATCGGGCGGCCGGTGAGCTGCTCCAGCAGCGGGGTGTCCAGGTCGTGCTGGAGCACCCGGCCGATCTCGTGGGTGCCGGCCAGGCCGGGCCGCAGCGCCCCGGCGGTGCCCAGGTTGACCACGGCGGAGGGCTTCGGTCCGCTCGCCAGCACGGTGGCCAGCGCGGCCGCCGCGTTGACCTTCCCCATGCCGGTCAGCAGCACCGGCAGCGTGGCGTCCAGGTACGCGGCCTCCTCGGGCAGCGCGAGGACGAGCAGCGGGCGGTCGGGGGTGACGGTTCCGATCAGGCGCATGACCAAAAGCTTACGAGGGCCCGGAACCGTTCGAACCCGGCCGGGCGTCGCAGCGGGCGGACCGCACCGCGGCCGGACGGGCACAAAGAGATCAACTCCCGCTCAAGTCAGGTGTGGTGGACGGCGCGGACCGCCATACTGCGGGATGACGGGGGACGTCGGACGGGGAGGTCGGACGGTGACAGCACCGGCAGTGGCACAGGAGCGGACGGGCACACTCGCGGCCCCGGTGGCCCGGCTGCGCCGAGCGGCGGCCACCCCGCCGGGGCGGCTGCGCACGGCGGGCGCGGTGCTGGCCGCACTGGTGCTGCTGTTCGGCGCGGTGGCGGTGTGGCAGTCCGCGCACCGGTCCCGGGCGGCCGGCCAGGTGGTGTCGGCCAGCGGCCCGCTCAGCCAGGACGTCGCCGAGATCCACCGCAGGCTCGCGGACGCCGACGCGACCGCCGCCGCCGGGTTCCTGCTGGCCGGCAGCGAGCCCGCCGAGGTCCGCGCCCGCTACCAGGACGACCTGGCGACCGCCGCCCGGCTGCTCGCCGAGGCCGCGGGCCGCAGCGGCGGCTCGGCCGAGTCGCAGCAGGCGCTGGCCGAACTCAACCGGCAACTGCCGCGCTACGCGGGCCTGGTGGAGACCGCCCGGGCGGTGGACCGGCAGGGCCTGCCGCTCGGCGGGGCCTATCTGCGGTACGCCTCCGACCTGATGCAGGGCACCGTGCTGCCGCAGGCGCAGCGCCTGGCGGAAGCCGAGTCGGCCCGGCTGGACGCCGACTACCGCGAGGCCGGAGCCGTCCCGTGGACGGCGCTCGCGCTCGGTGTGCTGGCGCTGGCCGCGCTGGCCCGCTACCAGGTGCTGCTGTTCCGGCGCACCAACCGGGTGTTCAACCTCGGGCTGCTCGGCGGTTCGCTGGCGGTGCTGGCGGCGCTGGGGTGGCTGCTGGTGGGCACCATGACGGCGGGCGGTGATCTGGAGGGCAGCCGGATGTACGGCACCCGGCCGCTGCGGGAGCTGGACCAGGTGCGGATCGCGGCCCTGCAGGCGCACACCGCGGAGAACCTCGATCTGGTGGCCCGCGGCGCCAGCGACAAGTACACCAAGCAGTGGAACGACCTGGTCGCCACACTCGACGAGGACCCGCGCACCCCCGGTTCGGTCACCAGGCTGAAGGCCGGCGCAGCCCCTGCGACGGCCGGTCCGCTGACCGACGCCGAGAGCGCGTACCAGCAGTGGCAGGACCGGCACAAGGACGCCGCCGCGAAGAACTCGGCCGGCGACTACGAGGCCGCGCTGCAACGGACGTTGACCGCGGGCGGCACCGACACCGCGGACGCCGCGTTCCGGGCCGCCGACGGGAAGTGGGCGGCCGCCGCGCAGATCGAGCAGGACGCGTTCGCCCGGGAGGCGGGCGGCGTGGACGGGGTGCTGGCGGGGCAGGCGGTGGCCGCCGGAGTGCTGTCCGTCCTGGGCGCGGCCGCCGCACTGCGCGGCATCGGCCGCCGACTGGCCGAGTACCGGTAGGAGGGGGGACGAGGGATGCGCACGGCAAGGTCACGTTTCCTGGTGGCGGCGGCGGTGCTCGCGGCCGTGGTGCTCGGCACCGGCAGCGCCGACGGCGCGGGCGGCACCGCCCCGCAGGCCGCACCCCGGGCACCGGCAGCCCCCGCGGCGGCCGCCGACAGCTGCGACCCGACGGACTCGCTGCCGCCCCGCCAGGCCGTCGGCGCGAAGATCGCCAAGATCCGCGAGCGCGGCACCCTGGTGGTCGGCGTCGACCAGAACAGCTACCACTGGGGCTTCCGCAACCCGCAGACCGGCCGGATCGAGGGCTTCGACCTCGACCTGGCGCACGCCATCGCCAAGTCCCTGCTCGGCGACCCGGACAAGGTCACCCTGAAGACCGTGCCCACCGCCCGCCGGGTCGAGGCGGTGAAGAACGGCGAGGTCGACCTGATCACCCGCACCATGACCATCACCTGCGAGCGCAAGAAGGACATCGCTTTCTCCGCACCGTACTTCCGGGTCGCCCAGCGGGTGGTGGTGCCGAAGTCCGCGCACGCGAAGACGCTGGCCGACGCGCTGAAGGGCAAGCGGGCGTGCGTCGCGCAGACCTCCTCCTCGGAGGCGGAACTGAAGCGCGACCCGCACGGCACCGTCTCGGTGCTCGCCCTGGAGAGCCAGCTGGACTGCCTGGTGCGGATGCAACTCGGCGAGGTGGACGCCACCTTGACGGACAGTGAGCTGGCCGCCGCGCAGGTCGCCCAGGACCCGCAGGTGGAGATGGTCGGCGAGCCGATCCTGCCCGCCTGGATGGGGGTGGCGATGAACCAGAACGACACCGACCTGATCGCCTGGGTCAACCAGGTGCTGGCCGACTGGCGGGCCGAGGGCGGCTGGCGGGCGTCCTACGACCACTGGCTGCGCGACACCATGGGGGCCCCGGACCCGTACCTGCCGTGAGCAGCCGGGGGACCGGCGTCCGCCCCGCGCCGGACGTCGGGGAGACTTGCCGCCGACGGACCGACGCCCCGTCACCACGAGCGTGCCCGAGAGGAGGAACCGCGATGGCCGGAGGGATCCGCCCAGTACTGAACCGTGAGCAGGTGGACCGCGCGCTGGCCCGACTGGGCGCCGAGCGCGACGCGGTCGAGGCGGCGCTGCTGGCGCTCCAGGACCACCCCGGGCTGCGGCTGCTGACCGGCGCCGAACTGACCGGGCGCACCCAGGAACGCTGGGCGGTCGCCGAGGGCGGCATGGCCCTGCTGTGGGCGCTGTTCGACCGGTACGCGGAGGCGCTGGCCTCGGCCCGCGCGGTGCGCTCGCGCCGCACCCGGCCCACCACCGCCGAACTCGCCGAACTCGGCGAACTGCTCACCGGCCGCGCGGTCACCGTCTCCGGCGGCCGTCTCCCGGAGGCGGCCGGCCAACTCGGCGCGCCCGCCCGGCTGGTGGAGCGGGTCACGCTGGCCGAGCTGCTGGAGCGGATGAACGCCTGGTACGCCGTGGTGGTCGAGGTGGTCAGCGCCGTCGACGCGGTGTGGACGGCGCTGCCCGCCCGGATCGACCTGCTGCTCGCCGAACTCGGCCGGGTGCAGATGCTCGCGCTCTCCGTCGGCGTCCGCCCCGGCGGGCACCCGCTGGCCGACGACCTCGCACAGCTGGCCGGGCAGTTGACGGCCCTGCGGGCCGAGGTGGTGGCCGACCCGCTGGCCCTGTGGCGGCCCAGCCGGGTGCCCGCGCAGCGCGGCCGGGCCGCCGAGGACGCCGCCTGGGCCTCCCCCACCGGTGCCGTGGACACCAGCGGCTTCGACCGGATGGGCCGGGCCCTGGACGACGTCCGGGTCGAGCTGGAAGCGCTGCTGCGGCTGCGCGACGAGTCCCACGAACGCCTGCAGCAGGTCGCCGACCTGCTCCAGCGCGCCGACCTGACGCTCGCCGAGGCGCGGCGGGCCCGCGGCGAGGTCCTGGCGAAGATCGCCGCCACCGAGGTGCCCGCCGTACCCGGCCCGGCGTCCGCGCTGCGCGAGGCGATCACCCAGGCGGTGGCCTTCCAGCAGACCGGCCAGTGGCACCGGCTCGGCCCGCTGCTGGACGCCCTGGAGGACGCCGCCGCCAAGGAGCTCGGCCGGGCCCGGCAGGCCCTCACCGAGGTCGCCCAGCCGCTCGCCGTCCGGGCCGAACTGCGCGGCCGGCTGGAGGCGTACAAGGCGATGGCCGCCCGGCTCGGCCTGGCCGAGGACCCCGAGGTGGTCGAACGCTTCGAGAAGGCCCGCTGGCTGCTCTGGAGCGCCCCCTGCGACCTGCGGGCCGGCGCCGAGGCGGTCGCCCGCTTCCAGCAGGCGCTGCGCGACCCGGAACGCCGGCCCGCGCCGCAGCTCGAAGCCGCACCACCGAGCGAGCCCGCGCCGCAGGCCGAGCCCGCACCGCCGAGCGAACCTGCACCGCATGCCGAGCCCGCACCACAGGCCGAGCCCGCACCGCCGAGCGAGGACAGTTCCGAGGGGGAGGAGACCGATGGCTGAGGCGTGCGCCCGTCCGGGCTGCGACGGCGAGATCGACGGCGACGGCTACTGCACCGAGTGCGGCCTCGCCCCCACCACCGCCACCGCCGCCAAGTCCGCCGCCCCGGACCGGCCGTGCGGCCGCCCGGGCTGCGACGGCCGGATCGACGGCGACGGCTACTGCACCGAGTGCGGCCTCGCCCCCACCACCGCCACCGTCCCCGCCCAGCGCGAGGCGTCCACCTCCGTCTCCACGCCCGCCCCGCGCAAGGCCCCCGCCACCGGCGAGCCGTGCGGCCGCCCCGACTGCGCGGGCACCATCGACGCCGACGGCTACTGCGACGACTGCGGCCTGGCCGCCGAACCCGCCGCCACCAGCGGCACCCTCACCACCGGCTCGGGCGTGTCCACCTCGGCCTGGTCCGGCCCGGCCCGGACCTCCTCGGGCCGCTCCCGTTCGCTCCGCTCCGCCCGCACCGCCTCCGGCCGGTCGGTCTCGGTGCGCAGCTCCCGGGGCAGCACCGGCAGCGGCCGCCGCGGCAACCTGGGCGCGGGCCTGGTCACGGTGCCGCCGGTGCCGACCGCCGACCCGTCGAAGGCCGTGCTGACGGACCCGCAGGTGCCCGAGGGCAAGCGGTTCTGCTCGCGCTGCGACCACCCGGTGGGCCGGGAGAAGAACGGTGTCCCGGGCCGCCCGGAGGGTTTCTGCACCAAGTGCGGCACCCCGTACTCGTTCACCCCGAAGCTGGTGCGCGGCGATCTGGTCGGCGGCCAGTACGAGGTGATGGGCTGTCTGGCGCACGGCGGGCTGGGCTGGATCTACCTGGCGGTGGACCGCCGGGTCAACGACCGCTGGGTGGTGCTCAAGGGCCTGCTGGACACCGGCGACGAGGACGCGCTGGCGGTGGCGATCGCGGAACGCCGCTTCCTGGCCGAGGTCGATCATCCGAACATCGTCCGGATCATCAACTTCGTCGAGCACCCCGACGCCCGCACGGCCGCCGCCGACGGCTACATCGTGATGGAGTACGTCGGCGGCAAGTCGCTCAAGGACATCGCCGGCCGGCGCCGCACCCCCGACGGGCGCCGGGAGCCGATGCCGGTCGAACAGGCCGTCGCCTACGCACTGGAGGCGCTGCCCGCGCTCGGCTACCTGCACGCCCGCGGGCTGGTGTACTGCGACTTCAAGCTGGACAACGTGATCCAGTCGGACGACACCCTCAAGCTGATCGACCTGGGCGCGGTCCGCCGGCACGACGACGACGGACCGATCTACGGCACCGTCGGCTACCAGGCGCCGGAGATCGCCACCGACGGCCCCTCCCCCGCCTCCGACCTGTACACGGTGGGCCGCACGCTGGCCGTGCTGACCTGCGACTTCCACGGCTGGACGGGCCGTCGGCGGCACGAGCTGCCGGGCCCGGACGAGGTCGAGGTGTTCGCCCGCTACGAGTCCTTCCACCGTTTCCTGCTGCGCGCCACCGCCCCTGACCCGGGCCGCCGGTTCGCCTCCGCCGAGGAGATGGCCGGGCAGCTCACCGGCGTGCTGCGCGAGGTGCTCAGCCTCCAGGACGGCCGGCCCCGGCCCGCCGTCTCCACCCTGTTCGGCCCGGAACTGCGGGTGGTGGACCCGGACTTCGGCGAGCAGCCGCCCGGCCCGCGGGCCGCCGCGCTGGCCCTGCCCGCGCCGCTGGTCGACCCGTCCGACCCGAACGCCGGCTTCCTGTCCGCGCTGCCCGCCACCGACCCCGCCGAGGCCCTCACCGCGCTGCGCGCGGCCGGCGCCGACTCCGCGGAGCTGCGGCTGCGGGTGGTGCGCGCCTACCTGGAACTCGCCGAGGACGACACCGCTTGCCAGGCGCTGGCCGCCCTGGAGGCCGAACACCCCGGCGACTGGCGGGTGGTGTGGTACCGGGGGCTGGCCGCGCTCGCCGCGGGCCGGGCCGAGGCCGCCGCCGAGTCCTTCGACGCCGTGTACGACGCCTTCCCGGGCGAGGCCGCGCCCAAGCTGGCGCTCGCCGTCTGCGCCGAACTGCTCGACGACACCGAGGAGGCCGCCGCCCTCTACGGACTGGTCTGCGGCACCGACCGGTCGTTCGTCGGCGCCGCGTTCGGCCTGGCCCGGGTCCGGCTGCGGGCCGGCGACCGGCCCGGCGCGGTCGCCGCGCTGGAGTCGGTGCCGGAGAGCTCCACGCACCACACCGCGGCCCGGATCGGCGCCGTCCGGGCCCGGCTGCGCGGCCGGGCCGCCACCGAGCCGCTGGCCGCCGAGCTCGCCGACAGCTCCGTCCAGCTGACGGCCCTCGCGCTGGACGCCCGGCGGCGCGCGGAACTCGCCGCCGAAGTACTGGAGACCGCCCTGGAGTGGGTGCTGGCCGGGGCCACCGGGAAGCCCGCCACGCTGACCGTGCTGGGACATCCCGCCGCGGAACGGGAACTGCGGCTCGCCCTGGAACACTCCTACCGGGTGTTGGCGCGGTTGACCGACCGCGCCGAGAAAAGGATCGAGTGGGTGGAACGGGCCAACCGGGCCCGCCCCCGGACGTGGGTGTGAACATGCCGCAGCAGACCGAGTGCCCGACCTGTGCCGAACCGCTGGGGCCCCAGGACGCCTTCTGCGGGGCCTGCGGCACTGCCCTGACCGGGCCGCCGACCGTCCGCGACCTGCCGGTGGTGCCGAGCTGCCCGAACTGCGGGTCCACCGAGCTCGCCGAGGGCTGGTGCCAGCACTGCGGGCACGCCCAGCCCCGCGAACGCGACCACCAGGAACACCAGGTGACGGGCGTCGCGGCGGTCTCCGACCGGGGCCTGCGCCACCACCGCAACGAGGACGCGTTCGGCGTCGCCGCCACCGAGGGCCCCGACGGCTCGCCCGCCGTGGTCGCCGTGGTCTGCGACGGCGTCTCCTCCTCGGCCCGCCCCGACGAGGCGTCCGCCACCGCCGTCACCGCCGCCACCGACTCGCTGCTCGCCGCGCTGGGCGCCGGCCGCGACCCCGGCCGGGCCATGCACGAGGCGATCGGCGCCGCCAACCGGGCCGTCACCGCACTCGCCCACGACGGCACCCCCGCCGAGCCGGGCCGCCACAACAACGCGCCCGCCTGCACCTACGTCAGCGCGGTCAGCACCGGCGGCCTGGTCACCATCGGCTGGGTCGGCGACACCCGCGCCTACTGGATCCCCGACGACCGGGAGTCCGCCGAGCCGTACCGCCTCACCGAGGACGACTCCTGGGCGGCCCGGATGGTCGCCGCCAAGCTGATGGACGAGGCCGAGGCGTACGCCGACCCGCGCGCCCACGCCATCACCGGCTGGCTCGGCGCCGACGCCGAGGACCTCGACCCGCACACCGTCAGCTTCACCCCGCACGTCCCCGGCGTGCTGCTGATCTGCACCGACGGCCTGTGGAACTACGCCGAGGCCGCCACCGACCTGGCGTTCTTCGTCCGCGCCGACGCCCGCGCCGAACCGCTGGCCGCCGCCCGCGCGCTGGTGCGGTTCGCGGTCGAACGCGGCGGGCACGACAACATCACCGTCGCCGTGCTGCCGATCGACCCGCCCGTCGCCCCGTCCACCCACGACGCCACCCTGGTCGACGTCCCGCTGCCGCGCGCCGCCGCCGACCCGGACGCCACCGTGCCGCTGCGCCAGGCCGCCGAACCGGCCGTGAACTGACCTTCACCCGACTTCTGACCTTCCGACAGGAGCCCACCGCATGGCCTCGTTGTCCAAGCCCGGCGCGCCGAGATTCGACGTCGACGTGTTCCAGAACGAGTACCTCGCCCAGGGCGCCCGGGAGGTCAACGCGATCGTCACCGTCACCGCGACCGGCGGCGGCACCTCCGGCGGGCGGCCGCTCGGCGCGGCGCCCGCCCCGGGGCCGGGCGCCGCCGTGGTGCTGGTGATCGACTGCTCCGGCTCGATGGAGCACCCGAACACCAAGATGCGGCACGCCCGGGAGGCCACCGCCGCCGCCATCGACACCCTGCGTGACGGCGTCGCGTTCGCTGTGGTGGCCGGCACCCACGAGGCCGTGGACGTCTTCCCCGGCAACGGCCGGCTCGCCGTCGTCGAGCGGTACACCCGCGGCCACGCCAAGGAGGCGCTGCGCCGCCTCAAGCCGTCCGGCGGCACCGCGATCGGCACCTGGATCACCAAGGCCCGGCAGCTGTTCGACTCGCACCCGCAGGCGTCGATCCGGCACGCCGTCCTGCTCACCGACGGCCGCAACGAGCACGAGAAGCCCGCCGAACTGCAACGCGCCCTGGACGCCGCGACCGGCGCCTTCACCGCCGACTGCCGGGGCGTGGGCACCGACTGGGAGGTCGCCGAGCTGCGGAAGATCTCCTCCGCGCTGCTCGGCACCGTCGACATCGTCGCCGAACCCTCCGGCCTCGCCGACGACTTCCGCGCCATGATGGCCACCGCCATGGGCAAGCAGGTCGCCGACGTGGCCCTGCGGGTGTGGACGCCCGCCAATGCCCGGGTGAAGTTCGTCAAGCAGGTCGCACCCGCCGTCGAGGACCTCACCGAGCGCCGCACCGAGGCCGGGCCGAGGGCCGGGGACTATCCGACCGGCTCCTGGGGCGACGAGTCCCGCGACTACCACGTGTGCGTCGAAGTCCCGGCCGCCGCCGTCGGCAACGAGATGCTGGCCGCCCGGATCAGCCTGGTGCTGCCGCAGGCCGACGGCACCGCCGAGGTGCTCGGCCAGGGCCTGGTGCGCGCCGTGTGGACCGACGACCTGGCCTCCTCGACCCGGATCAACGCCCAGGTCGCGCACTACACCGGACAGGCCGAACTCGCCGACTCCATCCGCGACGGCCTGGAGGCCCACCGGGCCGGTGACCTGGACCGCGCCACCGCCAAACTCGGCGCCGCCGTCCGCCTCGCCCACGCCGGCGGCAACGAGGGCACCCTCAAACTGCTGCGGAAGGTGGTGGACGTCGTGGACGCCGGGGAGGGTACGGTTCGGTTCCGTAAGAACGTGAGCGAGGCCGACTCGATGACACTCGAGACCCGATCGACCAAGACCGTACGCGTGAAGAAGTGAGCCGGACACCGCCGGACCCGAACCTGCTGGAGTGTGGGGGACCTGATGCCGATCTGCCCTAGGGGACACGAGTCTCAGGCCGAGGACTGGTGCGACTACTGCGGATTCCCGATGACCCCGCCGCCCGGGCTGGCGATCCCCGGGTTCCCGGCCGCCGCCGCACAGCCCGGCGGCCCCGGCGCGCCCGCCGCCGCGCCCGCCCCGCCGCAGGCCCCGTACGGCGGCGGATTCCCGCCCGCCGGGCCGGGAAGCACCCCGCCGGGCGGCACCCCGGCCGGGGGCGGCGGCGGTTACTTCGAGCCGCGCCGGCCCGCCACCCCGGCGGGCGGCACGCCCACCGGGCCCGCCGCCGGCGCACCCGGGGCCCCCGGCCCGTACGGCGCCCCGCCGCAGGCGGCCGCCACCTCGGCGCTGGCCACCTGCCCGATCTGCCGCACCCCGCAGACCGGCCGGTACTGCGAGGACTGCGGGTACGACTACAACCTGGCCGTCTCGGCCCGCCCGCCGGGCGGCCCCGCCCCGGCCGGGCACCAGCCGCCGCCCGCGCCGCAGCCCACCGGCGGCCCGCACGGCCGCCCCGAGCCCGGCCGGGCCCCGCAGGGCGCGCCGTCCGCGCAGCACGGCTACGGCTTCCCGCCGCCCGCCGCGCCGCCGGCCGCACCCGCCGGGTTCGAACCGTCCGCGTTCGAGCCGGCCGCGCCCGCGCCCGCCGGATTCGAACGGCCGACGCCGTTCGAACGCCCGCAGCAGCCGTTCGAGCCGCAGAACCCGTACGAGCGGCAGGACTACGAACGGCAGGACTACGAGCGGCCGGGCTACCAGCAGCCCGCGCCCGGCCCGTCCGTGCCGCCGCCCGGCTACCCGGCCGCGCCCGGCGCACCGTCCGCACCTGCCGCGCCCGGCGGCCCGGCCGCGCCCTCGTTCGACAAGCGCCCGCCGGCGGCCTTCCCCGACGGCGACTACGAGCGGCCCGGCCCGGTGTACGCCGAGCCCTCCGGCCCGCAGCCGGGGCAGCCGGGGCAGCCGGGGCAGCAGCAGCGTCCCCCGCAGAACGGCGACGACTTCGGCACCTCGTTCCGGCTGACCCCGCCCGGGCAGCAGGGCCAGCCGGGTCAGCCGGGCCAGCCGCCGGCCGCTCCGCAGCGCACCACCTGGTTCGCCGTGGTGGCCGCCGACCACGACTACTTCAGCGACATGATGACCCGCAGCGGCCCGGAGGCGGCCGGACTGTTCTTCCCGCCGTACACCCAGGAGCGGCGGATCCCGCTGACCGGCCGGGGCCAGCTGCGGATCGGGCGGCGCAGCCAGCAGCGCGGCACCGTGCCGGAGATCGACCTGTCGGTCTCCCCGGAGGACCCGGGCGCCTCGCACCAGCACGCCCTGCTCGCCGAACAGCCGGACGGCAGCTGGGTGGTGGTCGACCAGGACTCCACCAACGGCACCACCCTCAACGGCGGCCCGGACACCCTGCCGCCGCACACCGCGGTCCCGCTGAACGACGGCGACCGCATCCACATCGGCGCCTGGACCACCATCACGGTGCACCGGGCCTGACTTCCGGTCACCCGGTCCGGCCGCTGACAGCGCGTCATCACCGGCCCGGCGGCGGAGCGTTCCTCGCTCCCGCCGCCGGGCCGGTGGCGTGTCCGGCCATCACCGAACGATCAAAATTCGCACAACGGTGCTCGTGGGGAGTGCCGCACCCCCTACGCTCGCCCCATGACTGAAGCAATAACCGCGGACGGGATCCGGAAGCGGTACGGGGATGTCCAGGCTGTCGACGGAGTGTCACTCTCCGTCGGCACTGGCGAGTTCTACGGCCTGCTCGGGCCGAACGGGGCGGGCAAGACCACCACGCTGGAGATCCTGGAGGGCATCCGGGAGGCCGACGAGGGCCGCGTGGAACTGCTCGGCCTGTCGCCGTGGCCGCGCAACAGCAAGCTGCTGCCGCGCATCGGCGTGCAGTTCCAGGCGTCGGCGTTCTTCAACAAGCTGACGGCGCGCGAGACCATCCGCACCTTCGCCTCCTTCTACGGCATCGGCCCGAAGGCAGCCGACGCGATGCTGGAGCGGGTCGGCCTGACCGAGTCCGCGGGCGCGCTGACCGACAAGATGTCCGGCGGCCAGGCGCAGCGCCTGTCCATCGCGTGCGCGCTGGTGCACGACCCGGAGCTGGTCTTCCTCGACGAGCCGACCACCGGCCTCGACCCGCAGGCCCGCCGCAACCTGTGGGACCTGCTGCGCGACATCAACGCCGAGGGCCGCACCGTCGTCCTCACCACGCACTACCTGGACGAGGCGGAGATCCTCTGCGACCGCGTCTCGGTGATGGACCACGGCAAGGTGCTGAAGACCGGCGCGCCCGCCGCCCTGGTCCGCGAGATCGACGACACCGTCCGGATCCGGGTGGAGTCCGGAATGCTGACCGCCGACCGGGCCCGTGAGCTGCTCACCGCCGCGGGCGCCGCGTTCAGCAAGCTGGAGGACGACGGCATCACCCTGGCCCTGTCCACCCACGTGCCCGGGCCGGTGCTCGCCATGCTGGCCGAGGAGAACGCGCTGCGCGGCCTCGAAGTCCGCGGCGCCACCCTGGAGGACGTCTTCCTCCAGCTGACCGGACGGGAGTACCGGGCATGACCGCCACCGACCAGGCCCGCACTTCCCCCGCCTCGCCCGTCTCCGACGGCGGCGGCCCGGAGAAGGCCAACGCCTTCGTCGGACTGTCCCGGGTCATGCTGCTCGGCTTCGTCCGCGACAAGGGCACCCTGTTCTTCACCCTGGCCCTGCCGCTGATGTTCCTGGTGCTGTTCGGCGTCCTCTACAAGGGCGGCGGAACCTCGCACGTCAAGGTCGCCGAAGTCGGCCAGGTCAAGCTGCTGGACGCGCTGAAGGACCAAAAGGACGGCCCGCTGTCCGTCCTGGAGATCACCCCGTTCACCGACGAGAACGCGGCGCTCGCCAAGGTCAAGAAGGGCGACCTGGACGGCCTGGTGACCGAGGGCCCCGACGGCAGGCTGGTGCTCCGCTTCAGCCAGGCCGACCAGGTCAAGGCCGGCACCGTGCAGGGCATCATGAACTCCCTGGTGCAGACCGCCAACCAGCAGGCCTCGCACGCCACCCCCGCCTTCACCTTGGACGCCTCCAAGGTCGAGGACGACTCCACCCAGCCGATCCAGTACCTGACGCCCGGCCTGCTCGCCTACGCGATCGCCATGGGCGCGGTCTACGGCGCCTCCTTCACCCTGGTGACCTGGCGCAAGAAGCGGGTGCTGCGCCGCCTGCGGCTGGCGCCCATCTCGGCGGGCACCATCGTCGGCGCCCGGGTGCTGGTCAGCGTGATCGTGGCGCTCGCCCAGACCGCGCTGTTCCTCACCGTCGCGCAGCTGGACTTCTTCGGCCTGAAGCTCACCGGCAACTGGTGGCTGGTGATCCCGCTGGTGATCTGCGCCACCCTGGCCTTCATGTCGCTGGGCCTGGTCACCGGCTCGCTGGCGAAGTCCGAGGAGTCGGCGAACGGCATGAACCAGCTGATCATCCTGCCGATGTCCTTCCTCGGCGGCGCGTTCATCCCGCTGGACTCCGCGCCGAGCTGGCTGCAGGACATCTCCAAGGCCCTGCCGCTGCGCTACCTGATCAACCCCGCCAAGTCGGTGCTCAGCCAGGGCGGCGGCCTCGCCGAGGCACTCCCCGGCATGGGCATCCTGCTGGGCTTCACCGTGGTGCTGTCCGCCATCGCCTGGCGCTTCTTCAACTGGGACGACGCGTAGCCGCCCCTGCCCGCCCCGCGCCGGGGGCCGTACACCGGGACGTTCGGCGGTGTACGGCCCCCGTCGGCGTCTGCGACCATGGACGGGTGACTGACACCGGGCGCGACACCGCACACGAGGAGACCGTGCAGCCGACGACCGCGGAGGAGGAGCAGAGCTTCTACGACCGCGTCGGCGGCGAGCCGACCTTCCGCCGGCTGGTCCACCTCTTCTACCAGGGCGTCGCCCAGGACGAGTTGCTGCGTCCGATGTACCCGGAGGAGGACCTCGGCCCCGCCGAGGAGCGCTTCGCGCTGTTCCTGATGCAGTACTGGGGCGGCCCGCGTACCTACAGCGAGCACCGCGGCCACCCGCGCCTGCGGATGCGGCACGTCCCGTTCCAGGTCGACCGGGCCGCGCACGACGCCTGGCTGCGGCACATGCGCACCGCCCTCGACCAGCTCGCGCTGCCCGCCGAGGACGAGCACGAGCTGTGGAACTACCTGACGTACGCCGCCGCCGCGATGATCAACACGGCGGGCTGAGCGGGCCGCCCCGGCTCGGCGCAGCGGGCTGAGCGGGCCGCCCTGGCTCGGCGCAGCGGGCTGGCGCCTCTCGGGGCCGCCCCGGCCGGGGCCCCGCCGGGAGCTATCGCAGCGGGCTGAGCCCCAGGCCCGCGCCGGGGGCGCCGCCGGACCGCAGGGCGACCGAGCCGGCGGGGGCGTCCAGCCGCAGCCAGGGGCCGGCGCGGAACGCGTGCAGCGGGGTGCCGGGCCGCAGGAACCCGATCGCGTGGGCGGCGTGCGCGGCCCGCAGCGGCAGGCCCTCGGCGGCGCCCAGCGGCCGGGACCAGATCTCGTCCGCTATCGCGTCCACCGCCTGCCGGCTCCGGTGGTGCTCCGGCACCTCGGCGACGCGCTGCTTGAACTCGGCGACGGCGGTGCGCACTTCGTCCATCACCTGGTCGACCGGCGGTTGCCCGAGCGGCTGCCAGCCGGAGCGCGGCGGCAGCAGGCCGGCCCAGGACGGACCGGTGACCGGGGCGGGCAGTGCCAGGCGGGCGCCCGGCTCGTCCACGGACTCCAGCAACTGCCCGGCGGAGACGGTGAGGTCGGCCGCCGCCGGCTGCCCGGCGAGCCGCACGGTGCGCACCGCGAGTACCGCCGACCCGCCCAGCGGCAGCCGCCCGAACACCGCCAGCACGCCGCCGCCGTCCGCCCCCGGCACCACCTGCAACCGGACCGCGGCGGCCCGGTCGAAGCGCAGCAGCCGCCTCAGGAAGGCCACCAGGTCGGCGGCCTCGCCCTGGTCGGCGAGGTCGAGGCGGGGGTTCGCGGTCACCGGGGTTCAGCTCGATTCGTGAGTGCGGCGGTCTCGGTGCGAGGTCGTCGGACGCCCGTCAGACGGTGCAGTCGGCGGGCTGCTCGTCCATGAAGCGGCTGAGGAACTCCCGCTCCACGGGGCTGATCCGGCGCGGGCGGCCCTCGACGAGGTTGTAGGGGACGACCACGGTGGAGGCCTTGACGTAGACCGTCTCGGTGCCGTCCTCCGCGATGTCCTTGATCTCGTAGGAGACGGTCAGGGAGGCTCCGCCGATCTTCGTCACCCAGGTCTCGATGGTGACCGGCTCAGGGCGGTGCACCAGCGGCCGCTTGTAGTCGATCTCGTGGCGCGCCACCACGGACCCGCCGGCGAACTCCCCGGCCCCGGCCTCGGCGGCCTGGGTGAACATGAAGTCGATCCGGGCCTCCTCCAGGTAGCGCAGGAAGACCACGTTGTTGACGTGACCGAAGGCGTCCATGTCCGACCACCGCAGGGGGCAGGCGTAGATGTGGCGTGCCACGGTGTTCTCCTCACATCAGGTGGACCCGCAGGAAGCCTACGGGCCGCGGCCCGGCAGTCCGCCCCGAGGGGTGGGCTGCCGGGCCGCCGTGCGAACCGCGGATCAGCCGCGGGTCAGCTTCTTGTAGGTCGCGCGGTGCGGGCGGGCCGCATCGGCGCCCAGGCGCTCGATCTTGTTCTTCTCGTAGGACTCGAAGTTGCCCTCGAACCAGAACCACTTGCTGTCGCCCTCGTAGGCGAGGATGTGGGTGGCCACTCGGTCCAGGAACCAGCGGTCGTGGGAGATGACCACGGCGCAGCCGGGGAACTCCAGCAGCGCGTTCTCCAGCGAGGACAGCGTCTCGACGTCGAGGTCGTTGGTCGGCTCGTCGAGGAGCAGCAGGTTGCCGCCCTGCTTGAGGGTGAGCGCCAGGTTGAGGCGGTTGCGCTCACCACCGGACAGCACGCCGGCCGGCTTCTGCTGGTCCGGGCCCTTGAAGCCGAAGGCGGAGACGTACGCGCGGGACGGCATCTCGACCTGGCCGACGTTGATCCAGTCGAGGCCGTCGGAGACGACCTCCCACAGGGTCTTCTTCGGGTCGATGTTGGAGCGGGTCTGGTCGACGTAGCTGATCTTGACGGTCTCGCCGACCTTGACGGTGCCGCTGTCCGGGGTCTCCAGGTCCTGGAGCATCTTGAACAGGGTGGTCTTGCCGGCGCCGTTCGGGCCGATGATGCCGACGATGCCGTTGCGCGGCAGGGTGAAGCTCAGGTCTTCGATCAGCACCTTCTCGCCGAAGGCCTTGTTGAGCTTGTCGACCTCGATGACGACGCTGCCCAGACGCGGGCCCGGCGGGATCTGGATCTCCTCGAAGTCCAGCTTCCGCATCTTGTCGGCCTCGGCCGCCATCTCCTCGTAACGGGCGAGACGGGCCTTGGACTTGGCCTGGCGGCCCTTGGCGTTGGAGCGGACCCACTCCAGCTCTTCCTTGAGCCGCTTGGCGCGCTTGGCGTCCTTCTGGCCCTCGACCTTGAGACGGGTCTGCTTGGTCTCCAGGTAGGTGGAGTAGTTGCCCTCGTACGGGTAGGCGCGGCCGCGGTCGAGCTCGAGGATCCACTCGGCGACGTTGTCCAGGAAGTACCGGTCGTGGGTGACGGCGACGACGGTGCCGGGGTACTTCTCCAGGTGCTGCTCCAGCCAGTTCACCGACTCGGCGTCCAGGTGGTTGGTGGGCTCGTCGAGCAGCAGCAGGTCGGGCTGCTCCAGCAGCAGCTTGCACAGCGCCACGCGGCGCTTCTCGCCACCGGACAGCTTGGTGACCGGCCAGTCACCGGGCGGGCAGCCCAGCGCGTCCATGGCCTGCTCCAGCTGGGCGTCCAAGTCCCAGGCGTTGGCGTGGTCCAGGTCCTCCTGGAGCTTGCCCATCTCTTCGAGCAGCGCGTCCGAGTAGTCGGTCGCCATCAGCTCGGCGATCTCGTTGAACCGGTCGAGCTTGCCCTTGGTCTCCTTGACGCCGTCCTGGACGTTCTCCAGCACGGTCTTCGTCTCGTCCAGCGGCGGCTCCTGCTGGAGCATGCCGACGGTGAAGCCCGGCGAGAGGAAGGCGTCACCGTTGGAGGGCTGGTCCAGACCGGCCATCATCCGCAGCACGGTGGACTTGCCGGCGCCGTTGGGGCCGACGACGCCGATCTTCGCCCCGGGGAGGAAGGAGAGCGTCACGTCGTCAAGGATGACCTTGTCGCCGTGTGCCTTGCGCACCTTGCGCATGGTGTAGATGTATTCCGCCACGTGAGATCGCTCCGGCGTCGTCGTCGAGTAATCGGCTTGCAGCCTTCCATTGTGCCGTAAGGCCGGTGCCGCCCCGAACGCCCTTCGGGGTGCGCGGTGACGGCGGCCTGCCGGGCCGCGGCTGCGGGCGGCCCAGGACGCGAACGGCCCCGCCCCCTGTATGCGGGGGCGGGGCCGTCCCCTCCCCCCGACCGGATGGCCGGGGAGAGGGTCAGCGTGCGGGTCAGGCGCGGCTGTGGCGGCCGCGGCGGCGCAGGGCGTAGACCGCGGCGGCACCGGCGACGACCAGCGCGCCGGCGATCGCGGCGGTGATGCCGGTGCCCATACCACCACCGGTGGAGGCCAGCTCAGGACCGGACGAGCTGGGCTTCGGGGTGGCCGGCGGGGTGGTCGGCGGCAGGCTGACGCTGTCGGTCTTGCAGTTCAGCACCCCGCTGAAGGTCTGCGAGAAGCCGCCCGGGCCGGTGACGGTGAAGTTGTAGGCGGTGTCCTCGGCGACCGGCAGGACGACGTCCTGGGTGGCGCCGGGCTTCACGGTGACGTCCTTGCCGCCGACGGTGAACTTCCAGTCCCGGTCGCCCTTGTTGGAGACGGTGAGGACCAGCGCGCCCTGCGTGCAGTCGACCTTGCCGGTGGCGGCCGGGATCGGGCCGGTGGGCGCCCAGGCGAGGGTGGCGAGGGCGTTGACCTTGACCTTGTTGCTGCCGGCCAGGATCAGCGTCTGGCTGTGCTTGCCGTTCTCGTCGCCGACGAACGCCCGGCCGAGCTTGATGGTGGCGGAGGCGTCCGCGTTGATGGTGGCGGTGCCGGCGTCCGCACCGGCCGGGACCTTCGCGAACAGCTGGTCGCCGTTCTTGGCGGTCTTCACCGTGGCGCCGTTCTTGTCGACCAGGGTGACGCCCGCGTCGGTGCCCTTCTTGTCGAGGGCGACGGCGACGTCGGCGGCACCGCCGCCGGTGGTGACGGTGATCGGGCCGAGCGTCTCGCCGCTCTTGCCGGCCACCGAGCCCGGGTTGAGGGCCAGCGAGGGCTTGGGCTCCTCGGCGCCGCCCTTGGCGTCGGCCTGGGCTATCAGCCAGGCGGTGAGCTGCTTGGCCTTCGGGAAGTCGTTGCTCTGCCTGGTCGCGACGTTCGGGTCGGAGAAGTGCCAGATCGCCACCTGGGTGGCCGCGGCGGCGTCGTCCTTGGTCAGACCGTCGATCCCGGACGCCTTGGAGAGCGCGGCCTCGTCGATGTTCGGGAAGGAGTTCTCGAGGATCCACTGGATCTTCGGGCCGGCCTTGGCCTTGACCTTCTCCGGCTGGGAGAGCGAGGTGGAGGCCCAGTCGGTCTCGTGGTACGTGGCGTTCTTGAGCGTGTCGTTGAGCAGGTCGATGCAGTAGACGTCCAGGGTGCTCTCGGTGCCGACCACACCGAGGGTGAACTGTCCTGCGGGGATGGCCAGCCAGTGGCCGGGGCTCACCTCGTGTTCGATCTTCTCGCCGTAGCGGACGCCGCCCTGCAGCTTCCCGGTCACTCCCGAGTGGCCGTCGGCCGCGGCGGCGGTGCCGGTGGCGAGCAGCCCCGACCCGACGACAAGACCGGACGCGAGCATGACAGCAACGATGCGGGAGACAGCCCGCCCCTGCTTGTGGAACATGTGCGATCCCTCCGGGCGGCGACGTGCCGGTGGCAACCCGCCCCCTGCAAAGCGGCAACCCCCTGTGGCGCCGCTGCACGTGTGTGGACCAGACGCATCCTATTGACGCCGCCCGGGCGCTCGGCGCCCGTAGCAAATCAGGACGATATCGTGGCTGTTTCGTTATCAAGGAGCAGTCTGCCAGCGGGAGTTGATGAGTCGACATAAAGCCATGGACCGCCGCCGCGGCAATCAGGATTGCACCGATCGGTGCCTCAGGTGCCCAGAATCCGTCAGTTCAGAACCTCCTCCGTCACATCCGAACCCCCCGGCCCCGCGGACCCGGCGATCCCACCCGTCGGGCCGCCCGCCGCACCACCGGCCGCACCGGCCGCGGCCGCCGCCGCATCCGCCTCCCGACGGGCCGCCACCGCTTTGACGATCCATTCCGGCACCGCCTCCTCCACCAGCCGCACCGCCCGCGATCCGCCCCGGGCCGGGCCGGTCGGCCACTCGGCCGCCGAACTGCCCTGCACCACAGCCGTTCTGGCCTCCGCTGCCCGGGCCTCCACCGCACGTTTGAAGACCGCGGTGCCGCGGGTGAGATCGTGCCCCACCGCGCGGGCGTCGATCTCCACCTCGGTGCGCCGACTGCTCTCCTCCCCCCATTCGCGCACCCGCAGCCGCCCGCTCACCACCAGCGGGTCTCCCTTGGTGACCGAACTGACCACATTGACGGCGAGCCGCCGCCAGGCCACCACCGTCACCCAGGTGGTCTCACCGTCCGACCAATCCCCGCGCTCCCGGTCGTAGCGCCGCTCGGTGGCGGCCAGTCGGAAGCTGGCAACGGCCACGCCGCCGGCCGTCTCCCGGTACGTCACATTCGAGGCCGCATTGCCGACCATCGTCACCAGCGCGCCGTCCATTCCCCTGACTCCGTTCTCCGGCCGCCGCACCGGCCGAACCGCTTTTCGCCGACGGTATTTCCGCCGCGGACAGATCCTCCGCCCATCGGCGAATTCGGACCAGCAACTTCGCCTCCCCTGTGGAAAACTCGGCCCTGTGGAAAACCTCGATAACTCGGGAGAGTGAAATGTCGGTGATTTCCTGTTCGGAATCGATCACTTGAAGTGACAAGCTGGAGGCGTGTCCACGACAAATCACGCCGTGCACCCACTGGACACCCGTACGCCACCGCCGAAACCCCGAACGGGCGGACGTCAACTCGCCCCGTCCATGTCATCCGCCGGAACGAACCCCTAAACACGCCCCCACCCGCGGGCCGGTTCGGGGGATTGCCGCGCCGAATGCATAACGGGTGGGGAGACAGCCCCGTAACGACTGCACAACGTCCGGCTCCAGGACGCCACAGGACGCTGCGCACCACGGCACTACCTGCGATTATCGGACCGCCCCGTGGAGGCCGACACACCCCTGTCCGGTCTTCCAAGTCCAGGTGGCGGAACTGAACACCCGTATCCTGTCCCGGAACATCCCGTCCGGCGCCCAGGCCCGGCAAGCGGGCCGACGTCACACCCGGCCCCCATAGCTCAGCGGATAGAGCACCCGCCTTCTAAGCGGTAGGTCGCAGGTTCGAATCCTGCTGGGGGCACACCACACTCCGGCGACCCGTCGAGGAGCCCCACCCCCGCCCCGGCCAGTCCGGTCGGCCCCCGGTCGGCCCAGGCCGACCTCCGCCAGTCCCCACCCCGCGCCGGCCAGTCCCGGTCTGCCCCACCAGTCCCCCGCCAGTCCCTGCCCGGCCCCCGGTCAGCCCCCGGCCGGGCCCGGCCCCTCCCCCGCCACCAGGCCGGCCAGGAACCCGTCCAGCAGCGCGCGTTGGCGCTCCGGCGGGAATTCGGCGGGCGCGAACAGCGCCTGCACCACCAGTCCGAGCGCGAAGGACTGGGCCAGCGCGGCAAGGTCCGCGGCCGGCCGGTCGGTGGGGAGTTCGCCCCGTTCCTGGGCCTCGGCGCACAGCTCGGTCATCCGCCGCCGGCTGCGGCGGTAGCGCTCAGCGTGTTCGGCGGTCAGTTCGGGGTCGGTGAGCGCGACGTCCCAGGAGCCGACCCAGATCCGGTTGCCGGCCGCGCCCGCGCCGTCCAGCGGCAGGATGTCGAGCAGGGCGGCGCGCAGCACGGTCAGGCCGCGGGCGGTGGCGGCTTCGGCGGTGGCGGGGCGGTGGCGTTCGGCGGACTGCCGGTCGAGGACGTCCAGTGCGTGTGCGACCAGGGCCCGCTTGTTGGGGAAGTAGTGGGTGAGCAGCCCGGTGGAGGCGCCGAGTTCGGCGGCCACGGCGCGCAGGGTGAGTCCGCCGAAGCCGCGGGCGGCGAGTACCCGCCAGACCGCCTCGGAGACGTCCCGGCGGCGGGCTTCATGGTCTCCGCGAGCGGGTGGTGTCATCGCGCTAGGGTACCTACCAAACGTTTGTTATGTATGTCGGAACACCGGAGGGGCCGCCCATGTACACCGTCGCACTCGCCGAGAACGCCGAGCTCCGCCCGCTGGAGCCGTGGCAGGCCGAGGAGTTCCTGGCGCACATGGACCGCGCCCGGGCCACCGTCGACCCGTTCATCCCGTGGGCCGCCTCCAGCACCGACCTGGCGTCGGCCCGCGCGACCCTGCAGCGGTACGCCGACAAGCAGGCCGGCGACACCGGCCGGATCTACGGGATCTGGCTCGACGGCACCCTGGTCGGCGGGACGATGTTCGTCCACTTCGACGCCAAGGGCGGGGTGTGCGAGATCGGCGTGTGGTCGGAGCCGGCCGGCCGGGGCCGCGGGCTGGTCACCGAGGCGGTCCGGCACCTGCTGGACTACGCGCTGCTGGAGCGCGGCCTGTACCGCGCCGAGTGGTGGAACTCCACGGTGAACCCGCGCAGCCGGGCGACCGCCCAGCGCCTGGGCATGACCCTGGACGGGACGCTGCGCAAGTACACCGAGCACCGCGGCGAGCGCCTGGACCTGGAGATCTGGTCGATGCTGGCGCCGGAGTGGCGGGCGGCCCGCCAGGCGGCTTGATCCGGATCACATGGCCCGCACCCGGCGCGCTGTGGAAGGCTGACGCCCGCCCCTTCCCCAGCGTCCCGGAGGCCGTGATGTCCGCGAGCACCGATCCGCTCGACCGCCCCGGCCCCGGGGACACCGAGTTGCCGACCGAGGTGGCGGGCCTGCGCTGCTGGGTGGGCGCGGACCGGGTGGCGACGGTGCTGCTGGACCGGCCGGAGCGCCGCAACGCGGTGACCGGCGCCATGTGGCGGGCGCTGCCGGGCCTGCTGGCCGAGCTGGGTACCCGCACCGACGTGCGGGCGCTGCTTCTGACCGGCGCGGAGGGCACCTTCTCGGCCGGTGCGGACATCGCCGAACTCGCCGAGGTGTACGCCGATCCGGCCGCCGCGGACGCCTACCACGCGTTGAACGTGGCGGCCGAGGAGGCGCTGGCGGCCTTCCCGCGCCCGACGCTGGCGGTGATCCGGGGCGCCTGCGTGGGCGGCGGCTGCCAGCTGGCGGTCGCCTGCGACCTGCGGTTCGCCGCCGAGGACGCCCGGCTCGGCATCACCCCGGCCAAGCTGGGCGTGGTGTACCCGGCGGTGCCGACGCTGCGGCTGGCCGCGCTGGTCGGCCCGGCCCGGGCCAAGTACCTGCTGTTCTCCGGCACGCTCGTCCCGGCCGCCCGCGCGGAGCTCTTCGGCCTGCTGGACGAGGTCGTCCCGGCCGGCGAACTCGACTCCCGGGCGCGGGAGTTCGCCCGCCTGCTGACCCATCGTTCGCCGCAGACGATCGGCGCGGTGAAGGCGGCGCTGGCCGTCGCCCCGGCGGACGCGGCGGCCGCCCTGGAGCCCTGGGAGCGCGCTTCCCGCACGGCGCCGGACGTCCGTGAGGGCCTGGCGGCGTTCCTGGAGCGCCGCGAGCCGAGTTTCTGATCGGCGCACAGCGGCCCGCCGGTGCCGCCCGATTTCCGATGGTCCGATCGCCACACCGCGAGTCCGGCCCATTCGGAGGAGCAGCATGTCCGCCCCCGCCGTCGAGACCGCCCGGGCCTGCCGAATCAGCGACGGCGTGGAGCCGAAGAACGTGATCATCGCGGTGGTCCCGCGTGGTGCAGCGGGACCACACCCGGGCCGGCGGGTGGCCCGTCAGCGGATCGGCGCGCCGGAGATGGCCCGGGCGATGACCAGGCGCTGGATCTCGCTGGTGCCCTCGAAGACGGTGTAGATGGCGCTGTCGCGGTGCATCCGCTCGACCGGGTATTCGCGGGTGAAGCCGTTGCCGCCGAGGATCTGCATGGCCTGCGCGGTGACGAACTTGGCCGTCTCGCCGGCGTACAGCTTGGACATCGAGCCTTCGGCGTTGGTGAACGGCTGGTTGTTGACGGCCATCCAGGAGGCCCGCCAGACCAGCAGCCGGGCCGCGTCGATCCGGGTCTTCATGTCGGCCAGCTGGAAGGCGACGCCCTGGTTCTCGATGATCGGCTTGCCGAACTGGACCCGGGTCCTGGCGTAGTCGAGGGCGACCTCGTACGCGGCCCGGGCGATGCCGATGGCCTGCGCGCCGACGGCCGGGCGGGAGGCCTCGAAGGTGGCCATCGCGGCGTTCTTGCCGCCGCCCTTGCTGCCCTCGCGGGCCCGGGCGAGGCGGGCGTCCAGCTTCTCCTTGCCGCCGAGCAGGCAGTGGCCGGGGATCCGTACGTCGTCGAGGACGACCTCGGCGGTGTGCGAGGCGCGGATGCCGTGCTTCTTGAACTTCTGGCCCTGGCTCAGGCCCTTGGTGCCGGGCGGGATCAGGAAGGACGCCTGGCCGCGCGCGCCGAGCTCGGGGTCGACGGTGGCGACCACCACGTGGACGTGGGCGATGCCGCCGTTGGTGGCCCAGGTCTTGGTGCCGTTGATCACCCACTCGTCCTTGGCCTGGTCGTAGACGGCGCGGGTGCGCAGCGCGGAGACGTCGGAGCCGGCGTCGGGCTCGGAGGAGCAGAACGCGGCGACCTTGACGTCCTCGGGGGTGCCGAACATCTGCGGCGCCCAGGTGCCGATCTGCTCGTCGGTGCCGTTGGCGAGCACGGCGACGGCGGCCAGGGTGGTGCCGGTGATGGCCAGGCCGATGCCGGCGTCGCCCCAGAACAGTTCCTCCATGGCGATCGGGATGCCGACGCCGGACGGGTCGAAGAACTGCTGGGCGTAGAAGTCGAGCGAGTAGATGCCGATCTTGGCGGCCTCCTGGATGATCGGCCAGGGGGTCTCCTCGCGCTCGTCCCACTCGGCGGCGGCCGGACGGATGACGTCGGCGGCGAAGCCGTGCAGCCAGTCGCGGACGGCGATCTGGTCCGGCCCGGGGTCGAGCGAGAAGGTGGTCATGGTCGGCCTCCATGAGACGGGGATGCGGGCCGGAGCGTCCGCGCCACTGCGCTGTTACCTCCGGTAACATGGTGGCGAGTCTGCTACCGATAGGTAACCGGTGTCAACGCCCGTCCCGGGCCGCCCTGCACGCACGAGGAGCAGCGCATGACCAGCGAACCCCGCCGCGAACAACTGCTCAACGCCGCCGACCGGGTCGTCCAGCGCGAGGGCCCGAGCGCCAGCATGAACGCGATCGCCGCCGAGGCGGGCATCACGAAGCCCATCCTGTACCGGCACTTCGGCGACCGGAACGGCCTGATCGGCGCACTGACGGCACGTCACACGGCCGGACTGCTGGCCGCCGTCCGGGCCGCCCTCAACGAGCCGCTGGAGCGCCGCGACCGGGTCGAGCACGTGCTGGACATCTACCTGGCCGCGATCGAGGCCCGCCCGCAGGTGTACCGGCTGCTCACCCACCCCGAGCCCGGCGACCCCACCGGCGCGGGCAACGCGCTGGCGCCGGCGCTGCGGCAGATCGCCGAGGAGATCACCCGGGCCATCCAGCAGCAGATCGACCTCGGGCAGGACGGGCCGCTGCTCTCCGAGACCTGGGGCCGCTCGATCACCGGCATGGTGCTGGCGGCCGGCGACTGGTGGCTGGAGACCCGCCCCTGCCCGCGCGCCCGGATGGTGCAGGCACTGGCCGACCTGCTGTGGGGCCGGCTCTCCGCCGCCGCCGACCTGCCGCCGATGATCGTCGCCCCGGAGGCCTGACCGCCCGTCAAACATGAGCGGGTCTCACCTCTTGTGCGGCGGGGACGGCTCCGGCAGGATCGGCGCACTCCCTCCCCCACCCCGCCGCGAGGTGCCCCGTGCGCGTCCGCCGCTCCGCCGCCGCCCTGCTGCTCACCGCCGCCGCCGTCCTCGGCACCGTCTCGGCCGGCCCGCCCGCCGACCGCGCCGACCGGTTCGACGCCCGCAAGGTCTCCGCCACCACCCTCCCCGACGGCCGCACCGCCTTCACCGACCGGCACGGCCGCGTCCTCGACCTGCGTGGCTTCAACCTCGACAAGTACGACGAGACCACCGAGGCCGACCTGCGCGACCTCGCCTCGCACGGCTTCCGGCTGATCCGCGTCGCCGTCTCCTGGGCCCGCCTCGAACCCGCCCCCGGCCGCTACGACCGGGCCCAGCTCGCCCGCCTGCACCGCATCCTGGACTGGGCCGAGAAGTACCACCTGTACGCCGTCGTCGACTTCCACCAGGACGTCTACGGGCAGTACTTCGGCGGCGGAAAGGGCGGCGCGCCCAGCTGGGCCACCCGCGACGACGGCCTGCCGTTCACGCCCGACCCGAACGACTGGTTCGCCGGCTACTTCCAGCCGTCCGTCCAGGCCGCCTTCCGCCACCTCTACGACGACCGCGACCTGCAACGCGCCCAGGCCGACCTGTACACCACCGTCGCCCGCGAACTGCGCGGCCACCGCGCCCTGCTGGGCTACGACCTGTTCAACGAGCCGTTCGGCCCGGTGGACGGCGACCCCACCGACCCGGCCGTCCTCGCCGCCTCCGCCGCCGCCCTCGAACAGGGCCGGCTCCCCGCCATGTACCGCCGCCTGATCACGGCGGTCCGTCAGGCCGACCGCGACGCCTGGCTGTTCGTCGAACCCACCGTCCTGGTCGGCCAGGGCGTCCCCACCAGGCTCCCCGCCTTCACCGACCCCCGCCCCGGCGCCGACCGGATCGGCTACGCCCCGCACTTCTACGACACCGCCGTCGAAGCCGGCCGGGACTGGGACCCGGCCGGCGGCTTCATCGACGCCTACACCGACGCCATCACCGCCTACCCCCGCGCCCACCACCTCCCCGTCCTGGTCGGCGAGTGGGGCCCGCCCAGCGCCGCCACCCCCGGCAACGCCGAACTGATCCGCCGCCAGGTCACCGCGATGAACGGCTTCGCCGCCGCCTGGACCATGTGGTATTGGTGCCGGGGCACCGGCGGCTACTGCGCCCTCACCCCCACCGGCAACCCGGCCCCCGGCTACGGCCCCGTCTTCACCGAATAGACGTCACAGGACCCCCGCGCCCCGACCGGGGCGCGGGGGTCCCCCGGCGAAGCGAGGGTGCGAACTGCGCGAGCAGGACCGAGGGCGCACGCGACGAACCCGCACGCCCTGCGGCCCGGCTACTTCAGCCCGCGCCGAACCAGCAGCGGCTCGATCGACGCATCCCGCCCCAGCACCGCCCGCACACACTCCATCGCGTCCCGGCTCCCGCCCCGCGACAGCAGCTCGGCCCGGAACAGCTCCCCGCTCTCCCGCACCGCGCGCCCGCCCTCCCGGAACCACTCCACCGTCTCGGCGTCCAGCACCTCGGACCAGATGTACGCGTAGTACCCGGCGCTGTACCCGTTCGAGAACACGTGGTTGAAGTACCCGGTCCGGTACCGCGGCGGCACCGTCGCCATCCCCACGCCGGCATCGGCGAGAGCCCGCACCTCGAACGCCTCCGCGTCCTCGACGACCGTCCCGGCGGGCAGCGAGTGCCACGCCCAGTCGAGCAGCGCCGCCGCCAGGTACTCGACGGTGCGGAAGCCCTGCCCGTAGTTCTCGGCGGCCAGCATCCGCTCGACCACCTCGGCGGGCAGCGGCTCGCCGGTGACGTGGTGCCGGGCGTAGTTGGCCAGCACCTCGGGCCAGACCATCCACATCTCGTTGACCTGGGACGGGAACTCCACGAAGTCCCGCGGCACCTCGGTGCCCGCGAACAGCGGGTACGTCACATCGGAGAACAGGCCGTGCAGCGCGTGCCCGAACTCGTGGAACAGCGTCCGCACCTCGTCCCAGCTGAGCAGCGCCGGTTCCCCGGCCGCCGGGTGCGCGATGTTGAGGTTGTTGACCACCACCGGCTTGCCGCCCAGCAGGCGGGACTGCGAGACCAGTTCGTTCATCCACGCGCCGCCGCGCTTGGACTCCCGGGCGAAGAAGTCGCCGATGAACAGGCCCAGCGCGGAGCCGTCCGCGTCGGTCACCTCGAAGACCCGGGCGTCGGGGTGGTAGGCCGTCAGTTCCGGCCGCTCGGTGAACCGCAGGCCGTAAGCCAGGTTGGCCGCGAAGAACACGCCGTCGCGCAGCACCCGCTCCAGTTCGAAGTACGGGCGCAGTGCCGCGGTGTCCACGTCGTAGCGCTCGGCGCGCACCTTCTCGGCGTAGAACGCCCAGTCGTGCGCGGCGAGTTCGGTGACGCCGTCGGCGGCCGCGGCGGCCGCCAGCTCGGCGGCCTCGCGCTGCGCGTTGGCCACGGCGGGCCCGACCAGTCGGCCGAGCATCGCGCCGACCGCCTCGACGGTGCCGGCGGTCTCGTCGGCGACCACGTACGCGGCGTGGCTGGCGTGGCCGAGCAGCGCGGCGCGTTCGGCGCGCAGCGCGGCCATCCGGGCGGCCAGCGGGCCGTTGGTGTCCAGGCCGCGCCGCAGCGAGGCGGTGAGCAGGCGCTCGCGCAGCGCGCGGTCCGTGAGCTGGGCGAGTTCGGTCTGGTTGGAGAAGTTCTTCAGGCTGAGCACCCAGTGGCCGTCGTGGCCGAGCGCGCGGGCGTTCTCGGCGGCGGCGGCGATCGCGGTGTCGGGCAGCCCGTCGAGGGCGTCGGCGCTGTCCACCACGATCGCGCCGGCCAGCGAGGCCTCGTGGGTGTTCTTGCGGAACGCGGCGGCGTCGGCCGCGAGTTGGGTGTTGATCTCGCGCAGCCGCTGCTGGCCGGCCTCGTCGAGGCGGGCGCCGGCCCGGACGAAGGCGGTGTGGCGGCGCTCCAGCAGGCGCAACGACTCGGCGTCCAGGCCGAGTTCGTGGCGGGTGCGGTGGAGGGTGTCGAGGCGGGCGAACAGCGCCGCGTCGAGGTGGATCGCGTCGGAGTGCGCGGCCAGCCGGGGGCTGATCTCGGCGTCGAGTTCCTGGACTCCGGGGGTGGTGTCGGAGGAGTCCTGGTTCTCGAACACCACGCTCACCCGGCGCAGCACCGCGCCGGAACGCTCCAGCGCCACCACGGTGTTGTCGAAGGTCGGCGGCTCCGGGTCGGCGACGATCGCGGCGACCTCGGCGAGCTGGTCGGCCATGCCCCGCTCGAACGCCGGACGGTAGTGCTCTTCCCGGATCTCGGCGAAGGGCGGAAGCTCGAACACCAGGGTGCTGGGCGAGAAGAAGGGATTGTCGCTCATGTTCGCCGACCCTACGGGGCGCCGGGCCCGGGCGGAACACCGAATCCCCCACCTGCCGTCCTCGCGGCGGCTGTCACCGGTACCGGCTACCGTCAACAGGTCCACCCGCACGCCCCCGTACCGCTACCCGGAAGGAGCCGCCCCGTGCGTTACGCCCTGGTGCCCGACCCGCACGGCCCGGGCGGCCGGCTGCGCCCGCTGGCCGAGGACGGCTCCCCGCTCGGCCCGGCCGAGCGGGTGCCGCGGCTGGCCGAGGCGGTGGCGGCGGTGGAGGCCGAGCACGCGCCGCGCTGGGTGTGGCCGACGGCCGACACCGCGTACGGCCCGCTGCTGGCCGAGCTGCCGGACCGGGTGGCGCGCTGCCACGACCTGCGGCTGACGGAGACGCTGCTGCTCGGCCAGGAGGGGCGGCTCGGCGCGCCGCGTTCGCTGGGCGCGGCCTGGGCGCGGCTGCGCGGGCTGCCGGTGCCGGCCGATCTGCCGGAGGGCCTGCTGCCGGACGACGACGGCCTGTTCGCGCCGGACCGGCTCCAACTGCCGCCCGGCACCGATCCGTTGGAGGCCACGGTGGCCGTCCACGCGGAGCAGCTGCGGCGACTCGCGGCGATCGCCGATCCGGCGGCCCGGTCCCGGTTCCGGCTGCTGGTGGCGGCCGAGTCGGCGGGGGCGCTGCTGGCCTGCGAGATGGCGTACGACGGACTGCCGTGGCGTGCCGACGTGCACGACGCGCTGCTGACCGAGCTGCTCGGCCCGCGCCCGACCCTGCCGGGCACGCTGCCCGCGAAGCTGTCCGAGCTCGCCGTGGAGGTCCAGCAGGCGCTCGGCGTCAAGCCGTTCAACCTGGACTCGCACACCAAGGTGATCAAGGCGTTCGCCGACCGCGGCATCCACCTGTCCTCCACCCGCTCGTGGGAGCTGAAGGCGATCGACCACCCGGCGGCCGCCCTGATGATCCGCTACAAGGAGCTGTCGCGGCTGCACACCGCGCACGGCTGGGCCTGGCAGGCGACGTGGGCGCGCGGCGGCCGGTTCCGCCCCGAGTACGTGGTGGGCGGCGTGGTCACCGGCCGCTGGGCGTCCCGGGGCGGCGGCGCGCTGCAGATCCCGCGCACCATGCGCCGCGCCGTGGTCGCCGACCCGGGCTGGCTGCTGGTGGTCGCGGACGCCGCGCAGCTGGAGCCGCGGGTGCTGGCCGCGATGTCCGGCGACCGCGGCCTGGCCCGTACCGCCGCCGGCGGCGACCTGTACGCGGCGCTCGCCGCCAGCGCCTTCCAGGGCGACCGGGAGAAGGCCAAGCTGGGTCTGCTGGGCGCGATGTACGGCCAGACCGGCGGCGGCATCGGCCCGCTGCTGAACACGCTGCGCCGCCGCTATCCGGTCGCGATGGGCTATGTGGAGGCCGCGGCCCGCACCGGCGAGGACGGCGGCGTGGTCTCCTCCCGGCTGGGCCGGGTCTGCCCGCCGCCCTCGGCGGACTGGCTGGACCTCACCGAGGCCCCGGAGGCCGGCGAGGCGGCCGGCCGTTCGGCCCGCGCCCGGGGCCGTTTCACCCGCAACTTCGTCATCCAGGGCAGCGGCGCCGACTGGGCGCTGGCCCTGCTCGCGGCGCTGCGCCGCCGGCTGACCGCGCTGCGCAACGGCCCGGACCGCCCGCACCTGGTGTTCTTCCAGCACGACGAGGTGGTGGTGCACACCCCGGCCGATCTGGCCGACGCGGTGGCCGCCGAGGTCGCCGCGGCCGCCGACGAGGCCGCGGCCCTGGTCTTCGGCGACACCCCGGTGCGCTTTCCGCTCAGCACCGCGGTGGTCGACTGCTACGGCGAGGCCAAGTGATCACCCGGCCGGGCCCGGCCGGGTGATCAGCAGCAGCAGCGCGTCGTCGGCGAGTTCGCCGCCGGTGTGCGCCAGTAGGTCGGAGTAGATGCGGGCGACGGCGGTCTCCAGGTCGGCCAGGGAGCGCCAGCCGTCCTTGACCAGCGGGCCGACGCGTTCGGCCAGCGGGTAGAAGGTGCCGGAGCGGCGGCCCTTGGCCTCGACCACGCCGTCGGTGCACAGCACCAGGACGTCCTGCGGGCCGAAGGCGACGGTGGTGGGGCAGGGCGCGCCGGCCGCCGCGAGGTCGCCGAGGCCGAGTGGCAGCCACGGGTCGGTGGCCTCCAGTACCTCGGCGCGGCCGTCGGCGCCGACCCGGATCGGCGGGACGTGTCCGAGGTGCAGCAGTTCGATCCGGCCGGTGGCGCCGAACTCGGCGAACAGCGCGGTGGTGAACTCCCCGTCGGCGACGTGCCGGTGCATGCTGGCCTCGATCCGGCCGGCCACCACGGGCAGTTCGGTCTCGTCGTAGGCGGCCTCGCGGAACGCGCCGAGCACCACGGCCGCGGTCTGCACCGCGCCGAGGCCCTTGCCGCGGACGTCGCCGACCAGCACCCGGGTGCCGTACGGGGTGTCCAGGACGGAGTACAGGTCGCCGCCGATCCGTGCGGCGTCGGCGGCGGAGACGTAGCGCACGGCGAGCCGCAGCGGCCCGACGACCGGTTCGGGCTGGCTCAGCAGCGCCCGTTGGGCGGCCTCCGCGACCGAGCTGACGGCCGTGAAGGCCTCGGCTCGTCGCATCCGCAGTTCGGCGACGAAGGCGCTGAACGCGCTGAGCGCGAGGTAGCTGATCGTCGCGCCGAACAGGAAGCGGCTGTCGGCCGGCGCGGTGACCCTGTCGTAGTAGTGGTTGAGGCCGAACATCACCAGCAGGCCGAGCAGGCAGACCGCGATCAGCTCGCGCGGTTTGAGGGTGAGCGTGGCGATGGACGGCACCACGACCATCAGCGGCGCGAGGTAGGTGCTCGACCCGGCCAGGATGTCGGCCACGGCCACCACGCCGATGGCCAGCAGTGCGGGCATGGCCCGGCGCAGGACGGAGATGTCCTGCGGGTCGGCGGCGAGCAGCGCGCTGTGGCGGCGGGCGGGCGACGGGTCGCCGCTCCCGGTGGCCGCCGTGCGATCCCGGCGTCGAAGGGGCACATTCCCGAACATATCGGACGCGTACTCGCCCCGCCCTGTTCGGCCGAGCGGGTATCGGAGGGCGGCCCGGCCGTTCGGAGCAGCAGGCGGCGACGGGCCGCCCGCCGTGGCGGACGGGCGACGGGCGCGGACTAGGCTCGGGGTCGGGCCGCCGGTTGCTCCGACCGGAGAAAACACCGGTCACCCCTGGAGGGAATACCCCTAGGGGGTATGCTGTTCCTATCGGTACAAGCGCGAGCGTCCCGGAGGTCTCCATGTCCAGCACCGTCACCTACACCGTCAGCGGCATGAGCTGCGGCCACTGCGAGAAGGCGATCAACGGCGAGGTCTCCGCCCTTCCGGGTGTCACCGCGGTCTCCTCCGACGCCAAGGCCGGTACCGTCACCGTGACCGCCGAGTCCCCGATCGGCGACGAGCAGATCGCCGCCGCCGTGGACGAGGCCGGCTACGAGCTGGTCGGCCGGGCCGCCTGAGCCACCACGGGGGCGGCCGAGCAGTTCCGGCCGCCCCCGCCGAGAAGGAACGAGCCGATGAGCACCACCACCGATCCCGCCGCCCCGTCCGGACCCAGGGAACGCGTCGAACTGGCGATCGGCGGCATGACCTGCGCGTCCTGCGCCGCCCGGATCGAGAAGAAGCTCAACCGCATGGACGGCGTCGAGGCGGGCGTCAACTTCGCGACCGGGAAGGCCCGGGTGGACTTCGGCCCCGGCACCAGCGTCGCCGAGCTGATCGCCACCGTGGAGAAGACCGGCTACACCGCCGAACTCCCGGCGCCCCCCGAGCCCGAACCGGAAGCACCCGCGCCGGAGCCCGACCCCCTGCGCGAGCGGCTGCTGATCAGCGCCGTGCTCAGCCTCCCGGTGGTGCTGCTCTCGATGGTCCCGGCCCTGCAGTTCGACAACTGGCAGTGGCTGTCCTTCGCCCTCACCGGCCCCGTCGTGGTGTACGGCGGCTGGCCGTTCCACCGCGCCGCCTGGACCAACGCCAAGCACGGCGCCGCGACCATGGACACCCTGGTCTCGCTCGGCACCCTGGCCGCCTTCGGCTGGTCGGTGTGGGCGCTGTTCTGGGGGCACGCCGGGATGCCCGGCATGCGGCACTCCTTCGCCTTCACCGTTGACCGCACCGGCGCCTCCTCCACCCTGTACCTGGAGACCGCCGCCGCCGTCACCACCCTGATCCTGCTCGGCCGCTGGCTGGAGGCCCGCTCCAAGCGCCGCGCCGGCGCCGCCCTGCACGCCCTGCTCGACCTCGGCGCCAAGGACGTGGCGGTGCTGCGCGGCGGCCGCGAGAGCCGTGTCCCAATCGGCCAACTCGCGGTCGGCGACCGGTTCGTGGTCCGTCCCGGCGAGAAAATCGCCACCGACGGCACCGTGATCGAGGGCAGCTCCGCCGTGGACGCCTCGATGCTGACCGGCGAGTCGGTGCCGGTCGAGGTCGCCGTCGGCGACCCCGTCACCGGCGCGACCGTCAACGCCGGCGGACGGCTGGTGATCGAAGCCACCCGGGTCGGCGCGGACACCCAACTCGCGCGAATGGCCAAGCTGGTCGAGGACGCGCAGAACGGCAAGGCCGCCGCGCAGCGCCTCGCCGACCGGATCTCCGCCGTCTTCGTGCCCGCCGTCATCCTGATCGCCCTCGCCACCCTGGTCGGGTGGCTGCTGGTCACCGACAGCCCCACCGAGGCGTTCACCGCCGCCGTCGCGGTGCTGATCATCGCCTGCCCCTGCGCCCTGGGTCTGGCCACCCCGACTGCCCTGATGGTCGGCACCGGTCGCGGCGCCCAGCTCGGCATCCTGATCAAGGGCCCCGAGGTTCTGGAGAACACCCGCAAGGTCGACACCATCGTCCTCGACAAGACCGGCACCGTGACCACCGGCAGGATGACCCTGGTCGGCGTCCACACCACCGAGGGCACCACCGAGGACGAGGCACTGCGGCTGGCCGGCGCGCTGGAGCACGCCTCCGAACACCCGATCGCCCAGGCCGTCGCCACCGCCGCACAGGAGAAGTTCGGCGAGCTGAAACCCGTCGAGAGCTTCGAGAACCTGCCCGGGCTGGGCGTGCAGGGCATGGTCGAAGGCCATCAGGTGCTGGCCGGACGCGCCGCACTGCTCGCCGACACGCCCCTGCCGCCTGCCCTCGCCTCCGCCCGGGCCGCCGCCGAACGGGCCGGCCGGACCGCCGTCACCGTCGCCTGGGACGGTGCGGCGCGGGCCGTGCTGGAGGTGGCGGACGCCGTGAAGCCGACCAGCGCGGAGGCGATCGCCGAGCTGCGGGCCCTGGGCCTGCGCCCGGTACTGCTGACCGGTGACAACCGGCTGGTCGCCGAGTCGGTGGCGGCCGAGGTCGGCATCCCCACCGAGGACGTGATCGCCGAAGTACTGCCCGAGGACAAGGTCACCACCATCCAGCGACTGCAGGCCGAAGGCCGCACCGTCGCCATGGTCGGCGACGGCGTCAACGACGCGGCCGCCCTCGCCCAGGCCGACCTCGGCCTGGCCATCGGCACCGGCACCGACGCCGCCATCGAGGCCGCCGACCTCACCCTGGTCCGCGGCGACCTCCGCTCCGCCGCCGACGCCATCCGACTGTCCCGACGCACCCTGGCCACCATCAAGGGCAACCTGTTCTGGGCCTTCGCCTACAACGTCGCCGCCCTGCCACTGGCCGCCACCGGCCTGCTCAACCCCATGATCGCGGGCGCCGCCATGGCCTTCTCCTCGGTCTTCGTGGTCACCAACAGCCTGCGCCTGCGCAACTTCCGACCGGCCTGAACGGACACCGGCCTGAACGGACACCGGCCGCCCGGTCAACGGCCGAGCAGTTCACCGCCGTTGCAGTGCAGGATCTCGCCGGTGATGAACCCGGCCTCCTCGGAGGCGAGGAAGCACACGGCGGCGGCGACCTCCCCGGACTCGCCGATCCGCCCGAGCAGGGTGCGCGCCGAGCGGCGGGCGACCTCCGCCTCGTCCAGGCGCGGCCCGAAGAACTCGGTGCCCGCCACCGTGCCGGGCGCCACGATGTTGGCGGTGATCCCGGACGGGCCGAGCTGGGCGGCCAGGAAGTTGTTCCAGGCGTGCAGCGAGGCCTTCGCCGCCCCGTAGGAGCCGGCGCCGCGCAGTGCGGCGATCGAGGAGATGGTGACGACCCGGCCGGAGCCGGGGGTGAGCCGGTCGCGGACGGACTCGGTGAGCAGCACGGCGGTGAGCACGTTGCGCTCGAAGTCGCCGCGCCAGCGGGCCAGTACGGCGTGCGGGCCGGCGCCGAACACCGTCTCCCGGCTGCCGGCGTTGTTGACCAGCACGTCGATCCGGGCGGGCAGCTCGGCCAGGGCGGCCTCCACGGCGTCCGGATCGGCCAGGTCGCACACCAACGGGGTGACGTTGGGGCCGAGTTCCGCGGTGGCGTGGTCCAGGACGCCGGGGCGGCGGCCGACGATCACCACCCGCTCCCCGGCCTCGGCGAAGCGCCGGGCCACCTCAAGGCCGATGCCGGTGCCTCCACCGGTGACAACAACGTTCCTGGCCATGGCGCACTCCCTCCCTGACCGTTCACCGCTCCGCGGATGGCAGGCGGTCCGTACCGGATTGCCACGATTCCTATCACGCTGGGTTGCGGTGTCTGCGGGGTGGGTGACGCCGCGCGCTCGCCGTGCGGTGTGATATGCGCTCCGCCGTCCGGGTGCGCGGATGCACACGGAGAGTGGAGAGAGGCAACTCACACCCCCCTGGCGTAACTCTGCGCCCCCTGTTACGTCTTACCTTTTGTAGAGCGGGGCTCCGGCGGGCCCCGGACGGTCGTCGATTCGTCGACGGCCCTCGCGCACGGCGCCGGGCCGGATCCGGGAGCCCGGGGATTGCTTTGAGCGGCCGTTCCCCACCCCGGGATCGTCCCGGGCGCCGTGCGCCCCAACCATCACAGCCATGAAGACATGAAGAAGGGCCCGGCCCCCGCCTCCCTCATCGGGTGGCAGGGGGCCGGGCCCCTTCGTTGCGGCTGCGGCTCGCTCAGCGGGCGTCGAGCGGCACGTAGTCGCGGATCTCGACGCCGGTGTAGATCTGCCGCGGGCGGCCGATCCGGCTGGTCGGGTCCTTGATCATCTCGTGCCAGTGGGCGATCCAGCCGGGCAGCCGGCCGAGCGCGAACAGCACGGTGAACATGCTGGTCGGGAAGCCCATCGCGCGGTAGATCAGGCCCGTGTAGAAGTCCACGTTCGGGTACAGGCGGCGCGAGACGAAGAAGTCGTCCTTGAGCGCGTGCTCCTCCAGCTTGAGGGCGATGTCCAGCAGCTCGTCGGACTTGCCGAGCTGGGACAGCACCTCATGGGCGAGCACCTTGACCTGCGCGGCGCGCGGGTCGAACGCCTTGTAGACGCGGTGGCCGAAGCCCATCAGCTTGACGCCGTCCTCGCGGTTCTTCACCTTGCGGATGAAGGCGTCGACGTCGCCGCCGTCGTTCTTGATCTGCTCCAGCATCTCCAGCACGGCCTGGTTGGCGCCGCCGTGCAGCGGACCCCAGAGCGCCGAGATGCCCGCCGAGATCGAGGCGAACAGGTTGGCGTGCGAGGAGCCGACCAGGCGCACCGTCGAGGTGGAGCAGTTCTGCTCGTGGTCGGCGTGCAGGATGAGCAGCTTGTCCAGCGCGTTGACCACGACCGGGTTCAGCTCGTAGTCCTCGGCCGGGACGGCGAAGGTCATCCGCAGGAAGTTCTCGACGTAGCCGAGGTCGTTGCGCGGGTAGACGAAGGGCTGGCCCACCGCCTTCTTGTACGCGTACGCCGCGATCGTCGGCAGCTTCGCCAGCAGGCGCACCGTCGACAGGTGGCGCTGGGCGGCGTCGAACGGGTTGTGGCTCTCCGGGTAGAAGGTGGAGAGCGCGCCGACCACCGAGGACAGCATCGCCATCGGGTGCGCGTCCCGCGGGAAGCCCTGGAAGAAGCGCTTGACGTCCTCGTGCAGCAGGGTGTGCTGGGTGATCTCGTTGTTGAACGCCGCCAGCTGGTCCGCGTTCGGCAGCTCGCCGTTGATCAGCAGGTAGGCGGTCTCGATGAAGTTGGCCTCGCCGGCCAGCTGCTCGATCGGGTAGCCGCGGTAGCGCAGGATGCCGGCGTCACCGTCAATGAAAGTGATCGCGGACTTGTTGGCGGCGGTGTTGCCGAAACCGTTGTCCAGGGTGACCAGGCCGGTCTGCGGAAGCAGCTTCGAGATGTCGAAGCCGGCGTTGCCCGCAGTGCTCTCGACGACGGGGTACTCGTACTCGCCGTCCTGGTACCGCAGTACTACCGATTTGTCGCTCACGTCTTCCTCACCGACGAAATTTGATCCTCATCCGACTGCCCTGACTGTCTCAACGATCCCTCACCCGAAGGACGGCCGCGCACCGGGGGTGGCCCCGGAAAGGACCAGGGCCTACAAACTCTGCTGCCGCAGCCGGTGTGAACCGGACAAGATCGGCACCAGACCAGGTTCCGCTGTAAATCTCTTCACGTCAAGACAACCTCTGACCGTACCGTACCCCCTGAACCGCGCCCCGAGGCCAATCTGTGGTCCAGCGCGGAGTGCCGCCGCCCGGCGCTCACCGCCCGCACCGCCTGCCCGATCGCCTTCCGCGACCCCACCAGGACCACCAGCTTCTTCGCCCGCGTCACCGCCGTGTACAACAGGTTGCGCTGAAGCATCGTCCACGCCGAGGTCGTGACGGGAATCACCACCGCCGGATATTCGCTGCCCTGCGAACGGTGGATCGTCACCGCGTACGCGTGCGCCAACTCGTCGAGCTCGTCGAAGTCGTACGGCACCTCCTCGTCCTCGTCGGTCATCACCGTCAGTCGCTGGTCGTCCACGCTGAGTGAGGTCACGACGCCCACTGTGCCGTTGAAGACGCCGCTGCGGCCCTTGTCGTAGTTGTTGCGGATCTGCGTCACCTTGTCGCCGACCCGGAACGTCCGCCCGCCGAAACGGCGTTCGGGCAGGCCCTCGCGGGCCGGCGTCACCGCCGACTGGAGCAGCGTGTTCAGCGCGCCCGCCCCCGCGGGGCCGCGGTGCATCGGCGCCAGCACCTGGACGTCGCGCCGCGGGTCCAGGCCGAAGCGCTGCGGGATACGGCGGGCCACCACGTCCACCGTCAGGCCCGCCGCGCGCTCCGCGTCGTCCTCCGCGAACAGGAAGAAGTCCGGCAGGCCATCGGTCAGCGGCGGCAGGCCCTCGTTGATCCGGTGCGCGTTCACCACCACACCCGACTGCTGCGCCTGCCGGAAGATCCGGGTCAGCCGCACCGACGGAATCGGGCTACCCGAGGACAGCAGATCCCGCAGCACCTCGCCCGCACCCACCGACGGCAGCTGGTCCACGTCCCCCACGAACAGCAGGTGCGCGCCCGGCGCGACCGCCTTGACCAGCTTGTTCGCCAGGATCAGGTCCAGCATCGACGCCTCGTCCACCACCACCAGGTCGGCGTCCAACGGCCGGTCCCGGTCGTACGCGGCGTCCCCGCCCGGCTTCAGCTCCAGCAGCCGGTGCACGGTGGACGCCTCCGCGCCGGTCAGCTCCGCCAGCCGCTTCGCCGCCCGCCCGGTCGGCGCCGCCAGCACCACCTTCGCCCGCTTCGCCAACGCCAGCTGGACGATCGACTTCACCGTGAACGACTTGCCGCAGCCCGGGCCGCCGGTCAGCACCGCGACCTTCTCGGTCAGCGCCAGACGCACCGACTGCTCCTGCTCCGGGGCGAGTTCGGCGCCCGTCCGCTTCGCCAGCCAGCCCAGCGCGGCCGGCCAGTCCACCCCCCGGAACCACGGCAACCGGTCCTCCTCGGCCCGCAGCAGCCGCAACAGCTGACCCGCCAGCGAGATCTCCGCCCGGTGGAACGGCACCAGGTACACCGCCGTGATCTCCAGCCCGTCCCCGCCCGGCAGCCGCTCCCGCACCACGCCTTCCGCCGCGACCAGCTCCGCCAGGCAGTCGATCACCAGTCCGACGTCCACCTGCAGCAGCTTCACCCCGTCCGCGATCAGCCGCTCCTCCGGCAGATAGCAGTGCCCCTGGTCGGTCGACTGCGACAACGCGTACTGCAGGCCCGCCTTCACCCGCTCCGGCGAATCGTGCGGAATGCCCACCGCCTGCGCGATCCGGTCCGCCGTCAGGAACCCGATGCCCCACACGTCCGCCGCCAGCCGGTACGGCTGGTTCTTCACCACCCCGATCGACGCGTCCGCGTACTGCTTGTAGATCCGCACCGCCAGCGAGGTCGACACCCCGACGCTCTGCAGGAAGACCATCACCTCCTTGATGGACTTCTGCTCCTCCCACGCCTTGGCGATCATCTTCGTCCGCTTCGGCCCCAGACCCGGCACCTCGATCAGCCGCTTCGGCTCGTTCTCGATCACCTCCAGGGTCTCCACCCCGAAGCGCTCCACGATCCGCTCCGCGAACCGCGGCCCGATCCCCTTGATCAACCCCGAACCCAGGTACCGCTGAATGCCCTGCACGGTGGCCGGCAGCACCGTCGTGTAGTTCTCCACCGTGAACTGCCGCCCGTACTGCGGATGCGACCCCCACCGCCCGAACAACCGCAGGCTCTCCCCCACCTGCGCCCCGAGCAGCGCCCCCACCACCGTCAGCAGATCGTTCGCCCCACGCCCGGTGTCCACCCGCGCCACCGTGTACCCCGTGTCCTCATTGGCGTACGTGATCCGCTCCAGGACCCCCTCCACCTGCGCCAGCTGCAACGGACACCTCACACGCAATCAGGACACATCGCCACGACGAACGTACCGTGCGCCACTGACACTCCTTCTCCGTACCCCACTTGCTGCACCCCGGTTCCGCGCCCCGCCAGGGCGCGGGGAACCGCGCGGCCACGCACGACGGGGCCGTACGCCGACGACGCACGACGCCGTTGCCCTGTCCGCCCAACCGTTCACTGCGCCCCTTCACCGAGGCGAAGCAGCTGGGGCACCCGCCGCCGCCCCGTCACCCCCTCCAGCGCCGCCGCGCACGGCACCAGCACCAGCAGCCCCACCGCCGCCACAACGATGCTTGCCCAGTCCGGAGCGAGCACCGGCGCCCCCGGCCCGGAGGTGAACGCCCGCAGCTCCAACGCAGGTCCCAGCAACCACGGCAGGCCCAGCCCGAGCACTGTCCCCCCGATCACCGCCGCCGCCATCACCGGGAGCAACTGCACCAGTTGGACTCCCGCCGCGGCCCTCGCCCCCAGGCCCAGCGTCCGCAGGTACGCGAGCACCCGGCCACGCTCCGCCGAGCCGAGCAACAGCTCCAGGACCACCGCCGCCAGCCCGAGCAGCAGGCCGACCGCCGCCGCCACCCGGAACGCCAGCTCCAACGCCGACACCAGCCCGTCGTCCGCCGACTCCCTCAACTGCCCTGCCAGATCGCGGACTTCCACCGGCGCCCCACGCAGCACCGCACCACCGGCCGCCCTTGCGCCGCCCGCGCCCCCGGTCGCCGCCGAGGCCGCCACCACGGCGCGCAGCCGAGTCCCGTCGATCCGCCGCGCACCGGCCACCGAGCCGGCCCGGCCGGGCTCGGCGAACAGCACCGCCGCGTTGCGCTGCCCGGTCTGCCGGGGCAGGCGGTCCGCGGCGGGCCCGCCGAACACCAGCAGCGGACCGGTCGCGACGTCACCCACCACCGGGCCGATCGCCCGGTCCCGGTCCGCCCCGGCGGGCAGCACGCCGACGATCCGGACCCGGAACCTGGTCGCCCCGGCATCCGCGTCGAACGACCCCTCCGGGAACCGCGCCGCGGTCCTCGCGTCGGCCAGCGCGGGCAGTTCCGCACCCGCCGCGAGCGGCGCGGACAGGCCCGGGCCGGACAGCGCCGACGCCACCGGGGAGCCCGGCTCCAGCGCCGCCAGCACCGACTGGTCGACCCCGACCAGCCCCACGCCCTTGACCACCGCGCCGTCCTCGTCCGCGGTCAGCGTGGCCACCCCGCCGCGCACCGGCAGCACCCCGCCGACCCCCGGCACCTTCGCCAACTCCTCCAGCGGCAACGGCCGTTGCGACGGCCCGAGGACCACCGCGTCCCCGCCGGTACGCCACTCGGCGGCCTCCACCCGGCCCTGCCGGACCGTCCCGGACACCAGCGCGCCGAACACCGCGCAGGCCAGCGCGGGCACCAGCACCAGCAGGGCCGTCGCCGCCGCCGCGGAACGCCGCCCGGCCTGCGACAGCCCGACCAGCGCGACCGTGCCGCGCCCCCGCCGCGCCCAGCCGGTCAGCAGCCGCAGCGGCACCGGGTACACCCGCAGCACCACGACCACCGCTGCCAGACCCAACACCACAGGAACCAAAGCCAGTTGAGGATCCGGATCGGTCGCCGCCGACACCGCGCCGCGCAACCGCAGCTGCAGCACGCCCGCCGCCGCCAGCACCAGCACCGCGCCCTCCACCACCGGCCGCGCCGACCGGCCGAGCACCCGCTTCACGCCCCGCCGCCGCACCGGCTCCCGGCCCGCCCGGCGCACCGCCCGGCCCTGCCACCACACCGCCACCGCGGGCGCGCCCGCCACCAGCACCGCCGCCACCAGCGCCGGCCACCAGGCGCCGAGCGGCCGCTCCCCCGCCGACCACCGGGACGCCAGCCAACCCGCCGGCACCCCCACCAGAACCGCCGGAACGGCCTCCATGGTCCGCAGCGCCGCCAGTGCGATCTCACCCGCCCCGCGCGCCCGCTGGAGCGTCAGCGCCGCCTCCCGGCGCCGCGCCCCCAGCCGGGCCGCCACCGCCGTGGACACCCCGATCGCCAACAGCCCCGCCAGCGCGAACGACTGCAAGGACACCGTCCGGGCCCGCTGCTCCGCGAACCGGTCCACCAGCACCGACAGCCGCTCGTGCACCTGCGGCGGCGACACCGTCCGCACCCCCGCCGGGCACGGCAGCGCGTCCGAGACGATCCCCCCACACACCCGGTCCACCGCCGACCTGCTGAACCCCTTTGCCCCGGACGCCAGTTCACGCACACCCGCAGCCGTGCCACCGGTCCCCCAGGGCTGCTGCTCCGACCGGAACGCCCAGGTCGCCGACACCGACAACGACCCCCGCGCCTCCAGCGCCTCCAGCCCCGCCGGAGCCACCAGCGCCTGCCCGTACCGGATGTACCCGTTCGGCTCCGCCGCGTCCAACGGTGCGCTCAACAAAGGGAGTTCACGCCACAGATCGTCCGCGCCGTCGAGCGGCTCGAACTCCCCGACCACCACCGCCTCGGTGGCCCCGGTCTGCCCCTCCAGCCACACCCGCTGACCGACCGTCAGCCCGAACTGGTCCAACCCCCGGCGCGACAGCCCCAGTTCGATCGGGGCCTCCTTCGCCCCGTCCGGCCGGCCCGGCGCCCGGCCCGCGGTCCAGCGCACCCGGTCCGCCGCGTCCTGCGCGTACGCCAGCGACACCGACCCGGGATTGCCGTGCGGCCTCGCCACACCCGCCCCCGACAGCTGCATGCCGTCGCTCTGCGCCCAGCCCGACACCCGCACCAGGGTGTGCGCCAACTCCCCCGACGCGCCCTGCCGCAGGCCCTCCCCGACCCGCGTCAGGTCACTGTCCAACGAGCCGAACCGCGGCGCCGTGGACTGACCGGAAAAGTTCCGCGGCGCATTCAGCGACGCCCGCGCCATCACCAACGGCCCGTCCACCTGCGCCACCGCCAGCCGGCGCTGCAACTCCTTCGTTGCCAGAGCGTCGAACACCGGCGGCCACAGCAACGACGCCACCGTCAGCACCACCGACAGCGCCGCCGGCACCACCAGCACCGGCCACCCCGTCCGGGCCTCCCGCAGCGCCGGACGCCACCCCCCGAACCCACCGAGGCCCCTCATCCGCTCTCCCCCGCCCGCAGCTCACGCGCCAGATCCACCCGCGCCAACATCCGCGACAGCACCAGCACCACCGTGCCGACCCCCAGGCCGGTCGCCAGCACCACCGCCGCCGTCCAGCCCCAGCCCACCGTCAACTCCAACGACGGGAACACCGCCCGGCCGGTCCCGTCGACCACGATCAGCGGCAGCACCACCGCCGCCAGCGCGATGCCCAGCGCCCCGCCCAGCAGCACCGAGAAACCCACCACCACCAACTGCTCCAGCCGCAGCACCCCCGCCAACTGCCGGCGCCGCACCCCGATCGCCCGCAACACCGCGAACTCCCGCCGCCGCGACCGCGCCGAACCCACCGCGTGCACCGTGAACCCCGCCACCGCGAACGCCGGCGACAACACCAAGGACAGCACCAGCGCACTGCGCCGACCCGACCGGAACGGATCCGCCGCCAACGCCGCCGCCCGCGACCGGACACTCTCCACCCGGCCCAGCCGCGGATCCGCCGCGATCACCCGCTCCGCCTGCTCCGCCCCCGCCCTCGACCGCGCCGCCAGCAGCCACGCCCCGTCCGTCACCGGCGGCAGCCCCAGCCCCGACCGCGCCGCCGACAGCGCCGGCAGATCCACCAGCACCTGCGCCTTGTCACGATCCCCACCACCCGGCAGATCCGGCAGCACCCCGACGATCCGCAGCCCGAACAGATCCACCGGACCATCCATCAGCCGCAACTCGCCACCGACCCCGAACCGGACCTTGCGCGCGAACGCCTCGTTCACCAGCGCCGGCACCAAATACCCCGCCACCGGCATCCCCTGCACCCGCTTCGGCGTCCCCGGCGGCACCAGCGCGAACGACACCCCGTCCGTCGCCTCCCCCTGCGCCGGATCCGCCCGCGCACCACCGCCGACAGCAAACCGCCACCCTCCGCCTTCGACACCTCGCAGACCCCAGCCTCGACCCGCCGCTCCCCCTGATCCGACACGCCAGGGCACCCCAGGCCCGCCACCCGGACGTCCCCGCGCGTCACGTTCACCCAGCTCGCGCCGGACGGCACACTCGCCCCCTCGATCCCCGACACCGTCCACCGGAACGTCGCCCGCGGAAAACCCCGCGTCGCACTCCGCAGCCCCAACTGCGTCACCTGAAGCGGATAGTGCAACGCCCCCAACGCCAACGGCAGCGACACCGACCGCGCCACCCCGTCCGCCGTCAGCTCCGCCCGCACCTAACGCCACCAGGCCGCTCGCGTCCTCCACCTGCGCCACCAGCCACACCGGCCCACCCGGTCCGCCGCCGACACCGCCACCCGCACCTTCAACTCCGACGGACGCCCCTCCAACGGCATCCCGTGCACCGGCACCTCGTCCCTGAGCCGCGCCAACTGATGGGCCAGCGCGCCCTGTTCGAGATCCGACCGGACCGCCGGAACCGCATGCGTCCAAGCCCCCGGTACCATCCGCTCCGACGTCGCCACCGGCTGCACCGCCGCCGTGTCCAGGGCCAGCACCGAGACCTGCGCCCCCTGCACCTGGCCCGCCACCGAAGCCACCGGCGTCACCGCCGCCACCCCCGGCACCGCCGACAGCGCCGCCTGCCGCGCCCCCGCCGGCAACTCCCCACCCGTCACCCGCAGATCCGCCCCCAGCTCGAACGCCGCCCGATCCCGGTCGCTCGGCCCCTCCCCCGCGATCGCCGTCGTCGTCAACGCCCCCACCGCCAACGCCAACGCCATCAACAGCACCGGCGCCGCCTGACCCGACCGGCCCCGGCTCACCTGCCAACCACTGAGCGGAGCCACCAGACCCCGCCCCCGCCGCGCCAACGCCTCCAACGCCCGCCCGAGCGGCGGCAGCAACCTGAGCAGCAGCAACGCCGCCGCCACCGTCATCACCACCGGCGCCGCCACCAGCACCGGATCGAACCCCACCGCACTCGACGCCGGGCTCAACAGCCCCTCGTACTGCCGCAGTTGCAGATACGCCAGCACCGCCACCGCGGCCGGCACCAGGTCCGCCCCGGCCCGCTGCGCCACCGCCCGCCGCGCACTGCGCGACGGCGTCTCCCGTTCGCCGCCGTCCGCCGTCCACAGCACTGGCAGCAACGCCGCACACCCGTGCAGCAGCAGCGCCACCCCGGCAACCGCCCACGCCGCCGCGCCCGTCGCCTCCGCGGCCGCGCCGTCCACCGGCAGCCCCAGCCGATCCAGCAGCCGCAGCAACGGCCCCGCCGCCCACACCCCCAGCAGCGCCGCCGGCACCGTGCACAGCACCCACTCCACCGCCGCACCGCCCAACAACCGGGCCCGACCCGCACCGCGCGCCAACTGCAGCAGCAGCTCCGCCCGCCGGACATCAGCCAGTTGACGTGCCGTCAGCACCATCGTCACCGCCGACAGCACTGCCAGCATCGTCACCGGCACCAGCATCCCCGACCGCGCCACCATCATCGGCGACCGCAGATCGTTCAAGGCCGCCAACAGATCGCTCGACGCCCGCAACCCCTTCAGCGACGGCTCCGCGCCCCGAAACACCGCCTGGTTCGTATCACCTCCGGTCAGCCGCTCCACCCGATCCCGCAGCAGCCCCAACCCCTCCGGCCGCACCTGCCCCGGCTGCGGCACCGCCGTCCACTGCACGTCCACCTGGTCGTGCAGCAACGGATGCGTCCGCAGCAACTCCTGCGACCCCAGCACCAACGCCTCCCGCGACTCCACCGAGGACGCCGTCCGCCACGCCCGCCACAGCCGCTCCGCCCCCGGCAGCTCCCGCTACACCCCGCTCACCGTCACCGACAACGTCCCGCCGGCCGGCAAGGTCAACGGCAGCTTCGCTCCTGTCGCCACCCCCAGCCAACGCGCCGCCGCCTCCGACACCGCCACCTGCTCAAGCCCCGTCGGCCAGGCCCCCTGTGCCAACTCCGCCACCCGCTGCGGTTCCGCCACCGCCACCGGCGCCACCGCCAACCCCGGCGACGACGCCTCCGCCACCGCCACCCTCGGCAACGGCGTCCGCAACGGCATCGTCCCGTGCCACGCCTCTTCGATCTCCGCCGGCATCCCCGGCAACGCCCGGTGCAACGCCGCCCGCAGCGGCGCATCCGCCGCCGCGTCCCCGCCCTCGGCATACCGCCCCGACACCGACACCGAGAACCGCGGATCCGCCGCCAAGCGGTGCCGCATCCCCTGCGCCACCGAACTCCCCGTCAGCGCCGTCAGCGCGGTCAACACCGCCACCAGCACCGTCACCGCAGCAGCCCCCAGCACCACCCCGTGCTGCCCCGCCCGCCGAACCCCTGCAGGCGAACCCCACCCGTCCGCGCCCATTCCCCCGAAGCCCTCCCGCCCGCCGATGGTCTGGACCAATCTCCGACGGGCAGTCTGTCCCCAACCCCGGCCCGGGCAACAGCCCACCGATCACAGACCGGACTCGTTCGGCACCGGCTCCCGGAAATGCAGAAAGGGCCCCAGCCAAATGGCTGGAGCCCTTTCCAGAAGAATTGTTCGGCGGCGTCCTACTCTCCCACAGGGTCCCCCCTGCAGTACCATCGGCGCTGTGAGGCTTAGCTTCCGGGTTCGGAATGTAACC
>NZ_JBVJHA010000007.1:224159-371421 GCF_055587065.1 Kitasatospora sp. NPDC048662 | reverse complement strand
CCGCATGCTCATCCGCCGAGCCACGAGCCGCTATCGATGGGACGGCCGCCCCACCACCCGACGCCTCAAGTGATCCATTTGCCGGTCGGTCTAAGGCACAGCAAAGCGCCGGCCGAAGCGGCCGGCGCTGAGGTGGTGCGGGGAGGAGGGCTGGGACGGCCCTCCTCCCGTTCAAGCGTCAGGCGTCGGACTTACCAGCTCGCGCCCGAGTCGGTGGCCGAACCGGTCACGCCCTCGTCGGTCGCCAGGGCGAAGGCACTGAAGTGCTCCACGCTGTTCGGGGTGACGAACGAGCCGGTGGCGGCGATGCCGGCAGCGTCCTCGTCGGCGATGAAGTCGACCTGGAGGAAGTGCGCCTCGGGGCTGTTGCCCTTGCCTTCGTCCATGTCCTCGTGGGCGGACGCCAGGCCGGCGCAGCCGAGCAGAACAGGGGCGGCGAGGCCGAGGGCAGCAACAGTGCGAGTGAGAGCACGCATCAGAGAACAGTCCTTCCGAATACGGAAATTGATTGGGAAGCAGTGGGCTTCCCTGACTCCAAAGGGACACCACCCCGGCCACGGCGGCCAGTCGGCACGAGCCCGATTGCTCCCCATGGCCGAGCGGCCCGATCAGTGGGTTTGTCCGGCCCGTCCGCCCCCTCTGCGGCCCGCTGGAGGGTGCCCCGGACGCACCGGCACCTCGCCCTCAAGGACATACCCGGCAAGGGAGTTGACGGTCTTCGCCGTTCGGTCCGGAAGGGGAAATCGGTTGGCGCGAAGGCATGCCTAGGATACCTTGGCTTAAAACTAGGGATCCTAGGGAATGGTGGGACGTCATGCGGGCACTGACCGACGCGGAAATCCGGGCGTCGTTCGTCAACTGCACCAAGGGCGAGGCGAATCGGGCCTGGCTGCCGCGCGGGCTCGGGGAGCTGGACTGGGCAGGGCTGGACTTTTTGGGATGGCGGGAGGCAAGGGCACCCGAGCGGGGGTACTTGGTCGCCGAGTTCGGGGGGCGAACCGTCGGGGTGGCCCTGCGATTGGCCCAGCGACCGGGCGCCGGGCGCGGTGGAGCGATGTGTTCGATCTGCCTGACGGCGCATCCGGCCTCGGGGGTGGCCCTGATGACAGCGCGCCGGGCGGGTCGGGGCTCGGCCGAGGAGTACGCGTACGCCTCGGCGGGCGAGTACTTCTGCAGCGACCTGGCGTGCCCGCTGTACGTGCGGGGGCGCAAACGGGTGGCGGCGGGCGGGGCGCGGATGACGGAGAGCCTGGACACACAGGCGCGGGTGGCCCGGATGCGGGCGAACCTGGCCGGGTTCCTCGGGAGGGTCGTCCGATGACGGCGCATCCGGGGACGACGCGTACGGGGACGGCGCATCCGGGGACGGCGCATCCGGGGACGGCCCATTCGGGGACGGTGCATCCGGGGACGGCTCCGGTGGACCGGGAGGCGCTCGGCGGGCCGGTGGTGCGGGCGGCGCTGGTGCTGGCGGCGGGGGCCTTCGTCGCACTGCTGGACACCACGGTGGTGGGGGTGGCGCTGGAGTCCTTCGCCCGGCGGTTCGACGCGGGCCTGGCGCAGGTGCAGTGGGTGGCGACGGCGTACCTGCTGGCGATGTCGGCGGTGATTCCGGCGACGGGCTGGGCGGCGCGGCGGTTCGGGGCGGTGGCGTGCTGGACGGCCTCGCTGGCGGTGTTCCTGCTGGGGTCGGCGCTGAGCGGGCTGGCCTGGTCGCTGGGGTCGCTGGTGGCGTTCCGGGTGGTGCAGGGGCTGGGCGCGGGGATGCTGTTCCCGCTGATGCGGATCCTGGTGGTGCAGGTGGCCGGCCCGCAGCGGATGGGGCGGACGATGGCGCTGATCGCCGTCCCGATTCTGCTGGCGCCCGTCGCGGGTCCGGTGGTGGGCGGGGCGCTCGTCCAGGGGCACTCGTGGCGGTGGATGTTCCTGCTGAACGTGCCGGTGTGCCTGGTGGTGGCGGTGCTGTCGCCACTGCTGATGCGCAACCAACGCGACAGCGATCCGGGCGAGTTGGACCTGGCGGGCCTGGTGACGGTGAGCGGCGGGCTGACGGCGGCCGTCCTCGGGTGCGTCCGGCTGGGCGGGGGCCGGGCGGCGGGCGACCCGGGCGTGCTGGTGCCGCTGCTGGTGGCGGCGGCGCTGCTGGCGACACACGGGGTGCTGGCGCGGCGTCGGCGGCGCCGGGCGCTGCTGGACTTCGGGCTGTTCCGGGACCGCGCGTTCGCCGCGTCGACCAGCGTCTCGCTGCTGAACAGTTTCGGCCTGTACGGGGCGGTGGTGCTGGTGCCGCTGTTCTTCCAACAGGCCGGTGGCCGTGGACCGTTGACGGCAGGCCTGGCCATGACGGCACAGGGGGCGGGCGCGGGCGTGGCGGTGCTGCTGGTCGGACGGGTGATCGACGCCCGAAGCAATCCGCGGGCCCTGGTGCTGACCGGGCTGGCACTGGTGGCCGCGGGCCTGGCGGTGTTCGCCCGGGCCGGCAGCGCGGAACCGGGCCCGCTGCTGCTCGGCGCGCTGTTCGCGCAGGGGGTGGGCCTGGCGCTGGCGGCCTCGCCGGTGATGGTGACGCTGTACCACTCGCTGCCGCCGGCCTCGGTGCCCGCCGCGACCACCGCGAACGCGGTCGCTCAGCAGCTCGGCGCGGCGGTGGGCACCGCGGTGGTCGCGCTGGTCCTGGAGCACGGCGACGCGGGGACGGTCGGGGCGTTCCGCGTGGCGTTCGCGGTGGCGCTGGGGTTCGTGGTGCTGACGGCGGTTCCGGCCGCGTTCCTGCCGGCGAAGCGACGGGCCTGAGCCGGGGCCGGTATCCCGGCAGCCCGCGCAGGCCGGTCGCCGCGAACGCGGTCGCGCAGCAGCTCGGCGCGGTGGTGGGCACCGCAGGGGCGCTGGGGTTCGTGGTGCTGACGGCGGCTTTTCCGGCCGCGTTTCTGACGGCGGAGCGGCGGGCTCAGGTGCGGGGCCAGTTCTCCAGCAGTTGGTGCAGGCCGGCGACGATGCGCTTCCAGGAGCCGTCGATGCCGCGCGGGTGGTGGAAGCCGCCGTTGGCCTCGATGGCGATGAAGCCGTGGAGGGTGGAGCGCAGCAGCCGGACGGCGTCGGTCAGGTCGGGTTCGTCCAGCCGGTAGTGACGCATCACCGCGTAGGTCAGTTCGACCGACCGGGCGAGGGCGTCGGTGTCGGCGAAGTCGGCCGGGTCCAGGCGCAGTTGGGTGGCGGCCCAGCGGCCGGGGTGCTGCTGGGCGTAGCTGCGCTGGGCGTCGGCGAAGGCGGCCAGGGCCTCGGCGCCGGAGCGGCCGGCGACGGCGGTCGCGAGGCGGTCGTTGATCTCCTCGGTGGCGAGCAGGGCGACCCGGGTGCGGATCTCCTGGAGGCTCTTGACGTGCGAGTAGAGGCTGGCGTCCTTGACGCCGAAGCCGCGGGCGAGGGCGGAGGCGGTGACCTTGTCGATGCCGACCTGGTCCGCGAGTTCGGCGGCGGCGCGGGTGATCCGCTCGACCGTGAGTCCAGCGTGCGCGCCCATGTGTCCCGTCCCGAACCTTGACCTGCCGAAAGCCTGCGTCAGTGTATCCGGGCGGATTCGGGCGCTTCGGGGTGCGACGTTTCGGGGCGATGGGACGTCTTGTAGAGGGGAGCCCAAGGAGCCCGGAATAAAGATCATCTGATTCTCCATCAGATGATAATGTCCCGGACAAAACGGGGGCGTGGGTGACGCACGTGCCCCGGCCGATCCGCACTCTGGAGCCACCCGTGTCCGCACGCCCGTACCGCCGCAGCCTGCCGCTCGCGGCCGCGGTCCTCGCCGCTTCCCTGCTCGCCGTCTCGGCACAGGCCGACGACCCGGCGCCGGCCGATGCCACGCTGACCGCCGACCTGAACACCCTGCTCGCCGACCCCCGGCTGGCGAGCGCGCAGGCCGGCGTCGTGGTGCAGGACGCCGGCACCGGCGAGGTGCTGTACTCGCGGCAGCCGCAGGCGCTGTTCACCCCGGCGTCCACCCTGAAGACCGTGACCTCGACGGCGGCGCTCGACCTGCTGGGCGCGGACTACCGGTTCACCACCGAGGTCCGCAGCACCGGCAACACCTACGGCGACACGCTGGCCGGTGACCTGGTGCTGCGCGGCGGCGGCGACCCCAGCCTGCTGGTGCAGGACCTCGACGACCTGGCCGCGAAGGTCGCGGCGTCCGGCGTCACCACTGTCACCGGCCGGGTGCTGGCGGACGGCAGCCGCTACGACTCGACGCCGCTCGGGCCGGGCTGGGCCTGGGACGACGAGCCGTACTCGTACAGCCCGCAGATATCCGGGCTGACCGTCGCCAACGACGCCGAGTACATGATGGACACCGTGCAGGTCACCGTCACTCCGGGCGCGGCGGGCGAGAACGCCAAGGTGACGCTGAACCCGGCCGAGGCGCCGATGAAGTTCACCGGCACGGTCGCCACCGGCGCGACGGGCAGCGGCTCCAGCGTCGGCGTGCAGCGGCGCCGGGGCAGCAACGAGCTGGCGCTGTCCGGCAGCATCCCGACCGGCGCCGCGCCGGTGACCTCCTGGGTGACGGTCGAGGACCCCACCACGTACGCCGGGAAGGTGTTCGCCGGCGCGCTGGCCAAGCACGGCGTGATGGTGCTGCGCGGGGTGCAGACCGCGAGCGGCTCGGAGACCTCGCAGCCGCTGGCCTCGCACGACTCGAAGACCCTCGCCGAGCTGGTCGTCCCGATGCTGAAGATCAGCAACAACGGCATCGCCGAGCACCTGACCAAGGAGATCGGCAAGGTCAAGGGCGGCCGCGGCGACTGGGCGACCGGCATCAACCAGGTCAACGCCTTCCTGAAGGCGAACGGCGTGAGCGGCCCGACCACCCGGCAGGTGGACGGCTCCGGCCTGTCCCGCTACGACCTGATCACGCCCGCGAAGATGGCGGACCTGCTGAAGGTCGCCCGCACCAAGCCGTGGTTCGACGCCTGGTACAACGCGCTGCCGGTGGCGGGCAACCCGGAGCGGATGGTCGGCGGCACGCTGGCCGCCCGGATGCGCGGCACCAAGGCCGAGAACAACGTGCACGCCAAGAGCGGTTCGATGGGCGGCGTGGACAACCTGGTCGGCTTCGCGACCGCGCCCGACGGCCGCAAGCTGTCGTTCGTCGTGCTGGTCAACAACTTCGCGGGCACCAGCCCGCGCCCGGTGGTCGACGCGATCGCCGTCCGGCTCGCCACCGGCCCGGCCGCCACGGCCCAGTTGAAGTCCAACTCGCTGGTCGCGCCCGGCGGTTCCGGTGACAACTACACCGGCACCCGCTGGGAGGACTGCGAGACCCTCGCGCACTGCTGACGCTTCGTCATCACGGGCCCCGTCGCACCTGCGGCGGGGCCCGTGGCTGTTCTCGACGCGAGGTCGCGATCACGTGCGAGCGATTGCCCTGCGCCGCGATCTCACGGTCGGGCGCGTTCCCCTTCGCGCAGGTCGCCGCGCCCCCAGTTGTCCGCCTTGTCCGGTGGCAGCAGGACCGCCAGGCCGTCCGCCAGGCGGTTGAGGCCGAATTCGAAGCGGGTTTCCATGTCGGGGTCGGTGAGGTCGTCGGCGAGGGCGACCAGGTTGGGGAAGGTCTCGGCGGGGAGGGTGCGGAAGGCGTCGCCCGCCGCGCGGGCGACTTCGCCGCGGCTCGCGCCGGCGGCTTCGGCGGCGGACAGCGGGGACTGTTCCTGGAGCACGAAGCCCTGGACGTACGCGGATTGCAGGTAGGAGGCCATCGCGGCGTCGGCGTCGCTGAAGCCGGCGCTGCGCAGGCGGTCGAGCTGGTCCTCCAGGATGGCGAGGATGTGCGGGCCCGGGGTGAGGCGGCCGGAGACAACCTTGGCGGCGTCCCGCTTGGCCAGCAGCAGGGCGCGGTAGGCGCGTCCGTACTCCAGGAACTGGTCGCGCCAACTGCCTTGCCGGGGCGGGAGTTCCGCGTCGGCCACCAGGGCGTCGGTGAGCAGGTCGAGCAGTTCTTCCTTGCTGCGGACGTGCCAGTACAGCGAGGCGGCCTTGACGCCGACCTCGGCGGCGACCTTGCGCATGGACAGGCCGGCCAGGCCGTCGCGTTCGAGGACGCGCAGTGCGGCCGCGGCCAGGCCCTGGCGGGTGAGGGCGGGCGCGGGGGCGTCCGGCGCGGGGGTGGGCTCGGCCATGGCGGTTCCTTGAGGTGTCCGGGGCGCTGATCGCGCTTGCAATCTAACACCGTTAGGGCCATCCTGAGTGCGCATCAGCAGCCCCTAACACCGTTAGGGGCTGTCTCGGCACACCCGGAGGGGATCGTTTCGGTGGAAGCCTCGATCGGCGCGCGCGGCGCCCGGCACAAGTGGCAGGCGCTCGCCACGCTCTGCGTCACGATGTTCATGGCGATGCTGGACAACGTCATCGTCAATATCGCCCTGCCCCGGATCGGCCGGGACCTGGACGCGGGCATCAGCGGACTGCAGTGGGTCGCCGAGGGCTACAGCCTGGTGTACGCGGCGCTGCTGCTCACCGGCGGCACGCTCGGCGACCGGTTCGGCCGGACCCGGGTGTTCCGGCTCGGGCTGGCACTGTTCACGGTCGGGTCGGCGGCCGCCGCGCTGGCCGGCGACATCGGGGTGCTGGTCGCCGCCCGGATGCTGCAGGGCGTGGGCGCGGCCCTGCTGACGCCGGGCAGCCTGGCGATCCTGGGCCAGGTGTTCACCGACGAGAAGGAGCGGGCCCGCGCCATCGGCCTGTGGTCGGGGGTTTCGGCGCTGGGCCTGTCGATCGGTCCGGTGATCGGCGGTCCGATGGTGGACGCGTTCGGCTGGGCCAGCGTGTTCTGGATCAACGTCCCGGTCGGGCTGCTCGCCCTGGTGCTCGCGTTCCGGGTGCTGCCGGCGATCGCGCCGCGCGAGCGCCGGATCGACCTCACCGGGCTCGCGCTGTCCGCGGCCGGTCTCGGCGCGCTGGTCTACGGCCTGATCGAGGGCCCGGGCCGGGGCTGGACCGACCCCGTCGTGCTGGGCTGCGGGGCGGCCGCGGTGGCGCTGCTCACGGTCTTCGTGCTGGTCGAACTGCGGGCGGCGGAGCCGATGCTGGAGCTGCGGCTGTTCCGCGACCGGGTGCTCGCCGGGGCGCAGCTGAGCGGCCTGATGGTCAGTTTCGGGATGTTCGGCGCGTTGTTCTTCCTGCCGCTGATGCTCCAGGGCGTGATGCGCTGGTCCCCCACCGACGCCGGGTACGCCGGCCTGCCGATGACGGCCGTGATCATGCTGGCCGCGCCGTTCTCGGGCCGGCTGACCGCCCGTCACGGGACGCGCCTGCCGCTGGTGCTGGGCATCTCGCTGTGCGCGGTCGGCCTCGGCGGGCTGTCGCTGTACGACGGGCACGCGCACTACTGGTCGTACGTGTGGACGCTGGTGGTGCTCGGCTTCGGCATGGGTCTGACGTTCACGCCGGTGTCGATCGCGGTGCTCCAGCGGGTCGCCCCGGCGCAGACCGGCATGGCCTCGGCCACCATCAACACGCTGCGCGAACTCGGCGGGGTGCTCGGCATCGCGGTCCTCGGCGCCGTCCTCACCAACCGGCTGACCGGCGCGTTGAGCGACTCGTTCCAGCGGCTCGGGCTGCCCGCCGACGGCGTCTCGCACGCGGTCTCCGCGCTCACCGGCCACGGCACCGGTCCTGAAGCGGCGCCCACCCCGGCGCCCGTGCAGGCCGCCGTGGACTCCGCCTTCGTCGATGCCCTGCACCTCGCCCTGCGCTGCGGCTCCGCGGCGCTCGCCGCCACCGCCGTCCTGGTCGCCGTCCTGCTGCACCGCACCGCCGCCCCGCAGCCCGCCCCGGCGCCCGAGTTGGCGGAGGTCGCCTGAGCGGCCACGGCCGGTGGCGCCGAGGTCGACGGCCTACGATCCACCCGTTCCGGTAAAGGGTCGTCAAAGTCTGGGCCAAGAGGGTGACGGACAACACGCGGTGGATCGCGCGGAGATGTGGTGAACGGCGCTGGGTTCGGTGACCGGATTTCGCTAGCATGACCGGCTCAAGCGGTCGGACCGACACCGGTGTTGGGGGATGGCGTGCGCGACGTGGGCCCAGGCGGGAGCGGCGGCGGGTTCCAGGTGGACCCGGACGTGCTGGAGGGAGCGGGGCAGACCGCGACGGTCGACGCCGAGCGGATGCCGGGCGAGACCTCCCGGGTGCTCGGCCCCTCGGACAGCGCGGCGGACGGACTGCGTGGCTGGCTGACGGGCAGCGAGCTCAACGCCTGCACCACGGAATGGAAGAGCATGCTGGACAAGCTGTCCGCGGAGATGGACCAGCAGGGCGGGAACCTCCGGCAGACCGCGGCGAACTACCGCAACGCCGAGCAGGCCGCGAACAGCGCCGTCACCTCGGCCGCCGGGCGGTGAGCATGGACGTCCCCACGCTCCGCGACGCGGACCCGCAGCGGCTGTTCGGCGCCGCCGACGCGTACGCCACTCTCGCCGGCGCGATCGGCGACAGCACCGAACTGTGGCGGTCCGGGGTGGACGGCCGGGTACGGGACTCCGGGTGGACCGGCGGCGCCGCCGACAACGCCCGGCAGTCACTCGCCCGGACCACCCGCAAACTGACCGCCGCGCACCAGGAGTTGACCCTGATCGCGCCCGTCCTGCGGGAGGGCGCGGAAGCGTTCGTACTGGCCCAGGCGGACCTGCGCCGGGCACTGGACGAGGCGCGGGCCGGCGGCTTCCAGGTCTCCGACGACGGCGGGATCTCCTGGCCGCCGCCGAGCCCCGGCGAGCGGCACGACCCGGACGCGCCGGACCGCACCCGGCAGGGCACCGACCTGCGCGACCGGATCGGCGAGGCGCTGTCGAAGGCCGCGCACGCCGACCAGGTGACGGCGCAGCGGCTGCGCCAGTACACCACCGACGCCCGTACCGGCGCCGGCCTCGACGCGTTCGGCGCCGCGATGCGGCTGAACAGCACGGCGCTGAGCACGCTCGCCGGTGAGGACCTGGTCCTGGCGGGCATGCCGGGCCAGAACGCCTCGCCGACCGAGGTGAACTCCTGGTGGAAGTCGCTGCCCGCGGACGAGCAGCAGCGGCTGATCAAGGAGCACCCGGCCGAGATCGGCAACCGCGACGGCATACCCACCCCGGCCCGCGACCAGGCCAACCGGATCAATCTCGACCGGATGGTGAACGACCTGTCGTCCCGGCAGAACCTGTCGGACTGGGACAAGAAGAAGCTGGAAGGCTTCCGCTCGATCCAGAGCCGCCTGCGGGACGACCAGGGCAAGCAGCCGCCCGCCTACCTGATGGTGATCGGCGACCAGGGCCAGGGCCGGGCCGCGATCGCCTACGGCAACCCGGACACCGCGGACGACGTGGTGGCGTACGTGCCCGGCCTGAACACCGAGGTCAAGAACATGGGCGCCGGTGACGCCAACCGGGCCCGCGACCTGTGGCAGTCCGCGCACGACATCGACCCGTCCCGCAAGACCGCCTCGATCGCCTGGCTGGGCTACGACGCCCCGCAGGCCAAGGGGATCAGCCCGGACGCGCTGGCGGTGGCCGGCGACGAGCGGGCCAAACAGGGCGGCGAGGCCTACCAGAGCTTCCTGCAGGGCCTGCGCGCCTCGCACGAGGGCCAGCCGGCGCACCTGACCGCGCTCGGCCACAGCTACGGCTCGTTCACGGTCGGGCAGGCGGCGCAGCGGCCCGGCGGCATCCCGGCGGACGACATCATCCTGGTGGGCTCCCCCGGCACCGGCGCGCAGAAGGCCTCCCAGCTGGGCGTGGACGGCTCGCACGTGTGGGTGGGCGCGGCCGAGCACGACCCGGTCTCGCACCTGCCGAGCCACGCCGAGGCGAAGGGCATCGGGATCGGCGCGGGCATCGGCGGCCTGCTCGGCGGCCCGCCGGGCGCGCTGCTCGGCGGCTTCATCGGTGACAAGATCGCAGGGCACGACGATCCGCACGAACTGTGGTTCGGGCAGGACCCGGCGAGCTCCGAGTTCGGCGCACACCGCTTCGACGTGGCGGACGGCCCGCTGGGCTTCCAGTCGCACTCGGACTACTGGAACCAGGGCGACGGCCGGGACGGCCACTCGCTGCGCAACATGGGCATGATCGTCTCCGGTCACGGCGACCGGGTGATCGGACAGGACCGGCGATGAACGACTTCGCGGCACCCCACCCGTCGGCCGCGCTGCTGGCCGCGAAGGCGGCGGTGGACGAGCTGCTGGACTCCGCCCCGGCGGCGCTGAACCCGCCCGCCGACTGGGCGGACGGCCCGTACGTGGCGGTGGAGCACGAGCACCCGTACACCCGGGAGCCCGACGGCACCGCGCACCTGGAGAAGCGGCGCTACCTGATGACCCGGCTGGCCGCGAACCGCTACCCCGAGCTGCTCGCCCAGCTGGGCCGGGCCTGGCAGGCCCGGGGCTGGCGGGTGGAGGGCGAGAACGATCCGGTGCTGCCCCTGCTGCGGGCCGAATCACCGCTCGGGACGGTCGAGTTGAGGATCGGCATACCGGGGAACGCGACCCTGCTGGCGCGGGTGCAGGGCGTGCCGCCGAGCGGCACCTCGTACCCGTTCGGCGGCGACAGCACCGTCCCGCTGGGGCCGGACGGCGTGATGGACACCATGCCGCGCCGGCACGACCCGTTCTGGTCGGTGTGACCTCCGATGGGTGAGCGGACGGGACTACGGGTGGCGGGCGCCCTCGCGGCGCTGCTGCTGGGTCCGCTGCTGGCGGGCTGCGGCTCGGACGGTGCGGCGGCGGGCGCCTCCGCCCCGGCCGCGGACCTGGCCCGGGGCCGGATCCAGGAGCTGGTGGACGGCACCACCTCGGCGCTGACCCCCGCGGTGCGGTTCGCCGACGACGCCTACCGCTCGGTGCCGCACGAGAACGCCCGCCGGGACAACGACGGCACCGCGCAGCTGACGCTCCGCCGGTACGTGCTGACCAAGGTCGCGGAGGCCAACCGGCCGCGGCTGCTGGAGCAGGTCCGGGCGTACTGGACCGGCCGTGGCTGGACGGTCACCGAGAACACGGCCTCCGAGGCGGGCGCGCGCACCCCGGACGGGACGGGCGTGACCGTCAGCATCGGCGTACCCGGCAACGTGACGGTGACGGCCACCGCGCGGGTGCGCGACCCGGGCGCCACCGAGCCGTTCGGCCCGGCCCCCAGCCCCCTGCCCACCGGCGCCGACGGCGGCCCGGACACCCTGCCCCGCTTCGAGGACCCGGGGTGGTCCTAGGGTCCCTCCCGCCGGGACGCCGTCACGGACGAACCGGGCCGGACCGGTGCTGATCGGACGTCAGGGTGTGTGACCTGCGCGGAAATTGTCGGGGGGGCTCTAGGGCGACCTGTGTGTCTCTGGCTATAGTCGCCCGTGATCTAGCCGGAACGGCGGCCGGCCGAGGGGTTTTCCCCGGCATTGGCATGCCGCCTTTTGGCATGCCGCCATGCCGTCCGGTGCCCCGGAGCCGTCGCGTGTTCCGCCGTTGACCTCGGGGAGAGACGACGACCATGGCACACACGACCGGGCGGGGGCGCACCGCGCTCGTCGCCGTCATCGGTGGGACGCTGCTGCTGGGCGGCTGCGGCACCGTAGGCTCCCAGGAGAAGAAGCCGGACCTGCACGCGATGCTGCCGGAGTCCGTGCGCAAGGCCGGGGTGCTGACGGTGGGCGCCTCGTTCACCGCGGCGCCGGTGGTGTACCGCAACGACCGCAACGAGCCGGAGGGGCTGGACCCGCACCTGGCGCAGAAGCTGGGCGAACTGCTCGGCGTCCGGGTCGAGTTCCAGGACGCCGGGCAGTTCGGCAACGTCCTGCCGGGCCTGATGAAGCACCAGTACGACATCGCGATGTCGGGAATCACCGACACCCGCGAGCGCGAGGAAGGCCTGGACAAGGACGGCAAGCAGACCGGCGCGGGCGTGGACTTCGTCGACTACTTCATGGCGGGCATCGGCATCGCCGTCAAGAAGGGCACCACGCAGAACATCAGCGACATCGACCACCTGTGCGGACACACCGTGGTGGTCAAGAAGGGCACCACCCACTACGACCTGGTGCAGCGGCAGGCGAAGGTGTGCGAGCACGACGCCAAGCAGCTGAAGGTGGTGGAGACCGACACCGACACCGCCGCGCTGGACAAGCTGAAGGGCTCGGCGGACGCCTTCGTCACCGACTACCCGAAGGTCCAGTACGTGGCGCAGACCGTGGACAACGGCAACGCCTTCCAGATCGGCAGCCCGCAGATCCAGCCCCGGCCGTTCGGCATCGCGGTGCGCAAGGAGGACTCGGTGCTGCGCGACGTGCTGATGCGGGCGATGAACCGGCTGATCACCGAGGGCACCTACGACCAGGTGCTGGCCGAGCACGACCTGGCGGTCGGGGCGATCCAGAACTCGGTGGTCAACGGCTCGTCCTGAGCGGGTCCTTCAGGCGCCCGGGGCGGCTCGGGCCGCGCGGGCAGGCGCGGGCAGGCGCGGGCAGGCGCGGGACGACTCGGGCCGCGCGGGCAGGCGCGGGCCGCGCGGGGCGGCTCAGGCCGCGCGCAGGGCCAGCACCGCGACGTCGTCGGTGAGGGTGCCGGCGTGGCGGCGGACGTCCTGCTCCAGGAAGGCGACCAGGGTGTCCGGGTCGGTGCTGGGCAGGGTGCCGAGCCGGGTGGCCAGCGGGTAGAACTCGCCGTCGCCGTCCCGGGCCTCGGTGACGCCGTCGGTGTGCAGCAGCAGGCTGTGCCCGGGCGGCAGCGGCACGGTGGTGGGCTCGGCGGCCGGGCCGAGGGCGAGGTGGCCGAGGCCGAGCGGGAGGTCCTCGGCGCAGCGGACGGCGGCGACCGTGCCGGGGGCGACCATCAGCGGGGCGAGGTGGCCGCGGTTGACCAGGTCGAGCCGGCCGGTGAGCGGGTCGTGCTGGAGCAGCACGGCGGTGACGAACAGTTCGCCGTCACCGCGCTGCTCGGCCGCCCGCCGCACCTGGCGGTCGAGTTGGGCGGCGAGCTCGCCGAGGTCGGCGGTCTCGTGGGCGGCGATCCGGAACGCGCCGACCACGTCGGCGACGGTGCGCACCGCCTCCAGGCCCTTGCCGCGCACGTCGCCCAGCAGGATCCGGGTGCCGTGCCGGGTCTCGCACACGTCGTACAGGTCGCCGCCGATGCCGAAGTCGGCCTCCGCGGGCCGGTACAGCCCGGCGGCCCGCAGGCCCCCGACCCGGGCGGGCACCGGGTGCAGCACGGTGTGCTGGAGGGTGTCGGCGACGGCCCGCATCCGGACCAGGGCGCGGGTCTGGCGGCGGCGCTGGGTCGCCAGCCCGGCGCCCATCATCCCGGCCAGCACGGTGCCCAGGTACGTCCACAGGTGGTGCTGTTCGTACAGGTGGCCGGAGCGCAGCGCGAGCAACGCCTGCAGGCCGACGGTGACGGCGGTCGCGCCGGCCACCACGGCGGGCCCGGCGCTGAACGCGGCGACCACGGGCAGCACCGTCAGCAGGAAGCCCGCGGCGACGGAGCTGGGGACGGACTCCTCCAGCACCAGATCGGCGACCAGCAGCAGGATCGGCAGGGCGCGCGCCCAGGTCGGGGTGCGCAGCGCCTCGGCCATCGCGGCCTCCCAGCGCGCGGTGGCCTCCCGGCCGTGCTGCTGGTCGCGCTGGGGACCGGGCAGGCGCTCGGCGTCCTCGCCGGGGGCGACACGGACGGACGTTGCGGTGGGCGCGGGCATGCTGACCTCCTCAGGCGGGCGCCCGGGTGGGTGCGTCTCCCCTCCATCGTCCCGTGCCATCCGTCGGGGCCACCCCTTGCCAAGGTCCCGACGGATTGGGCCCTTCGGCCCGATTCGATCATATTTCAGCCATTTGGGTGAGCTGCGTCACCGCCGGCGGTGCCTCGGTGTCAGCCGAGAGTGACGGGCCCGAGAGTGACGGGCCCGAGGGTGACGGGCCCGAGGGTGACGGCCAGGGTGCCGACGGCGCCTCAGTGTCAGCCGAGGGTGACGGGCAGGGTGCGGTAGCCGCGCAGCACCAGCCGGTCGCGGTGGACGGCGGGCCCGGCGGGGGCCAGTGCGGGGAAGCGGCGCAGCAGGGCGGGCAGCGCGGTGGTGGCTTCCAGCCGGGCGAGCTGGGCGCCGAGGCAGTAGTGCGGGCCGCCGCCGAAGCTGAGCGGCCGGCCGTCGGTGCGGGACGGGTCGAAGCGGTTGGGGTCGGGGAAGCGTCGCGGGTCGCGGTTGGCGGCGCCGACCAGCAGCAGGGTGCCGGTGTACCGCGGGACGGGCTTGCCGCCGACGGTGAGGCCGTCGGTGAGCGCGATCCGGGAGGTGAGCTGGACGGGCGAGTCGAACCGCAGCACCTCGTCCACCAGGGCGGCCGGATCGAGCGTGCCCTCGCGCAGCTGTGCGGCGGTGTCGGGGTGCTCGAACAGCAGGGCGAGGGCGTTGCCGAGCAGGTTGCCCGTGGTCTCGAAGCCGGCCACCAGCAGCAGCACCAGGTTGGCCAGCAGTTCGGTGTCGGACAGCCGCTGCTGGTCGGCGTCGGCGGTCGCGACCAGGGCGCTGACCAGGTCGTCCTTCGGGTCGGCGCGTCGGAGGGCGGCCAGCTCGGCGAAGTACTGGGAGAGTTCACCGGCGGCGCGGTCGGCGGCGGCCAGTTCCTCGTCCCCGACCAGGAACTCCATGGTGGCGGTGAGGTCGGAGGCCAGCGGGCGGAACAGGTGCCGGTCCCGGTCGGGGACGCCGAGCAGTTCGCAGATCACGCCGATCGGCAGCCGGAACGCGAAGGCGTCCAGGAAGTCCACCGGGCCGTCGCCGTGCTCGCTTCGTGCGGCGAGTTCGTCCAGCAGTTGCTCGACCGCGGCGGTGACGGCGGGTGCCAGGGCGGAGACCCGGCGCGGGGTGAACACCGAGGAGATCAGCGAGCGCATCCGGGGGTGGTCGGGCGCGTTGCGCTCCAGGATCGAATCGCCCAGCAGGTTCTTGCCCGGGTGGTCGGGGAAGTCGGGCTCGAACTGGGCGGCCAGCTCCGGTTCGATGACGCCGAAGGCCGGGTTGCGGAAGATCTCGTCGGCCTCCTGGTGGCCGGTGACCAGCACCATGTACTCGTCGCTCTGCACCGTCGGCCCGAACGCGCGCAGTTGCTCGTACAGCGGGTACGGGTCGCGGCAACCCTTCGGGCCCATCAGCTCGTTGACGATCGCAGCGACGTCCATGCAACTCCCCCAGAAGCAGTCGTATTTACTGTCCGGTTCGGGAACGGCCGGGCGGCGCACCCGGGTTCCCGTCGCCGGGCCGGGCGGTCGGTAGGCTGGCCGGTCATGGAGATCTGGATCAACCCGCGGTGCAGCAAGTGCCGCACCGCCCTGGGCGAACTCGACGCGGCGGGCGCCGAGTACACGGTGCGCCGCTACCTGGAGGAGCCGCCGACGGTCGCCGAACTGACCGAGGTGCTGGGCCGCCTCGGCCTGGAGCCGTGGGACGTGGCCCGGCTGGACGAGCCGATCGGCAAGGAGCTCGGCCTGCGGTCCTGGGGCCGCGAGGACGCCGACCGGGCGCGCTGGGTCGAGGCGATGGCCGCCCATCCGGCACTGATCCAGCGGCCGATCATCACCGCCGACGACGGCTACACGGTGATCGGGCGCACCGAGGAGGCGCTGAAGGACGTGCTCTCGCACTGACTCGCGCACTGACTCGCGCTGCCACGCCGGGTGCCGGGCGGTGACAGCCCGCTGACAGCGTGCTGCCAGTGGGCCCCGGCAGGCTGGGTGGGCCATCTCCGATCCGACGGGAGCCCACCGTGTCCGACCTGCCGATCCGCCGACTGACCGTGACCGCCGTCCACCGCCCCACCCCGCGCACCGTCCGGGCCGGTTTCGCGCTGCCGCCCGGCGAGTTCGCCCTGGTCGGGCCCGACCAGCAGGTCAAGCTGTACTTCCCGCGCCCCGGCCAGGACGCCCCCGAACTGCCCGCGGCCACCCCCGGGCAGGACCTGATGGACTGGTACCGGGCCTGCCACGCCGTCCCGGAGCACCGCCGCCCGTGGATGCGGTCCTTCACGATCCGCGCCCACGACGCCGAACTGCACACCGTGGACATCGACTTTGTGCTGCACGGCGACGGCCCGGCCGCCGACTGGGCGGCCCGCGCCCGGCCCGGGCAGGTGCTCGCCATGTTCGGCCCCTCCCCCGAGTTCGCCCGCCCGTTCCCGCTGGACGGCGGCCGCCCGCTGCTGTTCGCCTGCGACGAGTCGGCGCTGCCCGCGCTCGCCACCCTGGTGGAGGCCCTGCCGGCCGGCGCCCGGGCGCACGCCTGGATCGAGACCGCCGGGCCCGACGAGCAGCAACCCCTGTGCGGCTTCGGCGAGTTGACCGCCCACTGGGTCCACCGCGGCGAGGCCGCACCCGGCGAACGGCTGCTGGCCGCCGTCCGCGCCGCCGAACTCCCCACCGACCTGGAACACGCCTGGCTGGCCGGCGAGGCCGGCGCTGTCCGCGCCCTGCGCCGCCACTTGCTGACGGAACGTCATCTGGACCGCTCGAACGTCCACTTCACCGGCTACTGGCGCCACCGCCTCACCCAGGACGACGCGCCCACCGCCGAAGACCTCGCCGACGCCCGGGAGTTGCTGGCACAGTACGGGAGCTGACCGGCCACGCAATAACCGCGCGACCGCGCTGCCGGGCGCCTGTTACCGTCCGCCGGTGATCACCAGCCTGTTCCAGCCGCCGCTGCTCACCCGCCTGCTCGCCGCCGAACGGATCCTGATCGCCGGCGCGGGCGGCGGCCACGACGTGTACGCGGGGCTGCCGCTCGCCCTCGCGCTGCGCGCCGCCGGGCGCGACGTCCACCTGGCGAACCTGGCGTTCACCCACCACTACGGCCTGGACGCCACCGCGTGGGAGGGCCCGCACCTGGCCCGGATCACCCCCGACACCCGCTCCGCCGAACCCAAGTTCCCCGAACGCGCCCTGGCCCGCTGGCTGCGCGACCACCAACAGCCGGACATCGTCTGGGCGTTCGCCTCCACCGGGGTCAAGCCGCTGCGCGCCGCCTACCGGGCGCTGGTGCGCCGGCTCGGCATCGACGCGATCCTGCTGGTCGACGGCGGCACCGACATCCTGCTGCGCGGCGACGAGGCCGGACTCGGCACCCCCGAGGAGGACATGGCCTCCCTCGCCGCCGTCGCCGGCCTGCGCTCCGTCCCCACCCGCCTGGTCGCCTGCCTCGGCTTCGGCATCGACGCCCACCACGGCGTCAGCCACGCGCTGGTGCTGGAGAACCTGGCCGCCCTGCAACGCGACGGCGGCTACCTCGGCGCGTTCTCCCTCCCCGCCGACGCCCCCGAAGCCACCCTGTACCTGGACGCCGTCGCCCGGGCCCGGTCCGCCGCCCCCGACCGTCCCAGCATCGTGCAGGGCAGCGTGGCGGCCGCCCTGCGCGGCGAGTCCGGGGACGTCGGACTCGCCGAACGGGTGCCCGGCAGCGAGCCGTTCGTCAACCCGCTGATGACGCTGTACTTCGGCGTCACCGTCGAGGCCCTGGCCGCCCGCAACCTCTACCTCGACCGCTTGGAGGGCACCACCGGGACCCGCCAGATCGCCTCCGTCATCGCCGATTTCCGCGAGGACCTCCCCCGCCTGCGCCCCGCCCGCGCGTACCCGCACTGACCGACGGCCGGCGGACTGGCCCTGGTACCGTCCGCCCGGTGACCATCAGTGTGTTTCAGCCGCCGTTGCTCACCCGCCTGCTGGCCGCCGAGCGGATCCTGATCGCCGGTGCGGGTGGCGGCTTCGACATCTACGCCGGGCTGCCGCTCGCCCTCGCGTTGCGGGCCGCCGGGCGCGAGGTGCATCTGGCGAACTTCTCGTTCAGCAATCTGTACGGCCTCGGCCTGGACGTCTGGCACGCCCCCGAGCTGGCCCGGATCACCCCCGAGGTGCGCAGCGCGGACGCCTACTTCCCCGAACGCTCGCTGGCCCGCTGGCTGCGCGCGCACCAACAGCCGGACACCGTCTGGGCGTTCCCGTCCACCGGCGTGCAGCCGCTGCGGGCCGCGTACCGGGCGCTGGTCGAGCACCTCGGCATCGACGCGATCCTGCTGGTCGACGGCGGCACCGACATCCTGCTGCGCGGCGACGAGGCCGGACTCGGCACCCCCGAGGAGGACATGGCCTCCCTCGCCGCCGTCGCCGGGCTCACCGAGGTGCCGACCCGGCTGGTGGCCTGCCTCGGGTTCGGGATCGACGCGTACCACGGCGTCAACCACAGCCTGGTGCTGGAGAACCTGGCCGCGCTGCAGCGCGACGGCGGTCATCTCGGCGCGTTCTCGCTGCCCGCCGACGCGCCCGAGGCCGCGCTGTACCTGGACGCGGTGGCGCACGCCCGGCAGGAGTGCCCCGAGCATCCGAGCATCGTCCACGGCTCGATCGCGGCCGCGCTGCGCGGCGAGTTCGGCGACGTCCGGTTCACCGAACGCACCGGCAACAGCGCGCTGTTCATCAACCCGCTGATGACGCTGTACTTCGGTGTGACGGTGGAGGCGCTGGCCGCCCGCCACCTCTACCTCGACCGGCTGGAGCACACCGTCCTGATGCGCCAGGTCGCCACCGCCATCGCCGACTTCCAGGACGCTCTCCCCCGCCGGCGCCCGCCCCGCGTCTACCCGCACTGACCGGCCGGGCGGTCAGCCCTTGCGGGCGGCGGCGGCGATCTTCGCGGTGGTGTGGAAGAACCGCGAAGTCGCCTGCCCCTGGTAGGACTTGGGGAAGGCGGTGGCCGGATTGCCGGTCATCCGCCCGCCGCGCAGGTGCATCACCACGAACGCCGTGCCCTCGTTCGCTCCGATCATCTCCCAGTCGCCCTTCGGCGAGGCCACCGGCAGACCCAGCTCGGGTGGCAGCGGCTCGGAGAGGAACAGCACGCACAGGCGGTCGTTCTCGGTGGCCTCCACCCCCGCGAACGGGTCCAGCGCGACCACGGCCTCCACCTCCTCGACCGTTCGCAGCATCACCGGCACCGGGTACCCCAGGCCCTCCGCGAGGCCCGCCTCGATCCGCGCCGTCAGCGCCGCCCGGTCGGTCTCCGCGCTGCGGAAGAACACGTTGCCGCTCTGGATGTACGTCCGCACGCCCTCAAGTCCGAGGCCCGCGAACAACTCCCGCAACCGGTCCATCTTCACGGTGCGGCCGCCGACGTTGATCGCCCGCAGGAAGGCGATGTAGGTCTCCATGCGCGCGAGTGTAGGCCGGGCCGCCGACAATCGGCGGTTCCGCCCGTGCCGCGGCCTACACTCGCGCGCATGACGACCTGGCAGGACTTCGAGCAGCAGGCTCCCGACCTCGCCCCGCGCATCCGCGCCCGCTTCGAGGCGCACCGGCACCATGTGCTCGCCACGCTGGAGCGGGACGGCTCGCCCCGGGTGAGCGGCATCGAGGTGGACTTCATCGGCGCCGACCTGTTCCTCGGTTCGATGGCGGGCGCGGTCAAGGCGCTCGACCTGCGCCGCGACCCGCGCTGCGCCCTGCACTCGAACCCGGGGCCGGACACCAGCATGACCGGCGGCGACGCGAAACTCGCCCTGTCCGCCGTCGAGTTGACCGATCCGGTGGACATCGCCGCCTACCTCGCGGGCCTGCCCGAGCCGCCGCCCGGCCCGTTCCACGCGTTCCGGTTGGAGCTGCGGCGGGCCACCCTGACCGAGGTGGTGGACGACCGGCTGGTGATCAGCACCTGGCGGCCGGGCGAGGACGTCAAGGTGATCGAACGCCGGTAGCGGCCCCTGGTTCGAGGGCGGGGCCGTCAGCCGTTCGGCAGGATCACCGCACGCCCGTTGATCTTCCCGGCGTGCAGGCGCTCGTAGGCGAGCGGCGCCTCGTCGATGCCGTACGTCTCGACGTGCACGTCGATCGCCCCGGCGCGGGCCAGGTCGAGGACCTCGATCAGCTCGGAGCGGCTGCCCCAGTACGGGGAACGGACGCAGGCGTCGTAGGGCAGGGCGCCGAAGCCGACGGCCAGCGTGCCGCCGCCGAGGCCGACGATGCTGACGTCGCCCTCGACGGCGACCAGCTGACCGGCCAGGGCGGCGGTGGGCGGGGCGCCGACGAAGTCGAACACGACCTGCGCGCCGAGCCCGGCGGTCAGTTCGCGGACCTTCGCGGCGGCGGCGCCGTCCGAGAGCACCACCTCGTGCGCCCCGACCGCGCGGGCCAGTTCGAGCTTCTCCTCGGAGACGTCCAGGGCGATCACCCGGGCCGCGGTGGTCGCGCGCAGCAGTTGGACGGCGACGTGGCCGAGGCCGCCGGTGCCGATCACCACCGCCGTGGAGCCGGGGACGAGCTTCGGCAGCGAGCTCTTGATCGCGTGGTAGGGCGTCAGCCCGGCGTCGGTGAGCGGCACGGCCCGCACCGGGTCGAGGTCGCCGAGCGGGACCAGGTGCCGCGGGTCGTCGACCACCAGGTACTCGGCCATCGCGCCGGGCGCGCCCAGCCCGGGCGGCATGATGCCCAGCTCGCGCGCCCGCAGACAGTAGTTCTCCTTGCCCTCGGCGCACTTGGCGCAGCTGCCGCAGCCCCACGGGCCGTACACGGCGACCGACTCGCCCTCGGTGAAGCCGGTGACGCCGGCGCCGAGCGCGGCGATCGTGCCGACGCCCTCGTGGCCGAGGGTGAGCGGCAACGGGAACGGCAGCCGCTCGGCGGGCCAGCTCATCACGGCCATGTCGGAGTGGCACACCCCGGCGGCGGTGACCTTCAGCAGGACCTGCCCGGGGCCGGGTTCGGGGTCGGGAACGGTGACCACCTCGGGGTGGCTGCCGGCGGTGCGGTACTGGACTGCCTTCATGGCTCGAAACCCTCTCTGTTGCGTGAACCTTGGCGAACTGCCGCGCGGAACTGCTGCGCGACCTGTGGCGAGCCCGCTCGACGGACGGTCAGCGGGCGGAGTAGCCGCCGTCGACCAGGTGGTAGCTGCCGGTGACGAAGGACGCCCGGTCGGAGAGCAGGAACGCGGTCAGTTCGGCGACCTCCTCGGCCCGGCCGAGCCGCCCGGCGGGGTGCAGCGCGACCAGCGCCGCGCGCGCGGCCGGCTCGGCGTCCTTGAGCAGCGGGGTGTCGATGAAGCCGGGGCCGACCGCGTTGACCCGGATGCCCTGCGAGGCGTACTCCAGCGCGGTGGTCTTGGTCAGGCCGACCACGCCGTGCTTGGCGGCGACGTACGCGGGCGAGCCGGCGAAGCCGTTGGTGCCCAGGATCGAGGACATGTTGACGATCGCGCCGCCGCCCGCGGCGAGGATCTCCGGCAGCTCGTAATGCATCGAGTAGAAGACGCTGTCCAGGTTGGTGGCGAGCACCCGCCGCCAGTCCTGCGGGTCGTACGCGGCGGTGGGGGCGACGGCGCCGCCGATGCCGGCGTTGTTGACGGCCAGCGAGAGCGGGCCGAGGCCCTGCACGGTGGTGCGGACGGCGGCCTCGACGGAGGCGGGGTCGGTGACGTCGACGTGCACGGCGAGGGCCTCGGCGCCGATCGCTTCGAGGGCGGCGACGGCCTCCCGGGCGGCGTCCAGGCGGAAGTCGGCGACGGCGACCTTCGCGCCGCGTCCGGCGAGCAGGGTGGCGACGGCCAGGCCGATGCCGGAGGCGGCACCGGTGACGAGGGCGGTGCGGCCGGTGAACTCCTGGGTGGTCATGGGCGATCGGTCCTTTCGTGCGCCGCCCGGGGGCGGGCGCGGGTGGTGCCGGTGTGCCGACGGGTGGTCAGCGCGGGGGTTCGGCCGCGGCCAGGTCGAAGGCGCGGTCGATCAGGGCGGGCAGGTCGCCCGCCGGGTCGCGCACCCAGGTGCGGGTGGCGGCGTGCAGGGCGGCGACGCCGAGGCCGACGGCGACGGCGGGCCGCAGGTCGGTCTCGGGGTGCAGGCCGAGCCGGGCGGCGACCAGCCGGATCGACTGCTCCTCCTCGGCGACGGCGATCCGCCGGTAGGCGGCGGTCAGCGCGGGCTCCTCGTCGATCAGCACGAACAGGGCCCGCATGCCCGGGCGGCGGTGCCAGGCCGGGTGGTCGCCGTCGTCCAGCCAGGCGGTGACGGCGGCGCGGTAGGCGGCGACCGGGGCCTCGGCGGCGGGCCGGGCGGCGAGCTGCGCGTTGATCCGGGTGAAGTCGGTGCGCAGCGAGTCGAGGACGGCGTCCTCGCGGGAGGGGAAGTAGCGGCTGAAGGTGCGCCGGGAGACGTCGGCGGCGTCGGTGACGTGTTCGACGGCGAGGGCGGCCAGGCCGTGCTCCAGGGTCAGGCGCAGCGCGGCGTCGGCCATCGCCTCGCGGGTGCGGCGGGACTTGCTCTCGCGCCGCCCGGGCGGGACCGACGGCTGCCGCTGGTCGGTGCTCATGTGATCACCGTACTACCGAAAATGTCCCGGCGGGACATGAGTCCCGCCGGGACATCCGGGCCCGGGTCGTGCTGCTCACGTCCCGGACGGATCCGGGACGGTCTCAGTGACCGGAGGGCCCCCAGAGGCGGTCGGTGCAGCGGGCGTAGGTGTCGCGCCAGTGCGGCCAGTGGCGGACGACCTCGTCGTCGCAGTCGGCCAGCAGGCGGTCGATCTGTATCGGGTCGACGCCTTCGAGCAGCCAGACCAGGGCGTCGGACGCGGCCGGGCCCTCGGCGAGGCGCAGCAGGTCGAGCAGTTCGGGCAGGGTGCCGATCCGGGAGCCGGGCTGGAAGACGTCGGCCATCCGGGGCAGCAGCTGGCGCTCCTCGATCCGCAGGTGGGTCTCCACCCGGGCGGCGAGCTCCTCGACCGCGTAGGAGACCGGCCAGGAGCTGGCGGGGTCGCGGGTGGCGATGCCGACCAGGGTGGTGGTGCGGGTGAAGCACTGGTCGAGGTTGTGGTGGTCGGACTCCAACCAGTTGAGCAGCAGCCGCAGTTCGGGCGAGAAGCGGCGCAGCAGCGGCCACAGCCGGGTGTCCTGCTGCTCGTGGTGGCAGGTCACCATGGCGGTGACGAAGTCCCAGTGCCGCTTGAGCGCGAGCGCGCTCTCGTGGTCGTCGGGCTGGAGCAGTCGCAGGGCCTGCGGGATCCGGGCGAGGTCGCGGCGGACGGCGGCGTGCACCAGGCGCAGTCCGGCGAACGGGAGGAGTTCGGCCACCGGCGCGGCAGGGAGCTCCTCGCGCGGGGCGGGCATGGTCGTCGAACCGACGGGCAGCAGGTGGCGGGACATGGCGCTCTCTTCACGACTGGCTGGGGCTGGCCGGAGCGGGGGCCGCGGTTGCGGCGCCCCGGTCCAGTTCTCCGGTCCACGGGGTCCAGGGTGGGAGCAGTGCATCAGGGTCGAATGAACGACCGATTGATGTGCAGGTCAGCGCGTTTTCGGGGCGCTTCCTGCCCGTTCCTGACGGGCCGCCGGTCAAGCGTCCGGCCGGCCGGTCAGTCGGATTCGGGTCCGGCGGTGTTGGCGGTCAGCCATTCCAGGGTGTGCGGAATCATCTTCTTGAAGTCGGAGGTGAGGTGCTTGCCGCCGGGCTGCTCGTAGTACTCGACGGTGGTGGGGGCCTTGGCCTTCTCGACCCAGGACTTCACCAGCTTGGTCTCGTACGGGTTGGCGCCCCCCGCGGTGGCCAGCATCCGCACGTCGGCGGTGCCCCCGGCGACCAGCCGTTCGGGGCTGTTGGCCTGGCGTTCCTGCTCGTGGCCCTTCCAGAGCGGCGAGTCGGGGTTCCAGTAGCCGTCGATCGGCACTGCGGCCTTGAACACGTCGGGGTGCTGCAGGGCGAGCTTGGCGCTGCAGAACGCGCCGGTGGAGGCGCCCATCACGGCCCAGCCGTCGCGGCCCTTGACGGTACGGAAGTTGGCGCGGACGAAGTCGGGGATGTCCTCGGCCATCCAGGTGCCCATCTTCGGCTGGCCGGGGATGTCGGCGCACTCCAGGGCCTTGGACTCGTTGGAGTCCAGGTTCTGCACCGGCATGATCATGATGAACGGGTGGGCCTTGCCCTGGGAGGCCATCTGCTGGTCGATCTCCTGGATCGGCAGCTGGTTGTCGGTCCAGGTGTTGTAGCCGGCGCTCTGCCCGCCCGCGTACAGGGTGAGCACGGGGAAGCCGGTCTTGGCGTACTTCGGGTCGTTGTACTGCGGCGGCAGCCAGACCCACACCTTGCCGCTGACGCCGGACTTGGCGCCGTTCAGGGTGGTCATCATGATCGGCCCGGCGGCGGTGTCGCGGACCTTGGACAGCTGTGCGGCCGGGCCGGTCGGCATCAGCACCTTGGACGGCTTGGGCGGGGCGCTGCTGCTCTGCGCGGCGGGCGAGGACGGGTGGTCGGCGACGCTCGCGCCCTTGGTGTCGCCGGAGGTGCCGCTGTTGCTGCCGCAGGCGGCCAGCGGGGCGGCGAGGGCGAGCAGGGCGGCGGCGGTCAGCAGACGGCGGGCGGCGGAACGGGGCTGCGGCAGCACGGGGCGGTCTCTCCGGGCGGGGGCCGACCCGGCAGCCGGGAGGGGCCCTGGTCATTGGGCTTGGCCGGGGCCGCCGCGCGCTGGTGGTGGCCGGCGCTCCCCGGGAACGGCCGCGGCCGCACAAAGGTGCGGCGGTTCGGCCGTTCGAGATCCTATGACGTACCGCTCGGGGCCCCGGTTGCGGAGGGGTGAACAACCCGTCGTCCGGCGGGGACGGCCCCTGCCGGACGACGGGGGCCGCCCCGCTCCAGGAGCGAGGTCACGGGCGCCAGGTGTCGTTCAGGGTGATCTTTCCGCTCGCCGGGACGGTGGCGGTGCGGTTGGCGCCGCTCTCCCAGGTGACGGTGCCGGCGGCGTCCTTGCGCAGGTACTTGTACTGGATCGCGGTGCCGGCGGGCAGCGCCACGTCCAGCTTCCACACCGGGTAGGAGGCCGAGCCCAGCAGCAGCGCCTTTGAGGTGTCCCAGCCGCCGAGCGCGGCCGCGTCGCCGACCACGTAGAGGTTCTGGCCGGGCACGGTGGTGCCGTTGACCGCGAAGGAGGCGCCCGGCGCGGTGCCGGCGGCGGTGGCGCCGACGTACAGCGCGACGGCGTCGTTCGCGCCGACCGAGGCGGTGAACTTCCCGTCCGCGCCGACGGTGTAGGTCGGGCCGGAGCAGCCACCGCTCACCGGGTCGCCGTGCTGGACGTCGCAGTAGACGCCGGCGGGCAGCGAGGTCTGGAAGGTCTGGGTGATCGCCGAGCTCTCCCGGTTGATCGCCACGTAGCCCTTGCTGCCGCGGCCGAAGGCGATCGCGTTGTTGCCGTTGGACCACCAGTTGGTCATCGCGGCACCGGCCACCGCGTTGCGGAAGCCCACCATGTTGGCGACCTGCCGCCAGGCGTGGACGCAGTTCCAGCCGTTCTGGTAGCAGGCGGTGACGGCGCCGGCGTTCGGCGGGCCGTCGTCGTTGCTGCTGAACGCGTAGCCGGAGTAGACGTTCGGCGAGCCGTACGGGTGGGCCAGCATGAAGACGTTGGCCAGGGTGTAGGTGGACCCGTCCTTGTAGGTGAGGGTGGAGCCGTTGCGCTCGGTGTCCCAGTTGTCGACGAAGGTGCGGGCCTGGGCGGAGGCGAGCAGGCCGCTGCCCCAGCTCTGCAGGTCGGATATTTTGCCGCCCTTGAAGGCGCTCTTCAGCCAGGTGCCGGAGCGGAACTCGTCCACGTCGCCGTTGCCGGTGTACTCGGAGGGCTGGATCGGCTCGCCCGCGCCGTAGATGACCTCCTGCACCCAGTACGCGTTCGGGTTGCTCATCCTGGCCTTGATGGCGGCCAGGTCGGTGGCGGCCATGTGCTTGGCGGCGTCGATCCGGAAGCCGTCCACGCCGAGCGAGAGCAGGTCGCTGAGGTAGTTGGCGATGGTCTGCTGGACGTACGCGGAGCCGGTGTTGAGGTCCGCGAGGCCGACCAGTTCGCAGTTCTGCACGTTGGCGCGGTCGGCGTAGTTGGTGATCGACGTGCGGCAGGAGTGGAAGTCCTGGTCCTGGTAGGAGCCCGGGTAGTTGTACTTCGTGTAGGCGGTGCCGCCGGTGCCGGTGCCGCTGCCGGCCGACATGTGGTTGATCACCGAGTCGGCGAGCACCTTGACGCCCGCCGCGTGGCAGGTGGTGACCATGTTCTTGAACGCGGTGCGGTCGCCGAGCCGGCCGGCGATCTTGTAGCTGACGGGCTGGTAGGAGGTCCACCACTGGGAGCCCTGGATGTGCTCCTGGGGCGGGGAGACCTCGACGAAGCCGTAGCCCTTGGGGCCGAGGGTGTCGGTACAGGCCTTGGCCACCGAGTCGAACTTCCACTCGAACAGGGTGGCGGTGACGCCCTTGGTGCCGGGCGGGGTGGCGGCCGCGGTGGGGGCCAGCGAGAGCCCGGCGCCGGCCGAGAGGCCGAACGCCGCGAGGGCGGTGCAGGCGGCGACGGCGCGCTTCCTGCGGGCGGGGGCGAGGGTGGGCAAGGGAGCACTCCTGGGGGAAGCCCGGCCCGCGGACGCAGGTCGCGGCCGGGTGGCGGCGGGGTGGGGCCGCGACGGCTGGGGTGTTGGGGCCGTCCGCGCGGAGGGGAGGTGCTACTGCAAGAAGCCTGCAAGGTGGGGTGAAACTTGCTGGAAATTTGCAGTGGCATGACCATATGGTCGGCCCGGGCGGCCGTCAAGAGAGCCCGCGACCCGCTCCGCGGCCGGTAAAACGGCAGCGCCGGCCCGCCGCTGACAGTTCGTCAACGGCAGACCGGCGCGCGGTCGGGCGGTATTCGGAGGCGGTGCCTCAGCCCAGCTGCTGCTCGATCACGTCACAGGCGCGGGCGGTGCCGCCCTCACCCCTCGCCCCGGCGCTCAACTCCCGCAGACGGGCGGCCACTTCCTCGTCCCCGACCAGCTCGGTGAGGGCCGACCAGAGCGCCTCGGGCGTGGCCTCCTCGGTGTCCAGCCGGCGGGCCACGCCGAGCTCGACCAGCCGGTCGGCGTTCATCGGCTGTTCGGCGGCCTGCGGCACCGCGATCATCGGTACGCCCGCCATCAGCCCTTCGCCGCAACCCCCCATCCCGGCATGGGTGACGAAGGCGTCGGCCTGCTCCAGGATCGCCCGCTGCGGCACCCACGGGTGCACCTCGACGTTGGCCGGGATCTCCCCCAGCTCGGCCAGGTCGACGAACGTCCCGATCTGCAGCACCACATGCCAGCCGGAACGGTCGCCGAAGGCCGCCAGACAGTTCCGGTAGAACTCGGGCTGCCGGGTGAACGCCGAGCCCAGCGACACCAGCAGCACCTTCTCCGCTCCTGCCGGACGCTGCCAACCGCCCTGCTCCGCCCGCAGGTCGAAGCACGGCCCGACGAACTCCACGGCCTTGCGGTCCACCCGGTCGGCGTGCGGCTGCATCGCCTCGGTGATCATCGCGACGGCGCGCACCGGTTTTCCGGAGAACGCGTCCACGTCCACCGTGGTGGCGCCACTGCCGGCCAGCCACTCGGCGAAGAGTTTGAAGTAGTCGTCGGCGCCCGGCAGTTGGCGTATGGCGCCGCCCACCTCCTCCTGATAGCCCTCCCACCCGACCAGGGTCGGGGAGAGCTGAACGATCGGCCGGCCCTGCGCCTCGGCGAGCGCCCGGGCGGCGTAGGCGCCGATGTCGTACAGGTAGACGTCGGCCGGGTCGGCGTCGTAGTGCGCGTGCAGCCGGGGCAGCATCGCGATCGCGTCCTCCAGGAAGACCCGCATCTGGCCGATCGGGTCGGCCGGCCAGTCGTGGTCGGCGACCGGCAGCGTGGAGGGGTACGGGACGAGCTCGGCGCCGGTGGGGGCGATCAGCTCGGCCGCCGAGGGGTCGTTGAAGTACGTCACCCGGTGGCCGCGGGCGACGAGTTCGCGGATCACTTCGAGGCTCGGGCGGACGTGGCTGACGGCCGGGATGCCGATCATGGCGATATGGGCACGACGGGTCATGCGAAAGCACCTGCTTCCGGTCTACGGGGTCGGAAAGGGAACACCGCACCGCCGACGCGCCGTCAGGGGGCGCCGGGGCGTGCGGGACGCGAGGCTCGGGGCACTGCCCCGGCCGCGTCAGCCGTAGATCTGGTGGAAGGACATGCCAGGACCCTAACCCGCCGGATCCGAAGCGCGCATCCGATTTAACTCCGGTCCGCACAAGGCTGATTGACCGATCGTCACACGGAAACGCGCCGGTGCCCGGCAGCCGAAGCGGCTGCCGGGCACCGGTATCACCGAAGGTGCGTCAGCTGGTCTGGATCGCGGTGTCGTCGACCACGAAGGAGGTCTGCAGCGAGACGTCCTCGACGGCGTTGAACTTCACCGTGACGGTCTGACCGGCGTAGGCCGACAGGTCGATGGTCTTCTGGGTGTAGCCGGTGTTCTTGTCGAGGTTGGAGTACGTGGCGACCGAGGTGCCGTTGACGGTCACGGTCATCTTGTCGTACGCGGTGGAGGTGGTGGTCTCGGCGGTGTCGACGTGCAGCCAGAAGCTCAGCGACGCCTTGCAGCCGGACGGGATGGTGACGGTCTGCTGGATGCTGTCGGTGTGGCTGGAGCCGTAGCCGTCCATCCAGGCCTTCCAGGAACCGCCGTGCGCGGCCTGCGAGGTGGAGTTGTCGACCACACCGGAGGTGGTGGTCCACGGGGCGGCGGTGCCGGTCTCGAAGCCGGGGTTGCCGAGCAGCTGGGCCGGGGTGCAGCCGCCGCCGCCACCGCCGGAGACGGTCCAGGTGAAGGAGACGCTGCCGGTCTTGTTGGCGGCGTCCTTCGCGGTGACGGTGACGCTGTAGGTGCCGGCCGCGGTGGCGGTGCCGGTGATCTTGCCGGTGGCGGCGTCGATCGACAGGCCGGTGGGCAGACCGGTGGCCGAGTAGCTGAGCGGCGCGGTGCCGCCGGTGGCGTTGATCTGCAGGCTGACCGAGGCGTTCAGCGCGGTCGACTGGTTGCCGGGGCTGGTCACGACCGGGCCGCCGGTGCTGGGCACCGAGCCGACGTTGACGGCCGCCCAGGCGGTCGCGGTGGCGTTGTACTCGGCCGAGTTGGCGCCGTACAGGTCGGTGGCGGCGGAGAGCATGCCGGCCCGCGCGTTCGCGTAGTTGGTGGAGGAGGTCCAGTAGGTGGTCAGCGCCCGGAACCAGATGGCGGCGGCCTTGTCGTGGCCGATGCCGGTGACCGGGATGTTGTTGTAGGTCGGCGAGTTGTAGCTCACGCCGTTGACCACCTTGGCGCCGCTGCCCTCGGACAGCAGGTAGAAGGCGTGGTTGCCGACGCCGGACGAGTAGTGGACGTCCTTGTTGCCGACCGTGGAGGACCAGTAGTCGGCGGACGAGCCGTCCTTGGACGGCTGGTCCATGTACCGCAGCGGCGTGCCGTTGCCGTTGATGTCGATCAGCTCGCCGACCAGGTAGTCCGGGTTGTCCTTGGAGATGTTGGCGTACCACTCGACCATGTTGCCGAACACGTCCGAGGTGGACTCGTTCAGGCCGCCGGACTCGCCGGAGTAGATCAGGCCGGCCGTGTTGGAGGTGACGCCGTGCGTCATCTCGTGGCCCGCGACGTCGAGTTCGGTCAGCGGGTGGGTGTTGCCCGAGCCGTCGCCGTAGGTCATGCAGAAGCAGCTGTCGTCCCAGAAGGCGTTGACGTAGTTGCTGCTGTAGTGGACCCGGCTGTAGGCGCCGACACCGTCGTTGCGGATGCCGTTGCGGCCGTAGGTGTTCTTGTAGTAGTCCCAGGTCATCGAGACGCCGAAGTGGGCGTCCACGGCCGCGGACTCCTTGTTGGCGGCGGTGCCGTCGCCCCAGGTGTCGGTGGACTTGCTGAACAGGGTGCCGTTGCCGCTGGTCCCGTTGTTCATGTTGGTGGTGTACATCCCACCGCGGGTGGTGTCCTTCATCTGGTACGTCGAACCGGACAGCGAGGTGCCGATGTTGACGTTGCCGACGAAGACGCCGGTGCCGGTGCCGGTCTCTATGCCTTCCCACTTCTGGATGACATCGCCGCTGTTGGCGTCGGTGACCACGTGCAGCTTGCTCGGGGTGCCGTCCTTCTGGGTGCCGGAGACCACGGTCTCCCAGGCCAGCCGCGGGCTGTTGTCGGCGGCCCAGACCACCAGGCGGGGCGCGGTCTCCAGCGCGGAGCCGGACTCGGCGGCCAGCGCGGTCGCCTGGCCCTTGGCGGCGGCCAGCTTCGGGGTGGTGGACAGGCCGTTCAGCGACGCGGTGGAGGCCCGGTCGACGCCCTTGGTGGTGCCGTTGGCGGCCTGGTGGACGACCATGTCGCCACCGAGGACGGGGAGTCCGTTGTAGGTGCGCTCGTAGCGGAAGTGCTGGGTGCCGTCGGCGTCCTTGAACGCGTCCTTGACCACCAGCTTCTCGGCGGAGCCCATGCCCAGGTTCTGCGCGACCTGGGCGGCGCGGGAACCCGCGTCCGAGAGCATCTGGGCGCGCCCGGCGGCCACCTGCTGGCCGGCGACCTGCGCCGCCGCGGACGGGCCGGCGGGGGCGGCCTGGGCCACCACCGACGGGATGGCGGTCACCAGCAGGGCGGTAGTGGCCGCGAGGGCGGCCATGCTCACGCGGGCATGCGTGTGGCGAGACATGCGGGACTCCTTAACCGACCGTCGCGGGGTCACGAGCGGTGAAGAGAATCTGGCCGCGGTTGCGGCGCAGCGGGGGCCCCAGCCGCCGGTCGCGGCACGGGGTGCGTACACGTACGCGGTGCAGGGCTGCGGGCTGCCGATGTCCTGGGGAGGCTCCATCGGCGGGGTTGGGGCTACCTGTCTTCGCAGCGAGGGGAATCGTGGCAGCAAACACCCGTCGAATGACAGATGCATGCCACGGATTGACTCATTTATGACCGCCCTACAAGTCCCCCAAGAGCCCCCCATGGTCCGGCATTTGGGATGCCGTCAGCTAAACATGGCGGTTGACCGTACCGCACCGAAGCTTTTCGGCCAACCCCGCAAGGGGCCCCACCCTGAGGTGAGACCCCTGTTACCGGCGGGGAACCATTACTTCTGGACGAACACCGCCACCGTCCGGCCCGGCACCGTGAAGGTCCCCGAGGCCGCGTCGAAGGCTGCCTGCTTGACCACCGGGTCGCTGCCCGTGGCCTGCACCCGGTGCAGCGCCTGCGTGGTGCCGCGCAGGCCCGCCACGGTCTGGGTCTGCGCGGCCGGGCTGGCGTTGAAGACCACCGTGAGGCCCTTCTCGGCGCCCGGCAGCCCCGTCCCGTCCAGGTGCATGGTGATCACACCCGGGTTCTCCCCCGCGGTGCCGGACAGCGGGAAGGACAGCCGGCGCTGCACCTCGGCCGTGCTCGTCAGCGAGAACAGCGGGGAGGACTGACGGATCCTCAGGAACTGCTGGTAGAGCGCGGTGCCGGCGCCCATCTCGTTGCAGCCCATCCGCAGCTTCGGGTCGGCCAGCAGCTGCTTGCCGCGGGCCCACATCTCCTGGTTGTCGGCCGCCATCGGCAGGCCGCGGCCCCAGCCGTTGCCCAGCTTGCAGTCCCAGTTGATGGCGTTGAACCAGTCGCCGGAGTCGTAGGAGTTGGCGTCCAGCGACTTGGAGCGCAGCAGGTCGCTTCCGGCCTGGGCGAACCCCGGGCCCTGGGCGAGCGCCGTCAACGACAGGCCGAGCGCCTGCATCCGGGCCCGGTCGGCGGGCGAGGTGCCCTGCGGCAGCTTGAACGCCAGCGCGTCGTACAGGTCGGCGTTGTCGTGCGCGTCCAGGTACTCCACCGCCTCGCCGGGCTGTGCGGCGTAGCCGGTCGGGGCGCCGTTGTAGTCGACTCCCTTGCCGGTGACGGCCTTTCCGGAGGAGTCGGTGAACGCGTAGCCGGCCAGGTTGCCGGTCAGGCCGACCTTGATCTGGTCCATCTCGTGCAGCAGCCGGGCCTTCTGCTGCTCCGGACCGCCGTTGTCCGCCGCGCCGTTCGGGTCGGTGTACAGACCGGAGGCGAAGCCCTGCTGCGGCGCCGAGGACAGCATGAAGTTGCCGCCGCGCCCGGCGTCCCGGATCCGGTCGTTGAAGGTGGCGATGCCCGTGCCGGCCATGTTGACCTGGGTGGCCTGGACAAAACGGGCGTCATTGGCGACGGTGCCGAAGTTCCAGCCCTCGCCGTAGAGGAAGATGTTCTTCCCGTCCACGCCGTCCCGCTGCGGGGTGAGTCCGCCGAGCGCGGACCGCACGTCCAGCATGGTGGACTTCGGATCCAGGCCCATCAGGTCGAACCGGAAGCCGTCCACCCGGTACTGCTTGGCCCAGGTGACCACCGAGTCGACCACCAGCTTGTTCATCATGGCGTGCTCGGGCGCGGTGTCGGCGCAGCACGAGTCGGTGGTGACCTTGCCGCTGTCGCTGAGGCGCTGGTAGTAGCCGGGGACGACCTTGTCCAGCACCGAGTGCTCGTCCTGCCCGGCCGCCGCGGTGTGGTTGTACACCACGTCGAGCACCACCCGCAGGCCCGCGTCGTGCATCGCCTGCACCATCTCGCGGAACTGCACGGTGCGCGCCGTGCCGGTGGGGTCGGTGGCGTACGAGCCCTCGGGGACGGTGTAGTGCAGCGGGTCGTAGCCCCAGTTGTAGGCGTCGTCGGCCTTCACCGCCGCCACGCACTCCTGCTGCTTGCCCGAGTCGGCGGGCAGCGCGGCCAGGTCGCAGGCGGGGAGCTTCTGGTCGGCCCGGTTCTCCCGGATGGTGGCGATGTCGAAGGTCGGCAGCAGGTGAATGGTCGTCACCCCGGCCGCGGCGAGCTCCTTCAGGTGCTGCATGCCCGCGGACTTCGACTGCGTGAACGCCAGGTAGGTGCCACGCTCGTCGGCCGGCACGGTGGTGTCGGCGGCCGAGAAGTCCCGCACGTGCAGTTCCTGGATCTGCTGCCGGGTGGCCGGTATCGCCGCCGGACTGCGGTGCTGGTCCCAGCCCTTGGGCTTGGTCGCGGCGGCCGACAGGTCGGCGACCAGGCTGCGCTTCGAGTCGGCGGCCAGCGCCGTCGAGTACGGGTCGGTGACGGTGTTGGTGACCATCTTCCGCACGCTCGGCGCCCACACCTTGACCTGGTACAGGTAGTACTTGCCGTCCAGTTCCTTGGCGTCCTTGGTCAGCGACCACACGCCCGAGGCCTCGTCGCGCTTCAGCGGGACGGTCTTCGGGGTGCCGCCGCTCGCCGTGTCGAAGAGCTGCACCGCCACCTCGGTCGCGGTCGGCGCCCACAGCGAGAGCGTCACCTTCCGGTTGCGGCCGTTGCCCTGCCCCGGACCCGTGTACACCGGGCCGAGCTGGGCCTTCGCGGCCTTCCCCGCGTACAGGTCGTCCAGCACGCCGGGGATCTGCACGCCGGTGGCGGCCAGCGCGGCGCCGTTCGGCAGGTGCTCGGCGAAGACCAGCTGGCTGCGCAGCGCGTCGGTGATCCGGCCGGCGTCACGGGCGTCGAGGGTGAACGCCCGGTAGCCCGCCAGGTGCGGGAACTTCGCCTTCTGGGCGTCCGTCAGGCCGGCCGCCGGGGTGAGCCGGATCCAGTGGCCGGGCTTGGACAGCGCGCCCTGCTCGACGCTCAGCCCACCGGCCGGGTCGTAGATCAGCTGGGCGCTGGTGCCGCCCTTCAACTGTGCTTCCGCCGCACCGTAGTTGGCGGGCACCACGACGGTCCGCGCGTCGATCCACTGGGCCTTCGCGGAGCCCAGGTCGAGCTGCGAGGAGGCGCCGGCGGTCTGCGGCAGCAGGTAGCCCTCCTGGCCGCCGATGATCCACACCTCGCGGCCCGAGGTGGCGAAGTTCAGCGACTGGTCCTGCGGCAGGTCCTTGTCGTTGCCGTTGTGGATGATGTAGCTGAGGCTGCTCGCCCCGGCCGCCAGCGGCACCTCGAACACCGCGCCGAACGCGTCCTTGCGGGCCGGCATCAGCGGGTTGCCCCAGTCGGTCGGCGTGGCCGCGCCCGTCCAGTCGTGCAGGCCCCAGCCGTCGTAGTTGCCGTCGGCGCGCCGGTAGTGGAGGACGGCCTTGCCCTCCGGCACCGGCTGCGCCCCGTCCGGGTTGGCGGTGCGGACGGCCGGGTCGCCCTCCTTGATCCACACCTCGCCGGTGCTGGAGATGTCGATGTGCCGGTCCTGCTCGACGTCCTTGGCGCCGTTCTTCTCCACCACGAACCCGACGTCGGAGGCCCCGCTCTTCAGCTTCACGTACGCGAACGCGCCGTACGCGTCCCGCCCGACGAAGCCGTGCCCGTCCGGCCAGGTGGTGCCCTCGCCATCGGCGATGTCACCCCAGGTGTACAGGTTCCAGCCGTCGTAGTCGCCGTCCTGCCGCTGGTAGTGCACCACGGCGTAGGGCCGCGACACCGCGCTCGGCGCGGGCGCCGGCGGCTGCTGCCCGGTGGTGAACTGCCCGCTCGCGGAGGCCAGTCGGCCCGCCGAGTCCTGCACCACGGCCTTGAACCGCACCACCGTGCCCGGCGCGACGCCGTCCAGGTTCTGCGTGACGCGGTACACCCCGCTGTCGGCGGTGCCCAGCGTCTGCCACGGCCCGTTGCCGACCTGCGCGGCGAAGGTCACCCGGTTGAAGCCGCCACCGGGCACGCTCGCGCCGAGCGCCACCGTCCCGTACGACCCGTCGGCGGGGGCGTTCACCGTGATCGACGGCCCCGCCGCCGGCTTGGCCGGCTTGTGCTTCGCCTTCAGCACCAGCGCGGACATCGCCGGGACGGTCACCGTCACCTTGCCGTCCGCGCCGCTGGTGGCCTTCCCCTGGAACCCGTACAGGCCGTCGAAGTCCATGCCCGCCGAGAAGGTGTCCAGCGTGACGGTCTTCGCCCCGGCCGCGTTGTTCACCGCCACCAGGTACTCCACCTGGTCCTTGGCGTCGATCCGGGAGAACGCGTACACGCCCGGCCCGTCCGCCGCGTACCGCTCCACCTGCGCGCCGTCCGCCAGCGCCGGGTTGTCCTTGCGCAGCTTCGCCAGCCCGGCGATCCCCCGGTACAGCGCCCCGTCCCGGCCGTACCGGTCCTTCGGGCCGGAGTCGCCGCCGATCACCGGGTCGCTGTTGTACGAGGGGGTCTTCGAGGCGAACATGTCCTGCCGGGCGTCCTTGTCGCCGCCCGCGCCGGTGAAGCCCTGCTCGTCGCCGTAGTAGACCACCGGCTGCCCGCGGGTCAGGAACTGCAGCTCGTTGGCCAGCCGGTCCTTGCCCAGCAGCACCTCGTCCGGCGCCCCCGGGTTGTCGCTGCGCAGGAACGACCCGAACCGGCCCATGTCGTGGTTGCCGAGGAAGGTCGGCAGCTCGTACGCGTCGGTGTCGGCCGTGGTGTAGCGGTAGTCCTGCGCGTACAGCTCGCTCAGCGCCTTCGCCGAACCGTTCTGCGACACGTACTTCCGGGCCGCCTCCTGGAACGCGAAGTCCAGCGTCGCCTGCAGCTTGCCCTTGGTGACGTACGGGGAGGTCACCGCCGGGTCACCCGAGTACACCTCGCCGAACATGAAGAACTTCTTGTTCCCCCGCTGCGCCGCGAACTGCTTCAGCGCCGGCGCCCACTGCTCCCAGAACGCCATGTTCACGTGCTTGACGGTGTCGATCCGGAATCCGTCCACGCCGGCCTCGGCGACCCACTTCTGGTAGATCTTCTCCATCCCCGCGACGACCTTCGGGTTCTGGGTGTCCAGGTCGTCCAGCCCGGAGAAGTCACCCTCGGTCGCGGACTCGCCGACGAAGGTCGAGTTGCCCCGGTTGTGGTACAGCGCCGGGTCGTTCAGCCAGGACGGGGACTTCGCGTTGGCGTCCGCCGGGGTCCGGAACACCGGGTTGTAGGGGAAGGAGTCCTTCGAGATGCCCGGCCACTGCGCCCGCGCGTCGGAGACCGCCGTCTCGTCCACCGGGTTCCCGTCGGCGTCCAGCGTCGGGTAGGCACCGGCGGAGCGGTAGTCGTACGAGCCCTCCGCGTAGTCGATGACGTCCGCGGTGTGGTTGGTGATGACGTCGAAGAAGACCTTGAGGCCGCGCTTGTGGGCCTTGTCGATCAGCTCCTTGAGCTGCTCGTTGGTGCCGAAGTGCGGATCGACCTGGGTGAAGTCGGTGATCCAGTAGCCGTGGTAGCCGGCCGAGGCGTCCGCCCCCGTGCCCTGCACCGGCTTGTTCTTGAAGATCGGCGCCATCCAGATCGCGGTGGTGCCGAGGTCCTGGATGTAGTCCAGCTTGTCGATCAGGCCCTGCAGATCGCCACCGTGGTAGAAGCCCTTGTCGGCCGGGTCGAAGCCGTTGTCCAGCCGCCCGCCGGTGATCCCCCCGGTGTCGTTGCCGGTGCTGCCGTTGGCGAACCGGTCCGGCAGCACGAAGTAGAACTGCTCCCGGGTCAGGTCGTGCCGGGCCGCGGTCGCCGCCAGCGCCGCGTCCGAGGGCGCGGACGGGGCGGCCGACGCGAGCGGGACGGCGCCCAGCGTCGCGGCGATCAGCGAGGCCGCCACCAGGACGGAGGCCCGTCCGGGACGGCGGTACGGGGTGGTGCGGCGCGGGGAACGGGCTTGGGCGTCGGCCACGGCAGGGCTCTCCCTCTGGGGCGCTCGGGCAGGGTGGGTGGCGTGGAACCTAGCGTCCTGCAAGATGTTTCAGCAAGATGCGAAAGCCCTTTCGGGGACGAGTCATACCGAGTCGTGACCTGCCCCCACTTGGGGTCCGGGCCCCGAACGAGACCCCGGTTCGACCCCCGGTAACCCGCGCGCCACAATGGACCGCATGCGCCTCGAGAACCGATCGACCCCTACCCCCGTAGGGGGACAGTCGGTGAAGAATCCCCGACCAGAGGATGAGCAAGCGGCCACACCTCGTCTGGCAGACTTCTCCTCCATGGGGGAACCGACCGAGATCCACGCAGCCGGCGCCGACCGCGCCGAGCGGAGCGCACGCGACGGTTCCGACCCGGGCACGGACCACACCGCCCACCAGCCCGGCGGAGCCACCCGCGTCGCCCAGCCACCCGCCACCGGCCTCCGCGCCCGCCTGCGCGAGCAGCGGCGCGCCCCGCGCCGGCCGCACCTGTTCTTCGAACTCGCCCTGATCGGCATCAGCTACTGGCTGTACTCGCTGATCCGCAACGCCGTTCCCGAGCAGGCCGCGATAGCGCACAAGCACGCCGACTGGGTCTGGAACTTCGAGCAGACCCTCGGCATCGCCGTCGAGCGCTCGATCAACCACGCCGTCGACTCGGTGACCTGGCTGATCGTCGGGATGAACTACTACTACGCCACCCTGCACTTCATCGTCACCATCGGCGTACTGGTCTGGCTCTACCGCTCCCACCCCGGCCGCTACGCCGCCGCCCGCACGGTGCTCTTCGTCACCACCGGGATCGCGCTCGTCGGCTTCTACTTCTTCCCCCTCGCCCCACCCCGCCTGATGGACGCCGGTTTCATCGACACCGTCACCGTCCACCACACCTGGGGCTCCATGGCCTCCGGCGCCGGCGCGCAGGTCTCCAACCAGTTCGCGGCCATGCCCTCCATGCACATCGGCTGGTCCATGTGGTGCGGCCTGACCATCTTCTTCCTGGCCCGCCGCACCTGGGTCCGCGTCCTCGGCCTCGCCTACCCCCTGGTCACCCTCAGCGTGATCATCTCCACCGCGAACCACTTCTGGCTGGACGCGGTCGGCGGCGAAGCCTGTCTGGTCGTCGGCTTCGTCGCGGCGCGGCTCATCTACCACAACTGGGTCTACCGCCTCCCGCGCAACCCGGACGACATCGCGGATCACGCACTGACGGTTCCGGTCTCCTGGGACACCAAGGTCTCCGCGTAGGGCTCACGCAGGTGTGCTCGCGCCCCTGGTTGCCCTAACTGGTCCCGTAGAACAGCCGCTCCATCGCGTGCCGGGCCCGTCGCGTGACCCGACGGTAGTCGTCCAGCAACTCGCCGGAGTGCCCGGCCCCGTAGCCCAGGTAGCGCGCCACACCCGCCAGTTCCCTCGCGTCGCCCGGAAAGCTGTCCCCGGCCCGGCCGCGCACCAGCATCACGGCGGCCCGCACGCGCGAGGCCAGGACCCACGCGGCGTCCAGCACCTCCGCGTCCTCCCGTTCCACCAACCCGGCCGCCGTCGCGGCGGCCAGGGCCGCCCGGGTCCGGGTGGTGCGCAGGCCCGGGATTTCGTGGCCGTGGCGGAGCTGGAGGAGCTGGACCGTCCACTCCACGTCCGCCAGGCCGCCGCGGCCGATCTTCGTGTGGGTGGTGGGGTCGGCGCCGCGGGGCAGGCGCTCCGCCTCGATCCGTGCCTTGATGCGGCGGATCTCCGTCAGGTCGCGCTCGGAGACGCCCCCGCCGGGGTAGCGGAGGGGGTCGATCAGGTCCCGGAACCGGGCGCCGAGTGCGAGGTCGCCGGCCATCGGTTCGGCCCGCAGCAGCGCCTGGCTCTCCCAGGCGTGCGACCAGCGCGCGTAGTACCCGGCGTACGAGGCCAGGGTGCGCACCAGTGGACCGTTGCGCCCCTCGGGGCGGAGGTCGGCGTCGACCTCCAGCGGCGGTTCGACCGAGGGCGCGGCCAGGAGTGTCCGCATCTCGCCGATCACGGCCTTGGCCGCTTCCGCCGCGTCGTCGTCCAGCACGCCGAGTCGCGGCTCGTGGACGAACAGCACGTCCGCGTCGGAGCCGTAGCCGAGTTCGTGGCCGCCGAACCGTCCCATGCCGATGACCGCGATCCGGGTGGGCAGTTCGCCGTTGCGGTCCTCCCAGCCGGCGGTCGCGGCGCGCAGCGCGCCCTGCAGGGTGGCGGCGGTGATCGAGGTGAGCGCCTCGCCGGCGGCGTCCAGTGCCTTCGCGGGGTCCTCGTCGAGGCGGCCGAGCAGGTCGGCGGCGGCGGTGCGGAACAGTTCGCGGCGGCGCACCGACCGTACCGCGGCCACCCCGGCCGAGGGGCTGTCGGCGCGGCCGACCGCGGCGAGGATCTCCGACTCCAGGGCGGCCCGGCCACGCGGCGTCACCCCGGTGGAGTCGCCCAGCATCGCGACCGCCTCGGGCGCGCGCATCAGCAGATCGGGGGCGAACCGCCCCGCCGACAGCACCCGGGCCAGCTGTTCGGCGGCCGCGCCCTCGTCGCGCAGCAGCCGCAGGTACCAGGGGGTGCCGCCGAGCGCGTCGGAGACCTGCCGGAAGTTGAGCAGGCCGGCGTCCGGGTCGGCGGAGTCGGCGAACCAGCCGAGCAGCACCGGCAGCAGGGTGCGCTGGATGGCGGCCTTGCGGCTGACGCCGGAGGCGAGTGCGGAGATGTGCCGCAGCGCGGCGGCCGGGTCGGCGTAGCCGAGTGCGGCGAGGCGCTGCCGGGCGCCCTCGGGGGTGAGCCCGGCGGCGCCGGGGCGGGTGACCCGCAGTTCGGCGACCGGCAGTTCGGCGACGGCGTCCAGCAGCGGGCGGTAGAACAGCCGCTCGTGCAGCCGGCGCACCTCCAGGGCGTGCCGCTTCCACTCCCGTTGCAGCGCGGTGACCGGGTCGTCCCGGGTGTCGCCGTTGATCAGCGGGGCCATGGTGCGGGCCAGTCGGCGCAGGTCGGCCGGATCGGTGGGCATCAGGTGGGTGCGGCGCAGCCGGTGCAGTTGGATGCGGTGTTCGAGGGTGCGCAGGAAGCGGTACGCGCCGTCCAGCGAGGCGGCGTCGGCGCGGCCGACGTAACCCCCGGCGGAGAGCGCGGAAAGCGCTTCCAGGGTGTTGCCGCTGCGCAGGCCCTCGTCGGTCCGGCCGTGCACGAGCTGCAGCAGCTGGACGGCGAACTCGACGTCCCGCAGCCCGCCCGGGCCGAGTTTCAGCTGGCGCTCCAGCTGGCCCGCCGGGATCGTGTCGACCACCCGGCGGCGCATCTGCTGGACATCGGCCACGAAGTGCTCGCGGGCGGCGGCCTCCCACACCAGCGGGGCCACCGCCTCGGTGTACGCCCGGCCGAGCTCGGCGTCCCCCGCGACCGGGCGCGCCTTCAGCAGCGCCTGGAACTCCCAGGTCTTGGCCCAGCGCCGGTAGTAGGCGAGATGGCTGGCCAGGGTGCGCACCAGCGGACCGTTGCGGCCCTCCGGACGCAGATTGGCGTCCACCGGCCAGATCACGCCCTCGCCGGTGGTCTCCGAGCACAGCCGCATCAACCGCGCGGCCAGCCGGGTCGCCGCCTGCGTCGCCCGCTGCTCGTCCACGCCGTCATGCGGCTCCGCGACGAAGATCACGTCCACGTCGGAGACGTAGTTGAGCTCCCGGCCGCCGCACTTGCCCATCCCGATCACCGCCAGCCGGCACGCCTCGGCCGCCCCCGGGTCCCGGGCGGCGGCCAGCTCCAGCGCCGTCTGCAACGTGGCCCCCGCCAGGTCGGCCAGCTCGGCCGCCGCCTGCGGCAGATCCGTCGTCCCGGACAGGTCCCGCGCGGCGATCGCCAACAGGCACCGCCGGTACGCGGCCCGCAACGCGTCCTCCTCACCGTCTCCCGCCTGCACGCGACGGGCCAGCTCGGCGAGGAAGTCCCCGCTCCCGGGGTGGATGTCCCGCAGCTCGAAACTGACCAGGGCGTGCCAGTCCCTCGGATGCCGGGCCAGATGATCACCGAGCGCGGCCGACGCCCCCAGCACCCCCAGCAGCCGGTCACGCAGCGGCTTCGACGTGGTGAGCGTGTCCCGCAAGGTGTGCCGCTCGTGCGGATCCAGCGCCTCCAGCAACCGCGCCAACCCGAACAGCGCCTGATCCGGATCGGCCGCCCCACCGAGCGCGTCCAGCAGCACCGGATCCCCCGCCAGCCCCTGCAACGCCGGTTCGTCGAGCAGCCGCACCGCCTGGTCGGGGTCGGAGAACCCCCGCCGCACCAGTCGAGTCTCCAGCCGGCTGACCCGGCTCCCGGACCGCTCCTCCACCGCTCCGCCTCCCATGGCTACCCCCAGGTACCCCCTGCCCGAAGCGTACGTTCCCCCCGGGCCCGGGCACCGCCCGTGACGCACCGTCCTCCCCCTCTCATTGGCCCGGACCCTCCCGCACCGGGCTGCGCTTCCCGGCCACCGTACTGGTGGTACGGGACGCCACATGAAGGAAGTGGCGCTGCTCCGGGACGCAGGCGGCGCGTCTGCCGCAGCACCTCGGTGAACGCGGCCAGTTCACTGCGCCGCCCGACGAACCCACTGCGCCGTCGGCGCCGGATCAGCTCCTGCCGCGAGGGCCCCCGCGCGGCGCCGCCGCTCACTGCGCCAGCCCGCCCGCCGGGGCGGTGTCGCGCTGCTGGACCTCGGGCGGCTGCTCCAACTGGAGCTCCTTCTTCCGCTGTTCCTCCTTCAGCCGCTCCACCTCCTCGGCGAAGCACGCCGCCGCCTCCTCGGGCGGCAGCCGCTTGTAGCGCCGGATCCCGAGGTTCAGCGACTGGATCTCCATGTCGAGCGCGTCGGCCGTCTGCTGAAGGTTCATGCTCCGCTCGCGGAACTTGAAGTAGGAGATGACGCCGGCCGAGATGCTCACCGTCGCACTCAGCGCCACCGCGAACCAGCGCCAGCCGCCCTCCTCGGCCGAGGCGGTGGTGGAGACCGAGGCGGTGGTGGAGACCGAGGTCAGAATCGACCCCACCAGCACCGAGACCTGGAAGAAGTTGTGCCGGTTCCGGTACTTCCCGGCTCCCCGCCGGTAGCTGTCCCGGATCTCCACGACCGATTCCCGGTACTCATGGAACGAACTCGCCACGGCCCGGTTCTGCTTCGCCAGGATCGACCTGCGCTCGGACTCCAGCTTCTTCAGCTTGGTCCGGGCCGTGAGGACGGCCCCCCGCAGGTCGAACCACCTCACCGGGGCCCCGACGAGCGAGGCCGCGAGCGGAAGTCCCAGCAGCAGGTTCAGGCCCAACCGCCCCTGCCCGGGCCGCGAGTAGTCGACGAAGACGTTGATCGCGACGATCCCGAGCACGAGCACCGGTACGCCGCCGAACCCCCACAGGATCGACAGCCGCTTCCAGAACATCAGCCGATCGATCTCCGCCTCGGCGTCGATCACCTCGTGCTCCACCACCAGCAACTCACGTGTCCCGGCCACGATCACCCCCGGCGCGGAAGCCTAGCAAGCAGGCCCCGGCCCGGCGCGAAGTCGCAACCGGACCGGGGCCCCAGGTCCCGTCAAAACAAGCCGGGCTACAGCACCTGAAGAATCTTCCGCAGCTCGAACGGAGTGACCTCCGAGCGGTACTCCTCCCACTCCTGCCGCTTGTTGCGCAGGAAGAAGTCGAAGACGTGCTCGCCCAGCGTCTCGGCGACGAGTTCGCTGCGCTGCATGAGGTCGATCGCTTCGCCGAGGTTCTGGGGCATGGGCTGGATGCCGAGGGCGCGGCGTTCGGCGTCGGTGAGGGCCCAGACGTCGTCGTCCGCGCCGGGGGGGAGTTCGAGGTTGTCCTCGATGCCCTTGAGGCCGGCGGCGAGGGTGACGGCGTAGGCGAGGTAGGGGTTGCAGCCGGTGTCGAGGGAGCGGACCTCGATGCGGGTGGAGCCCTGCTTGCCGGGCTTGTACATGGGGACGCGGATCAGGGCGGAGCGGTTGTTGTGGCCCCAGCAGATGTAGGAGGGGGCTTCGCCGCCGGCGCCGGCGGTGCGCTGGGAGCCGCCCCAGATGCGCTTGTAGGAGTTGACCCACTGGTTGGTGACGGCGGCGGTCTCGGCGGCGTACTTGAGCAGGCCGGCGATGAAGGAGCGGCCGACCTTGGAGAGCTGGTACTCGGCGCCGGATTCGTGGAACGCGTTGCGGTCGCCCTCGAAGAGGGAGACGTGGGTGTGCATGCCGGAGCCGGGGAAGTTGGAGAACGGCTTGGGCATGAAGCTGGCGTGGACGCCCTGTTCGAGCGCGACCTCCTTCATGACCAGGCGGAAGGTCATGATGTTGTCGGCGGTGGAGAGCGCGTCGGCGTAGCGCAGGTCGATCTCCTGCTGGCCGGGGGCGCCCTCGTGGTGGCTGAACTCGACCGAGATGCCCATGGATTCGAGCATGGTGATGGCCTGGCGGCGGAAGTCGTGGCCGATGCCGCGCGGGGTGTGGTCGAAGTAGCCGGACTGGTCGGCGGGGGTGGGCGGGGTGCCGTCGCCGGGGAGGTCCTTGAGCAGGAAGAACTCGATCTCGGGGTGGGTGTAGAAGGTGAATCCCTGGTCGGAGGCCTTCTCCAGGGTCCGCTTGAGGACGTAGCGCGGGTCGGCGTAGGACGGGGAGCCGTCGGGCATCAGGATGTCGCAGAACATCCGGGCGGTGCCGGGGTTCTCGGAGCGCCACGGCAGTATCTGGAAGGTGGTGGGGTCCGGCTTGGCGATCATGTCGGACTCGTACACCCGGGCGAAGCCCTCGATCGCGGAGCCGTCGAAGCCGATGCCCTCCTCGAAGGCCTGCTCCAGTTCCGCGGGGGCGACCGCCACGGACTTGAGGAAACCGAGGACGTCGGTGAACCACAGCCGGACGAACCGGATGTCACGCTCTTCGAGTGCGCGAAGCACGAACTCCTGCTGCTTGCCCATGGGGACAGTCTCACCTCTGCTCTTTACGCCCGTGTTACGCCTGACACGCCCTGAACCGGACGCATCGCGCCGTCACCCATCATGGCGGATACCCGCCCGCTTGCCGACCGCGCGAAGACAGCGGCAGCACCCTCGGGGGCCACCCCTCGCCACATAACGTCAGTTAGACGATTACACTCGTGCTCATGCCGAATCTGCGTCTCGCCCTGTGCCAGATCGACCCCTGGGTCGGTGACCTCGCCCGCAACAGCGAGGAGGTGCTGCGCTGGTCGAAGCGGGCCGCCGAGTCCGGCGCGGATCTGATCGCGTTCCCGGAGATGGTGCTCACGGGCTACCCGGTCGAGGACCTGGCGTTCCGCAGCTCTTTCGTGGAGGGCTCGCGCGCCGCCCTGGTGGACCTGGCAGCCAAGCTGCAGGCCGAGGGCCTGGGCGACACCCCGGTGCTGATCGGCTACCTGGGCCGCGGCGAGCCGGGCAGCAGGTACGCGGGCAAGCCGCAGAACTGCGCGGCGGTGCTGCGCGGCGGCGAGGTGGTCACCCGGTTCGCCAAGCACTTCCTGCCGAACTACGGCGTGTTCGACGAGTACCGCTACTTCGTGCCGGGCGACCAGCTGACGGTCCTTCGGCTGCACGGCGTGGACGTCGCGCTGGCGATCTGCGAGGACATCTGGCAGGAGGGCGGCCGGGTCACCGCCACCGGTCAGGCCGGCGCGGGGCTGCTGCTGTCGATCAACGGCTCTCCGTACGAGCGGGACAAGGACGACGTCCGGCTGGAGCTGGTCAAGCGCCGCGCGGCCGAGGCCGGTTGCCCGCTGGTGTACCTGAACATGGTCGGCGCGCAGGACGAGCTGGTCTTCGACGGCGAGTCGCTGGTGGTCGGCACGGACGGTGAACTGCTCGCCCGCGGACCGCAGTTCGAGGAGGCGCTGCTGGTCATGGACCTCGACCTGCCGGCCGCGTCCGAGCCCGGTCTGCCGGACGGCACGGTACTCGCCGACGGCCTGCGCCTGACCCGGGTCGACCTCGGCGGCGAGCCGAAGCCCGCCCCGGCCGAGCCCGTACTGCCGCAGATCGGCGAGCGGCTGGACGACGAGGCCGAGGTGTACGCGGCCCTGGTCGAGGGCACCCGGGCGTACGTCCGCAAGAACGGCATGCGCTCGGTGCTGATCGGCCTGTCCGGCGGCATCGACTCGGCGCTGGTCGCGGCGATCGCGGTGGACGCGATCGGCGCGGAGCACGTGTACGGCGTCTCGATGCCCTCGCGCTACTCCTCGCAGCACTCCCGCGACGACGCCGCCGAGCTGGCCCGCCGCACCGGCCTGCACTTCCGCACCGTCCCGATCGCCCCGATGTTCGACGCGTACATGGGCGCCACCGAGCTGACCGGCCTGGCGGAGGAGAACCTGCAGTCCCGGCTGCGCGGCACCCTGCTGATGGCGATCTCCAACCAGGAGGGGCAGATCGTCCTCGCCCCGGGCAACAAGAGCGAACTCGCGGTCGGCTACTCCACGTTGTACGGCGACTCGGTCGGCGCGTACGGCCCGATCAAGGACGTCTACAAGTCGCTGATCTTCCGGCTGGCCCGCTGGCGCAACGCGCAGGCCGAGGCGCGCGGCGAGGTGCCGCCGATCCCGGAGAACACCATCAGCAAGCCGCCGTCCGCCGAGCTGCGCCCCGACCAGGTGGACACCGACTCGCTGCCGGACTACGACCTGCTGGACGCCGTCCTGGACCGCTACGTCGAGGGCGACCAGGGCCGGGACGCGATCGTCGCCGAAGGATTCCCCGCCGAGGTCGTCGACCGGGTGGTGCGCCTGGTCGACACCGCCGAGTACAAGCGCCGGCAGTACCCGCCGGGCCCGAAGGTCTCGCCGAAGAACTTCGGCCGCGACCGCCGACTGCCCATCACCAACCGCTGGCGGCAGGGCTGACAAAGGGCTGCCGATGGGCTGACAGGACGGGCGCCAGGGGTTTAGGGTGAGCGCCGCGATACGTGCCCGATCATGGACGGCGCGCCGACCGAAGGAGGTGGGAGAGATCACCGTGCAGGTTGTCGAGGTGCTCCCCCGCCGTCGGGCCGCGGTCTGACCGGACGGGGAGCCCGCAAGGCTTTCCGAGAGGTCCCCGTGTCACTCCCCCTTTCCCCCGCCCACCTGGCCGACCAGCTCACCGAGCGGCTGCGGGCAGCCGGCTGCGTCTTCGCCGAGGACGAGGCCCGGCTGCTGCTGTCCGCCGCCGACCGTCCCGACCGGCTCGCCGAGATGCTCGAACTCCGGTGCGCAGGGCACCCGTTGGAGCAGGTGGTGGGCTTCGCCGAGTTCGCCGGGCTGCGCATCGCACTGGCCCCGGGGGTGTTCGTGCCGCGCCGCCGCAGCGAGTTCCTGGTCGAGCGGGCCCTCGCGCTGGGCGCGCCCGGCACGGTGGTGCTGGACCTGTGCTGCGGCTCCGGCGCGATCGCCGCGGCGCTGGCCGACCGGCTCGGCGCGATCGAACTGCACGCCGCCGACGTCGACCCGGCCGCCGTCGCCTGCGCCCGCCGCAACCTGGCCCCGTACGGCGGCGCGGTGCACCTGGGCGACCTGGACGCCCCGCTGCCCGCCGCCCTGCGCGGCCGGGTCGGGCTGCTGGTGGCCAACGCCCCGTACGTGCCGACCGACGAAATACCGCTACTGCCGCCGGAGGCCCGCGACCACGAGCCGCCGGTGGCACTGGACGGCGGCGCCGACGGACTGGCGGTACAGCGCCGGGTGGCGGCCGCCGCGCCGCACTGGCTGGCGCCGGGCGGTCACCTGCTGATCGAGACCAGCGAACGCCAGGCCCCGGCGACGGCCACGCTGATGGCCCACCAAGGCCTGGCGGTCCGGATCGAGCAGGACGAGGAGCGCGACGCCACCGTGGTGATCGGCAGGCACCCCGGCTGACAGCCGGCCGGCAACGGCGCACAAACCGGCCCGCCGCCCGGCCAGCAACAGCACGCGGCGCGGCCGACCGCACGTCAACAACCCCACCCGAGCGGTCGGCCCGCCAGCAACACCCCCGCAAGCCGGACCGCAGCTCAACAACGGGCACGCGGCGCGGCCGACCGCCGGTCAACAACGGCACCCGCGCGGTCGGCTGAAAGCAACACCCCCGCAAGGCCGACCGCAGGTCAACAACGCCACGCAACGCGGCCGACCGCAGGTCAACCACCCCACGCAGCGCCGCCGACCGCAGGTCAACAGCAGCACCCCACCACCGACCGCCAGCGACACCCCGCAGCCCGCCGGCCGCCGTGTCAGTACCGGTACGCGGCGACCAGCGCCAGGTGGTCGCTCGCGTCCGGCGGCAGGGTGCGGGAGTCGGTGGGGACCAGCCCGCCCTTGCTGAGGATCTGGTCGATCCGGGCCATCGGGAAGGACGCCGGCCAGGAGAAGCCGAAGCCGTCGCCGGCCGCGCCCTGCGCGGAGCGCAGTTGCGAGGTGATCGGGGCCAGGCTGCGGTCGTTCATGGTGCCGTTGAGGTCGCCGAGCAGCAGCACCTTGCGCAGCGGTTCGTGTGCGATGGCGTCGCCGAGGGCGTGCGCGCTGACGTCCCGGCGGCCGGCGGTGAAGCCGCTGTCGAACTTGACCCGCACCGAGGGCAGATGGGCGACGTACACGGCGAGCGGGCCCTTGGGGGTGGTGACCTGGGCGCGGAAGGCCCTGGTCCAGCCCATCTTGATGTCGACCACGGTGACGTCGTCGATCGGGTAGCTGGACCACAGGCCGACGGTGCCCTCGACCGCGTGGTACGGGAACGCCTGCGCCAGCCCGGCGGCGTACACGGGGGCGGCGGCGGAGGAGAGTTCCTGCAGGGCGACGATCTGCGCGCCGGAGCCGGTGAGCATCCGGATGGTGCCCTGCGGGTCGTCGTTGGCGGCGGCCACGTTGTGGGTGAGCACGGTGAAGTCGCCGGGGCCGCTGCTCTTGTCGACCAGTAGCGCGCCGAACAGGTTCAGCCACACCGCGGCGGGCAGCAGCGCGGCCAGCACGGCGGTGCCGGACCGCCGCCACAGGGCGAGTACCAGCAGCACCGGCACCGTCACGCCCAGCCAGGGCAGGAAGGTCTCCAGCAGGCTGCCGAGGTTGCCGACGGCGTTCGGCACCTGGGCGTGCGCCACCAGCAGCACCGTGACCAGCACGCCGAGCAGGGTGAGCGGCCATCCGCGCCGCCAGTCGAACCAGCGCCGCAGCCGCTCGCGCCGGGTCGGCGCCTGCTCGTCCGCCGCTGCCACCGGGCCGTCCGCCGCTGCCGCCGGGCCGTCCGCCCGCACCATGCCCGCTCCTCGCCGCCGTGCCTGTCGGCTCCCCGCCGCCCGGTCCGACCTGCTCCGATCAGATTCTCGGCTCAGCCTATGACGGGAGGGACGCAACAAAGTGTGCGAGGAGTTCCACCCCGGACAGGTCTACCGGAGGTCTACCGGGCGGCGAGGCCCTCCAGTGCGGCGGTGACCATCTGCCGGGGCAGGTCCGGGTCCTCCAGCGGCGCGTCGTCCCACAGGACGGTGCGCAGCAGGATCGGTCCCATCAGCATCTCGCAGAGCAGTTCGACGTCCAGGTCGGAGCGGAGTTCGCCCGCCTCGACGCCGCGGCGGACGATCTGCCGGATCAGCTCGCGGCGCGGGTGGACCACTCGTTCGTGGTACGTCTGCTTGAGCTCGGGCCAGCTGTTCATCTGTCCGAGCGCGGACTTGACGATCCACCGGGAGCGCTTGATCAGGCCGCGCCGGCGCATGTAGTCGACGGCGCTGATCAGGTCTTCCCGGTAGGTCGGGCCGACCAGCGGGGGCATCGGCTCCTCCAGCCGGTCCACCACGTCCACCAGCAGGGCTTCCTTGTTGGGCCAGCGCCGGTAGATGGTGGCCTTGCCGACGCCCGCCTCGGCGGCGATCCGTTCCATGGACAGCTCGGCCAGGCCGACGCCGTCCTCCATCAGCTTCTCGACGGCGCCGTAGATCGCCTGCTCGGCGGCCTCGCTGCGCGGGCGGCCCCGCCGCGGAGCGTCCTGCTCCGCGGCGGGGCCGTGGCACGGCTTGAGCGGAGTGTCGGCGCTTGTCATGGCCTTATTCTCCACCCTGGCGGTCAAACCTTGGCAGGACTCGCGTCGGAGCCCGCCCGGCCCTGCGCCTCGGCCCGGCCGGCCGGGCCGCCGGGGGCGGTGGGGAGCTTGCCGGGCAGCAGCACCATCGCGAGCACCGCGCCGAGCACGGTGACGCCGGCCGAGACCGCGGAGACCACGTGCATGGCGTGGATGAACGCGTCCTTGGCCGGGTCCACCAGATCCGGCAGGTGCAGCTTCTCGGCCACCCCGAGGGTGGACTCGATCGACTCGCCGGCCCGTCCGCGGAGCTGCTCCTGCACGGTGCCGAGGTGGTCCTCCATGCCGTTGCGGTACACGGTGGACAGCAGCGCGCCCAGCACCGCGATGCCCAGCGAGCCGCCGACCTGGCGGAAGGTGTTGTTCAGCGCGGAGCCCGCGCCGGCCTTCTCGCGCGGCAGCGCGCCCATGATGGCGACCGTCACCGGCGGCATCACGTGCGCCATGCCGGTGCCCATCACGAAGCCGAGCACGATCAGCAGCCAGATCGGGCTGGTCGCGGTCAGGAACACGTAACCGAGGAAGCCGATGGTGACCAGCAGCATGCCGCCGGCGCAGGTCAGCCGGACGCCGATCCGGTCGACCACCAGCCGGGCCCGGGGCGCGAAGATCAGCTGGGCGACGGCCAGCGGCAGCATCAGCTCACCGGCCTGCAGGGCGCTGTAGCCGCGCACGCTCTGGATGTAGAACACGCCGAAGAACGAGACGCCCATCAGCGCGAAGAACACGATGCCGACCACGCCGATCGACGCGGAGAACACCTTGTTGCGGAACCAGGTGACGTCCAGCGCGGGGTGGCTGGTGTGCTTCTCGAACAGCACGAATCCGGCCAGCGCGGCCACGCCGATCAGGGTCGGCACCCAGGCCTCGGGGGCGGTGAAGTCGGCGAGTTCGCCGCCCTTGATGATGCCGTAGATCAGCGCCACCAGGCCGACCACGGACAGCAGCACGCCGACCGGGTCGAGCTTGCCCGGGTTGGGGTCCTTGGAGTCCGGGACCAGCCAGCCCATCAGGCCGAGCGCCAGGATCACGATGGGAACGTTCACCAGGAAGACCGAGCCCCACCAGAAGTGCTCGATCAGCAGACCGCCGGTGATCGGGCCGATGGCGATCGCCAGGCCCACCGCGCCGGCCCAGATGCCGATCGCCTTGGGCTGCTCGTGCCGCTCGAAGACGTTCATGATGATGGCCAGCGTCGCCGGCATCACGAACGCGGCGCCGATGCCCATCACGGCGCGGTAGCCGATGAGTTCGCCCGGGCTGGCGGCGATCGCGGACAGCAGCGAGCCGAGGCCGAAGACCACCATGCCGGACAGCAGCGTCCACTTTCGGCCGTACCGGTCGCCCAGCAGACCGGCGGTGAACAGCAGGCCCGCGAAGACCAGCGTGTAGGAGTTGATCGCCCATTCCAGGTCGCTCTGGCTCGCGCCGAGGCCCACCGGGGCGGGGGTGGCGATGGTCTTCATCGCCACGTTGAGGATCGAGTTGTCGAGCACGACGACGAGCAGGGCGAGCACCAGGGTGCCCAGGATCCACCAGCGTCGGCGGTGTACGGCTTCCGGCACCCGAGGTGCCGGCGGCGCGGTCGGCGAGGTCATACGAGCAGACTAGCTGCGCTTTCGATACGAGACGGTCCCGTATCGTAACGGTCGGGACACCGTACGGCAAAGACCTCCCCAAGAACCCCTTCGACGGCCGGACACCACTGGACTCCCGCCCCTTTGCTGACGGGCCGTGGCGTGCAAGCATGGAGCCAGATCCGGGGACGCCGCACGGCGCCACGAGACGACACACACCAGGAGTCTGTTCGATGAACGCCTCTCCGCTTCAGCCTGCCCAACCGCAGGACGCGCCCGCCAACACGCTCTACGGCGGGGTCACCAGCCGCCGGGTCACCGTCCGGGACCTCGCCAAGGCCAAGCGCAACGGCGAACGGTGGGCCATGCTCACCGCCTACGACGCCCTCACCGCCGGCGTCTTCGACGAAGCCGGCATCCCCGTCCTGCTGGTCGGCGACTCCGCCGGCAACTGCCACCTCGGCTACGAAACCACCGTGCCGGTGACCATGGACCAGATGGTGATGCTCTCCGCCGCCGTCGTCCGAGGCACCCAGCGCGCCCTGATCGTCGCCGACCTGCCCTTCGGCTCCTACCAGGAGTCCCCCGCCCAGGCCATGCACAACGCGGCCCGCCTGATGAAGGAGGCCGGCGTCCACGCGGTCAAGCTCGAAGGCGGCGAACGCAGCGCCCGCACCATCGAACTCCTCGTCGAGGCCGGCATCCCCGTCATGGCCCACATCGGCCTCACCCCCCAGTCCGTGCACGCCTACGGCGGCTACCCCGTCCAGGGCCGCGGCGACGAGGCCGCCCACCAACTGCTGCGCGACGCGAAGGCCGTCCAGCAGGCCGGCGCGTTCTCCGTCGTCCTCGAAGCCGTCCCCGCCGAACTCGCCGCCGAGGTCACCACCCACTCCGCGATCCCGACCGTCGGCATCGGCGGCGGCCCCGGCACCGACGCGCAGGTCCTCGTCTGGACCGACTTCGCCGGCATGACGGCCGGCCGCGTCCCCAAGTTCGTCAAGCAGTACGCCAACCTGCGCCAGACGCTGGCGCAGGCCGCGAGCGAATTCGCCTCGGACGTCCGCGAAGGCACCTTCCCGGGGCCGGAGCACAGCTTCCAGTAAGGGTTCGAAATCCGGCGCGGGGAACTGCGCGACAAGCGCAAGCCCGTCCGCAAGGTCGCGATCAAGTGCAAGTGACTGTCCCGCGTCGCGATCTTGCGGTTGGGGGCCTTCCGCTTCGCGCAGTTCTCCCCCAGCCCTAGCGGGCCGGGAGGTACCCCCACGCGCCCCTGTCTTCGCACCCACGGTCCGCTGTCATCCAGCCTGACAGCGGACTGACAGTCCCGTGACAGGCGGCTCCCGCACGGTGGTCCCATGACACGAATCGCGGGGAACGCCGTGGAGGTCCACGGCATTGTGAAGCACTACGGGGAGACGAAGGCCCTCGACGGCGTCGATCTGACGGTGCGTGAGGGGACGGTGCTGGGGCTGCTCGGGCCGAACGGGGCCGGGAAGACCACGCTGGTGCGGGTGCTGTCGACGCTGATCAAGCCGGACGCGGGCACGGCGTTCGTGGGCGGGTACGACGTGTTGCGGCAGCCCAAGCAGTTGCGGCGGACGATCGGCCTGACCGGCCAGTACGCCTCGGTGGACGAGCTGCTGTCGGGCTACGAGAACCTCTACCTGATCGGGCGTCTGCTGGACCTGTCCGCCAGGGACGCCAAGGCCCGGGCGGCCGAGTTGCTGGAGCGGTTCTCGCTGACCGACGCGGCCAGGCGCCCGGCCAAGGGCTATTCGGGCGGGATGCGGCGCCGCCTGGACCTCGCGGCGTCGATGATCGGCCGCCCGAAGGTGCTGTACCTGGACGAGCCCACCACCGGCCTGGACCCGCGGACCCGCAACGAGGTGTGGGACGAGGTGCAGCGGATGGTCGGCGAGGGTTCGACGGTGCTGCTGACCACCCAGTACATGGAGGAGGCGGAGCAGCTCGCCGGCTCGCTGACCGTGATCGACAAGGGGCGGGTGATCGCCAGCGGCGGCATCCAGGAGCTGAAGACGCAGGTCGGCGGCCGGAGTCTGCAGGTGCGTCCGCTGCGCCCGGCGGAGCTGCCGGAGATGGCCCGCTGTCTGCGGGAGGCCGGTGTCCCGGCGACGTTCTCCGAGGAGTCGGAGCTGCTCTCGGTGCATCTCACCGCGGAGGATCAACTGACGGTGGTCATAGGGGTGTTGGGCACCCGAGGGTTCGGGATCGCCGGTATCGACACCAAGCTTCCCAGCCTGGACGAGGTCTTCCTGACCATCACCGGCAAGCCGTCCGTCCCCGCCCCGGCCCGTGACAAGGAGCCCGTCGCATGAGCACCGCCGCCCTGACGCCCGCCCCCGCTCCCGCCGCGCCCGCGGGCTCCGCCGACGACGCCCGGATCGGCCTGCGCGCGAGCCTGCGCCACGTGGGCGCGCTGACCCGTCGCAATCTGATGCGGATCAAGGCCGACCCGGAGTCCATGCTGGACGCCCTGCTGGTGCCGGTCATCATGATCCTGCTGTTCGTCTACGTGTTCGGCGGCGCGATGGCCGGCAACCAGCACGACTATCTCCAGTACATGGTGCCGGGCCTGCTGGGCACCACCGGCCTGAACCTGGCGATGGCGCTGGGCACCGGCCTGAACACCGACTTCCAGACCGGCGTGATGGACCGTTTCCGCACCCTGCCGATCGGGCGCTCGACGGTGCTGATGTCGAAGATGATCGCGGAGACTCTGCGGGCCCTGGTCGCGTTCACGGTGCTGATCGGCTTCGCGCTGGTCCTCGGCCTGGAGATCAGAACGGGCCCGCTGGAGCTGCTGGCCGCGGTCGGCCTGTCGCTGGTGTTCGGTTCCTCGCTGATGTGGGTGTCGATGCTGCTGGGCATGGCGATGCGCAGCGCCCAGGCGGTGCAGGGCATGGCGATGATCGTGATGATGCCCCTGCAGTTCGGCAGCTCGATCTTCGCGCAGCCGAGCACCATGCCGGGCTGGCTGCAGGCGTTCACCACGCACAACCCGCTGTCCGCGCTGGCCGACGCCTGCCGCGCGCTGATCAACGGCGGCCCGGTCGGCGGTTCGGTGGTGACGGTGCTGATCTGGTCGGCGGGGATCACCGTGGTGACGGCGCCGCTGGCGGTGGCCCGCTTCCGCAAGCGCACCTGAGCACCCGTCACCGGCTTCGGGGAGCCGGCCTCAGAACTCCCCCGGATCGTTCATCAGGGCGGACGCCTCGTGCAGGGTGAGGCGCCCGCCCTGCTGGTGTGCCGTCGCATAGCCTTCCTCGCCGAGCAGTTCGCGCAGCGCCGCCTCGCAGCGGGCGCGTTCGGCGCGTTCCATGAAGGAGCCGGAGGCGCCGCTGAGGCCGTCGTGCGCGCCGACCAGTTCCGCGCCGCGCCGGGCGGCCGCCAAGGTGCCTTCCTGCCGGGCGAGTTCGGCGAGGACGGCGGCCAGCGGGATGAGCAGCATCATCGCCATGTGTTCGACGAAGACGGTGGCCCGGCCCTCCACCTCGGCCATCGCGCGGCGGCCCTGGCGGATCATCTCCAGGCCGGTGCGCGGGTCGCCTGCGCGGGCCGTCACCCAGCCCCGGATGCAGGTGACGATGCCGGCGAACACCCACGGCAGCGGGCCGCGGGTGGGTGCTTCGGAGGCCAGTTCGTCCAGCGCGGCCAGCGCCTCGGCGTACTGGCCGCGCTGCACGCACAGGTTGCACAGCACCAGCCGGCCGTACAGTCGCGCGCCGTCGGCGTCCCGGGCGTCCACGGCGGCCTCGGCGACGGCGTCGCGGATCATTCGCTCGCCGGCCTCCGGGTCCGACTCGGCGATCACCTCGCCGAGCCGGGCGCGCAGCAGCGGCACCTCCTGGCGGGCGTCGAGCCGGGTGGCCAGTTCGATCGCCTCCCGGAAGGCCCGTTCGGCGAGCGCGCTGTCACCGGACTTGGTGGCGTTCTCGGCCTTCGCGGCCAGCGCGTCGGAGCTGCCCCACAGGTCGCCCGCCGCGGTGTACAGGGCGAGCGCCTCCTCGCTGTCGGCGACCGCCTGCGGCAGGCCGCCGGCCAGGTCGTTGAGCAGCCGGGCGCGCAGCTGCAGGGCGTAGGCCAGGTCGCTGGGGGCGCCGTGGCGGCGGGCGCCGGCCACCGCGTCGTCCAGCACCTCCCGGGTGCGGTCCATCTCGCCGGTGAGGAAGACCGCGAACACCCGGCTGAGCGCCGGGACCCGGTAGGCCTGCGGCAGGTCGGGGGTGTAGACCTCCAGGATCCGGCGGGCGGTGTTCAGCGCGTGGGGGTCGTCGAGCATCCCCAGGTCGCCGGAGAACATGCCGATCAGCCGGTGCAGCCCGAGCTGGCGGCGGCCCTCCTGGAGTTGCTCGGGCGGCAGCGGCGGCGGCTGGTCGAGCGGGCCGGTGGTGAGTGGGACGGGCGTCGGGGCGCCGTCGGCATACGGGTCGGGGCCGAGCGCGGCGACCGTCTCGTACCAGCCGCGGGACTCGGTGCGGTAGTCGCGCAGCGCCCAGTAGCCGGCCATCGACAGCGCCAGCACCAGGGCCTCCTGCTCCTGTTCGGCGTCCACGGCACGGCGCAGCGCGGCCCGGATGTTCTCCTGTTCGCGGTCCAGCCGGGCGAGTTCGTCGAGCTGGCCGGGTCCGCGCAGGCGGAGGGCGGTGGTCCGGGCGAGTTCCCGGTAGTGCCGGGTGTGCCGGTCGGCGGCCCCGGTTTCGGCGGCCTCGGCCAGTCGCTCGGCCGCGTACTCGTGGATGGTCTCCAGCATCCAGTAGCGGGGCTGTTCGCCGAGCCCGGCCACCAGCAGGGACTTGTCGACCAGCGAGAGCAGCAGGTCAGCGACCTCCGTACGGGGCACTTCGGTGTCCGCGAGTACGGCCTCGGCGGCCTCCAGGGTGCAGCCGCCGGCGAACACCGACAGCCGTCGCAGCACGGCGTGTTCGCGCGGGCCGAGCAGGTCCCAGGACCAGTCGACGACGGCGCGAAGGGTCTGCTGGCGGGGCAGCAGGGTGCGGGAGCCGGCGGTGAGCAGGGCGAACCTGGAGTCCAGCCGGTCGGCGAGCTGGCGGGGCGTGAGTCCGCGCAGCCGGGCGGCGGCGAGTTCGATGGCCAGCGGCAGGCCGTCCAGGCGGCGGCAGAGTTCGGCGCATGCCTCCGGGTCCTCGTCGGTGCGGAAGCCGGGGCGGGCGGCGGCACCGCGTTCGGCGAGCAGGCGCAGCGCGGCGGGGTCGGGCAGCGGTTCGACCGGCAGCACGGTCTCTCCGGGGACGCCGAGCGGTTCGCGGCTGGTGGCGAGGACGGTGACGCCGGGGCAGTCGGCGAGCAGCCGGTCGGCGAGGTCGGCGGCGGCCTGGACGAGGTGTTCGCAGTTGTCGAGCAGCAGCAGGATGCGGCGGCGGCCGAGGTGGTCGACCACCCGGCGCACCGGGTCCTTGCGGCCGCCCTCGATCACCTCGGCGACGGTGCCGCCGGTGTGCAGCACGGTCTCCCGCAGGCCGAGCGCGGCGGCGACGGCGTCGGGGACGGCGGCGGGGTCGTCCAGCGGGGCGAGTTCGACCTGCCAGACGCCGCCGGGCCAGTTGGCGGTGTCCTGTTCGCGGCGGCCGGCCTCGACGGACAGCCGGGTCTTTCCGGAGCCACCGGGGCCGGTCAGGGTGGTCAGTCGGCCGGTCGTCAACGCGCCTGCCACGGTGGCGAGTTCGCCCTCGCGGCCGACGAAGCTGGTGCGGCCGGGGCGAAGGTTGCCAGTAGTAGCCGCGACCGGCGGGGCGGGGACGCGCGGGGGTTCGGGCGTGATGGTGAGCAACTCGCGGTGCAGGGCGCGCAGTTCGGGGCCGGGGTCGGTGCCGAGCCGGTCGGCGAGGGTGCGGCGGATCTCCTCGTAGCGGGAGAGCGCCTCGGCGGTGCGCCCGGCTGCGCGCAGGGCGCGCAGTTGGAGGGCCTGGAGCTGCTCGTCCAGCGGGTGGTCGCGGCAGAGTTCGGCGAGTTCGGCGGTGACCTCGGCGGCCCGGCCGAGGGCCAGTTGGGCGGTCAGCCGGTGCCGGCGGGCGTCCTCGCGCTGGGCCTCCAGGCGGGCGGCGGGGGCGGTGCGGTCGGGCAGGTCGGCGAGCGCGGGGCCGCGCCACAGGGCCAGGGCGGCGGTGAGCCGGTCGGCGGCGGCGGCCGGGTCGCCGTCGGCGAGGGCGCGGACGCCGTCGGCGGCCAGGCGCTGGAACTCGGCCACGTCGGTGTGCGGGCCGGTCAGCCAGTAGCCGGCCGGCCCGGAGCCGATCTCGGCCCGGCCGACGGTGCGGCGCAGCCGGCCGACCAGGGTCTGCAGCGCGGCGGCGGCGTCCTGCGGCGGTTCCTGGGCCCACACCTCGTCGGCGAGCAGCTCGGCCGGGACGGGTCGGCCCTGGCGCAGCGCGAGCGCGGCGAGCAGGGCGCGCAGCCGGGCGCCGCCGAGCGCGATCGGCGTGCCGTCGTCGTGGTGGGCGGTGGTGGTGCCGAGGATCCCGTAATGCACCCGCCCATTCTGCGGGACGCGCCCGGAGCCCCGGGCGCACATCCGTACGGAACGCCCGGCCGCTGCCGTGCGTTCATCCTGAGCCGCTTGTCCGGTGCGCCCGGCGCCCGGCATCATCGGACGTCCGCCCGACCCCCATGTTCCGGAGCCTTCTCGCCATGACCTACGCCAGCACCGGCCAGCGCAGCGCGGAGAGCCGGGTCAGCCCGATCTTCCTGGCGCTGGCCGGCACCTTCGTCGCCGCCGGTTTCGCGCTGGCCACCGGCTGGGGCAACGACCGGTTCGGGATCTTCCTGTTCGTGGTGGCGGGCTGGATGGTCTCGCTCTGCCTGCACGAGTACGCGCACGCGCGCACCGCGCTGGCGGGCGGCGACATCACGGTCGGCATGAAGGGCTACCTGACGCTGAACCCGCTGAAGTACGGGCATGTGGTGCTGAGCTTCGTGCTGCCGGTGGTGTTCGTGCTGATGGGTGGCATCGGCCTTCCCGGCGGCGCGGTCTACATCGAGCGGGACCGGATCTCCGGCCGGCTCAAGCACAGCCTGATCTCGGCGGCCGGTCCGCTGGTGAACGCGCTGTTCGGCATCCTGCTGCTGGTGGCGGTCAGCCAGGGCTGGTTCGACAACCCGAACGTGCCGGCCCACTACGACGGCGAGGAACTGTCGTTCTCCCCGCTGCCGGCCGCCCTCGGCTTCCTCGCCTACCTCCAGGTGACCGCGGCGATCCTGAACCTGCTGCCGGTGCCCGGCCTGGACGGCTACGGCATCATCGAGCCCTGGCTGTCGCACCGGACCCGGCGGGCGATCGCCCCGTACGCGCCCTACGGCATGCTGCTGCTGTTCGCGCTGGTGTGGCAGAGCCAGGTCGGCCAGTGGCTGTACGACCTCACCACGGGGATCTTCGACGTGTTCGGCGCGGACTCGCAGTACGCGACGGTCGGCCGGCTGCTGTTCAGCTTCTGGAAGACCTACTGAGCGAGGAGCCGCCGGGCCCGCGCCGCGACGCCTACTGGGCCTGCGGCTGCTGGGCCCGGGCCCGCTCCGCGCGGTCCTTGCGCAGGTAGAACCAGGCGATGTTGCTGGCCACGCCGGCCATCAGGACCCACACCACGCCGAGCCAGTTGCCCTCGACGAACGAGACCACCGCGGCGGTCACCGCCAGGACCAGGACGATCGTGGCGTACAGGGCGTTGCGGGGCATGGCGGGACTCCTCGGGCGGGCGGTGTGGCTCCGCCATTCTCGCCGACCGAACAGCCCGCACCGGCCGGGGGTGGCCGGTGCGCACCGCGGCGTGGGTCACACCGCGGCGCGCGGGGCTCACCCGTCGGCTCGGACGTCGGCTCACCCGTCGGCTCAGAGGTCGGCTCAGACGTCGGTGATCCGCAGGCCGGCGTGCGCCTTGTAGCGGCGGTTGACCGAGATCAGGTTGGCCACCAGCGCCTCCACCTGGTGGGCGTTGCGCAGCCGTCCGGCGAAGATGCCGCGCATGCCGGGGATCCGGCCGGCCAGGGCCTGCACGGTCTCGGTGGCGGCGCGGTCCTCGCCGAGCACCATCACGTCGGTGTCGATCATCTCCACCGACTCGTCCTGCAGCAGCACCGCCGACAGGTGGTGGAAGGCCGCGGTGACGGTGGAGTCCGGCAGCAGTGCGGCGGCCTGCTGGGCGGCCGAGCCCTCCGGGACCTGCAGCGGGTAGGCGCCCTGCTTGTCGAAGCCCAGCGGGTTGACGCAGTCCACCACGATCTTCCCGGCGAGTTCGGCGCGCAGCGAGGTCAGCGTCTCGGCGTGGCCGTCCCACGGCACCGCGACGATCACCACGTCGCTCTCCCGGGCGCACCGCGCGTTGTCGGCGCCGCGGACACCGAGGCCGAGTTGTGTGGCGCAGTCCTCGGCGCGCTCGGCGCTGCGGGAGCCGATGATCACCTGCTGGCCGGCCTTGGCGAGCCGGTAGGCCAGGCCGCGGCCCTGGTCACCGGTGCCGCCGAGGACTCCGACCACGAGCTCGGAGACGTCGGGGAGCTGTCGGCCCGGCGCGGCGGGCGCGTTCACTGAATCGGGTTGCGTCATGCGGAAGATCCTGCCAAACGGCCCGTCCGGGCGGCATTCTGTCGCGCATGGACGCGGTGAGAGTTTCCGCACTCCGGCAGTCGCTGTCCGGCACCGGCTGGCCCGAGCGGGCAGGCGCCTTCGCCTCCGCGCTGCGCGGCTCGGTCACCCGGCGCAGCGCCACCGGCCTGCTGCTGGTCGGCACCCCCCTCTACGAGCCGTGGCACCTGGCCGCGCACCTGAGCGACGAGGCCGCGTACGGCGGGGTACCGGAGCTCGTCCCGACCCTGCTGCGGCACACCGTGCCGGCCGGCGCACCGGACCACCTGGCGTGCGGGCTGCCCCGGCTCGCGGAGGCGCGGGCCGGCGCGACGGTGCTGCTGGTCGCCCCCGCGCCCGCCGACGCGCCCCTGCTGGAACGGCTGGACGGCGCCCGCCGGGCCGGCGCGGTGCTGCTCACCCTGGACGACGGCGACCCCGAACTGACGGCGCTGGCGCACGAACGGCTGACCGTGCCGGACGCCGAGCCGGAACCGTTCGAGCTGGTCCAGCACCTGGTCAGCTCGGCCACCTCGACGGTGCCGCCGCGCTCCCGGCTGGCCCGGCTGGCGGAGCGGCTGACCGCCTCCCCGGTGCTGCGATGGTGACGATCTGACGGGCGGGCAGAAAAACCTGTTGCCCCGTTCCGTCCGCTTCCCGCAGCATCTGACCATGTGACCTCCGACGCCCGGTTCCTCCACAAGTTGATCCCGGACTTGACGCCCTGGCGCGCCTCCCGGGACTTCCGGCTGCTCTGGACGTCGGGCTGCGTCTCCGTCTTCGGCAGCCTGCTCACCTACGTCGCGGTGCCGATCCAGATCAAGCAGCTGACCGACTCGACCTTCGCGGTCGGCCTGGTCGGCGCGTTCGAGCTGGTGCCACTGGTGGTGTTCGGCCTGTGGGGCGGCGCCCTGGCGGACGCACTGGACCGCCGCCGCCTGGTGCTGCTCAGCGAGGTCGGGCTGGCGCTGATGGCCACGCTGCTGCTGGCCAACTCGCTGCTGCCGCACCCCATGCTGTGGCCGATCTACCTGGTGGGGGCCCTGACCGCCGCGCTGGACGGCGTGCAGCGACCAGCACTGGACGCGATGATCCCCCGCGTCGTCCCGCACGAGCACCTGCCCGCCGCGTTCACCCTCATCTCGCTGTACCGCAACGCCGGTTCGGTGGCCGGCCCGGCCCTCGCGGGCGTGGTCGTCGCGGTGGCCGGGGCGCACAGCGCCTACGCGCTGGACGTCCTAACCTTCCTGGTCTCGCTGACGATGATCGTCCGGATGCGCCCGGTCCCTCCCGCCGAGAGCGCCGACCGGCCTTCGCTGCGCAGCCTCGGGCAGGGCCTGAGCTACGCGTGGAGCCGCAAGGACCTGCTGGGCACCTACGCGATCGACACCGTGGCGATGCTGTTCGCGTTCCCCGTCGCGGTGTTCCCGTTCCTGGCGGCCTCGTTGGACGCCGAGTGGGCGCTGGGCCTGCTGTACGCGGCGACGGCGGTCGGCGCGCTGGCGGTGTCGGCGACCGGCGGCTGGCTGTCGCGCATCCACCGGCACGGCCGGATGCTGCTGTTCGCGGCGCTCGGCTGGGGCGTGTCGATGACGCTGGCGGGCCTGGTCGGGAACATCTGGCTGGTGCTGCTGTGCCTGGCGCTGGCCGGCGCGGCCGACCAGATCAGCGGGGTGGCCCGGTCGACGATCTGGAACCAGTCCATCCCCGACGAGCTGCGCGGCCGGCTCGCCGGGGTGGAGGTCCTGTCGTACTCGGTCGGCCCGCAGCTCGGCCAGGTGCGGGCCGGCGGCATGGCCGCGCTGGTCGGCGTGCGGGCCTCGATCTGGGCCGGTGGCGTGATGTGCGTGCTGGGCGTCCTCGCGCTGACGGCGTCCATCCCGAAGCTGCTGGCCTGGGACGCCCGCACCGACCCGCACGCGCTGGCGGTGCGGGCCCAGCACGAACGGCAGGCCGCCGAGGCCGAGGCCGGGGTGTGACGCGGGCCGGGGCCGAGGCCGGGGTGTGACGCGGCGTCAGCCCTCGTTCTCGGGCTCCTCGTCGTTCCAGCGCGGGTCCTGCTTCCACTCCTGGTTGCGCTCGGCGGCGGTCTCCAGGGCGCGCGCGGCCTCCTCGCGGGTGGCGTACGGGCCGAGCCGGTCCTTGGCGGGGCACTCCGGGCCTTCCTCGACCTTGCCGTGCTTGATGCAGTAGAACCACTCCCCCGGCTGCCCGGTGGGCTTGCTGCGGCCGAACACCATCGTCTCGTCTCCCGTTCCGGTGGGCCCCGCGGCGGCGGCCGCGGCAGTCAGCAGTGATCATTCCCGGCGGCCCTGCCGCGCACACGGCCGGGGGCGGCCGGAAGGCGGCCGATACACTCGCGGTCATGGCTCTGGTACCCGGCACCCTGTCCCCCACCCGCAAGGTCCCCGCGCACATCGCGCGTCCGGAGTACGTCGGCAAGCCCGCGCCGACCCCGTACACCGGCCCCGAGGTGCAGACCGCGGAGACCGTCGAGAAGATGCGGATCGCCGGCCGGATCGCGGCGCAGGCGATGGCCGAGGCCGCGAAGCTGATCGCCCCCGGCGTCACCACCGACGCACTCGACGCCGTCGCCCACGAGTACATGTGCGACCACGGCGCGTACCCGTCCGACCTCGGCTACCGGGGCTTCCCGAAGTCGGTCTGCACCTCGATCAACGAGGTGATCTGCCACGGCATCCCGGACTCGACGGTGCTGCAGGACGGCGACATCGTCAACATCGACGCCACCGCGTACATCCACGGGGTGCACGGCGACCTGAACGCCACCTACCTGTGCGGCGACGTGGACGAGGAGTCCCGGCTGCTGGTGGAGCGCACCCGGGAATCCCTCGCCCGGGCGATCAAGGCGGTCAAGCCGGGCCGGCAGATCAACGTGATCGGGCGGGTCATCGAGTCCTACGCCAAGCGGTTCGGCTACGGCGTGGTCCGCGACTTCACCGGCCACGGCATCAACACCTCGTTCCACTCCGGCCTGATCATCCCGCACTACGACAGCGAGCGGGCCACCCAGGTGATCAAGCCGGGCATGACCTTCACCATCGAGCCGATGCTCACCCTGGGCACCTACGACTACGAGATCTGGCCGGACGGCTGGACGGTGGTCACCAAGGACCGCAAGCGCACCGCCCAGTTCGAGCACACCCTGCTGGTCACCGCGGACGGCGCGGAGATCCTCACCCTGCCCTGACCGTTCGGAACGCCGAAGCGGCCCGCCACCCCACCTGGGGGGACGGGCCGCTCTGTCGTTCCTGCGCCTTGTCGTTGCTGCGCCGTGTCGGCTCTGCGCCCGGACCTGCGCCGGGGGCCTGCGGCGGCTCAGCCGATCAGCCACTGCTCCTCGGCGACCGCGCCGACCTCGGTGCACGCGTCGGTCAGGACGTCCAGCACCCGCAGCGGGTCCGGCAGCGGCTGGTCGGGGCCGCGCAGCCAGCGCACCCGGGAGCCGTCGGTCAGCGCGGCCGGCGGGACCAGGGTGTACGAGCCTCGGCAGTGCCAGCGCAGCCCCGGGTGCTCGGAGACCGTCTCGGGGGTGGAGTCCAGCGCGCTGGGCCACCACTCGTCCTCGTCCTGCGGGGTGCCGCGGGTGGCGGTGAAGAACAGGTACCGGTCGCCGCCGACCGCTGCCACCGGGCCGCCCACACCGAGCACGTCCAGCCGCCGCAGCGCCAGCACCCCGGCCTCGGCCGGCACGTCCAGCACGTCGTGCGCGCGGCCCGTCGCGGTGACGAAGTTCGCCTCCGGGTCACGCGTCAGCCAGTGGGCCAACTGCTCGGCGTCCACGGTGGCCTGGGACTGCCAGGCGAACGAGACCGGGTGCTGGGCCGGGGCCGGACAGCCGACCCGGTCGCACGAACACCGGTACCCCTCCGGGTGCGCCGCCGGCGCCACCGGGAACCCCGCCCGGACCGCCCCCAGCAGCAGATCCAGCTTCGCAGCCGTGTCCTCTCCGGCGCCCGGGTCGTCCTGCTTCCGGTCCCGCCGCCACCAGGACGTCCACCTGCTGCTGGCTTCCATCTGGCCCCTTCCGCACCCGCTGAGCTGCCGCGCCTGGTACGGCACGGCCACCTACGCAACAAACGACGCCAACACACGGAGCCGCTCGCTGCTTCCCGAATCGGTGCACCACGTGCGGGGGCGTCTGCCGTCGACCGGGGCCGGGTTCTCCGGCCGGCCGACGTCCGGGGGCGGGTACGGAGTACGAGAGTCGCGCTCGGCGGGCGGGCGCACCTCGGCGCACCTCACCCGGCCCGTACGGGCCCGCGGACCCGGGGCAACCCCCGGGGGCGTACGTAGCAGGATAAGGGTCCCGGAGCCCTCCGAATGACCGTTGGCGGTGCCGTCCCCGTCACACCTGCCGCCGCCGCGACGGACACACCCGCCCGCACCGGGCATCCCGCCCGTCGCCCTACCCTGGAGCGGTGAGAAGCGCCGACACCGCATTCCTCGGCGGCCCGCTGGACGGCAGGGTGCTGCCGATCCTGCTGAGCCCGCTGCAGTCCGTACCGAAGGTCTACCGGGTGCCCGTCCCCGCGCACGGGGACACCCCGGCCGTCACGCTGGTCTACCGGCGGGCCAAGGAGTACAACGCCAAGGGCCGGTTCCGCTGGCGCTACGAGTACGACGAGGCCGCCAGCGGCTGACCTCTACCGCCTCCTGCTGCCGCCTGCTGCCCGCCTGCCGGTTCAGGCCTCCTGCCGGTTCAGGCCTCCTCGGCCAGGATCAGGTACAGCTTCTTCTTCGCCTCGGCCAGCACCGCCAGGCCCTTGGCCCGCTGCTCCTCGGTGCCCGTCATCATCACCTGGCGCACCGCGTGGTCCACCGCCGCGAGCGCGGCGCCGACCTCCTGCACGGCCTCCCAGTCGCCCTGCCGGCCGGCCTCGTCCCACGGGGACTCGGGGCCCTGCTCGGCCTCGGCCCGGCCCTGCTCGGTCAGTTCGAACAGCTTCTTGCCGGACTCCTCGTTGGCCTTGATCAGCCCCTCCTCCTCCAGCAACTGGAGGGTCGGGTACACCGAACCCGGGCTGGGCCGCCAGATCCCGCCGGTGCGCTCGCCGATCTCGGTGATCATCTCGTAGCCGTGCATCGGGCGCTCCCGCAGCAGCGCGAGCAGCGAGGCCCGCACATCACCCCGCCGGGCCCGCCCACCGCGCCGACCGCCGTGCCCGCGCATCCCGTGGCCACCGAAACCACGCCCGCGCGGCCCGAACCCCGGACCGAACGGCGGCATCGGCCGCCCCGGCGCCCCGAACGGCCCGAACGCCGCCCGCACCTCGAACCCCTCACCCTCCCCGGTCACACCCGGCCGCCCCAGGCCCTCGGCCCAGCGACGCCGGCCCTCTTCGCCGTAGCGCTTGTCGTACCTCATGACGGACACCTGCTCTCCATGGTTGTCGGACACTCCGATCGTCGAAGCATCTCGATAACTCGACGATATATCGGTAACTGTCGTTCGACAACCCCTTCCCGACAGTCGGCCGCCGAATAACCGGTCGAGCGGAGCGCCCGTGTGCGCCTAACCTCGCTCCGTGACGAACGCGATGACGAACACGGTCGAGACCGGCGAAGACTTCACCGCCCTGCTGCGGCGCCTCTCCGGACACCTCGCGAACCTCGGCCCGGACGCGCCCGACGTGAACGACGTGCTGCTCCGGTGGGCCGCCACCCTCCCCGACCGGGCCCCGGCCCCCGGCTGGACCGGCCTGGCCGACCAGTTGCTCGGCGCACTCGCCGCACCGCCGGCCGGGCCCGCCGACCCCGCCCCGCTCGGCGACGAGCCGCCGGTGGCCACCCCCGGCGAACTGCGAGCCCGGCTGCGCGCCCTGGCCGCCGACTACGCCCGGGACCGCGCCTGGACGGCGGACCGGCAGGCCCGCGGCCTGTGGGCCGGGGACGGCGGGGGCTGGGCGAGCGGCTCGCTGGCCGGGTTCCTTGAGTCCTGGGAGAGCTGGCTGGGCTCCTCCCTCGGCCGGCCACCGGTCCTTCCCGGCATCCCGCCCCTCGAACCGGTGACCTGGACGTCGATCGCCCGGCAGCTCGGCGCGGCCCGCGTCCACGAGTGACACCGACACGCCCCCGCAGCACTCCCGCCGCGCCGTCCGCAGCCACTACGGTGACGGCCATGGCAGGCGAACGCGATCTTCGACAGCTGCTCTCCGGCTTGAGCCCCATCCTCAACCCGGGCCGCTACGTGTACTGCACACTGCCCGGCCGGGTCCCCGCCGGACTGCGGCCGGTCGTCACGGTGGCCGAACCCGAGGGCGTCACCTTCGTCGTCCTCGAGGAGGAGGCCGAGTCACTCGGCCTGCCGCACGCCTTCACCGCCGCCTGGATCACCCTGCGGGTGCACTCCGCGCTGGACGCCGTCGGCCTCACCGCCGCCGTCGCCGGCGCGCTCGCCGAACACGGCATCAGCTGCAACGTGGTGGCGGGCTTCCACCACGACCACCTGTTCGTCCCGGCCGCCGACGCCGACCGCGCGCTGGCCGTCCTCAATACCCTGGCCACGCAGCACGCCTGACGACCCATGGACTCCACCGTGCGCCACGGGCGACAGCTCGACACTTCGGCCGCACGGCACGCCCAAGGCCCGCCCGCCACCCGGATTCCGCCGACCGGCACCGGCACCGGCACCGGCACCGGCACCGGCACCGAAGCGGGGCGCCGAACCGAGCAGCACCCATGACGCGCCGTCGGCCGGATGTCCTCCGCCGTCCCGCGCGGGCGGGCAACACCCCCCTCGGCGCTCCGCCCGCCACCCGGATTCCGGCGGCCGGCCCGGGCGAAGCCCGATGCGCCAAGCACGCAAGACGCCCGGCGCCTCCGTGACAGCCTGGCCTCCGCCGTCCCGCGCAGGCAGGCAACTCAACGCGACACTCCGCCCGCCACCCGAACCCCACCGACCGACCCGGCAACAGCCCCACGCTCCAAGCACGCAAGACACCCGGCGCCTCCGTGACAGCCTGGCCTCCGCCGTCCCGCGCAGGCAGGCAACTCAACGCGACACCCCGCCCGCCACCCGAACCCCACCGACCGACCCGGGCGAAGCCCGATGCGCCAAGCACGCAAGACGCCCAGCGCCCCGCCCACAGCCTGGCCTCCGCCGTCCCGCGCGGGCGAGAATGCGAACGAAGTCCCCGCCGGTCCGGACGAGAGGGATGCCGTGCCACCCGTTCCGCCGCCGTCCTCCTGGGTGGCCGCCGCTGCTGCTGCCCTCGCCGCCTGCCTCGCCGAGTCCGTGGATGCCGGGCTGTTCCCCGGCGGGGTGCTGATCGTCGGGGAGGCGGGGGCCGGCCGGGTCACCGTCGGGCAGGGCCTGGTTGCCCCCGAGTGCGGCGACGCCCGGCCCGGCGCGCACACCCGCTACGACCTGGCCTCGCTAACCAAGGTGCTCGCCACCTGGCCGCTGGTCGGCGTCGCCGTCCGCACCGGCCGGCTCGACCTGGACGCCCCGCTGCGCGAGCACCTTCCCGAACTGCCGTCCCCTGGCGGGGATTTGACCGCGCGGCAGTTGCTCTGCCACACCTCCGGCCTGCTCCCCTGGACCGGCCTGGCCGGCTACGAGCACACCGGCCGCCCGCTGATCGAGCACCTGTGCGCGGAGCCGCTGGTCAGCCCGCCCGGCAGCCGGTACCGCTACATCGACCGCGGCTTCATCCTGCTCGGCCTGCTGTTGCCCGCCCTGCTGGGCCGCCCGTTGCACCTGCTCGCCGACGAACTGTGGCGCGACCTCGGGCTGACCGCCACCGCCTACGGACCGCTGCCGCGCGACCCGCAGCTCGCCCCGACCGAGCAGCGCCTGCGCGACGCTCCCCGCACCTGGGGTGCCCCGCACGACCCGAGCGCCGCGCTGCTCGGCGGGGTGGCCGGCCACGCCGGGGTGTTCTCCACCGCCGCCGACCTGGCCGTCTACGCCGAGCACCTGCTGGCCGGGGCGAGCCCGCTGGCGGACTGGTTCGCCGAGAGCCGCCGCCCCTGCGCCGCCGTCGAACCCGGACTGCACCGCGGGCTCACCTGGCTGGTCACCGCCGACGACTCGGTGGCCTACCACCACGGTTTCACCGGCACCAGTCTCTTCCTCGCCCCGCACACCGGCCGTTACGTGGTGCTCTGCACCAACGCCGTCTACCACGGCTTCGACCGGACCCGGATGGCCGGCCTGCGCACGCTCGCGCTCCGCTCGCTCACCTCGTGACGGCCGTCATCGGCGCAGCGGCTGCCACCGGCGCAGCGGCCGTCATCGGCGCAGCGGCTGCCACCGGCCGCCGGTCAGCGCGGTCAGCACCTCCTGGCTGCCCGCCTGCCCTGGGCGCGGCCGGGCGGCGGCGGCGAGCAGCGCGATGTCGTCCTCGGCGGGGTCGGGGGCGCCGGCCAGCACCGCGTCCAGGAGCCGTTCCGGGCCGGCCCCGGCGGGAAGCCGCCGGTCGGTGAGTCGTTCCAGCGAGCGGTCGATGTCCTCGCCGCGGCGCTCGACCAGGCCGTCGGTGAACAGCAGCAGGGTGTGGTCGGGCGGGACGGCCGCGTAGCTCGGGACGTAGCCGTTGTGGCCGGTGCCGAGCGGCGGGCCGGGTGCCACCGGCAGCAGCGCTACCTCGCCGTTGGGCCGGACCACGGCGGGCGGCAGGTGGCCGGCGCTGGCGAAGCAGTAGCGGCCGCGGGCGGGCTCGGCGTACACCGCGAGGCAAGTGGAGGGGCGGTAGTCGTGCACATCGCCGGCCAGGCCGTCCATCCGGGCCAGCAGCCGGTCGGCGGAGGGCTCCAGCAGGGCCATCGCGCGCAGCATCGCCTGGTAGTGGCTCATGTCGGCGGCGGCCTCGATGCCGTGGCCCATCACGTCGCCGATGGCCAGCACGGTGCGGCCGTCGGGCAGCGCCACCGTCTCGTACCAGTCGCCGCCGATCAGTGCGCTGGTGCCGGCGGGGCGGTAGCGGAAGGCGACGGTGATGTCGGGGTGCGGGCTGCCGGGTTCGGCGAGCATGGCGCGCTGCAGGTCGACGGCGACGGCGTGTTCGCGGCTGTAGCGGCGGGCGTTGTCGAGGTTGATCGCGGCGCGCACGGCGAGGTCCTGGGCGGCGACCGCCTCGTTCTCGCCGAAGCCCGGGGAGGGGTCGGTGCGCAGCAGGGTGGCGGTGCCGATCCGGTGGCCGCGGGCGATGAGCGGCACCACCATCGCGGAGTGGACGCCGAGCGTCCGGAAGTCGGCGACCCGCTCCGCGTTGGGGGCGGTGCGGCGCGCGTCGGCCTCGGTCAGCCGGTTCTCGATCACCGGGCGGCCCTCGGCCAGGCAGCGCGGGACGGCGGCGTCGGGCCCGTAGTCGACGTACTCGCCGCGTTCGCCGAGCACCCGGACCCGCTCCAGCAGGTCGGGCCGGGCGGTGATGGCGGTGCGCAGCAGTCGGCGGCCGCCGTCGGGGAGGGGGCGGGCGTGCTGGCTGTCGGGGTGCGGCAGCAGTTCGACGGTGGCGGCGTCGGCGAGGTGGTCGGTGAGGAAGGCGGCGAGTTCGCCGCAGGTGGTCTCCACGTCGAGGGTGGTGCCGATCCGGGTGGCGGCGGTGTCGAGCAGGGCGAGCCGGGCCCGGGCCTGTTCGAGTTCGTGCTGCTGCCGGTGACTGGCGGTGACCTCCAGCAGGATGCCGACCAGGCCGACGGGCTGCCCGGCGGTCTCCAGCCGGTGGTAGGCGCCGTACCAGTAGCGGCGGTGCTGCGGGGAGCCGGCCCGGGTGTGGCCGCTGGAGGTGATCTCGCGGGGGCGGCCGTCGGTGAGCACCTCGCGCAGCAGGTCCTCGCGGGCGTCGAGGCCGGGGAACAGTTCGGCGACGGTGTGGCCGAGGTGCTGCTCGGCGGGGAGGCCGTTCATGGCGGCCAGCGCCGGGTTGACGTAGCGGAAGCGCAGCTGGGTGTCGAGGACGGCGACGGCGGCGGGCGTGCCGTCCAGCACGCGGCGCAGCGGCTGCGGCAGGTCGTTCCAGCTGGTGGCGGCCATGGCTTCGGCACCTCCTTGCCGGGCGCCCGGGCACTGTGACCAGTAAACACAGCGCGCGGGGCCGGGGCGATCCGGTACGCGGCGGGGCCGGGACGGGTGGGCCGGGACGGGGGTGCGGGCGGTGCCGGGGTCACCCGAATGGGGTCGTCCGGGTGCCCCGGCGGGTGGACGGGCCGAGGGTCGTCACAGGTCAACTTCGGCCAAGGAGGTTTCCCATGAGCTCGTCCGTCGGCCCGACCCCGGCATCGTCCGGGTCGCTCGGGACACCGGCCCCCGGGAACAGACCCTGGGTGTCCGGGACTGTGCTGTTCGCCGGTGTGGTGATGCTGGTGAGCGGTCTGCTGGAGGTGTTCCGCGGGATCATGGCGATCGCCGAGGACGACATCTTCGTGACCACACCCCGGTACGTCTTCCGGTTCGACCTCACCTCGTGGGGCTGGATCCACCTGGTGATCGGCGCGCTGGTCGCGCTGACCGGCGTGTTCGTGCTCAGAGGCCTGGCCTGGGCCCGGATCGCCGGTGTGTTCTTCGCCGCGCTGAGCCTGGTGGACAACTTCCTCGACATTCCCTACTACCCGCTGTGGTCGCTGGTGCTGATCGCACTGGACATCTTCGTGATCTGGGCGCTGTGCGCCTACCACGCATCCGACCGACCGCTCCGCGAGGTCTGAACCGCCTCGCACCGCTGGGGCCGGTGGCCCGCTCCTCCGGGAGCGGGCCACCGGCTCGTCCGCCGGGCGTCACTTGCTCAACGCGGCGACCCCCGCCTGGGCGAACTGCTCGTCCTGGTCGGCGCTGGGGGCGCCGGCCACGCCGACGGCCGCGATCGGGGCGCCCTTCAGCTGGACCGGGGCGCCGCCGCCGAGGAACAGCGTGCCGGGTATGTCCTTCAGGTTCGGCGCCTGGGCCAGGCGCTTGACCAGCTCGGAGGTCGGGGCGTTCCAGGACACCGCGGTGTAGGCCTTGCGCTGGGCGGACTCGAAGGACTGCGGGCCGGCGCCGTCGCCACGCAGTTCGACGATCACATTGCCGTTCCGGTCGACGACCGCGACGGAGATCTTCTGGCCGGCCTTGGCCGCGGCGTCCAGGCTGGCCTGGGCGGCCTTGGTGGCGGCCTCGACCGTCAGGTGCGAGGTCTCGAAGGTGTTCTTGTTCTGGACGTCGGACGCGGCGGCGGGGGCGACCTGCGGCGTCTCGGCGCTGGCGGAGACGGCGCCGACCACGCTCGCCCCGACCGCGGCCACCGCGACGGCACCGGTGACAACGCGGGTACGAGTGCTCAGCTTCTTCATCTTCGGCTCCTGGATCGGTGGTTCGGTGCCGGACTGCTGGGGTGCTCCGGCCTCGCTCTCCATGGTTCGCGGCCGGACCCCTGCCGCGGATCGGCGAACCGGCTGGACCGGCGGAGCATGATGGACGACAGCCGTGTCAGCCGATCGGTTGATGTGCGAACCGTGATCCGCGGGCACCATCCAAGTGCCGGCACGTACCCGCCGGTGCCGACAGCGTGCGAAAGGAGGTCGGCCGTGATGCGTCTCCCCCTGTCCCGGGCGGCCGACCCGGACGCGGGCTGGCTCGCGATGGTCATGCGGCTGGTGTTCGTGCTGCTGCTCGGCACCTCGCTGACGCGCTACCTGACACACCATCTGGCCAGCCCGCTGACGCCGTGGGTGATCGCGCTGAGCGTCGCCCTCGCCGTCGGGCACCTGTCCGGCCTGTCCGAGCGCCGCCAGGCCTGGCTGGCCGCAGTGCTGGGCAGTTGGGCGGTGCTGGTGCTGATGGCGCCCAGCTTCGCCTGGTGCGCCGTCCCACTGGTGTACACGGTGCTCCGGGCCTTCCCGCCACGGACGGCGATCCCGCTGGTGTCGGCGCTCACCGCGCTGGTGATGGTGTCCCAACTGCGGCTGCCCGGCGCCGATCCGACGCTGGTGCTGCTGCCGCCGGCGGTCGCCGCGCTGGCCACCGCGGTGTTCCTGTACATGCAGCGGCAGGGTGCCCGGCAGCACAAGCTGATCATCGACCTGATCCGGGCCCGCCGGGAGCTGGCCGCCGTGGAGCGCCGGCAGGGCGTGCTGTCCGAGCGGGAGCGGCTGTCCGTCGAGATCCACGACACCCTCGCCCAGGGCCTGTCCAGCCAGCACATGCTGTTGCAGGCAGCCGAGTTGGCCTGGGAGCAGGATGCGGCAACCGCCCGCGGCCACGTCCGGACGGCCGCCGCGATCACCGCCCGGAACCTCGCCGAGGCCCGCCGTTTCGTGCACGACCTCGCCCCGGCCGATCTCGCCGAACAGGGCACGCTGGAGGCCGCGTTGGCCGCCCTCGCCGAGCGGGAGGCCGCGGAGAGCGGCCTGCCGGTCCGCTTCCAACTGGACGGCAGCCCGGCGCCGATGCCCGCCGCCGCGCAGTCCGCGCTGCTGCGGATCGCCCAGGGCGCGCTGGCCAACGTCCGGGAGCACGCCCGGGCCGGCCGGGCCTCGATCACGCTGTCCTACCTGGGCGACCAGGCGGTGCTGGACGTCGCGGACGACGGCCGCGGCTTCACCCCGCCGCCCGGCGGTGCGAGCGGCCCCGGTGCCGGTCCGGCCGGCGGGCGCGGCGGGCGCGGCGGGCCAGTCGACGGACGGGGCGGGCCAGTCGGCGGACGCGGAGGTCCGGTCGGCGGTCCGGCCGGCGGGCGCGGCGGGCGCGGGCACGGGCTGCCGGCGATGCGGGCCCGGCTGCGGCAGTTGGGCGGCACGCTCACCGTCGAGTCGGCCCCGGGCGAGGGCACCGTGGTCTCGGCCGCCATCCCCCTGGAGAGCCCACCCGCCAGCCCACCCGGCAGCCCACCCGCCAGCCCACCGGAGGTCCGCTGACACCACGTCCCAACTGCTCGCACCAGCCCGCACCGCACCGCACGGAGGGTCCATGAACGACAACGACACCGTCAGGCTGCTCATCTGCGACGACCACGCGATGGTCCGAGCCGGGCTGCTCGCGCTGCTGGCCGGTGACGGCGCGATCGAGGTGGTCGGCGAGGCCAGCACCGGCGAGGAGGCGGTGACGCTTGCCGCCCGCCTGCGGCCGGACGTGGTGCTGATGGACCTTCAACTGGGCGCCGGAACAGACGGGGTGGAGGCCACCCGGCGGATCCTGGCCGGCCCGGGCGACAGCCACGTCCTGGTGCTGACCACCTTCGACACCGACGCCGACATCACGCGGGCCATCAACGCGGGCGCAACGGGGTATCTGTTGAAGGCGGAGCGCCCGGCCGAGCTGTTCGCGGCGATCCGCTCGGCCGCGGCGGGCCGGCCGGCGCTGTCCCCGCCGGTCGCGTCCCGGGTGATGGCCCAGATGCGTTCCCCCCTGCCCCAACTCACCGACCGTGAACAGGACATCCTCGACCAGCTCGGCCAGGGCCTCGGAAACCGGGAGATCGCCCGGGCGCTGTTCATCAGCGAGGCCACCGTCAAGACCCACCTCGGCCGGATCTACGCCAAGCTCGGCGTGGACACCCGCTCCGGCGCGGTCGCGATCGCCAAGGAGCGGCGCCTGCTGCGCTGAGCAGACCGGGCAGCGGCCCGGCCCCGGCCCCCACGACAACTGAAGATCAATCGGACGCGTCCGAAGCCTTGCCACGCACAGTGATCGGAAGTCAGTATTCCTACCGGCCGGTAGACCTGACGGAACAACGGCTCCCGGAGGGCGCGGAACGGACGGTAACGGGGTGGCGGCAGCCCTCCTGTCGGATGTGACGCGAACGCGTAATATGCGCGAAACCCTCCGCTCACCCTCTCCTTGCCGACCCGTCGTTCAAGGACGACACGGTTTGGCCGGAACCGACGTCATGAAAGGCGGACGCGCACCATGCCGACCGCATCAAGCCCACCCGAGCCGCGGCGCCGTCTCGGCGAGCACGGGCTCGCCTGGGCCTTCCTGCTGCCCTCGGTAGTGGTCTTCACGCTCTTCATCGTGTATCCGCTGGGGCGCACCTTCTACCTGAGCGCGCACGCCAATGACCTCTTCGGCGCGCCCTCCAAGTACGTCGGGATGAAGCACTACACCGACCTGCTCTCCTCGGCGGACTTCCGCACCACGCTGGTCACCACCGCGCTGTTCGTGCTGTTCACGGTGGTCCCGGGGGTGCTCGGGGCGTTGCTGCTGGTGCTGCTGATGGAGGGTCGGATCCGCGGCGTGCGGCTGCTGCGATCCGCCTTCGCCCTGCCGTTCGCCTTCTCGGTGGCGAGCGCCTCGGTGGTCTTCTCGGTGTTCTACAACCCCGCCAGCGGGGTGCTCAACGGGCTGCTGTCGCACCTCGGTCTGGGCCCGGTGGGCTGGCTGACCGACTCCGACTGGGCGCTGGTGTCCATCGCGATCTCCACGATCTGGATGAACCTCGGCTACAACGTGCTGGTGCTTTCCGCGGGCATCGGCTCGATCCCCGGCGAGATCACCGAGGCCGCCCGGCTGGACGGCGCCTCCGGCCTGCGGCTGGCCCGGTCGATCACCGTCCCGATGCTCGGCCCGAGCCTGTTCTTCCTGGTGGTGATCTCCACCGTGAACGCGCTGCAGAGCTTCGGCCAGATCCACATCCTCACCAAGGGCGGCCCGGACGGCTCCACCCGGACCCTGGTCTACTCCGTGTACGAGAAGGCGTTCGCCTACGGCTCCAGCGACTTCGGCACCGCCAGCGCGCAGGCCGTGGTGCTGATGGTGGTCGTGCTGTGCTGCACCGCCGTGCAGTTCGGAGTCCTGGAGCGGAAGGTGCACTACGCATGACCACCCTCACCAAGACGCCCGCCGTCACCGAGCCCGCCCGCACCGCCCGCCCGCCGCTGCGGGTCCGTGACACGCTGGGCCGGGTCGGGGTCTGGGCGGTGCTCGCCGTGGCCGTGCTGACGGTAGCCTTCCCGGTCTACTACGTCTTCGCCGGCGCCTTCATGCGCCCGGACGAGATCGCCAGCTACCCGCCCGCGATGGTGCCGCACTCGATCACCGGGGAGAACTTCACCGGCGCCGTGCACGCCATCCCACTGGTGCGCCAGTACGGCAACTCGCTGCTGGTGGCGGGCCTGATCACGCTGGCCCAGCTGTTCACCTCGGTGCTCGCCGCATACGCCTTCGTGTTCCTGCCGATGCGCGGCCGGGCTGTGGTGTTCGGCCTGTTCCTGGCCACCCTGATGGTGCCGTGGGAGGCCATCATCATCCCCAACTACCTGACGCTGTCCGGCTGGGGGATGGGGAACACCTACTTCGGACTGGTGCTGCCGTTCCTGGCCTCCGGGTTCGGGACGTTCCTGCTGCGGCAGTCGTTCCGTCAGTTCCCGGGCGAGCTGCGGGACGCCGCCCGGATCGACGGCGCCGGCCACTGGCGGTTCCTGTGGCGGATCCTGGTGCCGCTGAACAAGCCGTCCCTGGCCGCACTGGCCATCTACGTCTTCCTGTCGGCCTGGAACCAGTACTTCTGGCCGCTGATCATCACCCGCACCGCCAACATGCAGACCCTGCAGATCGGTCTGTCCTCGCTGCGGGACTCCGAGATGGCCGACCCCGGCCTGATCCTGGCCGGTGTGGTGCTGTCGCTGCTGCCCACGCTGGCGCTGGTGCTGTTCGGCCAGCGGTTCATCGTCCGCGGTCTGACCGCCGGCGCCGTCCGCTGACGACCACTCAGTTCGCCGTGCCCGTACCACCGCTCCCGGTACCCACCCTCGCAGAAGAGAGAGAACCCGTGAAGAGAAGTGCCCGCGCGCTCGCCGCGCTGCTGGTGTCCGGCCTGGCCCTGACCGCCTGCAGCTCGACCGGCTCCGGCGGCTCCTCCGAGGAGGCCGGCGCCCCGGCCGCCTCCGCCCTGGACCAGGCGTCCGGCGTGACCAGCATCGAGTTCTGGCACTCGATGACCGGCAAGAACGCCGAGCAGCTGACCGCCCTGGTGAACCAGTTCAACGCCGCGCACCAGGGCAAGATCGAGGTCAAGCCGCTGTTCCAGGGCACCTACGACGACCTGATCGCCAAGTACAAGGCCTCGGTGCAGCAGAAGGCCACGCCCGCGGTGGTGCAGGTCTACGACATCGGCACCCGCTTCATGATCGACTCCAAGCAGACCGTCCCGGCGCAGGCGTTCGCCGACAAGGACGGCTTCTCGCTGGACGACCTGCAGGCCAACATCCGCAACTACTACTCGGTCGGCGGCAAGCTGCAGTCGATGCCGTTCAACTCCTCGATGCCGCTGCTGTACCTGAACGACGACGCGTTCAAGGAGGCCGGCCTCGACCCGGCCAAGCCGCCCACGTCGCTCGCCGAACTCGGCGAGATGGCCAAGCAGTTGACCAAGAAGGACGACAGCGGCAAGACCGTCCGGTACGGCTTCGGCGCGGCCATCTACGGCTGGTTCGTCGAGCAGCTGCTGGCCGAGAACGGCGCGCTGTACTGCGACGCCGACAACGGCCGCAGCGGCAAGGCCGGCAAGGTCGCCTTCGACTCCGCCAAGGGCGCCGAGATCGTCCAGTGGTGGGCCGACCTGGTCAAGGGCGGCTACGCGGCCAACACCGGCCGGCAGACCCCCGACGCGCAGGCCGCGTTCAAGGCCGGCACGGTCGCCATGCACCTGGAGTCCACCGGTGTGCTGCGCGGCTACACCGAGGCCGCCAAGTTCACCGTCGGCACCGCGCCGTTCCCGAAGACCGCGGCCGGCGACCAGGGCGGCCCGATCATCGGCGGTGCCTCGCTGTGGATCTCCGGCCCCGGCCACTCCGACGCCCAGAAGCGCGCCTCCTGGGAGTTCGAGAAGTTCCTCACCGCCCCCGAGCAGCAGGCCGTCTGGCACACCGGCACCGGCTACTTCCCGGTCAACTCCAAGGCGCTGGACCTGCCCGCCGACAAGGAGTGGGTGGGCAAGTTCCCGCAGTTCCAGACCGCGATCGACCAGCTGAAGGCCACCAAGCCCACCACGGCCACGGCCGGCTGCCTGCTCGGCGTCATGCCGCAGGCCCGCAAGGGCGTGGAGACCGCGATCGAGCAGACCATCGCGGGCACCAAGACCGCCCAGCAGGCGCTCTCCGACGCCGCCAAGGAGCTCCAGCCCGCCATCGAGAGCTACAACTCCTCGGTGGGCTGACGCCCCGCCAGTACGCCCCGAAGGGCCCGGCCGCCGTCGTGCGGCCGGGCCCTTCGGGGCTTCGGGGCACGGCCGCTGACAGTTCGTGGGAATTCGCGTCGCGCGATGACCACCCCGGCTGCAACACTGTCCGCGGCCGGGTGTATGAATTCTCCGCTGGATTCATCACGGCTCCAGCCATTTCTCTTCGAGGGGGGACCCATGCGTAAGAGCACGTTCAAGCGTGCCGCCGCGCTGCTGATTGCGGCCGGCGCCATGACCGCCGTCACGGTTCCGGCGGCTTCCGCCGCTCCGGCACCCAAGGGCAAGGTCAACACCAAGGTCGCGCCGATCGCGCGGACCATGCCGAAGATCACGCAGAGCAAGGCGGCCCAGGCCGCTCCGGGCGCCGTCATCACCCCGACCTACGCCCTGCTGAACCCGGGCGACACCCTGAAGCCGGGCGACAGCCTCAAGGTCGGCTACAGCACCCTGTCGATGCAGACCGACGGCAACCTGGTGCTCTACTTGACCGCTGACAACGGCAAGCAGCTCCAGGCCCTGTGGTCCAGCAAGACCTGGGGCAACAACGGCGCCTACGCCGTCATGCAGGCCGACGGCAACTTCGTCGTCTACAAGCAGGGTGGCGGCGACGGCCTCGGTGGCGCCCTGTGGTCCACCGGCACCTGGGGCAAGGCGAACCCCGTGTTCGCGCTGGACGGCGGCGAGCTGCTGGTCGGCGCCGCGACCGGCGGCACCCCGTACTGGCGGACCAACACCGGCTTCTTCCCGGCCTTCGTCAACGGCCAGTGGGTCGACCAGCCGGCCGACAGCCTCCAGGGCACCCCGCAGGTCCAGGGCCTGGTGCAGAACACCTGGCTGGAGTCCAGCACCACCATCCTGATCGAGCAGGGTGACGGCAACCTGGTGCTCTACCGCAAGAAGGACGGCGGCGTCATCTGGGCGTCCGGCACCTACGGGCACCCGGACGCGGTCGCGGTCCAGACCGGGGACGGTGCCCTGGCCGTGGCCGACAACAACTACCTGTACTGGGACTCCGGCACCTGGAACAACCCGGGCGCCTACACCAAGGTCCAGTCCGACGGCAACCTCGTCGTCTACCGCCAGGGTGGCGGCCCGGCCAACGGTGGCTCGCTCTGGTCCTCCGGCACCTGGGGCAAGGCCTGACCGTCCCGCGGGTCCTCGGGCCCTGAGGCAGTCCGGTAATCAGTGAGGGGCAGTCGCCGAAAGGCGGCTGCCCCTTCGCCGTCCTTCGGACCCAAAGGGCCGACGAGAACGACTTCAACAGCAGTTGACGGTACGCCGACGAATCATCAGCGGACAGCCCGTTCCTCATTCCGGAATACGGGCCGGGAAATCACGGAGAGTTGGCACACGATCACGCGAGCGCGTATTGCGCGCAATGGGCATGGCGGAGAACCCGAAGGCGGCGGACGAGTCGGCCTGTACGCCGGGTTCTGTCTCCCGGGTTGCTTGCGCGGCCCGGGGAGGCGGCCATCCATCTAGGGCTGCCGTTGCCGACAGCCTCGTGCGGTCTACCCGCGAGCTCGGGCGAGCAGCCCTCGAACACCCGCGCACGACACCCGAGGGTGTCGATCTTGACCTTGCTCCGAGTGGGGTTTACCGAGCCGGCCGAGTCACCTCGGTCGCTGGTGGTCTCTTACACCACCGTTTCACCCTTACCCACCGCCGAAGCGGTGGGCGGTCTGCTTTCTGTGGCACTGTCCCGCGGGTCACCCCGGGTGGGCGTTACCCACCACCCTGCTCTGTGGAGCCCGGACGTTCCTCGGCGGGCCCCCAGAAGGGACCCGACGCGACCGCCCGGCCGGCTCGTCCGCCGTAATGGTCATGGTAGCCGCTCCGCGGACGCTCCCCGTACGCCGCCCGGCACCTGGTGGTCGAAGCGGGCCGCCACCCGGGCCGCCGTGGCGGCCGCCCAGGGGGTGGTGGTGACCAGGCCGAGGACGAACACCGTCAGGCCCAGGCCGGCCACGATCCACCAGCCGGCGTGCGTGGCGGGCGTGAAGCCGCCGGCCGAGGCGACCGCGCCGGCCACCACCGAGCCGATCACCGCGACGCCCAGCGACTGGCCGACCTGGCGGCTGGTGGAGGCCACCGCGGCCGCCACCCCGGCCTGGGCCAGCGGCATGCCGGAGACCGCCGAGTTGGTGATCGGCGCGTTCACCATGCCGAAGCCCAGCCCGAACAGCGCGTACGCCGGCAGCAGCAGGAGGGCCGAGGAGTCGGCCGTCAGCCCCGTCAGCAGCACCCCGCTGGCGGCGATCGCCGCGCCGGCCACCAGCAGCGGCAGACGTGGGCCCCGGCTGCCGACGATCCGGCCGGACAGCGGGGCGGTCAGCAGGGTCAGCCCGGCCATCGGCAGCGTCCACAGACCGGCCACCACCGGGCTGTAGTGCCGCACGTTCTGCAGGTACAGGGTGTTCAGGAACAGGAACCCGGCGAGCGCGGCGAACGCGCACACCGCGGTGACGGTGGCCCCGGTGAACGGGGCGCTGCGGAAGAACCGCGGGTCGATCAGCGGCTCCGGCACCCGCCGCTCCCAGAACGGGAACACCAGCAGCGCGGCGAGCGCGACCGCGGCCAGCGCCAGGATGCCCGGCGAGGTCCAGCCGTGGCCCGGCCCCTCGATGATCGCGGCGGTGCCGCAGCCCAGCAGCAGCACCATCAGCAGCTGGCCGACCGGGTCCAGCCGCCGGGGGCGCGGCGCGCGGGACTCCGGGACGTAGCGTTGCGTCAGCAGCCAGGCCGCCAGCCCGACCGGAATGTTGATCAGGAAGATCGACGGCCAGCCGGCGCTGTCCACCAGGAACCCGCCGATCAGCGGCCCGAGCGCCATGCTGACACCGACCACGCCGCCCCACACGCCGATCGCCCGCGCTCGCTCCTTCCGGTCGGTGAAGGTGTTGGTGATGATCGACATCGCCACCGGGTTGAGCATCGACCCGCCCACCGCCTGCACCGCCCGGAAGGCGATCAGCCAGCCCAGGCCCGGGGCCAGGCTGCACAGCAGCGAGCCGAGCACGAACAGCAGCAGCCCGGTCCGGAACACCCGCTTGCGGCCGATCCGGTCCGCGACCGACCCGGACAGCATCAGCAGCGAGGCCAGCACCAGCGTGTAGGCGTCGATCACCCACTGCAACCCGGACGCGGGCGCGCCCAGGTCGCGCTGGATCGCGGGCAGCGCGATGTTCACCACGGTGTTGTCCAGGCCGACGATGAACAGGCTCAGACAGCAGATGGCCAGGACGATCAGCCGGTGGCGGCGGTCGGGCACAGCGATCGATCGACTCACCCTCCGATCATCGCACCGGCTCCCGAGGCCCCCGCAGGCCTTTGCGCGTCGGGCACCAACGCGAACCGGACGGTGCGGGTCGCCGGGTCGGCCACGGTGAGCCGGACAGTCACCCGGCGGCCCAGCGGCAGCCGGTCGGCCGCGTCGCACTTGGCGACCACGGCGGGACGGCGCAGCTGCACCGTGCCGACGGTGGGCCGGCGCTCGTCCACCTCGACCACCACCGCCCGGAACTCCTCGCCCACCCGGCCGCGCATCAGCTCCGCCTCGACCAGGGCCACGCAGGCGCGCTCCACCTCGTGCGCCCGGCGGTCGCCGCCGCCCATCAGCGCGGGCACCAGCGGCAGGGCGTCCCGCACCCAGGCCGGGACGTCGGTGCCGCCCGCCACCGCGAGGCACACCTCCAGCGCGTACCGGTCGGCGAGCCGGCGCAGCGGCGCGGTGCAGTGGGTGTAGGGCGCGGCCAGCGCGGCATGACCGGGGTCGGCGGGCGGGACGGTGCCACGGGCGGTGTCGAACGCGTGGTAGCCCGCGCCGCGCAGCAGGCCGGTGCACTCGTTCAGGAACGCGGCGTCGGCGGTGCGGGCCGGATCGAGGGAGCGGATCAGCTGCGGGTAGGACAGCCCGTCCGGCCAGGGCACCTCCAGCGCGGCGGCGACCCGGCGCAGCCGCGCGTAGGCCGACTCCGAGGCGGCGGGCAGGGTGCGCAGCAGCCCGATCCCGGCGTCCAGCATCAGCTCGGCGGCGGCCATGCCGGTGAGCAGCGAGAGTTGGGCGTTCCAGCCGTCGGCGGGCCGGGGCGCGCGGTAGCCGAGCCGGTAGCCCCCGTTCACGGCCTCCACCTCCTGCTCGGGGATCGGCAGGCTGACCCCGCCGCGGGCCTGCTCCTGCGCCTCGCGGAGCCGGCCGATCTCGGCGAGCAGGGCGAGCTGCTCGTCGGCGGTGCCCGCGTCGATCCGGCCCTGGACGGTGGCGTAGTCCAGCCGTCGGCGCGAGCGCACCCTGGCCCGGCGCACGTCGGCCAGTAGCAGCGCGCCGTCGGCGTCCAGGTCGAGCTGCCACAGCAGGGCGGGCCGCAACTCGCCCGGCAGCAGGCTGGCCGCGCCCTCGGAGAGCCGGGCCGGGTGCAGCGGCACGTTGCCGTCCGGGAAGTACAGCGTCTGGACGCGGCGGCCGGCCTCGGTGTCGATCGCGCCGCCCGGCGAGACGTAGGCGGCGACGTCGGCGATCGCGTAGTGCACCCGGTAGCCGCCGTTGCGGCGGGCCAGGTGCATGGCCTGGTCGAGGTCGCGGGAGCCCGGCGGGTCGAGGGTGAACAGGTCGAGGTCGGTGGCGTCGAACTCGGGCAGGCGAGGCAGTGCGGCTGCCCGGTCGGCCTCCGCGAGCACCTCCGGCGGCCAGTCGGTGCGGATCTCCAGGTGGCTTCTGAGGTCGGCGAGTTCGGTGTTGATCCTGGCGGTCTGGGCGGCCCGGACGCTGAGATGTCGGCGCGGCATGGTCGCAGCGTAAGGCGCAGTAGCGTGGTTGGTGCACCGGACCGGCCGTGAAACCGGTGGTGGTGCACGGGGATTGGTCGTGGGAAGGGGCGGGGCTGTGACAGATCGGGCGGCCATCAGGCAGACGGAAGCAGCGCAGTGCCGGTGCTGCGGGAGCGAGGCGGACGCGACCGGGGACGGGCGTGGCGTGCGGGTCACGGCGGCGGCCGTCGCGGGCACGCTGGCCGCCTTGGGCGGGCTGCACGCGGTGTGGTCCCGTTCGCCCTGGCCGTGCCGCGACCGCGAGCAGTTCGCCGACCTGGTGGTCGGCGTGGCCCCGGACCAACTCCCGTCCGCGCAGGCCTGCCTGGGCGTGGCCGGACTGCTCGGCGCCGCCGCCTACCTGGTCGCCGCCCGTGGCGGAGCACTCCCCCCGGCCGGCCCGCGCCGCCTCCGCACCGCCGGAACCGCAGCCGTCGCCGGCGTCCTGCTGACCCGCGGCCTGGCCGGCCCCCTCGCCTTCGCCCGCCACACCCCCGCCTTCGTCCGCCTGGACCGCCGCGTCTACGCCCCGCTCTGCCTGGCCCTCGGCACGGGCGCGGCGGTGGTCGCCGCCCGCGGGCGGTAACGCGGACCGGGCAGCAACCGCACCGAGCGGCCGACCGGCGAAAACGTCGGCGGAGGGATTCGAGGTGCACGTGGGCCGGTCGTTAGGGTTGGGCGGGTCTGTCGTGGGTCGTTGAGAGGTGTTGCCGTGCTGGTTCTGCTGCCGCCGTCGGAGGGGAAGGCCGCGCCGGAGGTGGGGGTGCCGGTGGAGGTGGCGGGGCTTTCATTGGCGGGGCTGGCCGGGGCGCGGGAGAAGGTGCTGGCGGCGCTGGTGGAGTTGTGCGCGGGGGACGAGGAGCGGGCGGCCGAGGTGCTCGGGCTGAGCAAGGGGCTGCGCGGGGAGGTGGCCAAGAACGCGGGGCTGCTGACGGCGGGGGCGCGGCCGGCCGGGGAGGTGTACACCGGGGTGCTGTTCGACAACCTGGGTCTGGCGAAGCTGGACGAGGCCGCGTACGCCCTGGCGGAACGTTCGCTGCTGGTGTTCTCGGGGCTGTGGGGCGCGGTGCGGATCAGTGACCGGATCCCGTCGTACCGCTGTGCGATGGGCGTGAAGCTGCCGCCGCTGGGCGCGCTCGGCCCGTACTGGCGGACGGTGATGGACGGCGTGCTCCCGGAGGTCGCGGACGGGCTGGTGCTGGATCTGCGCAGTTCGGCGTACGCGGCGGCGTGGAAGCCGGCCGGTGAGGTGGTGGGCCGGACGGTGACGGTGCGGGTGTTGCAGGAGCGCGAGGTGGACGGGGTGCTGAAGCGTTCCGTGGTCAGCCACTTCAACAAGGCGACCAAGGGCCGTCTGGTGCGCGATCTGCTGGCCGCGGGTCTGGAGCCGTCCTCGCCGGGCGAGTTGGTGGACGCGCTGGCGCAGCTGGGCTACCGGGTGGAGGTCGCGGCGCGTGGCACGGCCCGCAAGCCGTGGCAGCTGGACGTCGTGGTGACGGAGGTGCACTGACCGTCCGCCACCACGACCGAGGCCGTCTCAGCGCAGGTGCGAGGTGTCGTTGAGCAGCCGCAGCGACGCGTTGCCGTCGCTGTAGTACTGGACGGCGCACAGCGAGGCCGCGGAGAGTTCCATCCGGTGGACGGCGTCCGGCGGGGCGCCGAGGGCGAGCCGGACCAGGGTCTTGATCGGGCTGACGTGCGAGACCACCAGGACGGTCCTGCCGGGGTAGCGGGCGAGGATCCTGTCGCGGGCCTGCCCGGCCCGGTGGGCGAGCGTGGTGAGCGATTCGGCGCTGCCGGTGGGCTTGGCCTTGGCGGAGCCGAAGAAGGCGGTCAGGTCCTCGGGGTGGCGTTCCATCACCTCGGCGAAAGTGAGGCCCTCCCAGGCGCCGAAGTCGAGTTCCCGCAGGCCCTCTTCGATCCGCACGTCCAGGCCGAGGCGGCGGGCGACGGCCTCGGCGGTCTGCCGGGTGCGCAGCATCGGCGAGGAGACCACGGCCTGCACGGTGCCGCGGGCGGCGAGCGCCTCGGCGGTGCGTTCGGCCTGCCAGACGCCCTTCTCGGACAGGCCGGGGTCGCTGCCGGTGCTGCCGGAGAACTGCCGGAGCGGGGTGAGCGGGGTCTCGCCGTGCCGCAGCAGCACCAGCGTGGTGGGGGTGCCGAGGTCGGCGGGCCCGGCCCAGCCGACCCGGGGTGCGGGCGCGGCGGGCAGCGGCTCGTCCATGGCGGGGGCGGGAGCGGCGGCCCGGGCGGCCCTGGGCTCCCACTGGCGGCCCTGCCGGCCGGCGTCCATCGCCTCGTTGGCGAGCCGGTCGGCCTCCTTGTTCTTCTCCCGTGGGATCCACTGGTACTCGACCTTGCCGCGCCCGGCGATGCTGCGGGCCTCGGCGGCGAGCGGCTGCATGTCGGGGTGCTTGATCTTCCAGCGGCCGGACATCTGCTCGACGACCAGCTTGGAGTCCATCTCGACCAGGACCGGGGCGTCCGGGTCGAGTTCGCGGGCGGCCTTCAGCCCGGCGATCAGGCCCTTGTACTCGGCGACGTTGTTGGTGGCCCGCCCGATGTACTCGGCGGCCTCGGCGAGGATCTCGCCGGTGCGGGCGTCGAGGACCACCGCGCCGTAGCCGGCCGGCCCCGGGTTGCCCCGGGAGCCGCCGTCGGCCTGGACGATGAACCGGGCTCCGGCCACCGGGGTCAGACGCCCGACTCGCCGGTGCGGACCAGGATCCGGCCGCAGTTCTCGCAGCGCAGCACCTTGTCGGCCGGCTCGGCCTTGATCGCGTTGAACTCGGTGATGGAGAACTCGGTGCGGCAGCCCTCGCAGCGGCGCTGGTACAGGCGGGCCGCGCCGACGCCGCCCTGCTGCTCGCGCAGGCGCAGGTAGGTCTTCATCAGGTCGGCGGGGATGACGGCCGCGACGGCCTCGCGGTCGCGGCGGACCTTCTCGGCCTCGGCGTCGATCTCGGCGAACTTGGCGTCGCGGCGGCCCTCGGCCTCGGCGACCACGACGGCGGAGTGCTCCAGGCGGGCGGTGAGCTCGGTGACCCGGGTCTGCGCGGACTCCAGGCGCTCCATCACCTCCAGCACCACGTCCTCCAGGGCGCCCTGGCGCTTGGCCAGCGAGGCGTTCTCGTGCTGGAGGTTCTCCAGGTCCTTCGGCGAGGTGACCGCGCCGGAGTCCATCCGCTGCTGGTTGCGGGCGGCGCGGGCACGGACCTGCTCGACGTCCGCCTCGGCCTTGGCCTGCTCGCGGGTGGTGTCGCCGAGCTGGGCCTGGGCGGCGACCACCAGGTCCTTGAGGGCGGTGTGGTCGGCGGTGGCCTTGTCGATCTCGGCGTGCTCGGGCAGGGTGCGGCGCCGGTGGGCCAGCTGGTCGAGACGGGAGTCGATGGCCTGCAGGTCGAGCAGGCGGATCTGGTCGGCGGGCGCGGCGTTCACGCGGGATGGCTCCTGTGTGTGGTTCGGCGGGGTGTCAGGGGGTGTACGGCATCGGCGCGTGCGCCGTCCACGGGTCGGTGACCCGGGTGGAGATACGGGTCTCCAGCGGCCAGCCCCGGTCGTTGGCGCGGCTGGTGAGCTCGCGGGCGGCGAGGGTGAGCCAGGGCCACTCGGTGGCCCAGTGCGCGGCGTCGACCAGGGCGACGGGCGCCGCCTCGGTGGCCTCGGACGCGGGGTGGTGACGCAGGTCGGCGGTGAGGTAGGCGTCCACACCGGCCTTGCGGGCCTCGGCGAGGAAGGAGTCGCCGGAGCCACCGCAGACCGCGACCCGGCGCACCGACTGCTCCGGGTCGCCGGCGGCCCGGACGCCCGCCGCGGTGGCGGGCAGTCCGACGGCGACCTGGGCGGCGAACGCGCTCAGCGTCATCGGCTGCGGGAGTTCACCGATCCGGCCGCTGCCGCGGCGTCCCGTCGGGTCGGTCGGGTCGGCCACCAGCGGACCGGTGACCTTCAGTCCGACGGCCTCGGCGAGAGCGTCGGAGACACCCGGGTCGGCGTGGTCGGCGTTGGTGTGCGCGACGTGCAGCGCGATGTCGTGCTTGATCAGGGTGTGCACCACCCGGCCCTTGAAGCCGGTCGCGGCGACCGTGGTGGTGCCGCGCAGGTAGAGCGGGTGGTGGGTGATCAGCAGGTCGGCGCCCCACTCGACGGCCTCGTCCACCACGGCCTGCACGGGGTCGACGGCGAACAGCACCCGGCCCACCTCGGCCTCGGGATCGCCGCAGACCAGGCCCACCGCGTCCCAGGACTCCGCCCACTGCGGGGGGTAGATCTCTTCGAGCACGGCGATGACGTCGGACAGTTTCGGCACCTGTCGAGACTACCGCGTGCCACGGCCCCGCCCGGCCGGGCCCGTCCACCACCCGCGCTGTGGACGGCCCGCACACCTGCGCGTCAACCCGGTGGCGGGCGGCGGGCCGGGCCGCAGGCGGGCACTTCCGGTGGTCGGCGGCGCCGTCCGGGCGGTGGGCGCGTGGAACGCCCTGCCCACACTCGCCGGGCCGAACATATTCGAAAACCAAAACTGATCACCCTTAAGAGTGAAGTGACTCGCCCGGTGTTGAGTCACCCCCGCCCCGAAAGTAACTTCAGTCCTGCGAACGAGAGTTGCCTCGACCGGGGGGTCGAAAGGGCGACCGGCCGAAATTCCCGGTGGAATTCGACCGGCGCGGGCGAGCCTCTCGTGACTTCCGCAGGCCGTGACCGGTCGAGTCCACCGTGAAGGGGTGTGAAGCAGATGGGGGCGGGCACACCGCTGCGCAGGACAGGGGGGCCGGTACCGGCCGACGACGAGCCGGGCGTGGACGGCACGTTGGTGGAGGTGGCGCGGGCGGCCGTGACCGGCAGCCGGGCCCGGGGAGGAGACGGCGACTGGACGGTCGCGGTCGAGGGCTTCTGGTGCACGGTCCGGCCGCCCGGCCGTGAACTGCCCGAGCAGGGGTGGAAGCTGCACGTCGCCGCCGCCTCGCCGGTCGGGGCCGAGGTGCTGGCCGCGGTCGCCGGGGTGCTCGCCGGAGACCCGTGCACCTTCAAGTTCGCCGCCGACCGGGAACGCCTGCACGAAATCAATTCCCGCAACAGCGACCGGGCTTCGGCAGGGAAATTCATCACCGTCTATCCGGACGGCGAGGAACAATTCCGCCGGCTCGCCGAGGAGCTCCACCGGGCCACCGCCCACCTGCCCGGACCGGCGATTCTCTCCGACCGCCCGTACCGCCCCGGCAGCCTGGTGTACTACCGCTACGGCGGCTTCACCGGCCGCGCGCTGCTGGGCCACGACGGCGCGTACCGCGCGATGCTGCGCGACCCGGCCGGCCGGCCGGTCGAGGACGTCCGCACCGCGTCCTACCGCTGCCCGCCGTGGGTGGCCGACCCCGTCGAGGGGGCGGGATCGACCACCCGGGCCGGGTCCGCCCCGGCCGGGCAACGGCAGCGGGCCGGCGTGCTGCTGGACGGCCGCTGGGCCCTCACCGCCGCGCTGCGGCACAGCGCCAAGGGCGGCGTGTTCCTGGGCACCGAGCCCGCCACCGGCGCCGAGGTGGTGGTCAAGCAGGCCCGCGCCCACATCGAGGTGGACCGGGCCGGCACCGACGCCCGCACCGCGCTGCGGCACGAGGCCGAGCTGCTCGGCCGACTGGCCGACACCGGGTTGACACCTCGGGTGCACGCCCTGGTCGAGCAACAGGACTCACTGTTCCTGGTGCAGGAGCGCATCCCCGGCCAGGCGCTCGGCAGCTGGGTGGCCGCCCGGCTGCGGCGCGACGGCACCCCCGACGTCCCGTGGGCCGAGGCCGGTCCGCTGGCGCTGGCGCTGCTCGACCTGGTGGAGCGCGTCCACGGACACGGGCTGGTGCTGCGCGACCTCTCCCCCGGCAACGTGCTGGTCCGCCCGGACGGCACCCTCTGCCTGGTGGACCTCGAACTGGCCGTCCCCGCCGGGACGCCGGCGGGCACCGCCGGAACCCCCGGTTACCGCGCCCCCGAGCACTCCGGCCCGCACCGCACCGTCCGGGCCACCCCCGGTGCCGACCTGTACGCGCTCGGCGGCCTCTACTTCCTGCTCGCCACCGGCCACGACCCGCTGCAGCCCGAGGACCGGCCACTCGCCCGCCCCGTCGCCGAACGCCTCGGCCGCCGGCTGGCACCGGCCGCCCGCGAGGGCCTCACCGCACGCAGGCTCGCACCGCTGGTGCTCGGGCTGCGCGCCGAGGAGGCCGACCGGCGGTGGAGCCTGGCCCGGGCCCGGAAGGAACTCACCGCACCCACGGGGCACCCGCGCGGCGCCGCCCCGGCCACCCCGCCCCCACTGGACCGGCTGCTGCACGACGGACTGCGGCACCTGGCGGCCACCGCCACCCCGGAGCGGCCCGACCGGCTGTGGCCGACCGTCCCCAGCGGGCAGCTCACCGACCCGTGCAACGTGCAGCACGGCGCCGCCGGCGTCCTCGCCGTCCTGGCCCGGGCGGGCCTCGCCCCGCTGCCCGAACCCGTCCGGGCCCAGGCCCTGGCCACCGTCGCGACGGCCGCCCAGTGGATCGAACGGCGCTGCGCCGCCGAGCCGGTGGTGCTGCCCGGCCTGCACTTCGGCCGCTCCGGCGCCGCCTGGGCCCTGTTCGACGCCGCCGACGCCCTCGACCATCCCGGCCTCGCCGAACGGGCCGCCGCAATGGCGATGAGGATCCCGTCGGCCTGGCCCAACCCGGACGTCTGCCACGGCGCCGCCGGGGCCGGCTTCCTCCTGCTGCGCGCCCACCGCGCCACCGGGGCCCGCCAGTTCCTCGACCGCGCCGCGCACTGCGCCCGCACCCTGCTGGCCGCCGCCCGCACCGAGCCGTACGGGACGGTCTGGCCGGTGCCCGCCGACTTCGACTCGGCGCTCGCCGGGGCGGTGCACCTCGGGCACGCCCACGGGGTGGCCGGGGTGGGCGCCTTCCTGCTGGCCTGCGCGAACCGGATCGCCGCCGAGCCAGAACTCTCGGATTCTGCACGGGAGTTGATGTCCGGGGCGGAGCTGGCCGTGCAGACCCTGGCCGCGACCGCGCGGTGGGACGGCGAGGCCGCGTGGTGGCCGCAGAGCCACGGCGACCCGGCGCACGTCCGGCTGGCGCACTGGTGCAGCGGCTCCTCCGGCGTCGGCAGCTTCCTGATCCGGTTCTGGCGGACCACCGGCGACGACCGGGCCCGCCACCTGGCGCAGGCCGCCGGCCGGGCCGTCCTGGACGGCCGCTGGCACAGCGGGGTCTCCGCCTGCCACGGCCTGGCCGGCAACGGCGAATACTTGCTCGACCTGGCCCGGAGCACCGGCGAGGAACGCTTCCGGCGCGGCGCCCACGAGCTTGCCCGCCTGATCGCCGACCGCGCCGCCCTCCGCGACGGCCTGCTCGTCCTCCCCGACGAGACCGGCACCGGCTGCACCCCCGCGTACGGCACCGGCACCGCCGGCCCGCTCGCCTTCCTGCTCCGCCTGCGCCACCCGGGGCCGCGTCTGTGGTCCGACCCGGAGCCGTACCGCGCGGGCGGTTCGGAAACACCTCAACCCGGCCTGTCGGAACCGGAGTTGAGCGAGACCGCGACGGGAGGGCGGCGATGAAGAGGTGCACCGCGCAGCGGCTCACCCCGCGCCGGCGCTGCCCGGGCCGCCGACTCCCGCCCGTGGAACGCCCGTTGCCCCACCGTCCGGCAGGAGGACCCCTATGAGCACGGCGACTGTGCGCACCGCGCCGCAGGCGTTGCGGCGGCTGAGTTTCACCTTCGCAGGGGACGGCTCGCACGCGGCCTGCCTGGCGTCCGGGGCCGACGACGGCTGGTACGTGGAGAGTTGGCGACTGCCGGAGCACGGCGAAGCGGCGCCGGTGGCACTGGCGCCGTCGGACGGGCGGGCGGAGAGCCTGCGCTCGCAGCTGGTCGCGCTGCCGGACGGGCGGGTGCTGGTGTGTCGGCACGACGGCGACCGGCACGCACTGGTGGTGCTGTCCGCCGAGCGGCCCGAACTCCCGCTTGCCGCAATGCGGTTGCCGGGTCTGCGGATGCTGGCGATGCCTGGTCCGGCCGGGGCGGCACACGCACCGGTCGCGGTGCTGCTCGGCACCGACCTCCGCCCGGCGACCACGGTGTGGCTGCTGGCGGCGGACGGTTCGGCGCCGCGCGAGGTGGTCGAGCTGCCGGGGCTGCACGGCGGCGGGGTGTGGCTGGACGCGGCCGGGCGGCTGCTGGCACTGGACCGGGTGGCCGACGGAATGGTCAAGACCGTCGTGCTGGATCTCGAACTCGGCACCGTCACACCCCTGTTGGAGCTGGGCGGGAGCAGCAACGACCGGCTGGTGCTGTTCGACCCGGCGACGGGTTTCGGGATGCTGCGCAGCGACGCGCCGGGCGTGGACCGGCTGGGCTGGGCGCTGATCGGTGGCGCCGAGCCGGTGCGCTTCCCCGACTGCCTGCACCGGCCGGGCCGCCTGCTGCGGCCGATCGCGCTCGCCCCGGACGGGCCGGGCACGGAGCCCCGGGTGGTGCTCCAGGTCGATCACGGCGCGGCGTCCTCGCTGGTGCTGTGGCAGCCGGGCAGCGGGCGGCTCGACGGCTTGGCGGTGCCGCCCGGGCGGCTCGGCGCGATCGGGCACTGGTCCCCGGCGGGCCTGCGGATGCCGTACTCGGCGCCGGACCGCCCGACCGCGCTCGCCACCCTCGACGTGGACGCGCTGCTGACCGGCCCTTCGCCGCTCTCCGGCTGGCGGCTGGACGGTTCGGCCGCGCGCGGCGACGGCGGCCGGTGGCAGTCGGCGCGGTGCCTGGAGCTGGCAGGTCCGGCCGGGCCGGTCGAGGCGGTGGTGTACGGCGGCGAGCAGTGGCTGTCCGCCCCGCACCTGGTGCTGGCGCTGCACGGCGGCCCGGCGGACGCCTGGCGGCTGGAGTTCGACCCGGCGCTCCAGCGGATGGCCGCACAGGGCCTGACCGTCCTCGCCCCGAACCAGCGCGGTTCGGTGGGCTACGGCGCGGAGTTCGCCATGGCGATCCGTGGCGCGTGGGGCGGCCCCGACCTGGACGACGTCCTGGCGCTGCTGGCGGGCGTGGCCGGGCAGCGGGCCGCGCTGGGCCTGGAACCGCCGGCCCTGTTCGGCGTCAGCTACGGCGCGTTCCTGGCGCTGCTGGCAGCGGCGCACGCCCCCGCGGGGACGGTGTCGCGGTGCGCGGTGGTGGCGCCGTTCCTGTCCGGCGCCCGCCTGCTCGCGGAGTCCTCGGCCCCCGTACGGGCGCTCACCACCCGGCTCGGCGGCGACCGGCCGATCGACGACGCCCGGGGCCCGCGCGACGTCCTGCACCTCGCACATCGGCTGCGCACCCCACTGCTGCTGGTGCACGGGGACCGCGACGAGGTGGTGCCGGTCAGTCAGTCCCGGCTGCTGCGGCACGAGTTGCTGCGCCTCGGCCGGACCGAGGGCGCCGACTTCCGCTACGTCGAGGCGGCGGGCGCGGGGCACGAGCTGCTCGCCGAGGAGGGTGCGGCCGTGCTGCACGAACTGCTCGCGGGGTTCCTGCGCACCGGCAGACCCGCCTGACCTTTGCCTTCTTCAGAAGACTTCCCGCCGCGCGCGGGAGCCCGCCGGCCTGCCCGGCTGCGGCCCGGAGCGCGATCGGCGGGGCCGGAACCTGCAACGGGAAACCGCTTTCCGTTTGCAGTCCTCGGACACGCCCGTGCCCGAGGGAGCCCATAGGGGAGGAAACACCATGGAGAACATCACCGCGTTCGAGACCGACCTCGCGGCCCTGCAGGAGCTGCCGGAGCTGGAGTCGGTCGAGCTGAGCGGCCACGGCGCCGGGTGCCAGTTCACCTGCCTGCTGCTGACCTGCCTGGTCTTCACCATCAGCTGACGTCGGGACGCCCGGCCGGGGTCGTGTCCGCCCTCCTTCGCGGGGGCGGGCACGGCCCCACCCGTCCGGTTCCCCTGCACCTGCCCGGAGTTGACTCGCGCGAGGCCGGCGGCCGGTCGCGCCGACGGTGTCGGTACCGCTGGAGGCGGCGACGGCACCGGCCCCGCCCGGGTCGGCAGGTGTGGTCCCGGCCACCGCGGTGGCGGGACGTCCGGGGGCCGGGCGATCGCCGGACCGGCAGCCCCGCTGGTGCTCGGTGCGGCCGCGCCGACACTGGTCCGAGGCGGCCGGTCCGGCGAAGCTGTTGCGCGAACTACCGTACGCGTCACGGCCTTTGGCGTCGGCGGGAGTGCGACGCACTCGACCGCCCGGCCCCGGCGGGCACCCCGGGCCGCATCGCATCCGCATCGCATCCGCATCGCATCCGCATCGGAGAACGTCGGCACCGCCCTGGTCACGGTGCTGTGCATGCGTGGCAGCCCGCGACCTCGCGCGTCCGGGGGCGCGCGCTCGGCGGTGCAGGGCGGGCGGGTGCCCGGACAGGACAAGACGCACCGCGATGCCGAACTGACAGACGCGGCACCGAAGATGGGATCCGACCGGGTGCGGAAGCGGCGCGGGGGCCCGGAGGGCGGGTCGTGGCGGTCGGCGGTGGTGCGGATCACGGGGCGCGACGCGCAGGGATTTGGGTAGGCTCCGGTTCGATTCGGCCGTTATCGTGGCCCCCGCGCGGGCCGACCACGAGGACGGCCTGTTTCCTGCTGTCCGGGTCCCGGGCACACCGGAGCGCTGCGGCGCACCGGTGCACCTTTCCGCAGAGACCGCTCATTCGCACGGAGAAAACTGACCAGATGTCCGAGTCCATCGACGACACCACCGAGCACGACCACCGCGCGCCCGGCGCCGACGAGACCGCCGACGGCGTAACTCACGGCCGGCACCGGGGCACCACCGCCAGCGACGACAGCGCCGACGCGGACCCGCACGGCCGCCACCGCCGCTGACGTTCTGGCCGCCGCGGGCCCGACGGCCCGCCGCACGACCACATCGCACCGCCGACGCCCCCGGCCCGTCACCGTCCTGACGAGCCGGGGGCGTCGGCCGTTCTCCCCCGACGCGAACCGTCAGACCGTCAGACCGTGAGCACGGTCCGCAGGGCCTCGCCGCTGTGCATCTGCCGGATCGCCTCGTTGACCTCGGTGAGCGGCAGGCGGTGGGTGATCATTCCGGCCAGGTCGAGCCGGCCGGCCCGCCACAGGTCGATCGCCCGGTCCGCGGTGCGGCGGACGTCGCCGCCGCCGTACATCGACGGCAGCAGGCGCTTCTCGTTGAAGAACAGTTCGCCCAGGCTGAAGGAGACCCGGTCGTCCGCCGCGCCGGCGCCGATCACCACCACCGCGCCGCCGCGCCGGGCGGCGTCGTATCCGGCCCGAACGGTCTCGGAGCGGCCGACCGCCTCGAAGACGTGGTCGAAGCCTCCGCCGGGGACGCCGCGGGCGGCGGACTTGAGGTCCTCGGGGGCGATCGCCTCGGTGGCGCCGAAAGCGAGTGCCCGCTCGCGGCGGGAGGCCACCGGGTCGACCACGGTGATCCGGGCCGCGCCGCAGATCCGGGCGCCCTGGACGGCGGCGATGCCGACGCCGCCCGCGCCGATCACGGCGACGGCCGAACCGGGCTCCACCTCGGCGGTGTTGATGGCGGCGCCGAGTCCGGTGGTGACGCCGCAGCCGATCAGCGCGGCCAGGTCGTACGGCAGGTCGGCGGGCACCGGCAGCAGGGCGTCCGCCGTGACCACCAGTTCCTCGGCGAAGCTGCCGGTGCTGTAGAAGCCGTACGCGTCGGTGTCGCCGCCGATCCGGAACGTCGGGGTGGAGAGCCGGCGGAGCGAGGCCACGCACAGGTGGCTCCGGCCGCCTCGGCAGGCGGGGCAGCTGCCGCAGGGCGGCATCCAGCACAGCACCACCCGGTCGCCGGCCGCGAGTCCGGTCACGCCCTCGCCGACCTCGACCACCTCGCCGGCGCCCTCGTGGCCCGGCACGAACGGCGCGGGCTGCGGCAGGACGCCGGACATCGCGGACAGGTCGGAGTGGCAGAGGCTGGCGGCGTGCAGCCGGACCCGGACCTTTCCGGGTCCGAAGCCGACCGCTTCGACGTCGTCGCGGACGTCCAGGGTGTCCTGTCCGGTCCTGTGCAGGATCGCTGCGCGCACGGGGGCTGCTCCCGATGGTGAGGGTCACCGCGCGGCGGGCGACGACCCGTCGGCGGCGAAGGGCGGGCAAGGGGGTGGAACACGTTCCACTGCGGGCCGCCCTCTGTATAGCGCATCGAGCTCACCGCCCGGCAGCCCACCCACGGCCACCGGCCGGCCCGCGAACGGACGTTCCTACCATCCAGTAGGGTCCTGGTCAGTCCCCCACCAGCCCGGCAGGAGCGCCCGATGACCGACCTCGACCCCGCCGCCCCGGCCACGCCCGAGCCGCAGGTGCTCGCCGCGTTCCGGGCCGCCACCGGCTTCATGCCCGAGGACGAGGGCCTGGCGCTGTACGCCGCCGCGCTGGACGCCGCCGGGCGAACCGGGCTGCCGGTGCTGGAGATCGGCACCTACTGCGGACGCTCGGCGATCCTGCTGGCCGACGCCGCCCGCCGCACCGGCACGGTCGCCCTCACCGTCGACCACCACCGCGGGTCCGAGGAGCAGCAGCCCGGCTGGGAGTACCACGACCCGACGCTGGTCGACCCGGAGGTCGGCCTGATGGACACCCTGCCGCGCTTCCGCCGCACCCTGCACGCGGCGGGCCTCGAACCGCACGTGGTGGCGCTGGTCGGCCGCTCCCCGCAGATCGCGGCGGTGTGGCAGGGCCGGCTGTCGCTGGTGTTCATCGACGGCGGGCACACCGACGAGCACGCCACCGGCGACTACCTGGGCTGGGTCCCGCACCTGGCCGAGGACGGCCTGCTGGTGGTGCACGACGTGTTCCCCGACCCGGCGGACGGCGGCCAGGCCCCGTACCGGGTGTACCTGCGGGCGCTGGACGAGGGCTTCGAGGAGGTGTCGGTGACGGGCTCGCTGCGGGTGCTGCGCCGCACCGCCGCCCCCGCCGCGTCCTGACCGGGTCGCCACTGCCGTCGGCAACTTTCCGGCCGTGACCGGGAACGATCACGGCCTCCGCGGCGTCGTCCTCACCACGACGCGTTGTGGGACCGCCGTGACCCGCCCCGCCGACGGCCGGTACGGTGTCGGGGCGGCGGACGACGGACGGCCGGTGCGGGGCACGGGTCGCTGCGGCGGGAAGCCATCGGCGGGCCAGTATGCGGGGGCGAGGACACGGCATGACGGAGCAGGGCAGGGCCGCGCGAGCGGTGTGGGATCCGACCGCGAACAACGGCGCGGGCGGCTGGGTCCGTCGGCCGATGGCGGCGGACCCGGCGGCCGCGGGTCCGCCCACCACGGCGATCCCGCTTCCGAAGTTCACGGACGGCCCCGTCACGCCCGCCGCCCCGGTCACCCCGGTCGCTCCGGTCGTCCCCCAGCCGCCGCAGCCCGACGCGCCGCGCACCGCCGCGGTCCCCGGCCCGGCGACGCCGCCGCCCGGCACCCAGCAGCCGGCCGCCCCTGCGCCGCCGAACGCGCAGCAGCCGCCGACCGCGCAGCAGCCCCCCGCGGCCCAGCAGCCGCCCGCCGCCCCGCAGCCTCCGCAGGACGGGCAGCAGACCTTCGGCGGGCAGCAGCAGTTCGACCAACCACCGTTCCCCCAGCAGCAGTTCGGCACCCCGCAGCCCCCGCAGCCCGGCCCGCCGGGCCAGACCTTCGGCGGGCAGCAGACCTTCGGCGGCCAGCCCGGCTTCGGTGGGCAACAGAACTTCGGCGGCCAGCAGTTCCCGTCCCAGCCGCCGCAGGGCCAGACCTTCGGCGGGCAGCAGCAGTTCGGCACCCCGCAGCCCTCGTTCGGCGGGCAGCAGACCTTCGGCGGTCAGCCGGGCTTCGGCGGGCAGCAGCAGTTCGCGAACGGCCCGGGCGGGTACGGCGGTCAGGAGCCCGAGTTCGACTACGAGGACGACCCGCGGAGTCGGCGCACCCCGGTGCTGATCGGCGCGGCGGTGGCGCTGGTGCTGGTGATCGGCGTCGGTGTGGTGTGGGCGGTGAAGAACAGCGACAGCGGCACCTCGTCCCAGTCGAAGGGCGGCAACTCCGCCCCGGCCGCGGATCCGTCGCAGGGCGGCACGGGCGGCGGTGCCTCGCCGTCGGCCTCCGCGTCGAGCAGCGCCGGCCCGTCCCCGTCGGCCTCGGCCTCCGCCTCGGCCGGTCCGGACGCGGCGGCGGAGGCGAAGGCGCTGGACGCGCTGCTGACGAAGGGCGAGAACGCGAAGGCACCGATCGGCAACGCGGTGGCGAAGGTGCGCAGCTGCCCGCCGAAGGCGGAGATCGACAACGCCGCGAAGGTGTTCGACACGGGTGCCCAGCAGCGTGACCAACTGCTCGCCGAGCTCGCCCAGTTGCACACCGACAACCTGCCGGGCGGAGCCGAGGCCGCGGCGAAGCTGAAGGACGCCTGGCAGGCGTCCGGGGACATCGACCGGGCGTACGCGGCGTGGGCGCGCACCGTCTCCAGCCAGGGGTGCGCCAACAACACCGTGCCCAGCACGGCCGATCTGAGCCGCGCCAACGACCTCAACCCGCAGGCCACCCAGTCCAAGAAGGACTTCGTGGCGAAGTGGAAGCCGATCGCCGACACCTACGGTCTGACGGCGCGTACCTGGGACAGGATCTGAGGAACCATTGACCGGCCGCACCACCCCGCCCCCCGTCGAACCCGACCCGTTCTCCGACAGCTCCGAACCGCGCCCCGCGCGCTGGCGGCCGGCCGTGAAGCTGGCGAGCGTGGTACTGCCGGTGTGTCTGATCGGCTGGCTGGGCTGGCAGGCGGTCGCGAACAGCTCGCGGGACGTCAGCGCGCACCCGACGTCCTCGCCGCACTTCGCGGAGGGTGACCGGGTGGACGGGGGCGCTCCGACGGACTCCCCCGCCCCGGACGGCAGTGTGTCCACGGGCCCGGCCGCGCCGTCCTCGCCGTCCGCCGGTGCCCCGGACGCCGGGAAGGGCCCGCTGGCCGGTAAGACGGTGCTGCTCGACCCGGGCCACAACACCGCCAACGGCAAGCACACCACCGAGATCAACCGCCAGGTGGACATCGGCAACGGCCACAAGGAGTGCGACACCACCGGCACGTCCACCAACGCGGGCTACTCGGAGGCCGAGTTCACCCTGGACGTGGTGCACCGGGCCCGGCAGATCCTCCAGGACCGCGGCGCCACCGTGGTGCTCACCCAGGACGGTGACCGTCCGTGGGGTCCGTGCATCGACGAGCGGGCCCGGATCGGCAACGAGGCCAAGGCGGACGCCGCGGTCTCGGTCCACGCGGACGGCGCGCCGGCGTCCGGCAGCGGCTTCCACGTGATCATGCCCGCCAAGGTGGTGGCCGGCCCGGCCGACACCGCCGCGGTCGTCGATCCCTCGCACCGGCTGGGCGTGCTGCTGCGCGACACGTTCAAGGCCGGCACCGGGGAGCCGACGGCGAGCTACATCGGCCAGCAGGGCCTGGACACCCGCGGCGACCTGGGCGGACTCAACCTGTCGAAGGTCCCGAAGGTGTTCATCGAGTGTGGCAACATGCGCAACACCGGCGACGCGAAGCGGATGTCCGACCCGGAGTGGCGCCAGCGTGCCGCCCAGGCCGTCGCCGACGCTCTGACCAGCTATCTCACGGGGTGAGCCGCCGAACAGACCCACCGCTTCAACCCTGTCCTGTCCCCGTGCCGAGCGCCCTGCCGAGCTGTCCGGTTCGTGCCGGATCCGGAGGGCACTGTGCACACGGCGTCGCCTTGGCCCTAGGCTTTTGCCCCGTTGTACCGCTCCGGTACCACGGGGGCTCGGTCACCGCCCGCCGACCACGACTACACCAATGAGGGGAACGTCAGTGAATCTGCGCGCTCTCACCAGGGGAGACGCCGCCGTCGCCGGTGCGGCGGTACTGCTCCTGATTTCGTCCTTCCTGCCTTTCGTGACGATCGACTGCTCCGGCAAGCTCTGCCCGGACGTGTCCCGGAACGGCTGGTCCTCGGACCTGTTCCCGGTGCTGCCCTCGGTCGTGCTGACCGGCGTGATCGGCGCGGTGCTGATCCTGCTGTTCCGGCTCCAGAAGGAGGCCTGGGGCACCAAGCAGGTCGCCGGCCTGCGGCTGGACCAGTGGGGCACGGCGCTGGCCGTGGTCTCGTTCTGGGGCTGCCTGTGGACGATGTTCGGCGTCCCGAAGGGCTTCACCAACGGTGCGGGCGCCTACCTGTCGCTGTTCTCCACCCTGGTGCTGGCGGCCGCGGTGATCGCCGGTCCGCTGGTCCCGGCCCTCCAGGGCCCGCTGATGTCCGCCGCCGCGCCGGCCCAGACCGTGCCGCAGCCGTTCCCGCCGTACGGCGGCCAGCCCGGCGCCCCCGGCCAGGTCGGCCAGCCCGGTCAGCCCGGCGCGTACGGCTACCCGGGCGCGCAGCAGCAGCCGTTCCCCGGCCAGCCGCAGCCGCAGGCCGAGCAGCCGGTTCCCGCTCCCGCCCAGCAGTTCGGCGGCCAGCCGGCCGGCGGGTACGGCTACCCGGCGCCCGCACAGGCGGCCGCCCCGGCCCCGCAGCCGGCCTCGCAGCAGCCCACGGCGGTCCAGCCGGCCATCCAGGACCACGTTCCGCCGCAGGCCGCCGCCGCCCCGTTCGCCCCGTTCTGGTTCGCCGTCCCGGCGGTCCGTCAGCTGGGCAACAAGGACAACCCGGCGGCCCCGCCGGTCGGCGAGCTGGTCCCCGGTACCTGGTACCTGGCGGTCGACCAGCGCGGCGCGGCGCTCGTCGCCCAGCTGCCCGACGGCACCCACGGCGTCCTGAACGACACCGCGGGCATCCAGCGGGGCTGACGCCCGCTCAGCGGGGGCGTGCGCGGGAACGTGCACAACCCCTTGCACACCAAAAGGTCCGCCCGAGGAGGGAACTCCCCTCCCCGGGCGGACCTTTGGGTTTGTCGGATCAACAGCAGTCGCCGACGACCAGCCCCGGCGGCAGGTGCTCCCCGCCGAACACGCTGACCGTCGCGTGGTCGCCGCCGAGGGCCGCGACGGCGAGCAGCAGCGCGCCGGCGGTCCAGGTGGTGCGTTCCTCGGGCCAGATCGCGTCGTCCTCGAAGACGTAGCCGGTCCAGTAGGAGCCGTCCCGGTGGCGCAGGTGCTGGATCCAGCGGAGGATCTCGACGGCGCGGTCGGACTGTCCGGCGGCCCACAGCGCGAGCGCGAGTTCGGCGCTCTCGCCGCCGGTGACCCAGGGGCGGTCGCTGACGCAGCGGACGCCGAGGCCGGGGACGACGAACCGGTCCCAGTCGGCGGCGAGGCGGGCCGTCGCGTCCTCGCCGCGCAGCGCGGTGCCGAGGACGGGGTAGTACCAGTCCATCGAGTAGCGGTCCTTGTCGAGGAACCGCTCGGGGTGGCGGGCGATGGCGTGCTGGAGGCGGCCGGCGGCGAGTTCCCAGTCGGGCTGGGGCCGGTCGAGGTGGTCGGCGACGGCGAGTCCGCAGCGCAGCGCGTGCAGGATCGAGCAGGAGCCGGTGAGCAGCGCGTCGGTGGCGGCGGTGCCGTCCTCGTCCTGCCGCCAGGCGATCGCCCCGCCGGGAAGGCTGAGCCGGACGGTGTGGTCGAGGGCGCGGCTGACGGCGGGCCAGATGCGTTCCAGGAAGCGGTCGTCGCCGGTGGACAGGTGGTGGTGCCAGGCGCCGACGGCGATGTACGCGCAGAAGTTGGTCTCGCGGGCGCGGTCGGTGGCGGTGCCGTCGGCGATGCCGTCCTGCCCGTAGGCGTAGGCGGCGTACCAGGACCCGTCGGGGTTCTGCCGGTCGGCGAGCCACTGGTAGGCGGCTTCGGCGGCGGCGTGTTCGCCGGCGGTGTCGAGGGCCATCGCGGCCTCGGTGTGGTCCCAGGGGTCGAGGTGGCCGCCGTGGAACCAGGGGATCGCGCCGTCGCTCTGCTGCTGGGCGAGGATCGAGCGCACCGTGTCGGCGGCCTGGGCGGCGTCGAGGACGCCCTCCAGCAGCAGGGCCGCAGGGACGGCGGCCGTCACGCGCCGGTCCGGGGCTGGTGCGGCTTGCTGGCGTAGACGACGAAGGATTTGCCGAGCACCGGGTTGAGGGCCTTCTCGGCGGCCTTGGTGAGGGTGGAGATGACGGGGGTGCCGACGATGTCCCAGACCAGCAGCTGGTGGTAGGCGCGCACCGGCAGGGCCTTGTCGTTGTTGACGCCCATGGCGCACTTGATCCACCAGTACGGGGAGTGCAGGGCGTGCGCGTGGTGGTTGCCGTAGGGCTCCAGGCCGGCCTCGCGGACCTTCTCGATCAGTTCGTCGCCCTTGTAGATGCGGATGTGCCCGCCCTCGACCTCGTGGTACTCGTCGGACAGCGCCCAGCAGATCTTCTCCGGCAGGTAGCGGGGCACGGTGACGGCGAGCAGTCCGCCGGGCTTGAGGACGCGGACCATCTCGGCGAGCACGCCCTTGTCGTCGGGGATGTGCTCCATCACCTCGGAGATGATGATCCGGTCGAAGGTGTCGTCGTCGAACGGCAGGTTCAGCGCGTCGCCCTCCATGGCGGTGGCGCTGGCCCCTTCGGGTGCCTCGCCGGCCTGTTCCATGGCGGCGAACCACTTGCGGACCTCGGCGATCTCCTCGCCGTTCTGGTCCAGGGCGACCACGTTGGCGCCGCGCCGGTAGCACTCGAACGCGTGCCGGCCGCCGCCGCAGCCCAGGTCGAGCACCCGGTCTCCTGGGGCGAGCGGGAAGCGGGAGAAGTCGACGGTCAGCACTGCGGGGCTCCCATTCACGAGGGGTGGTACGGGTGTTGACGGCCTGGCGGATTTCTGGCGGGGTTTTCGGTCAGCCGACGTAGCGCCAGCCGGGCCCGGAGCGGGCGGCGGCGCCCGCACCGGTGGCGATGGCGGCCCGGTAGCGGTCGGCGGTGAGTTCGGCGGCCCGGGCCCAGGTGAACCGTTCCAGCACGCGGGCCCGTCCGGCCTCGCCGAGCCGGGCGCGCAGCGCGGGGTCGTCGAGCAGCCGGCCCAGCGCGGCGGCGAGCGCCCCGGCGTCGCCGGGCGGGACGGCCAGGCAGGTCTCGCCGTCGGGTCCGGCGACCTCGGGGATGGCGCCGCCGGTGGTGGCGACCAGCGGGGTGGCGGTGGCCATCGCCTCGGCGGCGGGCAGCGAGAAGCCCTCGTACAGCGACGGGACGCAGGCGGCCTCGGCGGAGCGGTACAGGTCGACGAGTTCGGCGTCGGTCAGACCGGTGCGGAACTCGATGTGCTCCTCCAGGCCGAACCTGCGCACCGCCTCGGCGACCGGGCCGTCGTCCTTCTGCGGCTTGCCGACCACCACCAGGTGGGCCTCGCGTTCGGTGCGGACCTTGGCCAGCGCCTCGACCAGGTGCACCAGGCCCTTCAGCGGGACGTCGGCGCTGGAGGTGGTGACGATCCGGCCCGGCACCCGGGCTATGTCGCCGGACGGCGACCACAGCCGGGTGTCGGCGCCGATCGGGACGACCGAGATGGCGTGCGGGGCGGCGCCGAGGTGCTCGGCGATCTCGCCGCGGGAGCTCTCCGAGACGGTGATGACGTGCTCCAGCCGCCGCGCCACCCGCTGCTGCATCCGGGTGAAGGCGTACCAGCGGCGCTTGCCGAGCCGCTCCAGCCGGCCGGTGGCCGCGTCGATCTCCAACTGCCGGTCCACGGTGACCGGGTGATGGACCGTAGTGACCAGCGGGAAGCCGTGCCGGGCCAGGCCGAGCAGGCCGTAGCCGAGGGTCTGGTTGTCGTGCACCACGTCGTAGCGGCCCTTGTGCCGGGCCAGGTACTGGCGGGCGCGCAGCGAGAAGGTCAGCGGTTCGGGGAAGCCGCCGGTGCGCATCACCGCGAACTCCAGCAGGTCCACCGGGCCGCGGAACTCGCCGGCGGCGGGGGTGCGGAACGGGTCCTCGGCGCGGTACAGGTCGAGGCTGGGCAGTTCGACCAGCCGCACCGAGCCGGGGCCCTCGACCTCGTCGAGCACCGGGTACGGCTGAGCACCGATCACGTCGACGTGGTGGCCGAGCCGGGCGAGCTCCCGGGACAGGTGGCGCACGTACACGCCCTGGCCGCCGCAGAACGGGTCGCCGCGGTACGACAGCAGGGCGATCCGCAGCGACGGCGGCGGCAACGCGGTCATCCGGGGGCCCCTCTTCCCTACTCACCGGGACCGGCGACGGACGTGGCCGCCGACCGGTAAAGTAGATCACGTTTCACAGTGGTGCAGGCTCGCCGTCGGGGAAAGCGGACAACGAGAGACCTCGAAGATTACCGGGCCGTAGCTTGCCGTCAGGAGCCCCGGCAGGTGATTCACGCCACGCTGCGCAACCACCTGGCGCCACCCCGTCCTTCGATCCTCCGCCCCGGGAGTGAACGTGACCGCGAACGCCACCACCGACGGGACGCTGACGCCGCGCCAGGCCGAACGCCGCCGGGGCATCCTGCGGGCCGCCACCGCGCTGGCCGCCCGCGGCGGCTTCGAGGCGGTGCAGATGCGCGAGGTGGCGGAGAGCGCACAGGTCGCCCTGGGCACCCTGTACCGCTACTTCCCGTCCAAGGTGCACCTGCTGGTGGCGGTGATGCGCGAGCAGTTGGAGCGGCTGCACGACCAGGTGAGAAGGCGTCCGCCGACCGGCGCGGACCCGGCGGCCCGGGTCGCCGAGGCGCTCACCCAGGCCTTCCACGCACTCCAGCGCGAGCCCCGGCTGGCGGAGGCGATGGTGCGGGCACTGTCCTTCGCCGACCGCTCGGTGGGCAACGAGGTGGACGAGGTCGCCCAGGTCACCTCGGCGATCGTGCTGGAGGCCGCCCGCCTCCCCGACCCGCCGACCGCCGGCCAGCAGGCGGCGCTGCGGGTGATCGCCCACACCTGGCACGCCACCCTGCTGGCCTGGCTGTCGGGGCGCGCCTCGCTGGCCGAGGTCCGGGCCGACCTGCACACCGCCGCCCGGCTGCTCACGCTCGCCACGCCGGTCGCGGACGAGGACGAACTGCAACCGGTTCCACCACCTGCGAGGGGTGCCGCGCCGGTCGGCGGCTAAAGTCTTGGGGGCGCGGGACGGCCCCCACCGGACCGCCGAACAACTGCATCCGCCTCCGAGGCCGGGGGAAGCCGGTGCGATTCCGGCGCTGACCCGCAACCGTGAGCCGCGCCGCCCGTCGGCGCGACGCAGTCGGACTGCCCGGCCGGAGACGAGCGGCCCTCCTCCGTCGTGGGTCTACGGGCGGCCCGTGCGCACGGGTCCGCTGCGACCGCTCCCGAAAGGCTTTCTCCCATGCTGACCGCTGCCCGCCTGGGCGCCGCCGCACTGGCCGGCGCCCTGCTCGCCGGCGCCGCCGCCGTGCCCGCGCTCGCCGACCCCGATCCCGCCTCCGCCTCCCCCTCTGCCTCTTCCGAGGCGTCCGGCTCCGGCTCCCCGTCCGCTTCGGCCTCCGGTTCGGCGTCCGGTTCGGCGTCGGGGTCCCCGTCCGGCTCGCCCACGGCGGCGTCCGGGGTGCCCGCCGGGCTGTACGGCAAGGGCGACCCGCAGTACGACGGCGTGTGGCGGCAGTCGCTGGCACTGATCGCCCTGCACCAGGAGAAGGTCGAACCCGCCGAGGCCGCCGTGACCTGGCTGCTCGGCCAGCAGTGCGAGGACGGCGGCTGGCCGTCCTACCGGGCGGAGGGCGCGGCCTGCGTCCCCGCCACCGAGGACTCCAACGCCACCTCGATGGCCATCCAGGCGCTCACCGCACTCGGCGGCCACCAGCAGCAGGTCACCCGCGGCACCGACTGGCTGCGTGCCAAGCAGACCGTGGACGGCACCTGGGCGTACAACCCGGGCACGCCCGGCGACGCCAACTCCACCGCGCTGGTGGTGAACGCGCTGCTGGCCGCCGGCCTCGACCCGGCCACCACGGCCACCCCGGGCGGGCAGTCCGCCTACCAGGGCCTGGCCTCCTTCCAGCAGGGCTGCTGGACCCCCGCCGAGCAGCGCGGCGCGTTCATCTACCAGCCGGTCACGGGCTCCCCGGCCGCGCCCAACACGCTCGCCTCCGCGCAGGCGCTGCTGGCCTCCGCCGGCGGACACCTGCCGGTCACCACCGCCGACCGCAAGGGCGCCGCGCCGAAGGCCCTGGCCTGCCCGGACACCCCGGGCGACGGCCCGGTCACGCACGCCGACTCCGCCGAGGCGGACGCCGCCTGGCTGACCGGCAAGCTCGCCGCCAACGGGCAGCGCCTGCTGCTGGACACCCCCGGCGCGGCCGCCACCGCCGACTACAACTCCACCGCATGGTCGGTGCTCGGCCTGGTCGCCTCCGGCCACTTCACCGAGGCCGCCAGCGCCGCCGACTGGCTGGCCGGCAACGGCTACGCCTGGGCCGCGCAGAGCAAGAGCGGCACCGACCCGGCGGCCACCGCCACCCTGGTGCTCACCGCCCGCGCCGCCAAGCTCGACCCGTACAACTTCGGCGGCGCCAACCTGGTGCAGCTGCTGGTCGACTCCGGCCCCAAGCCGAAGGTCGGTCCGAGTGCCGGCGACCCGCAGGCCACCCGCGCGCCCGGCTCGGCGATCACCGAGCCCGACGAGAACAGCGGCTTCTCGGCCGGCTGGCTGATCGCCGTCGGCCTGCTGGTCGGCATCGGCGCGGGTATCCTGCTCAGCCTCAACCGCCGCCGCCACACCCCTGCCGGGGGCTCCGCGACCGCGACCGCTCCGACCGGCGACGGCGCGTCGGACGGGAAGTCGTCGGACCAGAGGCCGTCCGCTGACAGTGCGGCGTCGGGCGAGCAGCCGTCGGGTGAGCAGCCGGAGCAGGGCCGGTGACCGGCCGGGTGCGCCGAACTCCCATACCCGCCGGGGCCGTTGTCGCCCTGCTCGGGGTGCTGGTGGCGCTGCTCGGGCCGGGCGCCGGGTCCGCGCAGGCGGCGGACTACCGGTACTGGTCGTTCTGGAAGGGCGGCGCGGACGGCTGGGCGTTCCAGCAGGTCGGGCCGACCGGGAACGTGCCCGCGGACGGCGCGGTGGACGGCTGGCGGTTCGTGCTCAGCCCGGACGGCGGCCAGGACGCACCCCGGCCGTCGCTGCCCGCCGACTTCTCCGCGATCTGTGCGAACACCGCGCCCAGCGGTGGCCACAAGCGGGTCGCCGTGGTGCTCGACTTCGGCACCGCGAAGGACGCCCCGAACGGTGAACAGCCCGCCGAGGCACGCTCGGTGTGCGCCTCGGTGCCGAGCGCCGCGAACTCGGCGGAGGTGCTGGCCGCGGTGGCCGCGCCGCTGCGCTACGACTCCGGCGGGCTGCTGTGCGCGATCGCGGGCTACCCGCGTGCGGGCTGCGGCGAGCAGGTCGCGGCGGGCTCCAACTCCGGTGCCGCATCGGGCGGTTCGGCCGACAAGGGCGACGGCGGCCCGGACGTCGGCGTGATCGCCGGGGTCGGTGCGGTGGCCCTGCTGGGCGTCGGCGCGCTCTGGCAGGCCCGTCGCCGCCGCACCCGCTGACCATGTCCGTCCACCGTCTGCGCCGCACCGCTCCGACCGCCTCCGGGTCCGCGAACCCGGGGGCGGTGCACAGCCGTTCGCTGCCCCGGCAGCTGCACCCGGGCGCGTGGTGGCTGTGGTCGCTGGGCCTCGCGGCGGCCGCCAGCCGGACCACCAATCCGCTGCTCCTGCTGCTGATCCTGGCGGTGGCGGGCTTCGTGGTGGCGGCCCGGCGCGGCGAAGCGCCGTGGGCCCGCTCGTACGCGGCGTTCCTGCGGCTCGGCCTGCTGGTGCTGGCCGCCCGGTTGGTGTTCGCGATCGTGCTCGGCTCGCCCGTCGGCGGCACCCACGTCCTGTTCACCCTCCCCCAACTCCCGCTCCCCGCTTGGGCGCAGGGCGTCCGGCTGGGTGGTTCGGTGAGCCTGGAGGGCGTGCTGTTCGCGCTGTACGAGGGCCTGCGGCTGGCGGTCCTGCTGGCCTGCGTGGGCGCGGCCAACGCGCTGGCCTCGCCGTCGCGGCTGCTGCGTTCGCTGCCGGGCGCGCTGTACGAGGCGGGCGTGGCGGCCGTGGTGGCGATGACGTTCGCGCCCAACCTGGTCGCGGACGTCCGCCGTCTGCGCGCGGCCCGTCGGCTGCGCGGCCGCACCGACCGGGGTGTGCGGGCGGTGCTGTCGGTCGGACTGCCGGTGCTGGAGGGCGCGTTGGAGCGTTCGGTGGCGCTGGCGGCCGCGATGGACACCCGGGGCTTCGGCCGCACCGCCGACGTGCCGCGCCAACTGGTACGCATCGCAGGCGTGTTGACGCTTGCCGGGCTGCTCGCCGTGTGCAGCGCCAGCTACGGGCTGCTCACCGCGGGCAGCCACGCCTGGGCCCTTCCCGCCCTGCTGGCGGGCGTCGCCGCGTCCGCCGCCGGGCTCGCCCTGGGCAGCCGGCGTTCCGTCAGAACCCGGTACCGGCCCGACCCCTGGGCGCTCCCGGAGTGGCTGACCGCCCTCTCGGGCGCGCTGGTCGCGGCCGCCCTGATCTGGTACGCGGGCCGCTGGCCGGAGGCCCTGACCCCGTCGGTGGTGCCACCGACCGCACCCCGACTGCCGCTGCTGCCCGCCGCGGCCGTGCTGCTCGGCCTGCTGCCCGCCTTCGTCACCCCCGAACCGCCCCGGAGCAACCGGTGATCACTTTCGAGCAGGTCGGCGTCCGGTACGCCGACGCCGCCGAACCCGCCCTTCGCGGCGTCGACCTGACCATTCCCGAGGGCGAACTGTGCCTGCTGGTCGGCCCGTCCGGCGCCGGCAAGTCCACCCTGCTGGGCACCGTCTCCGGCCTGGTGCCGCACTTCACCGGCGGCGTCCTGGAGGGCCGGGTCACCGTCGCCGGCCGCGACACCCGAACCCACCGGCCGCGCGACCTCGCCGACGTGGTCGGCACCGTCGGCCAGGACCCGGCCGGGCACTTCGTCACCGACACGGTCGAGGAGGAACTCGCCTACGGCATGGAGTCGTTGGGCCTGCCCCCCGCCGTGATGCGCCGCCGGGTCGAGGAGACCCTCGACCTGCTCGGCCTCGCCGAACTGCGCGGCCGCGCGCTCTCCGCACTCTCCGGCGGCCAGCGCCAGCGGGTGGCGATCGGCTCGGTGCTGACCGTCCACCCCAAGGTGCTGGTGCTGGACGAGCCCACCTCGGCGCTCGACCCGGGCGCCGCCGAGGAGGTGCTGGCCGTCCTGCAACGGCTGGTGCACGACCTCGGCACCACCGTCCTGCTCTCCGAACACCGGCTGGAACGCGTCGTCCAGTACGCCGACCAGGTCCTGCTGCTCCCCGGCCCCGGCCAGCCCCCCGTGCTCGGCGACCCCGCCACCCTGATGGCCCGCTCCCCCGTCCGGCCCCCGGTGGTCGACCTCGGGCGGCTGGCCGGCTGGAACCCGCTGCCGCTCACCGTCCGCGACGCCCGGCGGCGCGCGGCGACGCTGCGCGAGCGGCTGCCCGCGCCCGTCGTCGTTCCTCCTGCGGCGCCGTCGGACCCCGCGATCGCCACGGTCTCCCGGCTGGTGGTCTCCCGCGGCCCCGTCCCCGCCCTGCGCGGCGTCGAACTCGCCCTGTTCCCCGGCCAGATCGCCGCGCTGATGGGACGCAACGGCGCCGGCAAGTCCACCCTGCTCGGCAGCCTGGTCGGCCTGCACGCCCCCGACTCCGGCACCGTCCGCGTGGACGGCCTCACCCCGCACAAGTCCCGCCCCAAGGACCTGATCCGCTCCGTCGGCCTCGTCCCGCAGGACCCGCGCGACCTGCTGTACGCCGAAACCGTCGCCGAGGAGTGCGCCGCCGCCGACCAGGACGCCGACGCCGAACCCGGAAGCTGCCGAAGCATCCTCGCCACCCTGCTCCCCGGCATCGACGACCAGCGCCACCCCCGCGACCTCTCCGAGGGCCAGCGCCTCACCCTCGCCCTCGCCGTCGTCCTCGCCGCCCGGCCCCCCGTCCTCCTCCTCGACGAACCCACCCGCGGCCTCGACTACGCCGCCAAGGCCCGGCTCGTCGACATCCTGCGCACCCTCGCCACCGACGGCCACGCCGTCCTGCTCGCCACCCACGACGTCGAACTCGCCGCCGAACTCGCCCACCGCACCGCCGTCCTCGCCGAGGGCGAGATCGTCGCCGACGGCCCCACCCCCGAGGTCGTCCTCGCCTCCCCCACCTTCGCCCCGCAGACCGCGAAGATCCTCCCCCCGTACCTCACCGTCCCCGAAGTCGCCCTCGCCCTACGGGACTTGCCATGACGCCGCACCCCCTTCCCGCCACCCGTCCCGTGCCCGGCCCCGTCCCGCCGTACGTGCCTGCCACCCCGGAGTGCCCCCGATGAGCGGCCGGCCGTCCCTCGAACTCGCCCGGCCCGTCCCGCTCGGGCGGCGTTCGGTGCTCGTGCTCGCGCTGGTCTCCGCGATCGGCGTCGCCGCGTTCGGCTGGCCGCTGCTCGCCGCCCGCGACTCCGACCTGGTCGGCCACTCCACCGACGCGCCGTGGCTGTTCGCCCTGCTGCTGCCGCTACTGCTCGCCGTGCTGGTCGCCCAACTCTCCGAGGGCCGCCACGCCACCGGCGCACCCGGCCTGGACGCCAAGGCCGTCGCCATGCTCGGCGTCCTCGCCGCCGCCGGCGCGGCCCTGCGCCCGCTCGGCGCCGGCACCGCCGGACTGGAGCCGATGTTCTTCCTGATGGTGCTCGCCGGACGCGCCCTCGGCCCGGGCTTCGGCTTCGTCCTCGGCGCGCTCTCGATGTTCGCCTCCGGCCTGCTCACCGGCGGCGTCGGACCCTGGCTGCCGTTCCAGATGCTCGCCATGGGCTGGGTCTGCCTCGGCGCCGGACTCCTCCCGGGCGCCGCCCGCCTGCGCGGCCGCGCCGAACTCGTCCTCCTCGCCCTCTACGGCGTCGTCTCCGCCATCGGCTACGGCGTGGTGATGAACCTCCAGGGCTGGCCCTACATCGGCGGCCTGAGCACCTCGATCTCCTTCGTCCCCGGCGACCCCCTCCCCGCCAACCTCACCCGCTTCGCCCTCTACTGCCTCACCACGTCCCTCGGCTGGGACCTCCCCCGCGCCGCCCTCACCGCCGTCCTCTGCCTCACCGTCGGCGGCCCCCTCCTGCGCACCCTGCGCCGCGCCACCCGCCGCGCCGCCTTCCACTGATCGGCCAGCTCCCAGTGCGTCTTCCGCACCTCCGCCGCCGAGACCCCAGCCCGTACGTGACGTCGCGCTCGGTGGCCCACTCCGTCCGCCGGGTGAAGGCGAGTTCGGCCGCCGGTGACCAGCCCCGGAACGACTCCCCCAGGCGAGCTCCGGTGGGCCCGCCCTCCAACCTGCGGCGTACAGACCGGCCTTGACGTTCTGCCGCAGTCCCATGCAGAGGGCCGGCCTCCGCCGAGACCGGCCCTGGTTCCCCGTGTACTTACGCCTTCGGCCCGGCCGACTGCACCACCTCGAACGACCACACCGTCGACCCCGTCGCCGCAGGCTTCGGCCGGTCGCCCCCGCCCTGGTGCGCGGACTTCATCGGGCCCTCCATCCACGCCTGGAACGACTCCTCGTCCCGCCACCGCGTGTACACCAGGTACTGGTCCGTCCCCTCCACCGGCCGCAGCAGCTCGAACCACTCGAACCCGTCCGCACCCTCCACAGCCCCGGCCCGCGAGCCGAACCGCTGCTCCAACACCTCCCGCTGCTCAGCAGGGACAGTCAGCACATTGATCTTCACAACGCTCATGCCGCCATCCTCCCCCACCTCACACCCCCGCACCCGCAGGCCCGCCCAGCTGCCACCTGACCTCTCCGTCCTCCCACTGGTCAGTGGGCGCGAGTCCGGCCGCGGTGGCGACGGCGGCGGACGCCGTGTGCTCGGGGTGGATGTGCGCAACGACCGTGTGCACCGAGAGCTGCCGGAGCCGGGCGACGAGCCCCCGGGCCGCCTCGGCGGCAATGCCGCGCCGTTGCCAGGGCGTTCCCACCACCCAGGCGATCTCCGCGACCGCCCCACAGCCGTCGGTGGTGACCGTCGCCTGGACCGTCCCCACCAGACAGGCCTCGTCACGGAGCCGGATCACCCAGTTGCACCAGGACTCCTCGGGATCGGGCGAGCCGGCCACCCACCGCTCGTAGCGCGCTCGCAGGGCCTGCGCGGTGTCCGGCGCACCGCCGATGAAGGCGTACAGGCCGGGGTCGGTCAGCACGGCGGCCATCTCCTCGGCGTACTCGACCCGCAGGGGCAGCAGGTCCAGTCGGTCGGTGCGGATCTCTTCGGGCTTGAACTGGCTCACGCTGCCTCCGGGTCGGGTCGTCCGACGAGTATCCGGCGGGCAGCCCGCACCCGGACAACGGGGTCTCAGTGCGGAATCCCCGGCCCCTCCCGGCTCGGGTCGAATCGAGTCGGGAGGGGCGGGCGAACGTCCGGGCTCGGGTGACGAGTCCAGGCTGGTCAGGCCGACTGCGCGGAGGTCTGCTTCATGCCGTCGACGATGGCACGGGAAGTGATCGCGTTGGTGAAGATGACCGTGCCGGGCTTGATCAGGCCGCCGCCGGAGGTGCCTTCGACCTGGACGGTGCGTTCGCCGAGGAAGGCGAGCGAGGACTTGTCGAAGATCCACTCGGTGCGCACGCCGGTCTTCTCCTCGAAGCGGGCCACCGCGACCCCGTGGCGGCCGGCGGCGTCGACCGCGTCGTCCACCTTGGTCACGCCCGGGATCTTGGCGGCGGCCTTGTAGAGCGCGGCCGTGAGCTGGGGGGACGGGTAGCTCTCGATGAGCAGGTCGCCGATGGTGGTGAACGCCTCCGCGTCGGGGCCGGGGCCGTGGCCCGCCGTCTCCGCGTAGATCTTCTTCAGCAGGTCGTCGGGGTTGGTGGGCAGGGCGGCCAGGTAGTTGTAGGACGGCGCGTTGAGGGCCGGCGCCTCCGTCGTGTCCAGCGAGATGCCGTCCTTGTTCCGCCGGTCGATCAGCCAACCCTTGTGGCCGTCCACCGACTTCCAGCTCCGCCGGGTGTCCAGTTCCTCGCTGACCGCCGAGTCCTTGCCGTTGACCGACCACACCGAGGTGCCGGCGACCTTCGACTCGATGTAGACGAACTGGCCCGCACGCGCCTGCGGGGCCGTGCTCTCCTGGGCGACCATCGAGATCCGGTCGAGCAGCTGGACGGCTCCCTTCGGGTCGGCGGGGCGGATGTCGGTGGTCAGGACGGGTGCGGTGCCGGGGGCGATGGCCTCGACCGGGTCGCTGCCCCGGCTCAGGCCGGCACCGACCACGACGGCGCCGGCCAGGACGGACGCCGCCACCGGCAGCAGGACCACGCGGCGCAGGAACGGGTTGCGCCGCCGGGGGGCGCGGACGGGGGTGGCGTTGGCGAGGTCTTCGTGGATCTGGGCCATCAGGCGCTCCTTGTGGAACTGGTGGCGACCCGACGGCAGATCCCGCTCCACGGTCGGCAGGAGGCCATCGGCCTCCGTCCGATCAGCCGGGAGCGGCTGGGAGGGGCTGGCGTTCATCGGTTTCCTTCCGGTACGGGCCGGACCGCTGTCGCGCGGTCCCCATTCATCTGTCGAGGACGGCGGGCGGGTTCCCGTTTTCCCGCCGCCAGTTCCGCATGGGCGAGCTTGCGCAGCTTGGTGCGGGCGCGGGACAGCCGGGAACGCACGGTCCCGACCGGAATGCCCAGGGCCTCGGCCGCCTCGGTGTACTCCAACCCCTCCCACAGGCACATCACCAGGACCTCGCGCTCAGCCCGGCGCAACGTGCCCATCGCGGCCATCGTCGCGGCGATCCGCCGCCGGTCGTCCACCTGCCCGGCCACCTCCTCGGCGTGGTCGGGTGTCTCCACCACCGAAGGCCCCGTCGCAGCGAGCGCCGCGGCCGCCGCCCGGTAACGCCGGTTGCTACGACAGTGGTTGCGGGCGAGGTTCGTCGCGATGCCCAGCAACCACGGCCGCAACGACCCGCCCTCGGCCCCCACCTTGCCGCGCAACCGCCAGGCCTCCATGAACGTCGCCGACATGACGTCCTCGGCGACCGACCAGTCCGCGGTCAGCCGGAACGCATGGTTGTAGACGGTCCGCGCATACCGGTCGAACAACTCCCCGAACACACCCGGGTCCCCGGCCCGCACCCGGGTTCGCATATCTGTGATCACCCCTATCCTCTGTCCGGCGCCCGCCCTCGAGTTCCCGTGACCCACATCACGCCCGCCCCTACGGACGAATATTCGCGAATCAGCGCCCCGCCGCGCCTCGTGCGCGGGCATTCTGACGCCGACCGCCAACAGGAGGGAACAGGGAGACATGACCCGTCGACTGCGCTACATCGGCAGCAACTCCGGAAGCGACGGCTGCCCGACGCTGTATGAGGACGAGGAGACCGGGCAGGTGATCGTGCAGGGCGACCTGGTCACGGACCCGGCGGAGGTGGCCCAGTTCCGCAACATCAAGCCCGGCGAGGGGTTTGTGACGGTGCCTCGTGTCCTGCTCGCGGACTTCGCGCCGCGTGCCACCGAGCGCGAGCCGGTGCTGATCAGCTACGACGAGTTCGAGTCGATGTTCCACACCTTCCAGCACACGGCCTTCCGGCTGGAGACCCGCCGCCAGTACCGCTCCGACGAGGAGACCGAGACCTACCGCCGGTTCGTGGCCGGCGAGGACCCCGCCTGGGACATGAACAACGACTGGGCCCGCAACCGCCGTGTGCAGTCCGCGCAGGGCAAGCGGTTCGAGCGAGTGCGGATCATGGACAACCCGCCGACCCTCGGCCAGCGTTACCTGCTCGACAACGCCGAACAGATCGGCACCGTGGGCGAGGACGTCCGCTACCTGTGGCGAGAGGACGCGGATCGCCTGGGTCTCCCGCTGGAAGACGCCTGGGTGTTCGACTCCCGGGTGATCGCCCTGCTGCACTTCGACGCCGACGACGTGCTGACCGACATCGAGGTGATCACCGACCCGGTCCGGGTCAACCGGGCCTGCCAGGAGCGGGACGTCGCCTGGCACTTCGCCGTGCCGCACCGCGAGTTCCGTGCTGGGGTACCGTCCGGCGAGTGACCACCGATTTCCAACAGGCCCGATACGCCCTCGGTCTGCGGCTCCGCGAGCTGCGGACCGAGGGCGGTCTCACAGGTCGCCAACTGGCCGAGCACCTCGGATGGACCCAGTCCAAGGTCAGCAAGCTGGAGACCGGCCGCCAGACCGCCACCCACGATGATCTACGGGCCTGGGCGGATGGCGTCGGACAGCCCGGGGCGGCAGCCGAACTGTCGGCCCGGCTTCGCGCTTTCGAGACGCAATCCCGTTCCTGGCGACGGCAGTTGGCGGCCGGACACCGGCCGGTCCAGGACCGGTTGACGGTCGAGTACGAGCGTTCGTCCACTACAAGGGCCTGGCAGAACGCGATGATCGTCGGCCTGCTCCAGACACCGGACTACGCACGGCACATCTTCGAGGCCTACGTCGGCCTCCACCGCTCCCCCCGCGACATCGACGAGGCCGTCCGGGCCCGCATCCGCCGCCAGGAGTTGCTGTACCGGCGCGGCAAGCGCTTCCACATCGTCATGTGGGAGGCGGCCCTGCGCGCCCGTATCTGCCCGCCGAACGTGATGGCCGCCCAACTCGACCGTCTGAGCGGGGTGATCGGGTTGGACACCGTCACTCTCGGCATCGTCCCGTTCGACGCGCCGGTCGAGCTGCCGCCCGCCAACGGGTTCTGGGTCCACGACGAACGCCTGGTCATCGCCGAGGACTGGCACGCCGAACTCTGGCTGGACGACCCCGACAGCGTCGCGCTCTACCTGCGCGTGTGGGAGTCGCTGAGCCGCGCGGCCGTCCACGGCCCGGACGCCCAGCGGGTGATCGCCCGGTGCCGTCAAGCGCTGAACACCACCTGAGCCCGGGCAGGAATCCGGGCCAGTTTGCGAACTCTTCCCACTCGCAGGGGAATTACCGAGAATCAGGCCCCTCCGCCACACCCGCCGCCACCTAGCGTGAGCATCGGGACGGAAGCCCGTCCCCCAGGCGAGAACAAGGAGGCATCATGCCCGCGTTCGGCGGAAAGCACGGCGGCGGCAGCGGCGACGGATCCGGTGGCGGTCAGCAGGACGACAGCAGCAGCGGCAACAAGCACGGTGGCGGCGGCAGCGACGAGGGCGGGAACACCTCGGACGGCCAGGGCCCGGCGACGGGGCGCTGACGTGGTGACGGCACGTCAGCGCGCGGAGGCCGGTCGCGACCGACTCGCCTCCGCGCTCATCGCCAACGGCTCCCTGCAACCCGACTGGTTCGCGGCCTATCACGCCGTCCCTCGGCACCTGTTCGTGCCGGACACCGTGTGGCCGGGGATGGCGGACGGGGTACAGCAGGGTCACGCGGTGAGCCGGCGGGAGGATGCGGCCGCGTGGTGGCGGGCGGTGTACGCGGACGTGCCGTTGACCACGCAGTGGGACGACGGGGCGAGCACCGGCAACACCAGAGGAACCATGCCGAGTTCGTCGAGTTCGATGCCGACGATGGTGTTCTCGATGCTCGCGGCCCTGGAGGTCGCGCCCGGTCACCGCGTGCTGGAGATCGGCACCGGCACGGGCTGGAACGCCGCGCTGCTCTCGCACCGTCTCGGGTCGGCGAACCTCACCACCGTCGAAGTCGACGCGAGCACGGCCGCCGACGCCCACCGCCGGCTCGCCCGGGCCGGGTACGCCCCCACCGCCGTGGTCGGCGACGGCGCGGCCGGGCACCAGCCGACCGCGCCGTTCGACCGGGTGATCGCCACCTGCTCGGTACGGCGGGTGCCCCGCGCCTGGATCGAACAGTGCCGCCCGGGCGCGGTGATCGTCGCACCCTGGGGGCCGGAGTACGGCGGCGAGGCCCTGGTGAAACTGACGGTGGAACAGGACGGCGGCGCCCGCGGCAGGTTCGTCCACTCGTCCGCGTTCATGCGCCTGCGCGCCCAGCGCGCCACCCGCCCGAACAGCCGCGCCTACCTGTCGGAGCCGTGGCCCGCCGACGGCGTCCGCTCCACCACCACCCTGTCGCCGGACGAACTCGGCGACTGGGCGGCCATGTTCGCGATCGGCAGTCGTGTCCCCGGGGTCTTCCCGCTGACCGAGCGGTACGGGGACGGGTCCTACACGCTCTGGTTGCACGACACGGCCGTCACCTCGTGGGCGACGGCCGATTGGGAGCCGGGCGGGCGGGAGGAGTTCGAGGTGGTGCAGTCCGGACCACGCCGACTGTGGGACGAGGTGGAGGCCGCGTGGCGGTGGTGGAACGAGCGGGGCCGGCCGGGGTTCGAGCGGTTCGTGCTGAGGGTCTCGCCGGACGGCGCGCACACCGTCCAACTGGACTGACCGGATCAGGAGTTGCGGCCCGACAGCGCGAGCGCCCAGGTCAGGCAGGCGAAGGCGGCGGTGGAGGTGAGGGCGCGGACGAGGTTCCAGCGGACCCAGACGTCCTCGAAGGCGGCGCGGACGGCGGCCGGGTCGGTGAGCTTGTCGGGTGCGCCGGCGGCGGCCAGCTTGTCGTTGAGGGGCACGTTGACGGCGCTGGTGATGACGAACATGGCGAGGTGGAGGACGGCGGCGGCGCCGATCCACAGCAGGACGGTGCGGTTGCCGCCGCGCCACTGCAGGATGCCCGCGGCGACGATGAGCACCAGCGCGCCGAGGAAGCTGAGCATGAACCAGCCGTTCAGGATGGCCACGTTGATGCGCTGCATGGTGTCGACGAAGGCGCGGTCCTCGACCTTGGCGAGGCCGGGCATCACCGAGCAGGCGTAGGAGTAGAACAGGCCCGCGCTGAGCCCTGCGGTGAGGGTCGCGCCGATCAGCGTCACCGTGCGAAGAACTGCCATGCCGTGGGCCCCCGTTCGTCTGGTCATGGCGCCCAGTCAACTCGGTGGACGAGCCCAAGATCCATGGCCCAGAAGCTCGTTGACATACGTGAGCGTCCACCCGGCCGGGCGCCGGACGTCTACGCTGGCGGCCATGGACGCGCTCACCGCACTGCTGACCGGCCCCCGGGCCCAAGGGGCGTTCCTGCTGCGGTCGGTGTTCGACCCGCCGTGGGCGATCCGGATCGAGGACCGGGCGCCGCTGACGGTGCTGACCACGGTGCGCGGCGACGGCTGGATCGTCCCGGACGGCGGCCCTCCGGTGCCGCTGCGGGCCGGGGACCTGGCGATCGTCCGCGGGCCGGAGCCGTACACCGTCGCCGACCGGCCGGAGACCGCGCCGCAGGTGGTGGTCCACCCGGGGCAGGTGTCGACCACCCCCGACGGCGAGCGGATGTGCGAGGAACTCGACCAGGGCGTGCGGACCTGGGGCACCGCCAGGGACGCCGCGACGGTGCTGCTCAGCGGCACCTACCAGCTGCACGGCGAGGTCAGCGGACGGCTGCTGCGCGCGCTGCCGCCGGTGCTGCGGCTGCCCGCCGAGGAGTGGAGCTCGCCGCTGGTGGCCCTGCTGGAGGCGGAGATCGGACGGGACGAGCCGGGCCAGGAGGTGGTGCTGGACCGGCTGCTCGACCTGCTGCTGATCTCCGCGCTGCGCTGCTGGTTCTCCCGCGACGCCGCGCACGCCCCGGCCTGGTACCGGGCGCACGCCGACGCGGTGGTGGGCCGCGCACTGGGCCTGCTGCACACCGACCCGGCGCGCGCCTGGACGGTGCACGAGCTGGCCGCCGCGACCGGCGTCTCGCGGGCCGCGCTGGCCCGGCGCTTCACCGACCTGGTGGGCGAGCCCCCGATGGCGTACCTCACCAGCTGGCGGCTCGCCCAGGCCGCCGACCTGCTGGCCGAACCGGACGCCACCCTCACGGCGGTCGCCCGCCGGGTCGGCTACGGCAGCGGCTTCGCGCTCAGCGCCGCGTTCAAGCGGGTCCGCGGGCTCAGCCCCCAGCAGTTCCGCGAGCAGGCGGGCGCCGCGGCCGGCTGACAGACCCGGCGGCCCGGCACATCGCCCAGGGCGCACCCCGGCCCGGGCGTCCCTGTTGCCCCGTGGGATGGTCCTGCATAATCACCCCGTTCGATTCCGACCCGAGGAGGACCGGCCGATGCCGGCAGATCGCTGCCCCAGCTGCGGCACCGTAGGGCCGGCCGGCAGCTGCGCGTGTCAGGCGATCTCCCCGACCGAGCAGACCGCGGTCCTCCCGCCGCTGGACGGCCCGCACCTGGTGCGCCCGTACGTCGCCGACACCCCGGTGATGGAGTCCGGCAACCCTGCCGCCGACCCGTTCGCCACCCAGGTCGTCCCGCCCGCGGTGCAGCCGATCACCTCCCAGGTCGCCCCACCTCCGGTGCAGCCGATCACCCCCCAGGCGCCGATGGCCCAGCCGCCGCACATGCCGATGGCCCAGCCGCCGCAGGCCGCCGGCCCCTTCGCGCCGCCGCCCGCCCCGTTCCCCGACCAGTCGGACGCCGCCGCGACGCAGCTGCTGCCGCCCGTCCAGGCCCAGGACCCGTCGGCGCCCGGACCGTTCGTGCCGCCCGGACAGTCCGTGCCGACCGGGCCGGGCGCCCCGTTCCAGCTCGGCCGGGTGGTCCCCCCGCCGCCGCAGCCCGAACCGCCGACCGCGCTGATCCCCCCGGTGCCCGCCGACTCCGACCCGGCCACCGTGCTGCTCCACCCGGTCCCGGACGGCCCCGAGCGCCCGGCCGCCGACCTGGGCATGTTCAGCTTCCACGAGGACGAGTCGGCCGCACCCGTCAGCCGGACGGAACGCCGTTCGCAGCGGCGGCGCAGCGCCGACCGCAAGCGGCTGGTGATCGCGGGCGGCGCGGTGGGTGTGACCGCGCTGGCCGTGAGCATGGCGATGCTGCTGTCCTCCTCGCCGGACAGCGTCGACCACGCGCTTCCCGCGCCGACCGGCCCGGCGGTGGCCTCCTCCGCCGCGACCACTCCGAGCGCGCCGCCGAGCGCCGAGGCGTCCCCGGACGCGTCCGCGAGCGCGGACAGCCCGTCGCCGACCCGCAGCTCCGCCCGCCCGTCCCAGAGCGTCGCCACCAAGCCGGCGACCGCCCCGACCACCGCCCCGGCCGAGCCGACGTCCGCGCCCCCAACCGGCCCGTCGTCCTCGCCCTCGCCCAGCGCGAACCGGACGCTGCGGCGGAACGACACCGGGCCGGACGTGGTGCAGCTTCAGCACCTGCTGATGAAGGCCAGCTGCATGCCCGTCAACTGGCTCGACGGGGACATCACCGACAAGTACCAGCCGGGGTTCGGCGCCCAGACGCAGAGCGCGCTGATGAATTTCCAGTGGAAGTACCGCGGCAAGCTGAAGGGCATCGAGCCGGGCGTCTACGACCCACAGACCCAGGCCCTGTTGCAGGAGATGGCCCAGAACCCCAAATGCTGAGCCCGGCAGCCGCCTGACGAGGCGTCATCCGGTGATCGCCTTGAACAGGCTGAACCCGGCCAGCGCGATCATCGCCAGCGCGGCGATCCGCACGATGACCTTCATCGGCACGTGCCGCAGCAGCTTCTGCCCGCCGACGATGGCGATGCCGCCGACCGCGCACAGCGCCAGCCAGGAGCCCAGGCCGACGGCCAGCGGATCGGCGTACTTGGCGGCCAGGTTGGCGGTCATGATCTGGGTGAGGTCGCCGAACTCGGCGACGGCGACGATCACGAAGCTGGTGCCGGCCACCTTCCAGAACGAGTTGTTCGCGGGTTCCTTGGCCGCGCCCTCCTCGTCCTCGTCCTCCTTGTGCCACAGCAGCATGCCCGCGCCGACCAGGAACAGCAGGCCGGTGACGCCCTCCACCCAGCGCTGCGGGAGCAGTGCCAGCAGGCTGCCCGCGACCAGGGCGAGCGCGACCTGCACGGCGAACGCGACGGCGATGCCCGCGAACACGTAGCCCGCCCGGTACTTGGTGCCGAGGACCAGGCTGGCCAGGGCGGTCTTGTCCGGCAGTTCGGAGAGGAAGATGATGCCGAACGTGAGCGCGGCGATGGTCAGGCTGTTCATCGGATGCGAAGGTCTCTCGGTCTGCGGCCGCCGGCCCCGGGGCACCCGCGGAAGGGGACGCCTCGGCCCGGCAGCACTGGTTCATGGTCACAGCGCTGCGGCCGAAGGTCTCGCCGACACCCCGTGAGGTGCCCGGGCGCCGGGACGGTGCGGGTCTGGTCGAGGGCGGGCACCAGCGAGGTCGCGGTGAGCGCCCCGCCGATCAGGATGCCCGCGACCGGGATCACGCTCAGGCCCTTCGGCGGCAGCAGCCCGGTGGCGGCCAGCAGGAGCAGCACCGGCAGCACCCCGGCGGTGATCGGCACCGCCGCCCACGCCCACTCCCACCGCCCGCCGGGGGCCGCGCGGCCCTCGCCCATCCGCCGCCCGGCGGTGCGCACGGCGACGGCGAACATCAACAGCACGAACAGCAGGGACGCCCACAGCGAGCGCACCACCCAGGCGATCACCAGCGCGACGACCGCCAGCTGCACGGCCGCCCGCACCCCGGCCCGCAGCACCGCCCGCCCGTGCCCCAGCCCGCCCCGTCCGGCGACCAGCGCGGCCACCGCGAGCAGCAGCGCGCACGCCGCACCGAGCGGCCAGGTGACCGGCAGAAGCTGCGAACTCCCGCCTGCGGCAAGCAACTTCACCTCAGATCCAGCTGGTGAACCACATCCGGGCGCGCCACTCGGACATCGGGATCACCTCCGCCGTGTACAGCGGATAGAAGTACGCGAAGCAGCCGACGATCGCCAGGACGATCAGCCCGGCCCCCGCCGCACCCCACCGCCGGCGGCGCGGCGGGCAGCCCTGAGGCCCGAGCATCGCGCCGAGCAGCTGCGCCACCGCGAGGCACAGGAACGGCACCAGCAGCACCATGTAGAAGGAGAAGGTCGTCCGGTGCTGGTACTGGAACCACGGCAGGTAGACGGCGGCGACGCCGGCCAGGATCGCGCCGGAGCGCCAGTCCCGCCGGAAGAACCACCGGTACAGCGCGTACGCCAGCGCGAAGCACGCCGTCCACCACAGGAACGGGGTGCCCAGCGCCAGGATCTGGCTCGCGCAGCCCTCGGCGGAGTGGCAGCCGCGCTGTCCGTCCGGCACCTGCTCCCAGTACATGGACACCGGTCGGCCCTGCACCAGCCAGCTCCACGCGTTCGACTGGTAGGTGTGCGGGGACGACAGGCCGGTATTGAAGTCGTACATCTGCGCGTGGTAGTGCCACAGGCTGCGCAGCGGCGCGGGCACCCAGCTCATCGACACCTGCGGCAGCGGGATGTCCACCAGCGGTGTGCGCGCCGGGGACAGCCCGGCCCGGCCGTCCGCCCACTGCCGGCCGTAACCGCCCGTGGTCGCGAGCCAGCCGCTCCACGACCCGACGTACACCACCAGCGCACTGCCCACCATGGACAGCGCGGCCGGCCACAGATCGCGCCGCAGCATCGCCCGCCAGGCCCGGTGCGCACCGGCCGCCCGCCGCCCGGCCTGGTCCCACAGCAGCGTCAGGACGGTGAACACGGCCAGGATCTGCAGGCCGTTCCACTTCACCGCGGTGGCCGCGCCCAGCAGCAGCCCCGCCCCGACCCGCCACGGACGCGCCCCGAGCCGCACCTCGTCACCGGCCCGGCCGCCCTCCGCCCGCGCGGCCCGCAACAGCTCCCGGGTCCGGTCGCGGTCGATCAGCAGGCAGCCGAACGCGGCCAGCACGAAGAAGGCGGCGATGCCGTCCAGCAGACCGACCCGGCTCATCACGAACTGCAGCCCGTCCACGCCCATCAGCAGCGCCGCGACGCACCCCAGCAGCGTCGAACGGAACAGCCGCCGGCCGATCCTGGCCAGCATCAGCACACTCAGCGAGCCCAGCACCGCCACCATGATCCGCCAGCCGAACGGATGCAGACCCCAGAAGTGCTCCCCCACCGCGATCACCCACTTGCCCAGCGGCGGATGCGCGACGAACGCGGGCGTCTGACTGAGCGGGATCACCTGCGGCACACCGAGGATCAGCTGGTTCGCGTTGTCCGGCCAGACCGCCTCGTAGCCCTGCTGCAGCAGCGACCACGCGTCCTTCGGGTAGTACGTCTCGTCGAACACGAACGCATTCGGGTACGGCAGGTCCCACAGCCGCAGCACCCCCGCGAACACCGCCACCCCGACCGGCCCCCACCACCCGGAACGGGACCTCGCCGCCGCGGCCTTGACGACCGCCTGCCGGGACTCGACCGCCAGCGCCATACCCTCCCCGTCCGCAAGTTCACGACATGTCCGCAATGTCCGCAATCCTAGCGGCCGTGGGACGGGGGAACGCCAACCGGGGGAGCACGACCGGGCCTGCCCGAACGCAGGTGGGCGCCCACGCCCCTGCTGGTATACCTCCACCACCGAGTTGACCCTCAAGCAGGTCGAGCCCCCAAGGTCTATCGCGTGGAGAACAGAATGCGCAGCATCGGCGAACTGGCCCGCGCCAGCGGCCTGAGCGTCAGCGCCCTGCGGTTCTACGACGGCGCCGGCGTCTTCAGCCCGGCCGTCGTGGACCCGCACTCGGGGTACCGCTGGTACGCGGAGGAGCAACTGCCGGGCGCCCGCCTGCTGGCCAGACTGCGCCGGGTCGGCCTGCCGCTGGCCGGTATCACCAGAGTCCTGACCGGCACCCCGGCCGAGGCCCGCGCCGAGCTGGACGCGCACCTGCGCCGGCTGGAGGACGGCCTCTGCGATGCCCGCCGTGAGCTCTCCACCGTCCGTGCCCTGCTCGATTCGAGGGAGTTCCCCGTGCCGCAGACCCGACTGACCGTCCCCGCCGCCCGCCTCGCGGCCGCCCTGGACGCGGTGCGCTTCGCCGCCCCGTCCGACGCCGCGCTGCCCGCCGTGGCGGGGATCTTCCTGGACGCGGAGGACGGCGTCCTGCACCTGGTCGCCACCGACCGCTACCGTCTGGCGGTCGCCGACTGCCCGGCCGCACTGGACGGCCCGGCCGTCTCCGCCCTGCTGCCGACCGCCCTCGCGGACGCCGCCCGGGCGCTTCTCGCCGACGCCGAGGACGCCGAACTCGTCCTGGACGGCGCCCAGTTCACCGTCCGCGCGGCCGGCCGCGAGCTCTCCGGCGAGCGCGCCGACCACGACTTCCCGGACTACCGCCGCCTGGTCCGCCTGGAGCCCACCCACCGTCTGACCCTGACGGCCGACCAGCTGCGCGCCATGCTCGCCGCCACCGGGCCGTCCACCGTGACCCGCTCCCAGGACGGCGTCGACTTCCCCGTCACCGCCCTCACCGCCACCGCCGCCGATGCCCTCCCCGGCACCGACCCGGCCGAGCTGCTGGTCCACGTCAACCGCGACTTCCTGCTGGAAGCGGTGGGCGGCGCCGACCAGCTCGTCCTCGAACTGACCGGCCCCATCGCCCCGTTGGCCATCCGCTTCCCGTCCCGGGAGGACACCTTCTCGCTCCTGATGCCCACCCGCCGCTGACTCCCGCCCCGAACGGCAATCGCCCGCCCGGGAGAGAGAACCCCTCCCGGGCGGGCGACCGGCGGGGCCGTCAGGCCACCGCCTCCAGCTCCCGCAGCTCGCGCTGCGGAACGTTCAGCACACGGACGTTGTCCTGCGCGGGCGTCAGGAAGCCGCGCAGGCGGACCGCCAGGGCGACGATCAGCAGGGTGCAGATGGCCATCGAGGCCAGGTAGAGCGGCCAGGTGCCGGAGCCGACCAGCAGGACGCCGACGGCGGGGCCGACCGCGACGGCGGTCTGCTTCACCAGCGCGTAGCCGGAGTTGTAGGTGCCGAGCAGCCGCGCCGGGGCGAGGTCCGCGACGATCGGGCCCATGGTGGGGGCGAGCAGGGACTCGCCCACGCCGAACAGGGCGTAGATCCCGACGATGGCGACCGTCGCGGCCAGCTGCTCCTCGCGGATCAGACCGGCCACCAGGGCCATGCCCCAGGCGGCGAGCCAGACCACGCCGGCGGCGGCCATCGCGGTGGTGCGGCGGCGGCGCTCGGTGATCCGGACCACGAACATCTGCAGCACCACGATGGTCAGCGCGTTGGCGCCGATCGCCAGGCCCAGGATGGAGGGCGCGATGCCGACGGTGTGGGTGGCGAACGCGGCGACGCCGGACTCGAACTGGCCGTAGCAGGTGAAGAAGATCAGCCCGGCGAGCAGGCACAGCCGCAGCATCGCCTTGTCGGCGACCAGCGCCCGCAGCCCACCGCCCTTGCCGGAGGCGGCGGCCGCGCCGGCCGGCTCGACCTCCGCCGCGGGCATCTTCGCGGTGCCGGTGACGGCGGCCAGGCCGAGGAAGGTCAGCGCCTCGATGGTGAACAGCCTGGTCAGGCTGGCCGGGTCCGCGGTGTCGACGATCTGGCCGCCGACCAGGGCGCCGATGCCCATGCCCAGGTTGACCAGGGTGAACTGGAGCGCGAAGGCGCGGGAGCGCTGGGCCTTGCGGGTGCAGCGGACGATCATCGTGGCGAGCGCGGGCTGGCAGGTGGTGACGCCGGCGCCGAACAGGAATGAGGAGATCAGCAGCGCGGGCGTGCTCGTGGCCTGGCCGAAGGCGAACGCACCGGCGGAGGCCATCGCGGTGCCGGCCAGCAGCACCGGGCGCGGGCCGTACCGGTCGATGCCGCGGCCGGTGAACGGCAGCACGGCGAACGCGGCGAGCGCGAACACGGTGAACACCGCGCCGGCCGCCGCGGAGCCGAGGCCGCGCACCTCGTTCACGTACACGAACATGTACGGCAGCGTGAAGCCGCTGCCGAACGCGCTGAGCGCGTTGCCGATCTGGACGCGACGCAGTCGGCCGCCCCACTCCTTCACTGGACACCTCTCGAAGACTCCGAAAGCCGGCCCTCTGCGGCCACTGCTTTACCCCGTAAGATTTCAGAGCTAAAGTCTAAGCATAGAAACCTTAACGCGTCAAAGGCTTAACGGCTGCACGGTGCGTGGAACAATGTCCGCATGAGCGCACGCAGAGCGGAGCCCGACTCCGCCACCGAACTCGGCATCGCCGAACAGGTGGCCCTCTACCAGCGGGAGTTCCCCACCGTGGACCCCCAGGTGGAGACCATCGTCTCCACCCTCTCCCGGCTCTCCCGCCGGATGAACGTGGCCTACAGCCGCCAGCTGGCCACCCTCGGCATCACCAACGCCGAGTGGGAGGTGCTCAAGGCGCTGGTGTTCAGCGGCAGCCCGTACCGGCTCGGCCCGGGCGAGCTCGCCAAGCGGCTCGGCCTGACCCCGGCCGCGATGACCCACCGGATCGACCGGATGGTCAGCGAGGGCCTGGTCACCCGGGAGCGCGACGAGGCCAACCGGGTCCGGGTGATCATCGAGCTCACCCCGCTCGGCCGCGACAAGTGGATCGAACTGATGCGGATGGCCGCGGTCTTCGAGGCCGACACGCTCCAGGACGTCCCCGCCGAGGCCCGCCCCGAGCTGGCCGCCACGCTGACCCGGATGCTGCGCCGGATCGAGGAGTCCCAGCCGGACGCCCTCGGCCGCACCGACGACCTCACCTGCTGAAGCGCCCCGGCGGCAAACGCGACGAGGGGCGCGGGGAGGGATCTCCCTGCGCCCCTCGCCGGTCGAGAGGTCGATCAGAAGCCGTTCAGCACGGACCGTTGTCGGTCCAGGTGCCCCACTGGCCGCTCAGGCTCGGGTCCTCGCCGGTGGTCCACCACTTGTTGGTGTAGTAGCGACCCTTCCAGGAGACCTTGGTCGCCGTGGCGTACACGGTGGCCGCGTTCCAGCTCGGCGCGGCGGAGCAGGCACCGGTGGTCGGCGACTGCGACGGCGAGGCGGAGGTGGACGCCGAGGTGGACGGCGACGGGCCGGCCGACTGCGAGGCCGAGGTGGACGGCGACGGGGTGGCCGACTCGGTCGGAGCGGCCGGGCAGTTCGCGGCGGAGCCGTTGGTCGCGCTCACCATCTTGTCGAACAGCGCGGTCTGGGTGCCCAGGTCGTACATCGAGAAGGCGAACGAGCCGCCGAGGCCGTTGCAGTGCGCGTAGTCCAGCTTGGCCTGGATCGACTGGGCGTTCTCGCCCGACCAGAAGGTGTTGCCGTCGTAGAAGTACGCGGCCTTCGCGGCGTCGTCCCAGTAGGTGTACGACGGGTTGTCGACGAAGCCGTTGAGCTCCTTGTACATCCTGATGCCATTGACGTTGCCCGAGTAGCTGCCGCCGGCCGCCGGGCCGGTCGCCCGCTGGAACAGGCCGTGGTTGTTGCCGGCGGTGACGCCGGTCCAGCCGCGGTAGTAGAACGGGACGCCGACGTTGATCTTCTTCGCCGGGAAGCCGCCGGGGATGCCGTACTGCGGGTCACCCACGGTGTACGCCTTGATGGCGTTGTCCAGCGAGTACTTGCCGTTGCCGCCGGGGACGGGGTTCATCGGGTCGTTCGGGTTGGTGTAGATCGGGGCCTGGTGGTTGGTCGGGCCCTGGGCCTCCCAGCCGCCGTGCATGTCGTAGGTCATGATGTCGAGGAAGGTCAGGTACTGACCGATCTTGTCGGTCTCGACGTACTTGATCTTGTCCTGACCGGCGCCGACCGCGGCCGCCAGGCCGTAGGTCTTGCCGTCCGCCTTGCCCTGGGCGTCCAGCTGGCTGCGGAACTCGGCGAGCAGCGCGGTGAAGTTCTGCTTGTCGTTCGGCGAGGAGTGGTTGCCGGTGTGGCCGTTGCCGCCCGGGTACTCCCAGTCGATGTCGATGCCGTCGAAGATGCCGGCGCCGGTGCCCGGGCCGCCGTAGCCGCCCTGCACGGGCAGGTTGCCCTTGATGTACAGGTCCATGCAGGAGGACACGAACTTCTTGCGGGACGCGTCGGTGGCCGCGGCGTCGGAGAAGTACTTGGAGTAGGTCCAGCCGCCGATGGAGAGCAGCACCTTGAGGTTGGGGTTCTTCGCCTTCAGCTTCTTCAGCTGGTTGAAGTTGCCCACGATCGGCTGGTTCCAGGTGTCACCCACGCCGTCGACCGAGATGTCGGCGCCGAAGCTCTTCTGGTAGTCGGCGAAGGAGTCGCCCGCGCCGTCGCCCGCGTTGGGGTCGTCCTCGTTCTGCGAGGCGGCCTTGTTGGCCTCGAAACAGGTGAGGTTGGTGGGGTCGATGTTCCCGAAGTCGTAGATCAGGTAGTCGAGTTTCCCGGCGGCGCCGGTGTCGTTCACGGTCTTCAGGTAGTAGCCGTTGGTGTAGATCGACCACTGGTCGAAGTAGGCCACCTTGATGCCACCGCTGGTGGCCGGCGCACCGGTCGAGTTGGTGGGGGCCGCCTGGGCGGTGCCGCCGGACAGTGCCAGGGTGCCGCCGAGCAGCAGGGAGGCCGCGGTGCCGGCCGCGAGCGCGGCCCAGCCCTTGGGGCGCCGCCGTGTGGGCGGCTGGGGGGAAACGGAACGAAGCATGGCTGCGAGACTCCTGGTTGTGGGGGTCCTGACAAACCCGGATGCGAACCGTGCGAGGTGGGGCCGCACAGCCAGGGGGCATGACAGGGGGAATCGAGCGTTGGCCTGCACAAACGCCAGGTCCGGGATAAGCCGGACCGGCGCCGGTGGTCCGAACCACCGGCGCCGGCCCAGGGGCTCCCTGCACCTGCCAAGTAAAATGGACTAGACCAACTCGACCGTCAAGAGCGAGATCCGATGCTTACGCCACGCTTAAGGTTCGGTGTCCGGCTCAGTACCGCAGCGCATTCGCCACCACAGGCGTCACGGGAGCGGTCAGCGAACGGTTGCTGTGCGCCGTGGCCTGCGCGGTCGCCCCGGGCGCCACCTCCGGCACGCTCAGCACGGTCGCGTCGAGCAGGTTTCCCGACGCGTCGTCGAAGTTGACCTGAATCACGTACTTGCCCGCCTGGGAACCGTGGTTGGTGACCGTCACCGGCACCGACAGCTTCCCGTCCGACTCGGTGGTCACCGTCCCGAGCGTCACATCGCCCTTCACGTTCAGCCCGCCCTTGACGCTCGCCAGCGCGGAGGACGCGGCGGCCTGCGCCGAGGCGCCCAGCGAGGCCGCCGCCGAGCCGAGCGCGGCGGTGGCCGAGGCCAGCGCCGACTCCGCGGCCGAACCCACCGCCGAGGTCACCGCCGGGGACGGCTTTCCGCTCGACGTGCAGCCCGCCAGGGCCGCAGAACCCAGCAGTGCGGCCGCCGCACAGAGCGCGGCCACCCGGATCTGTCGCTTCATCAGTGAATCTCCCTCTCTCGTCGCGGCGCTCAGGAGAGCCCGGTGCCGTCCTCGCGGGCCGCCTCGTCCGCGGCCCTGGCCTCCCGCCTGCGCACCTCGTCCTGACGGCGCGTCACCACCGCGACGGCGCCCAGCGCGCTCGCACCGAACGCCAGCACGCCCAGCCACGGGCGGCCCAGCGCGTGCCCGGAGGCGGCGTCCAGCGAGTAGCAGCCCGGACCGGACACCGCCAGCGCCAGGCCGCAGGCACCCAGCAGCGCCGGGTACTCGTAGCCGCCGCCGTGCGCGAAGAAGCCCGCCGGGGCGTGCACCGCGATCGCGCCCGCCATCGTCCCGGCGACCACCGACCCCGCCACCGGGGTGGCCAGGCCCACCGCGAGCAGCGCGCCGCCGCCGGTCTCGCCCAGGCCCGCCGCCAGCGCGTTGCGCCCGCCCGGTTCGAAGCCCATCTGCTCCATGGCGGCGGCGGTGCCTTCCAGCCCGCCGCCGCCGAACCAGCCGAACAGCTTCTGCGCGCCGTGCGCGAACAGGACACCGCCGACGACCGCGCGAAGTGCCAACAGACCGAGATCCTTGCGGTGCAGACTGGTCATGGTGTTGCCCCTGGTGTGGAAGAGAAGACCGTAGGGCCCATCCCAGCGTGCGCACCGGCCCCGCTCGACCCGGCGAACCCATCCGGGCTACCCGCCCCACCCCGTAGGGAGACTCCCGATGCCCACCGCACCGCAGCCACCCGAGTACGTCCTGCACGGCGACCGGGTCACCGACGAGAAGACCTTCTGGGCCGAACTCGGCCTGGCCGTGCACGCCCCCGACGGCTACTACGGCCGCAACCTCGACGCCCTCGCCGACGTCCTGCGCGGCGGCTTCACCCCCGAGCCGCCGTTCGTGCTGGTCTGGCGCGACGCCCTGGTCAGCGCCCAGGCCCTCACCCGCCGGGTCACCGGCCCCGACGAGGAGGAACGCTCCTACTTCGACGCCCTCCTCGACGTACTGCGCCAGGGTGGCGTCACCGTCCGCCTGCGCTGACCACCCATCATGGGCGCATGTCGGCGATCAACCTGAGCACCGTCTTCGTCACCTTCTTCGCCGTGGTCGGCCCGCCCAAGGTGCTGTTGGCCTTCGCCCAGCTCAGCCAGACCCGCACCCCGGCCGAGCTGCGCAAGCTCACCGTGGTGTCCTCGCTGGTCGCCGCCGTGGTCGGCCTGGTGCTGGCGTACAGCGCGAACGTCATGGCGGCGCTGTTCCACATCTCCGACCAGTCGCTGCAGATCGCCGGCGGGGTGATCTTCTTCATCTACGCCGTCGCCCTGGTGCTCGGCGTCCACCTCGGCGGCGGCAGCAGCGAGGGCCACCTCGCCAACCCCCTCGCCGACGGCATCCGCGAGCTGCTGCTGCCGTACGTGGCCAGCCCACTGGCGATCACCGCGCTGCTGGTCGAGTCGCTCACCCGGGACACCCTCGGCTGGCACTCCACGGTCGCCGCCATGTACGTCGCGGTGATCGCCGTGGACTGCGTGTCCGTCCTGCTGCTCGCCCCGCTGCTGCGGGCCAGCCGGCGCACCTCACTGGAAGTGCTGTCCCGGCTGCTCGGGCTGCTGCTGGCCGCCGTCGGCGTGGAGATGTTCCTGTACGGGCTGGAGAGCCTCGGCGTGCACCTGGCCCCCGCCATGAACGGCTACTGACCCGCCTCAGGACGCCTGGATCGCCCGCCACGGCACCGGGCTGGACAGGATCATCGAGCTGGTCGGCTGCCCGTAGCCGCCCAGCCGGTCGGTCAGCCGCTCGAAGGCCGGCATGTCGGGGACGCCGACCAGCAGGACGCAGCACGCGCCGCCCGTCACCCGGTGCAACTGGAAGACCTCCGGCCAGTGCGCCACCTCCGGGTCGCGCAGCACGCAGCGCGGGCCGTAGCAGCGCACCGTCACCAGGGCCATCACCGCCGCCCCGGCCTTCGCCGGGTCCAGGTGCGCGTGGTAGCCGGTGATCACCCCGTCCGCCTCCAGCCGGCGCACCCGCTCCGCCACCGCCGGCGGGGACAGGTTCACCCGGCGGGACAGCTCGTTGTACGACAGCCGCGCGTCGGCCTGGAGTTCGGCCAGCAGCAGCCGGTCCACCGCGTCCATTCTCGGCTCCTTTGCGTTCGTCAGGCGATCGGGGCGCAGCACCTTGCGAACGGCAGGCCTTTGCCGCCAACCGGGCTACAACGCCCATTCAAGAGCAGGCCGCCGCGCCGCACAATGGTGGCGCCCGCCGCACCCCGGAGCGGGCGGAACCAGGAGGTACCGGCCATGACCGGGCAGACCCACCGGCCCCACCTGACCTTCGACGGCGACCAGGACAGCGGCACATCCACCCCGTACGCCCGGTACGTGCACCTGGCCGAGCTGCACGCGCTCCAGCACCCGCTCAGCCCGGAGCCCTCGGAGTACACGTTCATCGTCACCACCCAGGTGATGGAGCTGCTGTTCGACCTGCTGCACCGCGAGTGGACCGGCGCCCGCGCCGCGCTGCGCGAGGACGACCTGAGCGCCGCGGGCGACGCGCTGCGCCGCGGGCACCACGTGCAGGACGTACTGGTCTCCTCCTGGGACCTGCTGGCCACCATGACGCCCGCCGAGTTCAACGCGTTCCGGCCGGTGCTCGGCGAGGCGTCCGGTTTCCAGTCCTCGATGTTCCTGCTGCTGGAGTTCCTGCTCGGCAACCGGAGCGAGCGCCTGCTGACCATGTACCAGGACTCCCCCGCCGAGTACGACGAGCTGTTCACCGAGCTGCGCACCCCCAGCCTGTACGACGAGGCGCTGGCCGTGCTGTCCCGGCGCGGCCTGGAGATACCCGTCGGCCCGACCGCTGCCCGGCACGAGCACGACGACGCCGTCGAGGCCGCCTGGCGGACCGTCTACACCGACCCGGCGCTGGCCGACCTGGCCCGCCTCGGCGAGGCGCTGCTCGACACCGCCGAGCGGGTCACCCGCTGGCGCCAGCGCCACTACTCCTGCGTCAAGCGCACCATGGGCGGCAAGCCCGGCACCGGCGGCTCCAGCGGCCTGAGCTGGCTCAAGACCGCCGCCGACCAGGACGTCTTCCCCGAACTGTGGTCCGTCAGGAACGAACTGTGACTCTCACCCATGACGCCGTGAAGCCCACCCGCGAGGAGTGCGCGGCCCGCGACGCCGCCGACCCGCTGCACCCGCTGCGCGAGCACTTCGAGCTCCCCGAGGGCGTGCTCTACCTGGACGGCAACTCGCTCGGCGCGCTGCCCCGCCGCACGCCCGGCCACCTGGCGAAGGTGGTGGCCGAGGAGTGGGGCACCGGCCTGATCCGGTCCTGGAACGACGCCGGGTGGTTCCACCAGCCCGGGCGACTGGGCGACCGGCTCGGCGCGCACCTGCTGGGCGCGGCGGCCGGGCAGGTGGTGGTCTGCGACTCGACCTCGGTCAACCTGTTCAAGGTGCTCGGGGCGGCGCTGCGGCTGCGCCCCGGGCGCGGCGCGCTGGTCGCCGAGCGGCACGCGTTCCCCACCGACCTGTACATCGCGGACGGCCTGAGCGGGCTGTACCCGGGCGCCCGGCCGGTGCTGGTGGACTCGGCGGCGCAGCTGGACGCCGTGCTCGACGCGGACACCGCGGTGGTGCTGCTGTCGCACGTCGACTACCGCACCGGCGAGCTGCTGGACATGGCGGCCGTCACCGAGCGGATCCACCGCGCCGGGGCGCTCGCCGTCTGGGACCTGTGCCACACCGCCGGGGCGCTGCCGATCCGGCTGGACGCGGCGGGCGTGGACTTCGCGGTGGGCTGCGGCTACAAGTACCTGAACGGCGGGCCGGGCGCGCCCGCGTTCCTGTACGCGGCCGAGCGTCACCACCCGGCCGCCCGGCAGCCGCTGACCGGCTGGTTCGGCCACGCCCGGCAGTTCGACTTCGAGCCGGGCTACCGGCCCGCCGAGGGCATCACCCAGTTCCTCACCGGGACGCCGCCGGTGCTGGGTCTGGCCGCGCTGGAGTCCTCGCTGGACGTGTGGGAGCTGGCCGACCCGGCGCTGGTGCGCGCCAAGAGCCTGGAGCTCTCCGACCTGTTCCTCGACCTGACGGCGGATCTGGACGTGACGGCGGTGACGCCCCGGCAGCACGAGCGGCGCGGCAGCCAGGTGGCGCTGCGGCACCCGGAGGGCTACCGGATCGTCCAGGCGCTGATCGCCCGTGGCGTGATCGGCGACTTCCGGGCGCCCGACCTGATGCGTTTCGGCTTCACCCCGCTGTACCTGTCCCGGGCGGAGGTGTACGACGCGGCGGCGGCGCTGCGCGAGGTGCTGGCCTCCGGGGAGTGGCGCGAGGAGCGGTTCGCCCGGGGCGGCGAAGTCACCTGAGGTGGCCTCCGGCAGGCCGAACGGCCGGGCCCGGCGGGGGGCTCCGGCCGTTCGGCGGGTCGGGCGCGGGGCGTCAGTGACGACGGCCGCGGCTGCGGCGTGCCAGCACGGCCACCGCGGTGCCGAGGCCCAGCAGCACGGCCGCGGCGCCGGCGATCGGGCCGGCCGCGCCGCTGCCGGTGTTCGCCAGCGGGCCTTCGGGCCGGTGGCTCGGCCCGGGTACGGGGCGTTCGCCGTGCGAGGGCTCGACGCTCTCCGAGGGCGAGGGGCGCTCGCTCCTGGACGGCGACGGGCTCGGGCTCTCGGATTCGCCGGGTGAGGGCGAGGGGCTCTCCGACTCGCTCGGCGAGGGCGAGGGGCTGGGGCTCTGGCCGCAGGTCGGCAGGTCGCCGTTGAACGGGTAGGCGTGCAGCTCCGTCCCGGCGGTGCCGCCCTGCACCAGGTTGCCGGCCAGGTACACGCGGCCGTTGGTGCCCGGGCTGGACAGCGTGACGGTGCCCGCCGGGTTGCCCGCCATGACCGAGCCCTGGAACTGGGCGCCGCCGGTGATGGTCGCGTCGGTGGAGGTGGGGAAGTTCCACATCAGCAGTGGCTGCAGGTCGGTGAGCTGGTCGCCGGGGATGCCGCTGCCGGTGTTGGTGCGGATCAGCACCGGGTCCGGGCCGAGCATGTTGACGATCACCGTCGCGCCGGTCGGGATGCCCGCGAACACCAGGTCGGCGGCGGCCGTGGCGCTGCCGATGTTCCGGTTCACGTGGAAGACCTGGCGCATGCTGTGGCCGTCGCCGGTGAAGGTGTACAGATTGCCGGTGACGGTCAGCTCGCCGGTGGCGGTCTGCTCGGCCATGCACGCCGAGTGGTCCTCGACGACGGTGGTCAGGCCGCGGAACGGGTCGATCGCCGCCGGGTCCCGGCGGGCCGCGCCGGGGCCGGAGAACTCCAGGGTGCCGCTCTCGGTGGTGCCGTAGGCCAGGTTGCCCCAGCGGGCCGGGTCGCCGCCGCCGAGCTGCACCCGGTTGCCGGCGACGACGTCCACCGCGCCGCCGACCGTCACATGGTCGGTGCCGGGCGGCGGCGCGACCTGGGAGCCGACGCCGACCACGCCCATGTTGAACAGGCCGCCGCCGTCCTTGTCGACCGTGAGGTCCTTGACCGTGACGATCTTCCCCTCGGCCTCGGCGGAGCGGCCCTCCACCCGGTAGCTGCCGCCGACGAAGATGTTGACCGTGCTGTCGGTACCGGCGGCGGGCCCGTTGTGCACCGGCGGGAACGGGTTCGGGCAGTCGCCGACGCACGGGCCGAGCGGCGGGGCGAGTGGGTCCGCCTGCCCGGTCGGGGCCAGGGTGACCAGCGGGGTGGCGACGAGCGCCGTCACCGCCGCGTACCGGAGCAGTCGGTTCCTGGGACGAGCGCCGTGTCGCACGGACACCCCTTTCGTTGACGGTGGGTCAGCAGGCAGCAGACCGTCGCCAGCCAAGTGGCGCCTACGGGCGAGATTCGGCCGCCTGACAACTGACACACCGAAAGATCGCTCGAACGGACTAAGTTGCTGGTGCACCAATGACAGCGCCCGCCCGGACAAGGAGACCCGTGTCGAACCACCCGCTCGCCCTGCTCGCCACCACTGCCGACGTCCTCGCCCGGCCGGACGCCGACGAGCGGCTGCTCACCGACGTCGAACGCGAACGCGCCGACCGCTTCCGCCGCCAGGCCGACCGCGACGACTACCTCGCCGCCCACCTGCTGGTCCGCTACTGCGCGGCCGCGCACCTCGGCATCGACCCCGCCGAGATCGCCTTCGGCCAGCAGTGCCCCGGCTGCGGCCGCACCGGGCACGGCCGGCCGCTGCTCACCGACCGCCCCGGCACCCACCTGAGCCTGTCCCACACCGGCGGGATCATCGCCGCCGCGGCCGGCCCCGTCCCGATCGGCGTGGACGTCGAACACCTCGGCCCGCGCACCACCGACCCGGCCACCCTGCGGCACGTGCTCACGCCCGCCGAGGCCGAACTCGTCGCCCGGCACCCCGACCCGACCCGGGCGTTCCTGCGCCAATGGGTGCGCAAGGAGGCGCTGATCAAGCTCGGGCGGGCCACCCTCGACAGCCTGCCCGAGCTCGACCTGTCCGCACTCCCCCTCGACCCGCCCGTCCAGCACCGGCACGGCGACCTGCACTACCTCGAACTCACCACCGAACAGGCGATGTTCACGGCGGCCGCCACCCTGCCGCCGACGCTGGGCACGCTGTGACCTACCGATAGTCCTCCGGGTTCGGCGCGGCACCCGGCTTCTCGGCGTCCACCAGCAGCGCCCAGGAGTCGGGGCGGCTGCCGTCGAGGTCGGTGAAGCCGTAGTGCCGGGCCAGCTCGCCGCTGGAGGTGGACCGGCCGTTCCACCGCGCCCGCTCCGGGTCGGCGGCCAGGTGCGCGATGCCGCGACCCACGTACGCCGGGGACTCGGAGATCGCGAACTGCGGCTCCTGCTCGACGGCCCGGCGCCACGTCTCCTCGGTGACGCCGAAGTGCTCCAGCATGATCTCCGAGCGCATCCACCCGGGCGTCACCGCCACCGCCGTCGCCCCGCGCGGGCCGAGTTCGTGGCCGAGCGCGAAGGCCATCCGCAGCACCGACGCCTTGGCCAGGTCGTAGAAGAGGGACACCCGGTAGCGCGTCGCGTTGTACTCGGCGGTGCCGTCGGTCATCTCCACCACCAGCCCGCCGGGGCGGCGCAGCAGCAGCGGCAGCAGGTGGTGGCTGGTGATGAGGTGCGTGTCGACGGCGCGGTGCAGCAGCTTCAGGCCGCGGTCGAGGTCGTCCTCCCACAGCGGGGAGTCCCAGGCGAAACTGCCCTCGCCGCCCCAGATGTCGTTGACCAGCACGTCGAGCCGGCCCTGCTCCTCCTCCAGCCGGGCGGCGAGCGCCGCGACCTGCGCCGGGTCGCTGTGATCGACCCGCACCGCGACACCCGTCCCGCCGGCCTGGTCGACCAGCGCGGCGGTCTCCTCCAGCGTCTCGGGCCGGTCGTACTCCGAACGCTGCCCCTGCGCGCTGCGGCCGGTGACGTACACCGTCGCCCCGGCGGCACCGAGCTGCACGGCGATGGCGCGGCCGGCGCCACGGGTACCGCCCGCGATCAGGGCGACCTTTCCGGTGAGCGAAGGATGCGAGGACGTCATGGGCTACTCCCTGCGGTGCGACAACGGTGGCCGCCACCACTCTCGCACCCGCCACTGACACAACGGGCTTGGCGCATCCAGGAGTTCACGCGTACCCCCGGCCGGCCCCGCACTCACATCCGCCGCAGCACCTCCAGGAGTCCCGCGTGCACCCCGGACGCGGCGACGAGAGACGGCACGCCGGATCCGCACCCCAAGCGGCTGCTGGGCGCCGCCGCGGCAACTCCCCCGCTGAGTGTCGGTGGGGCGGAGCAGACTGGAGGCATGTGCCGAAGCATCAAGACGCTCCGCCCGCCGATGACGCCCGAGGCCACGCCCGAGGACGTGCACGCGGCGGCGCTCCAGTACGTCCGGAAGATCTCCGGCTTCCGGGCCCCCGCCGCGCACAACCGGGAGGTGTTCGACGCGGCGGTGGCCGCCGTCGCGGCCGCCACCGCCGAACTGCTGGCCGGGCTGGAGGTACGCGGCGTCACGCCCCGTTCGTCGACCCCGGCCGGATGACCATCAGCACCAGGACGACCACCCACAGCAGGTTGAACAGGCCCGCGGTCATCGGCAGCATCTTCAGCATGCCGGTGGCCCGGGTGGTCTCCGCCTCCTGGTTCTCGGTCGCGTCCAGCGCGTCCACGGTGGCCTGCTGGCCGGGCAGCACGAACAGCAGCAGCACACCCGCGGCGACGGCCGTCAGCACGATCGAGGTGATCAGCCAGGCATTGCCCAGCACCCCCATCGCCTGCGCCGTACCGACGCCCAGCAGCGGCACCGCGATCCCGATCAGCGCGTAGAGGTTGCTGATCCGGTGCAGCAACCGCACCGAGGCCTGCGCCGTGGCCTGCTCGGGCCCCGCCACCAGCGCGGCCTTCGCCTTCCGCGGGAACATGCTCACCGCCACCGCGACCGGACCGACGGCCAGCACGGCGACCACCAGATGCAGACTCAGCAGAAACTTGGCCATCGCCGCCGCAACCCTTCAAAACCACGGAAAGAAATCGTCCGCCACGCTAGCAGCGCTTATCCGGGGCCCGGCCGGGCCCCGGACCAGGGCACGGCCCTACGCGCCGGTGGGGAGCGACGGGATGCGGGTGAGGATCGCCTCCGTGTCGACGCCGGTGGGCAGGGTGCCGTAGGCGAGGCCGGAGTGGCCGGCGAGGCGGGTGGTGGTGAAGGCCTCGGCGACGGCGGGGTGGCCGTGCCGGAGGAGCAGGGAGGCCTGGAGGGTGAGGGCGAGGCGTTCGACCAGGTGGCGGGTGCGGTATTCGAGGTGCTCGGGGTCGGCGAGGTCCTTGCGGAGCTCGGCGACGGCGGTGTCGAAGTGGCGGTCGCGTCCGCTCGCGGCGTCGAGTTCGGCGAGCACGGCGGCCACCGACTCCGGCTGCCGGGCCATCGCCCGCAGCGCGTCGAGGGCGGCGACGTTCCCGGAGCCCTCCCAGATCGACACCAGCGGGGCCTCCCGGTAGAGCCGGGGCATGCCGGACTCCTCGACGTAGCCGTTGCCGCCCAGGCATTCGAGCGCCTCGGCGGCGTGCCCGGGGCCGCGCTTGCACACCCAGTACTTGGCGACGGCCAGGCCCAGGCGGCGGAAGCGGGCCTCCTGTTCGTCGCCGGCCAGCGCGCGATCGGTGGCCTCGGCGAGCCGCATGGCGACCGCGGTGGCGGCCTCCGACTCGACGATCAGATCGGCGAGGACGTTGCGCATCAGCGGCTGTTCGACCAGCGGCTTGCCGAACGCGTGCCGGTGAGTCGCGTGGTGCAGGGCGCGCAGCGCACCGTAGCGCATCGCGGAGGCGGCGCCGATGGTGCAGTCCAGGCGGGTCATGTTGACCATCTCGATGATGGTGCGCACGCCGCGACCCTCTTCGCCGACCAGCCAGCCCACCGCGTCCTCGTACTCGATCTCCGAGGAGGCGTTGGACTTGTTGCCGAGCTTGTCCTTGAGCCGTTGCAGGCGCAGCGCGTTGCGGCTGCCGTCGGGCAGCACCCGGGGCAGCACGAAGCAGGAGAGTCCGCCGGGCGCCTGGGCGAGCGTCAGGAACAGATCGGACATGGGGGCGGAGGTGAACCACTTGTGGCCGGTGAGCCGGTAGGTGCCGTCGCCGGCCGGGACGGCGCGGGTGGTGTTGGTGCGGACGTCGGAGCCGCCCTGCTTCTCGGTCATCGACATGCCGGCGATCAGCCCGCGCTTGCCGTGCGGCTCGCGCAGCCCGAAGTCGTACTCCCGGGCGGCCAGCAACGGCTCGTAGGCGGCGGCGAGTTCGGGGCTGGTGCGCAGGGCCGGCACGGAGGCGTAGGTCATCGAGATCGGGCAGGTGTGTCCGGCCTCGACCTGGCCCCAGACGTAGAACTTGGCGGCCCGGGCGGTGTGCGCGCCGGGCCGCTCGTCCTGCCAGGGGGTGGCGTGCAGGCCGTGCTCGACGGCCGTGCGCATCAACTCGTGCCAGTACGGGTGGAATTCGACCTCGTCGATGCGGTGGCCGTAGCGGTCGTGGGTGCGCAGCACCGGCGGGTTGTCGTTGGCGAGCCGGGCCCAGTCGGCGGCCTGCTCGGTGCCGGCCAGCCGGCCGAGGGCGTGGAGTTCCCCGGTGGCCCAGTCGGCGCCGGCCCGGTGCAGGGCGGCCAGCATGGTCGGGTCCTCGGCGACGTCGTGTCCGAACGGGTCGGGCACCTGGTTGGTGACCTCGTGCGTGCTTGCCATCAGTGCCCTCCCAGGGCGCGCAGGGTGAAGGTGACGAGCTCGGGCAGTACGGTCTCCGGCGGCTGCCCGTCGGTGAGCGGCCCGACCAGCGCCTCACCGACCGCGCCGACGATCGCGGCGGCGGTCAGTTCGGCACGCTGGGCCGGGAGTTGGCCGTTCGCCACGGCCCGGTCCACGCAGCCGGCGATCAAGTCCCGGAACGCCCGCCGGAACACCAGACGCTCGGCCTCGACCACCCGGTCGGCCGGTTCGGCGAGCAGCGCGTACGCCAGCCGGGGCGACTTCAGCGCCCGGGCGGCGAAGGTGGCGACCACCGCGGCGACGCCGTCCAGCGGATCGGCGGCACGCTCGGCGGCCTCGGTGACGGCGGCGATCTCCCGGCCGCAGACGGTGCGGAACAGGGTGACGGCGAGATCGGCCTTGCCGTCGAAGTGCTGATACATGCTGCCGGTGGCGATCCCCGCCCGATCGGCGACGGCCGCCATCGAGCACCCGGCATACCCGCGCTCGGCGAGCAGCGAGACGGCGGCCCGCAGGACGGCCTCGCGCTGACCGTCGAGCCGGGCCTGGACGGCGGCGGTGCGTCGGTAGGCCACACAAAGAATTGAAGCACCGATTCAGTGCTTCAGGAAGGACTCGGACCGGAGAGATGAGCACCGCCACCCTCTACGCCCACCGCTTCGACGCGGCCAACGACGAGACCACCGGCCTGCTCGGCGGCACCGAGCCGGGCGTCCCGCCGTACTGGGCCTACAGCGTCGAGATCGCCAAGGCCTGGGAGCGGGCGCAGGAGGAATCGAACACGCCGCGGACCCGTGCCGACCTGGTCCAGGCAGTAAGAGGCGGAGATCAGCGGCCCTGAGGCCGAGGAGGCGGGACCGAGTCTGCTGCCGCTGATCAACTTGGCGCTGAGCGTTCCGCCGTTTCGAACACCGCCTGCCCCCGCCCGCCGACCGCACGCAGCGCGAACGGAAGCAGGCGGTCGGCCACGGCCTGCGCGGTCGCCGCGTCCACCTGGTCGGGGCGCGGCATCAGCAGAAAGCGGCTCATCAGCGGGCCGACCACCACCGCACCGAGCAGATCCACCTCCACCACCGGCGGGATCTCGCCTCGCTCCGCAGCCCGCCGGACCGCCTCGACGACCCGCTGGTGCACGGGCTCCAGGAAGGCGGCGGTGAGGGCGTCGGCGAGGGCGGTGTTCTGCGCGGCCTCGCCGACCAGGGCCTGCATCAGGCGCCCGCCCTCGCCGGTGAGTGCGGCGGCCTTGTCGCGCAGCAGGATCCGCAGGTCGCCTTCGAGGGTGCCGGTGTCGGGCTGGGCGTAGACGTCCTCGACGCGGGTGGTGGCGGCGGCGATCACCAGTTCGTCCTTGGAGGACCAGCGACGGTAGAGGGTGGCGGTGGAGACGCCCGCGCGGGCGGCGACCGCGGCGGTGGTCAGAGCGCCGTAGCCGCTCTCGGCGAGGACGGCCAGGGTGGCGTCCAGGATGGCCCGGTCGCGTGCGGCGTCGCGGGGGCGGCCGCGGCGCGGGAAGGTGCGCGGGCCGTCCGGGGTGGCGGAGGGTGCGATGCGGGTCATGCGCCCAGCCTACGGGTGAACCCAAAACGAAACGAAAACACTTCGTTTCGTTTATGCTCGACGGCATGAACGCTCCCACCGGCGTTTCCACGCCCACCCAGACCGCCGATCAGGCCGACCCGGCCGCGACCGTCGCCCGCCTGAACGCCACCTTCGCCACCGGCCGGACCAGGCCGCTCGCCTGGCGCAAGGCCCAACTCCGGGCGCTGCGCGGCCTGTTGGTCGAGCAGGAGGAAGCGTTCGCGGCCGCTCTGAAGGCCGATCTCGGCAAGAGCCCGACCGAGGCGTACCTCACCGAGATCGGGCTCACCGTCAAGGAGATCGACCACACCCTGCGCCACCTCGGCCGCTGGCTGCGCCCGCGCCGGGTCCCGGTGCCGCTCTCGCTGGCGCCCGCCCGGGCCCGCACGGTGCGCGAGCCGCTGGGCACGGTGCTGGTGATCAGCCCGTGGAACTACCCGCTGCAGCTGGCGCTGACCCCGCTGGTCGGTGCGATCGCGGCGGGCAACTGCGCGGTGGTCAAGCCCAGCGAGCTCGCCCCGGCCACCTCGGCGGCGCTCGCGCACTGGCTGCCGCGCGCCCTCGACCCGCAGGCCGTGGCCGTGGTCGAGGGCGGCGTGCCGGAGACCACCGCCCTGCTGGAGCAGCGCTTCGACCACATCTTCTACACCGGCAACGGCACGGTCGGCCGGATCGTGATGACCGCCGCCGCCCGCCATCTCACCCCCGTCACACTGGAGTTGGGCGGCAAGAGCCCGGCGGTCGTCGAGCCCGGAGCCGACCTGGCCGCGGCGGCCCGCCGGATCGCCTGGGGCAAGTTCATGAACGCCGGCCAGACCTGCGTCGCCCCCGACTACGTCCTCGCGATCGGGGACGCCGCGCCCGCGCTGGAGACCGAACTGGCCGCCGCCGTCCGGGAGATGTACGGCGAGGACCCGGCCGGCAGCCCGGACTACGGGCGGATCGTCAACGAGCGCCACTTCGACCGGCTGACGGCGCTGCTGGCGGACGGCCGGACCGTCACCGGCGGCGAGCACGACCGCGCCACCCGCTACCTCGCCCCGACCGTGCTGGCCGACGTCGCCCCGGACGCGCCGGTGATGCGCGAGGAGATCTTCGGCCCCGTCCTGCCGATCGTCCGGGTGCCCGACCTGGACGCCGCGATCGCGTTCATCACCGCCCGGGACAAGCCGCTGGCGCTGTACGCCTTCACCGCCTCCGCGCACACCCGGCGCCGGCTGACCGCCGAGACCTCCTCGGGGGCGCTGGCCTTCGGCGTCCCGAACGCCCATCTCTCCGTCCCCGGGCTGCCGTTCGGCGGGGTCGGCGAGAGCGGCCAGGGCGGCTACCACGGCCGGTACTCGCTGGAGACGTTCAGCCACACCAAGGCGGTGCTCTCCAAGCCGCTGGCGCTGGACACCCTGCGGGTCGCCTACCCGCCGTTCACCGAGGCCAAGTCCCGGCTGCTGCGCCGGCTCCTGTAGCAGCCCGGAACGCGCGCAGCCACCCGCGGAGGGGATTCGCGGGTGGCTGCGCGCGGTGGGCTCGGCTACGGGCGGGGCAGCACGCAGCCTGCCCGAGTCAGGTCGAGCACGTTGCCGGGGGCGAAGCAGTTCGGGATGGTGTAGGTCTCCTGGGCGTAGCCGATGCCGGGGTGTATGGTCACCGCGCCGTTCTGGTCCACCTCGCACGGGTTGTTGAGCGTGCAGGTCTGGCCGTCCTCGTTGCTGGTGTTGTTCACGGCGACGACCTGGCCGGTGTTGACGTCGACCACCGGGGAGCCGGAAGTGCCGCCGATGATGTTGCAGCCGGAGGTGTAGCGCAGCGAGTCCTTGAAGGTCCAGCTGCTCTCCTTGAGGCGGTAGGCGAAGCCGTCCACGTTGCAGGAGTAGATGGTCTTCCAGTAACCGGAGGGCACCTTGATGGCGCTGCCTGCCACGGGATGGGTGTTGGACATGGTCAGCGGCGAGATCCCGTAGGTGTTCTTGATGCTCGCGTAGCTGGTGGTCAGCCGGTAGATGGTGACGTCGGTGTCGGTCATCGTCGAGTAGACGACCCGGTTGGCGCGCACCGTGCCGAGGCTGCTGCCGCTGCCGCTGAGCAGGGTGAAGCTGCGGGTGGACGCCTTGTTGGTGATCACCTGGCCGGGGGACGGCATGCCGGTCTCCAGGCAGTGGCCGTTGGTGAGGATCAGTCCGGGGTCGGTGTCCACGGAGTTGGGCATCCGGATCAGCGAGCCGGAGCAGTTGCTGAGCGCGACCGTCCCGGCCAGGTTGACGGTGACGGCGGACGCGGGGGTGGCGGTCACCAGGGCGGTCCCGGCGAGCAGGACGGTGCCGAGCGCGCCGATGAGCGGCTTCTTCATGGGGGTGTGCCTCTCAGGGATGTGGGGGTCCCACTGGGGTTCCCCTAAATTGGCGCGCCCATGACACTATGTCAAGAGCCGTCACACGCCCGGATTTCCCGCAAGGAGGCATCAACTCACCCTCCAGCAAAGGCTTTCCACGACAGCAGCCCGCCCGGGGGAGCCCCCCTCGCCGCCCTCGCCTCCCCACCTTCGACCAGCGCCCCCCGGTGTCCGTTTTTCACCACGACCTGTCGGCCCGGCACCTCGCCGACCGGCCAAGCCCCGCCGTACGGTCGAACAGCAGACGGAAAACGGCAGAGGAGACACCCCCATGAGCACCATCACCCTGTACGGCGCCACCGGCACCATCGGCTCCCGCGTACTGGACGAGGCGCTGCGCCGCGGCCACACCGTCACCGCCGTGGTCCGCGACCCGGCAAAGCTGACGGTCTCCCACCCGGCGCTCACGGTGGCGGTCGGGGACGTACTGGACCCGGCGTCGGTGGCCGAGCACGCCAAGGGGTCGGCCGTGGTGGTCAGCGCGGTCGGCGGCGGCGACGGCCCGGGCCACCAGGCCCTGATCGCCCCGTCCGCCAAGTCGCTGGTGGCGGGCCTGCGCACGCTGGGCACCGACACGCCGCGACTGATCGCGGTGGGCGGCGCGGGCTCGCTGCGCACCCCCGACGGCAAGCAGGTGTGGGACACCGAGGGCCTGCCGGAATTCCTGCTGCAGATCATGCACGCGCACGGCGACGCACTGGACTTCCTGCGCACCGTCACCGACCTGCGCTGGACCAGCCTGTCCCCCGCAGCCACCATCACCCCCGGCGAGCGCACCGGCAGCTACCGCGAGGGCCTGGAGGACCTGCTGATCGGCGCCGACGGCGAGAGCCGGATCTCCACCGAGGACTACGCGGTGGCGCTGCTGGACGAGATCGAGCACCCGAAGCACATCGGCGAGCGCTTCACCGTCGCCTACTGAGAGGCCTTGGGAGCGCGAGCTGACGAACGCAGGTGGGTGCGACGACAGGGGCACCCACCTGCCTCGCCGGCTCAGTCGGGGATCACCAGCGCCGGAGTGTCACGCGTAAGCACCTCGCCGCGGAAGAACGCGGGGCTGCGGCGCGTCATCACGGCCATCGCGACCAGGCCGACCGCCAGCAGGCCGGCGCCGACCACGAAGACGCTGCCGATGCCGAACACGGAGCTGCCGCTGCCGTAGGACGGGTCGATCATGTCGACCATCGACTTGCCGAAGATCGCGGCCAGGGTGAGCCCGCCGATCAGCGGGAAGATCACCTTGAGCACCGCGTCACGGACCGAGTTCCGCAGGTCGCCGCGGAAGTACCAGGCGCAGGCGAACGCGGTCAGCGAGTAGTAGAAGCAGATCATCAGCGTCAGCGCGGCGATGGTGTCGGCCAGCACGTGCGAGCTGACCAGGGTCATCACGGTGTAGAACGCGCCGGTGCCGACACCGGCGGTGATGATCGCCCGGCCCGGGGTCTTGTAGCGATCGTTGACCTCGGTGAAGGAGGACGGCAGCGCCTCGTACACGCTCATCGCCAGCACGGTACGGCTGACCGGGATGAACGTGGTCTGCAGGCTGGCGGAGGCGGAGGCCAGCACGGCGACGAACAGCAGCACGCCGAGGACCGGGCCCATCACCGGGCCGGCCAGCACGGCGAGCACGTTGGAGGAGGTCTCGGGGTTGCCCAGGCCGGTGCCGGTGGTGCCGACACCCGCGTACATCTGCACCGCGACGGCGGTGAACAGGTAGGAGCCGACCAGCACCACCATGGCGAGCATCGCGGCCCGGCCGGGGGTCTTGTGGCTGCCGCCGGTCTCCTCGTTGGCGCTCAGACAGGCGTCCCAGCCCCAGTACATGAACAGCGACAGCGACAGGCCGGCCACGAACGCGGTGAAGGAGCTGGCCGCGAACGGGTTGAGCCAGCTCCAGGAGAAGTGCAGCGACCCGGCAGCGCCGTTGCCGGTGGCCTTGACGACCGCCATCACGCCGAACAGGCCGAGGACGAGGAGTTGAAGGCCCACCAGGGCGTATTGGACACCCTTGGTGGCGGTCATGCCGCGGTAGCTGATCATCGTCGCGATCGCGATCAGACCCAGGCAGGTGACCACGTGCACCAGCTTGTTGTCGTTGAGCGCGGCGACCGAGTCGCTGCGGGTGATCTCGCCGAGCAGCAGGTACAGGTACTCGGTGGCGACGCCCGCGAGGTTGGACAGCACGATGATCGTGGCGATCACCAGGCCCCAGCCGCACATCCAGCCGATCTTCGGGCCGAACGCCTTCACCGTCCAGGTGAAGGAGGTGCCGCTGTCGGGGATCGCTTTGTTCAGCTCCCGATAGGCGAAGGCCACCAGCATCATCGGCAGGAAGCCGGCCAGGAAGAGGGCCGGCATCTGCAGGCCGACGGCGGCCACGGTGGTGCCCAGCGTCGTCGTCAGGCAGTACACCGGGGCGACCGTGGACACGCCGATCACGGCGTTGCCCAGCAGGCCCACCGAGTTGCTGTTGAGGCCCTTGGAGCGGACACCGTGCGAAGCGTCCGACCCGGCGACGCCGTCGGCGCCGGCCCGCGGGCGATTGTGGAGCTGAACCATGCGGGAACCGTAACTCCGACTATTTCCGTAGCAGACCACGGCAGAAGCCCGTCGTTCGCCTGCGTTTCATCCGATGATAGGCTCAGTTTCCGTTGATTGCATGATCCCCTAGCGCAATTCGCCTTCGTTTCAGCCCTGCGAACGGCGTATGAACCCGGGACGAAAACCGCACCTCACCCCGTTTCGGCCCTTTCGGGCATCAGTATGAGAAACGCCACATACCTCCCCGGGATCGGAACCGGCCTCCCGGACGACGCGTCAGCGACCGTTCGGACACCTCTGGTTCCCCCGCCTGCGGGCCCCCAGGGTTCCCCCGTCACTCCGGGGAGGGGACCGGTATGACCGGCGCACCGACGTCCGACACCGAAATCCGCACCGTCCGGGCCGGCCGCCCCGACCAGGGCCCCTCCGCTGCTCCGTCGGCGACCTGCTGCTCGCCGACCTCCCCGTCTCCGTCGTCCTCTTCCACGACCGGCCGCTCGACGCCGACGCCCTCACCACCGGCCTCGCCCTCGCCCGGCTCCCCGAATTCGCCGGGCGCCTGCGCACCACCCCCGACGGCGAGCTCTGGATCGACACCGACGACTCCGGCGTCCCCTTCACCGTCGCCGACTCCCCCCATCCCCTCACCGAGGCCTTCGACCGGACGGCACTGCCCGCGAGCGGCCTGGTCGACCACGTCCGCGCCGCCGAAGCCCGGCAGACCCGCCTGCCACTGCTCACCGTCCGGCCCACCCGCCTCGCCGACGGCACCGGCGCCCTCGGCAACCTGCTCGGCGAGATCCGTCTGCCCTGGCGCCCCGGCACCACCCCCGCCCAGTACGCCGCCGAACTGCGCACCGCCGTCGAGGAGTTCACCGCACGGCACCTCTCGCTGCGCAGCAACCAGCGCTTCCTGCAACGCATCGGCCGTGAGCGGATCACCGACTGCGTCCCCGCCGGCTTCGACCCCGCCCGCCGCGCCCTCACCATCTCCAGCTGGTGCCGCCTCGGCCTGCACCAGCTCCCCCTGGCCGGCCACCGCCCGATCGCCTTCAGCCCCGCCGCCACCCTCCAACTCCCCTGGAGCTCCTGGCTGGTCGAGGGCCCCGGCGGCGAAGGCCTGCTCTGGACCCTCGTCCTCCCCACCCGCCTCAGCGCCAGGCTCCGCGGCGCGCACGATCTCCTCCACCCCTACCGCGACGCCTCCGACCTCCTTCCTTCCGTCGGCCCACGCAAGCTGCTGTGAAGGTGTCAGGCCTGGTTTCTCGTCCTGGCCACGGCGTCCGTGTACAGCTCGGTGGTCAGGTCCGCGTCCGCGACACCGAGCCGGCGCAGCGCACGGCGGACGGCCGCCAGCGCGGACGGCAGCTCCGCCGCGTCCGCCGCCGGGGTCTCCACCTCCAGGAACACCCCGGCCAGCTCCGGCACCTCCACCACCGTGGCCAGCAGCGGGCGGCCGTCCTCGGTCAGCTCCCAGTTCCAGCACCGCTTCTCGAACGCGATCGTCTCCACCAGCCCGCTGCCGCGCAGGATCGCCCGCAACGCCACCGGATCGGCCACCACCGTCTCGGTCTCCGGCTTCGACCCCGACGCCTCGTCCACCGCCGCACCCTTGTACGTCAGCACCGTCCGCGTCCCGGCCGCCCCCGTCACCGTCCGCACCCGCAACTCGGCCCCGCCCGCCGTCAGCTCCCCACCCGGCCGGTCGAAGTACACGTCCCGGTACACCTCGGCCCGCCCCGGCGCGCCCGCCCGGGCCGTCAACCGCCCCACCTGCCCGTCCGGCTCCCGCACCCGGGCCTTCAGCTCCGCCTCGATCGTCATCGGCCCGGCCGGTCCAGCAACCCCAGCAGGCACGCCAGCGCCTCCGCCGGGTCGGTCGTCTCCAGCACCGTCTCGGCCCCCTCCCAGGCCGGCGCGGCCAGGACCCGGTAGCCGCCCCGCCAGGCGGCGACGGCCGGGAACGATTCGCTGCCGGCGTCGCGGAAGTCCCGGCTCCTCGACAGGCGCAGCTGGTTCATCGACGTACACGGCCACAGCTCGGCCAACCCGGGCTCGGCGAGGGCCAGGCGCAGCAGGTCGCCCATCGACGTCCCCAGCCAGCCGTGGTCCCACGCCGGACCCCAGTGCTCCGCCAGGGCCGCCCACTCCGCACGGCGTTCCTCCGGCCCGCCCAGCACCCGGTCCACCGCCCGCAGCGCGGCCTCCCACGGGAACGGGCGGGCGTCGCCGGTGCCCGGCTCGTTCGGCACGAAACCGTCCTCGCCGAGCAGGACGTGCACGCCCGCCTCACGCAGGGTCGCCACGCTGCGGGCGAACTGCGGGTGCGCGGCGAGGGCCGTATTCACACACGGCATCACCACCACCGGGATGCCCTTGCCGAGCGCCTCGGCCGCACAGCCGACCACCCAGGAAGTGGTGAGACCGAGCGCCAGACTGTTGAACGAGTTGAACGTCGCCGGAGCGAACAGCACCACGTCCGGCACCGGCAGCACATCCGGCTGCCCCGGCCACCGGTACGCCGACTTCACCGGATACCCGGTCAGCTCCTCCAGCCCCGGCAGCTGCGCCTCCATCCACCCCCGCGCCGCCGGCGTCAGCCCGACCGCCACCTCCCAGCCCCGCCCCCGCGCGTCCCGCACCACGTCAGGGAGCCCGAACACCGCCCCCGCCGCCGCCCCGAACAGATACACCACCGGCCGCCCGGCCCCACCACTCTCCATCCCCCCATGCAACCGGCCCGCCACCCACCCCCGCAATCCCCGCCGCCACTGCTGGGGAACCGCCGGGGCGGGTGTCAGCGCCGGTGAGCAGCTTGGGGCCGGGGCAGCGTCCAGGCCGGGGAGTCGGCGGGCGGTGGCGGGACGATCTGCCAGGTGCTGCGGTCGGGGCTCTGCTCCCAGTACGGCACCAGCCCGCCCTGGCCCTTGCCGTCGTCGTAGTACATGCCGTGGGCCCAGTACTCGGGTTCCTCGTGGCACATCAGGTCGGGGTAGGGGTCGAAGTTCTCGTTTCCCCAGGCGTGGTTCACCCGGGCCACGGCCTCGGCCCTGGTGATGCCGAAGGTCTGGAGGACGTCGGCGATCTCGGAGAAGAACTCCAGCATCCGCTCGTCCGCGTCCATGAGGAACTCGCTCACCATTCGTACCCTCCCTGGTGGGCCCGCCGCCGTGGCCCGACCCGTGCCGCAACGCCGAAGGCCCCTCCACCGGGTGGGTGGAAGGGCCTCTGACCTGCAACTTTCGGAGTGGGCGCAGACGGTTTCGAACCGCCGACATCCGCCTTGTAAGGGCGGCGCTCTACCGCTGAGCTATGCGCCCGCATCGACGTGGACCGGTGGGCCGGTCGCACGACGAATGGACAGACTACCTGGTCCCGGGAGTGGTTCGCCGCCCCTGGGGGGAGGGGGTGTCGTCGGGGGGTGCCCGGCGGGGTGGGTGATCGGGAAGAATGGCGGTGGAGTGGCGGGACGGGACGGAGCAGGGAGCACGTGGTGAGGGTGGCCGGCGGCGGTGGCGGGGGTCGGGGCGGCTGGTGGGGCGGCGGCCGGCGGGACGGCGCGCGCGCGGACGCCAGGGCGGCCCGGGAGGCGGCGCAGGAGTCGTTCTACGAGCTGGATTCGGCGCAGCGGGACGCGCTGCTCGCAGTGGAGACGGTGAAGTCGGCGGGCGAGCCGGCCACCTCCCGCCGGGTGGAGCAGGAGTACGCGGAGCTGGTGGCCCGGATCGACCAGGTGACGGTGGCGTACCTGGGGGCGCTGGACGCGGTGGACCTGGAGGCGGCCGAGCTGGACCCCTCGGCGGCGTTCCGGGCCAAGCAACAGTTGGAGCAGGCCAAGCGTGAGCTGGACTCCAAGCGTGCCGAGCTGGGCACCTTCGTCAGCCGCCTGCAGCCGCTGGTGGAGCACGCCGAGGCGCAGCTGATCCGGGTGACGCCGGCGGTGGAGCGGGCCAAGCAGGCGCTGCTGGCCGCGAGTGTCGCGCTGGATCAGGCCCGGGACACGGGGTTGAAGGCGGACGATCTGGCGGCCCGGCTGGCCGAGCTCGCGCCGGAGCTGACCAGGCTGAACCAGGGCGTCTCGCAGCACGGCGTGCCGGCCACGCTGCAGCGCGCGGAGGACGTGGTGCGGCGGGCGGAGGAGGTGCGGGCGGAGGCGGCGAAGCTGCCCGAGCGGGCCGGCGAGATCGACCGTCGGGTGGGCACCCTGCGGACCAGGATCGACGCGCTGGAGAACCGGGCGGGCACGGTGGAGCCCGCACTGAGCGAGTTGCGGCGGCGGTTCTCGATGGCCTGCTGGCAGGACCTGCAGAACGTCTCGGCGCAGACCGCGGACGCGGTGCGGACGGCCAGGTCGCGGCTGACCGACGCGGTGCGGGCCCGGGGCGACCAGCGCTGGGCGGACGCCACGACGGCGATCGGCACCGTGCGGGCGCTGCTGGAGACCGCCGAGGGCTCGGTGACGGCAGTCAACGAGCGGCTGCGGCAGCTGAACGAGGTGCAGCACGATCCGCAGCGCGAGATCGAACGGGCCCGCTTCGCGCTGCGCGACGCCCAGCGGCTGGCGATGGCCGGCCGCCAGGCGCCGGACCCCCGGCACGCCGGCCCGCTGGACGCGGCGGTGGCCCGTCTGGACCGCGCGGTCGCCTCGCTGGAGCAGGCCGGCCGGCACCCCGACTACTGGCAGTTCCTGACCGAGCTGGCGGCGGTGCGGGAGACGGCGGCCGAGGTGGTCACGATGATCCGCGGCCACTGAGCGAACGCCGGACCGGCAGCCGGGCGGGCGGACGCATGGGCGGCCGGCGAAGCGGCGGCCGGCGAA
>NZ_JBVJHA010000007.1:71331-224063 GCF_055587065.1 Kitasatospora sp. NPDC048662 | reverse complement strand
CGTAGCCGCGGCCCGGCACCCGAGCGGTCGCCCGCCGCCCCCGTCCCCCTGCTCTCCGATCGAACGCCGGGACGGCAGCCCGGAACAGACACATGGGCAGCTGGCGAAGCGACGGCCGGCGAAGCGACGGCCGGCGAAGCGGCGGCCGGCGAAGCGACGGCCCGGCACCCGAGCGGTCGCCCGCCGACCCCGTCCGCCTGCTCTCCGATCGAACGCCGGGACGGCAGCCCGGAACAGACACATGGGCGGCCGGCGAAGCGACTGCCGGCGAAGCCGCGGCCCGGCACCCGAGCGGTCGCCCGCCGCCCCCGTCCCCCTGCTCTCCGATCGAACGCCGGGACGGCAGCCCGGAACAGACACATGGGCGGCCGGCGAAGCGACGGCCGGCGGAGCCGCGGCCCGGCACCCGAGCGGTCGCCCGCCGCCCCCGTCCGCCTGTTCTCCGACGGCACCCGCCGCACCGACCTCGTCCCCCGGCCCAACCCGGACCAGCCCGACCCAACCCGCCCCACCGCCAGCACCGCCCCCGGTCGGCTCGCCGCCGCGATCGAGCCACTCGCCGTACCGTCCCCGCGTCACTGTCCCCGCGTCACTGTCCCCGCGCCCCCGCCGACGGCGGGCAAGCGGGCGCCGACACGCAGTCACCTCTCGGTACCCTGCTGACCATGCCTCGCTACGACTTCCGCTGCCGCTCCTGCGGCGCCACCTTCGAACTCAGCCGCCCGATGGCCCAGGCCAACGACCCGGCCGTCTGCCCGGAGGGCCACCCCGACACCGTGAAGCTGCTGTCGACCGTCGCCGTGACGGGCGGCGCGTCCGGCGCCGCCGCCCCGGCCCCGGGCGGCGGGGGCGGTGGCTGCTGCGGGGGTGGCTGCTGCGGCTGACCGGCGCGCACCGGCCACGCGTCATCAGCCCACGACAGCGACCTCTCCCGCGCGGACCCGGGCCAGCATCTGTCGGAGGATCTCCTCACCCGCCGCGACGCCGATCTCGGTGAGCGCGGTGACGCCGCCGGCGCTCCACCCGGTCTCGGCGAGTTCGCCGTGGCCGGGTCGCCAGCCGTGGTCGGCGGTGAGCAGCAGGTCCGCGTCGAGCAGTGAGTCGCCGGCGGCGAGGACCGTCTGCGCGCCGGTGCGGCGGCGGACCTCGGCGAGTGCGGCGCTCTTGGACAGCGGTGCGGGCACCGCGTAGACCTTGCGGCCCTGGAGGGAGACCGTCCAGCCGCGTTCGGCGCACCAGGCGGTGAGGTCGTCGATCCAGCCGGCGGGGAGTGCGGCGCGTTCGACCACCAGGTAGGCGAACAGCTCGTCGGCGACCCGCCGCTTGTGTGTCCACTCGGGGTCGGCGGTGATGGCGAGGTGTTCGACGACCTCGGGCAGCGGGGCGCTGGTGGCGTCCAGCCGGGTGCGGATCTCGTGCTGCCAGTCGGCGTCGGGCACCCCGTCGACCAGCAGGTGGCCGCCGTTGGCGCAGACCGCGTACGGGGGGATCCAGCCGGGGGTGGGGCCGGGGAGGTTGATCCGCTCGTACTGGGTGCGGGTGCGGGTGGTGATCGGGACGACGGGGGTCTGCTCGGCGAGTTCGGCGAGCAGTTCGGCGGCCGTCTCGGTCATGAAGGAGAGCGCCTTGCCGTCGTGCACCTCCACTGAGAGCAGTCGCGGGGCGAGCCGGTCGGGCACGTCCAGGGCGAGCGCGCGGTTGGAGTAGACGAGGGTGCGGTCGAGGTCGCTGGCGACCAGGAACTGCGGCACGGGCGGGGTCTCCTTCGGTCGGGGGCAGGGTCAGGTGTGGACGGCGGTGCCGTCCGCGCCGGTGGCGCCGCGGGTGTAGCGCGGGTGGATGAGGCCGACGCAGCTGTACGGCAGGTGGTCGATCTCCTCCACGGGGACGCCGCGTTGGGCGGCGAGCAGCCGGACGTGGTCGAGGTCGGCGCCGGCGCCGCGGCGGGCGAGGATCCGCCAGGGGACGCGGCGCAGCAGCACCCGGGTGGTCTCTCCGACGCCGGGCTTGACCAGGTTGACGTTGTCGATGCCGTACTCGGTGCTTATTCGCTCGACGGCGGCCCAGCCCTCCCAGCTGGGGGTGCGGTCGGCGAGGGCGAGGCGGGCGGTCTCGGCGGCGACGGCGTCGGCAACGGCGGGGAACGCGGCGGCGACGGTGTCGACGAACCGGGCGGACACGTCGGCCTCGGCCAGGTGCCGGTAGTACTTGGCGCCGTGGAACTCGTCCGGTCCGGTCAGGTCGGCGCGCAGCACGGTGCGGGAGACCAGGCCGGAGACGGTGGAGTTGAGGCAGGCGGAGGGGATCAGGAAGTCGTCGCGGGTGCCGTAGGTGCGCACGCAGCTGCCGGGGTCGGCGAGGACGGCGAGGCCGGGGTCGAAGCCGGTGCCGGCCAGGGCCTGGTCGAGCTCGCGGGTGATGGCGCCCTTGCCCGTCCAGCCGTCGACGAAGACCACGTCGGCGGCGCGGTGGTGGGCGGCGAGGTGGCGCAGCGCGACCTGGTCGATGCCGCGGCCGCGGACGATGGAGACGGTGTAGTGCGGCACGTCGAGGCCGTGGGCGTGGGCGAGCCAGCGGCGGATCAGGATGCCGACGGGGGTGCCGGCCCGGGCCAGCGAGGCGAGCACCAGGTGCGGTCCGCGTTCGCGCAGCAGCGTTTCGGCGACGGTGCCGACGGCGGTGGCCAGCCGGGCGGCGGAGGCGGCCAGCGCGGTGTGGAACAGCTGCTGGTACTCGGGGCTGGGCTGGTACTCGACCGGCAGCGACTCGGCGTAGTGGGCGCCACCGGACTGCACGGCCTCCTCGCGTTCCTCGACGGGTGCTTCGAGCTGGACGTCGGAGAGGTCCTTGAGCAGCCAGGTGACGTCGGCGGCCGGGTAGCTGGAGAAGGCCGGTCCGTGCAGCGGGCGGGCGGCGGGCGGGGAGGGGGCGGTGTGTGCGGTCATGCCGGGCCTTCGGTGGGGTGCGCAGGGGTGATGCTCGGGCAGCGGGTGGTCGGCGGGGCGTCAGGCGGGTGGCGTGGGGCGGTACGACGGGAGAACGGCGAGCACCACGTGGTCGGTGGCGGTGCGCAGGCGGGGCAGCAGGGCGTCGGGGCCGTGGTGCAGGGCGGGGGTGTCGGCGGGGTCGTCGACGACCAGGACGACGGTGTCGAAGCGGCGGGCCGGGTCGCTTCCTGGGGCGACGTTGTAGACATAACGCTCGGTTGCGTCGGCGCCGGCCGGGTCGTCGTGGGCGGTGAAGGCGAGCCGGGTGCGGATCGCGTAGCCGGGGTGGTCGTGGGCGAACACCGGGGAGCGGGTGGTGGTGGAGAACCGCACCTCGGCGTCCGGGAGTTGGCGTTGGAGGGCGTCGGCGAGCCGCAGTGGGGCGTACATCAGCTCCTCGCAGCCGAGCACCAGGACGCGGCGGGGCCGGGGGCCGACGGCGGCGGCGAGGGCGGCGCCGAGCGCGGGGAGCGCGTCGTCCAGGCGGCGGCGGTGGGCGGGGGTGAAGCCGTGCCGGCCGCCGTCCGGCAGGCCGTCCGGCCAGGGCAGCCGGAGCTGCGTCAACTCGCCTTCCGCTGGGGCCGGTTGTGGCTGTTCGGGGGCGGGGGCGGCGTCGATGAGTGCCCGGGCGCGGTCCAGGACGTCCTCGGGCAGCTGGACGCCGCCGCCGGCGGTGGCCACCAGGTCGAGCCGGGCGCCGAGTTCGGCGGCGGCGGCCTCCAGCCGGGCGCGGTCGGCCGGGGTGCGCAGATCGACCAGGGCGACCACCACGTACCGCTCGCGGGGGTGGGCGGCGTGCAGGGCGCGGATGGTGTTGAGCACCGTGGTGCCGGTGGAGAACTCGTCGTCCACCAGCACCAGCGGGCCGTCCCCGGCAAGCAGTTCCGGGTCTTCCGGGAGCAGCAGGTGGCTGGTGGCGTGCGAGTGCTCCTCCTCGAAGCCGCCGAGCGGGGCGAGGCCGGGCACGGGGCGGCGGGTGGAGTGCAGGTAGGGCGCGTCGAGGCCGTCGGCGACGCTGTGGCCGAGGGCGGTGGCGGTCTCCGCGTAGCCGAGCACCACGGCGCGCGCGGTCTGCGCCGGGCCGAGCAGTTCGGCCACCCGGCGGCCGAGTTCGAGCCCGGCGCCGTGCACCACCTCGGGCCGCTGCGGGACGTGCTTGCCCAGCACCTGGGAGACCAGCAGGTGGGCGCGCTTGGGGTTGCGGCGCAGCGCGAGGCCGATCAGCGCGGTGAGTTCCGGCCCGCCGGTCAGGCGCAGGCCCAACCGGTCGGTGACCCACTGGCCGGTCCAGGGGTCGGCCCCGACCGGCCCGGGGGCGGTGGTCTCGACGGTCATCGGGGGCTCCTCTCAGCAGGACAACGGGTGGTGCGGGTGCTACCTGGAAGGACGCACGGCTGCGCGTCCGGGTTCGAGCGTACGGGGCGCGCCACGGCCCGCGGATCGACCGACCGGCTCGGCTCCGCGCTCCGATCGGCGCGAATCGGATGGCCGTCCGGTGGACGAGGCCATCCTCCGATCGGCTGACACCAGGTCAAAAAGGGCAGGCTCAGCAGACGCAGGCCGAGAGCAGTTCGGCGAAGGACACCTCGGCCCGCGCGACGCCGAACACCTCGGCGCGCAGCAGCACCCGCTCCGCCCAGGCCCGGTGCGGCTTGGCCTCGTTCATCTTGTTGGTGTACGCGGAGCGGCTCACCCCGCCGCCACCCCGGTGCTGCTGGAGGATGTCGGTGGCGTCGCACAGTTCCTCGTGGGTGACCACGGACAGCGCGTGCACGGCGGCGACGTGGCTGGGGTGGATGCAGGTCTTGCCCAACAGCCCGTTGGCCCGGTCGAGTTCGATCTCCCGGATCAGCCCGTCCAGGTCGTGCTCGATCAGCCGCTGCCGGACCTGGTCGGCGGGCGGGGTGGCCTCGGCGAACGGGGTGCGGCGCAGCTGCGGCTTGAACATCCGTTCCTGGAGCGGGAAGTACTCCCAGACCGGACCGGTGACGGTGAACCCGGTGCCGTCGGCGCGGCCGAGCACGTTGACCACGTCACCGATCACCTGGGCGACCAGCGCCACGTCGTAGGCGGTCAGGTCGGGCGAGCGGCGCAGCCCGTACGCGGAGCACAGGTCGGTGACGCCGAGCCGCACCGCGAGGACCCGCTCGCGGTGCTTGTCGAGCAGCCGGGCGATGCCGAACAGCTGCTCGCGGCGGCTCTCCAGGTGGGCGAGTTCGGGCGACTCCAGCACCGGCATGATGAACAGCCGCCGCCCGCCGGTCTCTTCGGCGCAGGTCAGCGCCTCCAGGAACGGCCGCCCGCTGTCCTCGGTGAACTTGGGCACCACGAAGCCGCTGAGCAGCCGCAGCGCGGGCCCGAGCCGCCGGGCCAGGTCGGCGATCTGCTCGGGGGCGCGCACCCGGACGAACAGCAGTGGCAGTTCGGCCTCCGCGCCCTCGGCGGCCAGCGCGGTGAGTTGGGCGACCAGGTTGCGCTCGGCGTCGTCCACCTCGTGGTCGGCTATCGCGTCCTCCAGGCACAGCACCATGGACACCACGCCGCGGGCGGCCTGTCGGCGGATGTCGCGGGCCAGGGCGGGGCGGGTGGCGGGGCTGTAGAGCGTGGCGCCGAGCGCGGTGGCCAGGACATCCGCCCCGCTGTCCCGGTCGAAGGCAACGGGCTGCTCGTGAAAGAGCCGGCTGCGGACGTCGTCCGCGAGATGCCCGAAGTGGCGCAAAGTGCTCTCCCGCTCTGATCTGTGGGGCCCCGCTCGGGGCCGGCGACGGCCGACCCCTCGACACTTGGACGGTTGGCGTGGCCGGATAGTTCGCCGGGGCGCGCTCGCCTCGGCGGGATCGGGAGCACCGGGCCGCCGGCCGCCCATGGTACGGCCGGACCACGCCGGGGAAGCAGTTCGGAACCGCGAATTCCCACCACCCTGCCGCCACTGCCCGGGCTCGCCGGTGCCGCGCCCGCGTTGTCCCGGCCCCCTGGCAGGCGGCAGGATGGTGCGTTATGACGCATGTGATGGCGAAGGGCGCCAACATCCCGCTGACGGCCGGCGCCGTCCGTGCCGTCCTGCGTTGGACGGACGCCCCGGGCACCCCGGACGTGGACGCCTCGGCCCTGCTGCTGGCCGAGGACGGCAAGGTCCGCGACGACCTGGACTTCGTGTTCTACAACCAGCCCCGGCACCCGTCGGGCCTGGTCCGCCACCTGCCCAAGCAGGCCGCGGACGGCTGGGTCTGGGACGCGGTGGAGATCGACCTGGCGAAACTGCCCGCCGGCGTGGAGCGGGTGGTGCTGGCCGGCTCCGCCGAGGGCGGGGCGTTCCCGGCCGTACCGGGCCTGCGGGTGCTGCTGTTCGACGCCGGCGCGCCCGAAGGGACGCCCGCGCTGGCCGAGTTCGCCATCGACGAGTCCGAGCAGGTGACGGCCCTGGTCGCCGCCGAGCTCTACCGCCGCTCCGGCAGCTGGAAGTTCCGCGCCGTCGGCCAGGGGTACGTGGACGGGCTGATCGCGCTGGCCACCGACTTCGGCATCACCGTCGAGGACTCCACCGGCGACGGCGGCACCCCGCTGGCCGCCGACCCCCGCGTACCCGGCCCGGCCGCCGCGCCCGAACCGCCCGCGCCCGCGCCGCTCCCGGTGGACGAGGACGACTGGACGCTCGCCCCGGCGCTGCCCACCCAGGCCCCCGCCCCGGCTCCGGTCGCCGCGCAGCCCGCCCCGATCGTCGCCCCGCCGCCGCCCGCGCTGCCGCCGACCGTCCACCACACCGCGCAGCCCCCCGCCCCGCAGCCCGCCGGCTACGGCTACCCGCAGCAGCAGGGCTACGGCTACCCGCCGGCCCAACCCCAGCCGCAGGCGGGCGGCTACGGCTACCCCCACCCGGCCGCCCCCGGCTACGGCCACCCACAGCCGCAGGCCGCCGGTTACGGCTACCCTCAGCAGCCGCCGGCGCCGCCCGCCCCTCAGCAGCCGGTGCGGCAACAGCCCGCGCCCGCGCCGCCGCAGCCCGCACAGCAGCCCCCGGCGCCCGCGCGGCCGGGCACGCCGTTCGCGCTGCCGCCGCAGGGCCCGCAGTTCCAGCCACGCTGACCGCGCTGCCGCATCAACTCCCGGGCCGGTCCGCGGTCTTGTACCCGCGCTCCCACTGCATGCCGAACCCGTACAGCCGGTCCAGGTCCGACTGGAACCCGTGCACGTACTTCACCTCGCGACGGATCGTCAGCTTGCCCTCGCCGTTGTTCTCGATCAGCACCACCGCGCACGAGCGGGCCGCCGCGGCCCGCTCGTCCAGCTTGATCTCGATCCGCGGCCCGCTCTGCGGAACGATGGTGACCACCGCCTGGGTGCGGTCGAACGCCGGGGTGTCGTCGTAGATGTAGACGAACACCAGCAGCCGCTTGAACTGGTCCTTCTTCTCCAGGTTGATGTGCATGGTCTCGCCGGACGAGGCGCCTGACACGTCGTCACCGGAGAGCTTGATGTACGGCGGCTTGTTCAGGTCGCCGAACAGCCGGCCGAGCGGCTGCACCACGCCCCGGGTGCCGTCGGCGAGTTCGTACAGGCAGGCCAGGTCGAGGTCCACGTTCAGCGGGGCGGAACCGCCGGCGGTGGGTGCCAGCGGGCGCAGGATCCGCGGGTCGAAGAACCGGCGCAGCGAGCTGCCCGCGGTGGGCCGCTCGGCGCTGCGGGTCGACCAGTGCAGGTTGATGTACAGGTAACCGGTGGTGGCCGCCGAGCCCGTGATGGCGTGCTGCGGCTGGGACTTGGTCAGTGTGACCTTGAACTGCCCTCCGGTGTCGAAGCTGTTGCGGTCCCCTTTCAGGAACTCCCACACCGAGACCATCGTGTCCTCCCCCAGCGCCGGTTTCGTCCTAGCTCTCCAATACCCACCCACGGGGTCCTGAGTCAACGTCAACCCGCTGGTACGGACCGCTGGCAGAGGGTTCGTCACTCCCGTACGATGCCTGCCCCTCGGACGCGATATCGTCTCTCCGCACAGGTGTCCCGTGCGTTGTCCCGTGCGCCACGTCACCTCCAACTTCCCCTGCCCTGCGGAAAGCCGAGGCCCTCCCCGCGATGAACCTCTCCTCCATACAGCTGGTCTGGGCCGTGGTCGGCGGTGCAGCCCTGCTGTTCACCGCCATCCTGGTGGCCTTCCTGCGCTTCAAGAACAACAAGACCGAGGGGTCCGAGGACTCCTGGGAGCGCAGCGAGGAGCGCCGCCGCCGCAAGGAGGCCATCTACGGCGGTGCCTCGTACGTCCTGCTGTTCTGCTGTGCCGGTGTCGCGGCCGCGCTGTCCTTCCACGGCCTGGTCGGTTTCGGCCAGCAGAACCTGAACCTGTCCGGCGGCTGGGAGTACCTGGTCCCGTTCGGCCTGGACGGCGCGGCGATGTTCTGTTCGGTGCTCGCGGTGCGCGAGGCCAGCCACGGTGACGCGGCGCTCGGCTCCCGCATGCTGGTGTGGCTGTTCGCGATCGCCTCGGCCTGGTTCAACTGGGTGCACGCCCCGCGCGGCGGCTCGCACGACGGCGCGCCGCAGTTCTTCGCCGGCATGTCGATCTCGGCGGCCGTGCTGTTCGACCGCGCGCTGAAGCAGACCCGCCGCGCCGCGCTGCGCGAGCAGGGCCTGGTCCCCCGCCCGCTGCCGCAGATCCGCGTGGTCCGCTGGCTGCGCGCCCCGCGCGAGACCTACGCCGCCTGGTCGCTGATGCTGCTGGAGAACGTCCGCAGCCTGGACGAGGCCGTCGAGGAGGTGCGCGAGGAGCGCCAGGCCAAGCTGGACGCCAAGATCCGCGCCCGCAGCGCCGACCGCCGCGAGCGGGCCGAGCTGAAGGCGATCTCCCGGCAGAACGGGATGCTGGGCCGGGCCCGGCACGGCCGGCAGGTGCCCGCCCTGGCCGCCGCGGGCGACACCCCGTCGTCCGCTACGGAGCCTGCCCTAGCCGCCGAGGAATCCTCTCTCGACCGGGTCGGCCCCTCCGCCCTGGAGCCCGCCGCCCTGAACGCCGGCCGCCGCCCCCGCGCCGCCGTCGAATCGCCCCTCACCGGCAGCACCAGCACCAGCACCAGCAGCTCGTACTCGTCCAGCATCGACCTGACGATGGACGAGGACACCCTGTCGATGCCGAAGCTGGACTCGCTGGAGCGCAAGCTCCGGGCGATCGAGCAGCAGCTCGGCTGAGACCCAGCAGCTCGGCCGGCACCCGCCACGAACGAGAGCCGCCCACCGGGGAGTTCCCCGGTGGGCGGCTCTCTGCGTACGGTGCGCCGGTCAGCTCTCGGCCGACGCGGCGCCCTCCAGCGCCTGTTCCCGCTTGTTGCGGACCATCGAACTGGCCAGTGCCGCGCCGATGAAGGCGACGCCGACCAGGCCGGTGACGAGCTCCGGGATGTGGTACTTGATCGAGGCGAGCAGGATCAGCGCCAGCGCGCCGATCGCGTAGTGCGCGCCGTGCTCCAGGTACACGTAATCGTCCAGGGTGCCCTTGCGGACCAGGAAGACGGTCAGCGAACGGATGTACATCGCGCCGATGCCCAGTCCCAGGGTGATCTGGAAGATGTCCTGCGAGATGGCGAACGCGCCGACCACGCCGTCGAACGAGAAGGACGCGTCCAGCACCTCCAGGTAGAGGAAGAGGAAGAACGCGGCCTTGCCGCCGACCTGGACGATCGACTTGCCCTTGCGCTCGGCCTCGTGCTCGGCCTCCTCCTGCTCCTCCAGGCCGGCCTCGAAGACCCCGGAGAGGCCGTTGACGGCGAGGTAGGTGGCCAGACCGCAGACACCGGCCAGCAGGACCGTTTCGGCGCGGTCACCGGCGAACAGCCGGGCCGACACGGCGAGCAGCACCAGCGCGATGACCGAGGAGAGGGCCTCCAGCTTGCCGATCTTCTCCAGCGGCTTCTCGATCCAGCGCAGCCAGTTGAACTCCTTCTCCTCCAGGATGAAGTCGAGGAAGATCATCAGCAGGAAGATGCCACCGAACGCGGCGATCGCCGGGTTGGCCATCTCCAGGTACTGCGCGTAGGTGTGCCCGTCGTGGGTCTTGCTGGAGTCGAGCGCCAGCTGCACCACGGTCGCCGGGTTGAGGTGCGCGGTCAGGGCCACCACCAGCAGCGGGAAGACCAGCCGCATGCCGAAGACCGCGATCAGCACACCGACCGTCAGGAAGATCTTCTGCCAGAAGGCGTTCATCCGCTTGAGAACGGTGGCGTTGACGACGGCGTTGTCGAAGGACAGGGAGATCTCAAGGATCGAGAGGATCAGGACGACGCCGAATCCTTCGGCCCCCCAGATCAGGCCGGCGGCAATCAGGCCGGCGATCGTGATGGCGAAGGACCATCCGAACGTACGGAGGAACACGGGGTCAGTTACCTTTCTGGCTACCGGAATTGACCGATTCCGGGCTGCTTACTGAACGTTGACGCCAAAGTCGAGCGCGATGCCGCGCAGGCCGGACGCGTAGCCCTGGCCGACGGCACGGAACTTCCACTCGCCCTGGTAGCGGTACAGCTCGCCGAAGATCATCGCGGTCTCGCCGGACGCGTCCTCGGAGAGGTCGTAGCGGGCGATCTCGCTGCCGTCGCCCACGTTGATCACGCGGATGTAGGCGTTGGAGACCTGCCCGAAGCTCTGCAGCCGGGCGTCGGCGTCGTAGATGGACACCGCGAAGACGACCTTGTCGATCTGCACCGGCACCAGGTCGAGGTGGACCTCGACCACCTCGTCGTCGCCGTCACCGTCGCCGGTGAGGTTGTCGCCCTGGTGCTCGACCGAGCCCTCGGGGCTGCGCAGGTTGTTGTAGAAGACGAAGTACTCGTCGCCGAGGACCCGGCCGCCGGCGCACAGCAGCGCACTGGCGTCCAGGTCGAACGGCGCGCCGGTGGTGGACCGGGCGTCCCAGCCGAGGCCGATCTGGACCCGCGTCAGGTTCGGCGCGGCCTTGGTCAGCGAGACGTTTCCGCCCTTGGCAAGGGTGACGGTCATCGGACTTTCCTCCCAGCTCCCGTCTCCGGGGCTCCCGGGGTGTACAGCGGCGGTCTGCCGTCGAAAGCCGCCCGGGAGGGCCGGTCCGACGGGGCACGTCCGAAGGACGCACTCCAAGAGATCTACGCCCCTCGACGGCCGTACAGTGCTGCACACCCGACTGAACTTCCTGAACTCCGCTCTCCGCCCGGCCCGGCCGCCGCGCCCTGCGGGCCCCCATCGCCCGCGCACGCTCCCCGGCCGGGGGCGGATCGCGGCCGAATCTATCAAGCCCCCCACCCGGTTCCGCTCCGACCGGGACCCGCCGGCTTTCCGCCCCGGTACGCGGCCGGGACCGCCGGACGAAGCATCGCGCGGGCACGGACACACCAGGAGCCGGGGCAGGAACGGCGACGGGCCGGGCCCGTAGGAACGGACCCGGCCCGCAGCACCATGCCTGCCGAAACCTCGGAACCTCAGACGTTGACGCCGAAGTCCTGCGCGATGCCGCGCAGGCCGGAGGCGTAGCCCTGGCCGATGGCGCGGAACTTCCACTCGGCGCCGTTGCGGTACAGCTCGCCGAAGACCATCGCGGTCTCGGTCGAGGCGTCCTCCGACAGGTCGTAGCGGGCGATCTCGGCGCCGCCGGCCTGGTTGATCACCCGGATGAAGGCGTTGCGGACCTGGCCGAAGCTCTGCTGCCGGTTCTCCGCGTCGTAGATCGACACCGGGAAGACGATCTTGGCCACATCGGCCGGGACACCGGCCAGATCGACCTTGATCTGCTCGTCGTCGCCCTCGCCCTCGCCGGTGAGGTTGTCGCCGGTGTGCTCGACCGAGCCGTCGGCGCTCTTCAGGTTGTTGAAGAAGATGAAGTCGGCGTCGGAGCGGACCCGGCCCTGCTCGGTGCAGAGCAGCGCGCTGGCGTCCAGGTCGAAGTCCGTGCCGGTGGTGGTGCGTACGTCCCACCCGAGGCCGACGACCACGGCGGTCAGGCCGGGCGCCTCCTTGGTGAGCGAGACATTGCCGCCCTTGCTCAGGCTGACACCCACGTGGTCCTCCAAGAAGTCGGGTTCCCGATCCGTCAACGGCCCGATCGTAGTGCGGGGTTCCCGGCCGGGGATGGCGACTCGGCCCGGCGCCGCGCCGGAAAGGTGCGGCGCCGGGCCGAGGGGACGTCAGAGCGCGCCGAGGGCGGCCAGGTACTCCTGGGTGTCACGGGCGTCCGGGAGACCGTTGACGACGCTCCAGCGGACCACGCCCTCCTTGTCGAGGACGAAGGTGCCGCGCACCGCGCAGCCCTTGTCCTCGTTGAAGACGCCGTAGGCGCGGGAGACCTCGCCGTGCGGCCAGAAGTCCGACAGCAGCGGGTACTCCAGGCCCTGCTGGTCGGCGAACACCCGCAGCGAGAACGGGGAGTCGGCGGAGACGGCGAGCACCTGCACCTCGTCGTTCTGCAGGCGCGGCAGCTCCTTCTGGATCTCGCAGACCTCGCCGGTGCAGACGCCGGTGAAGGCGAACGGGTAGAAGACCAGGACGACGTTCTTCTCGCCGCGGAAGTCGGACAGCTTCACCGACTCGCCGTGCTGGTTCTTCAGCTCGAAGTCGGGGGCCTGGGCGCCGATCTCGATGGCCATGAGGGGACCTTCCTGCCGGGTCTTGGTGGTACGGGCAGGGAAATCCTCCCATCCGCACACCCCCCGTTCAGCCGTTCGGGTGAGGCCCCAGGGCCGTTCGAGGCGCCGTTCAGCCCTGAGCGAACAAGGTGGCGGCGGCAACGCGCGCGGGCCCCGGCGGAGTCTCCTCCACCGGGGCCCGCGCGTGCTCGCGGTCCGAAGCTCAGCGCTTGCCGGTCTTCGAGGCCTTCGGGGTGGCCAGGCGGGTGCCCGCCCAGTCCTTGGCGATCGCCACCGAGCTGGTCTGCGACAGGCCGGCGGTCTTCGCGGCATCGGCGATCTCGTGCGCCTCGACGTGCCCGTCGCGGCCGGTCTTCGGCGTCAGCAGCCAGATCAGGCCGCCCTCCGCCAGGTACTCCAGGGCGTCGACCAGGACGTCGGTGAGATCCCCGTCCTCGTCGCGGTGCCACAGCAGGACGCCGTCTGCGACGTCGTCGTAGTCCTCGTCGACGAGTTCGGTGCCAGTGATGTCCTCGATGCCCTCGCGGAGCTCCTGGTCACTGTCGTCGTCGTACCCGAGCTCCTGAATGATCTGGCCCTCTACGAAGCCCAGACGAAGCGCCGGGTTGGACTTGTCCGCGGGGTCCGCGGTCGCGCTCACGGGAATAACCTCCAGTATTCGGCTCGGCATCCATGCCGAGGCTGTGGCCGTAGTCCACACGGGAGCGGCGGTTCGCGCAAGTACCCGACCCCCGATCCCACCCAAAGGTTGACGTGTCGAGGGCCGACACGCCGCCCTCCGAGTGGGCAATCGCACCGAAATGTCCGTATCCGTACCGGACAAGGACGCTTCGTTGCCCGCCCACACGCAGACCGTACGCCTGCCCGAGATGCGAACGGCATTCGGGCCAGCCGCGTGTGCGGGCGTAGAGTCTCCTGTTGGCCCTCATCCCGACCGGCCGCCATTGTCCGGCCGGGATGCCAGGTCGGACCACCTCCTGACCGTACCGCCCAACCGGCGGAACGGTTACCGATCGGTAGAGATGACGGATCTCCGAACGCGGTAGCACGATGGAGGCGGCGCGACAACTCAGTTTCGACCGACAGTGAAGGAACAGCGTGGCTTCCGGATCCGATCGCAACCCGATCATCATTGGCGGCCTCCCGAGCCAGGTCCCGGACTTCGATCCCGAGGAAACCGCGGAGTGGCTGGAGTCGCTTGACGCTGCCATCGACGAGCGCGGGCGCGAGCGTGCCCGCTACCTGATGCTGCGGCTGATCGAGCGCGCCCGTGAAAAGCGTGTGGCCGTGCCCGAGATGCGCAGCACGGACTACGTCAACACCATCGCCACCAAGGACGAGCCGTTCTTCCCCGGCAACGAGGAGATCGAGCGCAAGATCCTCAACGCGACGCGGTGGAACGCGGCCGTCATGGTCTCCCGCGCCCAGCGTCCCGGGATCGGCGTCGGCGGCCACATCGCCACCTTCGCCTCCTCCGCGTCGCTGTACGACGTGGGCTTCAACTACTTCTTCCGCGGCAAGGACGCCGACGGCGAGTCCGGCGACCAGGTGTTCTTCCAGGGCCACGCCTCGCCGGGCATCTACGCCCGCGCCTTCCTGCTGGACCGACTGACCGAGCAGCAGCTCGACGCGTTCCGCCAGGAGAAGTCCAAGGCCCCGTACGGTCTGTCCAGCTACCCGCACCCGCGGCTGATGCCGGACTTCTGGGAGTTCCCGACCGTCTCGATGGGCCTCGGCCCGCTCGGCGCGATCTACCAGGCCCGGATGAACCGCTACCTGGAGCACCGCGGCATCAAGGACACCTCCGACTCGCACGTGTACGCCTTCCTCGGCGACGGCGAGATGGACGAGCCGGAGTCGCTCGGCCAGCTGTCCCTGGCCGCCCGCGAGGGCCTGGACAACCTGACCTTCGTGGTCAACTGCAACCTGCAGCGCCTGGACGGCCCGGTCCGCGGCAACGGCAAGATCATCCAGGAGCTGGAGTCGCAGTTCCGCGGCGCCGGCTGGAACGTCATCAAGCTGGTCTGGGACCGCACCTGGGACCCGCTGCTGGCCCAGGACCGCGACGGCGTCCTGGTCAACAAGCTGAACACCACCCCGGACGGCCAGTTCCAGACCTACGCCACCGAGTCCGGCGCGTACATCCGCGAGCACTTCTTCGGCGGCGACCTGCGCCTGCGCGCCATGGTCGAGAACATGACCGACCACCAGATCCAGCACCTGGGTCGCGGCGGTCACGACCACCGCAAGGTGTACGCCGCGTTCAAGGCCGCCCGCGAGCACAAGGGCCAGCCGACCGTCATCCTGGCGCAGACCGTCAAGGGCTGGACGCTGGGCCCCAACTTCGAGGGCCGCAACGCCACCCACCAGATGAAGAAGCTGACGGTCGAGGACCTGAAGCGCTTCCGCGACCGGCTGCACCTGCCGATCACCGACAAGCAGCTCGACGAGGGCTACCCGCCCTACTACCACCCGGGCCGCAACTCGGAAGAGATCCAGTACATGCACGACCGCCGCGAGGAGCTCGGCGGCTACGTGCCCACCCGCAAGGTCCGCCCGCGCAAGCTCGAACTCCCGGGCGACGACGCGTACAAGGCGGTCAAGAAGGGTTCCGGCAACCAGACCATCGCCACCACCATGGCGTTCGTCCGCGTGCTCAAGGACCTGATGCGGGACAAGGGCATCGGCAACCGCTTCGTGCCGATCGCGCCGGACGAGTACCGCACCTTCGGCATGGACTCGCTCTTCCCGTCCGCCAAGATCTACAACCCGCTCGGCCAGACCTACGAGTCGGTCGACCGCGAGCTGCTGCTGGCGTACAAGGAGTCCCCGTCCGGCCAGATGCTGCACGACGGCATCTCCGAGGCCGGGTGCACCGCCTCGCTGATCGCCGCCGGCTCGTCCTACGCGACGCATGGCGAGCCGCTGATCCCGGTGTACGTCTTCTACTCGATGTTCGGGTTCCAGCGCACCGGCGACCAGTTCTGGCAGATGGCCGACCAGCTGGCCCGCGGCTTCGTGATCGGCGCCACCGCCGGCCGCACCACGCTGACCGGCGAGGGCCTGCAGCACGCCGACGGCCACTCGCAGCTGCTGGCCTCCACCAACCCCGGCGTGGTCGCCTACGACCCGGCCTACGGGTACGAGATCGCCCACATCGTCCAGGACGGTCTGCGCCGCATGTACGGCTCCTCCGCCGAGCACCCGCACGGCGAGGACGTCTTCTACTACATGACCGTCTACAACGAGCCCATCAAGATGCCGGCCGAGCCGGAGGGCGTGGACGTCGAGGGCATCCTCAAGGGCCTCTACAAGCTCGCCGACGGCGCGGCCGGCCAGATCCCCGCGCAGCTGCTCGCCTCCGGCGTGGCAGTGCCGTGGGCGCTGGAGGCGCAGCGCATCCTCGCCGAGGAGTGGAACGTCAAGGCGGACGTCTGGTCGGCCACCTCCTGGAACGAGCTGCGCCGCGACGCCGTCGAGGCGGAGGAGTTCAACCTGCTGCACCCGGAGGAGCCGCAGCGCGTCCCGTACGTGACCGCGAAGCTCTCCGGGGCCGAGGGTCCGTTCGTGGCCGTCTCCGACTGGATGCGGGCCGTCCCGGACCAGATCTCCCGCTGGGTGCCCGGCCAGTACCAGTCCCTGGGCGCCGACGGCTTCGGCTTCGCCGACACCCGCGGCGCGGCCCGGCGCTTCTTCCACATCGACGCCCAGTCGATCGTCCTGGCCACCCTCACGGAGCTGGCCAAGCAGGGCAAGATCGACCGCTCGGTGCTGAAGTCCGCGATCGACCGGTACCAGCTGCTCGACGTGGCCGCGGCGGACCCGGGCGCGGCCGGCGGCGACGCCTGAGCGCCAGCCGCTCCACCACAAAGATCCGCCCGAGGACAGAAGTTCTGTCCTCGGGCGGATCTTTGGCGTTCTGCCCTACCGCTTCGCGCAGTTCCCCGCGCCCCTGACGGGGCGCGGAGCAACCGCACGTCAGATGTGGACCGCCGGGCCGGCGTCGTTCGCGCCGCGCTTGGTGAGCAGGCCGAGGGCCGCCGCCACGCAGGCGACGATCGCGGCGACGGTGAAGGCCACGCCCATGCCGCTGACGAAGGACGAGTGGACGGCGTCGGCTATGCCCTGAGTGACCTCCGCCGGGACCCCGGGCTGGGCCGGCGGGGCCATGCCCAGCTGGGCGAGCTGCTTGAGCCCCTCGCCCTGCTCCCCGCCCGGCAGCGGCTGGCCGGTGGCGGCGGTCCACTTGTCGGGGAGCACGCTGGTGGCCTTGGAGGCCATCACCGCGCCCAGCACGGCGGTGCCGAGGCTGCCGCCGACCTGCATCGCGGCCTGCTGGAGGCCGCCGGCCACGCCGGACAGTTCCATCGGGGCGTTGCCGACGATGACCTCGGTGGCGCCGACCATGACGGGGCTGAGGCCGAGGCCCATCAGCACGAACCAGAGCGACATCACACCGTTGCCGGAGTGGATGTCCAGGGTGGACATGCCGAGCATCGCGCCGGTGGTGAGCAGCATGCCCACCACGATCGGGATGCGCGGGCCGATCCTGCCGATCAGGAAGCCGGCCACCGGGGCGCCGACGATCATCATGCCGGTCATCGGCAGCAGGTGGACGCCGGCGTCCACCGGCGCCATCCCGTGCACGTTCTGCAGGTAGAAGGTGACGAAGAAGATGCCGCCGAAGAACGCGAAGGCCATCAGCACCATCAGCAGGGTGCCGGCCGACAGCGGCACCGAGCGGAACAGCGACAGCGGGATCAGCGGCTCCTTGGCGAAGTTCTGCCAGACCGCGAACGCCAGCAGGGCGAGCACCGCGCCGCCGAGGAAGAGCAGCGTGGCGGGGTCGCCCCAGCCCCAGGTCGGGGCCTTGATGATGCCCCAGACGAGCATGAACATCGCGCCGGAGAGCAGCACGATGCCGGGGATGTCGAAGGACTTGGCGGCCTTCTCGGCGCGGACGTCCTTGAGGACCAGCAGGCCCAGGATCAGCGCGACGATGCCGACCGGGATGTTGATGTAGAACACCGACTCCCAGTTGACGTGCTCGACCAGCAGGCCGCCGACGATCGGGCCGGCCGCGGTGGAGGCGCCGATGACGCCGCCCCAGATGCCGATCGCCATGTTGAGCTTCTCGGCGGGGAACGCCCCGCGCAGCAGGCCGAGCGCGGCGGGCTGGAGCAGCGCGCCGAACAGGCCCTGCAGCACCCGGAAGAAGATCACCTGCTGGATCGAGCCGGCGAAGCCGATCGCCGCGGAGGTGGCGGCGAAGCCGACCGCGCCGACCAGGAAGGTGGACTTGTGGCCGAACCGGTCGCCGATCTTGCCGGCGGTGATCAGGAAGACCGCCAGGGCCAGCAGGTAGCCGGAGGTGACCCACTGGATGTCGGCGGGGCTGGCCTTCAGGTCGGTCTGGATCGCCGGGTTGGCGATGGCGACGACGGTGCCGTCGAGGGCGACCATCATGACGCCGACGGCGACGGTGAGCAGGGTCAGCCAGGGGTGCCCCCGCAGCTTCCCTCCGGCGGCCGGGGCCGCCTCCTTGTCGAGTACGACGGACTGGCTCATGGCTCGGGACTTCCCCGTTCGTGTGGTGTGGCAAGAGAGCGGCCCGGCCATTATGTCAGCCGCTGACATTCGACAAGCGGTGACTCGTGTCACTTGATGACAAATGGCAGGACGCTATCGTTGAGCCATGGCCACCCCCACCTCCGCCGTCGACCCGCAGCCCGCCGGCCTGCGTGAACGCAAGAAGCAGCGCACCCGCGACGCCCTGGTCGATGCCGCCAACCGGCTGTTCCTGCAGCAGGGTTACGCGAAGACCACGATCGACGAGATCGCGGCCTCGGTGGAGGTCTCGCAACGCACCTTCTTCCGGTACTTCGCCAACAAGGAGGAGGTCGCCCTGGCGGTACTGGCCGACGCCGAGGAGACCTTCCTGGGCCTGCTGCGCGACCGGCCCGCCGCGGAGAACCCGCTGGAGGCGCTGCACGGCGCGATCCTGGAGGCCTGGCGGACCCTCGACCGGGGCCGGCTCACCGAGCGCGGCTCCGTCGCGGGGGCGCTGGAACTGTTCGAACTGATCGAGTCCACCCCCACCCTGCTCGCCGCCCACCTGCGGCACACCCTCCAGCAGGAGGGCGAGGTGACCCGGATCCTCGCCGAACGCGAGGGCCTCGACCCGGCACTCGACCTGCGCCCCCGGCTGCTCGCCGCCGTGTTCGGCGCCGTGATCCGGCTCGCCCACCTGTCGTACGCCACCGAACCCGACCAGCGCGGCCACTGCATGGACGGCATGCTGGCCCTGATCGACCGCCACATCCGCCAGCTCGGACCGGCGCTGGCGGGCTCCTGGCGCTGACCCCGGGGCCCGGGTAGTACTGCGGTATGACGGCCGTCGCCCGACCCGGGTATGAGGACACCGGGCGCGCCCCGCTCTACCCTCGGCCCGGTGACCACCTGGAACACCTTCCTCCGCGCCCTCGCCGAGCCCGTCCCGGGCCATCGGCCGCCGCTGTACAACGCCCGCCGGCCATGGGTCCGGGCGCTGCCCTTCCTGGTGGTGCTGGCCATGGTCGGCGCCCTGCTGCCCCTCGGCGTGGTCACGCTGACGCAGTTCTACGGCGTGAACGGGAGCCTGGCCGCCATCCTCGCCACGGTCCAGGCCGGGGCGCTGGCCCTCGGGCTGGTCCGACCGCTGACCGGCTGGCAGCTGATGGCGCCCACGACGCTGATCGGCGCGATCGCCACCCACGGCGCGGCCGCCGACCTGCCCTGGCCGTGGCCGATCCCCTCCCTGCTCTGCTACCTGTTCCTGATGGTGTTCCTGGCGATCCGGGAACGCGGACGCACCCTGCTCGCCGTCTGGGCGGTCACCTTCATCGGCAACAGCCTCAGCTGGTCCGTCTTCAAAGAGCACTTCGACGGCACCTCGGTGGTGGTCACCGTGCTCTCCGGGGTGATCCTGCTGCTCGGCTGGAGCCTCCGCGGCCGCGGCGAGGCACGGCGGCTGCTCGCCGCCCAGGAACAGATCTCCGAGACCGAACGCGCCCGGCGCACCCTGCTGGAGGAACGCGCCCGGATCGCCCGGGAGTTGCACGACGTGGTCGCCCACCACATGTCGGTGATCGCCGTCCAGGCCGACAGTGCCCCGTACCGGATCGAGGGCCTGCCCGAGCCCGCCGTCGCCGAGTTCGGGCAGATCGCCACCGCCGCCCGCGGCTCGCTCGCCGAGATGCGCCGCCTGCTCGGGGTGCTGCGGGCCGCCGACACCGAGGCCGACAAGGCCCCGCAGCCGGGCCTCGCCGACCTGCCGGGCCTGCTCGCCACCGTGGCCCAGGCCGGCGTGCGGGCCGAGCTCGACCTCGCCGACGGAATCCAGGACCTCGGCCCCGTCCCCGAGGCGGTCGGCCTGTCCGCGTACCGGATCGTCCAGGAGGCGCTGGCCAACGTCGTCCGGCACGCCCCCGGCGCCACCGCCCGGGTCCGGGTCGCCGCGGCGGACGGCGCGCTCACCGTGGACGTCCACAACGACCCGGCGCCCGGCAAGGCCGCCGCCGTCGAAACCTCCACCTCCACCGGGCACGGCCTGACCGGAATGCGTGAACGCGTACGCCTGCTGGATGGCACCCTGGACACCGGCCCGACCGCCGGCGGCGGCTACCGGGTCGCCGCCGTCCTGCCGATCGACCGCACCGCAACGGCGGTCGACACCGCCCCAGGGGAGAAGAAGACCGCATGACCATCCGTGTCCTCATCGTCGACGACCAGGCGATGGTCCGCGCCGGCTTCGCCGCCCTGCTGGGCGCCCAGAGCGACATCGACGTGGTCGGCGACGCCGCGAACGGCCGCGAGGCCCTGGAGGTCAGCGGCCGCACCCACCCCGACGTCGTCCTGATGGACGTCCGGATGCCCGAGATGGACGGCCTCGAAGCCGCCCGCCACCTGCTCGACCCCCCGCCCGGTGTGGTCCACCGCCCACGCGTCCTGATGCTCACCACCTTCGACGTCGACGACTACGTGTACGAGGCCCTGCGGGCCGGCGCCTCCGGGTTCCTCCTCAAGGACGCCCCACCCGCCGACCTGATCAACGCCGTCCGCATAGTCGCCGCCGGCGACGCACTCCTCGCCCCCTCCGTCACCCGCCGCCTGATCGCCGACTTCGCCAAGAACCGCCCCACCCCCCGCCGCGACCCCCGCCTCCAGCTCAACGGCCTCACCCCCCGCGAGACCGAAGTCCTCGAACTCATCGCCCGCGGCCTCTCCAACCAGGAGATCGCCGCCCACCTGGTCCTCGCCGAACAGACCGTCAAGACCCACATCGGGCGCATCCTCGCCAAGCTCAACCTGCGCGACCGCGCGCAAGCTGTCGTCCTGGCCTACGAGAGCGGCTTGGTGCAGCCCGGCACATGACCAGCCGGGGGCGCGGGGTTACCTCCCCTCCCACCCCGGTATGACACGTCTCTTGGCTCCGCAGGTTGACGCCCCCTCACCCACCCCCTCCCTACCTTCCTCCCCGTCACCGAACGGGAGGAGGAAGCGATGCTGGGGCGTCTGCGTCGAAGGACAGCTGTCGCGGGGTTGGTGCTGGCGGCCGTGCTGGGGGTGGGTTCCTGGACGTCGGCGGACGCGCAGACGCCGCTGACGGGGCCACCGCCGGGGTCCGCGGAGTGGGTGGCGGACACCGCGCTGGGGGTGCGGCTGCCCGACCCGGGAAAGGCCTCCCCTGCCGAAGTGGCGGCGTTCTTCGAGGAGTTGACGCCAGGCCAGCAGCAGCAGCTCGCCCTCCGCCACCCGCAGGTCCTCGGCAATCTGGACGGCGCCCCGGTCCCGCTCCGCTACCTGGCGAACTCACTCGCCCTCGCCCAGGAGCGCGCCCATGAACAGGCCCGCGCCGACAACACCTCGCTGCCGCGCGAAGAGCGCGAACAGGCCGCCCGGAAGGCCGCCCGCTACGCCGAACTGACCGGCCGCCGACTCCTCGCGTTCGACCCGCGCGGTCGCGGCCAAATCGCCGAAGTGTTCGGCGAGTTGACGCACGAAGCCCGCACCGCCGTGCTCGTCCCCGGCTCCGACGTCGATCTGATGACCTCCGACCGCCTCGCCGCCATGGCGCAGGAACTGCGCACCGCGAGCAAGGACCAGGTCGCCGTGGTGGCGTGGGTCGGCTACACCACACCCGTCGGCGTGGGGCTGGACGCCGCCCGCGAGGATCTCGCCCGGGCCGGAGCCCCGCGGCTGGAGCGTCTGGTCGCGGGGCTGGCCCCGCTGACCGGGCCCGTCACTCTCTTCTGCCACAGCTACGGCTCGGTGGTGTGCGGTCAGTCCGCGCCGGATCCGGCGCAGGTCGCGGGGGTGGTGGTGTTCGCCTCGCCAGGGCTGGGCCTGGACCGGGCCGACGAGTTGCGGGTGCCGGTGTGGGCGGCGGTCCGCAATCCGGAGGACTGGATCTCGAACGTGCCGAACGTCTCGGTGTTCGGTTTCGGGCACGGCGCCGACCCGACGTCCCCGGGCTTCCACGCCCGCCTGCTGCCGTCGAAGGGTTCGCACGGCCACAGCGACTACTTCGCTCCCGGTTCGGCCTCGCTCGCGGCCTTCGCCGCGCTCGCCGCGACCGGCTCCCCCACCACCGCCTGACGACCTGTCGAGGAGACGTCCGATGCTGCCTGTTTCCGTTCGTCGCGCCGCGGCGACCGTCGATGCCAAGACCCCCGCCACTCGTGACCGCGCGCTGGACGGCCTGCGCGCCGTCGCCCTGCTCTCGGTGCCGCTGGGGCACTGGCTGCTCGGCGGGTTCACCCTCTCCGACGGCGTTCTGCGCAACGCGAGTCCGCTGACCGCGCTGCCGTTCATGGCGCCGCTGAGCTGGGTGCTGCAAATGCTGGGGGTGTTCTTCCTGGTCGGCGGCCGGGCGTCGGCGCTCTCGCTGCGCCGGGCGGCCGGGCGCGGGGTGGGCGCCGGGCAGTGGCTGCGCGGCCGGGTGCTGCGGCTGGCCCGGCCGGTGCTGGGGGTGGCCGCGGTGTGGGCGGCGCTGATCCCGGTGCTGCGCGGGTTGGGGGTGCCGGCCGACACGGTGCGCACGGGGGCGGTGCTGATGGTGCAGCCGCTCTGGTACATCGCGATGTACCTGGTGCTGACGGCGCTCACCCCGCTGTGCGTCAAACTCGGTGCGGCGCTGCGCGGTTGGGCGGCGGCGGTGCTGCTGGCGGCCGTCGCGGTGGTGGACCTGCTGCGGTACGGGCCGTGGGGCCCGTCGATGCCGGGGTGGCTGAGTCTGCTGAACCTGCTGCCGGGCTGGCTGTTCGCCTACCAGTTGGGCGTGGACTGGGCGCACGGCCGGATCTCCCGGGCCGGGGCGCGGCTGACGGCCCTCGGCGGGGCGGTGCTGTTCGCGGTGCTGCTGCTGGTGTTCCACTACCCGGCGAGCATGGTCGGCGTGCCGGGTGCGGCCCGCACCAACTCGCACCCACCGTCCCTGCTGGTGCTGGCGCTTGCCTCGGTGCAGGGCGGTGCGGCGATGCTGCTGAAGGACCGGCTGGGACGGGCGCTGCGCCGGCCGCTGCTGTGGCTGCCGGTGGTGGTGGTCAACCTGGGCGCGATGACGATCTTCTGCTGGCACCAGACCGCGATGTTCCTCACCGCGCTGGCCGGCTCCCGGCTGGGCACGGTGCCGGGCCTGACCGCCGCCCCCGACTCCGGCCTGTGGGCGCTGGCCCGGCCGGCCTGGCTGCCGGTGTTCGCCGTGCTGCTGGCGCTGATCGGCCGCTGGGCGCGGCGCTTCGACGCCCCGTGGCCGTCCCGCGCCTGGCGGGCGGTGGCAACGGCGGGCGCGGCGCTGTTCGCGGTGTACGCGCTCGGCGCGGTCTGACGCCGCGTCAATCTCCGTCGGCTGTCGGCGCCCGGCCGTACCCTGGCGGCCATGGCGACCTTCGACGAGCTGACCGCGCTGGCCCTGCGACTGCCGCAGGCGCACCAGGAGACCACCTGGGAGCAGGAGACGTTCCGGGTCGGCCGGAAGATCTTCGCGATGGGGCACCCGGAGTCCGGGCAGGTCTCGGTGAAGGCCACGGTGTCCGAGCAGGCCGAACTGATCGCCGCCGCGCCCGAGGTGTATTCGATGGCCCCGTACACCGGCCGGTTCGGCTGGGTGCGGGTCCAACTGGCCCTGGTGGAGCCGGAAGAGCTGCGCGAACTGCTCACCGAGGCCTGGCGTTCGATCGCTCCGAAGCGGGTCCGGGACGGGTACGAGGCGTAGCGTCCGGACGAATGTGACGCGGAACACTGTTTGCGCCCTGCCCGGCGCGTCTGCCGCCCTCTAGTCTGGCTGACTAGTAGTTGGCAGTCGTAGCACCATCGGGCCCGGCCCGCTGCGATGTACCGGCCCGAGGGAGTGGACGCCATGCACCGCAGGCGGGTCAAGCGGATCCTGATCGGCGTGTTCGCGGGCTGCGCGGCCCTGGTGGACGCCGGGGCGGCGGTCGCCCAGGCCACCGCGTCCAGCGAGCAGCTGGCCATCACCACACCGCCGGCCGGCAGCGCCGCCTGGGTCGCCGACAACTCCTTCGGCCGCGCCCTGCCGGACCCGGCCACCGCCGACCCGGCCGCCGTCGCCGCCTTCTTCGCCTCGCTGACGAAGTCCGAACTTGACCGGCTGATCCTCGAATACCCGCTGGTGGTCGGCAACTTGGACGGTGCGCCGCTGGCCGTCCGGTACCGGGCCAACCGGGAGGCGATCGCCGCCGAACGCGACCGGGCCCGCCAGCGCGCCGAGGACCGCGCCCTGGACCCGACCGCCCGCGCGCTGGCCGTCTCGCGCGCCAACGACTCCGAGGCGCTGCTGGCCGGCGGCCGGCAGATCCTCGCCTTCGACCCGCGCGGCCGCGGCCTGGTCACCGAGGTGTTCGGCGACCTGTCCGCCGCCCAGCGGGTCGCCGTCCTGGTGCCCGGCTCGGACGCCGACCTCGGCCACTTCGACCAGGCCGTCGAGCCGCTGCGCTCCCCGGCCGGCATGGCCCGCGCCCTGTTCGCCGAGGAACACGCCCAGTCCCCGAACACCCGCACCGCGGTGATCGCCTGGACCGGCTACGTCACCCCGCAGGGCCTCGGCCCGGACGCGGCCACCTCCCGGCTCGCCGAGGCCGCCGCGCCGCGCCTGGAGCGGCTGCTCGCCGGCCTGAAGCAGACCAGCCACCCGCAGGCGCCGCCCACGCTGCTGTGCCACTCGTACGGCTCGGTGGTGTGCGGCACCGCCGCGCCAACCGTGCACGGCACCCGGCCCACCGACCTGGTGGCGTTCGGCAGCCCCGGGATGGGCGTCGATTCGGCCGCCGAACTCGGCACCGGCGTCCAGGTGTGGGCGGCCCGCAACCCCAACGACTGGATCGGCAACGTCCCCTACCTGGAGGTCGGCGGCCTCGGGCACGGCGCCGACCCGACCACCCAGGCGTTCGGCGCGATGACCATCTCCTCGGCCGGCGCCAGCGGCCACAACGGCTACCTGGCCGAGGGCACCGCCAGCCGGCACAACTTCGCCGCGATCGCCCTCGGCCACTACGAGGACATCAGCCGCCCCACGAACTTCGGCAACTGACCGTCCGTCACACCTCGCGGGCGTCCGAGGTGATACTCATGTCCGCGTAGCGGGAGCCCTGCACCCGGCCGCCGATCGGCTCCAGCTCGGCCAGCTCGGCCTCCGTCAGCTTCAGCACGGTCGCCGCGGCGTTCTCCTCCAGCCGGCTGCGCTTGCGGGTGCCCGGGATCGGCACCACCGTCAGCCCGTGCACCTCGGCCCGCTGCTGCACCCAGGCCAGCGCGACCTGGGCGGCCGTCACCCCGCGCTCCGCGGCGATCTTCCGGATCGGCTCGACCAGCTCCGCGTTGAGCGCCGCGTTCGCGCCGGTGAACTGCGGCTGGTAGCGGCGGAAGTCGTCCGCGCCCAGCTGCTCGGCGTTGGCGAACGCCCCGGTCAGGAAGCCCCGGCCGAGCGGCGAGTACGGCACCAGTGCCACGCCCAGCTCGGCCGCCGCGGGCACCGCGGTGCGCTCCGGGCCCCGGGCGAACAGCGACCACTCGGACTGCAGCGCCGCGATTGGGTGCACCGCGTACGCCTCCCGCAGCTCCGGACCGGTCACCTCGGACAGGCCCAGGTGCCGGACCTTGCCGGCCGCGACCAGCTCCGCCATCGCCCCGACCGACTCGGCCAGCGGCACCTCGGGGTTGCGGCGGTGCATGTAGTACAGGTCGATCTCGTCCACCCCGAGCCGGCGCAGCGAGGCGTCCACCGCCTGCCGGATGTACGCCGGCTCGTTGTTGACGCCCCGGAAGGTCGGGTCGTCGGCGCGCCGCTCGATCCCGAACTTGGTGGCCACCACCACCTGGTCGCGGTGCGCCCGGACGAACGGGCCGATCAGTTCCTCGTTGGCGCCCGAGCCGTAGACGTCGGCGGTGTCGAACAGGGTCACCCCGAGCTCCAGCGCCCGGCCGAGAGTGGCCAGCGCCTCCTCGGTGTCGGTCGGCCCGTAGAACTCGCTCATCCCCATGCAGCCCAGGCCCTGCACACCCACGACGGGGCCGTTGCTGCCGAGCCGGGTGGTCTCGATGCTGCTCATGCGCTCTTCCTGTCCTCGATCGGATGACACACCGTCATCTCTGCCGTCCTGTCGTCGCCGGGGACGGGTGCGGCCGGCTCGCCGTACAGATCGATCTTCCGGTCGATCACGGCGAGCGTGGCGTGCAGGTCCGCGAGCCGCTGCCGGACCTCCGCCCGGTGGTCCACCAGCAGCTGTCGGCGCTCCGCCCGGGTGGCGTCCCCTTCCCGCACCAGCTCGACGTACCGGACCATGTCGGCCACCGGCATCCCGGTCAGCCGGAGCTTCGTCAGGAACGCCAGCCGCGCCAGGTCCGCGTCGCTGTACCGGCGCCGGCCCGCGTGCGAACGGTCAACCGCGTCCAGCAGGCCGATCCGCTCGTACCAGCGCAGCGTGTGCGCCGACAGGCCGCTGATCGCGGACACCTCGCTGATCGGGTGCCGCGGCGTCCGGTCGGGCACCGCGTTCGGCGCACAAAACGCCCGCTCGCACCCCGACAGTTGAGCATCCCGCTGGGCGGACTCTGCCATCCGGACTGACTCCCGGTCTCGACGACGACGGCTCCGACGCTACTCAGTTGGAGCGCACTCCAAGCAAGCCTGGCACACCGGACCTCCCGGACGGTCGTTTAGAGTTCGGCCCATGCAGAGCTTGCGGATGATCGAGGACTGGCCGGTACCGAATGCCGCTGCGGCGGTGGTACGCGGAAGCGACGGCGCCCTGCTCGGCGCGCACGGCCCGCAGGACCACCTGTTCCCGCTCGCCTCCGTCACCAAGCTGATCAGCGCGTACGCCGCGCTGATCGCCGTCGAGGAAGGCGTCTTCGAACTCGACGACCCGGCCGGCCCCGACGGCTCCACCGTCCGCCACCTGCTGGCCCACACCTCCGGTCTGGCCTTCGACGAGCACCGCGTGATGGCCGCCCCCGGAAACCGCCGCCTCTACTCCAACGCCGGCTTCGACGTGCTCGCCGCCACTCTGGAACAGGCCTCCGGCATCCCGTTCGCCCAGTACGTGGCCGAGGCCGTCTTCCAGCCGCTCGGCATGCACACCAGCCTGATCAACACCGCCCACCGCGCGCCCGCCGGCGCGGGCGGCCTCTCCACCGCCGCCGACCTCGCCCGCTTCGCGGCCGAGCTCCAGTCCCCCAAGCTGCTCGACCCCGCCACCCTGCGCACCGCGACCCGCGAGGTCGCCTTCCCCGGTACCAACGGCGTCCTGCCCGGCTTCGGCCACCGCCGCCCCAACGACTGGGGCCTCGGCTTCGAGATCCGCGACCACAAGGACCCGCACTGGACCGGCACCACCAACTCCCCCGAAACCTTCGGCCACTTCGGCCAGTCCGGCACCTTCCTCTGGGTCGACCCCGGGGCCGGTCTCGCCTGCCTCGCCCTCACCGACCGCGACTTCGGCCCGTGGGCAGCGGAGGTGTGGCCCCGGCTCAGCGACGCGGTTCTCGCCGAGACCGCACCGTAGCGGTCCTGCGCACCCACCCACCGAGGTCGCGCCCACGGGCACGTCATCGCCCTGCGTCGCGGCCTTGCGGTCGGGTCCTTCCGCCTCGCGCCGCTACGTGTTCACCCGAATCGCAGCGGGCTGTGCATCTCCCAGAGCAGCAGCTCCACGCCGTTCTCCCCCGCCGTCGGGTCCGCGAACGCGTCCCCCGTGATCCGGATCGCGTCTCCGGCGTTCGCGGAGCGACCACCGCCCTGCGGGCCGGGGACGGTGCGGTAGCCGACCGAACCGGCCACGACGTGCACGTACCGGAAGGGCGCCGCGGGAAGTTCGGGCAACGCCGCCCACGCGCCGGCCCGGACCAGCCAGAGCGCCGCGTCCGCCCGCCGCAGGCGCAGCGCCTCGCCCGAGGGCCGGCCCGAAGCGAGCAGGGTCAGCCCGTCCGGGTCCGGAACCGACCGGAGCCCGAATCCCGGCGGGCCGCCGAACTCGTCGGGCTGGAGCCACATCTGAAGGAACGTCACAGACCCGGCCGCGCCGCCGAGGTTGCGTTCGGTGTGGCTGATGCCCGCCCCGGCGGATTGCACCTGGAGCATGCCGGGCCGGACCACGCTCGCATGGCCCGCGTCGTCGCGGTGGGCGAGCGCGCCGTCGATCACCCAGGTGACGATCTCGGTGTCGGTGTGCCGGTGGGCCTCGTACCCGGCGCCGGGGGCGAGGGTTTCCTCGTTGCAGGCGAGCAACGCGCCGAAGGAGGTGTTCTTCGGGTCGTAGTGCCCGGCGAAGGAGAACGCGTGCCGGGTGGTGATGCCTTCGGCGGGTTCCGACAGGTAACGCTCGCCGGCGCGGCGCAGATCGGCGCGGCCGCGTTCCTTCCGTCCGGCCCCGGACGCGGGTTCGGCGGTTTCGAGGGGGTGCCCGTCCTGGGGCGAGGAATCCACGCTCACGGGCACCACGGTAGCCGGTGTGACGGGAGCCACCGGACTCTCCGGCGCGGGGTGTGCACGAGCACCCGCCCGCGTGAGGCAGGCTAGTGCCGTGCCATCCGCTTCAGCGAAACCCGACAAAGCATCCGGCCGGACGTCCGGCGAGCCCCCTGCCCCGGAGCGGCCCGCCGACCGGGGCCCGGAGAAGAAGCCCGCGAAACGTCCGGCGCGGCCGACCGGCGCCGCGGCGGTCCCCGGCCGTGGCCGGATGACCGCCGAGGAACGCCGACTCGCGTCGGAGCGCGCCGAGTTGCGTGCGGCGACGCTGAAACGGCTGGAGAAGTCGGCGGGCAAGCTGGCGTCCGCGGCGATTGCCCGGATGGACGACCAGCTGGCCTGGTACCGGCGGATGCCGCCGGAGCACCGGTCGTGGATCGGTCTGGTCGCGCAGGCGGGTATCGCGGCGTTCACCGAGTGGTACCGGCACCCGGAGGCGCCGCAGGCGATCTCCACCGACGTGTTCGGCACCGCCCCGCGGGAGTTGACCCGGGCGATCACGCTGCGCCAGACGGTGGAGCTGATCCGCACCACGATCGAGGTGATGGAGGAGGCCATCGAGGAGGTGGCCGCGCCCGGCGACGAGGCGGGCATGCGCGAGTCGGTGCTGGTCTACGCCCGGGAGATCGCCTTCGCCACCGCCCAGGTGTACGCGCAGGCCGCGGAGGCGCGCGGCGCGTGGGACGCCCGGCTGGAGGCGCTGGTGGTCAACTCACTGCTGTCCGGGGACGCCGACGAGGGCGTGCTGTCCCGGGCGGCGGCGCTGGGCTGGGGCCAGCCGAGCCAGGTGCGGGTGGTGATGGGCAGCGCCCCGGACGGCGACAGCGAGCTGGTCGTGGAGGCCATCCGGCGGGCTGCCCGGTACGCCAAACTGCACGTGCTGACGGGGGTGTTGGGCCGCCGCCTGGTGGTGGTGGTCGGCGGCGACAAGGAGCCGGTGCACGCGGCGCGGGCGCTGATCGGCCAGTTCGCGCCGGGCCCGGTGGTGGTCGGCCCGACCGTCGGTGACCTGCTGTCGGCCACCCGCTCGGCGCACGCCGCCGCGCAGGGCCTGAAGGCCTGCGCGGCGTGGCCGGACGCGCCCCGCCCGGTGCTGGCCGACGACCTGCTGCCCGAACGCGCGCTGGCGGGCGACGAGGTGGCACGCCGTCAGCTGGTGGAGGAGATCTACACACCATTGGAGGAGGCCGGTTCGGCACTCCTGGAGACGCTGAGTGTCTATCTGGAACAGGCGTCCTCGCTGGAGGGTGCCGCCCGGATGCTCTTCGTCCACCCGAACACCGTGCGCTACCGGCTGCGTCGTGTGACTGATGTCACCGGCTATGCTCCATCGGACGTGCGTTCGGCGTTCACCCTGCGCATCGCCCTTGCCCTGGGGCGTCTCGGCTCCGGGCCTGACCAGGGCTGATCGCACTGTAGGGAATCCACAATCCGACGTGCTTTTCTTCGTCATCGTCGCCTACCCGCCCCACGGCGTCCGGCGAGAGAGGGTTGAACCGTGCTCGTTATCGTCGCCCCTGGACAGGGTGCCCAGACTCCCGGCTTCCTCAACCCCTGGCTCGAACTGGACGGCGTCGCCGACCGGCTGCGCCAGTGGTCGGCGGTGGCCGGCCTCGACCTGGTGCACGCCGGAACCGAGGCCTCCGAGGAGGAGATCAAGGACACCGCCGTCGCCCAGCCGCTGCTGGTGGCCGCCGGCCTGGTGACCGCTCAGGCGCTGCTGCCGCAGGGCGTTTCCGCCTCGGTCGGCGCGCTGGCCGGCCACAGCGTGGGTGAGATCACCGCCGCCGCGCTGGCGGGGGTGCTGTCCGAAGAGGACGCGCTGGCCTTCGTCCGCGAGCGCAGCCTCGGCATGGCGGAGGCCGCCGCGGCCACCGCGACCGGCATGACGGCGGTGCTCGGCGGCGACCCGGAGGCGGTGGCCGAGAAGCTCGCCGCGTACGGGGTCACCCCGGCGAACAACAACGGCGGCGGCCAGATCGTCGCGGCCGGCACGCTGGAGCAGCTGGCCGCGCTGAAGGCGGACCCGCCGGCCGGCGCGCGGCTGATCCCGCTGAAGGTCGCGGGCGCGTTCCACACCGAGCACATGGCCCCGGGTGTGGCCCGGCTGGAGAAGCTGGCGCCGACGCTGACCACGGCCGACCCGACGGTGGCGTACGTGTCCAACAAGGACGGCGAGGTGGTCGGCGACGGCGCCGAGGTGCTGTCCCGTCTGGTCTCGCAGGTGTCCAACCCGGTCCGCTGGGACCTGTGCATGGAGACCCTGCAGCAGCTGGGCGCGACCGCCGTGATCGAGCTGTCCCCCGCCGGAACCCTCACCAACCTGGTCAAGCGGAACGTCAAGGGCGTCGCCACGCTGGCCCTGAAGTCCCCCGCCGATCTCGACCGGGCCCGGGAGCTCGTGGCCGAGCACGGCAAGCAGGAGAAGTCCGCATGAGTGTCACCATCACGCCGGCCACCGGCGCCCAGTTCTCGCGCATCCTCGGGGTCGGCGGCTACCGCCCGACCCGGGTGATCCCGAACTCCGAGGTGCTGAACTGGATCGACTCCTCGGACGAGTGGATCCGCTCGCGTTCCGGCATCGCGGAGCGCCGCTGGGCCGGTCCGGAGGAGACCGTCGCCGAGATGTCGGTGCAGGCGGCCACCCGGGCCATCGCGATGTCCGGGATCGCTCCGGAGCAGATCGGCGGCGTCATCGTCGCCACCGTCTCGCACCTGAAGCAGACCCCGGCGATCGCCACCGAGATCGCCCAGCGGCTCGGCTGCGGCACCGCCCCGGCGTTCGACATCTCCGCCGCCTGCGCGGGCTTCGGCTACGGCCTGAGCCTGGCCGACGGCATGGTGCGCGGCGGCAGCGCCGAGTACGTGCTGGTGATCGGCGTGGAGCGGCTGTCCGACCTGACCGACAAGTCGGACCGCTCGACCGCGTTCATCTTCGGCGACGGCGCGGGCGCCGCGATCGTCGGCCCGTCCGACACCCCCGGGATCGGCAAGGTGATCTGGGGCTCGGACGGCTCGCAGTCCGAGGTGATCTCGCAGACCAAGGCCTGGGACACCGCCTTCGCCAAGCCGGACGCCGTCAACGGCGCGGGCGAGGAGACCAAGTGGCCTGCTCTGCGGATGGAGGGCCAGACGGTCTTCCGCTGGGCGGTGTACGACATGGCGAAGGTCGCCCAGCAGGCGCTGGACGCCGCCGGGATCACCGCCGACCAGCTCGGCGCGTTCATCCCGCACCAGGCCAACATGCGCATCATCGACGCCATGATCAAGACGCTGAAGCTGCCCGCCGAGATCCCGGTGGCCCGCGACATCGTCGAGACCGGCAACACCTCCGCCGCCTCCATTCCGCTCGCCATGGAGCGGATGCTGGAGCGCGGCGAGGCCAAGAGCGGCGACCTCGCGCTGATCATCGGCTTCGGGGCCGGACTGGTCTACGCCGCAGCAGTCGTTACTCTCCCCTAGGCGTTTTCTCCGCACCACATGAAACCCGCGGCGGTCCGCCGGACCGTCCGCCGTCACCACCGAAGAGGAGCAGCCGATATGGCTACCCAGACCGAGGTTCTCGAAGGTCTCGCCGAGATCGTGAACGAGATCGCCGGCATTCCGGTCGAGGACGTCGAGCTCGACAAGTCCTTCACCGACGACCTGGACGTCGACTCGCTGTCCATGGTCGAGGTCGTCGTCGCCGCCGAGGAGCGCTTCGGCGCGAAGATCCCGGACGACGAGGTCAAGAACCTGAAGACCGTCGGCGACGCGGTGAACTTCATCGTCGCCAACGTCTGACCAGCCGTCAGGCTGCCGGTCGGGGCGCGCCCGTCGCGCCCCGGCCGTCCCCCTTTCCCTCCGGCTCGTCCGGCCCTCGGCTCAACGCTCAACGTGAGAGAAGAAGAAACCAGTGACTGCTGAAAACCGCACCGTGGTCGTCACGGGTATCGGCGCCTTCACGCCGCTGGGCGGCGACGCCGCCACATTCTGGGAGGGCCTGCTGGCCGGCCGGTCCGGGGTCCGCGCGCTCACCGAGGAGTGGGCCGCCGACCTGCCGGTCCGGATCGCCGCCCGGGTCGCTGTCGAGCCGTCCGAGATCCTGCCCCGCCCGGTGGCCCGCAAGCTGGACCGCTCGGCCCAGTTCGCGCTGATCGCCGCCCGCGAAGCGTGGAAGGACGCCGGCTACGAGGGCCCGGCCACCGCCGAGTCCAGCGAACTGGCCCCCGAGCGCCTGGGCGCGGTCATCGCCTCCGGCATCGGCGGCGTCACCACCCTGCTCGACCAGTACGACGTGCTCAAGCAGCAGGGCGTCCGCAAGGTCTCCCCGCACACCGTCCCGATGCTGATGCCCAACTCCCCGGCCGCCAACGTCGGTCTGGAGGTCGGCGCCCGGGCCGGCGTGCACACCCCCGTCTCCGCCTGCGCCTCCGGCGCCGAGGCGATCGGCTACGCGATCGAGATGATCCGCAGCGGCCGCGCCGACGTCGTGGTGGCCGGCGGCACCGAGGCGGCGGTCCACCCGCTGCCGATCGTCGCCTTCTCCAACATGATGGCGATGTCCAAGAACAACGACGACCCCGAGCACGCCTCCCGCCCGTACGACAAGGCCCGTGACGGCTTCGTCCTCGGCGAGGGCGCCGGCGTCGTGGTGCTGGAGTCCGCCGAGCACGCCGCCGCCCGCGGCGCCCGCGTGTACTGCGAGGCGGTCGGCCAGGGTCTGTCCTCGGACGCCCACCACATCGCCCAGCCGGAGCCGACCGGCGCCGGCGTGTCCCGCGCCATCGCCGACCTGTTCGACCGCAACGAGCTGGACAAGGCCGAGGTCGTGCACGTCAACGCGCACGCCACCTCCACCCCGCAGGGTGACACCGCGGAGGTCAAGGCGCTGAGCCGCGAACTCGGCGAGCACCTCGACCACGTGGCGATCTCCGCCACCAAGTCGATGACCGGCCACCTGCTCGGCGGCGCCGGCGGCATCGAGACGGTCGCCACCGTCCTCGCCCTGCACCACCGGATCGCCCCGCCGACCATCAACGTGGTCGACCTGGACGACGACATCGACGCCGACATCGTCCGCGACGAGCCCCGCAAGCTCCCGGTCGAGGGCCGCATCGCCGCGCTCAACAACTCCTTCGGCTTCGGCGGCCACAACGTGGTCCTGGCCTTCCGCACCGTCTGAGGCACCCGCGCGAACACCTGCGCGACCGGCCCGGCACTCCGATCGAGTGCCGGGCCGGAGCCGTCTCCGTGCCGCTGCGAGTCACACCACCTGGTGGAGCCAGCGCACCGGCGCGCCCTCCCCCGCATACCGGAACGGCTCCAACTCGTCGTCCCACGGCTTGCCGAGCAGCCGCCCGATCTCCGTCTCCAGGTCACTGCCCTCACTTCGGGAACGCAGCAGCACGGCCCGCAGCCGGTCCTCGGGAATCAGGATGTCGCCGTGGATGCCGGTGACGGCGTGGAAGATGCCGAGGCTGGGCGTGGAGGAGTACCGCTCGCCCTCGGCCGTGGCGCAGGGCTCGCTGGTCACCTCGTAGCGCATCAGCTGCCACCCGCGCAGCGCGGAGGCGAGCCTGGAGGCGGTGCCGGGCTCTCCGTGCCAGGAGAGTTCGGACCGCCAGTGGCCGGGCGCGGCGGGCTGCCGGATCCAGTCGAGGTTGACCCGCACGCCGAGGGCGCCCGCCACCGCCCACTCGACGTGCGGGCACAGCGCGCGTGGCGCGGAGTGGATGTAGAGCACACCACGTGTCGTCACCGGGACCTCCTGGCTGTGGACGAGGGTCGCCTTCCCCAGCTGCCTCGCGCCGTCGCCGGTCGGTACTGACCAGTGGCTACCCCGTGACGCTCAACTTATTCGACATTAGGTCATCAAATCGAGCAAAACGGACAAGCTTTCACTCCATGCTAGTCGGTTCCCCCGAGAGGTCTACCCCCACAGCGCCCACCTCCCCCGAACGGACCTAAACGCGCGCCCCCACCGGATCGCGCGCCCGGTGGGGGCGGGTTGACGGGACGGCAGCTGTCATACCGTCAACTCTTCACACCCTCAGACCTGTACGACCATCTTTCCGATGTTGGCGCCGTGCAGCATGCCGAGGAAGGCCTCCACGGCGTTCTCCACACCCTCGACCACGGTCTCGTCGTAGCGCAGCGAACCGTCCCGCAGCCAGCCGCCGACCTCCTCCAGGAACTGGCCGCGCAGCGCGCTGTGGTCGCCGACCAGCATGCCCTGCAGGCGCAGCCGCTTACCGATGGCCAGCGCCAGGTTGCGCGGCCCGGCCGGGGCGGAGGTCTCGTTGTACTGGGCGATGGCCCCGCAGAGGGTGGCCCGGCCGTGCACCCGCAGGGCGCCGATCGCCGCCTCCAGGTGCTCGCCGCCGACGTTGTCGAAGTAGACGTCGATGCCGTCGGGGGCGGCCTGGGCGAGCAGCTCGGCGACCGGGCCGTCCTTGTAGTTGAAGGCGGCGTCGAAACCGTAGTCGTCGATCAGGGTGGCGACCTTCTCGGCGGAGCCGGCCGAGCCGATGACCCGCTTCGCGCCCTTGAGCCGGGCGATCTGGCCGACCAGCGAACCGACGGCGCCGGCCGCGCCGGAGACGAACACGATGTCGCCGGCCCGGAACGAGGCGACCTCCAGCAGCCCGGCGTACGCGGTGAGGCCGGGCATCCCGAGCACGCCCAGATAGGCGGAGAGCGGGGCGAGTTCGGGATCGACCTTGACGGTGCGGGCCGCGTCCACGGTGGCGTACTCGCGCCAGCCGAGCCCGTGCAGCACGGCGTCACCGACCCGGAAGCCCTCCGCGTTGCTGGCGACCACGTGGCCGACCGCCCCGCCGTCCATCGGCGCACCCAGCGCGTACGGCGGGACGTAGGACTTCACGTCGTTCATCCGCCCGCGCATGTACGGGTCCACGGACAGGTAGGCGTTGCGCACGGTGATCTCGCCCGGCCCGGGCTGCCGGACGGGGGCCTCGACCAGGGCGAAGTCGCCGGGGACCGGCCAACCCTGCGGGCGGGCGGCCAGGTGCCATTCACGACCGGTGGCGGGAAGATCCTGCTCTGCCATCACACGCTCCTCATCAACCTGAAACATTCAGTGACTCAAGCAATCCTGTGGATGAAAGGTTCATGTTGTCAACTGTTCAGCTAGACTCGACGGCATGGAGAAGGAGCAGGTCATGGAGCAGGCAACGGTCCCGACCGCCGACCCGATCACCGTGGAGGTCGTCGACCTCATGGCGCGCCTGGTCGGACTCTTCCACCGCGAGTACGAGGAGGCCGCCGCCGCCCGCTCGCTGACCGGCGCCCAGGCCAAGGTGCTGGCACTGCTGCGGCGCGGGCCGATGCCGATGCGGCACATCGCACAGACCCTCTCCTGCGAGCCGTCCAACGTCACCGGCATCGTCGACCGGCTGGAGGGCCGCGGCTTCGTCACCCGCGAGTCCGACCCGCAGGACCGTCGGGTGAAGCTGGTCGTCGCCACCGACTCGGGTCTGACCGCCTCCTCCGAACTGCGCGAATCGCTGAACTTCGCCCGCGAACCGCTGGCCGCGCTGGACGCCCCGGAACGGGCCCAACTGCGGGACCTGCTGCGGCGGATGCTCGACTCCTCGGCCCGCGGCTGACCCTCCGTCGGACCAACCTCCGGACCGCCCGCCGGGTGGTTCGGGGGTACCCCGGTTCGAGGTTCGAAAAATCTCTCGGAAATGATGGTTCGCGTGTAACCATTCCCGTCACCGCGCCGTCTAAGTGGTGACGAACACCCCGTCGTCCGCAGTCTCGCGGAGACGGCAAGTGCCTGCCCTCGGGCACCAGTTCCCGTTGCGCGCAGAGAGATTCCGGATCGATGACCGACGCCACCCAGAGTCCTGCCGCGGCCCCGCCCCGACGCCGCAGAGGCCGCCGAATAGCCCAGGGTCTCGGGGCGACCGCCGCCGTCATGGTGGTCGTCGCCGCGGGACTCGGCGCCTGGTACTACCAGCGGCTCGACCACAACATCACGACCTTCGCCCCGGAGGGCATCGCCTCCACCCGCCCGCCGGCCGGGCCTCCCGCCCCTACTGGCGGACACCCCGTCAACGTCCTGCTGCTCGGCTCCGACACCCGGAGCGACGGCAATGGCGACCTCGGCGGCGGCGACGTGGGAGTCGGGCACTCCGACACCGCGATCCTGCTGCACGTCTACGCCGATCACAAACACGCCGTCGGCGTGTCGATCCCCCGGGACACCCTGGTCACCATCCCGCCGTGCCGGCTCGCGGACGGCCGATGGACCACCGCCCGGGCCAACCAGATGTTCAACTCGGCTTTCACCATCGGCGAGTTCAAGAACGGCAACCCCGCCTGCACGCAGAACACCGTGGAGGAGCTGACCGGCCTGCGGGTGGACCACACCCTGGTCGTCGACTTCAAGGGCTTCGCCTCCATCACCGAGGCCGTCGGCGGCGTGGACGTGTGCGTGCCCAACGACGTGAACTCCTACGGCATCCAGCTCACCAAGGGCCGGCAGACCGTCACGGGACAACAGGCCGTCGACTACGTCCGCGCCCGGCACGGCCTCGGCGACAGCTCCGACATCGGCCGGATGCGTCGTCAGCAGGCGTTCATGTCCTCGCTGATCAAGAAAGTGCAGGGCGAGGGCTTCGACCTGACCACCCTGCTGCCGCTGGCCGATGCCGCCACCAAGTCGCTCACCGTCGACCCCGGCCTCGGCTCCCCGTACAAGCTCGCCGAGTTCGCCCAGTCGCTGCAGAACATCAAGCTCCCCGACATCCAGTTCGTCACCCTGCCGTGGCGCTTCCAGGGCGCCCGGGTCGCCATCGTGCAGCCGGACGCGAACATCCTGTGGAACCTGCTCCGCCAGGACCGCACCCTGGACGGCCACCTCACCGGCGACACCGCGAGCCCGTCCGCCGACCCCTCGGCCGGCGCCTCGGCCAGTCCCTCCGGCTCGGCCGACCCCTCTGGCTCGGCCAGTCCGTCCGGCTCGGCCAGTCCGTCCGCCACCAGCAGCCCCGACAGCGCGAGCCTGGACGTGCCCATCGTGGTCCACAACGCCGCCAAGTCACCCGGGCTGGCCGGACGCGCCGCGACCGCGCTGCGCGGCAGCGGGTACCGCAACATCACCATCGCCGAGAACACCCCCGCCCGGGCCACCACGCTGATCGAGTACGCGTCCGACCAGCGCCCCGCCGCCGAACGCCTCGCCCAGCTCTACCCCGGCGCCGAGCTCCGCGCCACCTCCGGCGGCGAGGGCATCACCCTGACCCTCGGCCAGGACCGGGCCGGCACCGACACCCCCGGTACCCCCGACCCCGGGGCCTCCGCCGGCACCATCCCCTCCGCCATCCCGAACGGCATCACGGACAACACCCGGCCCGCCGACAGCGACCTCTGCGCCGACCTCAGCTTCGGCTGACCCGGCCGCCGGCCGCCGGGCCCGAAAGCCCGCCCCCGTGCCCGGCTCCCGCGCTACGCCTCCGGGGGCGGGGGCGCGGGCGCGGGCGCGGCCTGGGGCGGGGTCTGGAGCACGGCCGAGTCCGGGTCCGGGTCCTGGTCCGGAAGGCCGGTCACCACCAGGGTGACCCGACGGTCCGCCAACTCGCCCGCTCGGGCCAGGCCGTACACCGCGGAGAGTGCCTTCGCCACGTACCGACGCTCCACCGGAACCCCGTGCCGGCTCTCGAACCCGGCGGCGAATCGCTCCAACTCCTGCGACACCCGGCCGTACCCGCCGCCGTGCCAGCCGTGATCCAGCCGCCAGTTGTCGAACTCCCGCCCATACGCGGCGAGTTGCAACGCCGCCACCTCGCGCTCCAGGTAACCCTCGCCGCGCAGCACCGCCACGCCGAGCGCCTGCGCACCCGGCGGCAGGCCGGCGGCGATCCCGGCCAGCGTCCCACCCGTGCCGACCGCGCAGCAGACCACGTCCCGGGCGCCCAAGCCAGGCAGTTGGTCGGCCAGTTCCGCGGCCACCACTGCGGCCCCGCGCACCGCGGCCGCGTTCGACCCGCCCTCGGGCACCACGAAGTGCCCTGCCCGCCGCTCCTGCCGCCCGGAGGCGATCTCCCGGTAGACGGAACGCTCGACGAACTCCAGCACCATCCCGTCCCGTTCGGCCCGGGCCAGCGACCAGTTCCGCGGCATCCCCGCCAGCTCGGCCCCGCGAATCACCCCGACGCTCGCCAACCCGAGCGCCCGCGCCGCCGCGGCCACCGCCCGCACGTGCGTGGAGTACGCCCCGCCGTAGGTGAGCAATGCCCGGCAGCCGTCCGCAACCGCCCGCTCCAGGTTCGGCGCGAGCTTGCGCCACTTGTTGCCAGGCACCGTCGGATGCGCCAGGTCGTCCCGCTTCAGCCACAGCTCGACCCCTGCGGCAGCGAGCTCCGGATCGTCGACCACCGTCAACGGCGTGGGCAGGTCAGCGGGCATGAGCATCCACTCACCCTAGCCGGGGCCCGGGCGCGAGAGCCGGGGCCGGAAGCCCAGGCCCGGGGCCCGGGCACGAGGACCGGGGCCGGAAGCCCAGGCCCGGGGCCCGGGGGCCCGAAAGCCCAGGCCGGGAGGCCGGGGGCCCGGAAGGCCGGGCATGGGCCTGGGGGGCGGGCCCCGGCGTGGGCGGGCCCGGGGGCAGGGAGGCCGGGGGCCAGGAGGCCCGGAAGCCCGGACAGAAGCCCGGACATGGGGGGTGGGGTCCCAGGCGTGGGCTGGCCCCGGGCCCCGGGGGCCGGCGGGCGTCCGTCGGTCCCTGGCCGTCCTGCCGCGCAGGCGTCCTGTCAGAGCGTGCCGGGCGTCTTGCGGGTGGTGACGTTCATCCGGTTCCACGCGTTGGCCGTGAACACCAGGGCGATCAGCTGCGCCATTTCGCGCTCCTCGAAGTGCTTCGCCGCCTCCTCGTACACCTCGTCCGAGACGCCGGAGGGCAGCAGCGTGACCGCCTCCGCGAGGGCCAGCGCCGCCCGCTCCTTCTCGGTGAACAGGCTGGACTCCTCCCACGCCGTCAGCTGGTAGATCCGCTCCTCGCTCTCCCCGGCCTTCCGGGCGTCCACGGTGTGGTACCCGATGCAGTACGCGCACTTGTTGACCTGCGCGACCCGGATCTGCACCAGCTCCAGCAACTCCGGGTCCAGCCCCTCGCGGGCGGCCGCGTCGAGGGCCAGGACGGCCTTGAACACCTTGGGGGCGACGGCGGAGAAGTTCATGCGCTGCGGTACCTGAAACGTTGTCATGACTCAACCGTAGGGCGCCGATCGACCGAGGATAGGGTGCATTTCCGTGGCAGAAGCATGGGTCAATTCCTCGGTCGGATCCCCCTCCGGATCCCCGGTCGAGTCGTCGGCCGACTTCCCGTCCGTCGCGCCCGCCGGGCCGCTCGGCACCGACCTGTTCCTGGAGCTCTCCGGCCGCGGCAGTCGACGTGCCCAACTGATGCAGGCGTTGCGCGAGGCCGTCGACTCCGGGCGGCTCGCCCCCGGCACCCGCCTGCCCCCGTACCGCAGCCTCGCCCGCGACCTGGGCATCGCCCGCAACACGGTGGCGGACGCGTACGCCGAACTCGTCGCCGAGGGGCGGCTGTCGGCCCGCCAGGGCTCCGGTACCCGGGTCGCCCACCGGGCCGCACCGCTGCCCATCGGCCGGGACGCCCTCGTTCGCCGGACGGCCGCCCGGCCGGTCGTCCACGACCTGATGCCGTCCTCGCCCGACGCCTCGGCGTTTCCGCGCGCCGACTGGCTGGCCTCCGCCCGCCGGGCCGTCTCCGCCGCGCCCAACGACGCCTTCGGTGTCGGCGACCCGCGCGGGCGGCCCGAACTGCGTACCGCACTGGCCGAGTACCTGGCCCGCTCCCGCGGCGTCCGCACCGACCCCGACCGGATCGTGGTCTGCGCCGGCTTCGCCCACGCCTTGCGCCTGCTGGGCGGCATCCTGGACGGGCCCGTCGCGGTCGAGGCGTACGGTCTGGCCTTCCACCGCGGCCTGCTGGCGGAGGCGGGCCGCCGCACCCTCCCGATCGGCGTCGACCGGGCCGGGGCCCGCACCGCCGAGCTGGCCGCCACCGACGCACGGGCCGCCCTGCTCACGCCCGCCCACCAGTTCCCCACCGGCGGTCCGCTGCACGCCGAGCGCCGAGCCCTGGCGGTCGACTGGGCCCGCGCGCACGGCGGACTGCTGCTGGAGGACGATTACGACGGCGAGTTCCGCTACGACCGCCAGCCGATCGGCGCCGTCCAGGGCCTCGACCCCGAGCACGTGGTCTACCTCGGCTCCACCAGCAAGAGCCTCTCCCCCGCGCTGCGGCTCGGCTGGATGGTGCTGCCCGCTGCGCTGGTCGAGCCGGTGCTCGCCGCCAAGGGCGCCCGCGAGCTGACCTCCGGGGTGATCGACCAACTCACCCTGGCCGACTTCCTCGCCCACGGTGCCTACGACCGCCACCTGCGCCGGATGCGCCGCCGCTACCGCCACCGCCGCGACCTGATGGTCCGCACTCTGGCCGACCGCACCCCGGACATCCGGGTCAGCGGCATCGCCGCCGGGCTGCACGCCGTCCTCGAACTCCCCGAACACACCGAGCCGTTGGCCCTCGGCACCGCTCGCCGAATCGGCCTGGCCCTGGAGGGGCTGCGTGCCTACCGCCACCCCGACAGCACCATGCCACTCCTCGACGGCCTGGTGATCGGCTACGCCACCCCGCCCGACCACGCCTTCCCTGCCGCTCTGGACGCCCTCTGTCAGGCCCTCACCGCACTCCCCCGCGGATGATCGGCGGGCAGGAAGCGGTGCGGTGTGCCATCGACGAACGATCACGAGGTTTCTCCCTTCCACGAATCGGATGTGGCTGCGCGCAGCAGGGCGGCGATGCCGTTGAAGCCGCGACGCTCGGCGTGCTGGAGCGCCGTCACGCCGTCGGCGTCGGCGAGCTGCGGGTCGGCGCCCGCTGCGAGCAGCAGGCGGACGATCTCGGTGTGCGGACGGCCGCCGTCGCCGAGGATCACGGCCTCCAGCAGGGCCGTCCACCCCAGGCGGTTGACGTGGTCGACATCGAGGTCGGTCTCCGCCAACACCGCCTGCACGTAGGCGACATGGCCGCGCTCGGCGGCCGGTATCAGGCTGACGCCGCCGAACCGGTTGGTCAGCCCGAAATCCGGCCCGGCGACCAGCAGGGCCCGCATCATGGCGACACTGCCGGTGACGCCGGTGACCAGCCATGGGCTGTCCTTCCGATCGTCCTGCGCATCCGGATCCGCTCCCGCCGCGACCAGGAACTCGGCGACGGCCACCTGGTCGGCGAGCGCGGCCGTCAGCAGCGCCGTCCGCCCCTGCGGATCGCGCGCCTCCAGATTCGCGCCGGCGGCCAGGGCGGCCCTGACGGCGGCGACGTCGCCGGTGTGGGCAGCACCGAGCAGACGCTGGTCGATTGCGGTCGTCATCACGGTCCTCCTGAGGGACGGCAGATACAGCACGGAATGCCTCGACAGACACGGTGTGGGGCGAAAACCCGGTCCACCTGATATTTGCCCCGTCCCCCACCTCGATTCGTCGGCGAACCGGCCAGTGCTGGCGAGCTTTTCGGCTGACCCCGGCATCATCCGATCGGTCGATGCCGGCCGGAGCGGGGAAGAACGCCAGCGGCTCCGCAGGCCGCCGGGAGGAAGCACCGGGCCGGGCCGAGGGTTGGCCGAGCACAGATCAGGAGGGGTCGCCCTACCGGGCGAAAGCTGTGCAGACGCCGTACAACGGCCGCGCAATGTCCCCCGAAGGGTGAATCTCGGCGTGGGAGCAGGCCGTCCAACGCGCCGGTGCTCTACAGTTTCCGTGGCAGCCTGGGCGTTTCACCAGGTCAAGGGCCCCACCGACTGACGGTCGGTCAGCGGCCGAGGTAGGGCGGGTGGGACTCGAACCCACGACCAAGGGATTATGAGTCCCCTGCTCTAACCGGCTGAGCTACCGCCCCCCGACTCGACCCGCCGGGGCCGACACGCGGCCCGGCAGCAGTAGACGGCCCCTCAGGGACGCCCCCGGCAGCATAGCCGGTCGGTCACCCCTGGTGCGCGCCGGGGGCGCATCCGGGTCCGCCCGCTCCCGACCCTTCCGCGCCGCCCATTCGTGGCCCCGGTCGCACCCGTCCGGTGGACACTCCGACGAGTAGACAGCAGCGGAGAGGCGGCGGCACCACGCCGCGCGTGACGCATGATCATCGGGTCGGCGGCGGGCGGGAGCGGGCACCCTCGCCCCGCCGAGCACGGCCGGAACCGGGGCCGGCCACGGACGGCACTCGGCAGTCGCGCCCGGGCGCCCCGTGCCATCGGCTGCCACTGAACAGCCGGGTGTGGCGGTGTTCGCGCACGCCCTGGACGGCGACCGCTTCCGCACCATCTACGCTGTCGGCATCCCCGAAACCCGATCGCAACGACGGCGCGTTGCGTGATCGGCTCCGCCATGACACCTCCCGCACGGATCTGGCGTTCGCGAGAGCCACCACGTCAATGACGCCCCGCCAGGCGCCCGGCGGCCCGGTCACGCCCTGCCGTCGCGTTCCACGCGCGGGCGTCCCAGCGTTCCTGGCACCCAGTCGGGCGGCCCGCCGCCGAGGCGGTTGCCGGTGTCGTGCGGCCCCTGGTAGATCTTGCTGCATCCTCCGCCCGGCACCCCCGGGCGGGCCCGTCGAGCGGAAGCGAGTGACGGTGCCGCGCACCTCTCCCCGAACCGGCAGCGGCCCGGCCGCCGCGGCCTGTGCGCTGCTGCTCCTGCTGGGGGCGGCCGCGACCGGCTGCGATTCCGCCGGGCCGGACCGCGACCGTCCGACCGCCCGGCCCGCCCCCGCTGGTCCGCTGGGCAACCGGATCGGGCCGTTGTTCGTGGACGACATCGACGGCATGCGGGCGTGCACAGCCGCCGTGGTGCACAGCCGGAGCCACAACCTGCTGATCACCGCCGCCCACTGCGCGGCCCCGCACGGCATCCCGCTGGACGGCCTGGTGTTCGCGCCCGGCTACCGCGACCAGCGCGCCCCGTACGGGAGTTGGCCGGTCAACGCGGTGCTGGTGGACCCGCGCTGGGGGCCGGACGAGAACGAAGGGTACGACGTGGCGTTCCTCACCCTCGACGCGGTGCACGGCCGACAGATCGAGGACGTGATGGGCGCCTACACCCTCGCCACCGGGCTCGGCTTCGGGCTGAACGTCACCGTCACCGGCTACCCCAACAACGCCGTGTCCCCGATTACCTGCGAGGGCCTCACCACCTCGCGCAGCAACACCCAGCAGCGCTTCGACTGCTCCGGATTCACCGACGGCACCAGCGGCAGCCCCTGGGTGACCGAGCAGGGTCAGGTGGTCGGTGTCATAGGGGGTTACCAGCAGGGCGGGAACAGCCCGGAGGTCTCCTACAGCGTCGCGTTCGGCGACCGCCTCGCCGACCTCTACCGGCAGGCCGGCGGCGGCTGATCACCCCCAGGGTCACCGGGCGCGCCCCCGGGGCCCTGGGAAGCGCGGGAAAACACGAAAGCCCCTCGGTATCACCGAAGGGCCTTCGCTCTGTACTGATCACCGTGAAATCCGGTGAAGCTCCCCCAATTGGACTCGAACCAATAACCTGCCGATTAACAGTCGGCTGCTCTGCCAATTGAGCTATGGGGGACCGCGCTCCTCCAATTGGACTCGAACCAATAACCTGCCGATTAACAGTCGGCTGCTCTGCCAATTGAGCTATGGAGGATCGTGCTTCCGCCTCGCCCACCCCGGTCTCCGGATCTCCCCGGGGCCCACGGTGCTCGCTGCGGGACATACATTAGCGCACTCAGGGGGGTGTTCCGCCAATCGCTTTCGGCAGCGGCCTCCCCCACCTCGGCCGCGGGCCGGTCCGGCGTGCCCCGCGCGCGCCGCACGGTGCGGACGGGGATGCTGGTGCACGGTGGCTCCGGCTGGCCCGGACCCGCCACCGGCAGGGCGGTTCACGGCCCGGCCGGACGGGTAGACGCGGCACACAATCGCGCGGCGACGAAGGGTGGAACCAGGGCATGTGGAAGGTGTCGTTGATCGTGGGCATCGGGATCGGGTACGTCCTCGGTACCCGGGCCGGGCGGGAACGGTACGACCAGCTGGCCGGTGCGGCCCGCCAGCTGCGGGAGAACCCGCGGGTGCAGGAAGCGGCCGGCAAGGCCAAGCAGCAGGCGGGCGCGGTGGCCGGGAAGGCCGCCGGGGCGGTGGCCGACAAGGTCGGGGAGAAGCTGCCGAACGCGCTGACCGAACGCGTCCCGTACTTCGCGAAGCACCAGGGTGAGGACGACGGCTGGGGCACCGTCCGCCCCTGAGCATCCTGATCACGTCGTCCTGATCGCAGTGAACGTCTCCGGTCGGCACGGAACGCCTCCGACCAGGCACGGAGGGTCGGCGGTGGGGCTGGTTCCGGTACCGACTGGGCAACACTTGCGGCAGTCGGGCCCGCCCCGGCCGCCGACTGCGGCATGATCTCGGCATGGCCATCGTCGCGGGCATCGACAGCTCCACCACTCGCACCCGGATCGTCGCGTGCGACGCCGACACCGGCGCCGTGCTGCGGCAGGGCCGGGCCCCCCATCCGCTGCCCGAGGGCGATGACGCCCGCTCCACCGAGGTCGATCCGCAGACCTGGCTGCACTCGCTCGGCGACGCCGCCGCCGGGGGCCTGCTGGAGGGCGTCCGGGCGATCGGGGTGTCCGCCCAGCAGCACGGGCTGATCGGCCTGGACGCCGGCGGCGTGCTGGTGCGGCCCGCGCTGCTGTGGAACGACCCGCGCTCGGCGGGCTCGGCGGCCGCGCTGCTGGACGCGCTCGGCGGGGCGGAGCCCTGGGTGGAGGCGATCGGCGCGGTGCCGGGCCCCACGTACACCATCGCCAAGCTGCGCTGGCTGGCCGAATTCGAGCCGGTGTCGGCGCAGCGGATCGCCGAGGTGCTGCTGCCGCACGACTGGCTGGTCTCCCAGTTGCTGGGCGGTGCCCGGCGGCGCACCACGGACCGCGGCGACGCCTCCGGCACCGGCTACTGGTCGCCGATCACCGGCGAGTACCGGCAGGACCTGATCAAACTGGCGTTCGGCCACGAGCTGAAGGTCCCGGACGTGCTCGGCCCGGCCGAGCCCGCCGGGCACACCCCCGAGGGGCTGCTGATCTCGGCCGGCACCGGCGAGAACATGGCGGCCTCGCTGGGCCTCGGGCTGGGCCCGGGCGACGCGGTGGTGTCGCTGGGCGGCAACGGCACGATCTTCGCAGTGCACGACCGGGCGGTGGTCGACCCCTCCGGCCTGGTGTCCTCGTTCGCGGACGCCACCGGCCGGCACCTGCCGATGGTGGCGACGCTGAACGCCGCGCAGGTGCTGCGCTCCACGGCCGCGATGCTCGGCACCGACCTGGAGGGTCTGTCGGAGCTGGCCCTGCAGTCCTCGCCGGGCGCGTACGGGATGGTCTTCCTGCCCTACCTGGACGGCGAGCGCACCCCGAAGCTGCCGCAGGCGGCGGGCACCCTGACCGGGCTGCGGGCCGAGTCGATGGCGCCGCAGCACGTGGCGCGGGCCGCCGTCGAAGGCATGCTGTGCAACCTGGCCGAGGCGCTGGACGTGCTGCGCGGGCACGGCGTCGCGGTGAACCGGGTGTTCCTGCTGGGGACGGCCGGCCGGTTGCCCGCCGTGCAGCAGATAGCCCCGCTGGTGTTCGGGCTGCCCGTGGTGGTGCCGCCGCGCGGCGACCACGCGGCGCGCGGCGCGGCCCGCCAGGCCGCCTGGGCGCTCGCCGGGACGGCCGAGCCCCCGCACTGGGAACTGCCGGACGTCACCCTGCTCAACCCCGATCAGGAGCACGACCTGGCGGTCGGCAACGCGGTGCGCCAGCAGTACGCGGCGGTGCGCGAGCAGTTCCACCCGGAGACCGCCGCTACTTCCTGACGGACCGTCCGCACCAGCCCGTCGAAGCGTCGCTGAGGATGCGTCAGGCCCGGCGGGGTGGCAACGTTGGGGGCTCCACGACTGGAGGGACGGTTCGTCATGGCATTGCACAAGGGGCAGGGACACGAGCACGACGACCGTCGGCTGCCGTTCAGTCCGCTGCACGTACTGACCGACCCGCTGGGCGCGATGCAAGTGGCCCCGCCGCTGCACCAGCTGCCCAAGATCCCGATCCCGCCTTCCGTCGCGTACCAGCTGATCCACGACGAACTGATGCTGGACGGCAACGCCAAGCTCAACCTGGCGACCTTCGTCACCACGCAGATGGACGAATACGCGGACCGGCTGATGGGCGAGTGCCGCGACAAGAACATGATCGACAAGGACGAGTACCCGCAGACCGCGGAACTGGAGCGGCGCTGCGTGGCGATCCTCGCCGATCTGTGGCACGCACCCGATCCCGGTGCGGCGGTGGGCTGCTCCACCACCGGCTCCAGCGAGGCCTGCATGCTCGCCGGAATGGCGCTCAAGCGGCGCTGGATGCGCCGCAACGCCGACCGGTACGCGGCCGGGGCGCGGCCCAACCTGGTGATGGGCGTCAACGTGCAGGTCTGCTGGGAGAAGTTCTGCAACTTCTGGGAGGTCGAGGCGCGGCTGGTCCCGATGGAGGGCGACCGCTTCCACCTGACCGCCGATCAGGCCGTGGCGCACTGCGACGAAAACACCATCGGCGTGGTCGGCATCCTCGGCTCCACCTTCGACGGCTCGTACGAGCCGATCGCCGAGATCTGCGCCGCGCTGGACGGCCTCCAGCAGCGCACCGGGCTCGACATCCCGGTGCACGTGGACGCCGCGTCCGGCGGCATGGTCGCGCCGTTCCTCGACCCGGACCTGAGGTGGGACTTCCGGCTTCCCCGGGTGGCCTCGATCAACACGAGCGGTCACAAGTACGGACTGGTGTACCCCGGGGTCGGCTGGGCGCTGTGGCGGGACGGCGAGGCGCTACCCGAGGAGTTGGTGTTCAAGGTCAACTACCTGGGCGGCGACATGCCGACCTTCGCACTGAACTTCTCCCGGCCGGGCTCGGAGGTGGTCGCCCAGTACTACACCTTCCTGCGGCTCGGGCGCGCCGGGTTCCACGCGGTGCAGCAGGCCTGCCGGGACGTCGCCGAGTACCTGGCCGGGCAGATCGAGAAGCTCGGCCCGTTCCGGCTGATCACCCGGGGCGACCAGCTGCCGGTGTTCGCCTTCACCACGAACGGGGACGCCCCGTTCGACGTCTTCGACGTGTCCCGGCGACTGCGCGAACGCGGCTGGCAGGTCCCCGCGTACACCTTCCCGGAGGGACGGACCGATCTGGCGGTGCTGCGCGTGGTGTGCCGCAACGGGTTCACCCGGGACCTGGCGGACCTGCTGCTCAGCGACCTGCGGCGGCTGCTGCCCGAGCTGGAGCGCCAGCCCGCGCCGCTCAGCGAGCTGGGCATGCCGCAGCGCAGCGGGTTCCACCACTGACGGACCGCCGGGAGTCCGGTCAGTCCAGGTAGCCGCGGAGCTGGTCGGCGGAGGCGTGCTCGCGAAGTTTGCGGAGGGTCTTCGCCTCGATCTGCCGGATCCGCTCCCTGGTCACGCCGAACAGGTGGCCGATCTCCTCCAGGGTGCGGGGGCGGCCGTCGTCGAGGCCGTAGCGGAGCTGGACCACCTGGCGTTCGCGTTCGCCGAGGATGGCCAGCACCGCCTCCAGGTGCTCGCGCAGCAGCAGGAAGGCCGCGCTCTCCGGCGGCGAGGCGGCGTCGGCGTCCTCGATCAGGTCGCCGAGGGCCACGTCGTCCTCCTCGCCGACCGGGGTGTGCAGCGAGACCGGTTCCTGGGCCAGCCTGAGGATCTCCCGGACCCGCTCCGGCGGCAGTTGGAGCACCAGCCCGACCTCGGCGGCGGTCGGCTCCACGCCCCGCTCCTGCAGCAAGGCGCGCTGCACCCGCAGCACCCGGTTGATCAGCTCGACCACGTGCACCGGCACCCGGATGGTGCGGGCCTGGTCGGCGAGGGCGCGGCTCATCGCCTGACGTATCCACCAGGTCGCGTAGGTGGAGAACTTGTAGCCGCGGGCGTAGTCGAACTTCTCCACCGCCCGGATCAGCCCGAGGTTGCCCTCCTGGACCAGGTCGAGCAGGGTCAGGCCGCGGCCGACGTAGCGCTTGGCGACCGAGACCACCAGCCGCAGGTTGGCCTCGATCAGGCGGCGCTTGGCGATCCGGCCGAGCACGACCAGCCGGTCCAGGTCGTCGGTGAGCCGCTCGTCCCCGCCCGGGGTGGTGCGGTCGAGCGCCTCCTCGGCGAACAGGCCGGCCTCGATCTGGCAGGCCAGCTCGACCTCCTCGGCGGCCGTCAGCAGCCGGATCCGGCCGATCTCGCGCAGGTACTGCCGCAGCAGGTCGGCGGCCGGGCCGGCGCCCTCGTCCAGGGCGGCTTCCGGGGGCTCGTCGGCGAGGTCCTCGGCGGTGGGCTCGGTGTCGGGCTCCTGCGCGGCCTCGGCCTCACGGGCGCTTTCGGCCCCGGGGACGGGCTCGGTCTCGGCTCCGGAATTCGCCGGCCCGGGCTGTGGCTCGCTGGTGGGGAGTTGCGGGCCGGCCGGGCCGGGCCGGCGTGGGATCGCGGTGTCCCGGGCGGGGGCGGTCCGGTGCGGGCGGGCGACTGAGAGCTCCACGGGCATCCCTCCAGGGGCCGCGCGCGGCCTGGGGGTGCCGCGCCACACCGGAGGGGATACCCAGCCCGGCGGGCCCGGGCACCTGCGGGCGGCCGCGAGCCGGGCGAACGGCACCCGGCGCACGCACCGATGCCCCCGGGCGGGCGGGGGTGAGAGGGGTCCCGGGTGGTCGGGCGACGGCCAGAGGGTGGCGGTCAGAGGGCGGCGGCGCCGCGGGAACGCAGCTGCTGGCCGTACTGCTGCAGCGCCCACAACTCGCTCTGCACCGGGTGCAGTTCCTCGGCGGTGGCACGGTCGCCCAGCCGCCGCAGGTGGGCGCGCACCTCGTCGACCCGCCGGTCCACGGCCTGCAGGCGGAGCTTGACCAGGAACTCCCCCGCATACACCTCGTCGGCCTTGCGGCGGGAGCGGATCGGCTCCACGGTCAGTTCGGTGACCAGGCCGCGGACCTGGTCGTCCGGGCTGGCCTCGCGAACGGTGGCGGTGAAGTCCGGCAGGCTCGCGCCGTACGCGGCGCCGCCGGCCTGGCCGATGGCGCGCCGGACGGCCCGGTACGGCGGGGTGGGGAACTCGTCCTCGCCGTACTGGTCGAAGGCCGGGCTGACCAGGTCGGGGTGCTGCAGTGCGAGTTTGAGCAGCTCGCGCTCGACGAACTGCGCCGGGTCGCGCGGGTTGAGCCGGAACACCGGGCGCTCCGGACGGGCCGGCTGCTGTCCGGCGGGCTCGGGGCGGTGCAGCGGCCGGCGCTGGCCGTTCTGCTGGTTCTCCCGCTGCCAGCGGGCGAGTTGGGAGATCCGGCGGACCACGAACTGCTCGTCCAGGATGCCGACCATGCCGGCCAGCTGGACGGCGTACTCGTGCTGGATCGAGCGGTCCTTGATCTTGACGATGATGCCGGCGGCCTCTTCGAGCGCGGCGGCGCGGCCCTCCGCGGTGTCCACCCGGTGCCTGGCGACCGCCGAGCGAAGCGCGAACTCGAACAGCGGGACGGGGTTCTCGACCAGGCTGCGGACCGCCTCGTCGCCCTGGGCGAGGCGCAGCTCGCACGGGTCCATTCCGCCCGGGGTGATGGCGATGGAGGTGCGGGCGGCGAACTTCTGGTCGTCCTCGAAGGCACGCAGGGCGGCCTTCTGCCCGGCGGCATCACCGTCGAAGGTGAAGACCGTCTCACCGCGGTAGGTGGAGGTGTCCATCAGCAGCCGACGGATGATCTTGATGTGGTCCTCGCCGAACGCGGTGCCACAGGTGGCCACCGCCGTGGTGACGCCCGCCAGGTGACAGGCCATCACATCGGTGTAGCCCTCGACCACCACCGCCCGGCCGGACTTGGCGATCTCCTTGCGGGCCAGGTCGATGCCGTACAGGACGTTCGACTTCTTGTAGATCGGCGTCTCGGGGGTGTTCAGGTACTTCGGACCGTTGTCGTCCTCGCGCAGCCGGCGGGCGCCGAAGCCGACCACGTCGCCCGAACTGTCCCTGATCGGCCAGACCAGGCGGCCCCGGAAGCGGTCGATCAGGCCGCCGCGCTGCCCCTGCGAGGCCAGGCCGCCGACCGAGATCTCCTTGTCGGTGAAGCCGCGGCCGCGCAGGAACCGCACCAGGTGCTCCCAGCCGACCGGGGCGTAGCCCACCCCGAAGTGCTTGGCGGCGGCCTCGTCAAAACCGCGCTCGGCGAGGAAACGACGGCCGATCTCCGCCTCGGGGGTGGCCAGCTGCTCCTGGAACCAGGCGGCGGCGACCTTGTGCGCCTCGATCAGCCTGGTCCGCTCGCCCTGCTGGTGTCGGGGGCTGTAGCCACCCTCCTCGTAGCGCAGGGTGATGCCCGCCTGGGCGGCCATCCGCTCGACCGCCTCCGCGAACGAGCAGTGCTCGATCTTCATCAGGAAGGTGATCGTGTCGCCGGACTCACCGCAGCCGAAGCAGTGGAAGACACCCTTGCCCGGGTGCACGTAGAACGACGCGGACTTCTCGTCGTGGAACGGGCACACGCCCTTCAGCTGGGCGCCGCCGCCGTTGGCCAACTGCACGTAGTCGCCGACCACGGCGTCGATCGGCAGGGCGGCACGCACCGCCTGCACATCCTCGTCCCTGATCCTCCCGGCCACTGGGAAAGTCTACGGGAGCGCTCGGACGAACCGGCCGCCCGAAGCGGTCGTCCGAAGCGCTCGTTCGGGGCCGGGCTCAGCCGGTCAGCTTGGCGTGCAGGGCCAGGGCGGACGCGTCGGTCAGGGTGGCGATCTGGTCGATCACGGTGCGCAGCGCGGCGCGGTCGTCCTCGGCCTCCGCGTACTGGGCGGCGAACACCGGGTCCAGCCCGTCCGGGGCGGTGCGCAGCAGGGCGTCGGCGAGTTCGGCGATCACCACGCGCTGGCGGGAGCGCAGCTGGGCCTGCTCGTCGCGCTGCATCACGTACCGGACGGCGACCGCCTTGAGTACCGCGCACTCCAACCGGACCTCGCGCGGGACGACCAGCTCGGCGGCGTACCGGGTGAGCGGGCCGGGGCCGTAGCGGGCCCGGGTGGCCTGCTCGGCGGCCAGGCAGAACCGGCCGATCAGCTGGCTGGTGAGATCCTTGAGGCCGGCCCGGGCGCGGGCGGTGCCGTCGTACGAGGTGGGCCACCAGTCCTCGGACTGCAGGCGGTCGAGGGCCGCGCCGAACTCCTCCGGCCCGGTCTGCGGAGCGAACCGCTCGGCGGCCTTGAACAGCTCGGCCCGCTCCTGCGGGGCGCGCAGTGCCGCCGGGTCGATGTGGCCGGCCTGCAGGCCGTCCTCCACGTCGTGGGTGGAGTACGCGACGTCGTCGGACCAGTCCATCACGGTGGCCTCGAAGCACCGGCGGCCGTCCGGCGCGCCGGTGCGCATCCAGCGGAAGACCGGCAGGTCGTCGCCGTACACGCCGTACTTGGTGGAGGCGCGGTCTGTGGGGTGGCCGCCGCGCGCCCACGGGTACTTGGTGGCGGCGTCCAGCGCGGCCCGGGTCAGGTTGAGGCCGACACTGCGCCCGGGCCACGGGGAGAGCCGGACCTCGGGCTCGTCGAGCGGGGCGAAGCGCTTGGGCTCCAGCCTGGTCAGGATGCGCAGCGACTGGGCGTTGCCCTCGAACCCGCCGCAGGCCGCGGCGGCCTGGTCGAGCGCCTCCTCGCCGGTGTGGCCGAACGGCGGGTGGCCGATGTCGTGGGCCAGGCAGGCGGTCTCCACCAGATCCGGATCGCAGCCGAGCGCCGCGCCCAGCTCCCGGCCGACCTGCGCGCACTCCAGCGAGTGGGTGAGCCGGGTACGCGGGAAGTCGCTGCGCATCGGCGCGACCACCTGGGTCGTCCCGGCCAGGCGGCGCAGCGCGGCCGAGTGCAGCACCCGGGCGCGGTCACGCTGGAAGGCTGTGCGGCCGGGCCGCTTGTCGGGCTCGGGCACCCAGCGGGCCTCGGACTGCGGATCGTACGGAGTGGTGGTCTTCATATGTCAGTCACCGTACGCCGGGTGACGGACATTCGGACCGGCGCCGCGCGAACACCGGGCGCCGCCCAGGCAAATTGCAGAGACTTCTCTGCAAAGAGGTCTATGCAGAGAAGTCTCTGCACTCTAGTGTTGCCGTCATGAACGAGCACCGCCCCGAAGAACACCCCGCCACCCCCGCGCCGAAGGACGAGCCCCCGCGACGTCGACTCGACGCCAACAGCCTGCGCGGACTGGCCCATCCGCTGCGGATGCAGTTGCTGGACGAGCTCCGGTTGCACGGCCCCTCGACGTCCGCGCGGCTCGCCGAGCGCACCGGCGAGTCCACCGGCACCATCAGCTGGCACCTGCGGCACCTCGCGGAACACGGGTTCATCGAGGAGGAGACCGGCCGCGGCACCAAGCGGGAGCGCTGGTGGCGCGCCGTGCGCGGCGCGATCACGCTGACCGCCACCGACTTCGAGCAGGACCCCGGCGCCAAGGCGGCGGTCTCCGTCTACCAGGCGGAGAACCTGCGCCGTCAGTACCAGCGGGTCGCGGACTCGCTGGCCGCCGAGTGGGAGGGCGACTGGCGCAACGCGGGCCTCGTGAGCGACTGGAGCAACCTCCGCCTGACGCCCGCCCAGCTCCAGGCTCTCGGCGACGAACTGGCCGCCGTCGTCGCCCGTCACACCCCCGACCGGGACGCCGCCCTCGACCCCGAGGCGCGACCGGCCATCGTCCAGATCCAGGTACTGCCCCGAAAGGAACCCGACCGGCCATGACCTCGACCGCCTCCACCGAGTCCCACCCAGCCGAGCCGGTCGCGGAGCCGGTCGCTGCCGGGTCCTGTCGCCCGGGGTCCGCCTTAGCCGACCCGACCGACCGCCGCCGCGTCGGGCTGCTGCGGCGCCACCGCGACTTCCGGCTACTGTGGATCGGCGAGACCGCCAACAAGTACGGCTCCGCCGTCACCGGCCTGGCCCTGCCGCTGATCGCGGTCAGCACCCTGCACGCCAGCACCTTCCAGGTCGGCCTGCTCGGCGCGGCGGGCTGGCTGCCCTGGCTGCTGATCGGCCTGCCCGCCGGGGTGTGGGTGGACCGGCTGCGCGCCCGCCCGATCATGCTCACCGCGACCGCCGTCTCGCTGGTCCTGTACGCCACCGTCCCGCTGGCCGCCCTCGCCGGGGCGCTCACCCTGTGGCACCTGCTGGCCGTGGCGCTGCTCGCCGGGGCCGCCGGGGTGTTCTTCCAAACCGCGTACACCGCGTACCTGCCGCAGCTGCTCGACCCTGCGGACCAGCCCGAGGGCAACGCCAAACTGCACGGCAGCGCCTCCGCGGCGGGCATCGTCGGACTCGGCAGCGGCGGCCTGATCGCCCAGCTCGCCGGACCGGTCAACGGACTGCTCGCCAACACCGCGACGTTCCTGCTCTCGCTCTGGTGCACCGCCCGGATCGGCCACCGCGAGACCGGTCGCGCCGACCGGCCGCGCCGGGCGCTGCGCAAGGAGATCGGCGAAGGACTGCGGCTCCTCGGCTCCGACGTCTGGTTCCGTACCTTCGCCCTGTTCGGCGCCACCTCCAACCTGGTGCTGACGGGCTACCAGTCCCTGCTGGTGGTCTTCCTGATCCGCGAGGTCGGCATCGCCGAGGGCACCGTCGGCCTGCTGGTCGGTCTGGCCTCCACCGGCGGCATCGTCGGTGCGGCCTTCGCCCGCCGGGTCGCCGCCCGGCTCGGCACCTCCCGCGCCATGCTGATACTCGAACTCGTCCTGCCCGCCCTGACCGTCCTCATCCCGCTCACCGGTCGGGGCCTCGGACTGGGCTGGTACCTGATCGGCGGCTTCGGCGCCTCCGCAGGCGTCGTCGCGGGCAACGTCATCAAGTCGACCTTCCAGCAGCGCTACTGCCCGCCGGAGCTGCTCGGTCGGCTCTCCGCCAGCAGCGCGGTGCTCAACTTCGGCTCCATCCCGCTCGGCGCCGTACTGGCCGGCTTCCTCGGCACCCAGCTGGGCGTGCGCCCCGCGATGTGGCTGATGACCATCGGCGTACCGCTGGCAGCGCTGATCCTCTGGTGCTCCCCGATGCGCCGCGTCCGCGAACTGCCCACCGAGCGCCGACCGCTGGACACCGCCGACCGGCCCGCAACACCCGCCTGCGCGGGCTGACCTTCCCTCACCTCCCCGCATCTCCTCGCAGCGACCTGACGGATCGACGGTGGCAGCTGGTCAGTTCTTTGCCCGACCGGAAGCGGTCGGCTGACGGGGGATACGCGCGCAGCGGGTGGTCGGCGCGGGTGCCGTGGGTGCGACCGGCGCGACCTCGGGACGGGGGCTGCCGGTCTCCCCCGGAAGCTGCCCCCGCTGGATGGGCACCGCCGGCACGGCAGGCCCGGCAGGCGTGGCGGGCCCGGCGGGCGTGGCGGGCAGCGCCTGCGGGTTCCGCCCGCTGCACCGCCGGGCGGCTTCCCCTTCGGCCCCGTCCTCCTGCTGGCGCAGCATCATCGCCTCACCGTGTGCCAACGGCACCCCCGCCTCCTCGGCCCGCCGGTACCACTCCAGGGCGCGCTCGGTCTGACGGCGATCGGCCAGCATGCGGGCGGCCGCCAGCAGGGCGTCCCGGTCGCCTACGTCGGCGGCCCTCGCGTACCAGTCGAGTGCCTCCTCGATCCGGCCCCGGTACTCCAGCATCTCGGCCGCTTCCGAGACGGCCTGCCGGTCTCCGGCGTCGGCGAACCTCTGCACCCACTCGATGGCCGCGTCCGTATTCACGGAACCGGACAGCATCCGGGACGCCTCACGCAACCTGGCCTGTACGGATCGCTCCGCCAAGCTCTGCAGCAGGTTCGCTTCGAAGTACCGGCCGCCGTCCTTCAACAGTTCCACCGCATCGAGCAACCGCGCGGCGCTCGCCTCGGCGTCTTCGGCCGGAGCGGGGAGCGGGTGGGTGCGGGGGTGGGAACGAGGCCGGTCGGAGGCCGTGGCCGACCGTCGGTCGAGCTGCTCCACCACGCGGACCGCCTCGGGCAGTACCCGCCTGTCGCCCGCCCTGGCGGCGGCGCGGTACCAGCTGACGGACCCCTGCCACCGGCCGAGTTCACCCAGCAGTCGGCCGAGTTCACGCATCGCGTAGGTGTCGCCCCGCTTGGCGGCGAGCTCGTACCAGTGCACCGCCCGGTCCCGGCCGCCGTTCCGTTCCAGCATGTCGGCCGCCTGGAACAGTGCCGCCTCGCTACCTGCCTCGGCAGACTGGCGGTACCAGTTCAGCGCCCCGGCCAGGTCACCCTCCCGCTCGCACTGTTCGCCGCGCTCGCGCAGCGCCTGATGGTCGCCGATGTTCGCGTACCAGGGCAGAACGCTGTACTGACCGTGTCCGGCGAACAGCGCTGCGGTCTCGTGCCGGGCCGTCTCGTCGCCGTCGGACGCGGCCCGTTCGTAGCAGGCGGCCGCCTCGTTGATCCGGCCCGCCGTCTCCCATACGTCTGCTGCCTCGTGCACCGTGGTGACCCCCTGTTCCCACGCGCGTTCCCACCAGGCGATCGCCTGGTCCGTTCTCCCGGTCGCCGCAAAGATTCCGGCGCGGGCTGCGGGTGCCTCGGGATGGCCGTCGGCCGCCGACCGGGCGTCCGGTGCCGCCTTCCGCCCGGATTGGCCCGGCCTCATCGCGCCCGAACTGTGCTGGGCCCGGTCGGCGTCCCGCAGGGCGGCCCAGTAGCGGGCCTGCCGTACCGGGCGGCCGGCGGCACGGGCCAACTCCCCTGCCACGATGGTCAGCCGGTCGATCTCGCGGGGCACGGAACGCCCGGACAGCCACCCGTTGAGGGTGGACGGGCCGATCCCGCCCAGCCGGGCCAGGTGTTTCTGAGTGATCGTCCGACCTCCGGCCCGGCGGGCCGCCTCCCAGAGCAGGAGCAGTTCGCGCAGCACCGCGGAGTGGGCGGCACGTCCCCTCACCCGCACGTCAACTGCCATGCCAGCTCCCCGGCCGGACTCGGAGCGGATCTTCGAATCCGTCCCTCTGCGTGCAGGGTACGCATTCCGACACCCCGTCGTACCGAGTTCTTCGGGAATCACCTGCGGGATCGGCGATCCTGCCCCCACTCAGGCCTGTGACCTGCTATGGGACCTTCGGGCCGCCTCACGATTCGGTGAGCAGTGGGCGCGTGCACGAAACGCGCGCCCGGTCGGTCCGCCGAGCAACTGGTCAGTGCCGCTGCTGCAGAGACGTCAGGACGGCATCAGCCATGCCCTGTTGGCCCTGCGCGTTCGGATGGATCGGGGCCAGACCGCCCGCCGCACCTAGGGGTTCGATCCAGCGGGTGCCCTCCGCCTCGCACATGTCGTGGCCGGTGGACGAGGTATAGGTGTCGACGAAGGTCACTCCGGCCGCCTCGGCCCGTTGGCGGAGCATGGCATTCAGCTGCTGCTCCTGCTCGGTGACGAATCCGATGTCGGCGGCCGCGATCCCGTCCCCCAGGGTCTTGGCGCACCGGGCCGGGTCCTGCGGCAGCAGCGCCGGATAGCCGATCAGGAGGACCTTGGCCTGCGGCGCCCGCCGCTTGACCTCGCCGAGGGCGGTCGTGAGCCGCTCGCCGGTGTCCTGTACCTTCCGCTGGACCTCGCCGCGCCCGCCGCCGGTGGTGTAGTAGCTGCGGCAGGGGGCGTCGCTACCGCCGCCGATCAGGCTGTGCCGGACGTTCTCCAGTGCGCAGCGACCCAGGACGTCGAGGAATCCGGCATCGTTCCCGCCCACGCCGAGCGTGACCAGGCGGGTCGTCGGGCCGAGAGCGTCCAGCTGTGGCGGGTTGACCCCGTTGTCGGTCTTCTGGGCGGCCGTCAGGTCTCCGGTCCGTGCGCCGCTGCAGCTGACGTCCGTGAAGTCCGGCAGGCCGAGCTGCCGGGCCACCAGGGAGGGGTAGTTGACGCCGGACCGGCCGCAGCCCAGCGGCGAGCCGCCCTGCGGGGGGATTCGCAGGCCGGAGGTGTAGGAATCCCCGAGTGCCACGTACGGCCCGGTGATGGGCTCGGCGGAAGGGCTGGGGGACGCTGCCCGGCCGAGGCCGGGTTTTGGGGAGGTCTCGGCGGCACTGCACGCTGCGGTGCTGATCAGCACCGCCGTGGTGGCGGCCAGTAGGCGGCGGCGCACCTACTCCGCGCCGCGCTCGTGCTCGGCGAGGAACTCCTCGAAGCGGCGGCCGAGCTCGTCGGCCGAGGGCAGGTCGGTGGTCTCGGCCAGCAGGCTCTCGCGATCGACCGCGCCGGAGACCGCGTCGTACTGGCTCTCCATGCCCTGGATCGCGGAGCGCAGCTCGCCGTCGCCCTGGGAGAGTTGGTCCTCGATCTCGGCGTAGACCTCGTTGACCCGCGCGCGCAGTTCACTGCCGGGCATGACCAGGCCGGTCGCGGACTGCACGGCCTCCAGGATCACCACTGCGGCGGCCGGGTAGGCGGAGCGGGCGATGTAGTGGGGGACGTGCGCGGCGAACCCGAGCACGTCGTGGCCGGACTCGGCGAGCCGGTACTCGACCAACGCCTGTGCGCTGCCCGGGACCTGCGCCTGGTCGAACCACTTGGGGTGGCCGGCCGCCAGGTCGACGCGGTTGCCGTGCGGGGTGAGGCTGACCGGCCGGGTGTGCGGCACACCCATCGGGATGCCGTGGAAGGAGACAGCCAGGCGGATCTCGAACCGCTCCACCAAATCCCGTACGGCGGCGGCGAACAGTTCCCACTCGGTGTCCGGCTCCGGGCCGGTGAGCACCAGGAACGGCGCGCCGACGGAGTCGCGCACCAACTGGAGGAGAATCTCCGGCGGGTCGTAGTCCGTCCAGCTCTCCTGGTCGAAGGTCATTGCGGGGCGACGGGCCCGGTAGTCGACCAGCCGGTCGTGGTCGAACCTGGCGACCACCTGCGGCGAACCATGTTCCAGCAGGTGCGCCACCACCTGGCCTCCGGCCTCGCCGGCGTCCATGAAGCCCTCGAAGTGGTACAGCAGCACCAGGCCGGTACCGGCCTCCGCGGCGGCGCGGGCCGCCGCCAGGGCGGTCACGCCCTGCGGTTCCAGCTCGTACAGCTCCTTGGGATCACGCACAGCGCACCCAGCCCCGTTCCGTCTCGTCGTCTCGGAATGTTTTCGGATCTGATCTGTCCAGCGTGCGACGGCCCGCCGGAATTCCCGTCCACGCGCGAGTCTTCACCCCGTCTCGGGAATCCTCTCACCTCCCGGCAAAGCCGCTGGTCATGGACGTGGCGAGCGGGCCGAGCGGTAATATGACGGGGCGTCTCGGCGTGCCGAAAGGACCCGCGCGCCCTCGTTGGCGCGCCGCGAAGTGACGCACCGCCTTCTGGCGGGTATCGTCCTCTCGCTGCCTCGCATCGTCGCGTCGTCGCGCCACGCCGTCTGTCACGTCGTGGGCCACGCCCCGGTCCGTTGCGCTGCCAGCCATCCATTGCGCACCTTGCCTTCACCTGGCCGCCTGCTTCGCTTCGTGATCTCGTTTCTCTCTCGGCCATCTCGCGGACGCACACTGTCCCGTCGCTCATCCCGCCGGATCGGTCCGTCGACCCGTGTCCGTACCGGCACCGCGCTGCCCGCCTCCGGGCTGCCGACCCGCCGCACGCCCGAGCCTCTGGCGTAGCGCACCCGGGCGGCCGCTGTCCGGGGCCGGGGCGAACGACCACTGCCCACGCGCCGCGAACCCGGCACGCGGGCCCCGACGACAGCCGAAGGACCGAAGGATCCGTGCCCGTACCCGTCACCCTCTACGGCCGCACCGTGCGGCTGGAGCCCCTCGCCGAGCACCACGCCGCGGCCCTGGCCGAGGCCGGCGCTGAGGACCGTACGACCTACGCCTTCACCCCTGTCCCGCACGGCTTGGAAGCCGCCCGGGAGTACATCGCGCGCGCCCTCGCCGACCAGGCGGCGGGCCGGTCGATGCCGTACGCCACCGTGAGTACGGCCGACAATCGGGTCGTGGGCTCGACCCGATTCCTGGAACTGGACTACTGGCAGGGGCCGCTGATCTGGCCGCCCGTGCCCGGAATCCCGTACGGCGATCCGCTGGAGGCGGTGCCGGACGCCGCAGAGATCGGGAACACCTGGCTGTCCCCGCGGGCGCAGGGCACCGGCATCAATACGGAGGCGAAGCTGCTGATGCTGCGGCATGCCTTCGAGGTCTGGGGCGTGCAGCGGATCTCGCTGCGTGCCGATGCCCGCAACGCCCGCTCCCGGATCGCCATCGAGCGGCTGGGGGCCACCTCCGAGGGGATCCGCCGGGCGCACTCGCGCGGTCTGGACGGCGTGGTCAGGTCGACCGCGTTCTACTCGATCCTGGACGAGGAGTGGCCGGCCGTCCGCGACATCATCGAGCTGCGGATTGCCGCGGCGACCTCGCCCAGTGCGCCGGATCCGGCGCCGCTCAACCAGGAGTGCCTTAGACACGGCGGCCCCCTGGCCGGCGAGCCTGTGAGCTCGCTGCTCCCGGCCGCCTGAGACGGCCTTCCGGCTCCCGCTCCGGCGGGAGCCGGCCCGTCCCGGGGTGGGGGCACGGCGGGGTCGGCCCCCGTACACCCACCCCGCACGGTTTTCTGCCGCGATGGGGGCTTCGACGCTCTGTCCAGTTGTCAAGGAGCGTGGGCCTCACGTGCGTTGGCTCCACCTCCGCTCCTGGGTGTGATCCTTCCGACACTTCACCAGGCCTGACCCGCCCGTCGTCTCAGCCCTCGCTCAAGCCGCCCTCGGTGTCGGACTCCGAGCCGGCCGCCTCGGCGGCGGCGGCCAACTGCTGGAGTGCGGCAAGGTGGGCGGCCAGCACGGCCCGGCCCTGCCGGGTCGCGGAGAGCCAGGTGCGTGGTCGCTTGCCCACGTAGCCCTTGCGGGCCCGCAGATAGCCGGTCGATTCCAGGCTCGCCGCGGTTTTGCTGAGCACCGAGTCCGAGACCTGGCAGTAGTCGCGGACCACGGAGAACTCCGCCTCCTGGCACCCGCTGAGGAAGGCCAGGACGGTGAGCTTGGTCGGCTGATGGAGGGCTGGGTCGAGCCCGTTCACTGCGCGCTGCTCATGCTCTGCTCCTTGACGTGACGGTTGATCAGAGCGATGCCGGCCCACAGCGTCAGCCCGCCGCCCGCACCGGCGGCCGCCCCGGTCCAGCCCGAGTCTCCGGTGACCAGCCAGCCGACGAGGCCGGACAGTGCCGCCGCCACGACGACCGCGCCGAGCGCCCGAAGGGCGTGCGGCGGGAGCCCGCGTTCGACGAGCCCGGCGACGCCACGAGCACGGGTGGCCGCCCGCACTATCGCGGCCTGCACCAGCACCAGCCCGAGCGGGCACAGCAGTATCAGCCACTGCGCCTGCTGCTCGAAGGACCTCCCCAATGCCGCCCCGTAGGCAGCGAACGAGAGCCCCACGCCTGGCCCGTACCACCAGGGCAGCGGCAGCGGCCGTCGCGCGGCAGCCTCGGCCCGCTCGGCAAGGACGAGGGCCTCGGCCGGCGTGAGGGTGTCTCCGGGCGGCAGCCCTTCGAGCTCTCCGTGTGTGAACTGCTTGTCCTCGGCCATCGAACCCCCGGGCAGCGTGACATCGGATCCGGCCTGCTGCCGGATCAAGTACTGCCACCCTGGCACATACTTTCCGCGATGGAAAGTAATTTACCGGCGGGTCGTCAGCAACCGTGTCAGCAGCGCGAGTCGATCTCCTGGAAGGAGGCGTAGTGGTCGGCCGTCCAGTACTGCTCACCGGCGCTTCCGGTCACCACCCGCCGGGTTCCGCGGTCGTCCGAACCCGGGGTGACCACGGTGAACTCGTGGTAGTAGCCGTTGTTCTGGCGCGGCAGGCGGCTCTCCCGGTTCTCGAAGACGATGCCGTCCGAGCGGTACGGGTAGGGTCCGCCCTTGACGATCAGCCCGAGGGTGTCGAGGGCCTGCGAGGGCAGCTTGCTGCGGCAGACGTCGGCCAGCGCGGTACTTGTGGGCACCCAGGTGGGCAGGTCGGCAGGTGACTTCGCCGGGGCGGACGGCTTGGGGGCGCTCGTGGTGCCGTTCCGGGAGGCCGTGGCGGCGGGCGCGGACGGCGACTTGGCGGCGCCCGGGCTGCCCGGGTCTCCCCCGCCGTTCAGCAGGGCGGTCACTGTGGCAACGAGGCCGGCGACGATCAGGACGGCGAGGCTGATCAGGCGATTGCGGCTGGTCATGGCCTCCAGCTTGCCGTACCGGCTCACTCGGACGGCGTAAGCGCGTACGTGCCGGGCGAGGTTCGCGTCCGCAGCGGTGGGCCGCAGAACGCCGGAGTCGGCCTGCGCGGCGCTGTGCGGTCGAACCGGGAAAACGCCGCCGGGGCGGGAACGGACGCCATTGTCCGTTCCCGCCCCGGCTGCTCCGTACGGCGGCTCTCCTGCGCCGAGCTCCGCCGTACGCCCCTCTTTCTACGGAGGGGTGCGGTCAGTGATCCGCGCTGCTTCGTGTCAGCGCGAGTCGCTTCCCGCCGTCTCGATGGCGGCGCGGCCTGCCTCCAGGCGCGCCACCGGGATCCGGAAGGGGGAGCAGGACACGTAGTCCAGCCCCACCTCGTGGAAGAAGTGGACCGAGTCGGGGTCGCCGCCGTGCTCGCCGCAGACGCCGAGCTTGAGGTCGGGACGGGTGGCCCGGCCGGCCTGCGCGGCGCTCCGGACCAGCGAGCCGACGCCGTCGCGGTCGATGGTCTCGAACGGGCTGACTCCGAAGATGCCCTTCTCCAGGTAGGCGGTGAAGAAGGAGGCCTCGACGTCGTCGCGGGAGAAGCCCCACACGGTCTGGGTCAGGTCGTTGGTGCCGAAGGAGAAGAAGTCGGCGGCCTCGGCGATCTGCCCGGCCGTCACGGCGGCGCGCGGCAGCTCGATCATGGTGCCGAGCTTGATGTCGAGGTTGACGCCGGTGGAGGCGGCGACCTCGGCGAGCACCCGCTCGCACTCGTCGCGAACCAGCTCCAGCTCCTGGACGGTGCCGACCAGCGGGATCATCACCTCGGGGCGCGGGTCGCCGCCGGCCAGCTTGCGCTCGGCCGCAGCCTCGGCGATCGCCCGGACCTGCATCCCGAACAGGCCGGGGATGACCAGGCCGAGACGGACGCCGCGCAGACCCAGCATCGGGTTGGCCTCGTGCAGGCGGTGGACGGCCTGCAGCAGACGCAGGTCGTTCTCGTTCGGGTCCTTGCGGGCCTCGGCAAGGGCGACGCGCACCGACAGCTCGGTGAAGTCGGGCAGGAACTCGTGCAGCGGCGGGTCGAGCAGGCGGACCGTCACCGGAAGCCCGTCCATCGACTGGAAGAGCTCCAGGAAGTCGCCCTTCTGCAGCGGCAGCAGGCTGGACAGCGCGGCCTCGCGGTCCTTGTCGTTGTCCGCCAGGATCAGGCGCTCGACCTCCTTGCGGCGCTCCTCGCCGAGGAACATGTGCTCGGTGCGGCACAGGCCGATGCCCTGGGCACCGTACCGGCGGGCGCGGTTCGCGTCCTCGGCGTTGTCGGCGTTGGCGCGGACCGCGAGGCGACGGCGGCCGTCGGCGTGCGACATCAGCCGGTGCACGGCCTGGACCAGTCCGCCCTGAACGTCGGCGCCGGCGTGCAGGGTGCCCTCGAAGTACTCGACCACCGGGGACGGCAGCACCGGGACCTCGCCCAGGTACACCTTGCCGTTGGCACCGTCGATGGACACCAGGTCGCCCTCCTGGACGACCTGGCCGTCGGAGGTGGTGAACTTGCGGTTCTTGGTGTCGACCTCCAGCTCCTCGGCGCCGCAGACACAGGTCTTGCCCATGCCGCGGGCGACCACGGCCGCGTGCGAGGTCTTGCCGCCGCGCGAGGTGAGGATGCCCTCGGCGGCGATCATGCCTTCCAGGTCGTCCGGGTTGGTCTCGCGGCGGACCAGGATGACCTTCTCGCCGGAACGCGACCACTTCACCGCGGTGTACGAGTCGAAGACCACCTTGCCGACCGCGGCGCCGGGCGAGGCCGCGATGCCGTAGGCGACCGGCCGGGTCTCGGCGGTGGGGGCGAAGCGCGGGAACATCAGCTGGGCGAGCTGGCCGCCGGTGACCCGGTGCAGCGCCTCGTCCAGGTCGATCAGGCCCTGGTCGACCAGCTGGACGGCGATCCGGAACGCGGCGGCGGCGGTGCGCTTGCCGACGCGGGTCTGCAGCATCCAGAGCTTGCCGCGTTCGATGGTGAACTCGATGTCGCACAGGTCCCGGTAGTGGTTCTCCAGGGTCTGCATGATGGACATCAGCTCGTCGTACGACTTCTTGTCGAGCTGTTCGAGGTCGGCCAGCTGGAGGGTGTTGCGGATGCCCGCCACCACGTCCTCGCCCTGGGCGTTCTGCAGGTAGTCGCCGTAGACGCCCTGGGTACCGGTGGAGGGGTCGCGGGTGAAGGCGACACCGGTGCCGGAGTCCTCGCCGAGGTTGCCGAAGACCATGGTGCAGACGTTGACGGCGGTGCCCAGGTCGTTCGGAATGCGCTCCTGGCGGCGGTACAGGCGGGCCCGGTCGCCGTTCCAGGAGTGGAAGACCGCGTGGATCGCCAGGTCCAGCTGCTCGCGCGGCTCCTGCGGGAACTCGCGGCCGGTCTCCCGGAGCACGATCGCCTTGAAGGTCTCGACCAGGGTCTTGAGGTCCTCGGCGGTGAGGTCCAGGTCGTTGACGGTGCCCTTGGCGTGCTTGGCTTCGTCCAGCGCCTCTTCGAACAGCTCGCCGTCGACGCCCAGCACGGTCTTGCCGAACATCTGAACCAGGCGGCGGTAGGAGTCCCAGGCGAAGCGCTCGTTGCCGGACTGGGCGGCGAGCCCGGTCACCGAGGCATCGGAGAGGCCGATGTTCAGGACGGTGTCCATCATGCCGGGCATGGAGAACTTGGCTCCGGACCGCACCGAGACCAGCAGCGGGTTGTCCGCCTGGCCGAGCTGCTTGCCCATCTGGCCCTCGAGGGCGACCAGGTGGCCGGTGATCTCCTCGTTCAGCGAGGCCGGCTCGCTGCCGGTCTCGAGGAACACCTTGCAGGCGTCAGTGGTGATGGTGAACCCCGGAGGGACGGGGAGGCCCAGGTTGGTCATCTCGGCGAGGTTCGCACCCTTCCCGCCGAGAAGATCCTTGAGGTCCTTGTTTCCTTCGGTGAAGGAGTAAACAAACTTCTGCTGCGCCGCCACGGGTCGTTCTCCTCGCACACGGTTGCCCTGACGCCGGAGAACATACCCATTTCGAAGGCTGCTTAGGGGAGCGAATAGGTCGTACGAGCTGCGAAGCAGGCCGTTGACCAGCAGATCGAATGCCTGAATGGACGTTTGCCTGCGTTGCTGAAATCGTCCGGGTGACGTTAGTGAACCTTCAAGAAGTGAAGGCATCACCACGCGAAGCTCATACCAACCGGACATACAGTGACGGCATCGATCCCATCGCGTTTCCCCGGCTTGATTTCCTGCAACCAGCCGCAGCCATCCACCCGGAGCCCGTTCGGGAAGCGATCCGGACTTGTACACCTTGGCGAAGTCCGCTGACTGGTCGTCACCCGCCACGATATGTGGCCAGCGTCACGGGCGCATCTCAGCTGTCGAGCCCAGGCTCTCTACGCCAGGCGTCGCTTTCCGTCGAGCATTCGATCACTCCACGTCGCCGAATTTCGCCTTTGAGGAGCCCTACTGTCCATCTTGGACAACTCGGCTGGGCCAGTTCGGCCAGCCGATAGAGGTGACCATTTCTGCCGAACAGTACAGATCACCCGCCAGAGGTATCCGATTCGGCATCTTCGCCGAGTCGGGCGCACTCGTACGGATCGTCCAACCACCCCTCGGGCAGGACCACCCGGTTGTTGCCGCTGGTTCGACCGCGCGGACCATCGGCGCCGATCGGCCAGCTCTGTTCCTGGTCGACCAGAGCCAGGGTTTCGGCGAGTTCGGTGAGCGAGCTGGAATTGGCGAGCTTCACCCGCAGCTCGGAGCCGACCGAGAAACCCTTGGTGTACCAGGCGACGTGCTTGCGGAAGTCGATGACGCCGCGGGCCTCGTCCCCGAGCCACTCCCCCAGCAGCTGGGCGTGCCGAACCATGGCACGGGCCACGTACGCGAAGGTGGGTCGGGCGTAATCGACGTCGCCCTCGAAGATCGAGACCAGGTCCTTGAACAGCCACGGCCGGCCGAGGCAGCCACGGCCGACCACCACGCCGTCGCAGCCGGTCTCGCGCATCATCCGCACGGCGTCGCCGGCGGACCAGATGTCGCCGTTGCCGAGCACCGGGATGTCGGTCGGTACGGACTCGCGCAGCCGGGCGATGGCCGACCAGTCGGCGGTGCCGCCGTAGTGCTGGGCGGCGGTGCGGCCGTGCAGGGCGATCGCGGCCACGCCCTCCTCGGCACCGATCCGGCCGGCGTCGAGATAGGTGAGGTGGTCGTCGTCGATGCCCTTGCGCATCTTCATGGTGACCGGGAGGTCGCCCGCGTTGCCGACCGCCTGACGCAGGATGTCCCGCAGCAGGTTGCGCTTGTACGGCAGCGCGGAGCCGCCGCCCTTGCGGGTCACCTTCGGGACGGGGCAGCCGAAGTTGAGGTCGATGTGATCGGCGAGGCCCTCCTCGGAGATCATCCGCGCCGCCTTGCCGACGGTCTCCGGGTCCACGCCGTACAGCTGGATCGAGCGGGGCTTCTCACTCGGGTCGAACTTGATCAACTGCATGGTCTTGGCATTGCGCTCGACCAGGGCCCGGGTCGTGATCATCTCGGAGACGTACAGGCCGCGGCCGCCGCTCTGCTCCCGGCACAGGGTGCGGAACGGGGCATTGGTGATGCCGGCCATCGGAGCCAGCACCACTGGAGGCCACACCTGCATCGGCCCGATGTTCAGCGGGGCGAACTCCGGCGCTTCGGGCGCTGCCGGAGTTGCCTGGGCGAAGTCGGGGGTGATGGTCATGCGCGGCAGATCCTCAAACGGGTAGGGCCCCAACGGCGGGAGTTCCGGACTCTCCATTCTCCCCCACCGGCCGAGCGGGCCGCCCCGCGCTGCTGGACGGCCCCGGTCGGGCGCGGGCTCGGTGTTCGGTCAGTGCTGGTTGCCGATCCTGTTGATGGTGACGTCGCCGGAGGCGGTGACGATGTCCAGCACCCGGGAGGAAGCCGAGTTCTGCAGGGACGGGTCCATCACCAGGGCGGTGCCTGCGCTGCTGAGGTCGATCCGGTACTGACTGCGGTCGTCGGGGACTTGCAGCACGAGACTGCCGGAGGCCAGCCGGGCCGTCACCGAGGCCGGCGGCCGGTCGTACTGCAGGGTGACCTGGCCCGAGGAGGAGAAGGCCCTGGTCTCCGCAGACGTCAGCCCGGTGCCGACGATCTGACCGGAGCCGCTCTTGGCCCAGATGGCGCCACTGACCCGGCTCAGCTCGATCTGCCCGGAACCGGTCTCCGCCGAGGTGTCCCCGGAGATGTCGAGGATCTCCGTCCGGCCCGAACCGCTGCGGGACTTGACCGCGGTCGCCGCCGGGACCTGTATCTCCAAGGCGACGGCGCAGCCGAACAGCATGCTCGCCTCGGGGCAGTCGACGGATATCGCCAGCGTGTCCGCTTCGACCTGCTCGCTCACTGCGGGCCTGCGCAAGGACCAGCCGACGCGTTCGGTGACGATCACCCGATCGGTGCCACCGGCGCGTACGGTGACCATGGCCGGGCCGGAGTCGATGTCGAGCCGGTCGATCGCTTCGAAGAACGTCCTCTCGTAGACGCTGTCGCGCTGGACCAGGGCGGCACCGGTGGTTGCCGCTCCGCCCACCAGAGTGCAGGCGAGCACCAGCACCCCGATGATCCGCCAGACGCGGCGCTCCCCCGCGCGCAGTTCGGCGGCCGGGACGTCCGCACCGGGTTTCGGCAGCCATCGGACGAAGCGGCCCTTGCCGGCGGGCCGCCGCTCCGCCTCCGGCTCCGACCCCGTGGTCGATCGTCGTGTCATTGGCTGATCTCCAGGAAGCGGAGTACCGCGAGTACCCGCCGGTGGGTGTCTTCGGCGGGCGGAAGGTCGAGCTTGGTGAGGATCGAGTTGATGTGCTTGGAGACCGCGCTGTCGCTGACCACCAGGGATTCGGCGATCGCGGTGTTGGAGCGCCCTTCGGCCATCAGCGCCAGTACGTCCCGCTCGCGGGGCGTCAGCCGGTGCAGCGGATCCTTGTCACGGCGCAGCAGCAGCTGCGCGACCACTTCCGGGTCGAGGGCCGTGCCGCCCTCGACCACTCGCTGGAGCGCCTCCACGAACTCGTCGACATTGGCCACCCGCTGCTTGAGCAGGTAGCCGACGCCGCTGGTGTTCTTGGCCAGCAGATCGGCCGCGTAACGCTCCTCGACGAACTGGGAGAGCAGCACGACTGCGGTGTCCGGCCACTGCTGGCGGATCATCAGGGCGGCGCGGACGCCCTCGTCGGTGAAGCCGGGTGGCATCCGGACGTCCGCGACGACGATCTGGGGGCGGTGTTCCTCCACGGCGGCGAGCAACGCCTCGGCGTCCTCCACGGCGGCGGCCACCTCGTAGCCTTCGCTCTCCAGGACCTTGACAATGCCGATCCGCAGCAGGACGGAGTCCTCGGCGATCACAGCTCGCATGGCAGCTCCATGGTGATAGTGGTGGGGCCCCCGCGGGGGCTGGTGATGGCAAGTGATCCGTCCACGGACGCGGCCCGTTTGCGCAGGCCGGTGAGCCCGCTGCCGCGGGTGGCGTCCGCCCCGCCGATGCCGTCGTCGGTGATGGTGATGAACAGCCGGTCGGAGACCCGGCGCAGGGCGAGATCGACCCGGGAGGCCTTGGCGTGCTTGGCGGCATTGGCCAGTGCCTCGGAGACCGTGAAGTACGCGACCGCCTCCACGGTGGGGGCTATCCGGCCCGGCAGGTCGACCGCGAGGTGCACGGGGACGGGGCTGCGCGCGGCGATGCCGGAGAGCGCCGCATCGAGCCCGCGGTCCTCCAGTACGGCGGGGTGCAGGCCGCGGACCAAGTCGTGGAGTTCCTTGATGGCGGCCTGGGCCTCCTCGTGCGCGGTGACGATGACCTCCATCGCCTCGGGCGGAATGTTCTTGAGGGTGCGCCGGGCGAGGCCGAGGTTCATCGCGAGCGACACCAGCCGCTGCTGTGCGCCGTCGTGCAAGTCCCGTTCGATCCGGCGGCGTTCGGCATCGGCGGCGTCCACCACGTCCACCCGGCTCTGGGCGAGGTGTTCGACGCGGCGTTCCAGCACCTCCGCGCGGTTGGGGCCGAGCAGAGCGCGGACGGTCCAGAGGTCGAGCGCGGCGAGCAGGGCGACCAGCCACGGGGTGAGGAACAGCAGGAGCAGGCCGCCGAGAGTGGCCACCGCGCCGTCGGTCGTCCAACCGAAGCCGGAACGCAGGGGGTTGTTCATCGGGAGCAGCCAGACCCAGCCGAAGAAGGTGAGCAGTATCAGGGCGGTGCCCCAGAGGCTGAGGACGAGGCCGGCGCAGAAGGTCTGGATCGGGGCCACGACGAGGTGGTGCACGGCCTGGCGCCATGTCAGCCCGGCGCGGAGGCGGGGCAGCCAGCCGGCGTCCGGCGCCAGTCGGCTGGGGATCTCCAGGCCGCGCAGGCTGCGGACCCGGCTTCGCTGGACGGTGGTCATCAGGTCGAGCAGGACCACCAGGAGAAGCAGCCCGATCATCAGCGCCCTCCCGGGGAGGGTGAGGACGATGATGCAGGGCAGGCCGAGCGGGAGGCCGGCTGCCAGGAACAGCGAATCCCGTCGAGTGCCCGTGGACCACGGGGCATGCTCCAGCGCAGCGCGGAGCGCTGCGGGGCGGGCCGTTGCGGAACCGGCCGCCCGGACGGGGCGCGACTGGATCTTCGACTGGAACATGCGGCACAGCGTAGGGCCGCGCCGATCTCGGCTTCCATGGCGTGGGCCTCCGTCTTTGGGGTGTACCTGGCTACACCCCAAAGACGGAGCCGCACGCTACCGACAAGATCTTTGCTGCGGACGATTCTTGACGGCATGACGAATACGAACGTGATGCGTTGTGGCCGTAGCCCGCTCGGTGTCGCCCCCGGCGCCGCCCTGGAGTTCCCGATGGCCGGGTCCGAACTCCTCGACGGCGCAGGCGCGGTGGGCCTGCTCGCCGCGGTCGGCCCTTGGTCGGTGCGCCTGCGCGCCGGCCGCCGCCCGGCCGTGGAGGTGTACGAGTACGGCGAGTTGCTCGATGTGGTGGTCGAGTCCTCGCTCGGTGATGCCCAGTTGCGCGGCGCACGGCGCGGCCGGGCCGATGGGGCGGGAGAAGGGCCGGTCTCCTGCGCGTGGGGCCGATGGCCACCAGGCAGCGCGCCCCGGCCGGTGCTCTTCCGCCCGGGCGGGCTGCGCCGCCGCACGGTGCGGGCCGATGCGGTGCGGACGGCGGGCCGCTTCTGGTTCGCCTCGGCGGCCGGGGAGTTCCGCTGGGCGCAGGTGTGCTGGTCGTCGGGCTGCGCGGAGCACCCGGAGTCGGGGAGGGCGGCATGAGCGTGCTCGCTTCGTCCCTCGTCCGGGTGGGAGGCGGTGTGCGTCCGGTCCGGTCCGGGCGCCCGGGCCTTCGGATCGGGCCGGTACCGGTGGAACTGCTGTTCCTGGGCTGCGGGATGGTCCTGCTGCCCTGGGCTTCGCTGCTGGCCACGCTGCCCGGCGGGCAGGCCTGGGCCGTGCTCGATGTGGTCGAGTCGGCTGCGCTGTCGGCCAGTGCCGTGTTGCTGCGGCAGGGCAGGAGTCCGCGTTGGGCGGCCGGGTTGGCTGCCGTGCTGCTGGTGGCCGATGCCGGGTGCGACGTGGCAACGGCGGCGCATGGGTCCGAGCTGGCGGTGGCCCTGCTGATGGCCCTCTGCGCGGAGCTTCCGCTCGCCGCACTCTGCTGGTCGGTGGCGCTCGGGCGGTCCGCTCAAGGTGCGGCCGGCTCGCCGTCCGCACGCCGGCGCTCGCTCAACGGTCAGGTGGCAACGGCCAGTTGGTGGAGCCGGTCCAGGGTGTCCCGGTCGTGGGGCACGTACCCGATCAGCCGGGTGCCGCTCCTGGGGCCCAGCCACAGGTTCGTGTATTCGAAGCGCAGCAGGCCGACTTCGGGCAGCACGAACTGTTTGAACCCGTTGACCATCCCCGACACCTCGTGTCTTTCCCAAGCCTCCTCGAAGTCCGGAGAGGCCATGCGCAGCCGGGCGACCAGCGCCTTCCACCCAGGTTCCGCCGCGTGGTCGGCCATCACGGTCCGGAAGCGCGCCACCACCCCTGCTCTGGCGGCCGCCAGGTCCGCCAGGTTCCTCGCGATTGGAGTGTCAGTGAAGATCATCCACATGATGTTGCGGTCCTCTTCGGGGATCATGTCCAAGTCCCCGACGAGCCAGGTGTACGCCCGGTTGTACGCGAGGATGTCGAACCGACTGCTGATCACCACGGCCGGAAACGGGTCGAGTTGGTCGACCATGGCCGCGATCGCCGAAGAGACGGTGGGGCACTCCTTCACCGGCGTCGGGTCCTCGGAACCGGCCAGTGTGAACAGGTGTGACCGCTCGTTGCGATCGAGCAGCAGAGCCCGGGCCACCGCGTCCAGGACTTGGGCCGACACCTGGATGTCCCGCCCCTGTTCCAGCCAGGTGTACCAGGTGACGCCGACCGCGGCGAGGCCGGCGACCTCCTCGCGGCGCAGCCCCGGGGTACGACGGCGTCCGACGGCAGGCAGGCCGACCTGTTCGGGCGAGATGCGCTCCCGGCGGCTGCGCAAGAACGTGGCCAGTTCGCGCCGTCGATCGTCGGCGGGGGTGTGAAGGTCCGTGGAGGTAGCCATAGCACCAGGGTGGACCACCGCAGATCCTGTTGCCAGGTACTCCTTATACCTGGATAAACACCGCCTGGTACCAGGCTGAGAGGAGCCTCATCGTAGTACCCGTGACTCAGCAGACAGTGCTACGGCAGATCTCGTCGCCGGTCCGGCCCGCGGCTCCCGCACTGGGTGCCGCCGGCCTGATCACCGTCCTTCTGGGCGCCTTCCTTCCGATGCTTGACTTCTTCATAGTGAATGTCGCGCTGCCGACCATCGACCACGATCTGGTCGCCGGCCCCGCCGTCCTGGAACTCGTGGCGGCGGGCTACGGCATCGCCTTCGCCGTCCTGCTCGTCCTGGGCGGGCGGCTGGGCGACGCCTTCGGCCGACGGCGGCTGTTCATCGCCGGAGCCGTCGCCTTCACCCTCACCTCTCTCGCCTGCGGTGCCGCCCCCACCGCCTGGACCCTGGTCGCCGCCCGGGTCGCCCAGGGAGCCTCCGCCGCTCTGCTGCTCCCCCAGGTTCTCGCCACCATCACCGCCACCACCAGCGGTCAGCAGCGCGCCCGAGCCCTCGGCATCTACGGAGCAGTCGGCGGCATCTCGGTGGTGATCGGCCAGGTACTCGGCGGGCTCCTGGTCTCGGCGGACCTCTTCGGCACCGGCTGGCGCGCCGTCTTCCTGCTGAACGTCCCCTTCGCGCTGCTCACCGCGGTCCTGGCGGCGCGTCATGTCCCGGAGAGCCGGGCGGAGCGGGCCGCGGGCGTGGATCTCCCCGGCACCGTACTGCTCACGGCGACTCTGTTGGCCCTGTTCGTTCCCCTGATGGAGGGCCGGGCAATCAACTGGCCGCTCTGGACCTGGGTGTCCCTGGCAGCGTTCCCCGCCCTCGCGGCGGCGTTCGTGGCGGCGGAACGAAAGGCCGAGCGGGAAGGACGAGTTCCCCTCGTCCCGCTCTCGCTCCTGCGGATTCCGGAGATGCGGCGCGGCCTCGGCGTGGCAGTGCCCTACTTCACCGGATTCGGCGGATTCATGTTCGTGATCGCCCTGCTGCTGCAGAACGGGCTGCACCGGGGCCCGGTCGCCGCGGGTTGGGCCCTGGTGCCGATGGCGGTCGGCTACTTCGGTGCCTCGCTGGCCGGGCCGCGGCTGGTCGGTCTCTTCGGCAGTCGGGTCATCACGGTCGGCGCGGTGGTCCAGGGGGCCGGCCTGATCACCCTGATCATCACGGCGCTGTGCGACTGGTCGCACTTCTCCCCGCTCCGCATGCTCCCCGGCGTCGCGCTCGCCGGCATCGGCCAGGGGCTGGTGGGCATGCCCCTGTTCAGGGTGGTGCTCTCCCGGGTTCCCGCCGAACGCGCGGGGGTCGGCAGCGGCGTGCTGGCGACCACCCAGCAGTCCAGCCTGGCCCTGGGAGTGGCCACGCTCGGCACCCTCTTCATCGGGCTCGTCCCCACCCTGGGAATGGCGAACGCGCTGGCTCTGGTGCTCGGCATCCAGACGCTCGGTTCCCTGATCATCTGCTGGTTGAGCATCCGGCTGCCGCGCTCGGTCGGATGACGACCCCTCCCCGCCGGCCGGGGCCGGAGCGGGCGCAGTGTCTGCGACGGGTCGGCGTGGAGCAGTCCTCGGCCCGCGAAAAATGACGGGCCCGGCCTCCAGGACCACTGGCAGGATGGCGCCATGACCTATCCGACCGGCCTTCCGAGCGACGCACGTACCCGTGAGCAGCTGGTGGCCGCCATCGCGTCCGGGAGCCGCCCCAAGTACCTGCACTTCTGGGGCCACAAACCCGAGCGGGACGGGCGGATCGGGTCCGGCTCGCTCAGCCAGTGGTGGCCGTCGTCGTTCACCGTCGACGGGGTCGAATACTCCACCGCCGAGCACTGGATGATGGCCGGCAAGGCGCGACTGTTCGGCGACGAGGAGATCGTCCCGCGCATCCTCCGGGCCCGAACGCCCGGCGAGGCAAAGAAGTTGGGCCGCCTGGTCAAGGACTTCGACCAGGACACCTGGGTGGCGCACCGCTTCGGCCTGGTGGTGGCGGGCAACGTGGCCAAGTTCGGGCAGGACGAGCGGCTTTGCGACTACCTGCTCCGTACCGGGAAGCGCGTTCTGGTGGAAGCCAGCCCGCTCGACCGCGTCTGGGGCATCGGGCTGGCAGCCGACAACGAAAGGGTGAACTCGCCAACGCAGTGGCGCGGGCTGAACCTGCTCGGCTTCGCACTGATGGAAGCGCGGGCCCAACTCGCAGATTGACGTTCCATCAGTTCGCCGCACGGGGAATGAACGCCCCGTACCCTCACAAGTGGGGCGAGTCGGACGGGAATTGGCCGACGTCCGCAAAACCGGTCGGTCTCCCGCCGCGTCGGCACTCGCATTTCCGTCTCGAAAACGTTATGACTTACTCCCGTAACGTGGCCGCCGCACGGCAGCACCAGGATGGCCACCAGTCGTAGTGTCGGGGGCCAATCGGGGGACCCCGTGGAGAAATCAGGGCGGGGCGCGATGACCGTACGCGATCGGGGGCCGGAGCCGGCCGATATCCAGACACTCAGAGCAGAGTTGGACGAACTGCTCAGGGCCCGGCAATTCGCCGCACAGCGCGAACGCCGACTCAGCGAAGAGCTTCGGGCCGGCCAGGAACCCCACCACGCCCCCGGGTCCGGCCGTCAGACCCGGCAGCCCGATCCCGAACTGCTCCGGCAACTCGCCCAGGCCCAGAACCTGCGCGAGGGCCTCGGCGCACGGTGCCTCGAACTGAGCGACCGACTGCTGGCCGCCGAAGACCGCCTGCTGTCCGGCCGCCCGGCCGCCGAGCCTCCCCGCCACCCGGGCCACACCCCGGCGGGCTCCGCAGGGAGAGCACGCATGGAACCCCCGGCCGGCTGGGATGCCGCCCCGATCCCGCCGCAGCGACCGCGCTCGACCGCTTCCGGCTTCGACACGCCCCATCGCGGGACACCCGCCGGAAATGGCACGCCCATAGGACGCGGTACGCCCATGGGCCGGCCGGGCCGGGCGTCCACCGACCGGCCCACCGAGCCGACCGCCGGTCCCTTGCCCACCCGGCCCCGCTCCGACGCCGGCCGTCCCGGCGCCGCACCGGGACAGACCGCCTGGGCCAGGACAGATATACCGAGCCAGCCCGCCGGCGGCCCCCGGCCCACCGGTGCGGGGCGCCCCGGCACCGGGCTCCCCCGCACAGAGCGCCCCCACGCGGAGCGCCCCGGGCCGCACCAGGGCACTACCGGCGCCTGGAACGCCCGACCCGGCACCGCCGCACCGGGCGACAGGACGTCAGCCCCGGCCGCGCAGGCCCCTCAGGCCCTGCAGTCCCCTCAGGCCGCGCAGGCTGTCGGCCCCAACGGCGATCGCTTCCGCTCCGCCGCTCCGGGGCGCGGCCCGGCCACGCCGGGCCGGGGCGGGTCGCTCGGCGCCGAGGACGCGGCGCAGCCGCCCGGTCAGATCCGGGCGCGGACGACGGTGGAGCTGGTGGCCCTGGTGCAGCGCATCAGCGGGCTGCACCAGCAGGGCGCGACACACGAGTCGGCGGCCATCGTGCGCCAGGTGGCCGTGATGATCACGCCGGAGGACGTGGCCCGGCTGGCCGCGATGCTGCGGGAGAACGGTCCGGCGGGCTCCTCCACCTACCTGGCCCGCTCGGTCTCCACCGGGGCCCCGGAGCACGCGGCGGCCACACTCGCGGTACTGCGCCGCGAGGGGATGATCGACGAGGCGGCCGACCTCTTCCACACGCTGTGGTCGGTGAGTTCGGCGGCCCTGCCGCCGCTGCTGGCCGCCCTGGAGCAGTCCGGCCAGTCGGCCGACGGTCAGACCCTGCTGTGGGAACGCGCCTCCGCACCGGCCGAGGAACTCGCCGAGCTGGCACAGCACTTGAAGGCCGCCGGACGGACCGGCGACGTGCGCCACCTGCTGCGGCAGGCGGCCGGCCGGCCGATCAACGAAGTCGCCGCGATCGCGGGCGCGTTGAACGAGGAGACCGCGGCAGAGCTGATCGGCGAACTGGCGCGGATTCGGTCCGCGAGCGACATCAGCCGGTTCGGTGCCGCGATCCAGGGTTCGGCCGAGCTGTACGACACCCTGCTGTTCGCCGCGGACGACCTGGAGGAGAGCCGGGCCCGCAGCGTGTTCGCGGCGCTGCGCACCGGCGGGCTGCCGACCGAGCCGACGCCACGCCGCCGGTCCCGCTCCCGTCAACGCCGCTGAACCACGCGGCAAGCCGGCCGAACTCCGACCCGAACCCCGACCCGAACGCCGGCCCGAACGCCGACAGGGGAACCACCGGCCGCCGGAAACCCGCGGCTCCCGGCTCACGAACTCGAATTCGCGGGCCGGGAGCCGGGGGTGAAACTCAGCCGGTGAGGTTCAGGTGTTACGGCGTCAGCAGCCGATCAGGCGGGCACCCAGGTAGGACTTCACCTGGTCGAGCGACACCCGCTCCTGCGCCATGGTGTCACGCTCGCGGACGGTCACCGCGTTGTCCTCAAGGGTGTCGAAGTCGACGGTGACGCAGAACGGCGTGCCGATCTCGTCCTGGCGACGGTAGCGCTTGCCGATCGCACCGGCGTCGTCGAACTCGACGTTCCAGGCGGACCGCAGGTCGGCGGCCAGGCCGCGGGCCTTCGGGGAGAGGTCGGCGTTGCGGGACAGCGGGAGCACCGCGACCTTGACCGGGGCCAGGCGCGGGTCGAGCCGCATGCCGACGCGCTTCTCCATGACGCCCTTGGCGTTCGGCGCCTCGTCCTCGAAGTAGGCGTCGATCAGGAAGGCCAGCATGGCGCGGTTGAGACCGGCGGCGGGCTCGATGACGTACGGGTAGTACCGCTCGTTCGCGTCCTGGTCGAAGTACTTCAGGTCCTGGCCGGAGGCCTCGCTGTGCACCGTCAGGTCGTAGTCGGTGCGGTTGGCGACGCCCTCGAGCTCGGAGAACTCGCTGCCACCGAAGTTGAAGCGGTACTCGATGTCCACCGTGCGCTTGGCGTAGTGGGACAGCTTCTCCTTGGGGTGCTCGAAGAAGCGCATGTTCTCGGTGCGCAGACCGAGGTCCACGTACCAGTTCCAGCGCTGCTCGAGCCAGTACTCGTGCCAGGTCTCGTCCTCGCCGGGCTTGACGAAGAACTCCATCTCCATCTGCTCGAACTCGCGGGTGCGGAAGATGAAGTTGCCGGGCGTGATCTCGTTGCGGAAGCTCTTGCCGACCTGGGCGATGCCGAACGGCGGCTTCTTGCGCGAAGTGGTCTGAACGGCCCGGAAGTTGGTGAAGATGCCCTGCGCGGTCTCCGGGCGGAGGTAGGCCAGGCCGGACGCGTCCTCGGTGACACCGAGGTGCGTCTTCAGCATGCCCGAGAACTCCTTGGGCTCCGTGAAGGCGCCCTTGTTGCCGCAGTTCGGGCAGTTGATGTCGGCGAGGCCGTTGGCCGGGAGCTTCTTGTGCTTGGCCTCGTAGGCCTCTTCCAGGTGGTCGGCGCGGAAGCGCTTGTGGCAGGAGAGGCACTCGGTCAGCGGGTCGTTGAAGGTCGCGACGTGGCCGGAGGCCTCCCAGACCTCGCGGGCGAGGATCACCGAGGAGTCGATACCGACGACGTCCTCCCGAGCGGTGACCATCGCACGCCACCACTGGCGCTTGATGTTCTCCTTCAGCTCGACTCCCAGCGGACCGTAGTCCCAGGCGGCGCGAGTACCGCCGTAGATCTCGCTGCAGGGGTAGACGAAGCCACGGCGCTTGCTCAGGCTGACGATCGTGTCGATCTTGTCGGCGGCCACAGTGCTCTCTTCAGTACGACGGCACGGTCAGGGCACGGCTGGTTGCGCGCGCCCGAAGAAACTCAGAGTACCGGGGATGCAGGGGCGGGATTCAACTCGATAGTGGCTCGGGCAGGCGGCCGGGCGGCCGCGCGGGAATGAACGGGCGTACACGTCCCGGCGTGTTGACGCCTGGCCCAACGCCCGGCCCGGCGGCCGGCCCGACGCCCGTCGGGGCCACCAGGACCCACCGTGACCCGACCCCCTCCCCGTCACCCTCCCGTCGCCCTCCCCGCCCCTTCCGCGACCCGGCGCGCGGCCGGCGGACAGCGGCGCACGGGGCTGCCGACCCCCGCTCGCGGGAGGTCGCCGGAGGCCGCAGTGTGACCCCGATCCCCCCGAAAGCAAGTTGACAATCATTTCCAGATAAGATGAGAATGGTTGTCATGAAGATTCGCCGCCTGTCGACCTCCATAGCCTTCGCCGCCACGGCCACGGCCGGCGCGCTCCTGCTCACCGCCTGTGGCGGCACCAGCAGCGCGACCGGCAAGGACGGCGGAAAGCTGAACGTGGTGGCGTCCTTCTACCCGATGGAATTCCTGGCCCAGCAGATCGGCGGCGAGCACGTCAAGGTCACCGACCTGACCGCCGCCGGCGTCGAACCGCACGACCTGGAGCTGACGGCCAAGCAGGTCGCGGCAGTGCAGCGGGCCGACACGGTGATCTACCTCAAGGGCCTGCAGCCGACGGTGGACAAGGCGGTGGCGCAGACCCACCCCAAGCACGTGGTGGACGCCACCGCCACCTCCCCGCTGGTGGACCACCACCTGGACGAGGGCACCACCGAGCCCGACGGCCACGGCGCCGAGCACGACCACGAGCACACCGATGCCGCCGGCGACCCGCACATCTGGCTGGACCCGACCCGGTACGCGGCGGTCGCGAAGAGCGTCGGCGCGGAGCTGGCCGAGGTCGACCCGGCGAACGCCGCCGACTACCAGCGCAACACCGACGCCCTGGTCACCCAACTGGCCACCCTGGACCAGGAGTTCCGGGACGGCCTGCAGAACGTCAAGACCCGGACCTTCATCACCAGCCACGCCGCGTTCGGCTACCTCGCCGACCACTACGGCCTGAACCAGGTGGCGATCAACGGCGTTGACCCGGAGGCCGAGCCCACCCCGTCCCGGCTGGCCGCGATCCAGCGTGCCGCAAAGGACAACGGCGCCACCACCGTGTTCTTCGAGGCCCTGGTCAGTCCCAAGCTGGCCAACACCGTGGCCTCCGACCTCGGGCTGAAGACCGCCGTGCTCGACCCCCTGGAGGGGGTCAAGGAGAAGGACAAGAACGACTACTTCTCCGTCATGCGGCAGAACCTCGACAACCTGAAGGCCGCCCTCGGCGCGAGCTGAGCAGCCCGCCCTGCACCGTCACCCGACCACCCGGGCCAGCCACCCAAGCCGACCACCCGATAACAACAGCCCCAACCCAACCGGCGCGAGCCGAGCGAGGAAACAGCGAGGAACACCATGAGTGCTGTCATCTCCACGGCAGACTCCGACCGGCTGCGGTCGTCCTCCGGCGAGGATGCCGGGCCGGCGGTCGTCAGCCTCCGGGGCGCGGTCGCCACCGTCGGTGGACGGCCGGTGCTGCGCGGCGTCGATCTCACCGTCCGGCCGGGCGAGGTGGTGGCGCTGCTGGGCGCCAACGGGTCCGGCAAGTCCACCACCGTGAAGAGCGTCATCGGGTCGGTGCCGTTGGAGCAGGGCAGCCTGGAGCTGTTCGGACAGCCGTTGCGCAAGTTCCGCGCCTGGCACCGGATCGGGTACGTGCCGCAGCGCACCACCGCGGCCGGCGGGGTGCCGGCCACGGTGCGCGAGGTGGTCTCCACCGGGCGGCTGCCGCAGCACGGGCTGCTGCCGTTCCGGCGCAAGGACCGCGCCGCGGTGGACCGGGCGCTGACCGCCGTCGGCATGCTGGACCGGGCCGGCGACGGGGTGACCAACCTGTCCGGCGGGCAGCACCAGCGGGTGCTGATCGCCCGAGCCCTGGTCGGACTGCCCGACCTGCTGATCATGGACGAGCCGATGGCCGGCGTCGACATCGACAGCCAGCAGGTGCTCGCCGACATCCTGCGCACCGAGGTGGAGCGCGGCTGCGCGGTGCTCCTGGTGCTGCACGAACTCGGGCCGCTGGAGCCGCTGATCGACCGGGCCGTGGTGCTGCGCGACGGCTGCGTCGCGCACGACGGGCCGCCACCGCGCGGCGTCGGTCAGCACGCCCTGCCCGGCCACGACCACGTCCACCCGCACGCGGACGACCACCACCGCACCACCCAGGGGCTGCTGGCATGATCGAGATGTTCCAACCCGACTTCATGCAGCGGGCGTTCCTCGCCGCCGTGCTGGTCGGCATCACCGCCCCCTCGGTCGGCATCTACCTGGTGCAGCGTCGCCAGGCGCTGATGGGCGACGGCATCGGACACGTCGCGCTGACCGGTGTCGGCCTCGGCTTCCTGTTCCAGGCCAACCCGATCTGGATGGCCGTGCTGGTCTGCGTACTCGGCGCGATCGTGATGGAACTGGTCCGTGCGCGCGGCAACCAACGCGGCGACATCGCGCTGGCGATGCTGTTCTACGGCGGTATGGCCGGCGGCAAGCTGCTGGTCTCGATGAGCAGCCAGGCCGGTTCCGGCAGCCTGGAGAGCTACCTGTGGGGCTCCATCCTCACCGTCTCCCCCGGCGACCTGGCGGTGATCGGCGGGCTGGCGGCGGTCGTCGTCGCGGTCACCGCGGGCCTGCGCCGCCAGCTGTTCGCGGTCTGCCAGGACGAGGAGTTCGCCCGGGTCACCGGCCTGCCGGTGCGGGTGCTCAACCTGCTGCTGGCGGTGATGGCCGCGGTCACCGTGACGGTCGCCATGCGGGTGGTCGGCCTGCTGCTGGTCAGCGCGCTGATGGTGGTTCCGGTCGCGGCGGCCCAGCAGCTGACCCGTTCCTTCGCGGCCACCCAGGCCGCCGCGGTGAGCGTCGGCGTGGTGACGGCCCTGCTCGGCGTCGGTACCTCGTACCAGGCCGACCTGCCCTCCGGCCCCACCATCGTGATCCTGGCCATCCTGGCCTTCGCCCTGTTCAGCGCGATCGCCGCACCACTGGCCAGGCGTCGGCACCGGGTCGCCACCGAACACGGCCCGGCGGTGTGCGACGTCGCACTGCCCGGCCAGGGTCCGACCGCCCAAGGCCCGAACACCCAGGGTCCGAACGCCCAAGGCCCGAACGCCCAGGGCCCGAGCACGGCAGGCGCGGCGGCGGAAACCCCGCTGCCGAAGGCGCCGCTGTCGGGGGAGACGCTGTCAAGTCGGGGGCTGGCACAATGATGTGCGAAACCCAGCCGATCAGCAGGAGGACCCCGGTGACCACCGCAGGCCCGTCGCCGCGCGCGCGATCGACTCGGCAGCGCACCGCCGTCTCGGCGGTTCTGGACGAGGTCGAGGATTTCCGCAGCGCGCAGGAACTGCACGACATGCTCAAGCACCGGGGCGACTCGGTGGGTCTGACCACCGTCTACCGGACGCTCCAGTCCCTCGCCGAGGCCGGTGAGGTGGACGTGCTGCGCACCGCCGAGGGCGAGGCGGTCTACCGCCGGTGCAGCAGCGGGCACCACCACCACCTGGTGTGCCGGCACTGCGGGGCGACGGTCGAGGTCGAGGGTCCGGCGGTCGAACGCTGGGCCAACGCGGTCGCCGCCGAGCACGGGTTCAGCGACATCGCACACACCCTGGAGATCTTCGGCACCTGCGGCGAGTGCGCCGCGAAGCAGCAGCAGGCGCAGTAGCGCTCCGGGCCGCCCGGCCCACCGCATGCACGAGGCCCGGATCGGAACACGGCGGTTTCTAGGGGTCGTTGCAACACGTGGTTGGTTGTCTAGGCCGCGAGGAGTTTGGCGAGACGCTCGGCTGGGGTTTCCCAGTCGAGCGTTTTGCGTGGGCGGCCGTTGAGTTCGGCAGCGACGGCGGCGAGGTGCTCGGGCCTGTGAAGGCTCAGGTCGGTGCCCTTGGGGAAGTACTGCCGCAGCAGGCCGTTGGTGTTCTCGTTGGAGCCGCGTTGCCAGGGGCTGGCCGGGTCGCAGAAGTAGACCGGGATGTCGGTGGCCAGGGTGAACGAGCCGTGCGCGGCCATCTCCGCGCCCTGGTCCCAGGTCAGCGAGCGCACCAGGTGCGTCGGCAGGGTCTGCACGGTTTCCACGAGGGCGTCGCGGACCTGCTCGGCGGTGCGGCCGCCCGGCAGGTGCAGGAGCATGACGTAGCGGGTGGCGCGCTCAACGAGCGTGCCGATGGCGGAGGCACCGTCCTTGCCGATGATCAGGTCGCCCTCCCAGTGCCCTGGGACTGCCCGGTCCTCGACCTCCGCGGGCCGTTCGCTGATCATGACCATCGGATGGGCGAACCTGGGCCTGAGGCGGGCGTCAGCGCGGGCCTGGGCCGCGTGCGGGCGGTAGGTGCCGCTGTCGGGGTGGCGGTTGCGGCGAATCTCCCGGCTGATCGTGGAGGGGCTGCGACCGAGCTCGCCGGCGATCGCACGCACGGTGGCCTTCTCGCGAAGTCGGTCCGCGATGTGGATCCGATCGGCTTCGCCCAGGTAGCGGGACGGACCGGAAGACGGCACCACCATGCGTACTGGTGGTGCCGCCTTCTGCCGGCTGTCGGCACTGCGGCCATTGCGCCAACGCCGCCCGGTCTTGGAGTTGATGCCGACAATCCGGCATGCCTCCTCATTGGTCACGCCCTGCTGCATGAGCTGGAAGTATGCCTCCCGCTCACGCCTCAGCGGCCTGCGGCCCTGCGCCACCGTCCGGACCTTGCGGATCTCGAAGTTCATTGCACTCCCCAGCTGGGGTGTTGCAACGATCCCTAGAACCTAAGCACTCCGATCCGGGCCTCCGCGTCAGCGGGCGTCGGCGTCCCGGCAAGCACCCGCGTCAGCCCGGGCGCAGCCCCGCCTCAGCCCCGTGTCACCGCTGCGGCGGCACCTCGGCCGCGGCGGCAGCGTTGTTGGGGATGGCCCCGCCGAAGCGGCGGTCGCGGCGGGCGTACTGCTCGCAGGCGCGCCACAGGTCGCGGCGGTCGAAGTCGGGCCAGAGCACGTCCTGGAACACGAGCTCGGCGTACGCGGACTGCCAGGCCAGGAAGTTGGAGGTGCGCTGCTCGCCGCTGGGCCGCAGGAACAGGTCCACGTCCGGCATGTCCGGGTAGTACAGGTACTTCGCGAACAGCTTCTCGTTGACCTTCTCCGGGTTGAGCTTCCCGGCGGCCACGTCACGGGCGATGGCGAGGGCGGCGTCGGCGATCTCGGCCCGGCCGCCGTAGTTGACGCAGAAGTACAGCGTCATCGCGTCGTTGTTCTTGGTCTGCTCCTGGGCGACCTGGAGTTCCTGGACGACGCTCTTCCACATCTTCGGCATCCGGCCGACCCAGCGGATCCGGATGCCCATGGCGTCCATCTCGTCGCGGCGGCGGCGGATCACGTCCCGGTTGAAGTTCATCAGGAACTTCACTTCTTCGGGGGAGCGCTTCCAGTTCTCGGTGGAGAAGGCGTACAGCGAGAGGTTCTTGACGCCGATCTCCAGGCAGCCGCGCAGCACGTCGAGGACGACGCCCTCGCCGACCTTGTGGCCCTCGGTGCGGGGCAGGCCACGCTCCTTGGCCCAGCGGCCGTTGCCGTCCATGACCACCGCGACGTGGTTCGGGACCAGTTCGCCGGGGATCTTCGGCGGCTTCGCGCCGCTCGGGTGCGGGGCCGGGACTTCGTACGTCCGCTGCTTGCTGCCGAACAGGCGTCGCGCGACCATGTTCACTTCTCCACGTATCTCATCGAGCGGATGCCCCGCTCCAAGTGCCACTGCAGGTAGGCGGCCACCAGCCCGCTGCCCTCGCGCCAGTACCGCGGCTCGCAGGCGTCGGCGGTCTGCCAGTCCCCGGACAGCAGCGCGCCGAGCAGTACCAGTGTCTCAGGGGAGGGTACGGCACTTCCGGGTACCCGGCAGTCGCCGCACAGCACTCCGCCGGCCTGGAGGGAGAAGAACCGGTTGGGGCCGGGCAGTCCGCAGCGGGCGCAGTCGGTGAAGCTCGCCCCGTAGCCGTTGACGGCGAGCGAGCGCAGCAGGAAGGCGTCCAGCACCAGGTGCGACTGGTGGGTGCCGCCGGCCAGCGTGCGCAGGCCGCCGACCAGCAGCAGGTATTGCTGGACGGCGGGCTGGCCCTCGTTCTCGGCGAAGCGTTCGGCGGTCTCCAGCATCGCGGTGCCGGCGGTGTAGCGGGTGTAGTCGTCGACGATCCGGGCGCCGTAGGGGGCGAGTGTCTCCACCTGGGTGCACAGCGGCAGGGTGCGGCCGACGAGTTCGCTGCCCCGGCTGAAGAACTGGATGTCGACGTGCGAGAACGGTTCGAGACGCGCACCGAACTTCGACTTGGTCCGGCGTACGCCGCGCGCCACCGCCCGGACCTTGCCGTGCTGGCGGGTCAGGAAGGTGATGATCCGGTCGGCCTCGCCGAGCTTCTGGGTGCGCAGCACGATGCCGTCGTCGCGGAAGAGACTCATGGTGGTTCCCATTGTCCCGTACCCCACCGACAGTGCGGCGGTGGACGACGGAAGCGGCGGCGCGCAGCCGTGAGCCCGCACCGGGGCGGTGGGGCTCCCACCCGTGCGGTGCGGGACACGGCGGGCCCGGGAGGGGGGAGTTCGGGCCCGGCTCGAAGGGAACGGCGATCCAGCGGAACGGCGTCAGTGCGGGGCGCGGGTGGCCGCCTCCAGCAGCCGGTTGACCTGCGCGGCGGTGAGGTCGAGGCAGCGGCCGACCACGGTCAGCGCGGCCCGCTCCTGCGGGAGGTAGCGGCCGTCGGCGAGGGCGACCAGGGCGCCGAGGGTGACCAGGCGTTCGCGGCCCTGGACGAGCAGGTGCGGGGCGAGCGGTTCGAGCGCGGCGTGCAGTTCGACGGCCAGGCCGCCGCCTTCGACGTCCACGTCGAGGGGTTCGCCGCCGCTGTGCCCGGAGAGTGCGGCGAGCGAGGCCAGCACCTGGGCCTCGCCGCAGTCCTCGAAGCCGGCTTCCTTGATGACGGTGCAGGCGGCTTCGCGGCCGCTGCGGCTGCCGGTGCCGCCGGCGGCGAGCGCGGCCAGGGCGATGGTGTACTGGGCGTCGCGGAGCATCGCGCCGAGCCGGACCGAGGTCAACTCCTCCAGCACGTCGGTACTGTGGCGGCCGCGGCAGGAGGTGCACTGGACGCTGCGGACCACCCCGCCGATCGGCAGGACCGGGGTGCCGAGCAGCCGCAGCCACCGACGGCCGTGCTGCCGACGGTAGTTGCGGTCCCCACCGCAGCCCGGGCAGAAGAATTCACCGAGGACATCCGTCCGCCAGCGAGGGCGGACACCCCACAACCCTGTCACGGCGCCACTCCCCAGACATGGCAGGCGGCCTGCGCATCAATGGGCAGGTCACGCGACCGGACGTCGAGGCCGTCCCACCGACCCCGGTTCCGGTCCGTCGATGTTGCCACGGTTACCGGCCCGTGTCAGCACCCTGAACGGGTGCCGAGGGGAAAATTTGTGACCAGGGCCACACTCCACGGAGGTGGCCCCGCACGTTACTTGACGGTACGTGGGGCCACCGGCCGGACGGACCGCCGGAAGGCTCGACGGACCGCCGGTCAACGGCCGGGCGGGCCACCAAAGAGGCGGCCCGCCCATCAGCAACCGGGCGGGCCACCGAAAAGCCGGCCCGCCGACCCCATCAGCCGCGCTGCGCGGCCCGGTTGACGGCACTGACCAGCGCCTTCAGCGAGGCCAGCACGGTGTTGCCGTCGATGCCCACGCCCCACAGCACCTTGTCGCCCACGGCGCACTCGACGTACGCGGCGGCCTGCGCGTCGCCGCCCTCGCTCAGCGCGTGCTCGGCGTAGTCCAGTACCCGTACGTCGATGCCGATCGAGGCCAGCGCGTTGACGAAGGCGGAGACCGGGCCGTTGCCGGTGCCGGTCAGGGTGGCGGGGGTTCCGTCGACGACCGCCTCGGTGGTCAGCGCGTCGCGGCCGTCCTCGGTGGTCAGGCTGCGCGAGCCGCTCAGCGAGATCCGGCCCCACGGGTTGGCGGGGGTGGGCAGGTACTCGTCCTGGAAGACCGCCCAGATGTCGCCGGGGGTGACCTCGCCGCCCTCGGCGTCGGTCTTGGCCTGGATGATCTTCGAGAACTCGATCTGCATCCGGCGCGGCAGGTCCAGCTTGTGGTCGTTCTTCAGCACGTAGGCGATGCCGCCCTTGCCGGACTGCGAGTTGACCCGGATGACCGCCTCGTAGCTGCGGCCGACGTCCTTGGGGTCGATCGGCAGGTAGGGCACGCCCCAGGTGTGGTCGCCGACCGGGACGCCCGCGGCGGCGGCGTCGGCCTCCAGGACGTCGAAGCCCTTCTTGATGGCGTCCTGGTGCGAGCCGGAGAAGGAGGTGAAGACCAGGTCACCGGCGTAGGGGTGGCGCTCGGGCACCGGCATCTGGTTGCAGTACTCGGCGGTGCGGCGGATCTCGTCGATGTCGGAGAAGTCGATCATCGGGTCGACGCCCTGGGAGAACAGGTTCATCCCGACGTTGACCAGGTCCAGGTTGCCGGTGCGCTCGCCCTGGCCGAACAGGCAGCCCTCGACCCGGTCGGCGCCGGCCATCACGGCCAGCTCGGCGGAGGCGACGCCGGTGCCGCGGTCGTTGTGCGGGTGCGCGGAGACGCAGACGAACTCGCGGCGCGACAGGTTGCGCGACATCCACTCGATCTTGTCGGCGTACACGTTCGGGGTGGACCGCTCGACGGTGGTCGGCAGGTTCAGGATGATCTCGCGGCCCTCGCCGGGCTGCCAGACGTCCATCACCGCCTCGCAGACCTCCAGCGCGTAGTCCAGTTCGGTGTCGATGAAGATCTCCGGCGAGTACTCGTAGCCGAAGACGGTCCGGTCGCCCAGGATCTTCTCGGCGTACTCCATCACCAGCCGGGTGCCGTCCGTCGCGATGGCCTTGATCTCGTCCTTGCTCGCCTTGAACACCACCCGGCGGAACATCGGCGAGGTGGCGTTGTACAGGTGGACGGTGGCCCGCGGCGCGCCCTTCAGTGACTCGACGGTCCGCTCGATCAGGTCCTCGCGGGCCTGGGTCAGCACCGAGATGGTGACGTCCTCGGGGATCGCGTCCTCTTCGATCAGCGAGCGGACGAAGTTGAAGTCGGTGGCGCCGGAGGACGGGAAGCCGACCTCGATCTCCTTGTAGCCCAGCTTCACCAGCAGGTCGAACATCTTGCGCTTGCGGGCCGGCGACATCGGGTCGATCAGCGCCTGGTTGCCGTCGCGCAGGTCGGTGGACAGCCAGCGCGGGGCCTGGGTGATCACCTTGCTCGGCCAGGTGCGGTCCGGCAGGTCCACGGTGCCGAAGGGTACGTACCGGTGGAACGGCATCCCCGAGGTCTTCTGCTGGACGCTCGCGGCGGTGATCGGGGTGGGACGGTCGACGAACGCGCGGGCGACGGAGGACTGTTCGGTCATGGCTGGGGCTCTCGGCTTCCCTTGTCGAAGGCGGTCTGCGGTCGGGGGCAGGACACCCGACTCGGCCGACTGGATGCGCCCCTGCGGATCACGCTGGGCGCAACACGACTCCCCGCGGCGAGGGGGCCGGCCTTCACTGGACTACAGGCCCTCGCCGCGGCAGCTAAGAAGAAGCAGCCGGATACGCATGATGCCGTCACTGTAACCCGGGCGGCGACCCGGCCGCAGTGAGCCCCGCCACGATCCCACCCAGTGAGACGGGGTCCGGCTGCCGGGCGGGCGCGGCAAGTTGGTGAAAGCCTCGGCAAACCCCTTCGCCGCCCTGCACACTGGCATCCATGCGTATCCAGGTCACCCGCACCGGCGGGTTCGCCGGCCTGCTCCGGTATGCCGAGTTGGACACCGAGGAGCGCCCGGACGCCCCGCACGTGCACGCGCTGGCCCGCGAGGCGATGGTCGGCGGGCTGCGCACGCCCGCGTACGGCGTGCCCGACGGCTTCCACTACGAGATCACCGTGGACGGCCGCACCGTCCACTGCGCCGACCCCAAACTGTCCGACTCCCAGCGCGAGTTGGTCAGCCTGGTGCTCCGCGAAGGCGCCTGACGGCCGGGCCGCTCAGAGCCAGCCGTCCAGCGAGGCCAGGAACCCGGCCGGGTCGTCCCGGTGGATGCAGTGCCCGGCGCCGGGGACGGTGCGCACCTCGAAGCCGCGGCGGCGCAGCTCGGCGGCCTCCTCGGGCGTCACCAGGACGCTGGGGTCGGCGAGTTGGACCAGCGAGGGGACGGCCGGGGCGCCCGGCAGCACGGACAGTTCGGGGTGCGCCCAGAGGCCGATGGCGGTGTCGCTGTCCCAGGCGGCGAGGCCGGCCAGTTCGGTGTCCACGTCCTCCTCGGCCCAGTCGGGGTGCATGGTGGTGATGAACTGCCGGGTGCCGAAGCGCTTGAAGCCGACGAACGGTTCCGGTCCGATCCCGGGCCGGTCGTAGACGAACGCGGGGTCGCTGTAGACGGCGCGGTCGGGCTTGAGCAGGTCCACGGCGCGCCACAGCGCGATCGCGCCCATCGAGTGGCCGATGGCCAGCGCGGCCCCGGCGGGCAGCGTGTCGACGAGGTCCTCGGCGAACTGTTCGGGCCCGTACCGGTCGGCGGGGGTGGTGCCCTCACCGGCCGGTGAGGCGCCGTGGCCGCGCAGGTCCACGGCGATCACCCGGTAGCCACGTTCGGCGAGGACGGGACCGATCACCCGCCAGGTGCGGTGGTCGGACTGGATGCCGTGGATCAGCAGGGCGGTCCGGTCGCCCCCGCCCCACTCGTGGGTGTGCAGCTTCACGACCGGCCCTCCCCTGTCTGCCTGTTCGACGCCCCGTCAGAAACCGAGCTTACGCAGCTGCTTGGGGTCGCGCTGCCAGTCCTTGGCGACCTTGACGTGCAGGTCGAGGTAGACCGGGGTGCCGAGCAGCGCCTCGATCTGCTTGCGGGCGGTGGTGCCGACGTGCTTGAGCCGGGAGCCCTTGGCGCCGATCACGATGGCCTTCTGGCTCTGCCGCTCGATGTACACGTTGGCGTGGATGTCCAGCAGCGGACGGTCGGCGGGCCGGTCCTCGCGCGGGATCATCTCCTCGACCACCACGGCCAGCGAGTGCGGCAGTTCGTCGCGCACGCCCTCCAGCGCGGCCTCCCGGATCAGCTCGGCGACCATGATCTGCTCGGGCTCGTCGGTGAGGTCGCCGTCCGGGTACAGCGGCATGCCCTCGGGCAGCAGCTTGGTCAGCAGGTCCGCGACCAGCTCCACCTGCTTGTCGCCGACGGCGGACACCGGGATGATCTCGGCCCACTCGATGCCGAGCTCGGCGCCCAGCTGCTGGACGGCGATCAGCTGCTCGGCGAGCCGCTTGGAGTCCACCAGGTCGGTCTTGGTGACCAGCGCCACCTTCGGGGTGGACTTCTTGATCTCGGCGAGCTCCTTGGCGATGAACTTGTCGCCGGGGCCGAGCTTCTGGTCGGCGGGCACGCAGAAGCCGATCACGTCGACCTCCGCCCAGGTGGTGCGGACCAGGTCGTTGAGGCGCTCGCCGAGCAGCGTGCGGGGCTTGTGCAGCCCGGGGGTGTCCACCAGCACGAGCTGGGCGTCGGGGCGGTGCACGATGCCGCGCACGGTGTGCCGGGTGGTCTGCGGACGGTCGGAGGTGATCGCGACCTTCGTCCCGACCAGGGCGTTGGTCAGGGTCGACTTGCCCGCGTTGGGACGGCCGACGAAGCACGCGAACCCGGAGCGGTACGGGGAGGAAGGGGCATTCATGGCACCCATTGTCCCCGATCGGCCGGGCCGACCCGGCCAGTGGGGTTTCAGCCCGCCTTCTTCTTCCCGCCGCCCATGATGCCGCCGACCAGAACCAGGGCCAGCAGCACCAGGGTGCCCATCAGCCACCACACGGAGCCGGTCTCGTGCCAGCGGCCGAAGCCCATGACGCACAGCAGCAGTCCGCAGAAGAACGCGGCGATCCCCATGACCCCTCCCCCACCGGAAAGACCCCCGGCCGCTGCGATTATCGCATCGGCCGGGGGATTGTCGAGGAGTACGCGCAGCGCCTCACCGCGCCTCGGCGGCCACCTTCAGCGCCCCGTCGAGCCCGGCCAGCAGCACCGGCGTCCCGGCCCCGCCCAGGTCCCGCACCGCCGCCAGGTCGGCCGCCGCCGGCTCGTCCGCCGCCGAGACCACGGCCGCCGCCTCCAGGCTCTTCGCCCCGCTGGCCACCGCCATCGCCACCGCCGTCTGCAGGGCGCTCAGCCGGAGCGACTCCAGCGCGACCGTCCCGGCCACATAGGTGCGGCCGGTCTCGTCGCGGACCGCGGCCCCCTCGGCCACGCCGTTGCGGGCGCGGGCCGAACGGGCCAGCGTGATGATCTTCTTGTCCTCGGGGTCCAGCTCGGAAATCTCGGTCATGGCCCGAGCATAGGCGGGCCACCCCCGGCGCAGCTCGGGCGTCCGGCCCTCGGCCATTCACCGGCTCAGCCCTTGAACAGCGCCCCTCCTCGGCGGCCCAGTCCTTGAACAGCGCCCCTCCTCGGCGGCCCAGTCCTTGAACAGCACCACTCCCCGGCGGCTCAGTCCTTGAGCAGCGCTCCCTCCCCGGCCGGCACGAACTCCGCCAGCGCGGCGTCGATCCGGGCCAGCACGGCGTCGTCCAGCGCCAGCTCGGCGGCGGCCTGGTTCTCCGCGATGTGCGCCGGGGTGCGGCTGCCCGGGATCGGCACCACGCGGTCGTCCTGCCGCAGCAGCCAGGCCAGCGCCAACTGGCCGGGGGTGACGCCCAGTTCGGCGGCGATCGCGCGCAGCGGGGCGTACCGGTCGTTGTTCGCGGCCAGGTTCTCGGCGGAGAACCGGGCGATGTTCTGCCGGAAGTCGCCCTCGGCCACCTGCCGCACCGTGCCGGTCAGGAAGCCGCCACCGAGCGGGCTCCAGGCGACCACGCCGACGCCCAGTTCGCGGGTGGCGGCCAGCAGTTCCGGGGCGATCGGCTGCCACATCGACCACTGCACCTGCACCGCCGCCACCGGGTGCACCGCGTGCGCGGCGCGCAGCTGCGCGGCCGTCACGTTGGAGAGCCCGAGGTGCCGCACCAGCCCGTCGGCGATCAGTTCGGCGACGGCGCCGACGGTGTCCTCGAACGGCACCTGCGGGTCCGGGAAGTGCGGGTAGTACAGGTCGATCACGTCGGTGCCGAGGTTGCGCAGCGACTGCTCCGCGTAGCCGCGGACGTACTTGGGCTCGCAGTTCACCGCCAGCTCCTCGAACGCGAAGTGCACCGGGAAGCGGTGCGCCTCGGCGCCCTCCGGGACCCGGAAGCCGAACTTGGTGGCCAGCACCACCTCGTCGCGCCGGCCGCGCACGGCACGGCCGATCAGCTGCTCGTTGTGCCCGTCCGCGCCGTAGCCGTCCGCGGTGTCGATCATTCGGGCGCCCGCGTCGATCGCGGCACGCAGCGCGTCCTGGCCGCGCTGCTCGTCGGTCTCGCCGTACATGCCGGGCGAGAGCACCATCGCCCCGAACCCGATCGGCGAACTGGCCAACGCCCCGAGCATGCGCTCCGTCATCATGTCTCCCCGTCCAAGCAGCCTGCGGCCCAACGCATCTGACGATGCGTCGGGCCATGTGTGGCTCACTCTACGGCGGGAGGATCAGTGTCCGGTCGGGTTCGGCGGACCAGGACGCAGCACCTTCACCAGCACCGGCGGGCCGTCCGGCCGCTCGGCGTCGTGCTCGTGCCGCCGTTTCCAGTACGGGTTGTCCTGCGGCAGGTGGCTGCTGACCCGGCCGTACATGCCGAAGGTCAGGATCACGAAGCCGAAGACGAAGCTGAAGATGACGTTGCCGATGTGGAAGGCGAGCCGGTTGGCGCTGGAGTCCAGCACCATCAGGCCGACGAAGCCGGCCAGCACGAACAGCACGCCCATGATCATGTTGATGTCGGAGGCGATGTTGCCGCCGATGATCGCGCCCAGGATCAGGATTCCGCCGGCCACCAGCGACAGCACGCTCAGCGCGCCGTTGCTGGACATGCCCAGCACCTGCTTGCCCGTGGTGTCGATGAAGCCGGGGCTGCCGCCGGTGAGTCCGAGGATGCCGAACGCCACCAGGAACAGCCCGCCCAGTCCGGCGCCGAAGCGGTACACCTGGCCCAGCCGGTGGTCGACCGGCAGTTCGTCGTGGAGTCTCATCAGTTCCTCCCCGCGTGGTCGGAGCGGAGGAACGGCACCTCGTGCAGGTACAGCGACCCGCACTGCTGGCAGCAGTGCAGCCCGGTGCCCCAGGCCTCCTCCGGCTTGCTCTCGGCGTCCGAGGCGATCTCGGCGCCGCACATGCCGTGCGAGAGGTCGGTGTCACGGACCACATGCCACCTGGCCACCCCGCCGGCCGGCCCGGTGGGGCCGTATTCCGCGCGCAGTAGATGTGCCATGTCTCCCATGGTCCGCGCCCGGGGCGGTCAGGCAAACGGGCCCCGGGCCGAACCGTCCGACCCGGCAAGCCGGTTGGGACGGCCCGTCCAGGGCCCGCTGCGCGTCCGGGGAACTACGGTGCGTGCTCCTCGGCCGGCTCCTCGGCGTGCTTCGCGTGCTCCTCGACCCACACCGGCGCGGCCACCACGGTGCCGATCCGGTTGCGGCGGCCCGCGGAGCTCTCCGCGGTCAGGCTGATCGCGGCCAGCCCGCTGCCCTCCGGCACCGGCACCTCGCAGGACGACCCGGGGATCGGCACCCGGCCCAGGCACTTGGCCAGCAGGCCGCCGACGGTCTCCACGTCCTCGTCGTCCAGTTCGATGCCGAACAGTTCGCCGAGGTCCTCCACGGTGAGCCGGGCGGTGATCCGGTACGAGCCGTCGCCGAGGTCCTCGACCGGGGCGATCTCCCGGTCGTACTCGTCGGTGATCTCGCCGACGATCTCCTCCAGGATGTCCTCGATGGTGACCAGGCCGGCGGTGCCGCCGTACTCGTCGATCACGATCGCCACGTGCGAGCGCATCTGCTGCATCTCGCGCAGCAGGTCCGCGGCCGGCTTGGAGTCCGGCACGAACACCGCCGGGCGCATCACCGAGTCCACCTGCTCCGACTCGGCGTCCCGGTTGATGTGGGTGCGCCGCACCAGGTCCTTGAGGTAGACGATGCCGACCACGTCGTCCTCGTTGTCGCCGACCACCGGGATCCGCGAGAAGCCCGAGCGCAGCGCCAGCGTCAGCGTCTGGCGGACGGTCTTGTGCCGCTCGATCATCACCAGGTCGGTGCGCGGCACCATCACCTCGCGCACGATGGTGTCGCCGAGTTCGAAGACCGAGTGCACCATCCGGCGTTCCTCGTCCTCGATCAGGTCGTCCTTCTCCGCGAGGTCGACCAGCGCCCGCAGCTCCGCCTCGGAGGCGAACGGGCCCTCCCGGTAGCCCTTGCCGGGCGTCAGCGCGTTGCCCAGCAGGATCAGCAGCCGCGGGATCGGCCCGAGGATCCGGGCCAGCGGCAGCAGCACGTAGGACGCCGCGGTGACGGTGCTCAGCGGGTGCTGGCGGCCGATCGTGCGCGGGGAGACCCCGACCGCCACGAACGACACCAGCACCATCACGCCGAACGCCACCAGCACGGCCAGCCAGGTCTGCTGGAAGCTGCGCACGCACACCACGGTGACCAGCACCGAGGCGGCCATCTCGGCGGCCACCCGGATCAGCGTCGCCAGATTCAGGTAGCGGATGTTGTCGGAGGCCAGCGTCAGCAGCCGATCCGAGCCGCGGCGGCCCGAACGGACCGCCTCCTCGGCGCGGAACCGGGACATCCGGGAGATCCCCGCCTCGGCGCAGGCGGCCAGCCAGCCGAGCACCACCAGCAGCAGCGCCCCGACCAGGAAGCTCGTACTCTCACCACTCACAGACGGCCGGCCCTCAGTGGACGGTCGGCGCGGGCGACAGCCCGGTCAGCCCGCGACCGGCCCGCCAGTCGTCCAGGATCCGCTTCTGCAGCGCGAACATCTCGCGCTCCTCGTCGGGCTCCTCGTGGTCGTAGCCCAGCACGTGCAGCACCCCGTGGACGGTGAGCAGCTGCAGCTCCTCGTCCATCGAGTGCTTGGTCGGCGCGGCCAGGCCCTGCTGCTTCGCCACCTCGGGGCAGAGCACGATGTCGCCGAGCAGGCCCTCCGGCAGGTCCTCGCCCTCCTTGCCGGGCCGCAGCTCGTCCATCGGGAAGGACATCACGTCGGTCGGACCGGGCAGGTCCATCCACTGGACGTGCAGCTCCGCCATCGACTCGCTGTCGTAGAGGATCACGGAGAGCTCGGACTGCGGGTGAATCCGCATCTTGTCGAGGGCGTAGCGGGCGACGTCGAGGATGGAATCCTCGTCGACGTCCCACCCGGACTCGTTGGCGATGTCGATCGACATGGAGGGCTCAGTACTCAGCTTTCGGTGCGATGGGACTGCCGGGGCGCCCGGGCGCCCCGCCGTTGGACGGGTTTGCGGTCGCCGGACTCCTCGGCCTCCTGCCGGGCGTCCCAGCGTTCGTACGCGTCCACGATGCGGCCGACCAGCTTGTGCCGCACCACGTCGGTGCTGGTCAGCACCGAGAAGTGGATGTCGGGCACGTCGGCCAGGATCTCCTGGACCACCTTCAGACCGCTGCGGGTGCCGCCCGGCAGGTCGATCTGGCTGGTGTCGCCGGTGACCACCACCCGGGAGTTGAAACCGAGGCGGGTCAGGAACATCTTCATCTGCTCGGGCGAGGTGTTCTGCGCCTCGTCGAGGATGATGAACGCGTCGTTCAGGGTGCGGCCTCGCATGTACGCCAGCGGAGCCACCTCGATCGTGCCGGCGGCCATCAGCCGCGGGATCGAGTCCGGGTCCATCATGTCGTGCAGCGCGTCGTACAGCGGGCGCAGGTAGGGGTCGATCTTCTCGTAGAGGGTGCCCGGCAGGAAGCCCAGCCGCTCCCCCGCCTCGACGGCCGGCCGGGTCAGGATGATCCGGTTGACCTCCTTGGCCTGCAGCGCCTGCACGGCCTTGGCCATCGCCAGGTAGGTCTTGCCGGTACCGGCCGGGCCGAGGCCGAAGACGATGGTGTGCTTGTCGATCGCCTCGACGTAGCGCTGCTGGTTGAGCGTCTTGGGGCGGATGGTGCGGCCCCGGTTGGACAGGATGTTCGCCGTGAACACCTCGGACGGGGCCGGGTGGGCCGGGTCCTCCGCGGCGCTCCTGAGCATCGTGATGGAGCGCTCCACGGCGTCCTCCGTCAGTGGCTGGCCGGTGCGCAGCACCAGCATCATCTCGGTGAAGAGCTGCTTGACGAGCGCGACCTCGGCCGGAGAGCCGGTGGCCGTCACCTCGTTTCCTCGGACGTGGATGTCGGCGTCCGGGAAGCCGCCCTCGATCACTCGCAGGAGCGAGTCGGCCGCACCCAGCAGGGTGACCATCGGGTGCTTCTCCGGAATGACTATCCGGGTGCTGGCGGCCGCCGCGTGGGCGGGCCGCTGTCCGTCGGTTCGGGTCTGCGGTGTGTCAGTCATGGGTCGGCGCTACGGCCTGCCTCATCCCAATCCGTCGTGTCGTGTGGCCAGGGCTCTCCAGGCCACCAGGGTACGCCGCGCAGATGTTCGCCGGAGCGGCACGGCGGCTTCGATGGTGGGGTCTGTCGCCCCGATGTGCGAGCGGTTTTTCGTCACCGCGCGCCCCGGGGGGCGCTCAACGGCGCGGCGGGACGGGGACCCTGGCCAGGTCCTCGGCGATCACGACCTCGCCGTCGAAGTGCTTCTCGGCCTCCGCGCGGTGCGCCTCCAGGTCCGGGTAGCGCTGCGAGAAGTGGGTCAGCACCAGTCGGCGCACCCCCGCCTCGGCGGCCACCCGGGCGGCCTGCGCGGCGGTCAGGTGGCCGTGCTCCTCGGCGAGTGCGGCGTCCGCCTCCAGGAAGGTCGCCTCGATCGCCAACAGGTCGGCGCCCTCGGCGAGTTCAGCCACCCCGTCGCACAGCCGGGTGTCCATCACGAAGGCGAACCGCTGCCCGGACCGCTTCTCCGCGACCTCCGCCAGCAGCACCGTCCGCCCGTCCAGCTCGACCCGGCCGTCGCGCTGCAGCTGCCCCACCATCGGTCCGCGCAGGCCGAGTTCGCGCAGCCGCTCGGGGCGCAGCCGGACGCCGTCCGGTTCGGTCAACCGGTAGCCGAACGACTCCACCGGGTGCGACAGCCGCACCGCCGCCAGCTCGAACGGCGCGCCCGGAGCCTCCAGCGGGCCCGGCCCGGCGATCGGGCGCTCCCGCAGCTCGGCGGTGGCGTGGTAGATGCTGGCGTGCCGCAGCCGGTCGAAGAACACCTGGCCGGACGCCGGGTAGTAGGCGTCCACCGGGTGCGGCACCCGGTCCAGGTTGATCCGCTGCAGGACTCCCGGCAGGCCCAGGCAGTGGTCGCCGTGGAAGTGCGACACCGCGATCCGGGTGATCCCGGTGGCGGTCACGCCCGCCTGCAGCATCTGCCGCTGGGTGCCCTCCCCGGGGTCGAACAGCAGCCCCTCGCCGTCCCAGCGCAGCAGGTATCCGTTGTGGTTCCGGTGCCGGGTCGGCACCTGGCTGGCCGTGCCGAGGACGACGAGTTCACGCTGCGACAACGCTCAGACCAGCCCCTCGGCAAGCTTGCGCCCGCCCAGCACGTGCACGTGCGCGTGGAACACCGTCTGGCCGGAGTCCGCACCGGTGTTGAAGATCAGCCGGTACGACTCCAGGCCCTCGCCCTTCGCGGCCTCGCCCGCCTCGACCAGCAGTTCCGCCGCGATCTCCGGCTCCGCGGCGGCCAGTTCGGCCGCGTTGGCGTAGTGCACGTGCGGAATCACCAGCAGGTGGGTGGGCGCCTGCGGGTTTATGTCCCGGAACGCAAGCGTCCGGTCGCTCCTGCGCACCACCGTCGCCGGGATGTCCCCCGACGCGATCTTGCAGAACACACAGTCCGCCTGCGGCTCCCCGGCCATCTCCCGCGCTCCTTCTGAACGTCCGTCACTGGTGACGACGACCATACAGGGGAGGGGGCGCGGGCCAACGCCCCCTCGGGCTGTCAGTCGATCGGCGGCGCGGCCTTGGCCGGGTTCGCGGCCAGCGCCTCCAGGGCCACCCGCACCGCGGTCTCCAACTGCGGGTCGCGGCCGGCCGCCCAGTCGTGCGGGGCGACGGCGACCTCGATGTCGGGGGTGACACCGCCGTTCTCCAGGCCCCAGCCGTAACCCTCCAGCCAGCTGGAGTACTTGGGCTGGGTGACCACCGTGCCGTCCACCAGGTCGTACTTGTTGTCGATGCCGATCACGCCACCCCAGGTGCGGGTGCCCACCACCGGGCCGATGCCGAGCGCCTGGATCGCGGCGTTGACGATGTCGCCGTCCGAACCGGAGAACTCGTTGGCCACCGCCACCACCGGGCCGCGCGGGGCGTCCGCCGGGTAGGGCTCGGGGCGGTCCAGGTCGCGGCCGCGGTTCCAGCCGACGATCCGGCGGGCCAGCTTCTCCACGATCAGCTGCGAGGTGTGGCCGCCGCGGTTCTCCCGCAGGTCGACCACCACGCCCTCGCGGGCCATCTCGATCCGCAGGTCGCGGTGGAGCTGCGCCCAGCCGGCGCTCTGCATGTCGGGCACGTGCAGGTAGCCGAGCCGCCCGCCGGACAGCTCGTGGACGGCGGCCCGCCGCCCGGCCACCCAGTCGTGGTAGCGCAGCGCCTCCTCGTCGTCCAGCGGCACCACCACGGGGTGACGCTCGCCGCCGTCCTTGCCGCTGACGGTCAGCTCGACGGGCTGATCGGCGGTGCCGGCCAGCAGCGGGCCGGGGCCGGTCACCGGATCGACCAGGCGGCCGTTGACGGCGAGGATCGCGTCACCGGGGCGGATCGCCACGCCGGGCGCGGCCAGCGGCGAGCGGGCCCGCGGGTCGGAGGACTCTCCGGGCACCACCCGGGCCACCCGCCACACCTCGCCGTCACGGACCAGGTCCGCGCCGAGCAGGCCCTGCCGGCGAGCCGCCTCGGTCCCCCGGCCGGGCGGGATCACGTAGGCGTGCGAGGTGCCGAGCTCGGCGACCGTCTCCCACAGCAGGTCCACCAGGTCGGAGTGGCAGCCCGCCCGGTCCACCAGCGGCCGGTAGCGCGCCAGCGCGCCCGCCCAGTCGAAGCCGCCGAGGTCGGCGCGCCAGAAGTTGTCGCGCATCAGCCGGCCGTTCTCGTCGAACATCTGCCGCCACTCGGCGGCCGGGTCCACGCTGATCCGGATCCGGTCGAGATCGACGTCGGTGTCCTCGCTGTCGTCGGCCTTCTGGTCGGCGGGGACGATCCGCACGCTGCCGTCCTCCAGCACCGCCACCCGGGCGCCGTCCCCGGAGACCGCGAACGTGTCCACGCCGGTGAGCAGTTCCTCCACCTTGCGCTTCTTCAGGTCGTAGCGCTCCAGCGCCGTCCCGGCCGGGGCGTCGTCCAACGAGGCGGCGCTGTCGCCGAGTTCACCGCTGAACGGGATCCGGCCCCACAGCACGCCGTCCTTCGCCGCGCGCAGCGCCCCGAACCGCCCGGCGGCCACCGGGAACGCCACGATCCGGTCGGCCAGGCCCTCCAGATCGACCTTGGTGCCGGGCACCGCGGACTCGCTCTTGTCGCCGTCCTTGCCGTCCTCGTCCTCCCCGCCCACCGGCCGCCCGGCCCGCTGCGGCCCGAACGGCGACGGGATGTCGGCGGCCAGCGTCAGCAGGTACGGGCGGGTGCCGCCGGGGAACGACAGGTCGAAGACGTGCTCGTCGTACACCGGGTCGAAGGTGCGCACCGACAGGAACGCCAGGTGCTTGCCGTCCGAGGTGAAGGCCGGCGAGTAGTCGTGGAACCGCTGCGGTGTCGCCTCGCTGACGGTCCGTGAGGTGAGGTCGGCCAGCATGATCTGCCGCAGCGACCACGGCCCGAGCACCGGCTGCGACCAGGCCAGCCAACCCGAGTCCGGGCTGAACACCGGCCCGCTGACCTCGCCCTCGCCGCTGCGCGCCAGCTCGTGCACCGCGCCGTCGCTGAGCGCCACCAGCAGCAGCCGGCCGTCGTGCGAGGCCACAGCGAGCTGCCGGCCGTCCGGCGAGACGGTCAGCGACAGCACCCGGCCGAGCTGCCCGACCGCCAGCCGGCGACGCTCCGCGCCGAGCACCGCGGGCGCGTACTCGATCGCGTCCTCGCCCTCGGCGTCCGTCACCCACACCGCGCCCTGCGCGCCGTCCTCGCCGGGGACGACCCGCACCAGGCGGTTGCGCACCCCCGGCGTCTCGTCCAGCACCCGGGACGGGCCCTCCCGGTGGGTCACCCAGTGCACGGTGCCGCGCACCACCACGGCCGCAGCCCGGCCGGTGCGGTCGACGGCGACGGTCTCCACCTGCCCCTCGGCCCGGGTCGGATGCGGACGGCGGCTGCTGCGCGGGCCCGCCAGGTCGATCTCCAGCCGGCGCGCCTCCGCGCCCACCAGGTCGTCCAGCAGCCACAGGTCGCCGGCGCTCTGCCAGATCACCCGGGTGCCGTCGGTGGACGCCTGCCGGGCGTAGAACCCGGTGTCCGCCGGGCCGTGCGCCCGCAGGTCGCTGCCGTCCGGGAGGCTGGAGTACAGCCGGCCGACACCCTCGTGGTCGGACAGGAACGCCACCCGGTCGCCCACCCACAGCGGGCACTCCAACTGGCCGTCCAACTCGGCGTGCAGGCGCTCGAACTCGGCCGCCCCGATCCACAACTTGCCGGCCCGACCGCCCCGGTAGCGCTTCCAGTGCGCCGCCTCCCGGTTGTGCGTCCCCAGCAGCACCCGCCCTCCGGTCGCCCCGGGCGGGACCGGCTCGAACGCCAGCGCCCCGATCGGCCCGTACGGCAAGCGCTCCGGCTCACCGCCGTCCAACGGCACCGCGAACGCCCACGTCCGACGGATCGTCTCCTGCCCCGCCGTGGTGATCGCGATCGGCCGGCCGTCGGCACTCCACCCCACCAGCGCCGTGAACGGGCTCCCCCAGTACGTCAACCGCCGCGCCTGCCCACCGGCCGCCGGCGCGACATGCACCTCCGGCGCCCCGTCCCGCTGCGAGGTCCACGCCACCGTCCGCCCGTCCGGCGAGAACCGCACGGCGCCCACCGGCACCTGATCCGCCGTCAACCGCCAGGCCCGGCCGCCCTCGACGGGGGCCAGCCAGACATCGTCCTCAGCAACGAAAGCGACAAGGTCGCCGTGCAGGTGGGGGTGGCGCAGGTATCCGCGCGTCGAATCGGTCACCCGGCCACCATAGGGGGTGCGAAAACAGGGGCGCGGGGAACTGCGCGAAACGGAAGAAGCCTGACCGCAAGATCGCGACGCAGGACCATGACTTGCACGTGCTCGCGACCCGGCCGTCGCATCGGCGCTTGTCGCGCAGTTCCCTACGCCCAGCGCCCCGTGCGCCCCAGCAGCAGCGCCCCCGCCGCAACCCCCGCCGTGGAGGTCCGCAGCACCGACGGCCCCAACCGGTACGGCTTCGCTCCGGCCTCGGCGAACGCCGCGATCTCCTCCGGCGAGACCCCGCCCTCCGGCCCCACGATCAGCACGATCTCGCCGGAGGCAGGAAGCTCCGCCGTGGCCAGCGGCAGCGAGCCCTCCTCGTGCAGGACGGCGGCGAAGGAGGCCTTGGACAACAGCGGGAGCAACTGCCGGGTGGTCATCAGCTCTTGCACCTCGGGAAAGCGCAGCCGCCGGGCCTGTTTGCCCGCCTCGCGGGCAGTCGCCCGCCACTTGGCGAGAGCCTTCGCGCCGCGTTCGCCCTTCCACTGGGTGATGCACCGGGAGGCCGCCCACGGCACCACCGCGTCGATGCCGACCTCGGTCATGGTCTCGACGGCGAGTTCGCCCCGGTCGCCCTTGGGCAGTGCCTGGACCACGGTGATCCGGGGCGCCGGCGCCGCCTCCTCGCGGACGGCGGCCACCAGCACGTCCAGCGCATCCTTGCCGTGCACCGCCGCGACGGTGCCATCCGCACCGCGGCCATGCCCGTCGGCGAGCGTGACGGCCTCACCGGGCTCCAGGCGCTTGACGGCGACGGCGTGCCGTCCCTCGGGGCCGTCCAGGCGGACGGTGGCGCCAGGGGTGGCACCCGCCAGGTCGTCGACGACGAACACCGGTGCGGTCATCGGAACAGGAACCCTCTCACGTCTCAGGCAACAAAAAACCCGGGCCGGAAGCGGTGGCGTGCACCACTCCCGGCCCGGAAGGAACAGGTCTCACCGACCGTTGAAGGCGTCCTTCAGCCGGGAGAACAGGCCCTGCTGGCCGGGCGCGAACTGGCCCGACGGCCGCTCCTCGCCGCGGATCATGGCGAGCCGCCGCAGCAGCTCCTCCTGCTCCGGGTCGAGCTTGGTGGGCGTCTGCACCTCGACATGCACTATCAGGTCGCCCCGGCCGCCGCCGCGCAGGTGGGTGATGCCGCGGCCGTGCAGCGGGATCGACTGGCCGGACTGGGTGCCGGGCCGGATGTCGACCTCTTCCAGACCGTCCAGGGTCTGCAGCGGCACCTGGGTGCCGAGCGCGGCGGCCGTCATCGGGATGGTGACCGTGCAGTGCAGGTCGTCGCCGCGGCGCTGGAAGACGGAGTGGCTGGTCTCGGCGATCTCCACGTACAGGTCGCCGGCCGGGCCGCCGCCGGGGCCGACCTCGCCCTCGCCGGCCAGCTGGATCCGGGTGCCGTTGTCGACACCGGCGGGGATCTTCACCGTGAGGGTGCGGCGGGCCCGGACCCGGCCGTCGCCCGCGCACTCGGGGCACGGGGTCGGGACGACGGTGCCGAAGCCCTGGCACTGCGGGCAGGGGCGGGAGGTCATGACCTGGCCCAGGAAGGACCGGGTGACCTGGGAGACCTCGCCCTTGCCGCGACACATGTCGCAGGTCTGCGCGGAGGTGCCGGGCGCGGCACCCTCGCCGTTGCAGGTGGTGCAGGTGACGGCGGTGTCGACCTGGAGTTCCTTGGTGGTGCCGAACGCGGCCTCCTCCAGGGTGATCTCCAGCCGGATCATCGCGTCCTGCCCGCGGCGGGTGCGCGAACGCGGGCCGCGCTGGCCGGTCGCGGCGCCGAAGAAGGCGTCCATGATGTCGGAGAAGCCGAATCCGGCCGCCCCGGCGCCGAAGCCGCCCGCGCCACCGCCGTTCGGCGACAGCGGGTCGCCGCCGAGGTCGTAGACCTGACGCTTCTGCGGATCGGAGAGCACCTCGTAGGCGGCGTTGATCTCCTTGAACCGCTCCTGCGTCTTCGGGTCCGGGTTGACGTCCGGGTGCAGTTCACGGGCGAGGCGCCGGAACGCCTTCTTGATCTCGTCCTGCCCCGCGTCGCGTCGGACGCCGAGTACCGCGTAGTAGTCCGTGGCCACCAAATGCTCCGGTTTGTTCCGCCTCTAGAAGTGCTTGCGAGTGCTGCGTGACGGTCTCACGCAGCCTTGTTATGACTCGTCCAGGATCTGGCCGACGTATCGCGCCACCGCTCGCACCGCCCCCATTGTGCCCGGGTAATCCATCCGGGTCGGACCGATCACACCCAGCTTCGCCACGCTCTGGTCGCCCGAACCGTAACCGACGGAGACCACCGACGTGGAATTCAGGCCCTCGTAGGCGTTCTCGTGCCCGATCCGGACCGTCATCGCGGAGTCTCCGGTCTCACCCAGCAGGCGCAGCAGCACCACCTGCTCCTCCAGTGCCTCCAGCACCGGACGGATGGACAGCGGGAAGTCGTGGCCGAACCGGGTCAGGTTGGCGGTGCCCGCCAGCATGATCCGTTCCTCGTTCTGTTCGGCGAGTGTTTCGAACAGCACGGTCAGCACGGTGCTGACCGAGGGCCGGTCGGCCGGTTCGAAACCGGCCGGCAGGTCCTCCAGCAGGGTCGGCACCTCGGGCAGCCGGCAGCCGCCCGCCATGCCGTTCAGCCTGGCCCGCAGGTCTCCCAGCACGCTCTCGCCGACCGGGCCGGGGCAGTCCACCATCCGCTGCTCGACCCGGCCGGTGTTGGTGATCAGCACCAGCATCAGCTTGGTCGCGGTGAGCGGGACGAGTTCGATGTGCCGCACCGTGGAACGCGTCAGCGACGGGTACTGGACCACCGCGACCTGCCGGGTCAGCTGCGCCAGCAGCCGCACCGTGCGGGCCACCACGTCGTCCAGGTCGACCGCGCCCTCCAGGAAGTGCCGGATCGCCCGGCGCTCCGGAGCCGTCATCGGCTTCACCTCGGCGAGGCGGTCGACGAACAGCCGGTAGCCCTTGTCGGTGGGGATCCGGCCCGCGCTGGTGTGCGGCTGGTGGATGAACCCGTCCTCCTCCAGCGCGGCCATGTCGTTGCGCACCGTCGCGGGCGACACGCCCAGGTTGTGGCGCTCCACCAGGGCCTTGGAGCCGACCGGCTCCTCGGTGCCCACGTAGTCCTGGACGATCGCGCGGAGCACTGCCAGCCGGCGCTCGTCCAGCGGGCGCACGGACGGGCGCGTGTCGATCCGGCGGCCGTCGGGCTTGCCGTCGTCCGGCATGAGCACGCACCTCCGTCGTCGTCCGTTGAACCGGTGGTCGATCCACTCTGGCACTCAACTGGGCAGAGTGCCAGAACCGTACCTGCCAGTGTACGGCCCGGGCCTGATGGCAGGAACGGTCCGCCGACGTGATCCTCGACCGAAAACCGCGCCGCCGGGCACCGGCGGGCCGACACGGCCGCATTCCCATCGGATTCCCATCGTTCCGGATGGTGCCTGCGGGCCCCGCCGGTGGCAGCATCGAAGGCGAAGACGGCGAAGGAGAAGCAGCGATGTCGGCCTCACGGCAGCACTCCCGGTTCACCCCCGACCGCGGCCTGACCGGCCGGATGGTCACCACCATGTTCCTGATCGGCCTGCTCTACGTCGGCTTCACCGGGGTGCTGATCGTGCTGCTGCGCGGCGCCTGGCCCCTGGTGGTGCTGATCTCCGGCGGCCTGTTCGTCGCACAGTTCTGGTTCTCCGACAAGATCACCGAACGGGCGATGGGCGCCCACCAGGTCAGCCCCGAGGAATTCCCGCAGCTGCACGGCGCGGTGGACCGGCTGTGCGCGCTCGCCGACATGCCCAAACCGCGGGTCGCGGTCGCCCACAACGACATGCCCAACGCCTTCGCCACCGGCCGCAACCCGGAGAACGCGGTGATCTGCGTGACCACCGGCCTGCTGCGCCGACTGGAACCGGAGGAACTGGAGGGCGTCCTCGCCCACGAGCTCTCGCACGTCGCCCACCGCGACGTGGCGGTGATGACAGTGGCCGGCTTCCTCGGCGTGCTGGCCGGCGCGATGACCCGGATCGCGCTGTACGGCGGAATGATGGGCGGCGGCAACCGGAACAGCAACGACTCCAACGCCGCCATCGCGGTGATCATCATCCCGCTTGTCTCGATGGCGGTGTACGCGATCAGCTTCCTGCTGACCCGGCTGCTCTCCCGCTACCGCGAGCTCGCCGCCGACCGGGCCGCCGCCCAACTGACCGGGCGGCCGAGCGCGCTGGCCTCCGCGCTGACCAAGGTGACCGGGCAGATCGCCGCCATCCCGACCGAGGACCTGCGCAAGGCCCAGCCGTACAACGCCTTCTACTTCGCGCCCGCGCTGAGCGCCAAGGAGACCGCCGCGCAGCTGTTCTCCACCCACCCCTCGCTGGAGCAGCGCCTCGCCCAGCTGTCGAAGATCTCCTCCCAGCTCGGGCAGTGACCGCCCTCCACCCCTGATCAAGGAGCTCGCCCCGTGGGATTCCTGGACGCCCTGTTCGGCCGCAGCAAGCCGGTGAAGCCGGACCTCGACCAGCTGTTCGGCATCCCGTCGGCCGCGCTCACCCTGCAGGCGGCCACCGGCTTCCTCCCCACCGGCCTCGGCTCGGTGTGCTTCGCCGCCGTCGAGGGCGGCGCGTTCGCCGAGGTCCAGTCCCAGGTCCGGGCCCTGCTCGACGCCGACACCGAGCGCGGCGGCACCCCCGTCGAAGCCTCCCGCGACGACTACGGCTACTCCTGGCTGCTCGCCCGCCACACTCCCGACGAACTCCCCGACCTGGTCAACGACCTGCACGCGGTCAACAGCGAACTGGAGGCCCACGGCTTCGGCCCCCAACTGCTCTGTTCCATCGTCGCCTTCCGCGACCCCGAGGGCCGCTCCCTGGGCCTGGTCTACCTCTACAAACGCGGCACCTTCTACCCCCTGTGCAAGCTCCCCGGCCAGGAGAAGCGCAACAACCCCCTGGAAATCGAAATCTCCAACCTCCTGCGCAACGACCTCCGCATCGAACCCGACCTCTCCCGCTGGTTCCCGGTCTGGGGCGCCCCCGGCCTGGACGACTGAGGGTCCGGCGGCTGACGGGCCGTCGGGGGTGGTTTCGTAGACTGCGGGGCATGCGCAGCAGGGAGTACGGGCCGGATCTGACCCCGCCGTGGAAGCGGCAGCAGCCCGCGCCGGAGGTGGCGGCGGAGCGGGATCTGGTGGTGGAGGAGGCCGCGACCGGGTTCTGCGGGGCGGTGGTGCGGTGCGAACGGACCGCCGAGGGGTTCACCGTCACGCTGGAGGACCGGTTCGGCAAGCACCGGGTGTTTCCGCTGGTGCCGCGCGGATTCCTGCTGGAAGGACGGGTGGTGACGCTGGTCCGGCCGACCGGACCGGCCCCGCAGCGCGGGCCGGGGCGGACGGCGTCCGGGTCGGTCGCGGTGCCCGGGGCCCGCGCCCGGGTGGCCCGCGAGTCGCGGATCTACGTCGAGGGCCGGCACGACGCCGAACTGGTCGAGCGGGTCTGGGGCGACGACCTGCGGATCGAGGGCGTGGTGGTCGAGTACCTGGAGGGTGTGGACGACCTGCCCGCGATCGTCGCCGAGTTCGCCCCCGGCCCGGGCCGTCGGCTGGGCGTGCTGGTCGACCACCTGCTGCCCGGCACCAAGGAGCACCGGATCGCCGCGCAGGTGACCGGCGACCAGGTGCTGGTCGTCGGCCACCCGTACGTCGACATCTGGCAGGCCGTCAAACCGGCCGCCCTCGGCTTCGCGGCCTGGCCCGAGGTGCCTCGCGGCGAGGTGTGGAAGGAGGGCGTCTGCCGCCGTCTCGGCTGGCCGGTGGACACCCCCGCCGCCTGGAAGCGGATCCTCGCCTCGGTCGACGGCTGGAAGGACCTGGAGCCGGAACTGCTCGGCCGGGTCGAGGAGTTGATCGACTTCGTCACCCAGCCCGGCAGCGGCTGACGGCCGTCAGGGGGTGGGGGTCGACGGGGCGGGTTCCACCCGGACGCCCGGGGGCACGCAGGACGGCACGGTGTCCACCACCCGGGCGCCGAAGGTCGACACGCTCTGCTGTCCGCCGACCGGGATGTGACCGGCGGTCAGCAGCACCGTCGAACCGGCCGGCACCAGCCGGGGGTCGATCCTGACCGTGCCTGGGCCGTCACCGGGCAGCACCCGGTCGTACTGCGCCCTGGCCCCCACCGGGTACAGCAGCGGGCAGTCGTCCGCACTGCTGGCCTCCTCCAGCCACGCCGCACGCACCCCGTACCGCTGCAGGGTGGCGACCATGCCCGGCAGGCCCGCCGGATCGCGCAGTTGCAGCGCGATGGTGCCGTCCGGCTCCCGGGTCACCGCGTACGCGGCGGTGCCGCCGTGCTCGCCGCCGAGCGCCACGGGCAGGACCAGCGCGGTGGCCACGGCGGCCGCGCCGACCGCGAGGGCGGCCAGCACCGGGCGGCGGCGCAGCACCCCGGGGCGGCGGGCGGGCTCGCGTTCGGCGGCGAGGGCGGCCAGTTCCTCGCCGAGCCTGCGCTCGAAGTTGCTGGTGGACGGGGTGCGGTCGGTGCTGGTCACGAGGTCACCTCGATCATCGGATCGGCGGGGGCGGCGGGGCGGGGCAGCAGCGGGCCCGGCCTCGGCAGGTCCTTGCGGGCGGGGCGGCGTTCGGCGCCGAGCAGCCGCCGGGCACGGTGCATGCGCACCCTGACGGTGGCCGTCGAGATGCCGAGCACCTGCGCGGTCTCGGCGGTGGTCAGGCCGTCCATGACGACCAGGTCGAGCACCTCCCGCAGCGGGGCGCTGAGGCCCGCGTGCCGCTGTGCGAGGTCGCGCACGGCGCGCTGGGCGTCGATCCGTTCCTCCAGGGCGAGGATGTCCTCCTCGTCGAGCAGCCGGCGGCCGGACAGCCGGCCGATCGCCCGGCGTTCCCGGTCGTCGCCGCGCCGGTAGCCCGCGATGACGTACCGGGCGATGCCGTACAGCCAGCCGATCGCGGTGCCGCGCTCGGGCCGGTAGCTGCCGGCGGCCTCCAGCGCGGCGACGAAGATGTCCGCGGTGAGGTCGGCCGCCAGGTGCGGATCGCTGACCCGGCGGGTGACGAAGTCGAGTATGGCGTTGACGTGCAGACGGTAGAACGCGCCGAAGCCGTCCGGAGTGGTCAGCTCCGCTGGACGGCCCTCGGGTCGCGCTTCGTGGCGTGGATGCTCACGGATGCGCATGCGTCCCTCCTCGGTCGGGGGACCCGGTGGGTCCCTTCACCGAGTACTTGGCCGCAGCCCCTCGGAACGTTTCACGCCCGTCCCGCCCCGTTGACGCCCGCCGCCGACCGGCGCCGACTCAGTCGACCAGGTCGCGGACCACCGCGTCGGCCAGCAGCCGCCCGCGCAGCGTCAGCGCCGCCCGGCCGCGGGCGTACGGGCCGGACTCCAGCAGACCGTCGGCGAGGGCCCGGTCGGCGGCCTTGCGGCCCGTGTCGGTGAGCAGGTCGAGCGGGCAGCCCTCGACCAGGCGCAACTCCAACAGGATCCGCTCCACTCGGCGGTCCTCGCCGGCCAGCACCTCGCGGCCGAGCGCGGGCGTGCGGCCCTCGGCGAGCGCCTGCGCGTACCCGGCCGGGTGCTTGGCGTTCCACCAGCGGACCCCGCCGACGTGGCTGTGCGCGCCCGGGCCGGCGCCCCACCAGTCGGCGCCCGTCCAGTACAGCTCGTTGTGGCGGCAGCGGCCCTCGGGGGTGGCAGCCCAGTTGGAGACCTCGTACCAGGTGTATCCGGCGGCGGCGAGCGCCTGCTCGGCCATCAGGTAGCGGTCGGCGTGCACGTCGTCGTCGATCATCGGCAGTTCGCCGCGCCGGACCCTCGCGGCCAGCCGGGTGCCGTCCTCGACGATCAGCGAGTACGCGGAGACGTGGTCGGGGCGGGCGCCGATCGCGGCGTCCAGCGAGGCCTGCCAGTCCTGGTCGGTCTCGCCGGGGGTGCCGTAGATCAGGTCCAGGTTGACGTGCTCGAAGCCGGCCGCGCGGGCCTCGGCGACGCACGCCTCCGGGCGCCCCGGGGTGTGGTGGCGGTCCAGGATCTGCAGGACGTGCGGGCGGGCGCTCTGCATGCCGAAGGAGATCCGGTTGTAGCCGCCCTCGCGCAGCTCGGTCAGGTACGCCGGGTCCACCGACTCCGGGTTGGCCTCGGTGGTGACCTCCGCGCCCTCCGCGAGGCCGAACTCCTCGCGCAGCGCGGCCAGCATCCGCACCAGGTCGCGGGCGGGCAGCAGGGTGGGGGTGCCGCCGCCGAGGAACACCGTCTGCACCGGCAGCTCGGTGTCACCCAGGACGCGCCGCGCCAGCCGGATCTCGGCGATCACGTTGTCGGCGTAGGTGTCCTGCGAGGCGACCGTGCCCGAGGAGCGCAGTTCGGTGGCGGTGTAGGTGTTGAAGTCGCAGTAGCCGCAGCGGCTGGCGCAGTACGGCACGTGCAGGTAGAAACCGAACGGCCGGGCGCCGAGTCCGTCCAGGGCGTGGGCGGGCAGCGAGCCGTCGGACGGCACCGGTTCGCCGTCGGGAAGTGCGGAGGGCATGCGCCCATTGTCCGGTACGGCCCGCGAAAGTCCGAAGGCCGTACCGGAACCGTGGGTGCTCAGGCCTCGTTGGCACCCGCGTACATCTCGGTCACCCGGTCGGCGTAGTGCTTCTCCACCACCGGGCGCTTGATCTTCAGGCTGGGGGTGAGTTCACCGTGCTCGATGTCCAGGTCACGCGGGAGCAGAGCGAACTTCTTGATCGTCTGCCAGCGCTGCAACTCGCCGTTGAGCCGCTTCACATAGCCGTCGATCAGCTCCACGGTGGCCGGGGCCGCCACCACCTCGGCGTACGGCTTCCCGGCCAGGCCGTGCTCGGCCGCCCACGGCATGATCACCGTCTCGTCCAGACCGATCAGCGCGGTGCAGTAGTTGCGGCCGTTGCCGATCACCAGGATGTTGCTGACGAACGGGCAGATCGCCTTGAACTTGCCCTCGACCTCGCTCGGCGCGACGTACTTGCCGCCGGAGGTCTTGAACATGTCCTTCTTGCGGTCGGTGATCCGCAGGTAGCCGCCCGCGCCGAGCTCGCCGATGTCGCCGGTGTGGAACCAGCCGTCCGACTCCAGCACCTCCGCGGTCTGCTCGGGCAGCTCGTGGTAGCCGCGCATGACGCCCGGACCGCGCAGCAGGATCTCGCCGTCCTCGGCGATCCGTACCTCGGTGCCGGGCAGCGGGAGGCCGACCGTGCCGACCCGGAAGTCCTCCGCCCGGTTCACCGTGGAGCCGGCCGAGGTCTCGGTCAGGCCGTAGCCCTCCAGCACCGGGACGCCCGCGCCCTTGAAGAAGTAGCCGATCTCCGGGGCGAGCGCCGCGCTGCCGGACACCGCGCCGCGCAGCCGGCCGCCGAACGCCGCCCGGATCTTGGTGTACACCAGCTTGTCGGCCAGCGCGTGCTGCAGCCGCAGGCCCAGCGGGGCGCTCTCGTGGCCGTGCGCGACCTTGTTGGCCTGGATGGTCTGCGCGTAGTCGCGGGCCACCTTCGCCGCCCACAGGAAGATCTTGTACTTGGCGCCGCCCTCGGCCCGGGCCTTGCCGGCGATGCCGTTGTAGACCTTCTCGAAGATCCGCGGCGCGGACGCCATCAGGGTCGGGCGGATCACCGGCAGGTTGTGGATGATCCGGTCCACCCGGCCGTCCACCGCCATCACGTGGCCGGTGGCGATCTGGCCGGAGATCAGCGTCTTGCCGAACACGTGCGACAGCGGCAGCCACATGAACTGCACGTCGTCGGAGCGCAGCAGCCCGCTCTCCTCCTGCGCCACACCCTCGTACGACCAGCAGTCGTGCACCAGGCGCACGCCCTTGGGGCGGCCGGTGGTGCCGGAGGTGTAGATCAGGGTGGCGAGCTGCTCCTTGTCCAGCGAGTCGATCGCCTTGTCGACCGCGTCCGGGTTCTCCTCCAGGTACGCGGCGCCGCGCTGCTCCAGCTCGGCCAGCGTCAGCACGGTCAGGCCCTCGGCCTGCGCCGCGTCCTCGCCCGCCGGGTCGAACAGGATCACGTACTCCAGCGCGGGCAGCTCGGCCTTCTGCTGGGCGGCCTTGCGCAGCTGGCCCGCGTTCTCGGCGAACAGCGCGCGGCTGCCGGAGTTGGCCAGGATGAACGCCGTCTCGTCGGCGTTGGTGCTCGGGTAGACCGTGGTGGTGGCCGCACCGGCGCACATGTTGCCCAGGTCGGCGAGGATCCACTCGATCCGGGTCGCGGAGGCGATCGCCACCCGGTCCTCGGCCCGGATGCCCAGTGCCATCAGGCCGGCCGCGACCGCGCGGATCCGCTCGTTCGCCTGGGCCCAGGTCAGCGACCGCCACTGCTCCGCACCCGGCGCACTGTCCGCGGCCTGCTCGTCCACCGGGACCGGGTACCGGTACGCCTCACCGTTCGGCGTGGCCTTTACCCTGCTGAGCAGAAGGTGCGCCACGGAGGGCGGACGCCGCTCGATCATGGACTGCGCGGAACTCAACGAGGACCTCCGGGGACGGGTGGACCGAGAGTGGGTGAGCGACGGCCGTGGGGGCGGCCGACCAACCGACTTAACCGGTGAGTAACAAGAGGGCAATCAGCAGCCTAGGGGGTGAAAAGCCGTTCCGTAAGGGGGTGACGTGAGCTGGCACACTCACGGGGCGGCAGTGCAGGCACAGTGCAGGCACAGAGTGACAGGCCCGGTCCACGGGTGAACGTTTTTCGCAAGTACCCGAATTTGGGATGCGCGCGTCCCACTCGAAGACGAGAGTGTCACGGTGCTTTTCAGACTTCTACGGGCCCACCTCGGCCCCTACTCCCGAGACATCACCGTGCTGGTGGTGCTCCAACTGATCTCCACCATCGGCATGCTCTACCTGCCGACACTGAACGCCGACATCATCGACAGCGGCGTCCTCAAGGGCGACACCGGGTACATCCTGCGGGTCGGCGGCGTGATGGTCGGCGTCTCGCTCGCCCAGGCCGTCTGCTCGATCGGCGCCGTCTACTACGGTGCCCGCACCGCGATGGCTGTCGGCCGCGACCTGCGCGCCGGGGTGTTCCGCCAGGTGCAGGAGTTCTCCGCCCGCGAGCTCAACCAGTTCGGCGCGCCCTCGCTGATCACCCGCACCACCAACGACGTCCAGCAGGTCCAGATGCTGGCGATGATGTCCTTCACGCTGATGGTCGCCGCGCCGATCATGTGCGTCGGCGGCATCATCATGGCGCTCAACCAGGACGTGCCGCTGTCCGGCCTGCTGCTGGCCGTGGTGCCGGCGCTGGGCGCCGTGGTCACCGTTCTGGTCGGCAGGATGCGGCCGCAGTTCCGCGGCATGCAGGACCGCATCGACACAGTCAACCGGATCATGCGCGAGCAGATCACCGGCATCCGGGTCATCCGCGCCTTCGTCAAGGACGACCACGAGAAGCAGCGCTTCACCGGCGCCAACGGCGAACTCGCCGACTACTCGCTGCGGGTCGGCCGGCTGATGTCGCTGATGTTCCCCATCGTCATGGGCGTGGTGAACATCTCCAGCGTCGCCGTGTTCTGGTTCGGTGCGCAACGCATCGACAGCGGCAGCATGCAGATCGGCGCGCTCACCGCTTTCCTCTCCTACCTGATGCAGATTCTGATGAGCGTCATGATGGCCACCTTCATGTTCATGATGGTGCCGCGCGCCGAGGTCTGCGCCGAGCGCATCCAGGAAGTGCTGAGCACCCCCTCCAGCGTCGTCCCGCCGCTCGCCCCCGTCACCGAACTGCGCGCACACGGCACGCTGGAACTGCGCGGCGTCGACTTCCGCTACCCCGGCGCCGAGGTGCCCGTACTGCGCGGCATCGACCTGACCGCCCGGCCCGGCGAGACCACCGCCGTGATCGGTTCCACCGGCGCCGGCAAGACCACGCTGCTCGGGCTTGTCCCCCGGCTCTTCGACGCCACCGGCGGCGAGGTACTGATCGACGGCGTGGACGTCCGCGAAATCGACCCGCAGAAGCTCGCCGAGGTCATCGGCTTCGTCCCGCAGAAGCCGTACCTGTTCTCCGGCACCGTCGCCTCGAACCTGCGCTACGGCCGGCCCGAGGCCACCGACGAGGAACTCTGGCACGCCCTGGAGATCGCCCAGGCCAAGGACTTCGTGGAGAAGTTCTCCGAGGGCCTGGACGCCCCGATCGCGCAGGGCGGCACCAACGTCTCCGGCGGCCAGCGGCAGCGTCTGGCGATCGCCCGCGCCCTGGTCCGCAAGCCCGAGATCTACCTGTTCGACGACTCCTTCTCGGCCCTCGACTACGCCACCGACGCCCGACTGCGCTCCGCACTCGCCGGCGAGACCGAGGACGCCACCGTGGTGATCGTCGCCCAGCGCGTCTCCACCATCCGCGACGCCGACCGGATCATCGTCCTCGACGAGGGCGCCGTCGTCGGCACCGGCACCCACCAGGAGCTGATGGCCGACAATCCGACATACCGGGAGATCGTGCTCTCCCAGCTCACCGAGCAGGAGGCGGCCGCGTGACCACCCCCGACACCCCCGACGTGACCGAGCCCACCGCCCCCGGCACGGCCAAGTCCGAAGCGGAAGCGACCCGGCCCGCATCCGACCCGACCCGGCCCGCAGTGGACACGCCTGCGGTGAACACGCCCGACCTGGCCAAGGCCGGTGCCGGTGCCGGTGCCGGTGCCGAAGCGGGCGAGGAGGAGCAGGAGACGGTCTCCACCTCGCAGGAGGCGGCCGCCCGCCGTGGCGGGCCCGGCCCCGCGCGGTTCATGGGCGCCCAGGGCACCGAGAAGGCCAAGGACCTCGGCGGCTCCGCGAAGCGCCTGCTCGGCCTGCTGAAGCCCGAACGCAAGCTGCTGTTCAGCGTGTTCGGGTTCGGCGCGCTCTCCGTCGCCTCCGCGGTGGCCGGCCCCTGGGTGCTCGGCAAGGCGACCGACCTGATCGTCGCCGGAGCCACCGGACCGCGCTTCGCCGGTGCCCCGAGCAAGCAGGCCGTGCTCGACAACCTGCGCGCCAGGGGCGAAGGCAACATCGCCGACCTGCTCGCCTCGATCGACTTCACCCCCGGCCAGGGCATGGACTTCGGCGCCATCGGCACCATCCTGCTCTGGGTGCTGGGCATCTACCTGGCCGCCGTGGTGTTCGGTGTGGTCCAGGGCCGGCTGGCCGCGCTGGCGATCAACCGCACGGTGTTCCGGCTGCGCGAGGAGACCGAGGCGAAGCTGACCCGACTGCCGCTCAGCTATTTCGACCGCCAGCCGCGCGGCGAGGTGCTGAGCCGGGTCACCAACGACATCGACAACATCCAGCAGTCGATGCAGCAGACCATGGGACAGGTCGTCAACTCCCTGCTGACCATCGTCGGCGTGCTGGTGATGATGTTCTGGATCTCCCCTCTGCTGGCCCTGATCGCGCTGATCTCCGTCCCCGTCTCGGTAGTGGTCGCCGCCAAGGTCGGCAAGCGTGCCCAGCCTCAGTTCATCAAGCAGTGGGGCTCCACCGGCAAGCTGAACGCCCACATCGAGGAGATGTTCACCGGGCACAGCCTGGTGAAGGTCTTCGGCCGTCAGCAGGAGGCCACGGAACTCTTCCAGCAGGAGAACCAGGCACTCTACGAAGCCTCCTTCCGTGCGCAGTTCATCTCGGGCATCATCCAGCCCGCGATGATGCTGGTCGGCAACATCAACTACGTGCTGGTCGCGGTGGTCGGCGGTCTGCGAGTGGCCAGCGGCGCGCTGTCCATCGGTGACGTTCAGGCGTTCATCCAGTACTCCCGTCAGTTCAGCCAGCCGCTCAGCCAGGTCGCCTCGATGGCCAACCTCGTGCAGTCCGGTGTCGCCTCCGCCGAGCGGGTCTTCGAACTGCTCGACGCCGACGAGCAGTCCCCCGAGCCGCAGCGCCCCGAGCGCCCCGCCGAGGTGCACGGCCGCGTCGCCTTCGAGGACGTCTCCTTCCGCTACGACCCGGAGAAGCCGCTCATCGAGGGCCTCTCCCTGAAGGTCGAACCCGGCCAAACCGTGGCCATCGTCGGCCCGACCGGCGCCGGCAAGACCACCATGGTCAACCTCCTGATGCGGTTCTACGAGGTCAGCAGCGGCCGGATCACCCTCGACGGTGTGGACATCGCCGCGATGTCCCGCGAGGAGCTGCGCTCCGGCATCGGCATGGTGCTCCAGGACACCTGGCTGTTCGGTGGCACCATCGCCGAGAACATCGCCTACGGCGCCGAATCCGCCACCCGCGAGCAGGTGATCGCGGCGGCGAAGGCCGCGCACGTGGACCGCTTCGTGCGCACCCTCCCCGACGGCTACGACACCGTCCTGGACGACGAGGGCACCGGCGTCAGCGCGGGCGAGAAGCAGCTGATCACCATCGCCCGGGCCTTCCTGGCCCAGCCCTCGATCCTGGTGCTGGACGAAGCGACCAGCTCCGTCGACACCCGCACCGAGGTACTGATCCAGCGGGCGATGGCGGAGCTGCGCACCGGCCGCACCAGCTTCGTGATCGCCCACCGCCTCTCCACCATCCGGGACGCCGACGTGATCCTGGTGATGGAGAACGGTTCGATCGTCGAGCAGGGCAACCACGACCAGCTGATCGCTGCCGACGGCGCCTACGCCCGGCTGTACCAGGCGCAGTTCGCTCAGGCGGTGGCCGAGGTCGACTGACATTGCGTCAGCCCGCTGCCCGGACCGGCTCGACCGGTCCGCCACCCCGGGGGAGGTCCGCACTGCGGGCCTCCCCCTCGCGTATCGCGGCGAGGGCGAGAGCGGGGGCGGGGGCGGCTGGGGCCGGGACGGTCGCGGCGATCGGGGTGGTCGCGGCAGTCCTGGTGGTCGGGGCGATCGGGACGGTAGCGGTCGGAGCGGCCGGGTCAACGGTGGAGGCGGCGACCACGGCGGTGGCGGGTCGGCCGACCGGGCGCTGGCCGAGCAGGGTGGAGCTCAGGGCGAGGGCCATGCCCAGCAGCTGCACCGCGTTGAGGGACTGGCCGAGGGCGGCCCAGCCGATCACTGCCGCCGACACCGGGCTGAGCAGGCCCAGGAAGGCGACCGAGGTGGCGGGCAGGCGGCCGATGCCGCGGAACCAGACCCAGTACGCCAGCGCGGTGTTGGCCACCGCGAGGTAGCCGTACCCGAGCAGGTTGCTGCCACTGAGCGCGGGCGGGGCACCCTCGACCAGGGCAGCCACCGGGAGCAGCAGCAGACCGCCCGCGGCGAGCTGCCAGCCCGTCAGCGCGAGTGGGCCGACCCCCTCGGGACGCCCCCAGCGCTTGGTGAGCACCGTGCCGGCGGCCATCGCCCCGGCCCCGGCGAGTCCGGCCAGCACGCCGATGGCGTCCAGCCGGGCGGTGGCGCGCAGCACCACCAGGGCCACGCCAAACACACCGACGGTGCCGGCCAGCAGGGCCCGCCGCCCGAACCGCTCCCCCAGCAGGGGCACGGCCAGCCCGGCGGCCAGTAGCGGCTGTATCGCGCCGAGGACGGCGGCCACGCCGCCGGGCAGACGGTAGGCGGCGACGAAGAGCAGGGCGAAGAAGACGCCGATGTTGAGCGCGCCCAGCACGGCCGAGCGCCACCACCAGGAGCCGCTGGGCAGTCGTCGGGTGACGGCCAGCAGCACCAGGCCGGCGGGCAGGGCACGCAGAGTCGCGGTGAGCAACGGCCGGTCTGCGGGGAGCAGTTGGGTCGTCACGGCATAGGTGGAGCCCCACGCGAGCGGGGCGAGCGCGGTGAGAGCTACGGTTCGCATGGGAGATAGCTTAGCGCCAAGCTACTTGCTGTCGAGTCAATTAACGAAAGAAATCTCGGCTCTCACCCGCTCACTCCCGAGCGACCCTGTGCCACACTGGCGAAATGGACCGAGTTGACCTTCGCAGCACTGCGCACGACCCTGTGGACGCGATCGCCGACCAGTGGCGGCACGAGCGCCCGGACCTCGCCGACCGTACGGAGGCGATGGCCGCGTTCGGCCGCGTGCACCGGGTCTCCCGCGCGGTCAGCGACCTGATGGAGCAGGCCTACGCGCCGTTCGGCATCGGCCTCGGCGAGTTCGACGTCCTGGCCACGCTGCGCCGCGCCGGGGAGCCGTTCTCGCTGTCGCCACGCGAGCTGACCGCCACTTTGATGCTCACCACCGGCGGCATGACCGGCCGGCTGGACAAGCTGGAGCGGGCCGGTCTGGTCACCCGCTCCCCCGACCCGAACGACCGCCGCGGCCTGCGAATCACCCTCACCGACTTCGGCCGCGAGACGGTCGACCGGGCGGTGGCGGCGGGCACCGCCGTCCAGCAGCGGATCATCGACCGGCTGGGCGAGCAGCGACTGTCCGAGCTGAACACGCTGCTCCGGGATCTACTGCACAGCGTGGAGACCACCCCGCACCCCGCAGCGGCCCGCTTCTGACGCCTGCACCGCCGCCGGGCCGAACACCCGCGCGGCCGTGCCACCCGACACCGCGCAACCGTCGCGCCCGGCGCTCGGGCAGCCGTCCCGCCCGACACCCGCACAGCCGTCGCGCCTGACGCCAGCTCAGCACCACCCGCCGCTCAGACCGTTCGGCGCGCTACGGTTGGCGGATGCCCGATCCGACCGCCGTGGACACCGCACCCTCCGGCCCCGTGGACGCCTTCCAGGCCGAGCGCCGCTACCTTGGCGCGGTGGCATACCGCCTGCTGGGCTCGGTCGCCGATGCCGAGGACGTGCTGCAGGAGGCCTGGCTGCGCTGGCAGTCGGCCGACCGGTCGGACATCTCCGAGCCGCGCGCCTACCTGACCACGGTGGTGACCAGGCTCTGCTACGACCAGCTGGGTTCGGCCCGGGCCCGCCGGGAGGCGTACTTCGGCGAGTGGCTGCCGGAGCCGTTGCTGAGCACCGCGGAGTCCCCCGCCGAGCTGGCCGAGGTCGGTGAGGCGGTGTCGGTGGCGATGCTGGCGGTGATGGAGCAGCTGACTCCGGCCGAGCGGGCGGCGTTCGTGCTGCACGACGTGTTCGCGGTGGGTTTCGAGGAGATCGCCTCGGCGCTGGACCGCTCCCCCGAGGCCACCCGGCAGCTCGCCTCGCGGGCCCGCCGCCGGGTCCGGGACGGCGGCCGCCGCAGCACGATTGACCCGGCCGAGCACCGCCAGGTGGTGACGGCGTTCATCGCCGCGGCGACCGGTGGCGACCTGATGACGCTGATGGAGGTGCTCGACCCCGAGGTGGTCTGGCACGCCGACGGCGGCGGCATCGTCAGCGCGGGCCGCCGTCCGCTGCTCGGCGCGCTCCACGTGGGCCGGCTGGTGCGCAAGCTCGCCGAGCGCTCGGTGGATGTGGAGCGCCCGCTGGTGCCGATGCTGGTCAACGGCGAGCTGGGCGCGGTCTGGTACTCCGGGCCGGGCGTGATCGGCGGCGTGCTCGCGTTCACCGTCGCGGACGGCCGGATCACCTCCGCGTACGTGATGGTGAACCCCGAGAAGCTCACCCACCTCGGGAAGGCGTGACGCAGCTCACGGTCACACTCCCGCAGGCCGTCCCGTCCCCCTTCCGTATCCGCCAGCTGGCGGGGTTCGTGAAGGAGGACGAGATGACCGGCAAGCACATCGTGGTGATCGGCGCGGGCTACGCGGGGCTGTCTGCCGCCGCCGGGATCGGCCGCGGGCCGAACCGGGTCACCCTGATCGCCCCGGAGCGGCGCTTTGCCCACCGGGTGCGCCAGCACGAGATCGCCGTCGGCCGCCGGGTCTCCCGGCCCGACATCGCCCACGTACTGCGCGGCCGCAAGGTCGACCACCTGCCCACCCGGGTCGTCGAACTCGACCTGGCCGGACGGAAGGTGGTCACCGAAGACGGCAAGCGGATCCCGTACGACACCCTGGTGTACGCACTCGGCAGCCAGGTCGCCTGGAGCGACGTGCCCGGCGCCGCGGAGCACGCGTACTCGGCGGAGCAGGCCGAGGAACTGCACCGCCGGATCACCGACGCACCGGCGCCCGGAACGATCGCGGTGGTCGGCGGTGGCGCGACCGGCATCGAACTGGCCACCGAACTCGCCGAGGCCCACCCGTCCTGGCAGGTCCGGCTGGTCGCGTCCGGCCCGGTCGGCGGCTGGCTGTCGGCACGCGGGCGGGCGCACATCCTGGCGGTGCTCCACCGGCTCCGGGTCCAGGTGGACGAGGCGCGCCAGGTCACCGCCGTCACCGCCACCGGGCTGCAGACGCCGGCCGGCCCGATCCCCGCCGACGTGGTGGTGTGGGCCGGCTCGCTGGAGCCGCACCCGCTGGCCGCCGACTCCGGTCTGGCCGTCACCGAACGCGGTCAGGCCGTGGTGGACGACCACCTGCGCTCGGTGTCGCACCCCGACGTGTACGTGGCCGGGGACGCCGCCGCCACCACGGTGCCCGGCATCGGACAGCTGCGGATGGGTTGCGCCACCGCCCAGCCGCAGGGCCGCTACCTGGGCAAGCTGCTCAGCGGACGCACCGACAAGCCGTTCGCGTTCCGCTACCTCACCCAGTGCCTGAGCCTGGGTCGCGGCGAGGCGCTGGTGCAGCTGATCCACGGCGACGACTCGATGAAGCCCCGGGTGGTGACCGGCGCGGCCGGTCGGCTGGTCAAGTCGGCGATCGTCCACGCGCTACCGCTGTCGCTGCGCTGACCGGCCGCCGGCCCACCGAGAGTGCTGCCGGTTCGCCGTCCGGAACGGCAACGGGCCGGGGCCCCCGTGCGGGGACCCCGGCCCGTCGGGCCGACCGTGGGAGCTACTTCTTCTCCTTCGGCGGCTCCGCGTCCGTCGACAGCGCGGCGATGAAGGCCTCCTGCGGGACCTCCACCCGGCCGACCATCTTCATCCGCTTCTTGCCTTCCTTCTGCTTCTCCAGCAGCTTGCGCTTACGCGAGATGTCACCGCCGTAGCACTTGGCGAGAACGTCCTTGCGGATCGCGCGGACCGTCTCACGGGCGATCACCCGGGAACCGATCGCGGCCTGGATCGGCACCTCGAACTGCTGGCGCGGGATCAGCTTCTGCAGCTTGCCGGCCATCATCACGCCGTAGTTGTAGGCCTTGTCCTTGTGCACGATCGCGGAGAACGCGTCCACCGCGTCGCCGTGCAGCAGGATGTCGACCTTGACCAGGTTGGCGGACTGCTCGCCGATGGGCTCGTAGTCCAGCGAGGCGTAACCGCGGGTCTTGGACTTCAGCTGGTCGAAGAAGTCGAAGACGATTTCGGCCAGCGGCAGGGTGTAGCGCAGCTCCACCCGGTCCTCGGAGAGGTAGTCCATGCCCTGCAGGTTGCCGCGGCGGGACTGGCAGAGCTCCATGATCGCGCCAACGAACTCGTTGGGCGCCAGGATGGTGCCGCGCACGACCGGCTCGTACACCTCGGCGATCTTGCCGGTGGGGAACTCGCTCGGGTTGGTGACGGTGTGCTCGGTGCCATCCTCCATGATCACCCGGTAGATCACGTTCGGGGCGGTGGAGATCAGGTCGAGGTTGAACTCGCGCTCCAGGCGCTCCCGGATGATCTCCAGGTGCAGCAGGCCGAGGAAGCCACAGCGGTAGCCGAAGCCGAGGGCGACCGAGGTCTCCGGCTCGTAGACCAGTGCGGCATCGTTCAGGCGCAGCTTGTCGAGGGCGTCGCGGAGCAGCGGGTAGTCCGAACCGTCCAGCGGGTACAGGCCGGAGAACACCATCGGGCGCGGGTCCTTGTAGCCGCCGAGCGGCTCGGTGGCGCCCTTGTTCTGCGAGGTGATGGTGTCACCGACCTTGGACTGCCGGACGTCCTTCACACCGGTGATGATGTAGCCCACCTCGCCGACGCCGAGGCCGTCGGCGACCTTCGGCTCCGGCGAGATGACGCCGATCTCCAGCAGCTCGTGGGTCGCGCCGGTGGACATCATGGCGATCCGCTCACGCTTGGTGAGCTGGCCGTCGACCACTCGCACGTAGGTGACCACGCCGCGATAGGCGTCGTACACCGAGTCGAAGATCATCGCGCGGGCCGGGGCCTCCTTGATGCCGACCGGGGCGGGGATCTTCTCGACCACGTGGTCGAGCAGGTCCTCGACGCCGAGGCCGGTCTTCGCGGAGACCTTCAACACGTCGTCCGGGTCGCAGCCGATGATGTGCGCGATCTCGGCCGCGTACTTCTCGGGCTGGGCGGCCGGCAGGTCGATCTTGTTGAGCACCGGGATGATCGTGAGGTCGTTCTCCAGCGCCAGGTACAGGTTGGCGAGGGTCTGCGCCTCGATGCCCTGGGCCGCGTCGACCACCAGGATGGTTCCCTCGCAGGCCGCGAGGGAGCGGGACACCTCGTACGTGAAGTCCACGTGGCCGGGGGTGTCGATCATGTTGAGGATGTGCGTCTTGCCCGCGTTCTCACCGGTCCGCGGCGCCCACGGAAGGCGGACGGCCTGCGACTTGATGGTGATGCCGCGCTCGCGCTCGATGTCCATCCGGTCGAGGTACTGGGCGCGCATCTGCCGGGGGTCCACCACGCCGGTGATCTGCAGCATCCGGTCGGCGAGCGTCGACTTGCCGTGGTCGATGTGGGCGATGATGCAGAAGTTGCGAATCACCGCCGGGTCAGTACGGCTGGGCTCTGGCACGTTGCTGGGGGTCGCGGGCACCTTGGTCCGATTTCTGATCCGATCAATATGGTTCCGCCCATCCTCCCATGCCCGAGGGCCGACCGGTCTTTCCGCCCGTGCTGGCATGCGGCACGATCTCCGCATGATCTTGGAAAGCGCCCTGCTCGATGTCCGCCCCGGCCAGGAGGACGGCTTCCTCGCCGCCTTCGCCGAGGCCCGCCCGCTGATCGCCGCCCAGCGGGGTTTCCGCTCCCTCGAACTGCGCCGCTGCCTGGACGACGGCCGCACCTCGCGCTTCCTGTTGCAGGTCGGGTGGGAGACCCTGGAGGACCACACCGAGGGCTTCCGCCGCTCCCCCGAGTACGGGCGCTGGTGCGAACTGCTCCACCACTATTACGACCCGTTCCCCGCGGTCGAGCACTACAGCGAGCCGCTGATCAGCGGCTGACGGGGCGCCGGTCGCGATCGCGCCCCCGGTCCGGTTTGGGCGGCGCGGGGCGGCCCTGGTAGCGTGGGCGGCTGCACTCCGCCCTCGGCATGCCCTCTCGGCTGGTACCGGCGGCGGGCAGTGCGACCCGTTGAACTGCCGATTCACACAGACTGAGGCTCTTTCGTGGCGAACATCAAGTCCCAGATCAAGCGCAACAAGACCAACGAGAAGGCGCGCCTGCGCAACAAGGCCGTCAAGTCCTCGCTGAAGACCGCTCTGCGCAAGGCCCGCGAGGCCGCTGCCGCCGGTGAGAACGAGAAGGCCGTCGAGCTGGCTCGCGCCGCCTCCAAGGCCCTCGACAAGGCCGTCAGCAAGGGCATCATCCACAAGAACCAGGCCGCCAACAAGAAGTCGGCGATCACCAAGCGCGTCAACGTCGCTGCCTGATCCTGGTTCTTCCCGTACGGCCCGGCCGTACGACCCGGTGCTCCGGCACCACCTCGGACGGCGTGAATCCGCGGCCCTCTACCCGCCACCGCCGACCGTCCACTCCCGGGAATCCGGCCCTCTACCCGGATTTCCGACGAGCTGTACAACCCGTACCGCACGCGGCCTGCGTTCGCCACGCGGGTGCGGTACCTGATGAACCACGGGAGTCTCCCCTCAGGGAGCTTCCCCCGACTGCCCGCCCGGTCCCCACCGGACGGGCAGTTCGCGTTTCCGGGCCCCGTCGGACTCTGTTCGCCCGGCGGACATGATGGTCGACCACCGCCAGCCGTGGTGTTCAACCACCGTGCGCAGAAAGGGGATCGGCGCGAACGATGCGGCGAGGTAGGGTGCGTGGGTGCCTGACACTGCCCGTGCGTGACCAACTACTCGGGGGAACGATGCCGACTCCGCCGCCGCATCCGCTCCAGGGCCACAGCTCCACCAGCAGCTTCTCGCGCAGCCCCCGCACCTCACCGACAACAGGCGTCAGAGCCGGCACGGTCACCACCATCGGCCCCGACGGGCCCTCCACTGGCGGCGGCCGCCCGAACGGAACGGGCACGGACCGGCCGAGCCCCAGCCGTCCGAGGCACGGACTGCGGTGGGGCATCGGCGGCGCCCTGGTCGCCTCGGCGGTATGGGCGGCCACCATCCTGACCGTCCCCTCCCTGGTCAACGGCGATTCGACGCCGCACACCCCGAATGTGGCCGGCTACCGGATGGTCGACAACCTGTGCACCACCGCCCGCCTGACCACCTTCAGCCAGCTCTACCCGGCCCCGTCGGGCACCCCCTACCACTACACAACGCACCACCGGGCGCTGGACGAGATGTACTGCAGCCAGTACCGCAAGAAGGTCGGCGGCGACCAGGACTACTACACCCTCTACCTGCAGGTGCAGCTCCACCACGAGGTGGACCCGCGCCCGGAGTTCGACGCACAGCGCGAGGGACTGGCCCAACGCCGCTACCAGATCAGCCCGGTACCCGGCCTCGGCGACGCGGCCTACATCGGCTACCTCGACGATCCCGACCGCAGCAACCCGGGCCAGCACTACCTCACCCAAGTCGTGTACGTCCGCCGGGGCGGCATGACCTGCTACACCAGCTGGTCCGCCTCCTACCAGGACGGCAAGACCGCCGCCCCCGACCGCGAGCAGATCCGCACCGCGCTCCTGTCCGACACCCGCGAACTCCTGCGCACTCTCGGCGGACCCGCCTGACCCACTCCGGCGATCCGCCTGACCGGTTCAGGGAGCTGCCTGACCCACCTCGACGATCCGTTCGACCGGTTCGGGGAGCCGCTCGACCCGATTCGGCGAGCCCGCCAGGAGCGTTGCCGGGCGCGGCACAAGACGGGCGTGGCTCAGTACGGGCGGGAGCCGGCCCGGGAGGCGCGGGCCACGGCAACCACGGCGCGCTCCAGGGCGTACGCGGGGTCGTCGGAGCCACCCTTGACGGCAGCGTCGGCCTCGGCGACGGCAGTAAGAGCGGCGGCCACGCCGTCGCCCGTCCAGCCGCGCATCTGCTGGCGGACCCGGTCCACCTTCCACGGCGGCATACCCAGCTCGCGGGCCAAGTCGCCGGGGCGCAGGTTCCGGCCGGCGGTGGCAAGCCGGCCGATGCTGCGCACCCCGGAGGCGAGCGCGTAGGTGATACCCGTGGGTGGCTGGCCGACAGCCAGCGCCCAACGCAGCCGCTCCAGCGCTTCGGCGGCCCGGCCGGTGACGGCGAGGTCGGCCACCTCGAAGCCCGTCGCCTCGGCCCGGCCGCTGTAGTACTTCGCGACCGCGATCTCGTCGATCGGGCCCTCGATGTCCGCCGTCAACTGGCTGCACGCGGCCGACAGTTCGCGCAGGTCGCTGCCCAGCGAGTCGAGCAGCGCCTGGCACGCCTCCGGGCTGGCGGCCCGCCCCAGGGTGCGGAACTCGTTGCGGATGAACGCCAGCTTCTCGCTCGCCTTGGTGAGCTTGGCGCACAGGACCTCCCGTGCGCCCGCTTTCTTCGCCGCGTCCAGCAGGCCTTTGCCCTTGGCGCCGCCCGCGTGCACCAGCACCATGATCACTTCTTCGGCCGGAGCCTCCAGGTACGCCTTGACCTCCTTGACCGCGTCGGCCGCGAGGTCCTGCGCCGCCCGGACCACGATCACCTTCCGCTCCGCGAAGAGCGAGGGCGTGGTGAGTTCGGCCAACTGCCCGGCCTGCAGCGCTCCCGGCGCGAGATCGCGCACATCCGTCTCCGGATCCGCCGCTTTCGCCGCCGCCACCACTTCGGCGACCGCACGGTCCAGCAGCAGCTCCTCCTGGCCGACCGCAACGGTCAGCGGGGCGAGCAGGTCGTCGGGTGCACTCTTCCTGGCCATCGCCTACCAGGATCGCACGCCGTGCCGACAGGCTTGCCCCGGCACGTCCCGTCAGGCCGGACACCCGGAACGGAACCTGGGGCGGGGCCGCCGCCGTCCCGCCTACGGGGCTGGGGAGAATGATGGCGTGATCAAGAACAATGACCGTCAATTGCTCGTCCTTTCTGACCGCGACGCTGCGGATGAGATTGCCGAGGAGTTGAGTGCGCGCTGGCCCGACCTGGGCGACGTGGAGGTGGTCCGGGACTCCCTCGCCGGGGAGGACGATGCCGAGGACGCCCAGTGGATCGTGGTCGTCGAGGCCCCCGAGGACGAGGGCTGGACGCCGCAGCTGCTGACCGAACTCGACCGGCTCGTCGCCGAGCAGGACGGGTGGCGCGAGCAGGACTGACCCACCGCCCCGACCCGCTGGGCCCGTCTTGGTACCCGCCCGAGCGAGGTGACCCCACCCGCTCGGACGGGCGCTGTGTCTGCACTGCTCGGCTCGCCGGTTCGAGCTGCCGCCGCCATCGGCAGGCCGAGGCGCCCGGCATCAGCCGTGAGCAGCGCGCTGGTGGGATGCCACTGCCAGGGAGCTCGCGTCCCCCAGCACCGCGATGTCCCCCACCCGGTCGGTGCGGACCACCGTCGCCCCCAGCGCTCTGAGCCCCGCCACCGTCTGCGGCGCCGGATGCCCGTACGGGTTGCCGGTACCGCAGGAGATCAGGGCCAGCCTCGGACGGAGCCCGGCCATCAACGCCCAGTCCTGGTATGCCGATCCGTGGTGCGCCACTTTCAGAACGTCCACCTGGCCCAGCCCCGGAGGACCAGCGCCGCCGTAGCTCCCGACCGAGCCGCTTCCGCTCACCGTCTCCGCTTGGCCGTCGGACACTTGGCCCATACCGCGCACCGCTGCTGACGCCGTCCCCGTAGGAAGGGGTGGAGCCCGCTCGGCCGGTCGGACCGCTGGCGGCAGGCCGAGGGCGAGCAGGGCCGCTTGGGCTGGGGGTTCCAGGTCACCCAGCAGGGCTACCCGGATCGGCGCGCCGGGTGGGCCGAGGGTGGCGAGGATCGCGATGCTGGAGTTGTTGGGACCGGTCGCGTCCACGGCCAATGGCGAGGCCGGCCACAGTACTTGCCAGGCGAGTTGGGCGCCGGCCGTTCGACGCTCGCCCCGCTGGGCCCGCAGCACCGGCACTCGGCTGTCGGCTGCCCAGTGCAGTACCCTGCTCCGCTCCCCTTCGGGCTCGTCCGAGGTGGTCACCTCGATCGCGCCGACGGACCGGCCGCGCAGAACCCCGGGAATTCCCTCGACGTGATCGGCGTGGAAGTGAGTGAGGATCAGGACCGGCACCCTGGTCACCCCGAGATCCCTCAGACAGGCGTCGGCCGACTTGGGATCTGGCCCGGCGTCCACCACTACCGCACTGCCGGGCTCGACCGGCAGGACAGTCATGTCGCCCTGCCCGATGTCGCACATCGCCAGCCGCCAGCCCCCGGCGGGCCAACCGGTCGCCAGCCGCGTCACGACGGGCGGGCGCAGCAGTACCACCGGAAGCACGACGGCAATCGCGAGCACGAGCCACACCCTGGGTCGCCGGCGCCTTGGCCGACGCCCGCCCAGCAGCGGCGGCAGCGCCCAGGTCAAGGCGACGATGACCACCACCAACAGTGCCGAGCCGAACAGTCCACTGGGCCAGGCGAGTTCGGCACCGGGCAGCTCGGCACCCCGCCTGGCCACGGTGGCCAGCCACCCGACGGGCAGCGCGGCGAGGTCCACCAGGAACTCCGCCGCCCCTTTCGACAAGGGGGCCACCGCGAGCGCGCCGAACCCGAGCAGGGTGGCCGGCGCGACTGCGATCTCCGCCAGTAGGTTGCACGGGATTCCGACCAGACTGACCCGGGGTGCCAGCAGGACAGTAACGGGAGAACAGAAGGCCTGCGCCGCCGCGGTGGCTCCGACCGCCGATGCGAGGTGGTGCGGCCAGCTACGCGCGCGCAGCGCGGCCGTCCACCTCGGGCCGAGAATCAGCAGCCCTGCTGTGGCAAGTGCCGAGAGCAGGAACCCGAAGGAACGAGCCAAGTAAGGGTCCACCAGAACCAGAATCAGTACAGCGCCGGCCAGTGTGGGCAATCCTCGTCTCGGTCTGCCAGTGGCGAGGGCCAACAGTCCGATCAGGCCGGTGGCGGCTGCTCTGAGCACGCTCGGGTCGGGTCTGCAGATGGTGACGAACGCCAGCGTCAGGCCCGTTCCGAGCAATGCTGTCGTACGGAAGGAGAACCCGAGCAACCCAGCCAGCCCGCCTCGTCCGGGCATTTCCGAGTCGGTCGACGCACCCCCGACCAGGACTGCCAGGATGATCGCCAGGTTGGCCCCGCTCACCGCCACCAAGTGCCCGAGGTCGGTCGATCGGAATGCATCTGCCAGATCGTCCGGAAGCCTCGTCACATCACCCACCACCAGCCCGGGGAGCAGTCCGCGAACGTCGGGCGACAAGTGATCGCAGGCATCGCGAAGCCCGCTGCGGAGCTGGGCGGCAAGGCGTTGCGGGAGGTTGGGCGGAGCAAGGATTCTGGGTGGTCCTTGCGGGGCGAGCAGGGCCGCCGAATCCGTCCGGGGTCGCGCTGCCGAGCCCCCGCCTGTGGACGGGCTCGCCTGCCGATCCGGCAGCACCTCTGCCTGGACCTCAAGTCGGGTGGAGGGAATCAGCTGCTGCCACTGCTCCGAGTCCTGAGTCCGGATGAGGAGCGTGACGGGTGTTCTGGTCACGGTGGGCACCGCGCCTGCCTGCTCGGCACCGGCGACTGGGCGGACACGGGTGACGAGGGCGGAGACGGTGAGGGTCGGTTGGGAGAGGACGCTGCCCTGGGTGTGTGACCCGTGCTGCTTGGGGTCGCCAGTGATGGTCGCCTCAACGGTGACCTCCGGGTTGGCAGTTCGGCCGCCCTTGGAGTGGGACGGGGCGGCCTGTTCGTCCGCGTCCGGGGGCTTCTCCGGACCGCCCGGGGAGTCCGGCTCCCCCCGGGCGGGCGTCGGCGTCGGATGGGCCAGGACAGGAAGCGGGCCGCGGTGCAGGTCGGCGGTATGGAGGACGGTGGTGGTCGCCGCAGCTGCTGCGGTGAGCAGGACAGCGGCCACGAGTCGGTGAATCGAGCGGCGAGGTCCTTTCGAGGTGAGGAGGCTGATAGCAGTCACGCCGCCCATCAAGGCGCTCAGGAGCAGCGCCGGGTGGTGTCTCGTGTCCAGGTCGAGGACGGCGGCGGTGACCAGCCATGCGGTGATGGCCGGGAGGAGGAGCCGGTAGTCGGTTCGGTCGGGGACAGTGGGGGGCAGAGCCGGCATCGGGCACCTCCTCTCGGTGTGTTCGTTGGTCGACTTGTTGATTTGGCGGCTGATGGCGCAGCGGAACGGCCGTGCCACACCAACCAGAGCTGTACGAGGGGCGAGGGGCAGCTCCATATCTGGCAGGCGGGTGCAGAGAGGCAGCGGGTGGGCTCGGACAGAGCGTCGTGCGAGCGGCCGCGCCTTCCTCAGTCGGTGGGGACGGGGACGCGGGGCTTCGCTCAGCAACTGGGGAGCTAGCTCATGGGCAACCTCCAGGCAGGGGAAGGTTCGTAGGGGTCACAGCGTCAGGAGCGGCTTGAGGTCCTCGTACTTTCGGGGGCCGATGCCGGGGACGTGACGCAGTTGGTCGAGGGACTGAAACGGGCCGTGTGTCAGGCGGTACTGGAGAATGCGCTGGGCCAGAGCCGGCCCTACGCCTGGCAGTGAGTCGAGCTGTTCGGCGCTGGAGTGGTTGAGGCTGACTGGTCCGGCTGGAGCGGCAGGGGCACCGCCGGGGGCGTTTTCGACACCTACGAGGATCTGTTCTCCATCAGTGAGCGGGCGGGCAAGGTTGAGCAGGCTGGTGTCCGTCCCGGGGATCGGGCCACCTGCGGCGGCCAGGGCATCCGCGACCCGTGAACCTGCGGGGAAGGTTCGTAGGCCGGGATCCTGGACCTTGCCGGCGATGTGGACGACCAGCGACGGTCCGACTGGTTGGTGCGTGGGTACTCCTTCCGTTGCGCGGTCGGCGGTGGATTCGGCGATGGCAGTGGCGGGGACGGCGACGGGGTGCGGCCGTCCCAACCAGAAGTGCTGTGCGGCGTAGCCGATGGCGAGGACAAGCAGGACGGTGAGGCCGAGAACGGCACGGCGGTCGAAGGCGAAGGCCCCGAGGAACCGGAACCGCAGCGGTAGTCGCGGGTGGTCGGTGTGGTGGGACATGGCGGTCGGTGCGGGAACTGACGGTGCGTCGATCTGGGGTGGCGGATCCGGATCCGACTGGAGGTCGGCCCAGTTGCCCAGCGGGGTGTCAGGAACGGGTGGCGGCAGCGACTCGGCACCGGACGTGGAGGCAGGCGGGTCTCGCTCCGGGATCGCACCAGGCTGAACTCCGGGCAGTCCGACCGCCGGATCCGTGAAGCTCGGAGTGGCCGCGCCTGCCGAGCGCGCGGACGCTCCGTACAGCGCCAGAACGCGCGGCGACGACAGTGCGCGTAGCGGATCTGGAGCGGTCGTCGCACGTGCCACTGCCCACTCCGGCTCGGGAGCAGCACTGGCCGCCACACGAACCGTGGGCACTGACGAGTCGCCACTGCTCAGTTCTGCCGCCCCTGTGGGCTCCGAAGCCCCGGACACTGACTCGGCAGCCGGCCCGGAGGGCGGCCCGGAAGGGCGAAGGTCAGAGGGCTGGAGGGGCGGGAACAGCAGGCCGAGGCGGGCTCGGGCAGCGGCGTTGGTCTGGCGACGACGGGCTTGGGGTGTGGTGATGGTCCTCATGGCGAGGACAGTAGGACCGGCCTGGCATGCCGTCAGGAAATTGGGCCGACCCTGTGGATAACTCGGGCCTGTGGATAACTCTCGTCGCTCGGACGAGTGAGTTTGGTACTGCTCAGCGCGGGGATGCGACGAGCGGTGCCACGACGACGGCCAGCAGGCCGGGGCCGACGTGTGCGCCGATGACGGCGCCGACTTCGCTGACGTAGAGCTCGTTCACCGTCGGCACCCGCTCCCGCAGCCGCTCGGCCAGCGCCTCGGCCCGTTGCTCTGCGGCCAGATGATGGACGGTGATGTCCACCGGCTGTGCACCCGCGTGCTCGACGGCGATCTCCTCGAGCCGGGCGATGGCCCGGGAGGCGGTGCGGACCTTCTCCAGCGGCTCGATCCGGCCGCCTGCCAGATGGAGCAGGGGCTTTACGGCGAGCGCCGAGCCGACCAGCGCCTGGGCGGTTCCGATCCGACCTCCGCGCCGCAGGTGCTCCAAGGTGTCGACATAGAAGAATCCGCTGGTGACGTCGGCCCGCCGCTCGGCAGCGGAGACGACCTGGTCCAGGTCCGTTTCGGTGCTGCGGCGGTCCGCTTCGATGTCGGAGCGAACTGCTGCCACCTCAGCCCGGGTGGCGTCGAGGGCCTCGGCCAGTGCGGCAGCGGCCAGCACACAGCTTCCCAGTGCCATGCCGACCAGCCGACTGTCGACCACCCTGACCGGGATCGGTGCCGTGGCGGCGGCCAGCTGGGCTGCCTCCGCCGTACCGGAAAGCTCGGCGGACAGGTGGACGGAGACGACTCCCCGCGCGCCGGCCTCGGCGGCTGCCCGGTAGGCAGCCGTGAACGTTTCGGGACTGGGCCGGGAAGTGGTCACCCGGCGCTTGGCTCGCAGGGCCTCGGCGACGTCGTTAGGGGAGATCTCGACGCCTTCCGCGAAGACCTCGTCACCGACCGCGACACTGAGCGGTACCACCTCGATGCGGTGCCGGTCCACCGCTTCTTGGGGCAGATACGCAGTGGAATCCGTGACAAGTGCGAGGTGGCCGAGCATGAGGCGGAGGTTACCCTCCGCAGGGCCAGGATGACAGTGCCCGTCCTGTGGCGGTTTGACCTTCGCAGCAGCGGGTAACCCTCAGCGCACGGACAGCAACCGCCTCCAGGCGCGGGGTCAGGGGTGGTTAGGTCCGGCCGGGTTCGGCTTGCGCAGGCGGTCGGCGAGGCGGGAGAGCGGCTCGGCAGCCAGTCCGAGAAGCTCCTCGGCACTGGTCTGGCGACCGGAAGCTATCCCCTTCCGGCGGTCGGCGGGGTGATCGGCGGAGGCAGCAGCAGCCCGGGCACCGGCAGTGGGGGCAGCGCCGGCAGCGAATTCGGAGTCACGGTCGGCGGCGGGCTCGGCAGGGGTCCAGTGCCGCAGCGCACCGGCCTCATCCTGGCATTCCTTGCTGAGTCGGGCGAGCTCGTCATCCGCGAAGCGGCGCATGCGGTCCTGGGCGGCCCATCGCAGGGAGTCCGCGGAGTGCGTGATCCGTTCGGCACGCTCACGCAGTTCGGGGAGCTTGGCGGTGACGCGGCTGCTCATCGGCTCGCGCTCCAGCAGGCGCAGTTCCGCATCGAGTTCGGCGGCGTGCGAGTCGAGCCGGGCAAGGAGCTGGAGTGAGTCGCTGAGCTGGCCATCCTGCGGGAGGCCGCCCTGCAGGACCTGGCGGGTCGAGTCCAGCGCGGTGCGCAGGGAAAGACGGAGGCCGGCGATCTTTCCGTGGTCGCCAGGCTTGGTCATGCTCTTCGCCCTGAGGGCGGCGTTCTCCATCGCCCTCTGAGCGTTGGAGCTGTGCCGATCGATCTTGGCGGCCACCGCCTTCGCCGCCTTGACCGTCCCGACCACTGCCATCACCAACAGCGTCACACCGAGCAGCGCGACCAGCGCTACGACGACACCGAGCGCTTCCATCGGGAGCCCACCTTCCGCCCGTGACCGGCGGCGGTCCACCGAGTGCGGCCCGCCCTGTCCACCGGTCTCCACCGTAGCTCGGCCCGGCAGGAGACAGCAGATGTTCAACCGCTTGGAGAACGGAGATCAGGGACAGCTCAGGGATTTCCCCCAAGCGATCACCCGGAGACCGCCAGTACACACTGCCCGGTCAGACCACCCACGAAGAACGGAGCCACCTTGTTCGAGGCCTTCCACCGCTTCCAGCACATTCGAGCAGTCCGCCGCACTCAAGGAACCCAAGGATCCCGAAGAACCCGACGCATCCCACACGTCTGGCGCGCCCTGCTACTCCCCATCCCCCGGGAATCGGTCTTCCCGTGCCCGTGGACGGCGAAGGGCCGGCCACCCCGAATCCGGGGCGACCGGCCCTGCCGATCTGGCGATGCTTCAGCAGAGGTGGCGTCAGCCGGTGACGATGTTCACCAGCTTCGGGGCGCGGGCGATGACCTTGCGCACCTCCGCGCCGCCGATGGCCGCGACCACGGTGGGGTCGGCCAGGGCCAGCGCCTCCAGCTCGGCGTCCGAGATGGACGGCGAGACCTCCAGGCGGGCCTTGACCTTGCCCTTGATCTGCACAACACAGGTCACGGTCTCGTCGACCACGTAGGCCGGGTCGGCCACCGGGTAGTCGGCGAACGCCAGCGACTGCTCGTGGCCCAGGCGGCGCCACAGCTCCTCGGCGATGTGCGGGGCCAGCGGGGCGATCAGCAGGACGATCTGCTCGGCGACCGAACGCGGGGTGGAGCCGCGCTTCACCAGGAAGTTGTTCAGCTCGATGGCCTTGGCCACGGCGGTGTTGAACCGCAGGCCCGCCATGTCACCCCGAATGCCGTCGATCGTCTTGTGCAGCGCGCGCAGCGTCGCCTCGTCCGGCTCCTCGTCCGTCACCACCAGCTCACCGGTGACCTCCGAGACGATGTTGCGCCACAGCCGCTGCAGGAAGCGGTAGGAGCCGACCACGGCACGGGTGTCCCACGGGCGGGAGACGTCCAGCGGGCCCATCGCCATCTCGTACAGGCGCAGGGTGTCCGCACCGTACTCGTCAGAGATCTCGTCAGGGGCGACGGCGTTCTTCAGCGACTTGCCCATCTTGCCCGCCTCGCGGCGGACCTGCTCGCCCTGCCAGTAGTACTGGCCGTCGCGCTCCTCGACCTCCGCTGCGGGAACCGGGAAGCCACGGGCGTCGCGGTACACGTCGGCGGTGATCATGCCCTGGTTGAACAGCTTGTGGAAGGGCTCGACCGAGGAGACGTGCCCCAGGTCGTGCAGCACCTTGTGCCAGAAGCGGGCGTACAGCAGGTGCAGCACGGCGTGCTCGGCACCGCCGACGTACAGGTCGACGCCACCGGCCGGCTTGTCGGCCGTCGGGCCCATCCAGTACGCCTCGTTGGCGGGGTCGACGACCGAGGTGGAGTTGACCGGATCGACGTAGCGCAGCTCGTACCAGCAGGAACCCGCCCAGTTGGGCATGGTGTTGGTCTCGCGGCGGTAGGTCTTCACGCCGTCGCCCAGGTCCAGCTCGACGTTGACCCATGCCTCGTTGCGGGACAGCGGGGTCTTCGGCGAGGACGCGGCGTCGTCGGGGTCGTAGGTGTGCGGCGAGTAGTCGTCCACCTCGGGGACCTCGACCGGCAGCATCGACTCGGGCAGCGCGTGCATCGCGCCGCTCTCGTCGTAGACGATCGGGAACGGCTCGCCCCAGTACCGCTGGCGGCTGAACAGCCAGTCGCGCAGACGGAAGTTGACGGTCCCTTCGCCGATGCCCTGCTCGGCCAGCCAGGCCGTCACCCGGGCCTTGGCGTCGATCACGGACAGGCCGTTCAGCGACAGGCCGTCACGCTCGGAGTTGATCAGCACCGAGTCGTAGGTGTCGAAGGCATCGTCCCAGGCGTGCGGGTCCTCGCCGCGGCCATCGGTGGGCTGGACGACGCAGCGCATCGGCAGGTTGAACGCCTGCGCGAACGCGAAGTCGCGGCTGTCGTGCGCGGGGACAGCCATGATCGCGCCGGTGCCGTAGCCCATCAGCACGTAGTCGGCGATGAACACCGGGATCTGCTCGCCGCTGACCGGGTTGGTCGCGAACGCACCGGTGAACACACCGGTCTTCACCTTGGCGTCGGCCTGGCGCTCCACGTCGGACTTGGCAGCGGCGGCTGCGCGGTACGCGGCAACGGCCTCGGCCGGGCCCGCGGCACCGCCGGTCCACTCCTCGCGGGTACCGGTCGGCCACTCGGCCGGGACGATGCTGTCGACCAGGGCGTGCTCGGGGGCCAGCACCATGTACGTGGCGCCGAACAGCGTGTCAGGGCGGGTGGTGAAGACCGTGACGGTGTCGCCGCCGACACCGAAGTCCACCCGCGCGCCCTCGGAGCGGCCGATCCAGTTGCGCTGCTGCAGCTTGATCGCCTCGGGCCAGTCCAGCAGGTCCAGGTCGCTGATCAGACGGTCCGCGTAGGCGGTGATCCGCATCATCCACTGGCGCAGGTTGGACTTGAACACCGGGAAGTTGCCGCGCTCGGAGCGGCCGTCCGCGGTGACCTCCTCGTTGGCCAGCACGGTGCCCAGCCCGGGGCACCAGTTCACCGGCACCTCCTTGGAGTAGGCCAGCCGGTACTCACCCAGCACCTCGTCACGCTCGACACCGGTCAGCTCGGCCCAGGCGCGACCGCCCGGCACCTCGCGCTCGCCGGACTCGAACTGAGCGACCAGCTCGGAGATCGGCCGGGCCTTGGCGGCGTCCTCGTCGTACCAGGCGTTGAAGATCTGCAGGAAGATCCACTGGGTCCAGCGGTAGTACTCGGGGTCGATCGTAGAGATCGAGCGGCGAGAGTCGTGGCCCAGGCCCAGCCGGCGCAGCTGCCGGCGCATGTTGGCGATGTTGTCCTCGGTGGACACCCGCGGGTGCACGCCGTGCTGCACCGCGTACTGCTCGGCGGGCAGGCCGAAGGCGTCGTAGCCCAGGGTGTGCAGGACGTTGTGCCCGTTCATCCGCTGGAAGCGGGCGTACACGTCGGTGGCGATGTAGCCCAGCGGGTGGCCGACGTGCAGGCCGGCACCCGACGGGTACGGGAACATGTCCATGATGAAGCTGTGGGGCTTCGCGGCGACGGCCGACCCATCGGCCAGCGGACCGGTCGGGTTGGGGGCGTTGAACGTCCCTTCCTTCTCCCACAGGTCCTGCCAGCGGGACTCGATCTCGGCGGCCAGCGCGGCGCCGTAGCGGAAAGGCTCGGTGGCGGCTTCGGCCGCGCCGGAAGCGGGGGTCGTCTCGCTCATGGTCCTTCAGGCTCCATCGTCATCAGTCAGCGAACAGGCCGTAGAAAGCAGAAAACCCCTCCGCAGGAGGGGACGCCACGCCGACTCCGGCACCCAAGCCGGTCCTGGTCAGCGCGGCCGGCTAAGAAGCAGGCGCACAGTTCGCATGGGCTCAGGGTACCGCACCCCCTCAACACCCTTTCGCGTCACCGCGTCAATCCCCCAACCACGCCCACAATCACGCCCCGGCCGGCTCCCCCATCCACGAGCGAAGTCGCCTTCCCGCCTGGGCCTGCACCCGTGCCAACGCCTGCACCCGCACCCGCTACCCCGCCCACTCCCCCGGCTCCGCCGAACCGTCCAGCCGCTGCGTCGGTCCGGCCGCCCGCTCCACCACCCTGGCTGCCCGGGCTCGTGCTACGCCTCCGCACGCATCGCGGTGTCGAACTCGCGCAGGGCCCGTGCCACGCGGGCGGACTGCATGCCGGCGGCGAGTTGGCGGGCCCGGTCGGCGGTGTGCTCGGCCTCCGTGCGTTCGCCAGTGCGGCGGTAGGAGTCGGCAAGGCGCACCATCAACAACGCCTTGACCCGGGCGCGTTCCGGGGTGAACGTCTCGATCGCGCCCTGCAGCAGGCCGCGGGCCTGCTCGTGCTCGCCGAGCAGCAGGAAGCCCTCGCCGATCATGCCTTCCAGGTCGGCGCGTTCCTGGTCGTGCCCGTCCAGCCCCTCCAGCACCCGGAACGCCCGCTCGGCCACCGCCTCGGCGCTGATCTGCTCGCCCTTGCGACCGTGCGCGCGGGCGATCCGGCCGAGTTGCAGCGCCCGCTCACAAGGTGTCAGCACGTCGTCGGCGGCGCGGAGCGCGGTGGACAGCATCGCCACCGGGTCCAAGCCCCGGCCACCGGAGTTGTAGGTCGCCTGGACGGCGAGGCAGCCGACCACGCCGACACCGAGCCGGGAGTCGCCGGAGACGTGGGCGGCACGCAGAGCGGCGACGAAGGCGCGCTGCGCGGCGGCGTCGTTGCCCATGTCGTAGTTCGCCCAGCCGACCAGCCTGGCCAGCTTGCTGGCGGCCCCGTACAGCTCCCGGCCGAGCGGCTCGTCGTAGCTGCCGAGCTCCAGCAGCTTTCCCACCATCGCGAGTTCGGCCTTGGCCAGGTCGAGGATCAGTCCGCCGCCGTAGGCGCGCTCCAGGCGCTGCTTGGACTCATAGGACAGCCGCAGGTCGGCCAGTTGCTCAGGGGCGATCCGCAGCGCGCCCTCGCCACCGGTGACGGGCGGCGGCGGGGAGGCCCAGTGCCGGGCCGCCTGCTCCAGTTCGTCGCCGCGGAACAGGTCGGTGAGCCGCACCGGTGCGCCGTCCGCGCCGGCCTCGCGGAGCGCGGTCTGCGCGGTGTCGGCGGTCCACGGGTCGGTCAGCAGTCGGGGCGACAGCATCTTGGCGCCCCGGTTGGAGCCCATCTGCCCCCACAGCTGCTCGTACGTGACGGCGATGCCGACACTGCGGCCGAGGACTTCGCAGACGGTCTGGTCGTGCGGCGAGCGCGGCACCATGCCCCGGTCGCGCCACTTGTAGGGCGCGGTCGAACTGATCGCCATGCTGGGCGGCAGCACCGCGTTCACCTCGCGGGCCAGCCGCTCCGGGCTCCATCCCAGCTGGTGGAGTATCCGGGCGAGCTCGTCGTTCCGTTTTCGCGCCAGATCGGCCATGGCACGACGGTAGCCGCCCCGCGCCCCGGGCGGCAGAGGAGGCGACGGAACGACCGAAGGCCGCCCCTTGCGGGACGGCCTTCTGTCTACTGTGGAGCTAAGGAGAATCGAACTCCTGACCTATTGCATGCCATGCAATCGCTCTACCAACTGAGCTATAGCCCCATGCTGTTACTGCTACTACTGCTGTCACCTGCGGTTTTCCTTGCGGTCCCCCTTGGCGACACCGATAACTGTACACGGTCGACGGTCCAGGCCCTAATCCGTTCCGGGCGCACCATGGGCCGCCCCAGGAACGCCGAAGGCCGCCACCCGTCTCGGGTAGCGGCCTCGCGGAACTGCTGTGGAGCTAAGGAGAATCGAACTCCTGACCTATTGCATGCCATGCAATCGCTCTACCAACTGAGCTATAGCCCCGCAACACTGATGACCACTCACGGACCATCGGTGCGGAGTGGAGCTAAGGAGAATCGAACTCCTGACCTATTGCATGCCATGCAATCGCTCTACCAACTGAGCTATAGCCCCGCAGTTCCGCGACTCTCGCCCCCGGTTTCCCGTCTGCGTTCCTCGCTGCGAACGAGGAAGACTCTAGCTGGTCAGAGCCGGAACTGTGAAATCCGGGTCGGGAGACCCTCAGGTCCCGTCGCCGATACCGCCTCAGGTCGTGCCTCAGGTCTCGTCGCCGATGACCGGCTGCGGGAGCGTGCCCGCGTTGTGCTCCTGAAGCCGCCAGCCGCGTGCGTCCTGCCCGAGCACCGACCAGCAGCAGTTCGAGAGACCGCCGAAGCGCTCCCACAACTGCGGATCCATGCCCAGCAGCCGGCCGATCATGGTGCGGATGGTGCCGCCGTGGCTCACCACCACCAGGGTGCCGCCCTCGGGCAGCTTGCCGACGGAGTCCAGCACCACCGGGACGGCCCGATCGGCCACCTCGGTGGAGAGTTCGCCGCCGCCGCGCCGGACCGGCTCGCCACGGACCCAGGCCTCGAACTGCTCCGGATACCGCGCCCGGATCTCGGAGTTGGTGAGCCCCTGCCACTCCCCCGCGTAGGTCTCACGGAGACCCTCGTGGTGCTGCACCTCCAGGCCAGTGAGCGAGGCCAGCTCGGCAGCAGTGCGCCGGGCCCGCGTCAGGTCGGAGGAGATCAGCACGTCGGGGCGGAGCGCAGCGAGCAGCCGGGCGGCCCGCTGTGCCTGGAACAGCCCCTGTTCGGTGAGGTCGACGTCAGTGGTGCCCTGGAACCGCGATTCGAGGTTCCAGGGCGTCTGGCCGTGCCGCCAGAGGACGATGCGCGGCCACACCCCCGAGCGGCTCAGAGGTCGCCCCCGGAGACAGCGTTGCCGGCGGCGTCGGTGACGGCGTTCTCGGGCCGGTTGCGGGTCGCCAGCGCGTCCTCGGGGAGCGGCAGTTCGGGGCAGTCCTTCCACAGGCGGTCGAGCGAGTAGAAGGAGCGCTCCTCGGAGTGCTGGACGTGCACCACGATGTCCAGGTAGTCGAGCAGGATCCAGCGGCCCTCGCGCTCGCCCTCGCGGCGCACCGGCTTGGTGTCGAGCTTCTCGCGCAGCTGCTCCTCGATCTCCTCGGCGATCGCCCGGACCTGGCGGTCGTTGGCGGCGGAGGCGATCAGGAAGGCGTCGGTGATCGACAGCACCTCGCTGACGTCGAAGGCGATGATGTCGTGCGCCAGCTTGTCGGCCGCCGCCTGCGCGGCGACGGTGATCAGTTCCTGGCTTCGGTCGGTGACGGTCACGATGCTCTTCCGGATCGGCTGTGGGGATACCTTCCCAGGATCTCACGAACGCGCCGGGGCCCCGGAGTGATTTCCACCCCGGGGCCCCGACCGCACAACCGGACCGCACAACCGGACCGCACAACCGAACCACACAACCGAACCGCCCGACCGGTCAGCACAACCAGGACTCACAGTCGCGCCTCACAGCGGGGCCAGGCCTTGCCCTGGCACTACGGCGAAGACGGCTGCGGCGGCTGGTAGTCCTTGCCGAGCATCAGCACCAGGTCCGCGTTCTGCGAATCGGTGACCTTCTTCACCACCGACTCCGGCAGCCCCAGGCTGATTGCCAGGGTGCGCGCCGCCTCCTTCTTGGCGTCGTCGGTGTAGCGGATCTCGGAGGTCGCCTGCGCGGAGGCCTTCGCGGTGGACGGGAGCGCTTCCATACCCGAGTTGGTGACGATCACCTTGGCGGCGGTCGCCGCGTTGTCATTGCCGGAGGCGTTGACCACGGTGACGCGGGTGGTGCCGCCGGTGCCCTTGGCCTGGCCGAGGGTGCCGCCGAGGATGTCCTTCACCTGCTTGCCTGCGGTGGCGTCGTCCAGGGTGCCGTCCGGCTTGACGGTGAGCTGGGTGGTGGTCAGGTGTCCGGCCTTCGCCTGCTTGGAGAGGTTGACCAGGACGCCGGCGAGCGCCTTTTCCGGCAGCGACGGGTCGGCGACGGACATCATCCGGTGCACGTCATCGGTGGCGTCCGCCAAGTTGACCGGCATCGTGTTGATCACCCCCGCCATCACCTGCCCGAAGCGGGCGAGTTGGGCCTCCCGGGCTTCGCCGGGGGCCTGCAGGGTGGCGTAGGCGACGGCAGCGGGGCCGCTCAGCAGAACGTCCTTGCCGGCGGCGGCGAGCACCTTGCCGTCCGGCTTGTTCTTCTCGCGTACCTCGGCGTTGGTGTCCACCTTGATGCCGCCGAGCTGAGAGACCAGTATCTGCAGGTAGGGGGTGTCCAGCCGCCAGGTGCCGGCCACCTTGGCGCCGAGCACGGTGGACAGGCCGTCGCGGGTGGCGGAGGGACCGATGGCGTCCATGGACTGGCCGACGGTAACGCTGGCGGTCTCGCCGTTGCTGGGCAGTTGGAGGGTGTCGGGGAGCAGCAGCACGGTCGCCTTCTGCCCGCCCTGGTCGTCGACCAGCAGCGCGGTGGTGACCTTGCCTCCCTCTTCACGCAGGTGCAGAACGTTGACGTACCGTCCGCCGGCCGCCTTGGTCGAGTCGTTGGAGTCGTCGAAGGCGCCGGACCACCACAGGTAGCCCACCGCGCCGGCCGCGAGTACCGCCAGCACCACCAGCAGGGCGATCAGCCGGTTGCGCAGCCGTCGCCGCCGCTCGGCCCGGACTTCACTGCGGGACTCGGCGAACTTCAGCCAGTCGATGGCGTCCTCGGAGTCCTCCGTCACCTCGTCGACGAAGTTGAACTCGCCCGTGGTGTACGAGTCGTTCGCCGCGCCCTTGGCCCGGGCGGCAGCCGCAGCCGCCCGTCCGCCGACCAGTTCGGACGGCTCGGACAGCCCCTCGGCCTCCGGCGCCGCTGCCGACGCTGCCGCAGCCGCCCGCGCCCGGGGCGGCATCCCCGCACCGGCCGGCGCCCCGGCCACCCCGGCCTGCGACGGCACCCGCCCTGCGGTCCCCTGCCCTGCGGCCCCTTGCCTCTCGGTCACCCGGCCGTCGAGCACCTGCCCACCCGGTGCCTGCGCACCCAACGCCTGAACGCCCGGCGTCTGTCCCGGCACCTGCGGCTGCTGCTGGTAGAACCCCTGCGCGGGCTGCTGCTGTCCGTAGTACAGGTCCTGGGCCTCCTGCTGCCCGTAGGCGTCCCCGACCGTCCCCCCGGCCCCCTGCTGGCCACCGAACTGCTGCGCGTAGCCACGCTGTTCGAACCCCTGGGCCGCGTGGCCCCGCTGCGCATACCCGGCCTGCTGCCCGTACCCGGCCTGCTGACCGTGCCCGGACTGGTCGCCGCCGTACGGGTCCTGTCCGTATGCCCCGTGCTGCCCGACCTGCTGCGCACCCTGCGGGTCGTACCGACCGTAGGAATCGGCCTGCCCGTACGGCGGCTGCTGCTGCCCGTGGCCCGTCTGCTGCTCGTACCCCTGCTGCTCGAACCCGGACCGCCCCTGTCCGGGCTGCTCGTACCCGGACGACTCGTACTCGCCCTGGCCGTACCCACCCTGGCCGTATCCGCCCTGGCCGTACCCACCCTGGCCGTATCCGGCCTGCCCGTACCCGGACGACTCGTACCCGCCCTGCTCGAACGCCTGCTGCTCGTAAGGCTGTTGTTCATACAGCGACTGCTCATACGGCGGCGTCTGCTGTTCGTATCCCTGCGGGGGGTAGTGCCCGGGCTGCTGCTGGTAGGGCGATTGGGGCTGGCGGCCGTACCACTGCTCGTCGTCGGACGTTCCGGTCATGCGGTCCCTCCCAGGGATCAAGGCCGGGCCGACGCGTACAGCGCCCGCTTGTGGATGTAACGGACCACGCCGTCCGGCACCAGGTACCAGATGGGTTCGCCCTTGGCGACCCGCATCCGGCAGTCGGTGGAGGAGATGGCGAGGGCGGGCACCTCTACCAGCGAGACGCCTCCGACCGGCAGGCCGGTGTCGGAGAGAGTATGGCCCGGCCTGGTGCAGCCGATGAAGTGTGCGAGGTCGAAGAGTTCCTCGGAGGAGCGCCAGGAAATGATCTGGGCGAGGGCGTCGGCGCCGGTGATGAAGAAGAGTTCGGCGTCGGGGTGCAGGGCCTGCAGCTCGCGGAGGGTGTCGACGGTGTAGGTGGGGCCGTTGCGGTCGATGTCGATCCGGCTGACCGAGAACTGGGGGTTCTCGGCGGTGGCGATCACCGTCATCAGGTAGCGGTCCTCGGCCGGCGAGACCTGCCGGTCGGACTTCTGCCAGGGTTGCCCGGTCGGGACGAAGATCACCTCGTCCAGGTGGAAGGCGCTGGCCACCTCACTGGCGGCGACCAGGTGCCCGTGGTGGATGGGGTCGAAGGTGCCGCCCATCACTCCCAGCCGGCGTCGCCCGCGCGGCGTACTGGCCGGCGCGGAGGTGCCCGGCGCGGTGTCCGTCCCGGGGGTGTCGACCTGCTCTCTCATGGCGCCACACCTTACGCGACCGGGGTGTCCCGGGGATTCCGCCCGTTTGCGGGCCCGGGGCACTCCGTGTCCACCACCGCGACAGGCGGCGGCGCGGCCGGTCAGCGGTCGCGGTTGAAGCGGGTGGTGACGAAGAGCAGCAGCAGCAGGATGGCCAGCGCCGCCCCGCCCGTCAGGAACGGGTTGAGGCTTTCGTGGTTTCCGCCCTCCTCGGCGAGGACGGCGAGGGTGGGCAGGGCAGCAGAGGTCATGATCGGCGGGACCTTCTCGGCTCGGTGAGGACCAGGCGGTCACGGACCGTGCGGCCCGCGGGGCTCATCGTACGGGGGCCTGACACGCAACCGCGCGGCGGCCCACCGCGTCTGACCACCGGTGAGCGGTCCCTGGCCACCACCCGGTCGCCGGGCTCACGACCTGGAGCAACACCGGCCCCCGGGGCTCAGCCCCGCTCGGCCGCCTCGGCGCGGGCCCGCTCGCGCTCGGCGTCGCGCTTGGCACCGTCACGGCCGGCCCGGGCGATCGCCCACACCAGCAGGCCGACTCCGACGAAGGAGGCGATCAGGATGATCCTCAGGAACAGGCCGGGGCCGTTCTCGCTGGAGATCGGTCCGGCGAGCTGGACCAGGTCGGCAGGGGACATCACGGGGCTCCTTTTCGGTACGGCACAGCCAGGGTAGACCCGTTTATCGCCCGTCCCGCCCCACACCCCGCCCCACCCGCACCGCCAGGGCCACCCGTGTGCCCGAGCACACAGGCACACGGACGCCCGGGCACAAGGGCACACGAACACGCGAACGCCCGGGCACACGGACGCCCGGGCGCATGGGTGACAGACACCGACGGCGTACCGTGGCGCCCGGGGACGAGTGCGGACACAGCGACGTTAAGAGGAAAGCAGCGGGGGCCGGCCACGGGAGCCGGTGCCGGCGTCGATCCAGGAGAGGTACTCAATGACCGACATGACCAAGGGCAACGCGCCGAGCCGCCGCCGCCAGCGGTTCCCGGAGATCTCCACCCGTGCCTGGGAGCACCCGGCGGACCGTTCGGGGCTGGTGGCCCTGCGCAAGCTGAGCGGTTTCGACGAGATCCTGAAGAAGCTGGCCGGCCTGGTGTCCGAGCGCAGCGTCCGGCTGCTGTTCCTGGCCACGGCGGTCAAGACGTCGGAGCGTCAGTTCCCGGAGCTGTACGACATGGTGCGGGACGCCGCGTACGTGCTGGACCTGGAGAAGGTCCCGGACCTGTACGTGACCCAGGACCCGAAGGTCAACGCGTACTGCATCGGCATGGACACGCCGGTGATCGTGGTGACCACCGGCCTGATCGACCTGATGGACGAGGAAGAGCTGCGCGCGGTGATCGGCCACGAGGTCGGTCACGCGATGTCGGGGCACGCGGTGTACCAGACGATGCTGCTGATCCTCACCAACCTGGCGGCCCGGATCGGCTGGCTGCCGCTGGGCAACCTGGCGATCACCGCGGTCATCACCGCGCTCAAGGAGTGGTTCCGCAAGGCCGAGCTCTCCAGCGACCGGGCCGGTCTACTGGCCGGCCAGGACCTGCAGGCGTCGATGCGCGGCCTGATGAAGCTGGCCGGCGGCGCGAACATGGCCGAAATGAACGTGGACGCGTTCCTGGAGCAGGCCGCGGAGTACGACAAGGCGGGCGACCTGCGCGACAGCGTGCTGAAGCTGCTGCAGGTGCTGCCGCAGACCCACCCGTTCGCGGTGGTGCGGGTGGCGCAGCTGAAGAAGTGGGCGGAGAGCGAGGAATACCGCTCGATCATGGCGGGCGCGTACCCGCGCCGCGGTGACGACCCGGACACCTCGATCGGCGCGCAGTGGAAGGCCGCCGCCGACTCGTACTCGCAGTCGGTGAAGGAGAGCAAGGACCCGCTGATGGGCCTGCTGCGCGACCTCACCAACGGCGTCGGCACGGTCGGCGGCAAGCTCCGCGACACCTTCACCGGCGCCGGCCGCACCAACGGCAACGGAAGCAGCGGCGAGAAGCAGGACTGACCCTGTCGGGCAAGCGGCTCAACCGGCTCAGCCGGTGATCGGCCCGAGCACCCCGCAACTCTGCCAGGCCGGCCGGCTGTGGTCGGCCGGATTCACGGCGGGCGGGGTGTTCGGGTGCACGCCCGCCGCGGTGGCCAGCGTCGGCTGCAGGTAGTCGCTCTGCACGGTGCCGCAGCCGGTGGGCCCGGCCTGGACGGTGGAGTCGACCACCCGGACGCGCCCGGCGTCCAGGTCGGCCCGGTCGATGTCGATCCGCACCACGCGGCGCACCGAGTACAGGGTCACCGAGGAGTCGCTGGTGGTGCCGGCCGGGCGCAGCGCGTAGATCAGGGTGTGGTCGGCGGTGATCTCCAGCGTGCCGGGGTCGAGTTCGCCGACCTGGACGCCGCCGTTGACCTTCACGGTGTTGGTGGCCAGGGCGACCTGTCCGGGGTCGAAGCGCACCATCCAGCCGGTGGCGGCGTGGTGCTGGTCGTCACGCGGTGCGTTGATGCTGTCGTCGTACTGGGCGAGTTCGCCGGTCGTGAGCAGCTCGCGGACCTGGCCGGTCTCATTGGCGGTCAGGGTGGCGGGGGTCAGCTCGGAGACCACCAGGTAGTGCTGCACGGAGTCCAGGGCGCGCTGCACGTCCGTCCCACCGAAGTGCGCGGTGGACGAGGCGGGCGGCATGCCGAAGCCGCCCTGGCCGTCCGCGTAGCCGCTCGGCAGTGCGGCGAACGGGTGGGCGGGGTCGGGAACGGCACCGACCGTGCCGGACGGGCTGAGCGGGGTGACGGCGGCGGTCAGCTGGGCGCCGCTGGGCGGGACGGCCTGGCCGTGCGGGGAGCTGACACCGAAGTACACGGCCGCGGCGAACGCCATCGCCACCAGCAGCAGCAGGATCACGGCCTGCCGCGGCAGCGACCCGAACCAGCCCCAGCCACGCGTCCTGGTGGCCCGGCCGAACGCGCCGGCCAGCCGTTCCTGCGCGGAAAGCTCCTGGATCCGGGCAGCTTTCACGAACGATTCGTCGAAGACGACGGACCGGAACTCGTCATCATTGGAACCACCCTCGGGCGTGCCCTCGGGAGGCTCGCGCGGGTCACCCATGAGACCAGGGTAGGCTCGCCCGCCGCGCGCGACGAGAGGGGCGCGGGTAACGAGACCGCCACAGCAGGTGATCTGTGAAGCGGCCCGCTCAGCCTGCCGGGACGGCCGCCGTCACGGGCGCTTGCACCGAGGGCGTCGTACCGGGGCTGCTGGTCCCGCTGGACGGCCGGGCCGGCGACTCGGGGGCGTTGCCGACGCCCCGGTACACGGCGGCGACGGCCAGCGCGACCACACCGATGCCCATCACCAGGGCCAGTACCCAGGCCACCGGCCGGTGCCAGCGCTGCTGGGCGACCGAACCGCCGCGCAGCGGGTCGAAGGCGCGCAGCCGCGAACGGCGGGTGCGCCGGTGCTGCCGGTCACCGCCCGACCACGGGTCGGGGTAGAAGCGGTCCTCGTCCAGGCCGCCGGGCAGCGGGCGCAGCTCCAGCGGCAGCACCTCGTTCCCGGAGGTGAACTCGTAGCTCCGGGCCGCACCGGCCTGTTCCGGCTCGAACCTGGTCTCGGCGGCGGCGAGTTGCCGCTCCCGGGCACTCGGCTCGTGCACGGCGGCGGAGCGGACGAAGCTCTCGTCGAAGACCACGGTGGCGAACTCGTCGTCCGCACCACCGTGGTCGGCGCCGTCGGAATACGGCGAGCCCCCCACATCCTCAGCCACGGATTCAATGTATTACCGGCCGGGGCTTTTGTCTGTGGGTCGGGCCGATCGGGTATCCGACGCCCGCAGCATCCAGCCGCCGAGGCCGCCGGGGACGCCGGGGACGCCGAGGCCGTCAAGACCCGCCGACGGTCTGCCGGGCCTCGCCGCGCACATGCCCGTCGCCGGTGACGATGTACTTGGTGCTGGTCAGCTCCGGCAGGCCCATCGGGCCGCGGGCGTGCAGCTTCTGGGTGGAGATGCCGATCTCCGCGCCGAAGCCGAACTCGCCTCCGTCGGTGAACCGGGTCGAGGCGTTGACGGCCACCGTGGTGGAGTCGACGAGCTGGGTGAAGCGGCGGGCGGCGGCCTGCGAGGTGGTGACGATCGCCTCGGTGTGGCCGGAGGACCAGCGGCGGATGTGCTCCACGGCGGCCTCCAGCGAGGGCACCACGGCGGCGGCCAGGTCCAGCGACAGGTACTCGGTCCCCCAGTCCTCCTCGGTCGCCGGGACGACCGTCGCACCGGTGCCCTCGGCGGCCTTCAGCACCGCGTCGTCGCCGTGCACGGTGACGCCCGCCTCGGCAAGCGCGGTCAGGGCGAGCGGCAGGAAGGCGTCCGCGACGTCCTGGTGCACCAGCAGGGTCTCGGCGGCATTGCAGACGCTGACCCGCTGGGCCTTGGAATTCAGCAGCACGCCGACGGCCATCGCCAGGTCGGTCCGGGCGTCCACGTACACGTGGCAGTTGCCGGTGCCGGTCTCGATCACGGGGACGGTGGAGCCCTCCACCACGGTGCGGATCAGCGAGGCGCCGCCACGCGGGATCAGCACGTCGACCAGTCCGCGGGCGCGCATCAGCTGCTGCACCGACTCGCGGCTCTCCCCCGGCACCAGCTGGATCACGTCGGCCGGCAGGCCCGCCCCGGCGACCGCCGTACGCAGCACCTCCACCAGCGCCGTGTTGGAGCGGTAGGCGGAGCCGGAGCCGCGCAGCAGCACCGCGTTGCCGGACTTCAGGCAGAGCGCGGCGGCGTCCACCGTGACGTTCGGCCGGGCCTCGTAGATGATGCCGACCACGCCCAGCGGCACCCGTACCTGGCGCACGTCCAGCCCGTTCGGCAGGGTGTAGCCGCGCACCACCTCGCCCACCGGGTCGGGCAGGCCGACCACGCTGCGCACGTCGGCGGCGATCGCGGCGATCCGCTCCTCGGTGAGCGTCAGCCGGTCGATCACCGACTCGGCGGTGCCCGCCGCCCGGGCCCGCTCGACGTCCTCGGCGTTGGCGGCGGTGATCTCCCCGGCCCGGGCGACCAGTGCGTCCGCGATCGCCAGCAGCGCGGTGTCCTTCACCGAACGCGGCACTGGCGCCAGGGCGGCGGCCGCCTCCCTGGCACGGCGCGCGGCGGCGAGGACGGGGCTGTCGGAGGTGGCGGTGAGGTCGCTCATGGAGCCAAGCCTAGCGAGACACCCACCCCGCCCCGGCGGACATTTCGCCCGCTGAGACGCGGCCCCCCGAGCCCGTCAGTACGGGTGCACCCCGCCCAGTTGCGGCAGCGGTCCGCCGAAGCCCTCCGCGACCCGCTTGTGGTACGTCGGACGGTCCACCACCTCCAGGCCGACGATCTCCCACGCCGGGAGCTTCGCGCTGGCCTTGTGCTCGCCCCACAGCCGCAGCGCGATCGCCGCCGCGTCGTGCAGGTCCCGCGCCTCTTCCCAGTACCTGACCTCGGCGTGGTCGGCGGCATAACGGGCCGTCAGGAAGAAGGAATGGTCGTGCGCCAGCTTCTCCAGCGCCGCCCGCAGCTCCGGCAGCGGAGTCGCCGCCCCGGCCACACTCAGCACCACGTGCCACAGCCGGCCCTGCTCCGGCTCCCGCACGCCCTCCTGCTCCTCGACGCCCCGGCCGCCCTCGATGCTGGTGAGCCGCCGCTCGGACCTCTGCCCCGGCAGCGCTTCCTCCCGCCTGCGAACCACCGGCGGCCTCCCATTCAGCGTGTCGCGCGGGCCCCCCGGCCCGCTGCTGCCACCCCCCGTACCGGCCCCGCCGCCCGCGCTCAGCCGCGCAGCACGACCAGGTCGTCGCGGTGGACGACCTCGCGTTCGTACGCGGCGCCGAGCTCCTGGGCCAGTTCTCGGGTGGACCGGCCGAGCAGACGGGGCAACTCCCTCGCATCAAAGTTGACCAGTCCGCGGGCGACGATGTGACCGTTTTCGCCAAGAAGGTCGACCGGATCACCCGCGGCGAACTCCCCGTCCACCCCGGTCACCCCGGCCGGGAGCAGCGACTTCCCACCGTGCACCACCGCCGCCACCGCCCCCTCGTCCAGGGTCAGCGTGCCGCGCGGCGTGGACGCGTGCTCCAACCACAGCAGGCGGTCCGCGGAACGGCTGCCGGTCCGCAGGAACAGCGTGCCGGTGGGCCGGCCGGCCAGCGCGTCGGCCGCCTGGCTGGCCGCCGTCAGCACCACCGGGATGCCCGCGCCGGTGGCGATCCGGGCCGCCTCCACCTTCGTCACCATGCCGCCGGTGCCGACGCCCGCCTTGCCGGCGCTGCCGACCTCCACGCCGGCCAGGTCCGCCGGGCCGCGCACCACGTCGAGCCGGCTGCTGCCGGGCTTCGCCGGGTCACCGTCGTACAGGCCGTCCACATCGGACAGCAGCACCAGCAGGTCGGCCCGCACCAGGTGCGCCACCAGCGCCGCCAGCCGGTCGTTGTCGCCGAACTTGATCTCGGCGGTGGCCACCGTGTCGTTCTCGTTGACGATCGGCATCGCGCCCATCGTCAACAGCTGCTCCAGCGTCCGGAACGCGTTGCGGTAGTGCGCCCGCCGGCTGGCGTCCTCGGCGGTCAGCAGCACCTGCCCGACCCGCACCCCGTACCGCGCGAACGACGCCGTGTAACGCGCCACCAGCAGGCCCTGCCCGACACTGGCCGCCGCCTGCTGCCGGGCCAGGTCCTTGGGCCTCTTCTCCAGCCCGAGCGGCGCCAGGCCGGCAGCGATCGCACCGGACGAGACCAGCACGATCTCCGGCGCGTCCTTCCCCGTCCGCGCCCTCGCCAGCGCGTTCACCAGGGCGTCCACCCGGTCCGCGTCCAGCCCGCCGGCGGCGGTGGTCAGCGATGACGACCCGACCTTCACCACGATCCGCCGCGCCGAAACGACCTCCTCGCGGAGCAACTGATCCACCATCAGTCCGACCCTTCCGACACGACGTCCTGTACGCCCGCAATGTAGCCATTCGGCAGACACGGTACGAAATCGGCGCAAGGCGTGAGACAACGCAGGCGGGCACGAAACCAGGGGCGCGGGGAACTGCGCGAAGCGGAAGGCACCACGTCCGCAAGATCGCGACGCAGGACAATGACCTGCACTTGATCGCGACTTTGCGGACGTGACTTGCGCTTGTCGCGCAGTTCCCCGCGCCCCTGTTTTCGCGCCCAACCGCTCGCGCGAGTCTCCTCGCGCCCCCGGTTTCGCTCCCGCTTACTGCTCCAGCTGCTCCCGGCCGGAGCTGAGCGCCTCGAAGTCCAGGTACTCCTGCTCCGCCGCGTCGCGCCCGCGCTGCTTCTCGCGGCGGCGGTCGACCGCAGGCCGCTGGGTCTCGAAGCGGTGGTCCTCGCCGCGGCGGCCGAGCATCTCCGCGCCGGCGGCCATGGTGGGCTCCCAGTCGAAGACCACGGCGTTCTCGTCGGGGCCGATGATGACGGTGTCGCCCTCCTTGGCGCCGACCTTCCAGAGTTCCTGTTCGACGCCGAGCCGGGCGAGCCGGTCGGCGAGGTAGCCGACGGCCTCGTCGTTGGCGAAGTCGGTCTGGCGGACCCAGCGTTCGGGCTTGCCGCCGCGGATGCGGTACGCGCCGTCCTCTTCCTCGATGGTGAAGCCGGCGTCGTCCACGGCGGTCGGGCGGATGACGATCCGGGTGTTCTCCTGGGCCGGCTTGGCGGCGCGCGCGGCGGAGACGATCTCGGCCAGCGCGAAGGAGAGTTCACGCAGGCCCTTGTGGGCGAGCGCGGAGACCTCGAAGACCCGGTAGCCGCGTTCCTCCAGCGAGGCGCGGGTGAGGTCGGCGATGTCCTGGCCGTCCGGGACGTCGATCTTGTTGAGGGCGACCAGTCGCGGCCGGTCCTCCAGGCCGCCGTACTGGGCGAGTTCGGCCTCGATGGTCTCCAGGTCGGTGAGCGGGTCGCGGCCCGGCTCCAGGGTGGCGCAGTCGAGGACGTGGACGAGCACCTCGCAGCGCTCGACGTGCCGCAGGAACTCCAGGCCGAGGCCCTTGCCCTGGCTGGCGCCGGGGATCAGGCCGGGCACGTCGGCGATCGTGTAAACGGTTGAACCGGCCGTCACCACACCGAGGTTGGGGACGAGGGTGGTGAACGGGTAGTCGGCGATCTTCGGCTTGGCCGCGGAGAGCACCGAGATCAGCGAGGACTTGCCGGCGCTCGGGTAGCCGACCAGCGCGACGTCGGCGACGGACTTGAGCTCCATCACGATGTCGCGGGCCTCGCCGGGCTCGCCGAGCAGCGCGAAGCCGGGGGCCTTGCGGCGGGCGGAGGCCAGCGCGGCGTTGCCGAGGCCGCCGCGGCCGCCCTGGGCGGCGACGAAGGTGGTGCCGTGGCCGACCAGGTCGGCCAGCACGTTGCCCTTGCGGTCGAGGACGACGGTGCCGTCCGGGACGGGCAGGATCAGGTCCTGGCCTTCCGCGCCGGTGCGGTGACCGCCCGCGCCGGGCTTGCCGTTGGTGGCCTTGCGCTTGGGCGAGTGGTGGTACTCGAGCAGCGTGGTGACCTGCGAGTCCACCACCAGGGTCACCGAGCCGCCCTCGCCGCCGTTGCCCCCGTCGGGGCCGCCGAGCGGCTTGAACTTCTCGCGGTGCACGGAGGCGCAGCCGTGGCCCCCGTTACCCGCGGCGACGTGCAGTTCGACGCGGTCCACGAAGGTGGTCATGTGTCTGCCTCCAGTGCGAAGAGAAAAGGGTTCCTGCTGGTAAAGCACGAAGGGTGGGCCCGGATAGTCCCGGCCCACCCTTCACAGCGAGTCTGTACAGACTCAGGCCTCGACGGCCACGATGTTGACGACCTTGCGGCCGCGACGGTTGCCGAACTGAACGGCACCGGCGGTCAGGGCGAACAGGGTGTCGTCGCCGCCACGGCCGACGTTCGCACCCGGGTGGAAGTGGGTGCCACGCTGGCGGACGATGATCTCGCCGGCGGAGACGACCTGACCGCCGAAGCGCTTCACGCCGAGGCGCTGGGCGTTCGAGTCACGACCGTTGCGAGTGGAACTCGCACCCTTCTTGTGTGCCATCTGGCTATCCCCTTTCTAGGAAGACCGCAGTAAGTGTGATTACTTGCTGACCGAGTCGATGCTGGTGATGCGCACCGCGGTGTACTTCTGGCGGTGGCCCTGACGACGGCGGTAGCCGGTCTTGTTCTTGTAGCGCAGGATGACGATCTTGTCGCCCTTGGTCTGGTCGACGACCTCGGCGTGAGCCTTCACGCCACCGAGCACCCACGGGTCGGAGGTGACGGACTCACCGTCGACGACGAGGATGGTCGAGAGCTCGACCGAGTCACCCGGCTTGGCTTCGATACGGTCGATCTCCAGCACGTCGCCCACGGCGACCTTGTGCTGGCGGCCGCCGGCGCGAACGATCGCGTACATGCGGTACCTACTTTCCTAACTCGGTCGGAACTCCGGATGCCAGCCGCCTGGGTATGGACACAGGCTGCCTCCCCCGGAAAAAGCCGAAATCGGCTCCCACCCGGGAGGTGAGATGCTCAGGAGCATGGCGTCAACACGCCGAGGGTCAAGAATACGGACCTGTCCATCCGAAGACAAACCGGGCCGTGCGAAGGGCCGGGACCGAGGTCCCGGCCCTTCGTGGCCTCACTCTGCGGCGCCGTCACCTTCGGCGGCCGCGGCCTTCTTGGCCGCCGCGCTGGTCCGCTTGGTGGCGGTCTTGCGGGCGGTGGTCTTCTTGGCGGCCGCGGCGGTGGTCTTCTTCGCCGCGGTCTTCTTTGCGGTGGTGGTCTTCTTCGCCGCAGTGGTCTTGGCGGCCGTCTTGCGGGCGGCCCGCTTCTTCGGCGCCGGCTCCTCGGTCTCGACCGCCGCGGCGACCTCGGCCTCGGGCTCCACCGCGGCGACGGCCTCGGCCGTCACCTCGGCAGCGGTCTCGGCGACCGGCTGCTCGACGGCGGACTTCTCCGCGGCGCTCAGCGCGGCCTCCATCGCGGCCTCGGCGCGGGCCTGCAGCACCACGATCTCGGCCTCGCCGGACGCCCCGGCCGGAGCGGTGGCCTTGCGCACCGCACGGCGCCGGGTACGGCCCGCCGGGGCAGCGGCCGGCGGGATCTCCACCAGGCTCGGCTTCTCCTCGGCGACCGGCTCCTCGGCCGCGGGCTCCTCGACCACGACGGTCTCCACGACCTCGACCGGCGCCTCGACGGCCTCCACCGCGGCGACGGCCTCCACCGGCTCGGCGCTCTCGACCGTCTCGACGGCCTCCGCCTCGGCCTGCCCGGCCCCGCCGCGGCCCCGGCGACGGCGCTTGCCGCCGCCCTCGCCCGCACCGGTGACGGTGGCAGCCGCAGCGGCACCGCCGCCGTGGCTGTGCGGCTGGTCCATGTGGACGATCACGCCACGGCCGTTGCAGTGCACGCAGGGCTCGGAGAAGGACTCCAGCAGGCCCTGGCCCACCCGCTTGCGGGTCATCTGCACCAGGCCGAGCGAGGTGACCTCGGCCACCTGGTGCTTGGTGCGGTCGCGGCCCAGGCACTCCAACAGGCGGCGCAGCACCAGGTCGCGGTTGGACTCCAGCACCATGTCGATGAAGTCGATCACGATGATGCCGCCGAGGTCGCGCAGCCGCAGCTGGCGGACGATCTCCTCGGCCGCCTCGATGTTGTTGCGGGTGACGGTCTCCTCGAGGTTGCCGCCCTGGCCGACGAACTTGCCGGTGTTGACGTCGATGACGACCATCGCCTCGGTCCGGTCGATCACCAGCGAACCGCCGGAGGGCAGCCAGACCTTGCGGTCCAGCGCCTTCATCAGCTGCTCGTCGATCCGGTACGTGGCGAACACATCGACGTCCGAGGTCCACTTCTGCAGGCGCTCGGTGAGGTCGGGGGCGACGTTCGAGACGTAGTCGTGGATGGTGTTCCAGGCGTCCGTGCCGCTGACGATGACCTTGGTGAAGTCCTCGTTGAAGATGTCGCGGACCACGCGCACCGTCATGTCGGGCTCGCCGTAGAGCAGCGCCGGGGCGTTGCCGGAGGCGGCCTTCTTCTGGATCTCCTCCCACTGCGTCTGCAGGCGCTGGACGTCGCGGGTCAGCTCCTCCTCGGAGGCGCCCTCGGCGGCGGTGCGGACGATCACGCCCGCGTCGTCCGGGACGATCTTCTTGAGGATCTGCTTGAGGCGGGCCCGCTCGTTCTCCGGCAGCTTGCGGGAGATACCGGTCATCGAGCCCTCGGGCACGTACACCAGGTAGCGGCCGGGCAGCGAGATCTGGCTGGTCAGGCGGGCGCCCTTGTGGCCGATCGGGTCCTTGGAGACCTGGACCAGCACGGACTGGCCGGACTTCAGCACCGACTCGATCCGGCGCGGGCCGCTGTGGCCGCCCAGCGCACCGAAGTTGACCTCGCCGGCGTACAGCACGGCGTTGCGGCCCTTGCCGATGTCGACGAACGCGGCCTCCATCGACGGCAGCACGTTCTGCACCTTGCCCAGGTACACGTTGCCGACGTAGCTGGTGGCCTGCTCCTTGTTGACGTAGTGCTCGACCAGCACGCCGTCCTCGAGCACGCCGATCTGGGTGCGGGTACCGCTCTGGCGCACCACCATGACCCGCTCGACGGACTCGCGGCGGGCCAAGAACTCGGCCTCGGTGATGATCGGCACCCGGCGGCGGCCCAGCTCGCGGCCCTCGCGGCGGCGCTGCTTCTTGGCCTCCAGGCGGGTGGAGCCCTTGATGGACTGCACCTCGTCCGGGTCGAACGCGGGCTCGGTGGAGCGGCGGCGCGGCTCGCGGACCTTCACCACGGTGCGCACGCCGTCCTCGGTGGTCTCCGCCGCGTCGGCACCGCCCTCACCGCTGCGGCGGCGACGGCGACGGCGACGGCGCGAGGAGGACAGGCCGGCGGCCAGGTCGTCCTCGTGGTCCTCGTCCTCGTCGTGGCCTTCCTGGGCCTCGGGCTCCTCGTGGGTGTCCTCGGTCTCGGTCTCGACGGTCTCGGTGCCCTCGGCCGGCTCGCCCGCGTCCTCGGCCTCACCACGACGGCGACGACGGCCGCCCCGACGGCGACGGCGGGACGGACGGCCGTCCTCCTCCCACTCCGACTCCTGCTCCGGGCCGGTGGCGGGCGCCTCGACCTCGGCCGGGGCCTCGGCCTTCACCGGCTGCGCGGCCTTGGCGGGCTGGGCGGCCTTGGCGGCCTTGGCCCCCTTCGCGGGCTGCTGGACGCGCACCTGGGTGCGCACCCGGCGGCGGCGGCCGACGCCGCTGTACTCGAACTCGTCGTCGGTCTCGGCCTCGTCCTGCGGCGCGGCGGCCGGGGCCGGCTCGGCCTTGGCGGCGGGCGCGGCGGCGGGCGCGGCCGCGGGCTCCTGGAAGACCGGCGCCTGGAAGATCGCGGTGGAGGGGCGGACGGCACGGCGGCGGGCGCGCGGCGGCTCGGCCGGGGTCTCGACGACCGGCTCGGCGACCGGCTCCTCGGCGACCGGCTCGGCCTCGGGCTCCTCCTCGACGGCCGGCTCCTCGGCCGGCACGGGGCTCTGGGCGGGCGCGGAGACGCGCTTGCGCGCCCGGCGGGCGCGAGCGGGCTTCTCCTCCGCGGCCGGCTCGGCCACCGGCTCCTGGGCCGCGGGCTCCTCGACAGCCGGCTCCTCGGCCGGCACGGGGCTCTGGGCGGGCGCGGAGACGCGCTTGCGCGCCCGGCGGGCGCGAGCGGGCTTCTCCTCCGCGGCCGGCTCG
>NZ_JBVJHA010000007.1:0-71233 GCF_055587065.1 Kitasatospora sp. NPDC048662 | reverse complement strand
CGGCGGCGGGCTCCTCGGCCACCGGCTCGGCGGCAGCGGGGGTGGTGGTCTCGGGCGCGGTGGCCGGGGCCTCGACGCGCTTGCGGGTACGCCGGGCCCGGACGGGCTTCTCGGCGGCCGGCGGCTCCTCGGCACTCGCCGGGGCGGCCGCGACGACGGTCTCGGCGCTCTCGCTCGCGGCGCCCTGCGGGGAGCCGGCCGGGCGGGAAACCGCCCGGCGCCGGCGGCGCGGCGGGGCGGCGGAGGCGCCGTCGTCGGTGTTGTCGGCCGCAGCGGACTGCGGTTCGGTGTTTTCGAGCATGCGGGTGTGTCTCCCGTCAGGCCCCCGGGCTCCGCATCCGGGCACGACGTGCCACCGCATTCACCAGCCGGCCGCACCTTTCGGGCGGTTCCGGCTCCCACGGTGCCGTCGTTCGGACGCGAGGCCGCACAGGGGCTCGTAGTCTCGCTCGACCCCCGCAAGGCGCGGGGAGTCGAAAAGTCTTCTGGTTTGACCAGTCTTCTCAGTTTTCAAGGGCCGGGCCGAGGGACGGCCGGGCCTTCGCGCAACGACGCTCGCTCCCCTGGGGAGCCGCGGAGGCCGGGGAGCCGCAGGCCCGGAGATGAGCTCCGTGCCTGCGCTCCCGCCCACTCGGCGGACGGCGGATGCGCGCGGCGGGGCGGCCTACCGGCCGACCTCGGCCGCGGCGCGGTCGAGCGCCAGCGGGTCGGTCACCGTGCCGGTCTGCTCGTCGAGCGGCCCCTGCGCCAGCCTGGTCACCTCTGCGGGGACCGGCGGCGCGAGGTCGGCCGTCGAACGGAGGCCGGACAATACGTCGTCGGGTCGTACGGCGGGTGTGGCGTGTCGTACTACCAGGCGCAGTATCGCACAGGGAGCACCCGTACGAACATCGTCCGCACCCTCGGTGAGTGTGTCGTCACCGATCCCGACCTGCACGGAGCCCTCCGGGAGCAGCTCCATGGCCGCGACGGCGGAGCGCGCGTCGAAGGTGCGCAGGCCGTTCTTGGTCATCCGCTGCACCTCGACCGCCTCGGCGGCCAGGAAGACGGCGGCGGCCCGCTCGGCCTCCGCGGGCTCCACGCCGGGCAGGCGCAGCAGCCACTCGGAAGCCTCCAGCCGCTCCACGAAGTTGCTGGTGCGCACCTCGACGGCATCGGTGATGTCCAGACCGGGCGGCAGCGACTCGTCGAGCTGGCGGCGCAGCGCCTCCGGGTCACGGGGCGCGGCGAGACCGATCTCCAGGTACTCGGCCTCGCTCGCGGTACCGGTGGGGGCGGCGTTCGCGTAGGAAACCTTGGGGTGCGGGGTGAAGCCCGCGGAGTAGGCCATCGGGACGGCCGAGCGGCGGAGCGCGCGCTCGAACGCCCGCTGGAAGTCCCGGTGGCTGGTGAAGCGCAGACGGCCGCGCTTGGTGTAGCGCAGACGGATGCGCTGCACCGTCGGCGCGGGCGGCGGACCGTCGGGCGTGCGGCGTGCCAGGGAGCTCAGTCCTTCGTCAGTGTGTCCCCGTCCGGCCTCGCACCGCTTGCGGCTCCGGCCGAACTCTGTCGTTCCAAGGGTACGCGGTGCTTCAGCCCAGCAGCGTCCGGCGTACCTCCCGGGCGACCCGACGGATCTCCGCCTTGACCGGCCACCACACCTGGCGACGCACCCAGCGGCACGGACGCACCACCGTGAAGCGCCAGATCCGGCCGCCCAACCGCCACGCCCACACGAACGCCAGCCACAGCGCGCGCAGCACCGGGAACAGCACCGGCCGCCACAGCCCGTAGTAGAGCCCCTTGCCGAGCGGCACCAGAATCCACCGCCACACCGCCCGGACCGGCACCGCCACCAGGTACCAGGCCAGCCAGGAGACCCCCCGGCCGAGCCCCACCGCGACCGTCCGCACCCCGCGCCCGATCGGCACCAGCACCCAACGCCACAGCCACTCCAGGGTCGGCCGCACCACCCAACGCCACAGCCGGCTCAGCGGTATGACGACCAGCCATCTCAACAACGGCTCCAGCACGTACCGCCACAGCAACCGCAGCGGCCGCACCAGCACCTTGTCGCACACCCACCCGATCCCCCGGGCGATCAGCAGCACCAACTCCCACAGCAGCCGCAGCGGAACCACCACAGCCACCACCACCGGCCGCACCACGGCCACCAAACACCCGCCGCCGCCCTGCTGTTGCCGCTGCTCCACCGCTGCCACTCCCCGTCCGAACGATCGACCGATGGTAGACCGGGCCGATTTTCCGACACAGCGCGAAGCCCCCGCCGCAACGAGTGCGACGGGGGCAATGACCGCTGGGGGAACGTCAGTTGTTGACGACCGTCAGGGGCAGGAGCTTCTTGCCGGTGGGGCCGATCTGGATGTGGGTGTCCATCTGCGGGCAGACGCCGCAGTCGAAGCACGGGGTCCAGCGGCAGTCCTCGACCTCGACCTCTTCGAGGGCGTCCTGCCAGTCCTCCCAGAGCCAGTCCTTGTCGAGGCCGCTGTCGAGGTGGTCCCAGGGGAGGACTTCCTCGTAGGTGCGCTCGCGGGTGGTGTACCAGTCGACGTCGACGCCGGTGCCGGCCAGGCCCTTCTCGGCGGAGGCCATCCAGCGGTCGTAGGAGAAGTGCTCGCGCCAGCCGTCGAAGCGGCCGCCGTCCTCGTAGACGGCGCGGATGACGGCGCCGAGGCGGCGGTCACCGCGGGAGAGCAGGCCTTCGACGATGCCGGGCTTGCCGTCGTGGTAGCGGAAGCCGATGTTCTTGCCGAACTTGCGGTCGCCGCGGATGGAGTCGCGGAGCTTGGTGAGCCGCTCGTCGGTGGCTTCGGCGGACAGCTGCGGCGCCCACTGGAAGGGGGTGTGCGGCTTGGGGACGAAGCCGCCGATGGAGACGGTGCAGCGGATGTCGTTGGTGCCGGTGACCTCGCGGCCCTTGGCGATGACGTTCTTCGCCATCTCGCCGATCTGGAGGACGTCCTCGTCGGTCTCGGTGGGCAGGCCGCACATGAAGTACAGCTTCACCTGGCGCCAGCCGTTGCCGTACGCGGTGGCCACCGTGTTGATGAGGTCCTCCTCGGACACCATCTTGTTGATGACCTTGCGGATCCGCTCGGAGCCGCCTTCGGGGGCGAAGGTGAGGCCGGAGCGGCGGCCGTTGCGGGAGAGCTCGTTGGCGAGGTCGATGTTGAAGGCGTCGACCCGGGTGGAGGGCAGCGAGAGGCCGATCTTGTCCTCGGCGTAGCGGTCGGCGAGGCCCTTGGTGACGTCGGCGATCTCGGAGTGGTCGGCGGAGGAGAGCGAGAGCAGGCCGACCTCTTCGAAACCGGTGGCCTTCAGGCCGCGCTCGACCATCTCGCCGATGCCGGTGATGCTTCGCTCCCGCACGGGGCGCGTGATCATGCCGGCCTGGCAGAAACGGCAGCCGCGGGTGCAGCCGCGGAAGATCTCCACGGACATCCGCTCGTGCACGGTCTCGGCGAGCGGGACGAGCGGCTGCTTGGGGTAGGGCCACTCGTCGAGGTCCATGACGGTGTGCTTGGAGACCCGCCACGGCACGCCGGGGCGGTTGGGGACGACGCGGCCGATCCGGCCGTCCGGCAGGTACTCGACGTCGTAGAACCGCGGGATGTACACGCCACCGGTCTTGGCGAGGCGCAGCAGCAGTTCGTCGCGGCCGCCGGGGCGGCCCTCGGCCTTCCAGGCGCGGACGATGTCGGTGATGTCGAGGACGGCCTGCTCGCCGTCGCCGATGACGGCGGCGTCGATGAAGTCGGCGATCGGCTCGGGGTTGAACGCGGCGTGGCCGCCGGCCAGCACGACCGGGTCGTCCATGGTGCGGTCCGCGGCGTTCAGCGGGATGCCCGCCAGGTCGAGCGCGGTCAGCATGTTGGTGTAGCCGAGTTCGGTGGAGAACGACAGACCGAAGACGTCGAACGCCTTGATCGGGCGGTGCGCGTCCACCGTGAACTGGGGAACGCCGTGCTCGCGCATCAGGGCTTCGAGGTCGGGCCAGACGCTGTAGCTGCGCTCGGCGAGGACACCCTCGCGCTCGTTCAGCACCTCGTAGAGGATCATGGTGCCCTGGTTGGGCAGGCCTACCTCGTAGGCATCGGGGTACATCAGCGCCCAGCGGACGTCGCAGGCGTCCCAGTCCTTGACGGTCGAGTTGAGCTCGCCACCGACGTACTGGATCGGCTTCTGGACGTGCGGGAGGAGGGCCTCCAGGCGTGGGAAGACCGATTCGACAGTCATGCGCAAGGACCTTTACGGCAGAAAAAGCAGTGACCCTTCAGGGTAGCCGAGCCCCGAGGGTCACTGTTTCCGCGCCTGACGGCGGCCAGGGCCCGCCCGGCCCTAGATCGCTATCGGCCGCTGCGAGCGCACCGACTGCAGCAGCCCGATCGCGACCCACACCGCGAACATCGAGGAACCGCCGTAGGAGACGAACGGCAGCGGGATGCCCGCGACCGGCATGATGCCGAGGTTCATGCCGATGTTCTCGAAGGCCTGGAAGGCGAACCAGGTGACCGCGCCGGCCGCCATGATCGTGCCGAACAGGTCGGTGGCCTGACGCGCTATCCGGCAGGCCCGCCACAGGATGATGCCGAGCAGGCCGATCATCACCATGGCGCCGATGAAGCCGAGTTCCTCGCCGGCCACGCTGAACACGAAGTCGGTCTGCTGCTCGGGCACGAACTGGCCGGTGGTCTGGGTGCCGTGGAACAGGCCCATGCCGGTCAGGCCGCCGGAGCCGATGGCGATCCGGGCCTGGGCGGTGTTGTAGCCGACGCCGGACGGGTCGAGCGCCGGGTTGGCGAAGGCCGCGAAGCGGTCTATCTGGTACTGGCTGAGGATGCCGAGCTTCCACACCGCGAGCGCGCCGGTGGTGCCGCCGGCCAGCAGACCGATCACCCAGCGGTTGGCGGCGCCGGAGGCCATCAGCACACCGAGCGTGGTGACGGCCATCACCATCACCGAACCGAGGTCGGGCATCAGCATGACCACGCCCATCGGGAAGGCCGCGACGGCCAGCGACTGCAGCACGCTGCGGGTGGGCGGGAACTCGCGCTCGCCGGCGTCCACCCGGGCGGACAGCACCACGGCCATGCCCAGCACGATCGCCAGTTTGGCGAACTCGGCGGGCTGGATGGAGAAGCCACCGCCGAACTGGATCCAGGAGTGCGCGCCGTTGATGGTGGAGCCGAGCGGGCTGAGCACCGCGAACAGCATCAGGATCACGGCCAGGTAGACGAACGGCACCGCGGTGCGCAGCCGCCGGGTGCCGAGCGCGATCACCCCGACGCACAGGCCGATGCCGATCACCAGGTTGGTCAGGTGCCGGTACAGGAAGTACTGCGGGTCGCCGTGGGTCAGCGAGTCGCGGCCACGGGTGGCGGACCAGACCAGCAGCGAGCCCATGAAGGACAGCGCCAGCGCCGCCAGGATCATGATCCAGTCGAGCCGCCGCAGCGGGGAGTCCTTGGCCAGCGCCCGGGAGAGCGAGGAGCGCCGCGGGGCGAGCCGCACGGTGCGGTACGAGCCGTAGGAGGTCATGACCGGCCCCTTCCGTAGCTGCCGGCCCGGTTGGGCTCCAGCGCGGCCAGCGCCACCGCGGTGGCCGGGTCGGCCTGGGCCGGGCGGGCCGGGTCCAGGAAGGTCCGGTCGCCCTCGTAGCTGTACGAGGCCTGGAGGATCGCGGTGCCGTCCGGGTTGAACTTGGGCAGTTCGGCCTGCGGCTTCGGCAACAGCGCCTTGGCGTTGTCGACGTTGCCCTTGTCGTCCACGCCGTACAGCGCCTGGTAGATCCGGCGCACCGAGTCGCCGGAGCCACCGGAGCCGGTGCCGCCTTGGCTTATCGTCATGACCACCGCGTAGTCCTTGCTGTAGGTGGTCAGCCAGGAGGTGGTCTGCTTGCCGGCGACTTCGGCGGTGCCGGTCTTGGCGTGCAGTTCGATCTTGCCCTGCGGCCAGCCGGCGCCGGTGAACTTCCAGGCGGCGGTACCGGCGGTGACGACGCCGGCGGTGGCCTGGTCGATGTACTCCAGCAGCTGTCCCTGGGCGGGGATCTTGCCGTCCTCGTGCGGGGCGATGTCGCGCACCAGGGTGCCGTCGGGGCTGACCACCGCCTTGCCGATGCTGGGCCGGTACAGGGTGCCGCCGTTGGCGAGCGCCGAGTAGATCCGGGCCATCTGCAGCGGGGTGACCAGGGTGTCGCCCTGGCCGATGGCGAAGTTGACCATGTCACCGGCGCGCATCTGGTTGCCGTCGGCGCAGTTCTCGCGGGCGATCTCGTCGGCGTACTCGTGGCCGCCCTTGGCCGCCTGGTCGCACCAGGACTGCTTCATCGCGTCGTAGTAGGCCTGCTTCCACTGCCGGTCGGGAACCCGGCCGGTCACCTCGCCCGGCAGGTCGATGCCGGTCTTGGCGCCGAGGCCGAACTCGTGGGCGGTCTTGAAGAACCAGTCCGGGGCGTCCTTCTTGGGCTTGAGGCCGCCGTCCTTCATCCACTGGTCGTAGGCCAGGCCGTAGAACACGGTGTCGCAGGAGACTTCGAGCGCCTTCTCCAGGGAGATGTCGCCGAATTGCTCGGACTCGAAGTTCTTGAACTCGCGGCCGCCGATGGTCAGCGACTTCGGGCACGGGTAGTGCCCGTTGAGGTCGTATCCGGCCTGCACGGCGGCGGTGGTGGAGATCACCTTGAACGTCGAGCCGGGTGCGGACTGACCCTGTATGGCCCGGTTGATCAGCGGGTAGTTGGAGTCCTTGCTGTTCAGCGCCTCGTAGTCCTTGGCGGAGATGCCGCCGACCCACAGGTTGGGGTCGTAGGTGGGGGCGCTGGCCATCGCGACGATCCGGCCGGTGTGCACGTCCATCACGACGGCCGCGCCGGAGTCGGCGAGGTAGTTCTTGTTGGTCTCCTTGTCGAACTGGGTGCGCGCCTCGACCATCGCCTGGTTGAGCTGGTCCTCGACCACCTTCTGCACCCGGGCGTCGATCGAGGTGACCAGGTTGTTGCCGGGCTGGGCGGGGGTGGTGCCGGCGCTGCCGATCACCCGGCCGAGGTTGTCGACCTCCAGCCGGTCGACGCCGGTGGTGCCGCGCAGGTCGTCGTCGTAGACCGACTCCAGGCCGGCCCGGCCGATCTGGTCGGACGGCAGGCGGCGTTCGCGGCCGGACTTGTCGGCGGTCTTGGTCACTTCGTCGTCGGTGACCGGCGACAGGTAGCCGAGGATCTGGGCGGCGCTGGCGCCCTCCGCGCCGGTGTAGCGGCGCAGTGCGGTGGGCTGGGCGGTGACGCCGGGGAAGTCCTCGCGGCGCTCCATTATCTGCATCGCCTGCTGGGTGGTGGCCTGCTGGGTGACCGGGATCGGCTGGTACGGGGAGCCGTTCCAGCACGGCTGCGGGGTCTTCGCGTCGCACAGCCGGACCTTGTTCTTGACGTCGTCGGCGGGCACGCCAAGGACGTCGGCGAGCCGGGACAGCACCGCCTTGCCGTGGTCCTTCTGCTGCATCAGCGCGGTGCGGGACACCGACACCACCAGCTTGGTCTCGTTGCCGGCCAGGATCCGCCCGGCGGCGTCCAGGATCTCGCCGCGGACGGCGGGCTCCACCACCTCGCGGATGTGGTTGCCCTGGGCCTTGGCGGTGAACTCCTTGCCGTTGCGGATCTGCAGGTACCACAGCCGGCCGCCGAGGGTGGCCAGCAACGACAGCACCAGGATCTGCAGCACCACCAGCCGGATCGTCACCCGCCGGGTGCGGCCGGTATCGGGAATGTTCGTCACGTACGCGTACTCCGTCCCGGCTCAGGGGCGCTTGGCGAGGCCGAGCGCGCGCTTCTTCTTGTAGGAGGCGGTGGGCGAGGCCTCGCGGGTGGTGCGGTAGCGGGCCAGCGCACCGAGGCCGGAGCCGCCGTCCGCGCCGCGCACCGTCTCGTTGACCACCCGGTCGCCGTCGAAGCGGCGGGCCAGCAGCATCACCAGCGGCACCGTGAACGGGGCCAGCAGCACGTCGTACAGCAGGGCGCTGAACACCAGTCCGGTCAGGCCGACGTGCCGGGCCGCGGTGTCGCCGACCAGGGCGCCGACGGTGGCGTACAGCAGGGTGGAGACCACTGCGGCGACCGCCACCACGCCGATCGCGCTGAGCGCGGAGCGCTGCCGGCCGCTCTCCGGGCGGAGCAGCCCGGCGCCGTAGCCGACCAGGCAGAGCACCAGCGCGTAGCGGCCGACCGCGTGGTCGGACGGCGGGGCGAGGTCGGCCAGCAGGCCGGCCAGGAAGCCCGCCAGGCAGCCGCCGGTCGGGCCGTACACCAGACCCAGGCCGACCACCACCAGCATCAGCAGGTCGGGGGTGGCGCCGGGCAGTTGGAGCCGGCCGAGGACGCTGACCTGGATCACCAGGGCGAGCACCAGCAGGACGGCGGACAGCAGGATCCGAGACGGACGAAACATCAGTTCCCCCCGGTGGTGGGCGGTGCGGCGATCGGCGCCTGCGGGTTGCCCGCGGCGCCGGCGGAAGCGGCGGGGACCGGCGGCAGCACCGCGTCCCGCGGGTCGGTGCGCGGCGGCACGACCACCACGCCGACCAGGTCGAGGCGGGTGAACTGCACGTACGGCTCGACCAGGATGGTCTTGGTGAGCTGGCCCGGGGTGGCCTGCACCTCCTTGACGGTGCCGACCGGGACGCCGGGGACGAACGGGCGCCCGCTCTGCGAGCCGAAGGTGACCAGCCGGTCGCCGGCCTTCACCTGGGCGCGGCCGTTCAGCAGCTCGATCTTCATCGGCGAGGCCCCCTGGCCGGCCGCGAAGCCGATCTCGTTGTTGCCCTCCAGCCGGACGCCGGCGGTGAAGCCGGGGTCGGAGGCCAGCAGCACGGTGGCGGTGGTCGGGGCGACGGTGGTGATCCGGCCGACCAGGCCCTGGCCGTCGATGACGGTCATGTCGCGGGTCAGACCGTCGTCGCTGCCGGCGTCGATGGTGATGGTCCAGGAGAAGCCCTGGGCCGCGCCGACCGCGATCACCTGCGCGGCCTTGATGGTGTAGCCGCCGGTGCCTGCGGTGCGCAGCATGTCGTCCAGCTGCTTGGTGCGGCCGGCCGCGGCGTCCGAGGAGGCCAGCTTCTGGCGCAGCTCGGTGTTCTCGCGGGTGATCTGGTCCAGGCGCTGCTGGTGGGTGCTGGCGTCACGGATCGCGCGGATGTACCCGGCGACCGGGTCGACGGCGCCCGCCGCCGCGTTCTCCACCGGGCCGAGCACGGACGCGGCCGCCCGGCGCGGGGCGCCGAGCGGCGAGTCCTGGCCGCCCTTGATGTCGACGGTGATCAGGGCGAATGCGAGCGCGACCAGCAGGACCAGCAGTAGTCGACTCTGTCGGGTGTCCCTCACGGTGCTGGTGCCGCCCCTTCGTGCTGAGTGTCCATCTGCTGGTCCATCAGCTCTGTCAGCTCTGTCTGTTGTTCAGTTGGAAAGTTGTCTAGCGACGCGGCTGGGCGTCGAGTACCTGCTGGAGTGCCTCGAACTCCTCGACGCACTTGCCCGCCCCCAGGGCCACCGAGTCGAGCGGGTTCTCCGCGATGTGCACCGGCATGCCGGTCTCCCGGCGCAGCCGCTCGTCCAGGCCGCGCAGCAGGGCGCCGCCGCCGGTGAGCACGATGCCGCGGTCCATCACGTCACCGGCCAGCTCCGGCGGGCACTGGTCGAGGGTGGTCTTCACCGAGTCGATGATCGAGTTCACCGGCTCGTCGATGGCCTCGCGGACCTCGGCGGCGGAGATCACCACGGTCTTCGGCAGGCCGGAGACCAGGTCGCGGCCGCGGATCTCGGCGTGCTCGTCCTTCTCGCCCTCCAGGCCGAACGCGGAGCCGATCGACATCTTGATCTGCTCGGCGCTGCGCTCGCCCAGCAGCAGGCTGTACTCCTTCTTGATGTGCTGGACGATCGCGTTGTCCAGCTCGTCGCCGGCCACCCGCAGCGACTGGGCGGTGACGATGCCGCCGAGCGAGATCACCGCGACCTCGGTGGTGCCGCCGCCGATGTCGACGACCATGTTGCCGGTCGGCTCGTGCACCGGCAGGCCGGAGCCGATCGCGGCGGCCATCGGCTCCTCGATGATGTGCACCTGGCGGGCGCCGGCCAGCATGCTGGCCTCGACCACGGCGCGGCGCTCGACGCCGGTGATGCCGGACGGCACGCACACCACGACCCGGGGGCGGGCCAGGTAGCGGCGGCGGTGGATCTTCAGGATGAAGTACCGCAGCATCCGCTCGGTGATCTCGAAGTCGGCGATCACGCCGTCCTTCAGCGGCCGGATCGCCACGATGTTGCCGGGGGTGCGGCCGATCATCTGCTTGGCCTCGGCACCCACCGCGAGGATTCCGCCGGTGTTGGTGTTCACCGCGACCACCGACGGCTCGTTCAACACGATGCCCTTGCCCCGGACGTACACCAGTGTGTTCGCGGTGCCGAGGTCGATCGCCAGGTCCCGGCCGAGGAACGACAGGTTGTTCGCCATGGGATGTCGAGTGCCTTCCCGAATGTGGATCAAGGGCGGGGGGAGAGAGCCGGCCGCGCGGGCCCGCAGCGGGGCTGACGGCGGCTGAGCAGCCGCTCCGGGCCCGTGAGTTGGGTCCATCGTAATCACGCCGGACGGTGCGAACGGCGGGCACGGAGTCCCGCCCATTCTCCGGCGACGGATCGGCTTCTCCTGGCATTGGGACGCCGTGTCGGAGCGCAGGGTTCCGTGATTTGAGGATTAACGCCCAGTTGGGCGAAGTGCCCCTGCCGAGGCAGGGGCACCGGGGCCGTTCAGGACTTCTACCGGATCCTCAGACCTGGGACGGGAAGAAGATCTTGATCTCCCGCTCGGCCGACTCCGGCGAGTCCGAGGCGTGGATCAGGTTCTCGCGGGTGATCGTCGCGTAGTCGCCGCGGATGGTGCCCGCGCCCGCCTGCAGCGGGTCGGTGGCGCCGGCCAGCGCGCGGATGCCCGGGATCACGTTCTCGCCCTCGACGATCAGCGCGATCGACGGGCCGGAGGTCATGAACTCCAGCAGCGGCTCGTAGAACGGGCGGCCGACGTGCTCGGCGTAGTGCTGCTCAAGGGTGCCGCGGTCGAAGGTGCGGAGCTCCATCGCGGCGAAGCGCCAGCCGGCCTTGCGCTCGATCCGGCTGATGATCTCGCCGGCCAGGCCGCGCTTCACGGCGTCGGGCTTGAGCAGGACGAGAGTGCGCTGGGACACGGGGCGGCTCCTGAGATCGTGGTCGTGCGGTGTGTGCACCTGACACTACCCCGGCCGGGTGGCCGCCCCCGCGACCAGCCCGGTCAGGCGGTCGCCTCGGCCGCCGCCGCGCGCTGCGCCTTGAGTTCGTCGATCTTGCGGCCGTAGTGCACCGAGCACCACCACAGGCCGCCGAACACCACACCGAAGGCGAACATCGTCGGCAGCACCAGGCCGCTGGCCAGCACGCCGAACTGCAGCGCCCAGCCGACCCAGACCGCGCCCGGCCGGGTGATCGCGCCGCACAGCAGCACACACAGCAGGATGGCGATACCGCTGACCGTCCAGATGGCGCCGGTGCCCACGTCGGTCAGCTTCATCGCGACCAGGCCGGCGAACATGATCAGCAGCGCCTCGCCGATCAGGGTGGAGGAGCACAGGGTGCGCATCGGCCGCTACTTCCTTCCGAACAGCAGGCGCGCCTCGCCCACCGTGATGACGGAGCCGGTGACCAGGACTCCGGCGCCGCCGAGATCCTCCTCCTCGGCCAGGGTGACCGCGGCGTCGATGGCGTCGTCCAGCCGGGGCTCGACCTGCACCCGGTCCTCGCCGAACACCTCGACGGCCAGCGCGGCCAGCTCGTCGACGGGCATCGCGCGGTGGGTGGAGTTCTGGGTGATGACGACCTCGGCGAGGATCGGCTCGAACGCCTCCAGCAGGCCGGTGACGTCCTTGTCGCCGCTGGTGCCGATCACGCCGACCAGCTTGGTGAAGCCGAACGCCTCGCCGAGCGCGGCGACCGCGGCCTGCGCGCCGTGCGGGTTGTGCGCGGCGTCCAGGATCACGGTGGGGCTGCGGCGGACGACCTCCAGGCGGCCCGGCGAGGAGACGCCGGAGAACGCCTGGCGGACCTTGTCCTCGTCCAAGTGCTCGGCGCCGCCCTGGCCGACGCCGAAGAACGCCTCGACGGCGCTCAGCGCGAGGGCCGCGTTCTGCGCCTGGTGGTCGCCGTGCAGCGGGAGGAAGACGTCCTGGTACTCGTGGCCGCCGAGGCCGCGCAGGGTGACCAGCTGGCCGCCGACGGCGACCTCGCGGCGCAGCACGCCGAACTCCATGCCCTCGCGGGCCACGGTGGCATCCACCTCGACGGCCCGGCGCAGGATCGTCTCGGCGGCGTCCAGCTGCTGCTGGGCGACCACGGCGAGCGCGCCCGGCTTGATGATCCCGGACTTCTCCACCGCGATCTTGCCGGTGGTGTCGCCGAGCTTGTCGGTGTGGTCCAGGCCGATCGGGGTGATCACCGACACCTGGGCGTCGATCACGTTGGTGGCGTCCCAGGAGCCGCCCATGCCGACCTCGACCACCGCGACGTCCACCGGGGCGTCCGCGAAGGCCGCGTACGCCATGCCGGTGAGCACCTCGAAGAAGGACATCGCGACCGGCTGCGCCGCGTCCACCATCTGCACGTAGGGCGCGATGTCGCGGTAGGTCTCGACGAATTTCTCCGGGCTGATCGGCGCCCCGTCCAGGCTGATCCGCTCGGTGACGGACTCCACGTGCGGGGAGGTGTAGCGGCCGGTGCGCAGCTCGAAGGCGCCCAGCAGTTGCTCGATCATCCGGGCCGTGGAGGTCTTGCCGTTGGTGCCGGTGATGTGGATCGACGGGTAGGAGCGCTGCGGCTGGCCGAGGATGTCCATCAGCGCCTCGATCCGGTCGAGCGAGGGCTCCAGCTTGTTCTCCGGCCAGCGGGTGGCCAGCTCGGCCTCGACGGCGCGCAGTTCGGAGTCGGTGCCGCCGGCGTCGGCGGGACGGACGGTGTAGGGGTTGGGCTCGGCCTTGTCGCTCACCCTGCCAGTCTAAGGACTCCCGACGTCCGTCCCCGACGGCCACCCCGGTGGCCTGCGGACCGGCTCCGGACCTCTTGACACCGTCATTGATCCACTCCACCGCGTGAGTCGCTCGTCCAACTCCTTGGCTCCCACGCACCGCAATCCCACCCGCACGCCGTGCCGCAGCAGCACCACGGCACCGACGGCACCGGGCCCGGCGGGGAGCTCCCCGCCGGGCCCGGCAGTGACGATCCGTCACGTGGTGACGCGGGGCGTGGGCAGCCGGGCGGCGTGACGGCGGCGCAGTTCGGTGGCGATCTCCTCGGCCTCGCCGTCCGGCAGCAGCGGCAGCATCATCGCCACCGCCTGCACCAGGCCGCCCAGCAGGTAGGTGGTGTCGGGCGTACCGGCCACCAGGGCGCGGACCGCGGCGACGTCCCCGTCCGCGACCGCCTCCAGCAGCAGCGCCGCGCCGGCCGTCTCCTCGTCCACCGCGACCTCGCACGTGCCGTACGGGGCGCGCCGGGCCAGGCCGCGCAGCACCCGGTCGGCGACCTCGGGGGCGTACGCCTTGCGGACCGCCTCGGCGGCGATCCACACCAGCAGGGTGGTCGCCTCGCGCTCGGCGTTCTCGGCGAGCAGCAGGTCGAGTTCGGTGTCGAAGGCGAGCTGGTTACCGTGCCGGAATGCCAGCAGGAGGGTTGCCGCCCGGGCCTTGGCCGCCTCCACCTCCGCCATCGGAAGTTCGTCGGCCAACTCCCTGGTCGCCACCATGCGTCTGCCCTCCGTTCGATGCCCCGCCCGAATGGGAACTCCGCCCCACCGTACACATTCGATGTGCGAAGTTCGCTGAACGCGCGGGGGGCGGCAACGCGATGTATTCCCTTTGGCGGAGTGCGCCAATTGCCGGGAATACTGGACGAATAGCCGCAGCAAAACCGTTACGACGACGCGCGGCCAAGGGAATTGACAAACCGCCGGCGCCAACTCGGGAAAAGCGAAGGGCCGCTGCGCCCGCAGTGCGGGAGCAGCGGCCGTTCCTGACGCGCGGTCAGCCCTGCGGCAGCGCCGCGAGCTGGGCGGTGATCCGGGCGATGTCGGCCTCGGCGGTCTCCAGGCGGAGCCGGATCTTGGCGACCACCTCGTCCGGCGCCTTGGCCAGGAAGGCCTCGTTGCCGAGCTTGCCGTTGCTCTGCGCCTTCTCCTTCTCGGCCGCCGCCAAGTCCTTCTGCAGGCGCTTGCGTTCGGCCGGGACGTCGATGGTGCCGGACAGGTCGAGCGAGACGGTGGTGCCGGCCACCGGCAGCGAGGCGGTGGCGTGGAAGCCCTCCTCCGGCGCCGTCAGCCGCAGCAGCGAGCGGATCGCCGCCTCGTGCACCTCCAGCCGGTGCCCGGCCAACTCCAGCTGCGCCGGGACCTTCTGGGTGTCGCGCAGGCCCTGGTCGTTGCGGAACCGGCGGACCTCGGTGACCAGCTGCTGGAGCTGGGCGATCTCCGACTCGGCGTCGGTGTCCCGGTAGCCGGAGTCCTTCGGCCACTCGGCGACCACCACCGACTCGGCGCCGGTGAGCGCCGTCCACAGCGCGTCGGTGACGAAGGGGACGATCGGGTGCAGCAGACGCAGCGTCACGTCCAGCACCTCGCCGAGGACGCGGCGGGCGTGGTCGGCCTGCGCGCCGCCCTTGCCCAGGGTGGTCTTGGACAGCTCGACGTACCAGTCGAAGACCTCGTCCCAGGCGAAGTGGAACAGCGCGTCGGAGACCTTCGCGAACTCGAAGTCCTCGTACAGCGCGTCCACTTCGGCCACGGTGGCGTTCAGCCGGGACAGGATCCAGCGGTCGGCCGCGGTCAGCTCCTCCGGGGCCGGCAGCGGGCCCTGGACGGTGGCGCCGTTCATCAGCGCGAAGCGGGTGGCGTTCCAGATCTTGTTGCAGAAGTTCCGGGCGCCCTTGACCCAGTCCTCACCGATCGGCACGTCCGCACCGGGGTTGGCGCCGCGGGCCAGCGTGAAGCGGACGGCGTCGGCACCGTAGGCGTCCATCCAGTCCAGCGGGTCGACGGCGGTGCCGGAGGACTTCGACATCTTCTTGCCGAACTGGTCGCGGACCAGTCCGGTCAGCGCGATGGTCTTGAACGGGATCTCGCCGTCCATCGCGTACAGGCCGAACATCATCATCCGGGCGACCCAGAAGAAGATGATGTCGTGGCCGGTCAGCAGCACGTCGGTCGGGTAGAACTTCTCCAGGTCGGCCGTCTTCTCCGGCCAGCCCAGCGTGGAGAACGGCCACAGGCCGGAGGAGAACCAGGTGTCCAGGACGTCCGGGTCCTGCACCCAGCCCTCGCCGGTGGGCGGCTGCTCGTTCGGGCCGACGCAGACGACCTCGCCGTTGGGGCCGTACCAGACCGGGATCCGGTGGCCCCACCACAGCTGGCGCGAGATGCACCAGTCGTACATGTTGTCGACCCAGTCGAAGTAGCGGCGCTCCAGCTCCTTCGGGTGGATCTCGACCCGGCCGTCGCGGACGGCGTCGCCCGCGGCCTTGGCCAGCGGCTCGACCTTGACCCACCACTGCAGCGACAGCCGCGGCTCGACCACGGTGTGGCAGCGCGAGCAGTGGCCCACGGCGTGCTCGTAGGGGCGCTTCTCGGCGACGATGCGCCCCTGCTCGCGCAGCGCGCCGACCACGGCGGAGCGGGCCTCCAGCCGGTCCAGGCCGAGGAACGGGCCGTGCACGGTGATCACACCGCGCTCGTCCATCACGCTCAGGTTCGGCAGGTTGTGCCGCTGGCCGATGGCGAAGTCGTTCGGGTCGTGGGCCGGCGTCACCTTGACGGCGCCGGTGCCGAACTCCGGGTCGACGTGCTCGTCGGCGACCACCGGGATCTCACGGTCCGTCAGCGGCAGCTTGATGGTCCGGCCGACCAGGTGCGCGTAGCGCTCGTCGGACGGGTGGACGGCCACCGCGGTGTCGCCCAGCAGGGTTTCGGCGCGGGTGGTGGCGACCACGATCGAGTCGTCGCCGTCGCCGTAGCGGATCGAGACCAGCTCGCCCGGGACGTTCTCGTGCTCGACCTCGATGTCGGACAGCGCGGTCAGGCAGCGCGGGCACCAGTTGATGATGCGCTCGGCGCGGTAGATCAGGCCGTCGTCGAAGAGCTTCTTGAAGATGGTCTGGACGGCCTGCGACAGGCCCTCGTCCATGGTGAAGCGCTCCCGCGACCAGTCCACGCCGTCGCCGAGGCGGCGCATCTGGCCGAGGATCCGGCCGCCGTAGTTCTCCTTCCACTCCCAGACCTTCTCGACGAAGGCCTCGCGGCCCAGGTCGTGCCGGGACAGGCCGGACTCGGCGAGCTGCTGCTCCACCTTGTTCTGGGTGGCGATGCCCGCGTGGTCCATGCCCGGGAGCCACAGCGCCTCGAAGCCCAGCATCCGCTTGCGGCGGGTCAGCGCGTCCATCAGCGTGTGCTGGAACGCGTGGCCCAGGTGCAGCGCACCGGTGACGTTCGGCGGCGGGATGACGATGGTGTACGCGGGCTTGTCGCTCTTCGCGTCGGCGGTGAAGTAGCCACGCTCTACCCAGCGCTCGTACAGCTCGCCCTCTACCTCGGCCGGGGCGTAGGTCGTCGGGAGGGTGGCTGCTTCGTCCCCGGGCTTGCTCGCGGGGCGCTGGTTCGTCGTGTCGGTCACGACGCACAGTTTACGGAAGCCGCGGCGGCAGTTGTGACCCGACAGTGCGGCGACCGGTCGGGCGCGCTGGGGGGGCTGTACGGTAGCGTGCCCGCATAGTCGACCGGACGGGGCCGCGCAACAGAGGCGGCGGGGGAGAAAAGACATATGTACGGCCAGGGCCAGGGACCGCAGCAGTATCCGCAGGGGCAGCCGCAGCAGCCGTACGGTGCTCCCCCGCCGCAGCCCGGCTACGGCGCTCCGCAGCAGCCGCCGGCCTATGGCGCCCCCCAGCCGCCCGCGTACGGCGCTCCGCAGCCGCCGGCCTACGGCGCTCCGCAGCCCCCCGCCGGGCAGCCCGGCTACGGAGCCCCCCAGCCGCCCGCCGGGCAGCCGGGGTACGGCTACCCGCAGCAGGCGCCGCCGCCCCAGCAGCAGTGGGGCGGCATGCCCCAGCAGCCGGGTCAGCCCGGCCAGCCCGGCTACGGCGGCTTCCCGCCGCCGGCCGCCCCGTCCAAGGGCAAGGGCGGGATCATCGCCCTGGTGGTGGTCCTGGTGCTGGCCGCCGGCGGCGGCGCCGCCTGGTGGGCGCTGAGCGGCACCAAGGGCTCGGACACCGAGGGCAAGTACAAGCTGTCCGCGCCGGAGAGCGCCGCCGGCTACACCAAGAAGAACGCCGACGAGAAGGGCGGGCTGAAGGGCCTGGAAGGCGTCGGCACCTTCGAGGGCACGCTCTCCGCGACCTACCAGAAGACCACCACCGATGCGGCCAGCCTCAGCGGTTCCTGGGGCAAGATCCCGGACCCGGCCAAGGCGCTCGACACGGTCACCAAGAAGATCAACGAGGGCGACAGCAGCGACGCCTCCGCGGGCAAGCTGGTCTGGAAGCAGGAACTGACGGACGTCGACGCCAGTGACCCGACGGACCCGGGCGCCAAGCTCCGCTGCGGTGTGGGCACCTCGGACACCGGCACCGGCAAGGCCTCGATGGGCATCCCGATGTGCCTGTTCGCCAGCCACTCCACCATCGGCGTGGTCGCGTTCGTCTCCCTGGACCCCTCCGGCAAGAGCATCAGCACCACCGAGGCCGCCACCCGCGCCCGCCAGCTGCGCGACGCCGCGACCGTCACCAAGTAGCCACCACAGCACCGCACTTCACGCTCGAACGGAGTATCGCCCCGTGTCCGACAACCAGTTCGGCCCGCCGCAGCCCGGCTTCGGACCCCCGCCTGCCCAGGACGGTTCGATACCCCCGCAGGACGCGCCCGCCGCGCCCCAGGGCGGCTACGGCCAGCCGACCGTGCCCGCAGCACCCCAGGGCGGCTACGGCCAGCCGGCCGCCCCGCAGCAGGCCTGGGGCGGTGGCGGCGTGCCGCCGCAGGCGTTCCCGCCCGGCACCCCCGGCGGTTACCCGCCCGGTTACCCGGTGGCGCCGAAGAAGTCCCGCAAGGGCCTGTGGATCGGTCTGTCCGTGGTGGCCGCGGTGGTTCTCGGCGGCGCGGGCGTGCTCGGCTACCTGATCTACGACACCGCGGCGGAGACCGGCAAGAACAAGGTCGTCCTGCCGCAGTCCTTCCACGACATGACCAACGACCCGAACGACGCGGACGCCAAGGACCTGGCCAGCGAGCTGCAGAGCGGCATGCAGGCGGAGAAGGACTCGTTCACCAACCCCGAGCCGGTCAGCGCCATCTACCGGTCCTCGGACGAGGAGAAGATGCTGCTGGTGTCCGGCCTGACCGGCCACGTGCTGCTGCCGTCCAAGCAGGTCGACGCGCTGTACAGCAGCCTGCCGGGCGGCGGCGCCACCAACCGCACCGACGTCGACGCGGGCCCGCTCGGCGGCCGGATGTCCTGCGGCAACCTGGAGTTGGGCGGCCAGAACGGCGGCATCTGCGTCTGGGCCGACAGCTCCTCCGTGGTGATGGTCCTGGAGCTCGACATGTCCGCCGAGGACGGCGTCACCAAGGAGAAGGTCATCGCGGACGCCCAGGAGCTGCGCAAGCTCGCTGAGGTCCCCAAGTAGCCTCCGCCGCACGGGACATGAAAGGGCCCCGCACCGTTCACCGGTGCGGGGCCCTTTCGCTGTCGCCGGGTTGACGCCGGGTCAGGCGCTCTTCTCGCGGCGCTCACGCTTGATCATGTCGCGCGGGACCAGGGTCGGGATGGCGTGCTTGGAGACCACGTCCCCGGTGACCACCACGCGGGCGACGTCCTGACGGGACGGCACCTCGTACATCACGGACATCAGCACCTCCTCCATGATGGCCCGCAGACCGCGCGCGCCGGTACCCCGCAGGATCGCCTGGTCGGCGATCGCCTCCAGCGCGTCCCGGGTGAACTCCAGCTCCACGCCGTCGAGTTCGAACAGCTTGCGGTACTGCTTCACCAGCGCGTTCTTCGGCTCGGTGAGGATCTGCAGCAGCGCCTCGCGGTCCAGGTTGTGCACGCTGGTGATGACGGGCAGGCGGCCGATGAACTCCGGGATCATCCCGAACTTCACCAAGTCCTCCGGCATCACCTGACGGAAGTGGTCCGAGGCGTCCAGCTCGCGCTTGGAGCGGATGGTGGCGCCGAAGCCGATGCCCTTGGCACCCGCCCGGCCCTCGATGATCCGCTCCAGGCCGGCGAACGCGCCACCCACGATGAACAGCACGTTGGTGGTGTCGATCTGGATGAACTCCTGGTGCGGGTGCTTGCGGCCCCCCTGCGGCGGCACCGAGGCGGTGGTGCCCTCCAGGATCTTCAGCAGCGCCTGCTGCACGCCCTCGCCGGAGACATCGCGGGTGATCGACGGGTTCTCGCTCTTGCGGGCGACCTTGTCGATCTCGTCGATGTAGATGATTCCGGTCTCGGCCTTCTTGACGTCGTAGTCGGCCGCCTGGATCAGCTTCAGCAGGATGTTCTCGACGTCCTCACCGACGTAGCCGGCCTCGGTCAGCGCGGTGGCGTCCGCGATCGCGAACGGCACGTTCAGCATCCGGGCCAGGGTCTGCGCCAGCAGCGTCTTGCCGGAGCCGGTCGGGCCCAGCAGCAGGATGTTCGACTTGGCCAGCTCGATCGCGTCGTCCCGGCCGGAGCCGGAACGGCCGGCCTCGCCCGCCTGGACGCGCTTGTAGTGGTTGTAGACCGCGACCGACAGCGCCTTCTTGGCGAGGTCCTGGCCGACCACGTACTGGTCCAGGAACTCGTAGATCTCGCGGGGCTTCGGCAGTTCCTCGAAGCGCACCTCGGAGCTCTCGGCGAGCTCCTCCTCGATGATCTCGTTGCACAGGTCGATGCACTCGTCGCAGATGTACACGCCTGGCCCGGCGATCAGCTTCTTCACCTGCTTCTGCGACTTGCCGCAGAACGAGCACTTGAGCAGGTCGCCACCGTCTCCGATGCGTGCCACGAGGTGCTTCCCCTTCGCCAGGGGCCCCGCGGGGGTCGGGGCCTGGTGCTGTGAGACCGGCTGCGCCGTCGGCGGTCGGTCTGGTATCCGACGGTACTCTGCCGAGCCGTTGTTTCCGCCGACTTCGGCCGCTCTGCCCTACGCCCTGGGCGAATTGATACCGAACAGATGCCGTCCCGGGTGCATGACCCGACAGCCATTGTGCCGGGGCGGCGGCCCCGACCGGAACGCCCCGGGGCGGGGCGTACATCACGTACGCGCCGCCCCGGGGCGAGGGTTCAGTCGGTGTACGAGTTCTTCCGGGTCGAGATGATCTGGTCGACCAGGCCGTACTCCAGCGCCTCTTCGGCGGTCAGGATCTTGTCGCGCTCGATGTCCTCGCGGACCTGCTCGACCTCCTTGTTGGAGTGCTTGGCCAGCATGCTCTCCAGCTGCTCGCGCATCCGGAAGATCTCCTTGGCCTGGATCTCCAGGTCCGACACCTGACCGCGGCCGGTCTCGGTGTACGGCTGGTGGATCAGCACCCGGGCGTTCGGCAGCGCCATCCGCTTGCCGGGGGTGCCGGCGGCCAGGATCACCGCGGCGGCCGAGGCGGCCTGGCCCATGCAGACCGTCTGGATGTCGGGCTTCACGAACTGCATGGTGTCGTAGATCGCGGTCAGCGCGGTGAACGAGCCGCCCGGGGAGTTGATGTAGACCGAGATGTCGCGGTCCGGGTCCATCGACTCCAGGCAGATCAGCTGCGCCATGATGTCGTTCGCGGAGACGTCGTCCACCTGCGAGCCGAGGAAGATGATGCGCTCCTCGAACAGCTTGGCGTACGGGTCGTACTCGCGAACGCCCTGCGAGGTGCGCTCGACGAACCGCGGGACGATGTAGCGGCCCTCGGCCCGCATGTCCTCCAGGCGGGCCTTGGCACCGGACAGGCTGGGGATGTTCATGTTCTAAGGTCCTCCGAAGCGTGCGGTCTGGTTTCCGAAACCGGTCAGCCGGCCTGGCCGGCGCCGGTGCCGCCGCCGCCCGGGACGTCCGCGGCGCTGTGCATGATGTCGTCGATCAGGCCGTACGCCTTGGCCTCCTCCGGGGTGAACCAGCGGTCGCGGTCGGAGTCTGCGGTGACCTGCTCGAAGGTCTGCCCACTGTGGTGGGCGATCATCTCCGACATCCGCTTCTTGGTGCGCAGCAGCTGCTCCGCCTGGATCCGGATGTCGGTGGCGGAGCCGCCGAGGCCCGCGGAGGGCTGGTGCATCAGGATGTTGGCGTTCGGCAGCGAGAAGCGCTTGCCCGGGGTGCCCGCGGTCAGCAGGAACTGGCCCATCGACGCGGCCATGCCCATGGCGATGGTCACGACGTCGTTCTTGATGTACTGCATGGTGTCGTAGATCGCCATGCCGGCCGAGATCGAGCCGCCCGGGGAGTTGATGTAGAGAAAGATGTCCTTCTCAGGGTCCGCCGCGAGCAGCAGGAGCTGGGCGGTGATCTTGTTGGCGATGTCGTCGTCGACCTGCTGGCCGAGGAAGATGATGCGCTCGTTGAGCAGCCGGTTGTAGACCTGGTCGCCCAGGCCGCCGCCCACGTCGCCGCCGGCGGCGTGCGGTGCCATCGGGCCAGGCATCTGCATCTGCGGGAACGTCACTTAGCCACCTGCTCAGTCGATCTGCGTGTGTGTCGCTGTCCACCGACCCTAACGCGCAGGCCCCGCCGCTGAATCCCCCACGCAGAACTGTTCGCTGTGAGCGCAGGGTGACTGGGCCCCACGCGAACGGGCCCGGGCACCATGCGGTGCCCGGGCCCGTCCCGGTGCTGCGATCCGCCGGATTCCCGGCGGTTACGAGGCTCAGGCCTCGGTGGTCTCCTCGGCGGCGGCCTCGGTGACAACCTCTTCCTCGTCGTCCTCGAACGAGACGACCTCACCGTTGGTGTCGGTGACCTTGGCGGCCTCGACCACCAGGGCCAGCGCCTTGCCGCGGGCGACCTCGCCGACCAGGAGCTGGACCTGGCCGCCCTGGACGACCTGCTGGGCAAACTGGTCCGGGGTCAGGCCGGAGCCGGCGGCGCGACGGATGAGGTGCTCGGTGAGCTCCTCCTGGTTGACGCCCAGCTCCTCGTTCTTGACGATCTGGTCCAGCACGAACTGGGTCTTGATGCCCTTCTTCGCCTGGTCCTCGGTCTCCTTGTCGAAGTCCTCGCGGGACTTGTCCTGGGAGGCCAGGTAGGTGTCGAGGGTCAGGCCCATCGGCTCCAGCTGGTGGTGCTCCAGGTTGTGCTTGCGGGTGCCGATCTCGTCCGCGAGCAGCTTCTCCGGGTAGTCCATCTCGACCCGGGTCAGCAGCTCGTCGAGGACCTTCTCCTGGGCCTGGGTGGCCTGGTCGAACTCCTTCATCCGCTCAAGGCGCTTGCGGGAGTCCCCACGCAGCTCCTCCAGGGTGTCGAACTCGCTCGCGAGCTGCGCGAACTCGTCGTCCAGCTCCGGGAGTTCCTTCTCCTGGACGGTGGTCACGGTGACGGTGACCTCGGAGTCCTTGCCGACCTGGGTGCCACCCTTGAGGGTGGTGGTGAAGGTCTTGGCCTCGCCGGCGGACAGGCCGATGACGGCCTCGTCGATGCCGTCCAGCAGGCGGCCGGAGCCGATCTCGTAGCTCACGCCGGTGGCGGTGCCGTCCTCCGGCACCTCACCGTCGACCTTGGCCTCCAGGTCGATGACCACGACGTCGCCCTCGGCGGCGGCGCGCTCGACATCCTTCACGGAGCTGAAGCGCTCGCGCAGCTGCTGCAGCGACTTCTCGATGTCCTCGTCGGTGACCTCGACCGGGTCCACCACGACGGCGATCTCGGCGAAGTCCGGCAGGGTGACCTCGGGACGGACGTCGACCTCGGCGGTGAACTTCAGGTCACCGCCGTCGACCAGGTTCTCGACACCGGCGATGTCGGTGATGTCCGGCTGGCCCAGCACGTCGATCTGGCCCTCGTCGACGGCCTGCGTGTAGAAGCGCGGAAGCGCGTCGTTGACGGCCTCCTCCAGCACCGCGCCACGGCCGAAGCGCTGGTCGATGACCCGGTTCGGGATCTTGCCCTTGCGGAAGCCCGGGACGGTGACCTGCTGGTTGATCTTCTTGTACGCCGCGTCGAGGCTGGGCTTGAGCTCCTCGAAGGGCACCTCGACGGTGAGTCGAACCCGGGTCGGGTTCAGAGTCTCGACGGCGCTCTTCACGGTTAGGTCTCCTAGGGGGCTTGCGGTCAGGGCGATAGGCGGTTGGGGCTGCAATGCTGTCCGTACTACCGCCAGCGGTCCATCCTACCGGTACCACGAAAGCGACTGTGCCCGGCACCGGGTGCACGCCGGAGCAGGCCCACCGGGCCCGCGCCCCACAACGACAACAGGGCCCCGCCCACGGACGAGACCCTGCCGCACGGTCGGGGTGACCGGATTCGAACCGACGGCCTTCCGCTCCCAAAGCGGACGCGCTACCAACCTGCGCCACACCCCGTGGTGCCGAGCAGAAGAGTACACGTCGGGCCGCCTCCGGCCGGGGCGATATTCGCGAGCCGACAACGCGGAAGGAGTGTGCAATCCACCGGCTCGACCAGGTACCCTGATCCAGTCCTCGCCACCACGACGCGGTGCGGGTACGCCTTTGCGGGTGTAGCTCAATGGTAGAGCCCCAGTCTTCCAAACTGGTCACGCGAGTTCGATTCTCGTCACCCGCTCCACGCGGCCAACGGCCCCGACTGCCAACGCAGTCGGGGCCGTTGCCGTTCCACGGCGCGGCCGCCGCTTCCTGGACAGCCCGAAGGCCCCGGGCAGCCTGGGTGGCTGCGCGGGGCCTTCGGGGGGTGAGGCGGGGATCAGACGTTGACGCCGTGGGCCGCCAGGTAGGCGACGGGGTCGATGTCGGAGCCGTAGTTCGGGGTGGTGCGGATCTCGAAGTGCAGGTGCGGGCCGGTCACGTTGCCGGTGGCGCCGGAGAGACCGATCTGCTGACCCGCCGTCACGGCCTGGCCGGCCGAGACGGAGATCGAGGACAGGTGGGCGTACTGGGCGTACTTGCCGTCGGCCAGCTTGATGATGACCTGGTTGCCGTAGGCGCCGCCGTTGCCTGCGGAGACCACGGTGCCCGCGGCGACGGCCTTGAGGCTGGTGCCGGTGGCGACCGGGAAGTCGATGCCGGTGTGGTAGCCGGAGGCCCAGTTGGAGCCGGCGACCTTGTAACCGGTGGTGACCTTGCCCGGCGCGGGGGCGACGTAGGTGGCGGACGCGCTGGTGCTCGCGGCGGCCGGGACGGCGGTGACCGCGGTGGCGGCCGGGGCCGGGGGCACGGGCTGGGCCTTGACGGTGCCGGTGGTGGCCGACTTGACGGTGCCGGTGGCGGCCGGCTTGGTGGTGTCGGCCGGCTTGACGGCGGCCTTCGGCGCGGCGGCGGTGTCCGTGGAGGTGGACTTGGCGGCCGGGGCCTTCGCGGGGGCGGCGGCCTGACCGTTGATCGCCAGCTTCTGGCCGGGGAAGATCAGGTCGGGGTTGCCGCCGACCACGGAACGGTTGTCCTGGTACAGCTTCTCCCAGCCGCCGTCGACGTGCTGCGCGGCAGCGATCTTGGACAGGGTGTCGCCGGAGGCGACCCGGTAGCTGTGCGGGGCGGCGGCGTCGGCGACGGGGGTGGCCTCCGCCGTGACCGTGGCCGGGCGGCTGCCGGCCTGGTCGGTGGAGGTGTGCGCGGAGGCGGCGGTGACCGGGAGGCCGATCGCGGCGCCGGCCACACCGGTGGCGATGGCGATCCGGGCGATGGTGGCCAGGCGCGGCTTGCGGTGCTTGCCCTGAGCGGACATGAAGGCGTTCCTCTCCGACGCCTGCGAGGTGAGCTGTCGGGTTCGGGCGAGAGTTGCCCGGCCGCGGAACTGCGGCTTCACCCCGAGCCGTTCCCGGTTGTTCCCGGGCCCGGCGACTTACCTGTGGTTCCCCCGCTCCTGCCGTGGCGTGGTATCTGGTCGGCACCGGACGACGGCAGGACTAGGCGTTCCGTCCGGTGGCCCGCCCGGTCACTGGCCGGGCTGCGGAGGAAGCAAATCCCACGGCCCGTGAGGCTGGCAAACGCCGATCGGCCCCGCTCCCGGGATCGGGAAGGGGCTGACGATCCACCAGGTCACGCTGTGCCGACACCGCCACTGCGGTGCGCGTACGGGATCATGACGGTGCGCGTACGAACCCCGCACGGTGGGCGACTTCGGCCACCGTGCGCGTTCGGGCGCGGACCTGGCGTGACGTCGCGGGTGAGCCTGGTCACCCGCGGGCAGGCCGAATGGACGGCGCGGGGGTGCATCCCGCCCGTCGTGGCGTGCCGCCGGGGAGCCGACAGGCCGTCAGCCCGCGATCGACGCGATGGCCTTGGAGACCGAGGTGAGGAACTGCTGGATCGGGCCGGCCATGGTCGACTGGCTGAGCATGAAGCCGAACAGGGCGGCGACGATGGCGTGCCCGGTCTTCAGCTGCTTGTTGCGAATGAAGATCGCGACGATGATGCCGAACAGGACAAGCGCGGAGACGGAGAAGGCCACCGGGACTCACTTCCTCGATTCATGGCGGGGGTTCGGTGGAAGCCGGCGTTGGCTCCCAGGCGGAAACCGGCCCCTGCCCCCCGTGTCCCCACCACTCCATCCGGACTCAGTGTGGTCTCTCGTGCTGAGTGCGTAAAGGACTTGCCCGGTCGCTCGGTGCCCGAACCCGCCTGGCAGGACTGATTTTCGCCGACCGCGACGATAGCGGACTGGTTCTGACAACCCGTCGGCGGGCGGCGGTCGGTGCTGGCCGGCGCGGCAAACCGGCAGGCAGATCCGGCATCGGCGCCCGGCCCGGGCGGCGTACCGGAATTGGCCGAAGATCATCGCCCGGGTTTGACACTCCGTGGACACTCCGCGCTCACCGAGTCTGCACCTGACGGGAGTTCAGCGGCGCCAGATCAGCAGCACCGCGCGGTCGTCGTTGACGTGCTTGGCGACGGTGTCGATCAGCCGGACCGCGGCGCCGGACCGGACCGCCCCGGGGGCGGTGGCGACCAGCCGGTCGGCCTCGCCCATCAGCCGGTCCATGCCCTCGGTGAGGTCGCGGCCGGGGATCTCCACCATGCCGTCGGTGCACAGCATCAGGAGGTCGCCGGGGCCGAGGGTGCCGCGCACCCCTTCGAACTTGGCCTCGTCGTAGATGCCGAGCAGCGGGCCCTCGGCCTCCTTGACCTCCCAGTACCCGGCCCCGGCGAGGCGGTGCATGCCGGGCAGGTGGCCGGCGGAGAGCAGTTCGTACTCGCCGGTGTCCAGGTCGACCACCAGGTGGACGGCGGTGGCGAAGCCCTCCGCCCAGTCCTGGCGCAGCAGGTAGCCGTTGGCGGCGGGCAGGAAGTCGTGGGCGGGCAGCGAACCGAGCAGGCCGCCGAAGGCGCCGGACAGCAGCAGGGCGCGGCTGCCGGCGTCCATGCCCTTGCCGGAGACGTCGGCGAGGACGGCTTCGAGCATCCGCCCGCCGGGGCCGGTGCGGGCGGCGACCATGAAGTCGCCGGAGAAGGACTGGCCGCCGGCCGGGCGCAGCGCGGTGTCGGTGTGCCAGCCGTCGGGCAGGTGCGGGAAGCGGCCCTGGATCCGGATCCGTTCACGCAGGTCGAACAGCATGGTGGAGCCGCCGCGCCAGGGCACGCCGATCCGGCGGCGGAACTGGGCGACCAGCAGTCCGGCGACGCCGACCGCGCCGACCACCAACGCGGAGCCGGGGGTGACGCCGTGGGTGTAGGCCTCGGGCCGCGCGCTGGCGACGCGTTCGCCGGTGTGCACCAGGGATTCGGTGATCAGTCCGGCGGCGGCGACGGCGTACAGCAGCACCAGGGTGCCGGGGCGCAGCAGCAGCGCGCCGGCCAGCACGGGCAGCACCAGGGCGGTGGGCGGGGCCCAGTCGGGGAGCAGGATGTTCAGGAGCACCAGGACGGGCACGGCGAGGGCGAGGGCGGCGAACGCCCACCAGTCGGCGCCGTCGCCGCGGAAGTAGTCGACGCCGGTGCGGCGCAGCCTGCGTCGGGCCCGGTACAGCGCAGCGCGCAGCCGGGCCGTCACGGGCTCGCGGGACGGTCCGCCGTCCCGGCCCGTCGCTCTGGGGCGCGCACTGCCGGCCATGGGGACCGACCTTATCCACCGCCGGTGCGCGCGTCGACGGCCCGGTGGCACCGAGTGCAACGGGGGTGGCACGCTCCGGCGGGTTTCGGCCGTGCGCCGGATATCGGGTGACGGCATGGGCGCGACAAATCGGTCGCGCGGTTCCGGATCGGGTGGTAGGCAGGGCCTCATGACGATTCGACACCCCGATCTGTCCGTACGGCCGCTGCGCGCCGAGGAGTGGGACACCTGGTACGACGTGCTGGACGTGGCCTTCGGCGGGGCCGGCGAGGCACCCGAGGAGCGGGCGCTGTGGCACGAGTTGACGGAGGTGGAGCGCTCGCTGGCGGTCTGCGAGGGCGAGCGGATCGTCGGCACCGCGTCCGCGTTCAGCTTCCGGCTGGTGGTGCCGGGCGGTGCGGTGGTCCCGGCGGCGGGTGTGACGATGGTGGGCGTGCTGCCCACCCACCGGCGGCGCGGCGCGCTGACCGCCATGATGCGCCGCCAGCTGGACGAGGTGCGCGCGGCCGGGGAGTCGCTGGCGGTGCTGACGGCGTCCGAGCCGGCGATCTACGGGCGGTTCGGCTACGGGCAGGCCACCCGCAAGGCGGTGGTGTCGATGGCCCGCGGCCGGGTGCGGGTGCACACCCCGGAGCGGCGTGGCGATGTGGTGCTGCGGCTGGTCGATCCGGCGGCCGAACTGGCGCGCTGCGAGGAGCTGTACGCCCGTCTCGCCACCGGCCGTCCGGGCATGCTGCTGCGCCGGCCCGGCTGGGAGAAGCTGCCGGTGCTGGACGCGCCTCAGTCCCGCGGGGGCTTTTCCGCGTTGCAGTCGGTGGTGGCGGAGGACCCGGCCACCGGTGAGCTGCTCGGCTACGCCAGGTACGCGGTGAAGAGCGAGTGGAACGAGCGCGGCGCGGCCGGGGTGGTCCGGGTCCGCACGGTGCAGGCGGAGCAGCCCTGGGTGTACGCCCGGCTGTGGGAGTTCCTGCTGGACCTGGACCTGACCGAGCGGGTGGAGGCGTTCAACCTGCCGGCCGACGACCCGCTGCTGCACCTGGTGTCGGACGTCCGGCATCTGACGCCCCGGCTGGTGGACGCCATGTTCGTGCGGCTGGTGGATCTGCCGAAGGCGCTCGAGGCGCGCGGCTGGGCGCAGCCGGTGGACGTGGTGCTGGAGGTCACCGACGCGTTCTGCCCGTGGAACGCGGGCCGTTGGCGGCTGACGGCCGCGCCGGGGAAGCCGGCCTCCTGCGTGCGGACCGACGAGCCGGCCGAACTGGAGCTGGACGTCCGCGAGTTGGGCTCGGCCTACCTGGGCGGCACCTCGCTGGTGGCGCTGGCCGCGGCGGGGCTGGTGCGGGAGCTGCGGCCGGGGGCGCTGGAGCCGGTGTCGGCGGCGTTCCGCTCGGGCCTGGAGCCCTGGCTGCCGCACAGCTTCTGATCAGCCCGCTGGAAGGCGCGCGCCCGCCCGGGACAACTCCCGGGCGGGCGCGGTGCGTTGTGGCCGGATCAGCCCTGCGGGTGGTGGGCCGGGACGGGCGGCAGTTCGCCGGTGGTCTCGTACTCGGAGAGCATCTCGATCCGGCGGGTGTGCCGGGGCTCGCCGCTGTACGGGGTGTTGAGGAAGATCTCGACGAACTTGGTGGCCTCGTCCAGGGTGTGCATCCGGCCGCCGACCGAGATCACGTTGGCGTTGTTGTGCTCGCGGCCGAGGGCGGCGGTCTGCTCGCTCCAGGCCAGCGCGGCGCGGACACCCTTGACCTTGTTGGCGGCGATCGCCTCGCCGTTGCCGGAGCCGCCGATCACCACGCCCAGCGCCTCGGGGTCGGCGGCGGTGCGCTCGGCCGCCCGCAGGCAGAACGGCGGGTAGTCGTCCTCGGCGTCGTAGATGTGCGGGCCGCAGTCGACCGGCTCGTGCCCGGCCTCCTTCAGCCACTCGACGAGGTGGTTCTTCAGTTCGTATCCGGCGTGGTCGGAGCCCAGGTAGACGCGCATGGACACGAGTGTGACATGCCACCGGGCCCGCACCCCGGCAGGGGCGGCGGGCCCGGTGGGGACGGGTTGTCAGCGGCGGCCGAGGAGCTTCCAGGTGAGCGGCAGGGCGCCCATCGCGAGCACCATCTTCAGCGCGTCGCCGATCAGGTACGGGTACATGCCGAGGCTCGCGGCCCTGGCCAGCGGGACGTCCAGGGCGTAAGCCAGGTACGGCACGCCGACCGCGTAGATCACCAGGCTGCCGAGCGCCATCGCACCCGCGGTGTACAACGGGCTGCGGTCGGCGCCGCGGCGGGCCAGCGCGCCGGTGAGGGCGGCGGCCAGCACGAAGCCGATCACGTAGCCGAAGGTGGCCATGCCCGCGCCGGAGGTGCCCTCGGCGAACCAGGGCAGGCCGGCCGCGCCGGCCACCAGGTACAGGCCGAGCGCGGCGGCGCCGCGGCGGGCGCCGAGCGCGGTGCCGACCAGCAGCGCGGCGAAGGTCTGTCCGGTCACCGGCACCGGCGAGCCCGGCACGGGAACGGACAGCTGGGCGGCGATGCCGGTCAGCGCGGCGCCACCGGCCACCAGGGCCAGGTCGCGGGCCCGCGCGCCGATCCGGGTGGACGCCTGCGGCAGCAGGTCGGCGAGGACGGCGGTGGACGGTATCGACGCGGCGATGGCCATGGCTGCTCCCGGGTTTCCGATGGATTGATCACCAGTGAACCTAGCCGCGCCGGAGCTCGGCCGCCGCGTCGGGGCACGACAAAGCCGACCGGGCCGGGCTTGTCGGGTCCGGCCTGTGACCAAGCCCTCACCGAGTGCACACGGTGGCGTGGTCGTCACGGTCCGTCGGAAAGGCGTCCGGATGCCGGTCCCGATTGGGGCGTCCACGCCATATGCCGAATAGTGGACAGATCCCGCCGAAATGGTCGGGCTGTCGCACAGTCTGGAAATCCCCCCGCATGACCCGTACTCCCACCTCAGCCCGCGCGTCCGCCAGGCCGGACGCCGTCGGCGCTGCCGAGGACGCCGGCCTGGCCCACGGACTCAAGCAGCGCCACCTGTCGATGATCGCGCTCGGTGGAGTGATCGGGGCCGGCCTCTTCGTCGGCTCCGGCGCAGGGATCGCCGCCGCCGGGCCCGCCGTGGTACTCGCCTTCGCCGCCTCCGGGCTGCTGGTGATGCTGGTCATGCGGATGCTCGGCGAGATGTCCGCCGCCCGCCCCGCCTCCGGCTCGTTCTCGGTGCACGCCGAGCGCGAGATCGGCCCGTGGGCCGGGTTCACCGCCGGCTGGCTGTTCTGGGTGCTGCTGTGTGTCGGTGTCGCCGTGGAGGCGATCGGCGCGGCCGGCATCGTCTCCGGCTGGCTGCCCGGCGTCCCGTCCTGGATCTGGGTCGCCGTCTTCATGTCCTTCTTCTGCGTCACCAACCTGGCCGCCGTCCGCAACTTCGGCGAGTTCGAGTTCTGGTTCGCCGCGGTCAAGGTGCTCGCGATCAGCGCCTTCCTGGTGATCGGCGTCCTGGCCGTGCTCGGCCTGCTGCCCGGCACCTCCTCCCCCGGCACCTCCAACCTGACCGGTCACCACGGCTTCCTGCCGCACGGCACCGCCGGACTGGTCACCGGACTGCTGGCCTCGGTCTTCGCGTACGGCGGGCTGGAGACCGTCACCATCGCCGCCGCCGAGTCGGAGAACCCCCGGCGCAGCGTGGCCCTCGCGGTGCGCACCGCGATGTGGCGGATCGCCCTGTTCTACGTCGGTTCGATGGCGGTGATCGTCACCCTGGTGCCGTGGGACGACCCGTCCGTGGTCCGGCCCGGCCCCTACGTCGCCGTGCTGCACACCCTCGGCATCCCGGGGGCCGCGGAGCTGATGAACGTGGTGGTGCTGATAGCGCTGCTCTCCGCGATGAACGCCAACATCTACGGCTCCTCCCGGATGGCGCACTCGCTGATCGCCCGCGGCCACGGCCCGCGCGCGCTGGCCCGCGTCTCCGGCGGCGTGCCGCGGCGCGCCGTGCTGGCGTCCTGCGGGTTCGGGTTCCTCGCCGTGCTGCTGTCCTACTGGTGGCCGGAGACGGTCTTCTCCTGGCTGCTGAACATGGTCGGCGCGGCCGTCCTGGTGGTGTGGGCCTTCATCGCCGTCGCCCAGCTGCGGATGCGCCGGAAGCTGCCGGCGGCGCAGCTCCCCGTCCGGATGTGGGCGTTCCCGTACCTGACGTACGCGGCGCTGGCCGCGATCGCGGTGGTCCTGGTGCTGATGACGCTGGACTCCGCGAACCGCATCCAGCTGTACTTCACCGCCGGCCTGACGGTCGTACTGGCCGTCGTCGGCCACCTGCGCAGCCGTCGGGCGGCACCGGCGGCCTGACGCGCACAGAAGCCCCCGCATCGGATGCGGGGGCTTCTGCGGGTGCGGGCTACTCGAACGACGGCCCCGCGGTGCGGGTGCGCTTGATCTCGTAGAAGCCGGGCGTGGAGGCGACCAGCAGCGTGCCGTCCCAGAGCCGGGCGGCCGCCTCGCCGCGCGGGGTCGGGGTGACGACGGGGCCGAAGAAGGCGATCCGGTCGCCGTCCGGGCCGTCCACGGCGATCACCGGGGTGCCGACGTCCTCGCCGACCAGGCCGATGCCCGCCGCGTGCGAGGCGCGCAGCTTCTCGTCGTAGGCGTCCGTGTCGGCGGCGTCCGCGAGCTCGGCGGGCAGCCCGGCGGCGGTGAGTGCGGCGACCACGGTCTCCCGGGTGTTGGGCAGGCCCTGGTTGTGGAAGCGGGTGCCGAGCTCGGTGTAGAGCCGGCCGAGCACCTCCTCGCCGTGCGCCTCAGCAGCGGCGATCAGTACCCGCACCGGGCCCCAGCCGGCGGCCAGCAGCTCGCGGTACTGCTCGGGCAGGTCCTCGCGGTTCTCGTTGAGGACGGACAGGCTCATCACGTGCCAGCGGGTGTCCACGGGGCGGAGCTGTTCGACCTCCAGCATCCAGCGGGACGTCATCCAGGCCCACGGGCAGATCGGGTCGAACCAGAAGTCGGCGGTCTTGCGAGTGTCAGCGGTGCTCACGGGCGGCGTCCTCGGTGTCGGCGATCGAGAAGGTGCGGGGGCGTCGCCCCCTCGGAACCCCAACCCGGGCCCGGGCGTGATGATTCCTCATCCAGTGCAATGGCACCGCGGGAACGGCGTGAAAGGATGCCCCCGAAGGGGTGCCATGAACACTCCCAAAGCCGTGTGTTCCATACAGAGGAGTACCGCCGTGCCGGGTAAAAACCTGAGCCGTGAGGAGGCCCGAGACCGGGCCGGGATCATCCGGGTGGAGAGCTACCGCGTCCACCTGGACGTGAGTGCGGCGGCCGACCCCGGCCGGCCCACCTTCCGTTCCACCACCCGGATTTCCTTCGACTGCGCCACCCCGGGCGCGTCCAGCTTCGCCGACCTGCTCGCCCCCGAGGTGGTCTCGGTCGAGCTGAACGGGCGCCGGCTCGACCCGGCCGAGGTGTTCGACGGCGCCCGGGTCGCGCTGCCGGAGCTCGCCGACCGCAACGAGCTGACGGTGGTCGCCGAGTGCGCCTACAGCCGCACCGGCGAGGGCCTGCACCGCTTCGTCGACCCGGCGGACGGCGAGACCTACCTGTACACCCACTACGAGCCGGCCGACGCCCGCCGGGTGTTCGCCAACTTCGAACAGCCCGACCTGAAGGCCCCGTTCAGCTTCACGGTGACCGCCCCGGCGGCCTGGGACGTGTACGCCAACGCGGTGCCCGCCCGGATCACCGAGGACGGCGACACCCGCACCTGGGAGTTCGCGCCGACCAAGCCGATCTCCACCTACCTGACCGCCGTGGTCGCCGGCCCGTACCACGTGGTGCGCGGCCACTACTCGCGCGAACTGCCCGACGGCACCGTGCTGGAGATCCCGCTCGCCACCACCTGCCGCCAGTCGCTGGCCCCGTACTTCGACGCCGACGAGATCCTCACCGTCACCAAGCAGGGCCTGGACTTCTTCCACGACGAGTTCGACTACCCGTACCCGTTCGGCAAGTACGACCAGTGCTTCGTCCCCGAGTACAACATCGGCGCCATGGAGAACCCGGGCTGCGTGACCTTCCGCGAGGAGTTCATCTACCGCTCGAAGGTCACCGAGGCCGCCTACGAGTCCCGCGCCAACGTGATCCTGCACGAGATGGCGCACATGTGGTTCGGCGACCTGGTCACCATGAAGTGGTGGGACGACCTGTGGCTGAAGGAGTCGTTCGCCGACTTCATGGGCTCGTTCGCGCAGATCGAGGCCACCAAGTACCGCTCCGCCTGGATCACCTTCGCCAACCGCCGCAAGGCCTGGGCGTACCGGCAGGACCAGTTCCCCACCACCCACCCGATCACCGCGGACATCCGCGACCTGGAAGACGCCAAGCTCAACTTCGACGGCATCACCTACGCCAAGGGCGCGTCCGTCCTCAAGCAGCTGGTCGCGTACGCCGGCCGGGACGCGTTCTTCGAGGGCGCCCGCCGCTACTTCAAGAAGCACGCGTTCGGCAACACCGTCCTCGGCGACCTGCTGGACGCCCTGGAGGAGACCAGCGGCCGCGACCTGCGCGCCTGGTCCGCCGCCTGGCTGCAGACCTCCGGCGTCAACACCCTCACCCCCGAGGTCGCACACGACGCCGAGGGCCGGATCACCGAACTGGCGATCCGCCAGGACGGCGAGGTGCTGCGCCCGCACCGGATCGCGGTCGGCCTGTACGACCGCGCCGAGGACGGCTCGCTGCGGCGCACCGACCGCTACGAGCTGGACGTCACCGGCGCCCGCACCGTGGTCGCCGAGGCGGCGGGCCGCTCGCTGCCCGCGCTGGTGCTGCTCAACGACGACGACCTGACGTACTGCAAGGTCCGCTTCGACGAGCGCTCGCTGGAGACCCTGCGCACCGGCCTCGGCGACCTCACCGGGGAGACCGGCCTGGCCCGGGCGCTGGCCTGGTCCGCGGTGTGGAACCTGACCCGGGACGGGCTGATGCCCACCCGCGACTACCTCGACCTGGTGCAGCGCTTCGCCGGCCGGGAGTCCGACATCGGCGTGCTGCAGTCCCTGCACCAGCAGGCCGGCACCGCCCTGGAGCTGTACGCCGACCCGGCCCGCCGCGCCGACTACGGCACCGCGCTCGCCGAGATCGCGCTGCGCGAACTCTCCCAGGCCGCCCCCGGCAGCGACCACCAACTCGCCTGGGCCCGCTTCCTGGCCGACACCGCCGAACGCGCCGACCACCTGCAGCTGCTGCGCGGCCTGCTGGAGGACACCACCCGGATCGACGGCCTGACGGTGGACCAGGAACTGCGCTGGAACCTCTGGCTGTCCCTCGCCACCAACGGCGCGGCCGACACCGAGGAGCTGGCCGCCGAACTGGCCCGCGACAACACCGCCAGCGGCCGCCGCCAGCACACCCAGTGCCTGGCCGCACTGCCCACCCCGGGCGCCAAGGCCGCCGCCTGGTCCTCGGTCGTCGACTCCGACGAACTGCCCAACGCCCTGGTCGAGGCGCAGATCGCCGGCTTCAACCAGGCCGGGCAGCGCGAGCTGACGGCCGCCTACGCCGAGCCGTACTTCGAGATGCTGGAGTCGATCTGGGCGGACCGCTCGATCGAGATCGCGATGCGGATCGTCGGCGGCTTCTACCCGCGTTACCAGACCACGCCCGAGACCCTGGCGGCCACCGACGCCTGGCTGACCGCCCACCAGGAGGCCGCGCCCGCGCTGCGCCGCCTGGTGCTGGAGTGCCGCGACGACCTGGCCCGCGCCCTGCGCGCCCAGGCCTGCGACGCCCAGTAGTAGCCCACCCGTGCACAACGGCCCGGCCCCCGATCCGAGTTGGAACGGGGGCCGGGCCTTCTGCCGTACGGCGGACGCTACTTGAGGGTGGCGGAGGTCAGACCCGCCTGGACCTGGCGCTGGAAGGACAGGTACACCACCAGCACCGGCAGCATCGCGATCGTCATACCGGCGAACAGCGCCGGGGCGTCGCTCTTGTAGCCGGACTGCAGGGCCAGGTTGACCAGGCCCTGGGCGAGCATCGAGTGGTCGGCCTCGCCGGCCGTGGTGGGCTGCATCAGGGTGACCGGCAGGATGTACTGGTTCCACTGGCCGAGCACGTTGAAGATGCCCACGCTGATCAGGCCGGGCTTGGCCATCGGCACCATGATCTGGAAGAACGTCCGGGTGTGCGAGCAGCCGTCCAGCATCGCGGCCTCGTGCACCGCGCTCGGCAGGGTGCGGAAGAACGAGTACATGAAGAACACGGTGAACGGCAGCGAGTACGCGACGTACACCAGGATCAGGCCGGCGTAGCTGTTCAGACCGAGGTACGGCGAGATCTCACCGAGGTTGCGGACCATGAAGAACAGCGGCACCAGGGCCAGGTACACCGGGAACATCGAACCCGCGACGAACAGGTAGTAGATGAACCGGTTGCCCTTGAACTCGTAGCGGGCCAGCACGTAGGCGGCCATCGAGCCGAGCAGCATCGTCAAGGTGACGGAGCCCAGCAGCACGATGACGGTGTTGGCGAAGAAGCCGCCGATGCCCTTGGACCAGGCGCGGGAGAAGGCGTCGAAGCCCCAGTGGGCCGGCCAGCTCCAGGCCGAGCCGTTGATCTGCGCGTCGGTCTTGAACGAGCCGAGCACGACCCAGAGCAGCGGCAGCAGGATCAGCACGGCCCAGATGGCCAGGAAGCCGTGCGAGAAGACGTTCAGTACGCCGCCGCTGTCGGCGAAGCGCTGGTCCTTGCCCGGCTTGGGCTTGCTGCCGCGCTGACCGGGGACGCTCGCGGTCTTGTCGAGAGTGCTCATGTCCGGTCCCCGCTCAGTACTCGATCTTGTCGCGCTTGGTGGCCCACAGCGAGACGATGGTCAGAATGAGGGTGAAGAAGAAGATCACCACACCCATCGCACAGGCGTAGCCCGCCTCACCGTTGCGCAGGAAGCTGCGCATCAGGTAGGTCGAGATGAGCTCGCTGTGGTGGTCGGGACCACCGCCGAAGTACGCGCCGGGGGTGATCGAGGAGACCAGCGCGAAGGCGTCCATGGCGACGATGGCCAGGTAGACCCAGGCGGTCTGGACGGTCTCCCAGAGCAGCGGCAGGGTGATCTTGAAGAAGGTCTGACCGCGCTTGGCGCCGTCCAGCAGGGCGGCCTCGTAGATGTCCTTCGGGATGCCCTGCATGGCGGCCGAGAACAGCACCAGGTAGAAGCCGACGCCGGACCAGACCAGCACCGCCAGCACGCACCACATGACCAGGTCAGGGTCGGACAGCCACTGCACCGGGTCGTTCACGGTGGCCAGGCCGAGCTTGATCAGAATGCCGTTGGCCAGGCCGGACTGGTCGGTGCGGTACACCGCGCCCCAGAGCACGGCGAGGATGGCGATCGACAGCACCTGCGGGAAGAAGAAGACGACCTTGTAGAACGGCGCGCCCTTGACGCCCTGCACGCCACCGGTGCCGCCCTTGCCGCCGACGTTCAGCATGAAGGCGAAGAACAGCGCGATCAGGATGGTGACGACCGGAAGCAGGATCAGCAGCAGCAGGTTGTGCCAGAGGGCACCGGCGAAGACCTCGTCATCGAGGAGTCTCGTGTAGTTGTCCAGGCCGATGAAATCCATCTCCTGGCTCGCCCCGGACCAGTTGGTCAGGGAGTATCCGAAGGTCTGCAGGTACGGCCAGAGCACCAGGCCGACGTACAGCACGATCGGAAGGAAGAGGAACCCCACGATGAAGGGGTACTTGCCGTGACGCATGGTCACTTTCTCCTGTCCGTCAGGAAGACGCACCGGGGGCGCCTCGGTGCCCCCGGTGCGCTGATCGAGTGACCGATCAGGCGGTCTTGTTCTTGGCGGCCGACTCCTTGGCGCGCTTGATCCACTCGTCGGGACCGATGCGCTTGGCCATCAGCTCGCCGGAGGCATTCTGCAGGTCCTCGTCGAACTTGGACGCGGTGTTGATGTACTGGAAGTTGAAGGTGTTGGCACCCGCGGCCTTCAGCGCCACCACGGTGGAGGCGGTGCCCGGCTTCAGCTGGACCTCCGGGCCGACACCGTCCTTCAGGCAGGTGAGGCTGTTGGCGGTCTGGGCGAACTTGCCCGAGGCCTCCTTGGTCAGCATCATCCGCAGGAACTCCAGGCCGCCGGCCACGTTCTTGGCCTTCGACGGGACGATGAACGGCTCACCGGCACCGGCGCGGATGGCCTCGAAGGGCAGCTTGTCACCGGGCAGCGACGGCATCGGCAGGAACTTCATGTCGAAGTCGGCCGGGGTGGTCGGCAGCTGCTCGTTCTCCAGCCAGGAGCCGGACGGGATGAACGCGGCCTTGTACTGGTTCCACGCCGTCTGCGACTCGGTGTGGGTCATGCCGTTGGTGCCGGGGAGCAGGAAGTCCTTGTCGACGATCTGGTAGAACGCGTCAAGCACGGTCTTCACGGCCGGGTCGTCCCACGCGGTGGCGTCGAGGGTGTCGATCCGCTTCATGAGGTCCAGGCCGCCCTGCTTGGCGATCATGTCCATCATGACGACGTTGATGTAGTACGGGTACTTGCCCTGGTGCGCGACCGGGGCGATGCCCTTGGCCTTGATCTGCTCGCACAGGGTGATGAACTCGGCCCAGGTCTTCGGCGCGGTCCAACCGTTGTCCTTGAACAGCTTGCCGGAGTACCACCAGCCCCAGACGGTGTACACGTAGGACAGGTTGTAGACCTTGCCCTTGACCGTGCCGGACTCGATCGTGCCGGGCATCAGCACCTCGCGGACCTTCTTCGACGGGTCGTCGATGTAGGGCGCGTCCAGCAGCGGGGCCAGGTCGGTGAGCTGGTTGGAGTCCGCGAGGACGTCCAGCTTCATCTGCTTGGCGCCCGAGTCGTCGATGACGTCCGGCGGGGAGCCGGCGTTGAAGCGCGGCTGGAGCTTGCCGGTGACGTCCTTGTCGGCCTGGTGGTTGACCTTCGCACCGGGGAACTGCTTCGAGTAGATCGCCTCGAACGCCTTGGCGTACTCGTTGCCGTAGCCGCCGTCGAAGATGAAGACCTCGAGGCCGTCGGAGTCCTTGACCCCGAACGGGTTCTTGGCGTCGCTCAGGTTGAAGCCACTCGCCGCCTTGGTGCCCTTGTCGGAGCTCCCGGTACCGCCGGCGCAGGCCGCGAGCAGCGAGCTGCTGCCGGCCGCCAGGACGGTGATCGCGGCCGCGCGCTTGAACAGGTCGCGGCGGTTGTACTCAGTTGCAGAGCCCATGCGTGCCCTAACCCCTCAGTTCCAGAAGATGTGAGCCGGAGTTGACGTCGCGTCAACTTCCTTGGCCCGAAAGGTGCCCAGCGGCGAATATGCCGGTCAGAGGCGGTGTGATGATGCGCAAAGGTATAGTCCACTGTTCATCTGACAGCAATAGGCCGCCGGTCTGATAACAAACCTGACAGTCAAAGCGTTGTCGGCGGTGCAGCATGTGCAATGTGCAGGGACCCTGCACATTACGTGTCCGCGCCAGACCTGATCGCGAATCTAGCGCGGTTATGTTCGTTTGAACATAGAAACGCGCAGCTTCGCGCATCACGTTAGGGAACTGTGACGGCAAAGCTGCGCGCGGTGATCGCCTGACGGACCCTCAGTCTCAGTCGTCCCGAAGCCCCTTGTCCAGAGCGACGATCATGCTGCCCTGAACGTAGCGGGCCTTACGGGTCGCCACCTCCGGGCTGTCGCTGCCGGCCCGGCCGCCCGGAAATGGCAAAGAGCCGCACCACTCCACGCGGGAGCGGTGCGGCTCTTCAGTGACGCTCTGTCAGCCGATCAGGCTGCGCAGCACGTACTGCAGGATGCCGCCGTTGCGGTAGTAGTCCGCCTCACCGGGGGTGTCGATGCGCACCACCGCGTCGAACTCGACCGCGCCAGCCTTGACCTTGACGGTCTTCGGGGTGCGGCCCTCGTTCAGCTCGGTGACACCGGTGATCTCGAAGGTCTCCTCGCCGGTCAGGCCCAGCGAGTCGGCGTTCTGGCCGGCCGGGAACTGCAGCGGCAGGACGCCCATGCCGATCAGGTTGGAGCGGTGGATGCGCTCGTAGGACTCGGCGATGACGGCCTTGACGCCGAGCAGCGCGGTGCCCTTGGCCGCCCAGTCGCGGGACGAGCCGGAGCCGTACTCCTTGCCGGCCAGGACCACCAGCGGGATGCCCGCGGCCTGGTAGTTCTGCGAGGCGTCGTAGATGAACGACACCGGCGCGTCAGCCTGGGTGAAGTCGCGGGTGTAGCCGCCCTCGGTGCCCGGCGCGATCTGGTTGCGCAGGCGGATGTTGGCGAAGGTGCCGCGGATCATGACCTCGTGGTTGCCACGGCGCGAGCCGTAGGAGTTGAAGTCACGCTTCTCCACACCGTGCTCGGTGAGGTACTGCGCCGCCGGGGTGCCCGGCTTGATGTTGCCGGCCGGGGAGATGTGGTCGGTGGTGACCGAGTCGCCCAGCTTGGCCAGCACGCGGGCGCCGGCGATGTCGGTCACTGGGCTCGGGGTCTTGGCCATGCCCTCGAAGTACGGGGGCTTGCGGACGTAGGTGGACTCGGCGTCCCACTCGAAGGTGTTGCCGGTCGGGACCGGGAGCGACTGCCAGCGGTGGTCGCCGGCGAAGACGTCCGAGTAGTCCTTGGTGAACATGTCCTGGTCGATGGAGCCGGCGACCACATCGGCCACCTCCTGCTCCGACGGCCAGATGTCGGCGAGGAAGACGTCGTTGCCGTCGGCGTCCTGGCCCAGCGCGTCCTTGGTCAGGTCGATGTTCATGTTGCCGGCGAGGGCGTAGGCGACCACCAGCGGCGGGGAGGCCAGGTAGTTCATCTTGACGTCCGGGTTGATCCGGCCCTCGAAGTTGCGGTTGCCGGAGAGCACCGAGACGACCGCCAGGTCGGACTCGTTCACCGCGGCGGAGACCTCCTCGGGCAGCGGGCCCGAGTTGCCGATGCAGGTGACGCAGCCGTAGCCGACCAGGTTGAAGCCCAGCTTCTCCATGTACGGGAGCAGGCCGGCCTTCTCGTAATAGTCCATGACGACCTTGGAGCCGGGCGCCAGGGTGGTCTTGACCCACGGCTTGACCGTGAGGCCCTTCTCCACGGCCTTCTTCGCCAGCAGGGCGGCGCCCAGCATGACGGAGGGGTTGGAGGTGTTGGTGCAGGAGGTGATCGAGGCGATCACGACCGCGCCGTTGTCGATCTCGTAGGACGAGCCGTCGGCGGCGGTGACGGCGGTCGGCTTCGAGGCCTCGGCGGAGTAGGTCGGCAGCGCCTCGGCGAACTTCTCGGCGGCCTCGGCCAGGATCACGCGGTCCTGCGGGCGCTTCGGGCCGGAGATCGACGGGACGACGGTGGAGACGTCCAGCTCCAGGTACTCGGAGTAGACCGGCTCGACCGACGGGTCGTGCCAGAGGCCCTGCTCCTTGGCGTACGCCTCGACCAGGGCGAGCTGCTGCGCGTCGCGGCCGGTGAGCTTCAGGTAGTTGATGGTCTCGGCGTCGATCGGGAAGATCGCGCAGGTCGAGCCGAACTCCGGCGACATGTTGCCGATGGTGGCGCGGTTCGCCAGCGGGATCGAGGTGACGCCCTCGCCGTAGAACTCGACGAACTTGCCGACCACACCGTGCTTGCGCAGCATCTCGGTGATGGTGAGCACCAGGTCGGTGGCGGTGGTGCCGGCCGGCAGCTGACCGTTCAGCTTGAAGCCCACCACGCGCGGGATCAGCATCGAGACCGGCTGGCCGAGCATCGCGGCCTCGGCCTCGATGCCGCCGACGCCCCAGCCCAGCACGCCCAGGCCGTTGACCATGGTGGTGTGCGAGTCGGTGCCGACGCAGGTGTCCGGGTACGCCTGGCCACCCCGGACCATGACAGTGCGGGCCAGGTGCTCGATGTTGACCTGGTGGACGATGCCGGTGCCGGGCGGGACGACCTTGAACTCGTCGAACGCGGTCTGGCCCCAGCGCAGGAACTGGTAACGCTCCTTGTTGCGGCCGTACTCGATCTCGACGTTCTGGACGAAGGCGTCCGGGGTGCCGAACTTGTCGGCGATGACGGAGTGGTCGATGACCAGCTCGGCCGGCGCCAGCGGGTTGATCTTGGACGGGTCGCCGCCCAGCTCCTTCACGGCCTCACGCATGGTGGCCAGGTCGACCACGCAGGGCACGCCGGTGAAGTCCTGCATGATCACGCGGGCCGGGGTGAACTGGATCTCCTCGGACGGCTCGGCCGTCGGGTCCCAGCCGCCCAGGGCGCGGATGTGGTCGGCGGTGATGTTGGCGCCGTCCTCGGTGCGGAGCAGGTTCTCCAGCAGGACCTTGAGGCTGTACGGCAGCCGCTCGGAACCCTCGACGGCGGAGAGCTTGAAGATCTCGTACGACTCGTCGCCCACCTGCAGCGAGCTGCGGGCGTCGAAGCTGTTCGCGGACACGACTGACTCCTTCTTGGTCCACCCGGTGATAAGGTAAGCCTTGGCTGACCTGACGGCCGCCGCCTACCGGGCCGAAGATGGAGGCCCGCCGAACGCGGGGCCTGCGCCTCTCGGCAAGTATCTTGACGTCAAGATAAAGTCTAACGCGGAATGTATCTCGATGTCGAGATAAACCATAGTGCATGGCTCCGTCCAAACTTCACCGGCACATCCTGTAACGCAACCGCAGCCCCGGGGCATCTGTCTTCATGTACCGAGCGGCGCCGCAAACGGCTGGCGGGCCGCCGGAACGCGGCACGTGGCAAGGGGTGCGGATGGCGATGGGGCGGCGACGGGCCGAGGAGCGGCGCGAGTTCGAGGAGTTCGCGCACGCCAGCGGCACCGCACTGTTCCGCACCGCCCTGCTGTTGTGCGGCGACTGGCACCTCGCCGAGGACCTCACCCAGACCGCGCTCGCCCGCATCTACGCCTCCTGGGGACGCGTCCGGCAGGCCGACAACCCGGTCGCCTACGCCCGCACCGTCCTGCTCCGCTGCTACCTATCGCACCGGCGGCTGCGCCGCAGCACCGAACTGCCCGGCCTCGACCACCTCCCGGAACAGGCCGCCCCCGACACCGACCCGGCACTGCGCGTCGCCCTGCTCGCCGCACTCGCCGAACTGCCGCCCAAGGACCGGGCCGTGCTGGTGCTGAGGTACTGGGAGGACCGCAGCGTCGAGGAGACCGCCGCCGAACTCCAGCTCGCCCCCGGCACCGTCCGGGTCCGCGCGCTGCGCGCCCTCACCCGGCTGCGCCGTCAACTCGCCCCGCAGCTGGACACCCTGGCGTCGTGACCGAGCCCGCGCCACTCCCCCGTCTCCGAACCGGCCGGTCGGCTGCCCCGCGACCCGACCGCCCGACCACCAGAAAGCGAGAGACCCCCATGCCCCAGCCCGAGGCCGAGCCGGAGCTGAGCGACGTCTTCGAATGGGCCGTCGGCGACGCCGTGCCCGACCTCGGCCTGCTCGTCGCCGGGGCCACCGCCGAGGGCAGCGCCATCCGGCGGCGACGGCGGGCCGCACTCGGCGGGGCCGTCGTCGCGGTCGCCGGTCTGGCGCTCGGCGGCGGACTGCTGCTGCGCCCCGGCACGCCCACCGCCGCCGTCTCCCCCGGCGCCGGCAACTCGGCACCATCCGCCCCCGCACCGGAGGCCACCCTGCCGCCGGACCCGGTGCCGTTGACCGGCGCCGCCGGCATGGTCGTGCTCGGCCGTCTGATCGGACCCGACCTGGTGGTCGACAGCTGGAGCAGCAACGCCAACCCCGTCAGCACCGACCGGCGCACCGTCATCGTCGCCCGGGTGCACGAGCGCGGCACCAAGCGGATCAGCACGATCGAGATCGAAGTGCTGGCCGCCGGCAACGGGCCGCTGCCGACCTCCGAACGTCTCGACTGCGCCGACCGCCCCGGCACCGTGCTCTGCGAACCCGTCAGGGGCCTCAACGGCGAGTACGGAGTGATGTACACCTTCCGAAGCGACAGCCAGCAGATCGGCTACGCGACGAAGCTCCGGCGGCCGCGCGACGGCGTCCAGATCTCCCTCTCCGTCACAGGTATGGCGGGGACGGAACCGGCGGTGCCCCTGAGCACCGTCTCGAAGTGGGCGCTCTCCACGGACTGGCAGCCCACCATCGACCGCCGGCAGGCCGAGCTCGCCGAGCAGCAGGTGAAGACCTTCACCCACCAGGTCCCGGCGGACCAGCCGAGCCCGTCGCTCAGGACGCCGGATTCGGGTACGGGCACCTGGCCGAGCCAGGGCCCGACGGGAGACGGGACCACGCCGTAGCGGGGCGCCCTGGTGCCCGGCGGGCACGGACCTGGGTGGTGGGAGCGGACCTGCGTGGCGGGGGCGGACCTGCGCGGTGGGCACGGACCTGCGCGGTGGGAGCGGACCTGTGCGGTGGGCACGCACCTGGGTGGTGGGAGCGGCGGTTGGGCCCCCGGTGCCGTGCTGCGACACGGGCGGGCTACCGTGGGCGGGTGATCGTGGTGGACGCTTCTGCGGTGGTTCTCTCGCTCGCCGACCAGGGGCCGCGCGGGGCCGCGGCCCGGGCCGCGCTGGCCGCCGACCCCGACTGGGTCGCGCCCGAGCATGTGCTGATCGAGGTGATGCAGTCCCTGCGCGGGCTCTACCTCGCCAAGGAGGTGACGGCCGCGCAGGCGGCCGACATCGCCCGCCGGCTGTCGGAGCTGACGATCCGCAAGGTGGAGATCGCCCCGCTGCTCGACCGGATCTGGGAACTCAAGGACAACCTGACCCCGGACGACGCCGCCTACGTCGCGGTCGCCGAGTACTGCGGTGCCCCGCTGATCACCGCCGACCTGCGGCTGATGCGCGCCAGCGGGCCGCGCTGCGAGATCCGCGGCATCACAGCCGCGGGCTGAGACCTCCGGCCGGTCCGGGGCCTGCCGCTTCGGGCCCGCGCTGGGCCGGGCGTTCTCGTACGGGTGGTTGCGGGTGGCGGTGCGGCACGGCGGCGTGCGGGGCGGGGCGGACGGCCGCCACGGTGGGCGGTGTTCCCTGACGGTCCGTCGGAAGGTTCGCGATGCCCCTGTCCTCTGCCGCCGGTGCACTGCTGGTGCCGCTCACTCTGCTGCCGATCGGGCCGCCCGGCGTCCCCGGCGCCGCCCCTCGCCCTGGTGGGACAACCGTGGCGGCCGTCCCCGACCAGGTGGTGGACGCCCAGTTCGACCGTGCGAACGGCATCGTCCCCGCCAAGGCGATCACCCACGCACCCGAGCTGGTGCCGTACGGCGCGCAGGTGCGGGTCACCGTCCACCGCGAGGAGGGCCGGACGACCGTCGCGGTGGAGATCGCCGGGGTGTCCGGCCCGCACGAATTCCCGGCCCACGTGCACACCGGCTACTGCGGCACCGACCCGGCGGCCTCCGGGCCGCACTACCAGCACGTGGCGGGCCTGGACGCCGAGGACAACGAGGTGCGGATGACGGTGCGCACCGACCCCAGCGGGGCCGGCGACGCCTCGGCGGCCGTCCCCTGGACGTTCCGGCACGACGAGGCGCACTCGCTGGTGCTGCACGCCGGCACCGACGCCGGATCGCACGCCCCCACCGACCGGGTGGGCTGTGTGGACGTCGACTTCTGACCGGCGTCCGGCCGACAGCCGGGAGCGGTGATCAGGAGCCGAGGGTCGCCACCATCACGGCCTTGATGGTGTGCAGCCGGTTCTCGGCCTGGTCGAAGACCACGGAGTGCGCCGACTCGAAGAGTTCGTCGGTGCACTCCAGCTCGGACATGCCGGTGAGTTCGAACATCTGCCGACCGATCTCGGTGCCGAGATCGTGGTACGCCGGCAGGCAGTGCAGGAACTTGACCGCCGGGTTTCCGGTGGCGCGCACCGTGTCCATCGAGACCTGGTAGGGCTTCAGCAGGGCGATCCGCTCGGCCCAGACCTCCTTGGGCTCGCCCATCGACACCCAGACGTCGGTGTACAGGAAGTCCGCCCCGGCCACGCCCGCCGCCACGTCCTCGGTCAGGGTGACCCGGGCGCCGCTGGCCTCGGCCAGCGTGTGAGCGGCCTTCTGGACATCCTCCGACGGCCACAGCTGCGCCGGAGCGACGATCCGGATGTCCATGCCCAACAGCGCACCGGTGACCAACAGCGAGTTGCCCATGTTGGAGCGGGCGTCGCCGAGGTAGACCAGGGTGATCTCGTTCAGCGGCTTGGTGGAGTGCTCCTGGATGGTGAGCACGTCGGCCAGCATCTGGGTGGGGTGCCACTCGTCGGTCAGACCGTTCCAGACCGGGACGCCCGCATGGGCCGCCAGTTCCTCGACGATCTCCTGGCCGTCGCCCCGGTACTCGATACCGTCGAACATCCGGCCCAGCACCCGGGCGGTGTCCTTGACCGACTCCTTGTGGCCCATCTGCGAGCCGGCCGGGTCCAGGTAGGTGGTGGACGCGCCCTGGTCGTGGGCCGCCACCTCGAACGCGCACCGGGTGCGGGTGGAGGTCTTGGCGAAGATCAGGGCGATGTTCTTGCCGCGCAGCCGGGGCTGCTCGGTACCGGCGTACTTGGCGGCCTTCAGCTGCGCAGCGAGGCCGACCAGGTGACGGAACTCCTGGGGAGTGAAGTCGGTCTCCTTGAGGAAGTGCCTGTTCCGGAGGTTGAACGCCATACCGGTCTCCTGGGTCGGTCAACGGACTGAGACGGGAAGTCTATACGAGTATTCGAATATTCATGCAACGTCGGGCCCACTCACGGCCGCCGGGGCCGGTGCGGACGGCGGAACCGTCCGCACCGAGCGCGACATGAGTGCCGGGTGTCAGAGGCGGGGGTCGACCGGCTCGGACTCCAGGGCCAGTACCGCGAACACCGCCTCGTGCACCCGCCAGAGCGGCTCACCGGCCGCCAGCCGGTCCAGCGCCTCCAGGCCGAGCGCGTACTCACGGAGGGCGAGCGAGCGCTTGTGGCCCAGCGAACGCTGCCGCAGCCGGTCCAACTGCCGGGTGTAGTCCGGGCCGTAGATGATCCGCAGGTACTCGCGGCCGCGGACCTTCAGGCCGGGCTGGACCAGCCGCCCGGTGCCGTCCCGGTGCAGTGCCTCGACCGGCTTGACCACCATGCCCTCGCCGCCCGCGCCCGTCAGCTCCTCCCACCAGGCGACTGCGGCGGCCACCGAGGACTCGTCCTCGGTGTCGACCAGCATCCGCCCGGTGCGGTGCAGCACCGGGGTGGTGCCGCTGGTCTCCGCCGCGAGCCGGTGGTCGGCGTCCACCAGGCGGTCGATCAGGTCGAGGTGCTCGGTGTGCGGGCGCAGCGCCAGGTTGGCGCCCTCGGCGGCGAGCAGCTGGAACGGCGCCAGCCGGATGCCGTCGAGCCCCTCGGTCGGCCAGCAGTAGCGCCGGTACGCCTCGGTGAAGGCCAGCGCGTCGGTGCTGCGCTGCTGCTGGCGTTCCGCCAGTTCCGTCACGTCCAGTCCGCGGGCGGCGGCCTTGGTGAGGGCGTCGAGCGCGGCGGGCAGGGCGGCGCCGGCGGCCGCGCCGACCGCGGCGTACTGACGGCGCAGCAGCTCGACGGCCTTCAGCGACCAGGGCATCAGCTCGGCGTCCAACAGCAGCCAGCCGGTGTCGAGTTCGTCGAACAGGCCGGACTGCTCGGCGGCGGCCCGCAGCCGGTCGAGTATCGCGCCGGTGAGCTGATCGTCGGACAGGAAGGCGCGGCCGGTCCTGGTCCAGATCGCGCCCGGACCGGGCAGGCCGAAGCGCTTGTCCAGCGCGGTGTCGTCGCGGGCGACCAGGACGACGGCGCGCGAGCCCATGTGCTTCTCCTCGCAGATCACCTGCCGCACCCCGTCGTGCCGGTAGGCGAGGAACGCCTCCTCGGGGTGTTCCAGGCAGCCTTCGCGACGGGAGGTCGGCGAGGGTGCCATGGTCGGCGGCAGGTAGGCGAGCAGCCGCGGGTCGAGCGCGAAGCGGCTCATCACCTCCAGCGCGGCGGCGGCGTTCTCCTCCCGGACGGCGACGTTGCCGAGCGTCCTGGTCTCCACCACGCGGCGGCCGGCCACGTCGGCGAGGTCGAGCGGACGGCCCTCCCGGCCGCCGGGCGCGTCGCCGCGCAGCGGGCGGACCGGCTCGTACCACTCCTGTTCGGCGGGCACGGCGACGATCTCCCGCTCCGGGTAGCGCAGCGCGGTGAGACTGCCGCCGAAGACGCAGCCGGTGTCCAGGCAGATGGTGTTGTTGAGGAAGCTCGCCACCGGCACCGGGGTGTGGCCGTAGACCACCAGGGCGCGGCCGCGGTACTCCTCGGCCCACGGGTAGCGCACCGGCAGGCCGAACTCGTCGGTCTCGCCGGTGGTTTCGCCGTACAGCGCGTGCGAGCGGACCCGGCCGGAGGCCCGGCCGTGGAGCTTCTCCGGCAGACCGGCGTGGCAGACCACCAGCGCACCGTCGTCCAGCAGGTAGTGGCTGACCAGGCCGCGCATGAACGACCGCACCTGGGCACGGAACTCTTCGCTCTCGCCGGACAGCTGGTCGATCGTCTCCTGCAGGCCGTGCGAGACGGTGACCTTGCGGCCGTCCATCCAGCGGCCGAGCTTGTTCTCGTGGTTGCCCGGCACGCAGAGGGCGTGGCCGGCCGCGACCATGCCCATCACCAGGCGCAGCACACCCGGGCTGTCGGGGCCGCGGTCGACCAGGTCGCCGACGAACACGGCGGTCCGGCCGTCCGGGTGCGCGGCATCGATCGGGCGGCCCTGCTCGTCGCGGACGATCGCGTAGCCGAGCCGGCCGAGCAGGGTCTCCAGCTCGGAGCGGCAGCCGTGGATGTCGCCGACGATGTCGAACGGGCCGGTCAGGTGCCGCAGGTCGTTGAACCGCTTCTCCGGGACGATCTCGGCGCGCTCGATCTCCTCGACCCCGCGCAGCACGTGCACCTTGCGGAAGCCCTCGCGCTCCAGGCCGCGCAACGAGCGCCGCAGGTCGCGCTGGTGGCGTGGGATCACGTGCGCGGGCAGCTGCCGGTCCGGCCGGGCCCGGTTGCGTTCGGCGCACACCTCGGCGGGCACGTCCAGCACGATCGCGATCGGCAGTACGTGGTGCTCCCGGGCGAGGGCGATCAGCGCGCGGCGGGCGTGCTGCTGGACGTTGGTGGCGTCGACCACGGTGAGCCGGCCGGCCGCGAGCCGCTTGCCGACGATGTAGTGCAGCAGGTCGAAGGCGTCGGTCGAGGCGGACTGGTCGTTCTCGTCGTCGGAGACCAGCCCCCGGCAGTAGTCCGAGGAGATCACCTGGGTGGGCAGGAAGTGCTTCCGGGCGAAGCTGGACTTGCCGGAGCCGGTGCTGCCGATCAGCACCACCAGCGAGACATCGGTGACGGGGAGGCGCCGGCCGGTCGGGGTGCCGGTCTCCGGGGTTTCGGCCTCCGGGGTTTCGCTGGTCATCGGTTCGCGCTCCCTTCCGGGGCGAGGTCGTTCGACGGGGCGTCGGTGCGGTCGGTGGTCGTTGTCGCGGCTGTTGTTGTGGTGCCGGCAGTGGATGCGGCCGGACGTCCAGGTGCCGTGGTGGGCTCGGCAAGGCGGAAGTGCGCGAGTTGGGTGGGTGCACCGACCTCGGGGTCGAGCGGGCCGACCGGCTCGAACGCGACCGTGTAGCCGTAGTTGTCGGCCACCCGCGCCGCCCAGGCGGTGAACTCGGCGCGGCTCCACTCGAACCGGTGGTCGCCGTGCCGCAGGTGCCCGGCGGGCAGGCTCTCCCAGCGCACGTTGTACTCGGCGTTCGGGGTGGTGACCACGACGGCGGCGGGCCGGGCCGCACCGAACACCGCGTACTCCAGCGCGGGCAGCCGGGGCAGGTCGAGGTGCTCGATCACCTCGCACAGCACCGCCGCGTCGTAGCCCTTCAGCCGGGCGTCGGTGTACGTCAGCGCGCCCTGGACCAGCCGCACCCGGCTCGCCTGACGCTCCGACATCCGGTCCAGCCGCAACCGGCGGGCGGCGATCGTCAGCGCCCGCGAGGACACGTCCACCCCCAGTACCTCGGTCACCCGCGACTCCTTGAGCAGCGCGCCCACCAACTCGCCCTGGCCGCAGCCCAGATCGAGCACCCGGGCGGCACCGGTGCGGGCCAGCGCGGCCAGGATCGCCGTCCGCCGCTGGGCGGCCAGCGACTCACTGCGCCCGGTCGCCTCGTCGGCGGCAGCGGGGTGCCCCGGCTCCGGCTCGGCAGTCGGCTCCGCCCGCACCGGAGTTGGCGCGGCGTCGGCAGGGAGGTCGGCCGCACGGTCGGCGGTCGGGGCCGTGGTCGGGTCGGCCTCACGGTCAACAATCGGGTCGGCGGCGGTCACCTCCTCCGGGGCGTCGGGTACAGCGTTGTCGATCTCCTCGGCCTCGCGGTCGTCGGCCTCGGCCAGCCGGGCCAGGGCGAGGCGTTCGGTGGCGAGCCTGGTCAACGACCAACGGCGGGACAGGTAGCGGCGGACGATCAGGGCGCGTTCGGGGTGGTCGGCGAGCCAGCCCTGGCCGGCCGCCAGCAGCTTGTCGACCTCGTCGGGCGCGACCCAGTAGTGCTTGGCACCGTCCAGCACCGGCAGCAGCACGTACAGGTGCTGCAGGGCGTCGGCCAGCCGCAGGGTGCCGGCGAGTTCGAGCCGCACGTACCGGGAGTCGCCCCACTCGGGGAAGGACTCGTCCAGCGGGACGGGCGTCGCCTCGACCTGCCAGCCCAGCGGGGCGAACAGCCGCTCCACCAGGGCCGGTCCGTCGCCTGCCACCGGGACGGCGGGCAGCGAGATCCGCAATGGCATGGCGCGGCCGGGCAGTTCGGGGCGGTGCGTGCACTCGCCCTTCATCGCGGACCGGAACACCGTGCGCAGCGCCACCGCGAGCAGCGAGGACGCGGCGTACGGCCGGTCGTTGACGTACTCGGCGAGCGCCAGGTCGGGCGAGCCGGAACGGCCCTTGCCACGGCCGTGCCGCAGCAGCGCCGCGGGGTCGACCTCCAGCAGCAGCGCGGCGGTGCACGTGTGCTCACCGGACTCGGGGTAGAAGACGTGCGCGGTGCCGTGCGCGGTGGTGAACCGCTGCACCTTGTCGGGGTGCTTGTGCAGGAGGAAGCCCAGGTCGGAGGCAGGATTCTCGGCAGTGCCGGTGGTGGAGATGGATACGAACACCCGGTCGAGTATGGCCCGTGGGCTTCTTCCAGGGCATCAGGTTTTGTCCGTGCGGTGAGCGTGTTGGTCAGCCCTTGCCCCAATTGGTTAACGTGCGGGATGTGACTGCTGAGACCTCCACTTCCGCAAACGGTGCGGTGGCTGTCGGCCTGGCGACCATCGCCGCCGACGGCACCGTTCTCGACACCTGGTTCCCCGCGCCCGAGCTGGCCGCCGCCCCCGGCCCGTCCGGCACCGTCCGGCTGAGCGCCGAGGAGGCCGAGCAGGCGCTCGGCCCGGGCGCCGCCGAGGCGCTGCGCGCCGATGCACGGCGCGGCGTCGAGGTGGTGGCGGTGCGCACCGTGATCTCCTCGCTGGACGAGAAGCCGCTGGACGCGCACGACGTCTACCTGCGCCTGCACCTGCTCTCCTCCCGTCTGGTGAAGCCGCACGGCCAGAACCTGGACGGCATCTTCGGCCTGCTGGCGAACGTCGCCTGGACGTCGATCGGCCCGGTGCCGGTGGGCAATGTGGAGCAGGCCCGGCTGGCGGTGCGCGCCCAGGGCGGGCAGCTCGCGGTGTACGGCATCGACAAGTTCCCGCGGATGACCGACTACGTGGCGCCGAGCGGGGTGCGCGTCGCCCACGCCGACCGGGTCCGCCTCGGCGCGCACCTGGCCGAGGGCACCACCGTGATGCACGAGGGCTTCGTCAACTTCAACGCCGGCACCCTGGGCACCTCGATGGTGGAGGGCCGGATCAGCGCGGGCGTGGTGGTCGGCGACCACAGCGACATCGGCGGCGGCGCCTCGATCATGGGCACCCTGTCCGGTGGCGGCAAGCAGGTCGTCTCGGTGGGCGAGCGCTGCCTGCTGGGCGCCAACGCGGGCATCGGTATCTCGCTGGGCAACGACTGCGTGGTGGAGGCGGGCCTGTACGTCACCGCCGGCACCCGGGTCACCGCCCCGGACGGCAGGGTGGCGAAGGCGGTGGAGCTGTCCGGCCAGGACAACCTGCTGTTCCGCCGCAACTCGCAGTCCGGTGCGGTCGAGGTGATCGCCCGCACCGGTTCGTGGGGCGGCCTGAACGCGGATCTGCACTCGCACAACTGACCTCCTTCCAGGTCATCTCCGTTCAGCAGCCGCGGTGCGGCTGTCCGGCAGCCGCCCGACGGCCGCCACGGCGTCCCGCTCCCCGCTCGGTGCTGTAGCCGAGCGGGGGCCGGGCTCGCAAACTCGGCTCACCCCTGGGGCTGACCGGGCCCGAGGGTTGGACCTCTACGGGTGGTCCGGGGTGACCGCGTGCGGCGGGGGCTCGTTGGACCGGCGGCGTCGACCCCCGGCGCTTCACACCGCACCACCGAGCTGAAGGGGCCCCCTCATGTCCGAGCCCTGGACCGAGCCGCCCACCCCGGGCACCCCCACGGGCGGCGCGCCCGTCACCAACAAGTCGCTGCTGGAGCAGATGCAGGAACTGCTCGCCTCGATCAACACCGACCTGGCCGGACTCGACTCCGAGCTGCGGGACACCGCGGCGCCCCGGAGCGAGCCGGACGACTCGGCCCGCGACTGAGCGCACGCCACCGGAACCGGCGGGCCCAGCGGGACCACGAGCCTCGGCTCCCCCTCCCGCCGGGCCCCGCCCGGCACCGTCTCCTCCTCCGACGATGCGGCGAATGCCGCCGATGACGCTCCCCCGGCCCCGGTGTCCTCCACATCGTCCGGGTCTTCCGGTGACGCCTCGTCGGCCGCCGTGACCCGCCGCTGCTCGCGCAGCAACTCGGCGACCAGATCTCGGCATTCGGAGCTCGCGTCGAGCCCGTCGATGCAGGTCCAGTACAGGCTTTCGGTCTCCGCGCCGCAGGCCAGCACCACCAGGTTCTCGCTGGTCTCCGACAGCAGCCCGGCCAGCTCCACCAGTACCGGTTCGAGCTCGCCGAGTTCGGTGAGCCGCTCGGCCGGCCCCGGCCCGGACCAGTCGCCGAGCCCGCCCACGAGCCCGCCGCCGAGCGTGCCACCGGGCCCGTCGAGGCCTGGATCGGGCGCTTGTCTCAGGCAGCTCGCGGTGTGCGCCCCGGCCTCCGAGAGCTGCTGCCCGAGGACGGCGAACTCCTCGCCGTCGTGGTCGGCGAGCCGTGCGCCGACGGCCTCGGTGAGCAGGACGGACTGCCAGGCCTGGTGCAGGATGTCCCCCGTCGCCCGGGCCTCGGCCAGGGCATGCCGGACGGTCTTGATCAGTCGCAGTGCCTCCACGGCGCGCTCCCCTCGTTCGCCGCCACCGCCGCCGGTCGGGCGGTAGGTCGGTCAGGGCTCAGCGTGCCGCCGACGGCCGGGTGCTCCCAGCGCATTCCTCGCACCTGTGGACAACCCGGCCCTGTGGAAAACTCCCGTCCCCCGCAGGAGGGAAATCCGGATGATTTCCCCACCCACCGGGAACCCGCCACGACCCTCGACGAAAGAACCGGAAACCCGCAGCGAACGGCGACGGCGCACCGAACTACGAGCCGCCTCCGGCCGCCGGAAACCGGCTCTCGTTGCGCTCGATCTTCTCCGCCAGCGCCCGCAGCGGATCCACCTCCAGCACGGTGCACAGCTGCAGCAGGTAGGCCAGCACATCGGCGACCTCGTCGCGGACGCGGTGCGCCGCGTCCGCGTCGGCCATCACCGCATCGGCCTGTTCGGGCGTCAACCACTGGAAGATCTCCAGTAGTTCGCCGGCCTCGACGGTCAGCGCCGAGGCCAGGTTCTTCGGGGTGTGGAACGGCTGCCAGTTCCGGGCGGCCGCGAACTCGGCCAGTCGCCGCTGGAGTTCGGGCACCGTCAGTTCGTCGCTCATTCCCCCAGGTCTACCACCGCGGCCTCGTCGGGCGCGGTGCCCTGGGCGGGCACCCGGGGGGTGGGTTCGGTGCGGCGCAGCAGGCTGTGCCCGGTGGCGGGATCGCGCCGGCATTCGACCAGTTCGACGCCGTCCAGGCCGAGCGCGGGCCCGGGTTCCTGGAGGGTGGCGAGCAGCCGGATGTCGCCCTTGCCGGTGACCTCGCGGGCCAGCCGCAGCAGCGCGCCGACCTGCTCGGCCGCCAGTCCGGCCCCGAGGTCCTCGGCGAGCAGCACCAACTGCCGGTGTGCGTCGGGAACTTCGCCGGCCGGGTCAACATCGATGACGTCGGCGCCGGTGAGCAGGACGGCGGCGAAGGCGAGCAGCCGCAGCATGCCGTCGGAGGCCTGGTCGGCGCCGGTGCGGCCGAGCACGCCCTCGTCGAAGACGGCGATCAGCCGTTGCTGCGCGCCCTCGCCGCGCCGGGCGATGTCCAGGCCGAGCAGCGGGTGCGGAGCGGCGGCCTGGACGGTGCGCAGCAGCCGGGCCCAGCGGCGCTGGCATTCGTGTTTGAGGCGGCCGAGGACGGCGGAGATGTTGGCGGCGGTGCCGAGCAGCCGGGCCTGCGGTTCGGGCCGGGCCCAGCCGCGCATGGCGGCGGGCACGGGGTGCAGGTTGAACACTTCGCGCAGGGCGGTGAGCAGTTGTTCGGAGGCGGCGAGCACCTTGCGTTCGCCCTTGGACGATCCGGCGACCCGCAGCGGCAGTTGGGCGGTGATCAGGCTGCTGCTGGACAGTGGGGCGCGAATGTCGCCCTGCCGGGAATCGTTGTGCCAGGTGACGTTGACCCGGCCGCGGGTGAGGTCCTGTTCGCCGGTCTCCATCAGGGTCTGGCCGTCGAGGGTGAGCAGTTCGCGGGCAATCCGGACGTGTTCGTCGGTGCGCACCACCACTTCGAGCCGGACCGGCCCGATGCTGGAGCGGACGGTGCAGCCCAGGATGATCGCGTTGCGTCCGTGCGGCACGCAGCCGATCAGTCCGCCGCGCACCGGGGTGGCGAGCGGCCCGCCGATACCGCCGATGCCGTCCAGCGAGGGTCTGATCTCCTCGCCGAGGGCGAGCCGGGAGAGCACGCAGAGGGCGTCCAGCGCATTGGACTTGCCCGCCCCGGACGGGCCGTGCAGGACGGTCAGCGGCGACAGCGGCAGGGTGGCGCGCCGGTAGGACTTGAAGGACGTCAGTCGCAGTTCCTCGACGGTCGGGCGCTTCACCAGGGGGGCGGGCGGGCGCCGGCCCGGCTGGACGGAGGAGCGGTCGGGCGGCCCGACCGGGGGCGGGGCCAAGGGGGCTTCGCTGGTCACCCGGAGCACTTTAGGCGCGCAGTGAGCTGGAGAAACGTCTCTCCTGACGCCCTTTCACCCCTTCGAGTCCCCACCTGTCCCCGGCCCGCGGGGTGTCACTCGTACGCGGTGATCCGCACCGAACCGGTGACCTCCACCGGCTCCGGCAGCGCGTCCAGTGCGGCGGCCAGCGCGGCCGGGTCGGTGTGCCAGGCGCTCGGCCCCATCCCGACCACCGCGGCGGCGTCCGCCCGCGACAGCCGCAGGGTGAACTCCACCTCGGTGCGCCCCACCGGCGCGAACCACGGGCCGAGCTTCTCCTCGATCCGCCGGTCCTTGTCCTCGTCCACCGACAACAGACCCAGCGCGCCCACCAGCTCCCGCAGGTGGCGGGAGGTCGGCGCGGCCACCAGCAGCCGCCCGCCCGGGCGCAGCACCCGCCGCATCTCCGACCCGTTGCGCGGCGCGAACACGTTCAGCAGCACGTCCGCCGCACCGTCCCGCAACGGGAGCGGGCGCCAGGCGTCGCACACCACCGCACCGATCCTCGGGTGCGCCTTCGCGGCGCGCCGCAGCGCGTACTTCGACAGGTCGAGGGCCGCGCCCGCCGCGCCGGGCCGCGCCTGGAGCACCCGCGCCAGGTAGTGGCCGGTGCCCGCGCCCAGGTCGGCCACCAGGCCGGTGTCCGCCGCGACGCCGGCCGCGGCCTCGGCCAGCGCCTGCTCCAGCGGACGGTAGTGGCCGGCCGCCAGGAACTCGCTGCGGGCGGCGACCATCTCCGCGGTGTCGGCGGTGCCCGCCTTCGCGTCACCGGCCAGCAGGCTGACGTAGCCCTGCCGGGCCTGGTCGAAGCTGTGGCCCTGCGGGCAGCGCAGGGTGCGGCCGTCCAGGGTCAGTGGGTGGGCACAGTGCGGGCAGACCAGATAGGGCTCGATGTCCTGCAGCAACTCGGTCGCATCCTCGCGGGATCGTCAGGGGCCGGGGGAACGTCGAGGGTATCCCGGCTGCGGACGCCTCGTCGCTCTCCCTGCCCCTGACCCCACCGGCTCCGGCGTGCCGACGGCTCACTCCTCGCCGTCGTCGCCGACCTCTTCCTCCTCCGACTCGTCGACCACCCACATCGCCAGCCGCTCCGCCACGCCCGTGATGCCGAGCTTGCCCTCCCGGATCGCCCGGGCCAGGCTGCGCACCTCCCGCGCGGTGGTCGCCACCCGGCAGCCGCTGGCCACCAGGTACGCGTAGGCCACGGCGGTGGCGAACAGCTCGTTGTTGCGCTCCAGCGCGGGGACCCGGATCAGCTGGTGCATCAGCGCGGCCGCACGGTCCTGCGGCTCCGGGTAGACGGCGATGTCGAAGATCTCGGCCTGGTGCCTGGTGACCGCCGCGAGCAGCGATCCGTAGTCGGTGACCTGCGGGTCACCGGGCGTGTACTGCTCCGCGGTCATGAGCAGCCACGAGAGGTCGACCTCAAGTTTCAACGGCGCACGTCCTGGAGTTCGCTCGGCGACCCGAACTCGGCGAGGAACGCCGCCTCGTGCTCCTTCATGAACTGCGCCGCGGCGTCCACGAAATTGCGCCCCGCCTCGCCCATGTCCTGCTGCACCAGACGCTCGATGTACTGGTTCATGCTGATCCCCTGCTGTTCGGCCCGCTCGCGGGCCATCTCGGCGGTGGTCGCATCCACCCTGACGTTCAGCTGCTTCTTGGCCATACCTCAAGCTAGCGCCGAGGTGCTAGCACAACAAGGGCGCAAACCGGCCGCACGCCCACTCCCCCAACCCTGTCCGCCCGCGCCCCCACGAAAACCGGCCACGCCCCAAAACGCCGCACGGGCGCGGGAGAGGCTCCCGCGCCCGTGCTGACGGTGGTTCGGCTACTGCCGACCGGCGATCGGCTCCAGGATGGCCACGCACTCGAAGTGGTGGGTCATCGGGAACAGGTCGAAGGCCCGCAGCGAGACCGGCCGGTAGCCGCCCTCGCGGAAGAAGGCCAGGTCGCGCGCGAGGGCGGCGGGGTCGCAGGCGACGTAGGCGATGCGGCGGGCGGAGAGCGAGCAGAGGTGGGCGACGGTGTCGCGGCCGGCGCCGGCCCGGGGCGGGTCGAGGACGATCAGGTCGGTCGAGGTGATGCCGGTGCGGGGCAGCAGGGTCTCGACCTTGTCGCACTCGATCCGGACGTTCTCCAGCGCGGCAAGGTTGTGCCGGGCGTCCAGGACGGCCTGCTTGCCGGACTCGATGCCGAGCACCGCGCCGTCCTCGCCGACCCGCTCGGCGAGCGCCCCGGCGAACAGGCCGACGCCGCAGTACAGGTCGAGGGCCATCTCGCCCCACTGCGGGTCGAGGCCGGTGAGGACGGCGTCGACCAGGGTGTCCGGGGCCTCGGGGTGGATCTGCCAGAAGCCGCCGTTGGAGACCCGCCAGGTGCGGCCGGCGGCGCGCTCGCGGACGAAGGCGCGGCCGTGCACGCGGTGGAACAGGTCCTGCTCGTCGATCCGGGCGATCGAGGCCTCACGGTCGAGTTCGACCAGCGGCAGCTGCTCGCCGGGCTGCGGCCGCAGGATCACCTGCCGGTCGGAGGAGCCGGATGCCGCGATCGCCTCGACGGAGGCGATGCCGGTCCAGTCGCGGGACTCGATGCCGAGCTCCGTGACGCCGGGCGCGGCGATCAGGCAGCGGTCGATCGGCTGGATGTCGTGCGAGCGGTGCTTGCGCAGCCCGATCGCGCCGTCCTCGCCGACGGCGTACTGCACCCGGGTGCGCCAGGCCGGGACCTCGCCGGGCTGGAGCTTGCCACCGACCGGCTCGACCGAGCCGTCCCAGCGGGCCTCCTCGGGGGTGAGGCCAGCCAGCTTGGCGAGCTGCTCGGTGAGCACCGCGCCCTTGAGCTTGCGCTGCCCGCCGGGGGTGACGTGCTGCCAGTCGCAGCCGCCGCACTTGCCGGGGCCGGCGAACGGGCAGGGCGCCTCGATCCGCTCCTTGGCGGCCTCCAGCACCTCCACCGCGTCGGCCCGCAGGAAGCGCGAGGTGGTGGTGCCGTCGGTGACCTGCACGATCACCCGCTCACCGGGCAGCGCGTGCCGGACGAACAGCACCCGGCCCTCGTGCCGGGCCACACAGTGCCCGCCGTGCGCGACCGGCCCGACCTCGACCTCGTAGCGCTCGCCGACCAGCGGGTCGCCGGACGGCTGCCGCAGCACCGGCTGGGCGGACCGCAGCGCCTTCGGCGCCCGCACCGCACCGGGCTTGCGCCCCTGCCGCTCGGCCTTCTTCGCCTGCCCGCCCTGGCCACCCTGCCCGCCCTTGCCGCCGGACGCGCCCTTCCCGCCCGGCGCGCCCTTCCCCTGCGCTGGCCGTTCCGCCGCGGGCCGCTGCTCGCCGGGCACCGGCGGCAGGCTGCGGGCAGTGTTGCCTTCCCGGTCGGTGGCCTCGGGCCGCGAGGGCCGGCTGCTCCAGCGCGGGTGCGCCACCTGCCCGGGCTTGGCGCCGGACGTGCGGCCGGGGCGGCCCTGGCGACCGGAGGAGCGGGGCGGGTTGTTGCGGGTCACGGGGCGCTTCCTTACGCGATACGGAACGACGAAACGACGGACTGACGAACATACGGACGGACGGACGGGACGGACGGTGGAGAACAACGGCGGCCCGTGGCAGACCGGGAACGATCCGCCACGGGCCCATTGAAGGCCATCAGGAGGCCGGACGGGCTGCGCCGCTCAGTCGCGCGGCGCGGCTTCGTCCTTGCCGCCCGAGGACTCCCCGGTGGCCCGCCCGGCCTGCGGGCGGGGCTCGCCGCGGCGCACCGCGCCGGGCGCGGACCACGCCTTGGGCGCCTTGCGCCGTTCCGAGGACTCCAACTGCCAGGGTACGGACGTCACCATCACACCGGGCTTGAACAGCAGACGTCCCTTGAGCCGCAGCGCGCTCTGGTTGTGCAGCAGGTGCTCGTACCAGTGGCCGACCACGTACTCGGGGATGTAGACCGCGACCACGTCGCGCGGGCTGTCGCGGCGCAGGTTCTTGACGTAGTCCAGCACCGGGCCGGTGATCTCCCGGTACGGCGAGTCGAGGACCTTCAGCGGCACGTCGATGCCGCGTTCGTCCCATTCCTGGCGCAGCGCCACGGTGTCGGCCGGGTCCACGTTGACGGTGACGGCCTCCAGGATGTGTGCCCGGGACAGCTGGGCGTACGCGAGGGCGCGCAGCGCCGGCTTGTGCAGCTTGGAGACCAGGACGACGGCGTGCACCCGGGTCGGCGGGGCGACGTCCTCGGGCTCCTCGGCGGCCTTCAGCTCGGAGTTGACGCTGTCGTAGTGGCGGCGGATCGCCTTCATCATCACGAACAGCACCACCATCAGCGCGATCGCGATCCAGGCGTGGCCGATCTTGGTGGCGAGCACCACGATCAGCACGGCCATGGTCATCACCAGGCCGAAGGTGTTGATCGCCCGGCTGCGCTGCATGCGGGCGCGCTTCTTCGGGTCGGTCTCGGTCTTCAGCAGCCGGGTCCAGTGCCGGATCATGCCCGACTGGCTCATGTTGAACGCCACGAACACGCCGACGATGTACAGCTGGATCAGCCGGTTCGGGTCGGCGCCGAACGCCACGATGAACAGGATGGCCGCACCGGCGAGCAGCACGATGCCGTTGGAGAACGCCAGCCGGTCGCCGCGGGTGTGCAGCTGCCGCGGCAGGTAGCGGTCCTGGGCGAGGATCGAGCCGAGCACCGGGAAGCCGTTGAACGCGGTGTTCGCGGCCAGCACCAGGATCAGGCCGGTGGTGCCGGCGACGAAGTAGAAGCCCGGGGTGAAGTTGGAGAACACCGCCTCGGAGATCTGCGCCAGCACGGTCTTCTGGTGGTAGTTCTCCGGCGCGCCGATCAGCTGCTCGGCCGGGTTCTCGGCCATCTGCGTCCCGGTCAGGTGCGCCAGGTAGATGATGCCCATGAACATCGTCACAGCGATGCTGGCCATCATCAGCAGCGTGGTCGCCGCGTTCTTGCTCTTCGGCTTGCGGAAGGCCGGCACGCCGTTGGAGATCGCCTCCACACCGGTCAGCGCCGCACAGCCCGAGGAGAACGCCTTCAGCAGCAGGAACACCAGCGCGAACCCGCCCAGCGCCCCGTTCCCGGGCGTCGCCTCCAGGTGGAACGCCGAGCTCTCCGCGGGCAGCGCCGCGTCGAACCCGAAGTGCCGCACCATGCCGTAGACCACCATGCCGAGCACGCCCACCATGAACGCGTACGTCGGGATCGCGAAGGCGGACCCGGACTCGCGGACACCGCGCAGGTTCATGCCCATCAGCAGGATGACCAGGGTGACCGACAGCGCCATCTCGTGCCCGCGCAACGCCGGCACCGCCGACACCACGTTGGCCACGCCCGAGGTGGTGGACACCGCCACGGTCAGGATGTAGTCGACCATCAGCGCACTCGCCACCACCAGGCCGGAGTTCGGCCCGTGGTTGACGGTGGCGACCTCGTAGTCGCCGCCGCCGCTGGGGTACGCGTGGACGTTCTGCCGGTACGAGGCGACCACCGCGAGCATCACGATGGCGACCACGACACCGATCTGCCAGGAGAAGTGGATCGCCCCGGCGCCGGCCAGCGACAGCGTGAGCAGGATCTCCTCGGGCGCGTACGCCACGGAGGACAGGGCGTCCGAGGCGAACACCGGCAGCGCGATGCGCTTGGGGAGCAGCGTCTCCCCCAGCTTGTCGCTGCGCAGCGCACGCCCGATCAGGATGCGTTTCGGTAGGTCAGCAGGCATAGGCACAGCAAGGAATCGTAAAGGCTCGCACTGGCAGCCGACGCCGCACGGGGGCCACCTTGGTCGCGACTGTGTTCGGCGGACCGGCTAGCGTGTCGGATTAAGGGTTAGCGGGCAACACCTCGTTGCCCCTCGCGTCGGATCACAGGCGCGGCCGACAATTGGCCCCCTCAATCGGGGGCACGGAAGGACGATGAGCGGTGTTTACGCAGGTCATGACCCCAACGGATCGGGTGAGGTAGTCGCGTGCACATCGTCATCATGGGTTGCGGGCGCGTGGGCTCCGCCCTCGCCAGAACGCTTGAGAAACAAGGCCACTCGGTCGCGGTGATCGACCAGGACCCGACCGCCTTCCGTCGGCTCGGCGCGGGCTTCAACGGCCGCCGGGTCACCGGTGTCGGCTTCGACCAGGACACCCTGAGGGAAGCCGGCATCGAGGAGGCGGGCGCCTTCGCCGCCGTCTCCAGCGGTGACAACTCGAACATCATCGCGGCCCGGGTGGCCCGCGAGAACTTCGGCGTCGAGCACGTCGCGGCCCGCATCTACGACCCGCGCCGCGCCGAGGTCTACCAGCGCCTGGGCATCCCGACCGTCGCGACCGTCCGCTGGACGGCCGACCAGATGCTGCGCCGGCTGCTGCCCAGCGGCGCCGAGCCGGTCTGGCAGGACCCGTCGGGCGCCGTGCAGCTCGCCGAGGTGGCGTTCGCCCCCGCCTGGATAGGCCACCGCCTGTCCGAGCTGGAGGCCTCCGCCGGTGTCCGGGTGGCGTTCGTCACCCGGGTCGGCGAGGGCGTGCTGCCCACCCCGCAGATGGTGGTGCAGGAAGGCGACCTGGTGCACGTGATGCTGCGCCGCAACGAACTGACCGCGGTCGAGGCGGCCTTCGCCAAGGGCCCCGAGGAGGCTGGTCACTGATGCGCGTCGCAATCGCCGGAGCCGGTGCCGTCGGCCGTTCCATCGCCGGAGAGCTGTTGGAGAACGGCCACGAGGTCCTGCTGATCGACAAGAACCCGAACTCCATCTCGGTGGAGCGGGTCCCGCTGGCGGAGTGGCTGCTCGCCGACGCCTGCGAGATCACCTCGCTGGACGAGGCCGCCCTGCAGCGCTGCCACGTGGTGATCGCCGCCACCGGTGACGACAAGGTCAACCTGGTCGTCTCGCTGCTCGCCAAGACCGAGTACGGGGTGCCCCGGGTGGTCGCCCGGGTGAACAACCCGAAGAACGAGTGGCTGTACAACGAGTCCTGGGGCGTGGACGTCGCCGTCTCCACCCCGCGCCTGATGTCGGCACTGGTCGAGGAGGCCGTCAGCGTCGGCGACCTGGTCCGGCTGATGCGCTTCTCGCAGGGCAACGCCAACCTGGTCGAGCTCACCCTGGCCGCCGACGCCGGCCTGGTCGGGACGCGGGTCTCGGACGTGGCCTGGCCGGTGGACACCGCGCTGGTCACCATCATCCGGGGCGGCCGGGTGCTGGTCCCCGGTGGCAGCGACACCCTGGAGGCCGGTGACGAGCTGCTGTTCGTCGCCGCCCAGGAGCGCGAGGAGGAGCTGGAGACGCTGCTCGCCGGCTGATCCGTCCCGCCGTACGGCGAAGGGCCCGCGCATCGCGCGGGCCCTTCGCTCACTTCCGGGGTTCCTCTTCGTCCTCGGGCAGCTCGGCCTTGATCGGCGGCGGCGCCTTCAGCAGGATCTGCCAGGTCACGTACATCGCCAGCAGCATCGGCGGAATGCCGAGGGCGACCTTCAGCCAGCCCAGCAGGTTGACGTTGTGGGTGAAGTACAGCGGGAACAGGATCGCCGGCTTCAGGCCCATGATCAGCACCCAGGCCCAGGTCGCCCGGGTGTAGGCGGCCAGCCGGCCCGGGTTCTGCTTGCGCCAGGTGAACATCTCGCCGGTGATCGGGCCCAGCATCAGTCCGATCATCGGCCAGCGCACCAGCGCGGAGACCGCCAGCGCCACGCAGTAGCCGACGTTCCACAGCAGGCCCGGCAGGTAGAAGTCCTCGGCCTTGCCGGTCTTCATCGAGATCCAGGCGCCGATCGCCACGCCGAACACGCCGGAGAAGGCGTGCTGGATGGTCTCCCGGCGGGCCAGCCGGACCACCACGAACACCGCGCACAGGGCCAGCGCCGACCAGGCGGCCACCGGCACCTTGTGGGTGATGTTGAAGGCGATGATGAACACCAGGCCGGGCAGCGTCATGTCGACCATGCCGCGGATCCCGCCGAACGCCTTCAGCACCGTCTCGGCCGCCTCCTTGGAGGCGTCCCGCTCATGCACGCTGCCCTGCTCGTCGCCCTGCGGGTCGTGGGTGGTCACCCGGACCGCCTCGGCCTCGTTGCTCACGCGGACTCGCTCCCGTGTCCCACCGGACGCAGCTCGTAGCGGGGGTTGAAGAGCACGCGGCGCCCGCGTGCATGGCCGATCCGGCCGCTGGCGATCAGTCGGCGGCCCGGCTCGATTCCCACGATCGAGCGACGGCCCAGCCACACCACGTCCAGCGCCTCCGTGCCGTCGAACAGCTCGGCCTCCAGCGCGGGCACACCCGCGCGGGGGCGCAGCGTGACGGTCCGCAGCGTTCCGGCCACGGTGACGATCTCACGGTCGCCGCAGGCGGCGATCGGGGTGCAGCCCGCCTCGGCGGTGTCCTGCCGCAGTTCCTGGGCGGCCAACTCCTCCGAGGAGGACGTCAGCCGACTCAGCATGCGGCGGAAACGGCCCTGCGGCTGGTCGCCGATGTTGTCACCACTCATGCCGGAAGGGTACCGGTTCACCCCTGCCCGATGGCAGAGCCACAGGTGGGCCCGGTCACGGCTCGAAGCGGTAGCCCATGCCCGGTTCGGTGATGAAGTGCCGGGGGTGCGACGGGTCGGCCTCCAGCTTGCGGCGCAGCTGTGCCAGGTAGACCCGCAGGTAGTTGGTCTCCTTGCGGTAGGCCGGGCCCCACACCTCCTGCAGCAGCTGGGTCTGGCTGACCAGCCGCCCGGAGTTGCGCACCAGCACCTCCAGCAGGTGCCACTCGGTGGGGGTGAGCCGGACGTCGGCGCCCTGACGGTTGACCTTCTTGGCGGCCAGGTCGACGGTGAACGACTCGGTGGCGACCACCGGCTCGCCCTCGGCGGTGACCGGCTCGGCACGGCGCACCGCGGCCCGCATCCGGGCCAGCAGCTCGTCCATGCCGAACGGCTTGGTGACGTAGTCGTCGGCGCCGGCGTCCAGCGCCTCGACCTTCTCGTCGGAGGCGTGCCGGGCGGACAGCACGATGATCGGCACCCGGGTCCAGCCACGCAGGCCGCGGATCACCTCGACGCCGTCCATGTCGGGCAGGCCGAGGTCGAGCACCACCACGTCGGGGTGGCGGGCGGCGGCCAGTTCCAGGGCGCTCGCGCCGTCGTGCGCGGAATCGACCTCGTACTTGCGGGCCTTGAGGTTGATCACCAGGGCGCGGACGATCTGGGGTTCGTCGTCCACCACGAGGACCCGGGTCATGCGGGACCGGCCTTTCCGTTGTCAGGATGGTCGTGCAGATCGACGGCGGGCAGCGAGACCACCATGGTCAGCCCGCCGCCGGGAGTGTCCTCGGCGATGACGGAGCCGCCCATCGCCTCGGTGAAGCCGCGCGCCACCGCCAGGCCGAGGCCGACCCCGGTGCCGCGCGGGGCGTCGCCGTAGCGCTGGAACGGGGCGAAGATCCGCTCCCGGGCCTCCTCCGGGACGCCCGGGCCGCGGTCGACGACGCGCAGCTCGACCCGGCCGTCGCGCGGCAGCAGGTCCGCCTTGACCAGCACCGGGCTGCCGGACGGGCCGTACTTGACGGCGTTCTCCACCAGGTTGGCCAGCACCCGCTCCAGCAGCCCGGCGTCGGCGCGCACCATCGGCAGCGACTCCGCCACGTCCAGCCGGACGCTGCCCGGCGGGACGCCGCCGAGCGCGAACGGCACCACCTCGTCCAGATCGGTGGGCTGCACCAGCGGGGTGACGGTGCCGGTCTGCAGGCGGCTCATGTCGAGCAGGTTGTTGATCAGGTGGTCGAGGCGGTCCGCGCCGGACTCGATGCCGGCCAGCAGTTCGGCCTCGTCCTCCGGGTCCCATTCGACGTCCTCGGCGCGCAGTGAGGTGACGGCGGCCTTGATCCCGGCCAGCGGGGTGCGCAGGTCGTGCGAGACGGCGGCGAGCAGCGCGGTGCGGATCCGGTTGCCCTCGGCCTCGCGGCGGGCGGCGGCGGCCTCGCCGGCCAGTCGGCGGCGCTCCAGCAGGACGGCGGCCTGGTTGGCGAAGGCGCCGAGCATCCGCCGGTCCGCGGCGGGCAGCACCCGGCCGCGCAGCACCAGGGCGAGGCGTTCGCCGACCGGCACGTCCACGTCCGCCTGCTCGGGCCCGGCCGGCGGGCGCGGGCCGACCGAGGCGGCGGCGTGCCAGGCGGAGTGCGGGTCGGCACGTTCGACCAGCGCCACGGCGTCCTGCTGGAAGGTCTCCCGGACCTGTTCCAGCAGCGCCGTCAGTACCCCCTCGCCGGTGGGGGCTCCGCGCAGCACGGTGCCGGCCAGCGCGGACAGGGTCTGTGCCTCGGCCTGGGCGCGGGCCGCCTGGTGGCTGCGCCGGGCGGCCAGGTCGACCACGGTGGCGACCGCGATGCCGACCGTGGTGAAGATCGCCACCGCCAGGATGTTCTGCGGCTCGGCGATGGTGAAGGTGTGAATGGGGGGCGCGAAGTAGTAGTTGAGCGCCGTCGATCCGACCAGCGCCGAGGCGATCGCCGGGTACAGCCCGCCGACCAGCGCCGCGCACACCGTCAGCGACAGGAACAGCAGCATGTCGGTGGAGAGTCCCTGCCCGTGGAACCGGCTCAGCACCAGCGCCAGCAGCGGCGGCCCGGCCACGCCGATCAGCCAGCCCGCGATCGTCCGGGTCCGGCCCAGGTCGGTGACCTTGCGGATCGGGATCCGGCCCCGGCCGCGCGCCGCGTGCTCGTGGTTGACCATGTGGACGTCGATGTCGCCGGAGTCCCGGGTCACCGTGAGGCCGACGCCCGGCCCGTAGATGTACTGCCAGACCTTGCGGCGGCTGGTGCCGATCACGATCTGGGTGGCGTTGACGCCGCGCGCGAAGTCCAGCAGCCCGGCCGCCGGGTCGTCGCCGAGCACCGAGTGGAAGCTGCCGCCGAGGCTCTCCACCAGCGCGCGCTGCTCGATCAGCGTCTGCGGCGAGGACCCCGACAGTCCGTCGGAGCGCGAGATGTGCACCGCCAGCAGTTCGCCGGCGCTGGCCCGGGCCGCGATCCTGGCGGCTCGGCGGATCAGGGTGGCGCCCTCCGGGCCGCCGGTCAGGCCGACCACGATCCGCTCCCGGGCCTGCCAGGTGCCCTGGATGCCCTGCTCGGCCCGGTACCGCTGCAGGTACTCGTCGACCCGGTCCGCCGTCCACAGCAGCGCCAGTTCGCGCAGCGCCGTCAGGTTGCCGAGCCGGAAGTAGTGGGCGAGCGCCGCGTCCACCTTCTCCGGCGCGTACACGTTGCCGTGCGCCAGGCGGCGGCGCAGTGCCTGCGGTGCCATGTCGACCAGCTCGATCTGGTCGGCGCGCCGCACCACCTCGTCCGGGACGGTCTCCCGCTGGCGGATGCCCGTGATGCCCTCGACCACGTCGCCGAGCGACTCCAGGTGCTGGATGTTGACGGTGGAGATGACGTCGATCCCGGCCGCCAGCAGCTCCTCGACGTCCTGCCAGCGCTTGGTGTACCGCGAGCCGGGGACATTGGTGTGGGCGAGCTCGTCGATCAGCACCACCGCCGGGTCGCGGGCCAGCACCGCGTCCAGGTCGAGTTCGGTGAACTCGGCGCCGCGGTGGGTCAGGGTGCGGCGCGGGACGGTCTCCAGTCCGTCCAGCAGTTCGGCGGTGTGCACCCGTCCGTGGGTCTCCACGAAGCCGATCACCACGTCCGCGCCGCGCCCCAGGCGCCGGTGCGCCTCGGCGAGCATGGCGTACGTCTTGCCGACACCCGGGGCCGCCCCGAGGTAGATCCGCAGCCGGCCGCGGCCTGTGTGCACCATGCCCTTGAGGTTAAGCCCTGCAATCTGAATATCCGCTGATCAGAGTGGTTTGACTGAAGAATTGTCAATTTCTTGACGGTCGTTGCGCCAAAATGTCGAACGGAAAGATCGACCCGAAGGAAACCACCATGCGCGGACTCGTACTCGGCGGCGGCGGACTCGCCGGCATCTCCTGGACCACCGGACTGCTCCACGGCCTCGCCGAAGCCGGCCTCGACCTCCCCGGCACCGCCGACCACATCCTCGGCACCTCCGCCGGTGCCACCGTCGCCGGCCAACTCGCCTCCGGCTTACCGCTCGCCGAACTCCACCTGCGACAGACCGACCCCGCGCGGCAGAACCACGAGATCGTCCCGCCCCTCGAAACCCTCGGCACGCTCCTCGAAGCCCTCGCCGTGCTGCAGGCCGAAATCACCGACCCCGCCGAACTGCGCCGCCGCATCGGCCGCCTCGCCCTGGACACCGACACCGTCCCCGCCGCCGACCGGCGCGCCGTCATCGCCGACCGCCTCCCCGTCCACGACTGGCCCAGCCGGCCGCTCACCCTCACCGCCGTGGACGCCGACACCGGCGGACCCCGCACCTTCGACCGCCACAGCGGCGTCCCCCTGGTCGACGCCGTCGCCGCCAGCTGTGCCATCCCCGGCATCTGGCCCACCGTCGAAATCGACGGCCACCGCTACATGGACGGCGGCATCCGCACCTGCACCAACGCCGACCTGATGACCGGCCAGCAGACCGTCCTGGTCATCGCCCCGATGCCCGACCCCAACCTCCCCGTCGAACTGGAGACCCTCCGGGCCGGCGGCACTGCCCTCGCCATCACCCCCGACGAGGACGCGCTCGCCTCCTTCGGCGTCAACCCGCTCGACACCACCGTCCGCGCACCCGCCGCCGAAGCCGGCCGGGCCCAGGCCCGGCAGGTCGCCGACCAGGTCCGCAAGCTCTGGACCTGAGGTTCCCGGCGGCTATTCGACGATCTTGCCGTCCCGCAGCTCCAGCACCCGGTCCGCCAGGTCCATGAGCTGCGGGTCGTGCGTCGCCACCAGCGCCGTCACGCCCTCGCTGCGCACCACCGCCCGCAGCAGCTCCATGATCGCCAGACCGGTGTCCGAATCCAGCTGCCCGGTCGGCTCGTCCGCGATCAACAGCGCCGGCTCGTTCGCCAACGCCCGTGCCACCGCCACCCGCTGCTGCTGACCACCCGACAGCTCCGTCGGCCGCTGCGCCGCGTGGTCGGCCAGGCCCACCAGCGCCAGCAGCGTCCGCACCCGCTCCTCGCGCTCCTTCACCGCCACCCGGCGCAACCGCATCGGCACCCCGACGTTCTCCGCCGCCGTCAGCACCGAGATCAGCCCGAACGACTGGAACACGAAACCGATCCGGTCCCGACGCAGCGCCAACCGGCCCGACTCGTCCAGACCCGACAGGTCCATCCCCGCGATGCTGATCCGCCCCGCCGACGGCGTGTCCAGACCACCCACCAGGTTCAACAGCGTCGTCTTCCCCGACCCCGACCGGCCCCGCAGCGCCGTCAACTCCCCGGCCCTCACCGTGAACGACACCCCGCGCACCGCATGCACCGCCCGGTCGCCCGCACCGAACGTCCGGTGCACGTCCTCCACGACCACCATCGCGCCACTCACCCGCGTACCTCCGAACCCTCCGCGCGCCACACCCTGATGTGGTCCTCCTCCAACGCCAGCCGCACCCGACGGCTCAGCCCCAACGCCTCCGTGAAATCCTGCGGCAACTGCAACCGGCCCACCCGGTCCAGCACCGCGTACTCCACCCCAGGCTCACCCCGCTCCGGACGCAGCACCTCCGTCGATGTCCGACCGTTGCGGATCCGCACAGTACGCCGCACCTCCTGCGCCACCATCCGATCGTGAGTGACGATCAGCACCGTCACCCCCAACTCCTCGTTCACCGACCGCAGCGCCGCGAAGATCTCCTCGCTGGTCGCACTGTCCAGCTCACCCGTCGGCTCGTCCGCCAGCAGCAGCGCCGGCGAGTTCGCGTTCGCCACCGCGATCGCCACCCGCTGCTGCTCACCACCCGACATCTCCGCCGGCCGACGCCCCGCCAGATGCCCGATCCCCAACATCCCCAACAAGTCCGCCGCCAGCCGCTGCCGCTCGCGCCGCGGCACCCCCGCGTACCCCATCGGCAGCATCACGTTCTCCACCGCCGTCAGATACGGCAGCAGATTCCGCGCCGTCTGCTGCCAGACGAACCCCACCGTGCGGCGCCGGAACGCCAACCGCTCCTTCTTGTCCATCGCCAGCAGATCGTTCCCCGCCACCCGGGCACTGCCCGCCGTCGGCACGTCCAGCCCCGCGAGGATCCCCAGCAACGTCGACTTCCCCGAACCCGACGCGCCCACCACCGCGATCAACTCGCCGTCCTCGACCGTCAGATCGAGCCCCTGCAGGGCCTGCACCTCGACGCCCTCGGAACGGTGGATCCGCACCAGGTTCTCGCACACCACCATGCCCTCGGCCGGCGGCGGCCCCGCCGCGGCCGCGCGCCTGCGCAGCTCCGCCAGCCCCTCGGGCTCCGCCACGACCGGCACCCCCACCGCCTCAGCCCCCACCGCGTTCCCCTCCGACCGTCGAACCCGCGGCTCACCACGGCCTGCGCTCCGGGCCGACACCCGGCCGGACAGCCGGGGCAGTCCCCTGTTCTGCCCCGACCGCCCAACCGGGCGTACCCCCGCGGGCCACCACCCCGATCGGCAGCGGCCTCACCACACCAACGCGGCCCGGAGCGGACCGGTTGCACCGGTGCGCGGACTTTCTTCAAAACCCTTCGGGCACCGCCTGATTGAGCTCCGACGCGGGCCTCAGCCCTCCCCCGGCCCGGGCGCGCGCAACCGCAGGAACTCCAGCGCCGACTCCCGGAACGGATCCGACAACCCCGCCGCCGGCACCACCCCCCGCCCACCGCGACGCACCGTCAACACCGCCACCATCGTCCCGCTGATGTGCACCGCCACCTCCTCCGCGTACGCCACCGGCTGCCGCACACCCAACGCCACCACCGCACCGACCTGCTGCTCCACCGCCCAGCCCGCCCCCGAGCTCACGCACTCCCCGCCCACCAACAGCCGGGACGCCTGGTGCTCCGCCTCCAGCGGCGAACCGAACCGCATCACGATCTGCTGCGCCGACGCCTCCGGGTGGCCGGCATCCACATACCGCTGGCCCCACAACTGCTCGGCGCCCGACGTACCGACCACCCGCGACACGCACCCGTCCGCGTACGCGTCCAGACCGCCCGATCGCGACGGGCTGCTTGACGGGCTGTCTGATGAACTGCCTGATGGACTGCTTGATGGGCTTCCGCTCGGGGAGGCGCTGTTGGTGGCGGTCGGATCGGCGCTCGTGGTCGGACCGGTTGTCGTGGGCCCGCTCGTGGTGGGACCGGGCGTGGTCGGACCACTCGGGGACGCGCCCCCGGACGGACCGGCTGCCGCCGGGTCCACAGCCGGCAGTGCCGTCCACGGGCCGTACCCGCCCAACACACTCGGCAGCCTCGACACGTCCAGCACCAGCGCCCGCGCCATCGGGTCGGCCGACTCCAGCGATGCCCACTCCAGCACCCAGTTCGGCGACGGCAGCAACGGCAACTGCGGCTCCGGCAACGGCACTTCGACCTTCGGGGCAGGCGCCGCAGCCGTCGGAGGCACCGGATGCGCCGCCACCCCGTGCCCCACCGGCCCGGGCACCATCGCCGCCGCGGACCACAGCACCGCGACGCCCAGCACCCCCGCACCTGCCATCGCTCCCACCCGACGCCGACGCCGCCTCACCCCACGACGCACCACCTCCGCACTCGGCGGCACGGGCACGGCAAGCACCACCTCCCGCCGCAGCCCGTCGAACATGGTCTCCAGCCGAGCCGCCCCGATCGCCGGACGGTCCTCCGCCCCCACAACCCCCGTGGCCCTCGCCGTCTCCGCCTCGGGCCTAGACATGCGAACCGCAGTCTTCCGCCACCCGCACCTGAGTCCCCTGAGTTTCCGTCACCTGCACCGGCTCCCCGCCACCGCCGCCGCCCGTCAACTCCGCTTCCCCTGCTGCCCGTTCACCCGTGGCAGGCGCCGGAGCCGATCGCAGCGGCGCGACCGTCGGCTCCTCCACGACCGCCGCCGGCTCTTCCCCCAACAACGCCGCCAACGCCTGCCGCCCCCGATGCAACCGCGCTTTGACCGTCCCCACCGGCACCCCCTCGTCCGCGGCAATCTCCGCCACCGAACGACCCCCCATGTGATGCCACACCAACGCCGACCGCCGCGCTTTGACCGTCCCCACCGGCACCCCCTCGTCCGCGGCAATCTCCGCCACCGAACGACCCCCCATGTGATGCCACACCAACGCCGACCGCTGCGCCTCCGGCAACTGCCGCAACGCCTCCACCAGCGCCACGGTCTCCGGCCCAGGCCCCGGAACCGGCAGATTCGCGTCCCCGTGCCGAATCCAGCTCTGCAACGCCGTCCGCGCCCGCCGCCACCGACTGATCGCGATCCGCTGCCCCGTCAGCCGCACCCACGCCACCGGATTCTCGTGCGACACCAGCCGCCCCCAGTGGTTCCACGCCCGGACGAACGCCTCCTGGGCGGCGTCCTGCGCCTCACCCAGATCGCCCGTCAGCGCATACAAGTGCGCCACCAGCTGACCGTACGCGGCCTCGTAGAACACCCGAAAGTCGTCGCCGCCCCGGCCGGCTCTGCCACCGGCCCCCTCGCCCTGCTCCACGACCATGACGCCACAGTGTGCCGTGCACCGAACCACCCGGCAACAGGCCATGCAGTCTTCGGGAATCCTCCCGGAAATGCAGAAAGGGCCCCAGCCAAATGGCTGGAGCCCTTTCCAGAATAATTGTTCGGCGGCGTCCTACTCTCCCACAGGGTCCCCCCTGCAGTACCATCGGCGCTGTGAGGCTTAGCTTCCGGGTTCGGAATGTAACCGGGC
>NZ_JBVJHA010000006.1:0-456413 GCF_055587065.1 Kitasatospora sp. NPDC048662 | reverse complement strand
CGTGAGGGAAACGCCCGGTTACATTCCGAACCCGGAAGCTAAGCCTCACAGCGCCGATGGTACTGCAGGGGGGACCCTGTGGGAGAGTAGGACGCTGCCGAACAATTATTCAGAAAAGCCCCTGCCCGGGAAATCGGGCGGGGGCTTTTCGTGTTTATCAGGGCGCCAGCACAGCCGTTGGCCGGCGACCGGGCGACCGCTTGTCGAGGTCCACCGGGCCGGCCCGGTCAGGGCGGTAGGTGCCGGCCGATCAGCCGGTGACGAGTTCCGCCGATCTCACTGTGCGGGTTCCGCGCGAGACCGTGAGGCGGACGAGGCTGCCGGGCGGGAGAGTGGGGGCGTTGGCGGGGAGGGCCCAGGCGAGGGTGTGGTCGGTGGTGCCGGTGTCGAGGGCGAGGAAGCGTGGGGCCCTGGCGCGTCGGCGGGGCTCCAGGCGCAGGACTTCGCCGGTGACGGTGTGCGGGGCGCGCCGTTCCAGGGCGGCGAGGGTGAGGTAGTAGGCGGTGAGTGCGCCGAAGCAGGTGATTGTGGCGGTTTCGCCGGGCAGCGGGCCGGGGTGGTCGAGGCTGTGGGACATCCAGCCGTGGGTGCTGGCGAAGTTGCCGGGCATCAGGGCGAGGAAGGCCAGGAGCGCCGTCCAGCGGCTGAGGCGGCCGGCCGCCGCGAGGGCGAGGACGCCGATGCCGACCCAGCCGGCGCTCAGCAGCAGGCCGGGGCGGCGCAGCGGGTCGGTCACGTCGGGGGCGGCTGCCCATTCGGGGCGGCGGAGGACGGCGAACAGGGTCAGGCCGACGGCCACCACGGCTGTGGCGCCTGCCAGTTGGAGCAGCTGGGCGGTACTGGCGCCGAAGCCGGGGCGGAGCCGGGGGTAGCGGATGCGGACGGGGCGCCAGGTGCCGCCGTGGGAGGACCAGACGCGGCGTTTGTCGCCCGCGTCGAAGCCGAGCAGGCGGGAGGCGTTGGCGGTGACGCCGAGCGCGGTGCCGTACGCGAGGTAGCGGTCCCAGACGGTGACGGCTGCGGGTGGCAGTCGGGTGAAGTCTTCGTGCGCGCGGAGCCAGGACTGGATTCCGGCCCAGTGGCCCGCGCGTTCGAGCCCGGATCGGGTTGCCCGTTCGCCGATGGCGAGCGCCAGCAGGAACCCCAGTGGGATCGCCGTGATGGTGCCGACCCCGATCGCCGCGCGGACGTTGTGCCCGCCGGTGAGGACGCCCAGCGCGAGGAGCACGCCGGGGGCGAAGAGGCCGGTGAACAGCACGCCGGCCAGCAGGGGGCCGAACCGCGGCCGGGAGAGGCCGCGCTGGCGAGCCTCGGCGACGATCTCCCGGCGGAGGGCGCCGTTCCAGGCGGTCGCGCGTTCCTGTGCGCGGAAGGCGATCGCGCCGATCGGGGCTCCGGAGGCGCCGGCCTGTTCGGTGATCCGGTCGAGGACCCGCTGTTCGTAGGGGGCCAGGGCGGGGGCGTCCTTGCGGGTGCGGTGCACTGTGCTCTGCGCGGGGTCGTCGGCGGGCTGGCGGATCTCGACCAGGCCGCGCGCCGCGAGGTCCAGCAGGGTCGCCGCGGCGGCGTGGTCCACGGTGCGCCACCGGTTCGCCAACAGGGCCACCACGGCGGGGCGTTCGGGCTGGTCGCCGAGTTCCTGCGTCGCGGGGCCGGGGTGGACGGTTCCGTTCCGGGTGGCGAGCAGGGCGATTCCGTAGACCGCGAGCCAGAGCGCGACCAGTGCGGCGCCGGCCCAGTAGACCTGGGTGTCGAGGCTCATGCGAGGTTCACCCGGGGTGCGTCCTGCGCGGTGGCCCCGGCCTCGAAGTACTCGCGTCGGCCGTGCCCGCCGCCGATACCGGCGACGAGGTTCCCGGGGAAGCTCTCCAGGGCGGTGTGGTAGCTCTGGACGGCGCTGTTGTAGAACTGCCGCGCGTAGGCGATCTTGTCCTCGGCGGTGGCCAACTCGGCCTGCAGTTTGAGGAAATGCTGGTCCGCCTTGAGCTGCGGGTAGCTCTCGCCGAGGGCGAGCAGCCGGCCGAGGGAGGCGGTCAGCAACTCCTCCGCGGCGGCCTTGTCGGTGACGCCGAGACCGGTCTGCGCCGCCGTCCCGCGCGCGGTGACGACGGCTTCCAGCGTGGCCCGCTCGTGTGCCGCGTACCCGCGCGCGCCCTCGACCAGGTTCGGTATCAGCTCGTGCCGGCGCTTCAGCTGGACGTCGATCTGTGCCCAGGACGCCTGTGTCTGATTGCGCAGCCGGATCAGCCGGTTGTATGTCCGGACGACCCACCAGGCCGCCACCGCGAGCAGCACGGCAAGGACGGCGACCACGACGAGACCCACGACGAGACCCACGATGTTCCCCCATGGTGTGGTGACCTGGCGCCGGCGGTTCCGGCAGGTCGGGGGAGATCTTAGGGCCGGAGGCCGTTCGACCGCCGCCCATGGCGGAAGGCGGCGGTCGAACGGGGCCGCGTGAGGCGGTGTCAGTTCCAGATGTCGTTGAGCGGGGTCGCGTACTGGTCGTTCTGGGTCAGGCGGCCGGGGAGGCGCAGGCCCTCTTCGACGGTGCGCAGGATGCTGTAGTGGTTGTACTGGACGGGGGAGCGGTAGCCGGGCTTGGTGAGGCCGGGCGAGCCCGTGACGATGGTGGGGATGCGCTGGCCGTGGTTGTTGTCGTCCTCGTCGAAGGTGATGACGAGGAGGGAGCGCTGCTGCGTCCAGGCGGGGGAGGCGAACAGCTTCGGGAGGTTGGTGCGCATCCAGGTGTCGCCGGTGGCGACGTCGCAGTTGTGCATGGTGTTGCAGCTGTTGGGCTCGAACCAGACGAAGTTCGGTGTGGTGGCGGTGGATTGGAGGTCGGACCAGAGCCGGGTGATCGGCTGCAGCTTGTCCTGGCAGCGGGCGGTGTCGCCGGTGACGTCCTTGAAGTACACGAACGGGATGTTGTCCGCGTCGTAGTTGCCGCTGGAGCTCAGGTTGCAGGGCGACTTCATGTCCTCGACGTAGCCGCGCCAGGACCGGCCGGCCTGCTCCGCCAGGTTGCCGAGGTGCGGCGCGGTGACCGCGCCGGTGAGTGCCGGATAGGGGTTGTCGGTCCGGCCGAAGGTGGAACCTCCGGACACGGCAAGGTAGTTGGGGTCACTGGGGTGGACGACGCCGTAGGACTGGGTGAGCGTGACACCGCTGTTCGCCAGCTGGTTCAGGTAGGGCGCGGCGGAGCTGCCGATCACCTGGTCGTAGGACCGGTTCTCCAGCATCACGAAGAACACGTGGTCCAGCGAGGGCACTTGGGAGGAGACGGGGGCCGGCAGGGCGGGGGCGGGCAGGGGCGCCGAGATGGTCAGCGAGAGGTTGTCCGCGTAGGCGTCGTTGTACGCGGTGCCGGTGCGGCTCGATTCGCGGGTCAGTTGCAGGGCGAGTGCGATGCTGCGGGTGCCGGCGGGAAGGGTTCCGGTGGCGGTGCGCTGGAGCAGGGCGGTGGCCAGGCCGCGGTCGGTGGCGCTGACCGGCCCGATCCGGGTGGTGCCGAGGGACGCGCCGGAGCCGTTGCGGAAGGTGGCCGTGAGGGTGGCGGTGGAGTTCTCGGTGGCGTAACCGCCGAGCCAGCCCGAGAGGTTGTACGTCACCGCGCCGGTGTCGATCCGGTCGGCCGCCGCCGACACGTCGGCGGTCTGGGAGAGCGTGGAGCTGCCGACCGGGCCGCCGGAGAAGAAGGAGTTGCCGCGGTTGCCCGGGCCGGTGGTGCTGTTCGACGGGAAGCCGTTCGGTGCGCCGTACGCCACGGCGGTCGGGACGCCGGTGGTCTGCCAGCCGGGGAGCGTGACGCTGTCGTAGCCGCTGACGGAGGCGTCGGCGCACTCGGCGTCCCCGTTGACGATCAGGTTGGTGCTGCCGGTCCCGGGCGCGGTGACGGAGAAGCGGGCGGGCCGGGCGAGCGCGGTGTAGCCGTCGTTGTAGAGGTAGTCGGCCAGGTAGGTGCCCGGGGCGAGCGAGTCGGTGGCGAGGGACACCGAGCCGGTGCCGTTCGGCGCGTAGGCCCAGGCGAGGGCCGGACTCCCGCCCGGCTGCTGGCCGTTGTCGGGGTAGATGCCGATCCAGTTGGTCGCGGAGACCCGGCCGGTGCCGTAGGAGGCGAGCACGGCCTGGCCCTGCGCGTAGGAGCTCTGGCCGAGGCACAGCATGCTGTTCTGCGTGTCCAGGGTGGTCGAGGAGGTCACGGTGAACAGCACCGGCGTGGCCAGCGGCGTGTAGCCGTTGTTGGCGAGCAGGTAGGCCAGGTAGCTGCCGGGCTGCAGGGAGCCCGCCGCCACGGTGACCGTGCCGCTGCTGTTCGGGGCGTACGCCCAGGCCAGCGAGGCCGTCCCGCTGCCGGGGCCCTTCGCGGGGTCGGTGGGGTAGATGCCGACCCAGTTGGTGGAGGAGGGCTGCCCGGTGCTGTACGTCACCGGCAGGGCCGAAGTCCGGCCCTGGACGTAGCTGGTGGCGGCCAGGCCGATCGAGCTGCCCGCGGCGGCGGCCTGGGTCGGTATCAGCGGCACGAGCAGGGCCACGACGGCGAGCAGCAGCAGGTGCAGCCGTCGGTGGCGTCGGTGTGCGGACGGTTTCCGCATGGGGGCACTCTCCTGAGGGTGGGAGGGCTGGGCGTGTGGCGCGGGCCAGGATGGCAGGCCCGGTGCTGCGGATTCAAGAAGGGCCGACGGAACTCCGTGCAACGCCCGCGTGAAGAGTTGTCCGGCCAACTCGCCCGCACAGAAGGCTTCCTTGATCCTCTACTGGCTGGTAACGAACCGTCAATTTCCGGTTTTCCCTCGCATGTTGGTGGATCGTTGGTAGGGTGGTTGCGCTGTCCCATGTCCTTCGGGTCCCGCGCAATGTGGCCGGGCGCCAATGAGCCGTCAGGTCTTCTGTGTGGTGCAGCCATTGAGGGAGAGTCAGGGCCGCCGGAAAGATCCGCAGTCATGACAACGCGCACAAAGCTTCTGTCGCGGTGGCTGGTGGCCCCGCTGCGGTGGGCGGCCCTGCTGTCGGTCCTGGTGTCGGTCGGAGTGTTCTTCGCCGGGGCCGGGACGGCGCAGGCGACGCCTTCCTGTGGGGTGCTGTCCACCGGTGCGGCCTCGCAGGCGAATGCCGCCGTGCGGTCCGCCTGCGGGCTGATCGGCACCCCGTACTCCTGGGGCGGCGGGCACGGCTCGCAGCCCGGGCCGACGTACGGGATCTGCGACCCGTCCAACGGCGCCCCCAACGACTGCAACGTCCGCGGCCTGGACTGCTCCGGCATGGTCCGCTACGCCTACTACCTGGCGGTCGGCGCGGACGTCATCAACGGCACCACGCGGACCCAGTGGCCGACCTCCCGGGCGGTGGCCCGGTACTACCGGGGGGACGGGACGGCGCCGCTGCTGCCCGGGGACCTGGTGTACTTCGGCAGTACCGCCTCCACCATCCACCACGTGGCGATGTATCTGGGGCAGGGCTGGATCGTCGAGGCCCCGTACTCCGGCGGTTACGTCCAGGTGGCGGCGCTGTCCTCGCACGGCGACTACTACGGCGCCATCCGGCTGTACGGCTCCGGCAACACCACCCCGGCGCCGACCCCGCCGCCGGCGGGCGGCGGCCAGTACTGGGTGAACACCTTCTCCAACGCGCCGGTGTACGCCTCCCCGACCTCCACCAGCAGCACGGGCACGCTGTACCAGGGCACCAACTACGTGTACTGCAAGGCCTGGGGCCGTGAGGTGTCGAACGGCAGCAGCTACAACCACTGGTGGCTGAAGACCGACCCGGACGTCGGCCCGAGCGGCCAATGGGTGTCGGCGTACTACCTGTCCGGGTGGGGCAACGACGTGGCCAAGGACACCAACGGCACCGTCATCCCCGACTGCTCCGGAAGCAGCACCCCGGCCCCGAGCGGCAAGTACTGGGTGGACACCTTCGCCAACGCGCCGGTGTACCCCTCCGCTACCTCCACCAGCGCCACCGCCACCGGGACGCTGTACCAGGGCACCAACTACGTGTACTGCAAGGTGTGGGGCCGTGAGGTGTCCAGCGGCGGCAGCTACAACCACTGGTGGCTGAAGACCGACCCGGACGTCGGCCCGAGCGGCCAATGGGTGTCGGCGTTCTACCTGTCGAGGTGGGGCAACGACGTGGCCAAGGACAACAACGGTGTGACCATTCCCAACTGCTGACGGCATGAGCCGGCCCCCGTCGAGGACGGGGGCCGGCTTCGTGTTACGGGCAGTTCTCGTCGATCTTGTACTGGAGGGCCCTCGGGTAGTCGTGCCGACTGAGCCGGACCCGGGCCAGGATCGGGGCGTGGTTGAGCTGGTTGGTGGGGTCGGCGAGTTCGGTCAGCAGGGTGTCGAGCTCGGCGTGGGTGCTGAGCTTGAAGCCGTGCATCTGGTCCTTCTCGCTTCCGAAGACCTGCGCCAGCTTCTCGTAGTGCCAGGGGTGCAGCACGTTGTAGAAGTCGGCCCCGTCGGACGGCCTGCCCTTGTAGTAGCAGGGGCTGACCAGCATCTGCTCGATGCCGTAGAAGCCCTCGTTGTCCAGGACGAAGATCACCGGCCGCAGGTGGTGGCGGACCTGGGTGGACAGTTCCTGGCAGATCTCCTGGAACGAGCCGTCCCCGACGAACACCAGCGGGCGCTTCAGCGGCTGCTGCCGGCCGAAGGCCACACCGGTGGCCGCGCCGACGGAGTAGCCGATGGACAGCCAGCTGTTCTGCGCCAGGAAGCCGGACCGCTCGTTGATCCGCAGGTTCATCGAGCCGAGCAGCGCGAACGCCGCGTCCGAGACCACGGTGAACGGGGAGGCGGCCTCCGGGTCACCGCCGGTGGCCTCGAACTCCAGGAAGTGATTGATGCGTTCGAAGAAACCGTCGTAGGTCAGCTCGGTCTTCCGGTGGTGCCGCACGCTCAGCGAGCCCAGGAACTCGGAGGTGGTGGCGGGAACGTCCAGGCCCGCCTCGCGGGCCAGCGCGAAGTGGTCGGCGGGGAAGGTCTTTCCGGCCAGGGCGGCCTTCAACGCCGGGATGAAGCGGCCGAGTTGGACGTCGGGGAAGTACCTGGCGCCGACGCTGACGCCGCCCCGGGCGGCCACGATCCAGTCGTCGCCGATGGACTGCTCGCCGTTGAGGTTCTTGGACGTGGACCACGTCCCGAGGCCGATCCGGCAGCCCGCGTTCTTGAAGGTGTCCCGGATCTCCGGCAGGCTCGCCTTGCCGTTGTAGACGCCGGCGAACCGCGGGTGCCGTTCCGACACCACGGACTTGGCGCCGACCGTGGTGCAGAACTGCATCTGGGTGGCCTCGACGAACTCCAGCAGTTCGTTCTCCAGCCGCCGGCGGACCAGCTCCTCGCCGGCCCAGACGATCGGCGTGCCGAAGGTGGTGATCAGCTCCACCGCCGCCGCCACGGCCTTGTCCAGGATGTCCTGATTGCGCTTGGTGAACGGCCGCTGGTGCGCCCGGAGTTGACCCTGCGGGGGGTCGCAGGGCGCGTGCCAGAGGTCGTCCATGACCTCCAGGTAGACCGGCTTGCGTTCGGTCAGGCACGCGGTGATCGCGCTGTCGATCTGCGAGGGCGCCAGCCCCGGGTTGGAGAGCACCTGCGCGTCCACCGTGACCTGCCGGTAGACGTCCAGGTTGCTCTCCTGACGCGGGCTCATGTGGGTGGTGAGCAGACCGACGGCCTGGAAGTTGAGCCACTGCTCGTAGGACGGCGCACCGTTGATCGCGATCAGCGGGATGTCCTCGACGTACGCGCCGCCGATCGGGTTGAGCAGGCTGAACGCGCCCACCCCGTACGTCACCCCCACGGCCGCGACGCCCTGTTCGGGCTGGTCCGGGGCGGCGTCGGCGAGCCGCACCCGGGCGTAGCCGTCGGCCGCGTAGCCGGCGCCGATCTCGGTCGGGGTGCCGACCCAGCGCACCGAGGTGGTCTCCTGCATGATCGACAGGAACGGGCCGAGCAGGTCGCCCGGGACACCGAACAGGTACCGGATGCCCAGCTGTTCGAGCCTGGTGGCCAGGTAACGGCCCACGGTCCATTCGTTGGTGCTGCTCATCGGCGCAGTGCCTCCTCTTGGTTCTCCTGGCGGGGCCGGGCCTCGGGCCGGACCTCCCGGCGCGCCGCGGCCGGCGGCGCCGTCTCGTGCACGGCGAGGGCCGCCCGGACGGCGCTCTCCACCGCACCCTCGATCCAGGCGTGCTTGAGCGAGACGTGCTCGCCGGCGAAGAGCACCGGGCCCTCCGGCTTGACCGCGTCGAGGTGGAAGCTGGTCATCTGGTGCGGGGTGTACACGGCCGCCTCACCGAAGGCGTACGGGTCGCGCAGCCAGCTCTGGGTCTGCCCGTAGCCGGTGTAGAACACCTCGATCCGCCGGCCGTGCACCGACTGGAGGTTGCGCAGCGCGTACACGTACCGCTCGTCGTCCTCCATGGAGTCCCAGCGCACCGCGTCGTCCGACCAGCTGTAGCCGGCCAGCACCACGCCGCCGCCGTCGCCGTCGGGCACCGGGTGGGAGGGGTAGTACATGAAGCGGTTCGGGTTGTCGGTGGTCGAGCCGCCGCCGAAGCAGTCGGTGGCGGGGCGCACGCCGGCCCGCAGCAGCGGGGTGTGCCGGTAGACCTCCCGCTGGCCCTCGCTGATCCGGCGCTCGTCCACGCTGCCGTGTGCGCCGAGCAGCATGTCCGGCAGGTTGCGCGGCGGCCGGTGGCCGTTGTGGGCGGCGGCGACGGCCGCCTCGGCGTCGTCCTCGCCGGTGCGCTGGTAGTACTCGTACAGGCCGGGCGCGATGGAGTTGAGTTCCTCCTCCCAGTCGGCCTCGGTGAACTCCCACCAGCGGCGGGAGAACTCGAGCAGCACCTTGGTGGCCTGGTCGTAGTGGGTCTCGATGATCGCCCGGCGCTTCTTGTACGAGAACGGGGGTGTCACCTGGACGAACCGCAGCGCCGAGAACGGGACCGTGACGATCGCCAGGTCGCCCTTCCAGACGGTGGGCGGGGCCTGCGGGTCGTCCTCGGGGACGGTCTCGACGGCGACCTGCGGACCGATCGGGCCGACGTTGAGGGTGCCGCCGCCGTCCCGGCGCGGGTCCCAGTACTCCATGCGGATCATCCGCCGGCCCATCCGCAGCTCCGCCCGGAGCTCGTCCGCGAGCGCCTCGGGCAGCTTCCAGCTGCCGCCCTCGATCTCCCAGTAGGTGGCGTTCGGGTTGATGTCGCTGCGGCCCAGGAAGGTGTGGAAGAAGGCCAGGTGCAGCCGCGAGGTCATGTTCTCGATGGTGCCGATCGCCTCGATGGCCTCGTCGCTGAAGCCCGCGTACTCGCGCAGGAAACGGCCCATCGAGTAGCCGTCGAAGTCGCGGATCACCCGGGTCCAGCCGTCCAGCCACTGGGCGAACGGCTTGTTGACGCGCTTGCCGTCCTTGATCTCCGAGTAGTAGTCGCGGACCGGCTCCAGCGCCTGGTTGACCATCTCGGCGACGGTGATCCGGGCCTCCTCACCGGTGAGGTGGAAGCCCTCGTTGATGCAGCTCGGGTCGTCGGCGTAGTCCTTGCGGCGGGCCTGGATCCGGTTGGTGCGGATCCAGGAGTGGAAGCGCTTGACCGGCTCGCGGAACTCCGGGCTGTCCGCGCCGTACTGCCAGACCTTGCCGGGCTCGAAGGACTCGTAGACCACCGGCGGGACGGGCGCGTTCTGGTTGCCGGTGTCCGGGTCGATGTCCACGTTGAAGAACAGCTGCCGGCGCAGGCCGAGGCGGTCGACCAGCGCGAGGGTCAGCGGGTGGAAGCTCGGCAGCCGCATGGCCCCGGCCTCCGCGTACTGCTTCGGGTCGTGGAACGGGCCGTCGGCGCTGTCGTCGGTGGAACGGAAGGTCTTGATCCGCCCGCCGACCCGGTTGGCGTTGGCCTCCAGGATGGTGACGCGGTGCCCGGCGTCCTTGAGCAGCTTCCCGGCGATCAGGCCCGCGATGCCCGCGCCGATGATCAGCACGTCCTTCGGCTGATCGGTCTGCGGGATGCCGTCCTTGATCAGGACGTCGAGGTAGCGGAGTTTCAGGTCCTTGTCGTCCGGGCCGATCAGCAGCAGTTCGCGCGCCAGTTGCCGGCAGGTCTGCCATCGCTCGCGGTCACCGGCGGTGCCCTCGGTGACGGGGTTCGTCATGGTTTCTCCTCCGGGCGACGGCAGGTCAGGAGCTGGTCGGCGTGTTGGGGAGGTCCTGGCCGCCGGCGAGCAGCCGCAGCGTGGAGATCGAGGGCGTGAAGGCGTACAGCGCGCCCGTGGTGCGGACGAAACGCTTCATGTCGACGGTGCCGTGGGTGCCGTCCGCGAGCCCGATCTCGGCCTTGCCGGCGAGGCCGATGACCTTGTCGAAGCCGTTCGGGGCAGGCGTGGGGCCGTTCGGCTTTCCGGGCGGGAACGAGGAGTCGTTGGCCCAGAACTGCTGGACCAGCTCGAACTGCTGCTCCAACGAGGTGCCGTAGCAGACGAACATCAGCCCGCGGTCCACGCCGTCGTCCGCGCCGCCCGGGAACTCCGGGCCGTACGGGATGCCCCGGCGCATCAGCCGGTGGCTCTTCGGCTGGCCGTCGCCGATTCCGGCGAAGGAGCGCGGGTTGGTGCGGCGGATGTGCGCGACCCACGGGGTGTGCTCGCCCGCCGGGTCGTTGCTGTAGTCGAAGTCGTTGCGGTCGGTGCCGACGCCGGTCACGGTGCCGTTCGGCGGGGCGAGCGGCGTGCCGTCCTTGAAACGGCCGACCAGGCAGGCACCCAGCCGGGTGGCGTCCATCGTCCCGGTGAACTGCGCGACGCCGTCCACCACGGCCTTGTTCCAGCCCGCGACGTCCTGGCGCAGGCGGCGCACCACCTGGAGCGAGCCGTTCGCCATCCACTGCGGAGCCGTCCGGTCGCCCGCCTCGCTCTTCTGGCCGAAGACGAACTCGCCGGGTTCGATCAGCTCGGTGCCGGGGTGGACGTCGCGGGTGCCGGGCTGGTCCGGGCTCTCCTGGTGGAAGTCCTTCACGCCCGGCTGGGAGATGCCGTCCTTGTATCCGAAGTGCTCGTGGCCCTTCAGCGCGCCGGTCAGGGTGCGGCCCTCGTCCACGTGGACGCGGACGATCTGGTTCGCGTTCTCGACCGCGTCGAGGTTCTTCAGCTTCTCCTGCAGCATCTCGTCGGTGTCCGCGGCGACGATCAGGACGGCGTGCACGACCTGGTCGCCGGTTCCGGCGCCGAACAGCCACTGCTTGGGGTCGCTGTCGTCGGTGTCGCCGAGGTCGGAGGCCCGGGCGGCCGCGCCCGCGCTGAAGGACGGGAAGTTCGCCTGGAGGTCCGCTCTGACCTGGTCGGGGTTGTTGGCGACCGTCAGCAGGCCCTCGAAGGTGAGCGAGACCCCGCAGCGGACGGTGACCAGGCCGGGGTCGCGGCCGAACGCCCGGCGGGCCAGCGAGAACTGCTCGTTGAAGTCCTCGGTCTCGCTGGTCGTCGAGACGGTGTTGAGGATCGCGGAGAGCCAGCCGCGGCCCCGGGCGGCGTCGGGGAAGTGCAGGTAGCGGAAGTCCATGAAGTCTTTGTTGAACGCCGCCAGGATGTTGCCCTGGATGTCGGTGCTCGTCCGCAGCGGCGGCTTGGGCAGCTGCTCGATGGCGGGCACACCGGTGGGACGGGTGGAGGTGGTGGTCACGGTCGGGCTCCTCGGATGCAGGCATGATTGATCGCACAATGCGACAGGGCCGACACTCAACGTAGCCTCCGGGTCGAGAGTCCTGCCAGCCGGACGTCTGCCCTTCGGCGCAGGGCCGTCGCACCGGTGCCGGAACGCGGGCGAGGCCGCCGGGCGTTGTGCCCGGCGACCTCGCGGCGGAAGGTGGCTGCTACGGGTGGAAGCCGATCTCCGGGTTGACGGGGGTCGGGCCGTCGAGGATCCGCTGAGGGATGCCCTTCAGCTGGAGGTCGAAGAACGCCGCCACGTACTGCCGGGTGAGCTGGATGCCGCGGGCGGCGGTGATGGTGGTCTCGGGAGACTGGGGGAGGCCGAGCTTTTCGAAGAACAGAGGGATGTCGGTGAAGCTGCCGTGGTCGGAGCCGGCGACCGTCAGCCAGCGCTTCCAGCCGTCGAGGTGGGACCAACTCTCGGTCCAGCTGGGGTCGTCCGGGCCGTCCAGGGGACGGCCGATCATCAGGAACGGCTTGCCCTTGAGCCCGGTGGCCGGGACCGGGACGAACATGGTGCCGTCCAGGTTCGCACCCGCCCGGATCCGGTCGTCGGTCAGCAGGGCGGGGACGGCGGCGGCGCCGCCGAGGGAGTGGCCGGCCATGCCGATGCGGTCGCGGTCGATCAGGTGGGCGTAGCGCCAGGCGGGGCGTCCGCGGTCGGTGAGCCGGTCGAGGACGAAGGAGACGTCCTTCGGCCGGCTCTCCGCAAAGGTTGCCAACTGCTCGTCGCTGGGCGGGAATTCGCAGGCCTCGCAGGTGGTGGTGTGCCCATCCGGGAAGGTGGTGCCGGTGTTCTCGTAGGTGTGGTCGACGAGTGCGACGACATAGCCGCGGCTGCTCAAGTCCTCGGCGAGGGCCGTCAGTTCGGTGCGCGGCATGGTGTAGCCGGGGGAGAGGACGACCAGCGGGAACCGGCCGTGCTGCGGGAGGGCGTCGGTCCTGGACCAGGTGCGGGTGCCGGTGACCACCTCGGTGGGGATGGTGTTGCCGGGGAGCTTCACGTCCAGCATGAGCCGGGCGGCCTCGGGCGTCATGTACGGCGCGGGCCCGCCGGTGCCCGCCTTGGCCGGGTAGTACATGGAGACCATCAGCTGACGCGGGCCGGCGGACGGCACCCACGGGTCGGTCCGGCTCCGGTCGGTCAGGTGCAGGATCTGCCGCCCGACCGCGAACGGCCCAGTGGGGCGCGGGAGTTCGACCTGCACGCCCACCGGTGCGGTGGATGCGGCGGGCGCGGCGGCGGCCAGCGCGGGCGCGGCGGTGGCGACGGCGGACAGCGGCAGGGCGAGCAGGAGCGCGGCTGCGGCGGCGGTGCGACGGATTGCGGTCATGGAGGCAACATAGTTCGCCTGCAACACAGTTGACGTCGTATCAGAGGCGTAGGGGATCCCACGGAGAGAGCGCGAGGACGCGGGCTGCCCAGGGGCTGTTGTCGAGCCGGTTCAACGGCCGGGTGGGGTGCGGGAGTTCGAGGTGGCAGCCGGTTCGGCGCGCCGGACGGGCGCTGAGCCGGGGACCGTCACTGCTGGGCGTCGAACACCTGCTGAATGTGGTCGGGCGCCTTCTGGATCGGGTGCACGACGACGCTCCGGTCCTCCGGCAACCACTCGGCCGCAGCGCCGAGTTGGAGCGCGGCGGCGTAGAACTCGGTCACGTCGATGCCGTACGACCCGTCCTCGTTCGGCTCGTCCCGCATCATCGCGTCGGTGACAGGGACGGACACGTAGGCCTCCTCCACCGTCGTGCGCTGCAGGCGAACCGAGATCGAGTAACTCGCCATGTCTCCCCCTTGACCGATTGCCGCCGGTGCCGACGGCCGAGGGCTCAACCTACCCCTGGATCGAGGCGGGCACGACGCTGCTGCTGCTCGCCCTGGTGCAGTTCGGCGCGGTGCTGCGGCCGGTCTGACGCGCCGCGGCCCCGGCCTGGTCGGGCCGGGGCCGCGGGTGGGGAGGCCGGGGCGGGTCAGGCGGCGGCGGGGGTGGGGAGGTCGAGGCCGCGGGTGGTGACCAGGTGGGCGGTGCCGTCCACCAGACGGTAGGAGAGGCCGACGACGGCGGTGCGTCCGGCGTCCACCGCGTTGGAGAGGGTGCGCGAACGCTCCATCAGCAGGGCCACGGTGTGCCGTATGTGTTCGTTGATGAAGTGGGAGTTGTCGGTGTGCCCGGCGGCGTTCGCGGCGAGCACGCTCGGGGTGACCCGCTCGATCACGTCGCGGACGTAGCCCTCGCCGGTGGCGCCGGCGGCGACCGCCTCGCGGGTGGCGGCGACGGCGCCGCAGGAGTCGTGGCCGAGGACCACGACCAGCGGGGTGCCCAGCAGGCTCACGCCGTACTCGATGCTCCCGAGCACCTCCGGGCCGAGCACGTGGCCGGCGGTGCGGACCACGAACAGGTCACCGAGACCCTGGTCGAAGATGATCTCGGCGGCGAGTCGGGAGTCGGAGCACCCGAACAGCACCGCGAACGGCGCCTGCGAGGGCGCGGTCTGGGTGCGGCGGGCGGCATCCTGGTTCGGGTGGTGGGGGCTACCGGCGACGAACCTGCCGTTGCCCGCCAGCAGCATCTCGAAGGCTTCCCGGGGAGTGAGGTTCGCGGCGTCTGTCATGCCCGCAGACTACGTCCTCCGTCCAGAGGCAGGCTCGTCCGGGCCACCCGCCGGACCGGCCGAAACCGTTCGCCGAACCGGACGAAGCGGTCGAAGACGGCCGGAATCCTTCGGATATCGGTGTGACGACCGCGATAGTTATGCAGCGTCCGCGCCCTGGGTTCCGGCGCCGCTCAGTAGCAGCGGTAGTCGCGGGAACCCTCGTTGGTGGTGCCGAAGTTGTTGCGGAACACCACGTTGTAGTGGCCGTACCGGTACCCGTTGCCGCCGGTGTACGTGTACGCCAGGGTCTGCACGAACCCGCCGTTGCCGTAGTAGTCGGTGTAGTAGTCCGGGCACCCCATTCCGGTCAGGTCGGCGACTCCCGAGGCGGAAGCAGGGCCGGCCGTTCCGAGCGCCAGCGCACCACCGAGCGCGAGAACGGACGCGGCCTTGGCGGCGCGACGGACTGCCATGGGGAACTCCCGGGAGGGCAAAGGGACATGAGGGGACGGGCGGACATCGCCCGGCCGCGGACGATCTTTCGGGATTGAGTTGAGCGCGTCAATGGTATGGACCAATTGCGGCTGGAGGATGGCTGGAATGGGGCCCGGCGCGGCGGCCGGCTCTTCCGCCCGACGAGCCGCGACGGGCAACGGCGAGCCCCCACGAGCCCCGACCGGGCCCCGACGGGCAACGGCGAAGCGCAACTCGGTTTACCGTGCGGCAACCGGATGGCACCCTTGCCAGTTGTGACGGATCAGGACGACACGGTGTCAAGTCTTCGGATCGGCGTGCTGGGCCCGGTCACGGCCGCCGTGAACGGCCGGCCGGTGGCGCTCGGCGGGCCGCGGCAGCGCGCGGTACTGGCCGCGCTGGTGGCGGCGCGCGGACGCCTGGTCGATCAGGACGCGCTGATCGAGCAGGCGTGGGAGCGGCAGCGCTTACCGTCCGCCACGACCCTGCACTCCTACGTCGCCGCACTGCGCCGGGCCCTGGAGCCCCGCCGCGCGGCACGCGGCTCGGCGGAGGTGCTGGTCAGGGAGGGCACGGGGTACGCGCTGCGACTGGCCCCGGAGCGGGTGGACGCCGAGCGTTTCACGCTGCTGGCCGGCCGCGGGGAGCGACTGCTGAGCGCCGACGACCCGGAGGCGGCGGCCGGGGTGCTGGCCGAGGCGCTGGCACTGTGGCGGGGCGCGGCGTACGCCGAGTTCGCCGCGAGCGCCTTCGCGATGCCCGAGGCGGCCCGGCTGGAGGGACTGCGGCTGTCGGCGCAGGAGGACCTGTACAGCGCGGAGCTGGCCCGGGGCCGGCACACCGCGGTCGTCGCGGACCTGGGCAAGCACACCGCGGAGCAGCCACTGAGCGAGCGCGGCTGGGAGCTGCTGGCGCTCGCCCTGTACCGCTCCGGGCGGCAGGCGGACGCCCTGGAGACGCTGCGCACCGCCCGTCGGCTGCTGGCCGAGGAGCTGGGCATCGACCCGGGCCCGTCGTTGCGGCGGCTGGAGTCGGCGCTGCTGACCCAGGACGAGTCCGTGGCACCCCCGCCCCCGCGCGCCGCCGCCCTCCCGCACCCCGCGACAACAGCGTTCCCGCCCCCGCGCGCCGCTGCCGCGCCCCCGTACCCCGCGTCGCCGCCCCCGCGCCGCGGCCGCAACCTGCCGATCCCGCTCACCGCGATGATCGGCCGCGAGGACGCGCGCGACCGGCTCGCCGCCCTGTTGGACGAGCACCGGCTGGTGACGCTGACCGGCCCGGGCGGCATCGGCAAGTCCCGGCTGATGGTGGAGGCGGCCCGGGCGCGGACGGACGAGGACGGCCCGTGGCTGGTGGAACTGGCCGACCTGGAGGGCGCGGACACCCCCCTGCTGGTCGCCCGGATCGCCGATGTGCTGGGGATCCGTGACGCGGTGTCGGCGGAGCGGCTGGCGGAGGTGCTGGGCGAGCGCCGGCTGCTGCTGGTGCTGGACAACTGCGAGCACGTGCTGGCCCCGGCCGCCGAGTGCGCGACGCGACTGCTGTCGCGGTGCGCGGGTGTGCGGGTGCTGGCCACCAGTCGGGAGCCGCTGGGGGTGAGCGGCGAGCTGGTCTGGCCGGTGGACCCGCTGCCGGCCGCCGCGGCGGTGGAACTGTTCGTCGCGCGGGCGTCGGCCGCGCTGGCCGGCTGGACGCCCTCGGACGCGGAGCGGGTGGTGGCCGAGCGGATCTGCCGGGAGCTGGACGGCCTGCCGCTGGCGATCGAACTGGCCGCCGTGCAGTGCCGGACGCTGTCGCTGGAGCAGATCGAGGAGGCCCTGCACGACCGGTTCGCGGTGCTGGTCGGCGGTCCGGCCAGCGGCCCGGCGCGGCACCGGGCGCTGGAGTCGGCCGTCGAGTGCAGCCACCGGCTGCTGGACGAGCGCGAGCGCGCGGTGTTCCACCGGCTGAGCGTGTTCGCGGGCGGCCTGGACCTGGACGCGGCGGCCGCGGTCTGCGGCGGCCCGGTGCTCGCCGAGGTGACCGCGCTGGTGCGCAAGTCGCTGCTGGCCGTGGAGCCGGGCACCCACCCCAGGCGCTACCGGATGCTGGAGACCCTGAAGGAGTTCGCCCGCCGTCAGGGGGAGCCGTCGCTGCTGGCGGCCGCCCAGGCCGCGCACCGGGCCTGGGTGCTGGGCCGGGCGGAGTCCGCGGAGGCACAGATCCTGGGCGGGCAGGCCGGCGCCGCGACCGAGCGGACCGTCCGTGACCAGCCGGAGATCCGGGCGGCCTTCACCTCCGCGCTGCTGGCCGGCGAGTCCTCGTACGCGCTGCGGCTCGGCGGGGCGCTGACCAGGTTCTGGTACCGCTGGGGCCACGTCACCGAGGGGCTCGGCTGGCTGCGGGCGGCGCTGGAGATGAGCGGACCGCAGGCGCCCGCCCGGGCGCGGGCCCGCGCGTCGATCGGGGTGGCGGCGCTGTCGTACCTGGTGGGCGACTTCGGCACGGCGGCGGAAGCCGCGGCGGAGGCCGTCGAACTCGCCCGCCGGGCGGGTGATGCCACGGTCGAGGCGCAGGCGCTGGGGTACCGGGCGCTGTTCGGCGCCCTGGGCGGGGCGGCGGGGGCGATGGCGGATGCGCAGGGTGCCGTCGAGCTGGCGCAGGCGGTCGGCCCGCCGTGGGTGCGGGCCGAGGCGCTGATGCTGCTGGGCATGCTGCTGCGTTTCGGCGGGGAGGAGGAGCGCGCGCGGGCGGTGCTGACCGAGTCCATCGAGGTGGCGCGCGGGTGCGGCTTCGGCTTCGTGATGTCCTCCTCGGCCTGGCTGGTGATGAAGAGCGACCTCGACGCGGGCCGCACCGAGCAGGCGCTCTGCGCGGGGCTGGACATCCTGCGGGTCCTGGAGGAGGACCGCGACACCACCGCCTGGCTGGTCATCGCCCACACCACCGCCGCCGCCCTGGCCCGCTCGGGGCAGCCGGCGCAGGGCGCGGCGCTGCTGGGCGTGGTGGCGCGGCGCGGCGAGCGGATCGGGTTCACCCCCACCGCGCTCGACCCGGTGGACGGCCCCCGGTACGCCGAACTGGTGCGCGGCGCGCTGCCCGAGGGCGACTTCGCGTACCACGTCGAGCGGGGACGCCGGCTGTCCGCCGCCGAGGCGGCCGAGCTGCTCGCCGGGGTCAGGACCTGCTGTTCCGACTCCGCCGGCCGCTGACGGCGCCCGCGCGCAGGCAGCAGGGCCGGACGGGTTCAGCGAACCCGTCCGGCCCTTGATGGTGGGTCAGTTCCGCACCGCCAGGTCGGTCACCTTGACCGTGGTCATCAGCGCGTCGACCGTGGGCAGGCTCTCGGTGTACGTGCCCGCGGCCAGTTCGGCCGAGTGGGCCGCGTACCGCTGGGCGAGCGCGTCGGTCCGCTGCCGGGCGACCGAGAGCAGGCAGTTGCCGAGCGGGTCGCCGGGCAGCTGGCCGCCGTCGATCTGGCAGCCGGCCGTGTACTGCTGCTGCCCGGCGTACGGGTCGAACGGTCCGCGGCCGGTGCACGGCCCGCCGCCGGTGGCCGGGTTGCAGCCCTGGTAGGCGGCGGCTGCGGTCCGGAAGGCGTCGGTGAAGTGGGCCGTGCCGGGCAGGTCGGCCGGCAGGTGCAGGCGGCCGTTCAGCAGACCGTTGAGCAGGTCGTCCTGCTGGACGGCCCGGGCCCAGCCGAGCTCGGAGTACGCCTGGAGCAGGGTGACGGCCTCGGTCACCTTGGTGTTGGCGGCGAGCAGGTCCCCGGGGCTGCCGAGCCGGGAGGAGACGGTGTCGTAGTACAGCTTCTGCCGACCGTTGAGGACGTTCTGCGTCCGCACCTTGGCGTCGGCGAGGGTGGTGTCCTCGTCGGTGGTGGTGGCGGATTCCTCGAACCGGTTCATGAACCAGATCCAGTTGTGGTTGAGCGTCGCCATGCCGAGTTCGGTGGACTCGAAGGGGTCGTCGGTGAAGGTGCGGGTGCGGATCAGCCGGCGCGTGCTCTCGCCGGGCCAGAGCACGTAGTTCCGGTAGGTGAGCGTCACCGTGTAGAAGTCGTGGCGCACCCCGTCGTCGTCGTACGTCCGGTCGGTCAGGGACACCACCGCGTTGCACGACCAGCTGAAGGTCGGCTTGGCGCCGTCCGGGGCCAGGTAGTTGGCGAGCAGGTACGGCGACGCCAGGTCGTTGTTGGTGACGTTGTTCGGCCGCGGGTGCGAGGTGGTCGGGCCCTGGGTGGTGGCACAGGTGCTTTCGGTGGGGGTGGCCGGGACGGGCCACTCCGGGCGGCGGGCCTGGTCGGAGTTGCCGAACAGGTCGTAGGACTTGCCCTGCTGGACCTCCGTGGTGCGGATCTTCGCCAGCTGGTCGGAGAAACTGTTCATCGCCGCCCGGTAGTTGGCCGTCAGGCCGTTGAACAGCGCGTTGGTCTTCCCGTCGGCGGTGGGCCTGCTGAAGTTCGCGGCGGCCCGGTTGATGTCCTGCCCGGTGGCCTGGATCTGCGCGGCGCGGGCCGGGCTGACCTTGGACGCGTAGGGCTGGTTCTGGGATTCCAGCACCGCGTACGAGCGGGCGCCGAGCTCCCAGACAGCGGGGTTGGCGACCTTGCCGGCCGGCTGCGGGAACGCGCCGTCGAAGCGCTGCTGGGCCAGCCACGCCAGGTAGTTGATGCTGCCGGCGGGACGGTAGTTGGCCAGGGTGGAGACCGGGTCGATCGCGCCGTAGGTGCCGGCCGGCACCAGGAAGGTGTCGTCCGAGGAGAGCGCGGTCGCGGTGAAGTGGAAGGAGTTCTCCGGGGTGGTGTACTCCTGATAGGTGGGGATGTCCTGGCCGTAGGTGTCCCGGTAGTTGACGTACCGGTTGATGTTGCCGCGAACGTCCTGGGTGGCGACGGCGGTCAGCGCGGCCTGGGTGGAGGCGGCGAAGGTGTCGATCTTGGCGTTCAGCAGGAAGATCCGGTGCTCGATGTCGGAGAGGTTGCCCCGCACGATCACGATGTCCTGGAACAGCCGGTCGAACTGGGTCATCACGTCGGCGTAGACCTGGGTCAGCGCCTTCTCGATCCGGTCGAACCGGTCGTTCATCTGCTGCCCGAGGTTGGCGACGTCCTCGCGGAGCTTGCCGAGCTCGTTCATGATCAGCTGGTCCGGGGAGGCGCTCTCACCCATGAACAGCGGCAGCAGACTCAGCACCGCACCCAGGACGTTCCCGCTGAACACCAGGGTGCTCGCCGAGGTCAATGCCTGGGTCAGGTCCAGACCCGCCACCGTCGGCAGGTACTTGTTGATCGCCGAGGCGATCGTGACGGCCGCGTTGCCGGCCAGGGCGACGTCCCGGCCGAACTTGGCGTCGGCGAAGCCGGCCAGCGTCGACAGGATGTACACCGCGGAGCCCGCCGCCTCGATCTGCGCCTGGAACTCCTCCGACTTCTTCTTCTGCGCCGCCTGCTCGTCGGCCGTCGGCTTGGCACCGTCCACGCCCACCGGGTACTTGTCCGACAGCTGACGCAGGTCCGCCGTGACCTGGTCGGTCTTCGCGTCCAGCTGACCGAACGCCACCGCGAGCTGACGCCGCATCTCGGTGAGGTAGGTGTCGGTGTTGCTCTGGTTCTCCAGAATGGTCTGGATGGTCAGCCAGTTGGCCAGCGCCGGGTCCGCCGACAGCTGCTCGAAGCTGGCCGTCGAGGTCACGTTCAGCCGCGAACCGACGTACCCGTCCCAGGCGTTGGCCATCGTCGTGTCGACGGCGGCGCGGCGCTGCAACTCGCCCCAGACCTGGTCCTGAAGGGCGAAGTACTTGTTCATCCAGGTGAGCGCGGTGCGGCTGCTGGTCACCGCGTCGGTCAGGTTCTGCCACTTGGCCGCGCTGTCCGCGAGAGTCACCTCGGCGAGCGCCTTCAGCGCGGGCGTGGCGATGTTGATCTCGGGGACCCCCGACAGCGCCTCCATCACCTTGATGAACGCGTCATAGCCGGCCTTGCCCGGGTCGTACCCCGTCAGCTTGGAATCCAACTGCTGCTGCACCAGCGCCATGTGATGCACCACCTCGTCCGCCGAGACGGTCGGGTGCTGCTGGCGCCAGTACATCATGTTGTCGGTGAGCACCAGGTCCTTCAGCCCCTGGAGACCCCGGTCGTAGTTGCGCACGTACGCCGAGAACACCCGGCTGTGCAGCTGCTCCATGTCCACATTGACCGGCCCCGTGGCCGCGCGGGCCGGTAGGTCCGCCCCCACCACCAGCACGGCGGTCACCAGCAGCAGGGCCAGCACCCGTTCCGCCCCTGCGCGCACGCGCCGCCCGGCGGACCGCAGAGCCCGTGCCCCGCCGTACCGTCCCGGAATTCTCGGATCCACTGTCGCTTCCCCCCTTGGGAATTCGGTCGGTCGTCCCGACACCACGAGCGTGCGCCCGGGGAGTGGGAGTCGACTGGGAAGCCACTGGGAAGCGGGCCATGACCGGCGGCAACGGGGGAACCCACGTAGGGGCCTTGTCCGGCCGGGCCCATGCCACCACGCCCCGGGCCCGCCCGACAAGGCCCCGCCCTCGACGCCGTGACGTCGTCCGGCATCCGGTGCTATGGGCCCGCGGTCTTCGGAAGTCCTCCTTGCCGGCAGTCCGCGTGGCCCGCGCCGCGCAGCAGCAAGCCGAGCGAGAGCATCGCGGACAGGCTGAGCAGCACCGTGGACCAGAACCAGAAACGCACCCAGGTATCGGGGACTGGCAGCAGGATCGTCAGCACGGCCGGATACAGGACCAGTAGCCACCCCAACCGCCGCTCCGCTCTGGACTGTTGGCGCAGCCGCCTGGCTGCCCTCTCGCCCTGCCCGGCAGCCCCACCGGTGATCAGTCTCAGCCCTTCGGCGGTGGTCAGCCGGCACGTGTGCACGATCGCCACGATCATCGTGAGAAGCAGGGCGAGCCCCAGGAGCTGGGCCCATTCGGGCACTCTGGGACGGCCTGGCGCGGTGACCATCAGCATGGGCACCGCGAACAACAAGGTGCTCAACGCCTCGAAGGCGAAGAGCCGGGTGGCGGGGGTACGGGGCGTGGACACCAGCGTCTCCTTGGACAGAAGTCTCCGGTGGCCGCAGGCGCAACCGATCGCTCGGGGGCGGAGTGAATCCGTCATGACCCCGGCTGCGCTTCGCCGACGCCCGCGCGGACGGACCCGTCGGAGATGGACCGGTCCGGGGCGACGCGCGGCGCCGTCAGTACGTACTCATCCGGGTCGATGGCTCGGGTTCGACGGCGGAACTGCCAGGTCGATGCGGGCCAGATGGTGGTGACACGGCCCGTGCGGTCCTGGTACCAGCCGGAACAACCGCCCGCGGCCCAGACGGTGGGGGCCATCCGGTTCTGCAGTTCGGCGTTGTACGCGTGCTGCGTCTCCGCGCGCACGTCCACGGAGCCCAGACCGCGGCTCCGCATCAGCCGCAGGGTGCTGACGAGGTAGTTGATCTGCGACTCGATCATGTGGATGAGGCTGGTGTGCCCCACGCCCGTGTTGGGTCCTGCCATCAGGAACAGGTTGGGGAATCCCGCGACGGTGGTACCGAGGTGTGCCTGCGGGCTGCCTCGCCAGACCTCGTCCAAGGACCGTCCGTCACCACCTATGACGTGCTGCGCGTACGAGGCGTCGGTGACACGGAATCCGGTTCCGAAGATCAGTACGTCCACTGGATGCGTGGTGCCGGCGGGTGCGCCTCGAGTGCCACTGCGCGGGGTGGTGAGGACCGCGTTCGGTCCGACGCTGGCGATCGGGTCGGTGACGACGCGGACGTTGGGTTGAACCAGTGCCGGGTAGTAGTCGTCGGAAAGCAGGACCCGCTTGCAGCCCAGTGCGTAGTCCGGGGTCAGCTTGGACCGCAGCTCGGGGTCCTTGACCTGGCGGTGCAGGTGGGACAGTGCCTCCCGACGCCCCAGCGCGGCCATGGTGCGGTTGCCGAGCAGGGCCGGCAGCGTCGCCTCCCGTGCCAGGTACTCCCAGCCTCGCGCCAGTCGCTGCGCCGTCGGGGCCAGCTGGAACAGGCGATGCTGCCACGCCGGTACCGGCCGGTCCCGGCGCGGGGCGATCCATGAGGGAGTCCGCTGAAAGACCGTCACCTGCCGGGCCGTGCGCTGCAGGTGAGGGATGAACTGGACGGCGCTCGCGCCGGTGCCGATCACGCCCACCCGCTTGGCCGACAGGTCCAGGTCGTGTTTCCATCCGGCGGAGTGGAACGCTTCTCCGGCGAAGCCGTCCAGACCGGGCAGCGAGGGGACGGCCGGCTCCGACAGGGGCCCTTGGGCCATCACCAGCAGCCCGGCGCTGAGCGGTCCGGTGCTGGTGTCCAGCTCCCAGCGCAGCCGATCGGGGTCCCAGGTGGCGCGCTGCAGTTCGCAGCCGAGCCGAAGGCGGGGCGTCAGGTCGTATCGGTCGACGCAGCGCTTCAGGTACCGCTCGATCTCCTCCTGAGGCGCGAAGCGCCTGCTCCAGGTGGGGTTGGGCGCGAACGAGAACGAGTACAGGCGCGAGGGCACGTCACAGGCGCATCCGGGATAGGCGTTGTCCCGCCACGTGCCGCCGACCTCATCGGCCCGCTCCAGTATCAGCAGGTCGCGGTAGCCCTCCTGCAGCAGCCGGATGGCTGTGCCGAGGCCTGCGAATCCCGCGCCGACGATGACGACGGACACGTGTCCGGGTGAGGCGCCGGCTGCTTCGTGCGGGGCCGGGCCCGTGGTGTGCGGGTCGGTCATGGTTCCCCTCCATCCAGAAGAATGCTCGAACTGAATGCTATCGTATGCGCCACGATCGTAATCCACTCGATAGATGGAGCAGCGAATGAGGATTCTGGCTCTCGGAGGCCCCGGAGCAATGGGTGCCGTAGCGGTACGCGTGGCGGCCGGACTCCCCGGCGTCACCGAGATCGTCGTGGCCGACCGGAACCTGGAGGCGGCCCGGACACTGGTGCGCCGGCTCGACGAGGACGGCACGGGCGGCGCGCCGATGCGGGCGCTCAAGGTGGACGTGACCGACAGCGGCGCCCTGCACGCCGCTCTGGAGGACGCCGACGCCGTCCTCAACACCGTCGGCCCGTACTACCGCTTCGGCCTGACCGTGCTGCGAGCCGCGATCACGACCGGCACCCACTATCTGGACATCTGCGACGACTGGGAGCCGACCCTGCAGATGCTCGGCCTGGACGACGAGGCCCGGGCCGCCGGGGTCCGTGCCGTGGTGGGAATGGGCGCCAGCCCCGGTGTCAGCAATCTGCTGGCCACACGTGCCGTCCGGCAACTGGACCAGGTCCAGGACCTGTACACCGCCTGGCCCGTCGACGTCTCCGGCAGCGGCGGGGACGACGAGCAGCTGAGCGACCCCGACGGGCGCCCCAGCGCGGCCGCGGTGCACTGGATGGAGCAGATCAGCGGGAAAGTCGCGATGGTCAGCGGCGGACGGCTCGTTCACCGGCGGCCGCTCCAGCCGGTCGCCCTCTCCGTAGCCGCCGGACGCACCGGCACGGCCTACACCGTCGGACACCCCGAGCCGGTCACCCTGCACCGCAGCTTCCGGCCGGCCGGCGAGGCCGCCAACCTCATGGTCATCACCCCGGGCACGATCGCCTACCTCGACGTCCTGCGCCGCGACATCGACGCCGGAAAACTCACCAACGAGACCGCGGCAGCCGAACTCGCCAAGCCCTCGGTGTCCCGCGCGCTGCGGGCCACCGCCGGTGCCATGACCCGCAAGGGGCCCGGGTCGCTGCCCCCGTTCTTCGCTGTTGCCACCGGCACCCGCGACGGCCGCCGCGTCACGGCCCTGGCCAGGCTCGCCGATACGCCCGGCGCCTCGGCGCTGCTCAACGACATGGCGGAGGCAACCGGTCTGCCCCTGGCGCTGGGGCTCGCGCAACTGCTGGACGGCGCCGGTGGCCACCTCGGCGTCCACCCGCCGGAGACAGCCATCGACGCCGACCGCTTCTTCCTCGACCTGGCACGCCACGTGCCCGACCTTCCCGGCCCCGACGGCCCTCGCGACGGCGTGATCGTCGATGTGACCCCGAGCCGGTGAAATGCGGCAGGAGACAACAACGTGCCATCGAAGAAAGCCACCACACCCCCCACCGAGTTCATCGACGTCGCGGGACGTACCGTCCACTACGCCGCGACGGGCAGCGGCCCCCCGGTGCTCCTCCTGCACGGTCTGGACCGCAGCCTGGTGGACTGGGCACCGCTCCAAGCAGCCCTGCCCGACCACCGGCTCATCGCGATCGACGTCCCGGGGTTCGGCCGGTCGCAGCCCCTGCCGGACTGCCGGCTCCCCTCACTGGCCGGACACGTCGAGCGGGTACTCGACCGACTCGGCCTGACGTCCCCCGTGCACGTGGTCGGCAACTCCCTCGGCGGCGCCATCGCGATGCAGCTCGCCGTTCACGCACCCGCGCGCGTGTCCTCGCTGACCCTGCTCAACAGCGCCGGCTTCGGCCGCGAGGTCACCTGGGCGCTGCGCATCCTCGACCTGCCGCTGCTCTGGCGGCTGCTTCTGCGCCCCACCAAGGAGAACGCACAGCTCGCGGAGCGCTCCCTCTTCCACGATCCGGACTTCGCGACCCCCGAACGGACAGCCGCAGCACTCGCTCTCGCCCGCCGTGAAGGAGCCGCCCGGACGCTGCGACAGGTGGCCCGCGAGCTCGGTTCCTGGCGCGGCGTACGTTCCCACTGGCGCGCAGAGCTGCTTGCGGAGGTCTCGGCGCTGGACACCCCGACGCTGGTCGCCTGGGGGACCCACGACCGCATCCTCCCCGCCCGTCATCTCATCAACGCCGCGTCCACCCTGCCCCGGGCACGTACCCACCTCTTCCCGCGAACCGGTCACCTGCCGCAGATCGAGCGCACCGAAGAGACGGCCGCCCTGCTCAGCTCGTTCTGGAACAACCGGTGAAGCGCGTCGCGCCAGGGCTTGACGGCGGGTGCAACGCGCAGGTCCCGACCCCGGACCGCCTTGTGCACGCCTGCCGGTGAGCCACATGGTCGCCCCGGTCCGGACCGGGGCGACCATGACGATCGGCCCCGCCTCGCGCCCCCGATCAGGACTGTGTCGAGGTCGTCGGCATCACTCCCGGAGCCCATGAGCCGACGGTAATCTGTTCGGCAAACGATTGAATCGATTCCGATCGTTCCTCGATCCAGCACTCCGACGCGGCACCTTGATCAACCATCTCGACGACGCCAGAGAGGCCCACCACCCCATGCCTGGAACGGATTCACCCCGCACTCCGGAACCAGCCGTCCAGGTCCCCACCCGGACACTCGTCGAGGCACTGATCCGCACCGACAACACGGTTGACGCCGGCGAGCTCTACGCCATCGCCCCGCTGCTCGGCATGACCGACCAACAGGTACGGCTGTGCGTCAAGCGGCTGGTCACCGAAGGGCGGTTCACCCAGGAAGGCAGGGGACGCAAAGCGGTCCTGCGGGCCACCGGCGCCACCGAGCGGGCACTTGGACCCGACGTCGACTTCGTCGCACACGCGTTCCGGCAGGATGCCGGCCTCGCCCCCTGGGACGGTACCTGGCACCTCGTCGCCTTCGCGGTCCCCGAGACCGCCCGCACCGCCCGCGACGCCCTGCGAGCCGCTCTCACCCGGCTCGGCGGCGCACCCGTGCAGGGCGGCCTCTACGTCAGCGCCGGCGCCTGGGAGCCCTACGTCGAAGACCAAGCCCGCCACCTCGATGTCCTCGACCACCTCACGCTGTTGACCACGGACAACCTGCGCCACGGCAACGAACACGACCCCGTCGCAATCGCCCGCACCCTGTGGCCACAGGACGAGATCGCCGACCGCTACCGGCGACTGGCCAGCGTCGCCCGACCGCGGCTGCGCCGACTCCAGGAGGACGCTCACCTCCCCGGCCCCGAGCGGCTGACGATCGCGGTCGAACTGGCCGCCGAATTCACCCGCGCCATGGAGCCCGACCCCCTCCTGCCGCCGGAACTGCTGCCCCAGCCCTGGCCCGGCACGCAGGCCCGTGAACTCGTCGCGCAATGCTGGTCGCTCCTGGAGAAGCACACAGACAAGAGCGAGCGAATCAGCCTTTTCCAGCTCTACCGCGACGCGATCCGCCCAGCAGTTGCCGCCGGCTGAGGCCCGCGACGCCGACCGGCTCGAACAGGCCCTGGCGCTCGGCGAACCCTTGGCACGTGAGCCGGATCGTCCGAGATCCCCGACAGAGTCGAGCTCAGGGGGCGCCGGTGGTCTCGGTCCGGACGTCGTACGGGCGCAGACCCCGGCTCTGGTAGTTGCGCAGGGCGTTCGGGTGATCGCCGGTGTCGGTGTGCAGCCAGACCCGCCGGACGCACTCGGCATCGAGCGGCTCGGTGGCCCACGCCTGGCGCAGCGCGAGCGTCAGCGCGTAGCCGCCGAGGCCACGGCCGACATGCTCCGGGACGAGCCCGAAAGTGGTGATCTCCACCTCGCCGGCCGGGTGCGGCTCCAGGTTGGCGACGCCGGCGGGCTCGCCGTCGTGCGTCAGCAGCCAGTACTGGCGCCGGGGGTGCTCGGCGAGGTGGGCCGCCCAGTCGGCGGCGGTGCGGGCGGTGCTGCGCCAGCCGTGCGGCGCCCCGACGCGCGCCTGGACGGCCTGCACCTCCGGGGACGAGCCGTCAGCCGGGACAAGGGCCAGCGCGGCGACCGGCGGGGACGGCCGCAGCTCGGCAGGGTCGGTCATCTCCAGGTACGTGACGGTCTTCTCCATACGGTGAGACTACGGCCTCGGCCCGCCGCGCCGACCGCTGGGCCAGGGGCCGAAGCCGCTCAATGGCCGGAGGCGGTCGAGGCGCCGGCCGTCGGCGGCCCGCGGTGCGCGCTGACGGTCGTGCACTGCGTCCGGCCCGGATCCGCCGGGTTGGAGCCGGTGCCGAAATCACGGGGCGTCAAGCACTGGTGGACGCCCTCACCGAACCGGCCCCCACTGTCCGGCTCACAGCCGCCCAACCCGAACGGGCCGCGCTTCCCCCGTTCCCCGGGGTTCGCGCCCATCGGGGGGAGCCGCGGCCGTAAGCGGCGCCGGGCAGCGCGGACCGCTCCGCGCACGGAACCCTGCGGCACGGCGGGTCAGGGGAGGTGGGGCTGTGGGGCGCCGAACCAGCGGGTCAGGGCGGTCGTCAGGTCGTGCTGGCTCTCGCCGAGCCAGGCCACGTGTCCGTCCGGGCGGAGCAGGGCGGCGGGGGCGGGCAAGTCCGGGCAAGGGTCCGTGAGTTGGTCGACGCGGTCGGACCAGGGGGCGGCCGACAGGTGGCCCGTGCGGTCCAGCAGGAGGCCGCGGCCGGTGTGCAGGTGGGCGTAGAGGCGGCCGTCGGTGAGGGGGATGTCCCGTTGGTGGCGGCCGAGTTGGTCCGGGCCGTCGCCGAAGGCGTAGCGGATGTCCAGGGCCGTGATGACGCCGGTGATGTGGCGGTTCACGTCAGGGAAATCCATCAGTCGGGCGAACAGTTCGCGCAGCGCGGTCGGCCCCGGGTCGGTGCCGATCAGGAGGCTCTGGGCGCGGGTGTTGTTCAGCACAGAGGCACCCACCGGGTGGCGCTCCCCGTGGTAGCTGTCCAACAGGCCGGGCGGGGCCCAGCCGTTGACCTCGGCCGCCAGCTTCCAGCCCAGGTTGAACGCGTCCTGCACGCCCAGGTTGAGGCCCTGGCCGCCGGTCGGCGGGTGGATGTGCGCGGCATCGCCGGCCAGCAGCACCCGGCCCACCCGGTACCGCTCCGCCTGCCGCGTCGCGTTGCCGAACCGGGACAGCCAACGCGGCGAGTGCACACCGAAGTCGGTACCCGCCACCGCCTGCAGTTGCCGCCGGAAATCCTCCAGCGTCGGTGCCGCCCGATTCTCCGACACGCCGTCGGCCGGCACCACCACCCGGTACTGCCCGCCGCCCTCCGGCTGCATGCCGAACCGCACCTGGGTACGCCGGACCCGCTCCACCACCTCGGCAATCCGCTCCGGATCCTCCGCCGCCGACATCTGCCCCAGCAGCGTCTCCACCGTCGCCGCCTCGCCCGGGAACGCCACACCCGCCAGCCGGCGCACCGTACTGCGACCGCCGTCGCAGCCCACCAGCCAGCGTGCCCGCAACCGCGAGCCGTCCGCCAACTCGACCTCGACACCCTCCTCGTCCTGCGCCAGACCCACCACCTCGCAGCCGCGCCGCAGATCCACGCCCAACTCCCCGGCGCGCTCCGCCAACAAGCGCTCCGTCACCGGCTGCGGCGTCGCCAGCCCGTACGGATGAGCCGTGTCCATGCCCTCCGGCCAGCCCTTCAGTACGCCGCCGAACAGCCCGCCGACCCGATACTCCGGACTCACCGCCCGGAAACGCTCCAACAATCCGCGCTGATCCATCACCTCCACACTGCGCGCATGCAGACCCTGCCCACGGGACTCCCCGGTCGGAGCCGTCAACCGCTCAAGAACCACCACCTCCACCCCGTGCAGCCGCAACTCGCACGCCAGCATCAGCCCGGTCGGCCCGCCACCGACCACCAGCACGTCGATCATCAACTCTCCCAAATCGCCCGGCAAGTGATTTTTCGTCAGATCCGGCGCGAACGTCGCTTCCCGGGCTTCCCCGCCCTCGGTCGGACATTCTGCGACAGCCCCCGGGCCTTGCCACAAGCCCCCCGTCGCGCTATAGCTTGGTAGTGGCAGGAGCGGCCCGACCGCCCTGCCGTTGCTGTTCCCGGCGGCGGTGCCGGGCCGTCGACGGTGCGGTGGCCTGTACGACGGCCGGTGCGACGGCGTGCGGCCCCTGGATGCGGCGTGTGCGCGGCGTGTGCGCGGCCGGGAACCGGACAAACCCGTGGCCGAGACCCCGGCAGACCGCCCACAGCCGCACACCCACGGTGACCGTCCCGATACGATGACGGCACATCAAGTCCACCCGGCGGGGAGCCGGCGCGGACGCGAGCCGGGGAGGGCGGGGATGCACAGAGCCGTGCCGCCGACCCGGCTGCCGCGCACCGCACCGGTCGCCGCGATGGTTGTCGCGCTGCTTGCCGCGATGGTTGTCGCGCTGGCGGTGGCCCTGGTGGTGGCGCTGCTCCCCGGCCCGGCGGGCGACCGGTTCACGGACACCCGCGGGGCAGCGGCTCGGGCGGCCGGCGCCACGGTCGGCAGCACGAGCAGTGCGGTCAGTGCGGCCAGCGCCGTCACTGTGGTGGAGGAGGAGCCGGAGGGCGTCGAGCGAGGACGCGACTCCACAACTTCCGCTCCCCAACCCCCCGTTCGCCGAGACGCCCGGACCCCCGGGACGGTGAAGCGGACGGGATCACTGGCGGCAGTTCACGCGGACGGCTGCGTTGCCCCGCGCACGCCGCCCGATACCGCCGGCCGACCCGCACCGGCCGCCCGACCGGCCGGACCCGCCGCACTCCAGGTGTTCCGCCGCTGAGCCGGAGCCGTCGCGCCCGGCCCCGACACCCCGTCACCGACCCTCACCGCGCCGCACAATGCCGCGCCGTACCGCGTCGCGCCGTACTGCCCAGCGCCGTACCTCGCCGCGTCGCACTGCACCGCGCCGCGCCGTCCCGCCCGCCGCCCGCACCCGCCTGCCCGCCGGGCGGGCCGGGCGTGCCCCCGCGCCACCGGAAGTCCCCGTCACTGCTACGTCCGAGGACCCGCCATGCCCTGGAACCCCGCCCGGGTGCGCGCCGTGCTGCGCACCGACCTGCCCGCCTCGATCACCGTCTTCCTCGTCGCCGTCCCACTCTGCGTGGGCGTCTCCGTCGCCTCCGGCGCGCCCGCCGAACTCGGCCTGGTCACCGGCATCATCGGCGGCCTGGTGGCCGGCGCGCTGCCCGGCAGCAGCCTGCAGGTCAGCGGGCCCGCCGCCGGACTGACCGTGCTGGTCCACTCCGCCGTCACCACCTACGGGCTGCCCGCGCTCGGCGTGGTGGTGCTGACTGCCGGGCTGGTGCAGGTGCTGCTCGCGGTGCTGCGCCTGGGCCGCTGGTTCCGGGCCGTCTCCGCCGCCGTGGTGGAGGGGATGCTCACCGGTATCGGCATCGTGCTGATCGCCTCGCAGTCCTACGTGCTGCTGGACCGCAAGGCCGAAGGGGAGGCGCTCGCCGACCTGGCCGGTCTGCCCGTCGCGGCCGTCCGCGCGGTGGACACGGCGGCAGGCGGGGCGTCGCTCGCCGTCGGCGCGGGGGTGGTGGCGGTGCTGGTGCTGTGGAAGTACGCGCCGCGCCGTCTCGCGCTGCTGCCGGGCCCGCTGGTGGCGGTGGTGCTCGCCGCGGCCGCCGTCCGGCTGCTGCACCTGCCGGTGCCGACCGTCCGGGTGGACGGCCTGCTCGACACCGTGCAGCCGCCGGGCGTCGAGCAGTTCGCGCTGCTGGTGCGGCCCGAAGTCTGGGGCACCGTGCTGGCGTTCGCGCTGATCGCGTCCGCCGAGAGCCTGTTCAGCGCGTCCGCCGTGGATCACATGCACGCCGGGCCGCGCACCGCCTACAACCGGGAGCTGCTCGCCCAGGGTGTCGGCAACACGGTGGCCGGGGCGCTCGGTGCGCTGCCGATGACGGCGGTGATCGTCCGCAGCGCCGCCAACGTCCAGGCGGGCGCCCGAACGAAGGCCGCGCGGATCCTGCACGGCGTCTGGCTGCTGCTGTTCGCGCTGGTGCTGCCCGGCCTGCTGCACCTGGTGCCGCTGGCCGCGCTCGCCGGGCTGCTGCTGCACGCGGGCGGCAAACTCGTCGCGCCCCGGGCCCGGTTGCGGCTGTGGCGCGCGGATCGTTCCGAGGCGCTCGTGCTGCTCGCCACGGCGGTCGGCATCGTCACCACCAACCTGCTGGAGGGCGTGGCGATCGGCCTGGTCGCCGCGCTCGCCAAGACCGCCTGGGACGTCACTCACATCCGGCTGCACGTCGAGCAGTCGCCGGACGGCACCGTGGTGCGGGTGCACGGGAACGCGACCTTCGTCAAACTCCCCACCCTGGTCGACCGTTTGGAGGACGTCACCCCGACCGGCCCGGTGGAACTCGACCTGTCCGCCCTCACCCACCTCGACGCGGCCTGCCGCCAGGCCCTCACCTCCTGGGCCGACCAGCACCGCCGACGCGGCGTCCCCGTCACCGTCACCCCCGGCCCGGAGCTGGTCGGATCGACCTGACACACGCCGGTGCCCGGCGCCGCGGTCGAAGGACCAGGGCGCCGGGCACCGGCATGTTCAGACGGCGGCCCGGGTGACCCGCCGGTAGGCCAGGAACACCAGGGCGGCCGAGACGGCCAGCAACAGGCCGCCCTCGACGAGCTGCATCGGGACGAAATGCGAGTTCGGGTGGTAAGTGACCCAGGAGAGAGAGGAGTTGTCACACGCGTCGCCGAGGCGGTAGCAGTCGGATTCGGAAGCCCGCGTCCCGTCGGCCAGCACCGGCCCGTGGTCCACCAGCCAGGAGTTGGGCGGCATCGAGTACGGGACGGCGTGGGAAGGGACGGCCCCGGGGATGTGGCCGGTCGCCTCGGCCAGCGGGACGAAGTACACCCGGAGCGAACGGACCAGCAGCTGGGCCCCCAGCACGAGGACGCCGGTCACCAGCACGGACACCAGGGTGCGGCGCAGCAGTTGACCGACCGCCACGCCAACCGCCAGCGCGAACAGCGACCAGGCGAGCGGCGCCAGGCCGATCGTCGCGTAGGTGAATCCCGGGAACAGGTTGTCCTGCCCCCAGCCGAGGCGGTGCATGTCGAGCCAGAGCCAGGTGTTCATCGCGGCGAACAGGCCGACCGCGACGGTCACCAGCGCCGCGGGCGCGGTCAGCCGGGCGGTCAGCCAGCGCACCGGCGACACCGACTGGGCGCGGATCATCCGCAGGGTGCCGCGCTCGTACTCCTGGGCCAGCAGCGGAGCACCCAGGAACATGCCGACCGCCACGGGCAGCAGGAAGAACGGCCGGTGCGTCAGGTTGGTGTACGCGTCCATCGCATTGCCGCGGTCGGCCACCAGGTGCCCGCAGATCGGCACGTTCCAACTGCTGGGCTCGGCGCAGGGGCCGTGGGTCAGGAAGATGACGTCCCGCAACTTCCAGTGCAGGACGAACAGCGCGACGCACACCAGCAGCATGGCGCCGCCGAAGGTCCAGACGGCGAGCCGGTTCTGCCGCCAGGCCAGCCAGACGAGGCCGCGCAGGCGCGAGCGGCGGGCCGGGTCCGGGCCGCCGGAGACGGTGTCGGGCGCGGCGGCCGGGGTCAGCTCTGCGGTGCTCATGCGGCGGCCTCGCTGGTGTTCGAAAGACGGTCCGTGGAAACGCTCTCCGGGTCCGGCGGCCCGGGCTCGGCGGGGTTGCGCAGGTGGGCGAGCAGGAGATCCTCCAGGCGTGGACGGGTCGCGTCCCAGGACTCGGACAGCGCTTCGGGCGGCGGGCCGGTCGGGTCGGTACGGATCAGCCCGGTGGCCTGGCGGCCGGTGACCCGCCACTCGACCACCGTCCCGGCCGGCCGCTCCGCATCGGCCAGGCCCGCCACCAGGCGGTGCCCGTCCAGGAGTTCGTCCAGGTCGCCGGCCAGCCGGATGCGGCCGGACTGCACCAGCAGGACGTGATCGACCACGTCCTCCAGCTCGGCCAGCAGATGCGAGGAGATCACCACCGTGGTGCCGTGCTCGGCGGCCTGGGCGAGCAACAGGCCGGTCAGGTCGTGCCGGGCCAGCGGGTCCAGATCGGCGAACGGCTCGTCCAGCAGCAGGAGTTGGGCCCGCTTGCCGAGCGCCAGGGCCAGCGCGACCCGGCTGCGCTGGCCGCCGGACAGCCGGCCGACCCGGGCATCCGGACGCAACTCGCCGAGCTCGACCACGCGTTGGGCGGTCGCCTCGTCCCAGGACGGGTTCAGCTCGCGGCCCATGCGCAGCGTGTCGGCGACCGTGAACGTCCGGTACAGCGGCTTCTCCTGCGTCACATGGGCGACCCCGGCGCGCAGTTCGGGCGTCGCGGGGGAGCTCACCGGCTCACCCAGCACCCGCAGTTCGCCCTCCGACGGGGTGAACAGCCGTGCCGCCAGGGCAAGGAGTGTGCTCTTGCCCGCTCCGTTCGGCCCGACCACTCCGCAGATCCGGCCGGTCGGCACCGTGAAGTCGCAGTGCCGGACCGCCCATTGGCCCCGCCGGTAGGACCGGCCCAGGTTCCTCGCCTCCAGTGCGAGCGGCTGCGCGCCCATAGCTGCGGTCATTCCTCCCCCTTGCCCAGTGTCGTCCGCTCCGCCGGGCCGGGCCCGGTCTCGAAGCGCTGATCCAGTACGGAGGCCACCAGCGCGCCGATGTCCTCCCGGTCGAGCCCGGCCTCCCGGGCCCCGTCCACCCACGCCGTCAACTGCGCCCGCAGCGGCCCGTCCTCGGCCGTCTCCGGCCGGGACAGCGACCGCAGCACGAACGTCCCCAGCCCCGGCCGCGGCGCCACCAGGCCCTCCCGTTCCAGCTCCCGGTACGCCTTCAGCACGGTGTTCGGATTCACGGCCGTCCGCTCCACCACCTCCCGCGCCGTCGGCAACCGGTCCCCGGGCTGCAGGGCGCCGAGCCGCAGCGCGTGCTTGGTCTGCTGGACGATCTGCTGATACGTCGGCACGCCGCCACGCCGATCGAGGCGGTACTCGATCACGGCACCACCACCCTTTCACTAACTGATCGTTTCAGAATGAGTCGAGCTGCACTCTTGCGCTCGACGATCTTGGTCGGCAGGGTATCCGGGGTGTGTGTTGATCTTGTCCCGGACGACCTGTGGGAGCGGGTGGCTCCACTGCTGCCGCCCGCTCCCGAACGACGCCACCGCCACCCCGGGCGACTACGAGTCCCGGACCGGGCGGCCCTGGCCGGCATCATCTACGTGCTGCGGACCGGTGTCGCGTGGCGCGATGTCCCCGCGCAGGCCGTGGGCTGCTCAGGGGTCACGGCCTGGCGCCGGCTGCGGGACTGGACCGAAGCCGGCGTGTGGCCCCGCCTGCACGCCGCACTGCTGACCGAACTGCGCCGCGCGGACCTACTGGACCTGGACGACTGCGCCGTGGACGGCTCGCACGTCCGGGCCCTCAAAGGGGGGATCATGTCGGCCCCTCGCCCGTCGACCGCGCCCGCCCCGGCTCCAAGCACCATGTGATCGTTGACCGTTGTGGCACCCCGCTCGCCGTGACGCTCACCGGAGGAAATCGCCACGACGTCACCCAACTGCTGCCCCTGCTGGACGCGATCCCGCCGATCCGAGGACTGCGAGGACGCCCGCGCCGCAGGCCCCGGCGGCTGTTCGCCGACCGGGGCTACGACTTCGACAAGTACCGCCGCCTGCTGTGGAAGCGCGGCATCAAGCCGATGATCGCCCGACGAGGCGTCGCCCATGGCTCCGGACTCGGCAAGGTCCGCTGGGTCGTAGAGCGCGCCTTCGCCTGGCTTCACCAGTTCAAGCGCCTCCGCACCCGCTACGAGCGACGCGCCGACCTCCACCAAGGACTACTCGACCTCGCCTGCAGCATCATCTGCCTCCGGCGCCTTCGAAAGTCATTCTGAAACGATCAGTAATTGATTAGTGGAATGGTGCCGGGTGGGCGTGATCGGGTCAAGTTGCCTGGTGGGAGCGCGGTTTGACGCACGCCGGAGCACCGCGCAGGGTCGGGCGGCCCGTCGGGCCTTGCGCCATCAGGCAACTGATGGATCGTCAATATCGTGTGCCAGTAAAGGACTTCGAGCACTCGGCCAACCCGTGGCGGCGACAACAGTCGTTCGCAGTCGGTACGGTGGCCTTGGCGGCGTCAGGCCAACCTGGGGCGTCGCCCGCCCCCATGCGCCCTCTTCCGCACTCCAGGACGGCCAGAACGTTGTCTCCCGCGAATCCGATCACCGTTCGCTCCACCCTCACCGCCTCCGACCCGGCCCAGGTCTTTCCCACGGTCCGTCGCCTCACCTCCGAGTGGCTGGGGAAGAAGTTCGCTACCGCACCGCTGGCGACGGGCAGTCACGTGCTCAAGTCCGGCTCGGTCCTGGTCAATCAGGTGATCTACGGCAGCGGCGGCACCGAGCGGGCCATCCGTCTGCAACTGCGCGAGGACCAGCGGGAGGCCACCTGGCGCACCACCATCACCGCCGTCACCCCGGACAGCGCGTCCGCCGTCGTCAACGTGACCCTGGAGGCGTTCCCGAACGTCGGTGCCACGGTGAATCCGATGCGGCCCGGCATCGTCCGCGACCTGGTGGTCGCCCTCCGCCCCCGCGACGGCCTGGCCCGGCTCACGCTCAACACCCAGGAAGTCGACACCAACGTGGGTCACCTCCTCGACGTCCTGTGCGATCCCGACCGGCAACTGCCCGTCATCGTCGCCGCGCGGCCCCGGCAACCGAACAGCACCTGGTCGCAGCGCATGGAACGGGCCATGCCGCACTGCGCCGGAGCCGCCTCCCTCTACCTGCTGAGCGACGACGACGCGGTCCGCGCCTTCCAGAAAGCCGTCGGCGACTACCACCGGGTGGCCCCCGGCGCGGTGCGCACCTTCCTGACCGAGGTCGACCCCGCGTGGCCGGCGGACGGCGCCCGCCACCGCTTCATCCCCTACTCCCGGATGACCGCCCCCAACGACGGCGCCTTCCGCAGCATCGGCTTCAGCGCCCAGCGGCTCGCCTCCGCCGTACCCCTGCCCCCCGCCCTGCGCGGCCTGGCCTTCCCGGACGCCGCCCGCGCCCACCAGGCCGAGCGCCGGGCGGCCCTGGCTGCGGACCGCAAGACCGCCGAACTCGCCACCCTCCGGCAGGACTTGGAGCTGCTGACCGGCCTTCTCGCGCAGGCCGACCACGACCTCAAGGAAGCCACCCGCAACGCTCAACTCGACGCCCGGACCATCGGCTCGCTGGAAGCCCAGGCGGAAGAGGCCGAAGCCGCCTCGCTGCGCGACATCGAGGAGACGATCGCCGCCTGGGAGGAGGTCGAGCGGCTGCGCACCGAAGGCGATGTCCTGCGGGCGCGCCTGTGCGCGATCGGGCGGTCCACCGAGACGGTGGTGACCGAGCAGGGACCGAGCATGCCCCAGTCCCTGGAGGAACTGTGGGCGCGGCTGGGCGAGTTCACCGGCCTGGAGGTCACCGCCGACCCGACCGAGGCCTTCGCGCTGGACGAGTACCCGCGCAACCGGATGTGGGCGGCCAGGATCTGGAACGGCCTGCGGTTCCTCGAGTCGTACACCGCCCGGCCCGACTTCAACGGCCACGTCCGGCAGTTCTGCGAGGCGAATGCCAGCCCGGTGGCCTGGTCCCCGAAGCACATCACCATCAACGAGACCCGGACGACCATGGAGCGGTGGGGGGACGAGCGGATATTCGCCGTCCCCGCCTGGGTGCACCCGAGCGGAAAAGTGACGATGAAGCCCCACTTGAAGATCGACAACTGGAAGATGATCGCCCCCCGCGTCCACTTCTACGACGCCACCCAGATCCCCGGCCATCCGCCGAAGATCATCGTCGGCTACATCGGCGCGCACCTGACGAACACCAAGACCTGATCGAGGTGCCGACGGGGCCCACCCGCGCCGACGCCATCGGGCTGCCGCGAGGGGCTGCCGCGAAGGGCTGCTGCGAGGGGCTGCTGCGAGGGGCTGCTGCGAGGGGCTGCTGCGAGGGGCTGCTGCGAACGGCGGGAAAACGGGCGGATCCGGCTGTGAGACCCGCGTGAGCCGGGCACACGCGCACCATGGTGCGAATTGGATACACGATGATGACGGAGCAGCGCGGCCCGGCCGACCTGGTCGCGGACGTGGTGCGCGCGGAGCGGGCCGGGTTCGACTTCTCGGTGACCTCCGACCACTTCTTCCCGTGGCTGGACGAACAGGGCCACGCCCCGAACGCCTGGGTGCTGCTCGGCGCGGCCGCCCGGGCCACCGACGCGCTGCCGCTGATGACGTACGTCACCTGCCCGACCTTCCGCTACCACCCGGTGGTGGTGGCGCAGCAGGCCGCGACCGTCCAGTTGCTCTCCGGCGGGCGGTTCCGGCTCGGGCTGGGAAGTGGCGAGAACCTCAACGAGCATGTGGTGGGCCGGGGTTGGCCGGCCGCCGCAGTGCGGCAGGAGATGCTGGCAGAGGCCATGGAGATCATCCGGGCGCTGTTCGCCGGCGGGTACGTCACCCACCACGGGCAGCACTTCCAGGTGGACCGCGCGAAACTCTGGGACCTGCCCGAGCCGCCCCCGCCGATCGGCCTCGCCGTCTCCGGCCCGGCCTCCTGCGCGCTCGCCGGACGCCTCGCCGACCTGGTGATCGCCGTCCAGCCGGAGCGCTCCCTGCTGACCGCGTTCGCCGAGCACGGTGGCGCGGGAAAGCCCGCCGTCGGGCAGGTCCCGATCTGCTTCGACCGCGACCGCGACACCGCCGTCACCCGCGCCCACCGGCAGTTCCGCTGGCTCGGCGGCGGCTGGAAGGTCAACGCCGAACTCCCCGGCCCCGCCGCCTTCGCCGCCGCCAGCCGCCACGTGCGCCCCGAGGACGTCGCCAGGATCATCCCCTGCGGCGACCGGACGGAGGACTTCCTCGACGCCATCCGCCCGTTCGTGCGGGCCGGGTTCGACGAGGTCGCGCTGATCCAGATCGGCGGCGAGAGCCAGCCCGCCTACCTGGACTGGGCGGAGCGTGAACTGCTGCCCGCACTCCGTGAGCTGTGACGGAACATCGGCGCAAGACCGCGTGGGCGTCGCGACCCCCGTACGCGACGCCCGCGTGGGCGGCCCGGCTGCCGGGTGGGTCAGCCGCCGATCGGCAGCCACTTCCAGATCGGGGAGACCCGCCACTTCCCGGTGTCGCCGTCGCAGAGGGCGGGCTGGATCCGGATGTTGCCCGTTTCGCGCATGTCGTAGTTGCACTCGACCCAGGTGCCGGCGCCACCGGAGTTGCGGCAGAAGCCCGTGCGGTCGTAGTCGGTGGCCCACAGGCCGACCGCGGACCAGCCGTCGGCGGCGGAGTCGTACACCCGCACCTTGTCGCCGTAGGCGTCGAAGCAGACCTTGACCCCGGTGTCGCTGACGCAGTTCGGGGTGTCGGCCATGATCTCGGACTGCGACAGGCTGATCGGCGTGCCGATGGTGACCTTCGAGTCGGTGGCGGCGGAGGCCTGGCCGGTCAGGGCGGTGGCCGAGACGGTCAGGGTGGCGAGGGCGATCCCGGCGGTGGCCAGGGACTTCTTCCAGAGCGTGTTGGGCATGTCCGGATCCCTTCAAGGGTGTGCCGATGGGCACGTCCGACGGAGGCCCTGTGATGGCCCCGTCCGACGTTGTACGATTGCGTACAACAGGAGGCTAGACCCGTTGTACGGATCCGCACAACGGACGGGATTGTGAGGTGGCACACACATGGGCGCACTGCGCACACCGCGCGAGAAGTGGGTCGAGGCGGGCCTGTCGGCACTGGCCTCGGGCGGCGTGGACGCCGTACGCGTCGAAGCTCTGGCCAAATCCCTCGGCGTCACCAAGGGCGGGTTCTACGGCTACTTCGCCGACCGCGACGCCCTGTTGGGAGAGATGCTCGACACCTGGGAGCGGGAGGCCACCGACGACGTCCTCACTCAACTCGACGACCGGGGCGGCGACCTCAGAGACCGGGCGCGCCTGGCCGGAAAACTCACCTTCTCCGAGCGGCTGCGCCCCATCGACCTGGCCGTCCGCGACTGGGCCCGCCGCGACCAGGCCGTCGCCGAGCGGCTGCGCCACGTGGACAACACGCGCATGGGCCTGCTGCGCGAGGTGATCGGCACCTTCTGCACCGACCCCGACGAGATCGAGGCCCGCAGCCTGCTGGCCTTCTGCACGGCCATCGGCAGCCACTTCCTCGCCGCCGACCACCCCGGCCGCACCCGCGCCGAGGTGATCGACCGCGCCGGCGCGCTCATTCTCGACCGCCCGCCCCACCACCTCGGGGGCTGACCGCCGAAGCGGGGCGGCGGCTGACGGCTGACGGTTGACGGCGCAGCGTGCCGCGTGGGCGCGCAGCTCCTCCGCGTACGGTGCCCGGCCGGCCTTGCCGCACTGTTCGCCGAGGGGTCGGTTCCTCGGGGCGTGGGCGTGGGCGCGGCGCTGGGCGATCCGTGCGGGACGTGCTGGTGCGGGCGCCGGCGGGGCGGTCCTCGGCCGACCGTCCGGAGCGCGCAGGGCCCGGGGCTCCGGCGCGTGCGGGGTGGGGTCCTGCGCGTCGGGCTCCGGGCGGGGTTCGGCCGGGCTGCCGCCCCGGGTCGCTCAGACCTCGGCCCGGTGGCCGGCGAAGGCGTCCACGAGTGCGCGCTCGAAGGCGGGCAGGTCCGCCGGCTTGCGGCTGGACACCAGCGTGTTGGGGCCGTCCACGCAGATCACCACCTCCTGGTCCACCCAGTTCGCGCCGGCGTTCAGCAGGTCGGTGCGCAGGCTCGGCCAGGACGTCAGGGTGCGGCCGAGCACCGCGCCGGCCTCGATCAGCGTCCACGGGCCGTGGCAGATCACCGCGACGGGCTTGCCGCGCGCGAAGAAGCCGCCGACGAAGTCCACGGCGTGCCGGTCGGTGCGCAGGAAGTCCGGATTCGCCACGCCCCCCGGCAACACCAGTGCGTCGAAGTCGGCGGCCGAGGTGTCCGCGGCCACCGCGTCCACCGTGAACGCGTCCGCCCGGTCCAGGTGGTGGAACGCCCGGATCCGCCCCGCCTTCGTCGACACCAGCCGGGGCGTGCCGCCGTGGTCCGCGACCGTCTGCCACGGCGATGTCAGCTCGACCTGCTCCGTCCCCTGGGGCGCTGCCAGGAATGCGACGGTGACGCCGTCCAGCTCCTTCATCTCGACTCCTCCGCTCCGTGATCCGTCCGGCCCCCTCGCGCCGCGTCTCACCGCGATCGCCACCCGCCAAACCGGCCTCGGCGGGCGTATCGGGCTCCCGCGAAAATAGGATGAAATGCCACAAAAGGGACAGCGCAGGTTGGGGCCCGAGGACAGCGGAGGCGAGGAGACCGTGGCGGTCGGTGAAGAGCGGTCGGAGGCCGACGGGCGGCCGGCCGGCGGCAAGTCGCCCGCAGGCGAGGAATCGCCCGCGATGGAGGCCACCGTCGACCGGCTGCGGACCGAACTGGAAGGCCTGCGGTCCGCGATGCGCACCCGGGCCGTGATCGAACAGGCCAAGGGACTGCTGGTCGGACGGGTCGGCTGCACGCCCGAGGAGGCGTTCGGGGAACTGGTGCGCCGCTCCCAGCAGCAGAACCGCAAACTCGCGCAGATCGCCGCCGACCTGGTCGCCGCTGCCGCGCCCCGCCCCGCCGCCCGCACCCCGGAGAACACCGAGACGGACGTCCCGAGCGCGGCCCGACCGGGCGCTGACGCCCTGAACGCCGCCGCCCCGGACCTTGCCGCCGCCGACGAGGCACCGGTGCGACCGTCCGACCGGGCCGACCGGGAGGCCGAACTCGCCACCCGCTACCACCTCGCCGCCGCCGCCGCTGCCACCGCCGGAAACGCCGACGAACTCGCCGAACGTCTGCACCGGGCCGTGCTCGCCCCGCTCGGCGCCCAGGCCGTCGTGCTCGCCGCCCGCGAACCGGACGGCGCACTGCGACTGGTCGGCTCACACGGGGTGACGGCGGGCCAACTCAGCCAGTGGCAACGGATTCCGCTGCGCACCAAAGTGCCGCTGACCGAGGCGCTGCGCACCGGACGCGTCGTCTGGGTCGCCGACCGCCGCCAGTTCGCCGCCCGCTACCCCGACCTCGCGGGCGAGGACCTGGTCCCCGGCGTCACCGTCTGCGCACTGCCGCTGCGGGCACACGGCGAGGACGGCGACCGGCTGATCGGGGCCATGAAGATCGGCTGGGCCGAACGCTACCGCCCCAGCCGCGCCGCCGAAGCGCACCTCGCCGCGCTCGCCGACCTCACCGCCGACACGCTGGCGCGGCTGCCCGGACCGTCCCCGGCCGTCCCCGATCCGGCCGACCCTTTCCCGGCCGGCGCCCCCGCCCCGAAGGCGCCCGACCTGAAGGTCTTCGAGCCCGCCGGTGCGCCGTGGTTCCGGGCCGTGCTGGACGGGCTGCTCGACCCCGTCCTGGTGCTGCGCGCCGTCCGCGAACCCGGCGGGCCGGTCACCGACCTGGTGGTGGAACACGCCAACGCCGCCACCGTCGACCTGGCCGGCCGGACCGCTGCCGAACTGCGCGGACGCCGACTGTCCGAGCTGTACCCCGGCATGGTCGGGTCCGGCGCGTTCGAGCGGCTGCGGGCCGCCGCCGAGGACGGCGTCCCCTACCTGGGCGAGGCGGAACGTTACGTCGAAACGGTGGCCGGCAGCGCCCGCGCCACCGCGATGACCCTGCACGCCATCCCGTTCCAGGACGGCCTGCTGGTCACCTGGCGCTCCCACGACGAAGCCGAACGACACCTCGTCCAGGCTGCTCAGGCCGCCCGACTCGCCCGGCTCGGCACCTGGGAGTGGCGACCCGGCGAGCGCGGACTCAGCTGCTCCGACGGCGTGCCCGCGCTGTTCGGCGCTCCCGTCGGCACCACCCGGCTCGACCCGCGCACGGCGCTCGCCGCCGTCGTCCCCGCCGACCGGGACGCCGTCCGCGCCGCCGCCGCCGACCTGCTGGCCGGGCGGACCGCCGAACCCGTCGACTTCGCCGTCCGCGCCCCCGACGGTGAGCGCTGCCTGCGTGCCCTGGGCGAGCCCACTGTCACCCCCGACGGTCGCCTGCTCGCGCTGGCCGGCGTGGTCCAGGACGTCACCCCGTGGCGGCGCGCCGAACAGGCCCTGAGCGACACTCGCGACCGCCTCGCCGACCAGCGCCGCCGCACCGGCGGCGAACAGCGCGCCGTCCGGGCCCTGCAACAGGCTTTGATGGGCGCCCCCGCCGGGCGGCCGGTGACCGGCCTGGAAAGCGCTTACCGATACCTGCCCGCCGAACGCGAGGCCAAGGTCGGCGGCGACTGGTACGACCTGCTCGACCTGCCCGACGGCACCGTCCTGCTCGTCGTCGGCGACGTCTCCGGACACGGCCTGCCCGCCGCCGCCGCGATGTCCCAACTCCGCCACGCGCTGCGCGGCATCGCCTACGACGCACCCGAACCGGCCCGCATCCTCGACCGCCTCAACCGGATCCTCTGCCACCAGCGCGCCGACCACATCGCCGGCGCCGCCGTCGCCCGCCTCGACCCCCGCACCGGCCGGCTGACCTGGGCCCGCGCCGGCCACCTGCCGCCCGTCCTGCTGCACCGCGACAGCGCCCGCCCGCTCGACCCGCCCGCCGGCATGATCCTCGGCGTCGCCCCCCGGGCCCGCTACGGCACCGCCGAACTCCGGCTCACCCCCGGCGACCGGCTCCTCCTGTACACCGACGGCCTGATCGCCCGCCGCAACACCGACCTCGCCACCGCCCTCGACCGGCTCCTCCACGCCTGCAACGAATATCGCCCGCCGGATCTCGAAGGCCTCCTCGACCACCTCCTGCGCCGCCTCGGCGCCCCGAACCCCGTCGATGACACCTGCGTTCTCGCGATCCGCTTCACGGGCGCGGGGACGAGCGCGTGACGCGAGGGCCTCGGGGGAGGGCGAGTCGCGCGGCGCGGGGTGGCCGCAGGGGCGCCGCAGGGGGCGCGGGGTGTCGGTGCGGGTGCGGGTGCGGGTGCGGGTGTGAGGTGCGGTCGGGGTGGTGGGGGCGGGGCTTGGGTCAGTTCTCGCGGGTGTCGCCGAAGCGGAACAGGCGGTGCATGCGTTCGTGCCAGGTCAGTTCGGGGGCGACCAGGTCGTCCGGAGGCAGGGTGTCACGCGGTCCGGCCGGTCGGGGATGGGGCGAGGTGGTCCGCTCGGTCTCCCGGGCCTGTTCGCCCAGCGCCTGCAGACGGGGCGGGGCGGCGTGCGTGCGGACGGTCGGGAACAACTGGGCCTCCTCCAGTCCGAAGTGCCCCGTCGCCTGCTCGATCAGCCGGGCGAGCAGGCGGTCGAACTCGGCCGAGCCGGGCGCCGTCGCCTGCAACTCACGCACCAGCCCGTACAGCGCCGCATGCGTCTGCAACCCGTGCGCCACCGCGTCGTCGTGCGGCGGCCGTCCGTCGCGCGCGATCGGGTACAGATACTCGTCCTCCGCCGCCAGATGCCGCACCAGCGTGTCGGCGGTGAGGAACGCCAGCCGGTCCCGCTGCGGATCGCCCAACGGCAGACCCGCCAGCTCACTGAAGCGCACCCGCAGCACCTCGTGATCGGTGGTCAGCTGCTCCAACAGGTCCAGTTCCCGCTCGACCGTCATCGTCACGCACCTCTTCGTCCGCGGTACCCGCCCCTCCTCACTGCGCCTGCCCGAGTTCGCGCACGCGAAACCGCGCTGTGCCGCCGACCTGCGGAAAGCGGTTTCCGGTTGCCGCGGCGCCGACCCGCCGGCCCGGTTCGGCAAGCGCTTTCCAAGCTGTCGCCGTACTGAGCGAGGCCGAGCGTGGTAAGCGCTTTCCGTTTGCTTCGCGACTCCGGGAGCGGTCGTTCGTGTCGCGGGCGGGCATCCGTTGTCATCCGTTGTCCGGGTGCCCCGCCGTCAGGCCTCCGGCCGGGGCTGACCTCGCAGGGTGGCTGGTGTCGGCCCGACTGAAGACCGTCACGGCTGGGGGTGGTCCGGGTGGTCCGGTGGCGGGAGTTTCAGGTCGTCGATGCTGCGGTGGTGGCGGGGGCGGGCCCGGTCCGAGTCAGGTTCGGGCTCGGGGCCGGGCTCGGTTTCCGGGCGGTCCTCGGGGAGTTGATCGATCGACGGGTCGCGCAGGCCCTGTTTGCGGGCCCGGTCGGCGGGTGAGGGAGCGGGGGTCGCGGGGTCGGCCATGGGGGGTGGGATCCAAACCGGAAGTGAGCGGTCGGCGACTGTCCCGGCCCGTGCGGTCGGGGCTGCTCGGGACTCCTCGCCGGGCTCCGCCAGGAGGCGGGCCGACCAGCGTCTACACCGGAGGCGCGGATGCCAAACCCCGACGGATGGTGCGGTGCGTCGGACGGATTGGCGCCGATCCCGGCGGGTAGGCGCGGCAGCGGCCGAGGACAGATCGAGAACGATGGGAAGGGGCGTACCGTCATGGCCACCGAACACCGCACGTCGTCGCCGCAGCATCCGGACCCCGACCTGCCGGAACGTCAGGAACAGCATCTCAGCGAGAAGGACGGCGCGCCGACCGTCGCGCCGACCCCGACCGAGGTGAAGCACGGGCAGGGCGCGGCAGCGGAGCCCAAGGCCGAGACCGGCAACCCGGCCGATCCCGAGCCGCCCGACGCCGACGTCCGAGCGCCGTGACAGGTCGGTGTGCACGGCGAGGAGAGTCGGCCCGACCGCCCCGTCGCCGCCGCTCACCCTAGGAACCAGGCGGCCGAGTGCCGGGGCGCGGAGGTACGGGGGTGTACGGGAGGCGGCGAGGGGCCGGTGGCTGCGGTATGCGCTGGTGCCCGCCGGCGCGGACTGGGCGTCGCCGTGTTGGCGGTGGCCGAGGATCGAACGGGTGGCGGGGGCGCGGGGGTTGGAGTTCCACACAGCGCTGATAGCGGGCGCCGGGTCGCCGCCGTGCTGCTGGGCAGGCCGATCGGGCGGTGCGGGCGGTGCTGACCGGCGGCAGGGTCGCCGTCGAGGGCCGTCCCGCTTGTGCAAGGCCGATCCGCGCTGTCTGGCGATGCTGAACGCGGGTGGGACGGGCCGGTGGCTGCGGTATGTGCTGCCGCCTCGTTGGCGCGGGCCGGGTGTCGCTGTGTTGGTGGCGGCCGACGATCGAGCGGGCTGCGAGGGTGCGGGGGTTGGCGGCGGCCAAGGCTTGAAGGGCTTTGGGGGCGCGGGGGTTGGCGGCTTGCATGGCGTTGATGGCCGGGGCAGGGCCGCCGTCGAGAGCCGTCCTATTGTGCGAGGCCGGTCCGGCGCGGCCTTGGCGCTGTCGCCTCGTTGGCGCGGGCCGGGTGTCGCTGTGTTGGTGGCGGCCGACGATCGAGCGGGCTGCGGGGGTGCGGGGGTTGGCGGCGGCCAAGGCTTGAGCGGGCTGCGGGGGCGCGGGGGTTGGCGGCTTGCATGGCGTTGATGGCCGGGGCAGGGCCGCCGTCGAGGGCCGTCCCGCTTGTGCTAGGTCGGTCCGGCGATGCTGAACGCGGGTGGGACGGGCCGGTGGCTGCGGTATGCGCTGGTGCCCGCCGGCGCGGGCCGGGTGTTGCTGTATTGGCGGCAGCCGAGGATTGAACGGATGGCGGGGCACGTTGATGGCCGGGCCGGGCCGTCGTCGAGGCCGTGCTGCTGGGCGGTGCGGGCGGTGCTGACCGGCGGCAGGGCCGTTGGCGAGGGCCGTCCTCCTGTGCGAGGCCGATCCGCGCTGTCTGGCGGTGCTGAACGCGGGTGGGGCGGGCTGCTGCCACCCCGCTGGCGCGGGCCGGGCGTCGCTGGGTTGGTGGCGGCCGAGGATCGAACGGATGGCGGGGCACGTTGAGGACCGGGCCGGGCCGTCGTCGAGGCTGTGCTGCTGGGCGAGGTCGATCGGGCGGTGCGCGGGCGATGCTGACCGTCGGTGGGGGCGCCGTTGAGGGCCGTCCTGCTTGTGCGAGGTCGGTCCGGCGCTGCCTGGCGGTGCTGATCGCGGGTGCGGGGACGCACGGGGCCGCCGGGCTCCGGGAATTGTGCACCGTAGGCCGGTCGGCGGGCGCGGTGGCGGAGCGGCGCGTGCACAGCTTCGTGAAGTCGCTGCCGTTCATCGCGCTGTCCGTTCTCGTAGGTCTGCACCCCGACCGCAGGTGCGGGCGTTGAGCCGGGGCGCGGCGTGTCGCGGCGCCGCCTGCCGGGCGTCGGCCTGGGCTCCGCCTCCGCCGCCACCACCTGCCGGGTGTGGGCAGCGGGCGGAGGTGGTTCCGCTCCGGGGGGCCGGGTAGCCGCTCGGACAGCAATCAGCTGACCTCTGGAGGAACCATGCTGTCAGGACGGACCCCCTCGACCCCGGCAGTCGGCCGACCCGGGACCCGCGTGACGCACCGGCCAGGCCGTCGGACGGCGCTCGCCCCGGGCGGGCAGTTCCGCTGTCCGCCGCAGCGGTGTCGCCGCACCCGCGTCCGATGCGTGCGCGGCAACGGTGCCCTTCGGGGGAGGGCGGCGGCATGACGGAGTACGGCTACTTCCTGTCGTGCGAGGAGTACGCGCCTGCCGAACTGCTCGACCAGGCACGGCGGGCCGAGCAGGCCGGGTTCACCCGGCTGGCGATCTCCGACCACTTCCATCCGTGGACGGACGCCCAGGGCAACAGCCCGTTCGTCTGGTCGATGATCGGAGCGATCTCGCAGGTCTCCGCGCTGCCTGTGACCACGCTGGTGACCTGTCCGACGGTCCGCCTGCACCCGGTGGTGACAGCGCAGGCCGCGGCCACCTCCAGGGTGCTGACCGGCGGCCGGTTCCGGCTCGGGCTCGGCACCGGCGAAGCGCTGAACGAGCATGTGGTGGGCGGCCGTTGGCCGTCGTTCGCGGAGCGGGCGGAGATGCTCGCGGAGGCGGTGCGGGTGATCCGCGCACTGTTCGCCGGGGGCACTGTCAACCATCGCGGCCGGTACTACACCGTCGACAATGCCCGGCTGTACACCGCCCCCGACGGCGAACTCCCGCTGTACGTATCAGCGTTTGGACCGCGCGCAGCAAAGCTCGCGGCCGACCTCGGCGACGGGCTGGTCACCACCGTGCCCGAGGCCGAACTGCTACGCGCCTACCGGGAGTCCGGCGGCACCGGCCCGACCCTGGCCGGGACGAAAGCCTGTTGGGCCCCGGACGAACAGCGTGCCGTCGCCACCCGCCACCGGCTGTGGGCCAGCGAGTACCTGCCCGGCGAACTCAACCAACTCCTGCCGACACCACACCACTTCGAGCAGGCGATCGAACTGGTTCCGGAGTCCGCGGCCGCCGAGTCGGGCGGCAACGGCCCCGACCCGCAGGCACACCTGGCGCTGCTGCGCCCGTACCTGCAGGCCGGGTTCGACGAGGTGTACGTGGGCCAGATCGGCGGCCACGTCGAGGAGTTCTTCGATTGCTACCGGCAGCGCGTGCTACCGGAGTTGACGAGCTGACGGATCGCGACGGGTGCGGCGGCCGGGTCCGGTGCGATGCGGAACCCGGCCGCCGGTCGCTCCGGTCGTGGCGCGTTGGTCGGTCGGCGCGTCGCCTCGGTCCGGTCGGTCCGGTCGTGGCCGTCGGTCGGTGCGCCAGTGCGTCGGTCGGTCCGTTCGTCGGGCCGTTGGTCGGTCGGTCAGTCCGTGCTGGCGATCTCGATGCAGGCCAGGTCGATCTGGTCGGCGAGCTGGCGGACCAGATCGGCGAGCGCCGAGGCGGTCACCGGGTCGAGCTCGTTGTCGTCACGGCCCGCCCACTCCTGCCACTCCTCGGGCAGCGCCCGCAGCAATCGGACCACCTGCAGGGCGGGAATGGCCAGATCGCCGGAGAGTCCGCAGATCACCGGAACGCTGAGCTGCCCCATGGTGTCCACCTCCATCTGCCGTGCAATTCCTCCCCTTTTGTGCTTATCCGACTTCTGCCCGGGAGTGGGCGGCGGAAACGGCTACGGCGACGGCGACGGAGCGGGGCGCGGACGGCCGCAGCGGCGGTGACTGGTGCCACACAACGGACAGCGGACAGCGGCGGCTGCGGCGGGCAGGTGCAGATGGCGACCACCGGCCGGTCGCAGTGCAGTGTGGTTCCGTCCGGCAGCAGCAGCTCCACCGGGCCGTCGATCAGCACCGGCCAGCCGCGATCGGTCAGCCGGACCCGCGGGGCGGGCCGCTCACGGAGTCGGCGGCGGACACCGCGCACCACCGGCAAGTCCTCGGTCCGGTCATCCGGTTCGATCAGGCCGAGGTCCTCGCAGCACTGCGCCCGGGCGGTCATCACCGGGCCACCAGGGTGGCCCGAAGGGCAAGCAGTTCCGGCGACCACTCCCAGCCGTCGTCCACGTCCGCGTACCCGTGACCGGCTGCTTCCTCCGTGTGTCCTGCGCCGCCCGTCCCGAAACGGGTCGGGCCGACGGGGCAGCGGCGGCAGCCGGGGACGGACGGTGGGCGGGCAGAGGGCTCCGGCGGGCCGCGTGCGGGGGAGGACGGCCCGGGGCGGAGGTGGGGAGCGGGGGGCTGGAGGTGGTCGGTGGTGGCCGGTGGTGCGGTCGGGCGTGGCTGCGTTGCGTGCGCTGCGAAAGCCGACCGGGGCGGCGAGGCTAGGGGTGGCGCGGCCGGGCAGACGCGGCGGCCGGAGGAGGGACAGTGATGCCCGGACGCACAGGCGGTCGGCGGGACGGCAGGACCCGTGCGCCGCTCGGCAGTCGGCCGGCCGGACCGCGGCGGCGGGCGGCGCTCGCACGTGAAACCACCGTTCCGGTGCGGCCGACCGGGCTGGAACGGGTGGCCGGGCGCGCCTGGCGGCTGCTGGCCGTCGCGGTCGCCGGGTACGCCGGGTACCTGATCGTCAGCCGGCTGCTGCTGCCGGTGGTGGCGGTCTTCGTCGCGCTGGTCGTCACCGCCGTGCTGCGCCCGCCCGTCGACCTGCTGGCCCACAGGATGCCGCGCGCGCTCGCGGTGCTGCTCACCGTGCTGGGCTCGCTGGTGCTGCTCGCCGGGCTGGGGACGCTGATCGCGGTGGTGGTCCGTTCTCAGTCCGGGCAGCTCGGCGGCCAGGTGCGCGGTGGGCTGGACCGGCTGGAGCACTGGCTGGAGGGCCCGCCGTTCCACGCCCGGGCCGGCACCCTCGGCGACCTGCGGCAGCGGTTCGGCCAGTTGCTCAGCACCCACCGGCAGGCCGTGCTGTCCACGGCCGTGACCGGTGCGGGCTGGGTGGTCGAGGCGGTGGCCGGCGGTGCGCTGGCGCTGTTCTGCGCGGTGTTCTTCACGTTCTCGGGCGAGCGGATGTGGGGCTGGGGGACCTCCCTGCTGACCACTCGCACCGGCAGTGTGTGGCGGCGGGCCGGCCACGCCGCGTGGCGTACCTTCGCCGGCTACACCCGGGGCCTGTTCCTGGTCGCGGGCACCAACGCCGTCCTGGTCGGCGTCGGACTGGCTGCGCTCGGTGTACCGCTCGCGGTGCCGCTGGCCTTCCTGGAGTTCGTTGCGGCGCTGATCCCGCTGATCGGTTCACCGATCGCGCTGGCCATCGCCTCGCTGGTCGCGCTCGCCACCAGGGGGCCGGTGACCGCGCTGGTGGTGCTCGCCATGATCGTGGTGATTGGCCAGCTGGAGGGCCACGTCCTGCACCCCCTGGTGATGGGCTGGGCGGTGCGCCTGCACCCCGTCGCGGTCGCCCTGGCGGTCGCCGTCGGAGGCACCCTCGGCGGGATCGTCGGCGCGGCCGTCGCAGTGCCGGTGCTGTCGGTGGGGTGGGCGGTGTTCCGCGAGCTGCGCGCACCGGGAAGTGGGTCGGGCGGCGGTTGAGGGGCGTGCGGCAGCGGCTTGCGTGCGCCGAGCGCGCGAGAAGTGGTCAACGAGAGCCGGGCGCGCAGGTTCGGCCCCGTCATGCGCCCCGCGCGTGACCCGCCAGGACGACCGGCGCCGGCGGTTGGCCCACGGCGGCCGACCGGGCCCGGCAGATCGGGCCCGGCAGATCGGGCCGAGGCCGACGGGCCCTATGCGGCGTTCACCGGGCGTCCGCCCCGGGCCGGGCCCTATGCGGCGTTCACCGGGCGTCCGCCCCGGGCCGTCCGCCGCCGTGCGGCGTTCATCGGGCGTCCGCCCTGGGGCGGGCCAGCACGCTGTCGTCCAGCGAATCGAGCAGCTCGCCGACCGAGGCGTGCACCTCCAGTGCGCCCGCGGCGCGCAACTCGTCGCCGGCGAAGCCGCCCGTCTCGACGGCCACGCACGGTGTGCCCGCGCGATTCGCGGCGCGCACGTCCCAGACGCTGTCGCCCACGAAGATCGCCCGTTCGGGGGGCGCCGAGGCCCGCTCCAGGGCGGTGCGCACCAGGTCGGGGGCCGGTTTGGAGGCCGACACCGAATCCGCGTCGGTGAACGCGAAGACCGCCTCGTCCGCGTCCAGCACCGCCCGCAGCACGTCGAGTTCACGGCCCGAGGCGGAGGTGCACAGCACCACCCGCCAGCCCCGTCCGGCGCAGGCACGCAGCAGGTCCGCGGCGCCGTCGAAGGCCCGCAGGCCCGGCCAGTGCTGGGCGTACAGGGCGAGGTGGGCGGCGGCGATCGCGTCGTCCTCCGAGCGGTCCCGGCCGTCGCCCAGCAGGTGGGCGAGCAACTGGTCGGAGCCCATGCCGATGGCGCGGTGCACCGGTGCGGCCGCCAGCCGGTGGCCGTACTGCCTCAGGGCCTCCCACCAGGCGAGGGTGTGCAGGTACGCGGTGTCCACCAGAGTGCCGTCCACGTCGAACAGTGCGGCTGCCGGGTCCACTGCCATGGCGTCTCCTCCTCGGGGCGGTCCGGGGTCCCGCCGGAGCCGTTCCGGCGCGTCGGCCCGTCTACCCCCGTCGCCCGCCCCCACACGCCGCACCGGTCGGACCGGCCGTTTCCGGGTCCGGCGTCGCAGACAGACGTGAGCGCGATCTGACCGGCCGTTTCCGGGCCCGGCGCTGCGGACAGACGCGAGCGCGAAAGGAGCAACGATGACGCCCGAGGACGGCAGGGGCCGGCACGAGACCCCGAACGAGCGCGCGGACCGGCGCTGGACGGAACTGCTCCAGGAGGTCCGGGTGGCGCAGACCGGTGCGCAGATCCTGTTCGGCTTCCTGCTGAGCGTGGTGTTCATGCCGCGTTTCGCCACCCTCTCCACCTTCCAGCGCGACCTCTACGTGGTCACGGTCGTGCTCGGCGGCCTCGCCACCGGCGCCCTGATCGCCCCCGTCGCCTACCACCGGCTGCTGGCCGGCCGCCGCCTCAAACCCGAACTCGTCGACGCCACCGCCCGCGTGGTCACCCTCGGCGTGGTGCTGCTCGCACTGACCATCGGCTCGGCGCTGCTCCTGCTGTTGAACGTCGCCCTCGGCGCCCCGGCGGCCGGGCTGATCGTCGCCGGGGTGATGGTCTGGTTCGCGCTGTGGTGGCTGCTGCTGCCGATGCTGCTGATCCGGCGCAACGGACACTTCCACCACCCGCAGGACGACGCCCCGCAGGACGACGCGGACGACGACCACGGCCGGGTTTCCGCCGCCCCCGGACGGTCAGACGCCCGCCATGACAACCAGTGAACCCCGCACCGTCGTGATCACCGGCGCCTCCGCAGGCATCGGACGCGCCGCGGCCCGCGCCTTCGCCGCCCGCGGCGACCGGGTGGCCCTGCTGGCCCGGGGCCGCGCCGGACTGGACGCCGCCCTCGCCGAGGCCCGGGAGGCCGGCGTCCGGGCGGTGGCGATCACTGTCGACCTCGCCGACCCGGAGGCCGTGGAGCGCGCCGCCGAGAGCGTCGAGCGCTCCCTCGGGCCGATCGACATCTGGGTCAACGCCGCCCTGGCGTCCGTGTTCGCGCCGTTCATGGAGATCAGCCCGGCCGACTTCCGCCGGGTCACCGAGGTCTCCTACCTCGGCTACGTGTACGCGACCCGCGCGGCGCTGCGCCGGATGCTGCCCCGCGACCGCGGCAGCGTGGTGCAGGTCGGCTCGGCGATCGCCTACCGCGGCATCCCGTTGCAGAGTGCCTACAGCGGCGCCAAGCACGCCCTCCAGGGCTGGCACGAGGCGCTGCGCTGCGAATTGCTGCACCAGGGCACCGCGGTGCGCTGCACCATGGTGCAGCTGCCCGCCGTCAACACCCCGCAGTTCGACTGGGTGCGCTCCCGGCTGCCCCGCCGAGCCCGGCCGGTCGCGCCGGTGTACCAGCCGGAACCGATCGCCCGCGCGATCCTGTACGCCGCCGACCACCCGGGCCGCCGGGAGTACCGGGTCGGCGCGTCCACCGTCGCCACCCTGCTGGCCAACGCGGTCGCCCCCGGGCTGCTGGACCGCTACCTGGCCCGCACCGGCTTCGACGCCCAGCAGACCGAACAGGACAGCCCACCCGGCGCCCCTGACAACCTGTGGACCCCGCAGGACGCCGTCACCGACCACGGCGCTCACGGCCGCTTCGACGACGAGGCGCACGCCCACACCCCGCAGGCCTGGGCCGACCGCCACCGCGTCCCGCTGGCCGCTGCCGCGCTGCTCACCAGCGTCGTCCTCGGCGCTGGCCTGCGCCGCCGCCGAGGCTGACCGGCACGATCGAGCCGGTCGCAGACCGACGCGCCCGCCCGCCCCCGACAGATCGTCCTGATCGTCGGGGGCGGGCGGGCGGGCGTGCGGGCGTGCGGGTCAGTGTTTGAAGGCGCCCTTGACCCGGTCGGTGCCCTCCTTGATCTTGTCCTTCGCCCGGTCGGCGGTCTGCTTGGTCTGGGCCTCGGTCTGGTCGGCGCGGCCCTCGTGCTCCAGCCGCTCGTTGCCGGTGGCGGAGCCGGCCTTCTCCTTGGCGGCGCCGGCGGCTTCCTCGGCCCGGTGCTTGATCCTGTCGGAGGCGTCACTCATGAGGGTGCCCCTTCTCGCGATGGTCAGTGGGTGAAACGGCTGCCCGGTCGCTGCGCGCCGGTGGACGGGTCGCGGTGCCCGTGCCCAGCGGATCGGCGGTGCCCGAGCTCGGTGGACCGGCGGTGCGGCCGACGGTCACCGGCCCACCGGCGGCGGCCGTGCGGACGTAGCGATGGCGCCGGTGCAGGCCGCTGCGGATCAGAAGCAGACCGGCGCAGAAGATCAGCGTCAGGGCGATTCCGGCGAGGAACGCGCCCAGGGTGCTGATCGTGGCGATGTGCTGGCCGAGCACCGTCACGCCCGTCTCGGGTCCGCCGCCCAGGTTGTCGGCGATCAGCAGCCCGGCGAACGCGCCGGATGCGGCGAACAGGAGGAGTCCGAGCAGCAGCAGCATGGGTCCTGTCCTTTCGCTTGCTCCGTTGCTCCGTTGCATGCGGCGTCTGCCCCGTGGCCCTGCGCTCAATCGGCGGGCAGGGTCCAGGCGGCCGTCAGGTGGGACTCGGCCCGCTCGGTGGCGAGGTGCAGCCCGTGGCCGGAGGCGTCGGACGCGCCGGGGGTGACGGTGCCGCCCGTGGGGTCGAGGACGCCGTCGAACAGCAGTGACTCGACCCGGACGTGGTCGTGGAACCACTCCAGGTGCCGCACCCCGGGCCGGGCCGCCGCGGCGTGCGCGTGCACGTGCGGCGCGCAGTGCGCGGACAGCGGCACCCCGGCGGCCTCGGCGACGGTGGCGGCGCGCAGGAAGCCGGTGAGGCCGCCGCATCGGGTGGCGTCGGCCTGGAGGCAGTCCACGGCGGGCGCGAGGCGGGCGAAGTACCGGGGTTCGTCGCCGTACTCGCCGGCCGCCACGTCGGAGGAGACGGCGGCGCGGACGGCGGCCAGGCCGGGCAGGTCGTCGGACGGGACGGGTTCCTCGAACCAGGTCACCCCGTCCTCGGCGAAGGCGTCGGCCAGCCGGATCGCCTGCTTGGCGGTGAACGCGCCGTTGGCGTCCACGTAGAGCGCGGTGCCGGGGCCGATCGCGTGCCGGGCGGCGGCGATCCGCTCCAGGTCGCGTTCGGGGCGGGTGCCCCATGCCTCGCCGATCTTGATCTTGACGCGGGGGATGCCCTGACGGTCGGTCCAGCCGCGCAGTTGACGCTCCAGCACCCGGTCCGGGTAGCTGGTGAACCCGCCGCTGCCGTACACCGCCACCGGCCGGGACCGCCCGCCGAGCAGGCGCACCAGCGGCAGGCCGAGCAGCCGGGCCGCCAGGTCCCACAGCGCGACGTCCACGGCCGACAGCGCGTACGTGCCGGCGCCCGGGCGCCCCGCGTTGCGCAGGGCGCGGCGCATCGCCTCGTAGGCACCGGCGGTGTCGAGCGCGTCCCGGCCGAGCACCGCGGCGGCCAGCGGTTCGCGGACCAGCGCGGCCGTGGCCGGCGCGCCGTACGTCCAGCCGAGGCCGGTGGCGGGGCCGCAGTGGGCCTGCACCAGCACCAGGGTGGTGGTGTGCCAGGAGAAGGTGCCGTCGGCCTCGGGACGGTCGGTGGGGACGGTGTACACCCGCACCGTGAGGCGATCGACGGGGAACTCGGGCCGACGGCTCGTCATGAGGCCTCCGCGGGGGTGCGCAGGCCGCTGCGGGCGCCGGCGGCGAGAACGGACGCCGCCCGGTCGACCAGGGCCATGATGGTGAGCGCAGGGTTGGCCGCGCCCTGGGTGGGCAGCACGCTGCCGTCGGTGATCAGCAGGTTCGGCACCGCGAAGCTGCGCAGGTCCCGGTCGACCACGCCGTCCTCGGGGCGGGTGGCCATCCGGCAGCCGCCGACCAGGTGTGCGTACCGGTCGATGGTGATCACCTCGCTCGCCCCGGCGGCGGCCAGCAGGGCCTCCATCACGCCGCGGGCGGCGGCGATCAGTCGGCGGTCGTTGTCGCACTGCGAGTACGCGAAGTGCGCGACGGGCAGCCCGTGCCGGTCCTTCTCCTCGGCGAGGGTGACGCGATTGCCGGGTTGCGGCAGCAGTTCGGCCATCGCGCCGAGCGTCGCCCAGTGCACGTAGTCGGACAGGTACTGGCGCAGCTGCGGGCCCCAGTGGCCCTGGGCGACCACGTGTTCGGCCCAGGTGATGGGCAGCGGCGAGATGTTCTGGATGGTGAAGCCGCGCCGGTAGGGCTTGGCCGGGTCGGTCTCGTAGAACGCCTCGGTGGAGACCTCCGGCGGTGGCGCCTTGTACATCCGGATCTCCTGGTCGAAGCGGCCGGAGGTCTGCGGCGCACCCTGCACCATGACGTACCGTCCGACCTGGTCGTGGTCGTTGCACAGGCCGTGCGGAAAACGCTTTCCCGTTGAGTTGAGGAGCAGCCGGGGCGTCTCGATCGCGTACCCGGCGACGGCCACGGTGCGGGCCCGCTGAAGGTGTTCGCGGCCGCCGCGCAGGTAGCGCACGCCGCAGGCCAGGCCGTCGGGGCCGAGTTCGACGGCGGCCGCCATCGCGTCGGCGCGGATCTCCACGCCGTGCGCGAGCGCGTCCGGCAGGTGGGTGATCAGCGGGGAGGCCTTCGCGTTGACCTTGCAGCCCTGGAGGCAGAAGCCCCGGTAGACGCAGTGCGGGCGGCGGCCGAAGCGGCCGTTGGAGATCGCCACCGGTCCGACCCGGGCCTCGATGCCGAGTGCCGCCGCGCCGCGCAGGAACACCTCGCCGTTGCCGCCCACCGGGTGCGGCGGGTGCGGGTAGGCGTGCGGTTCGCCCCACGGCCAGTACTGTCCGGCGACGGGCAGTTCGGCCTCCAGCCGCCGGTACGGTTCGCGCAGGTCGGCGTAGTCCAGCGGCCAGTCCACGCCCACGCCGTCCCGGCTGTACGTCTCGAAGTCGGACGGGTGGAAGCGCGGCGTGTACCCGGCGAAGTGCACCATCGAACCGCCCACGCCCCGGCCGGAGTTGTTCGATCCCATCGGCACCGGGTCGCGGCCCGCCAGCACCCGCGGCTCGGTCCAGTACAGGTGGTGCGAGCCGTACTCGTCGCTCACCCAGTCCCGCAGCGGGTCCCAGAACGGCCCGGCCTCCAGCACCACCACCGACCAGCCGGCCCGGGCCATCCGCTGGGCGAGCACCGAGCCGCCGGCGCCGCAGCCGACGATCACCAGGTCCACCTCGTCCTCGTCGTGGAACATCCGCATGCGGTCGAGGAGTTGACGGTCGAAGCCGAGTCCGCCGGGCGGCAGCAGCCAGGCGGAGGCGTTGCGGCGGCGCACCGAGCGCTGCCGGCGGGTGGTCTGCCGGAGCGTGGCCAGCGCGGCCTTCGCCTCGCTGTGCCGGGCGGGGTCGGTGACGGCGGGCAGCGGCGGCGGATCGGGCTTCTGGGCGTCCGGTGCCCGCGGGTGCGCGTCGGCGACCTCCCACGGTTCGCGGCGGCCGATGCCGAGCCGGGCGTAGCCGGACGGGAACGCGGGGCCGCCGAAGCCGATCTCGTCCCAGGCGTTCGGGTGGCTGTAGTAGGCGGTGCAGGCGTAGCGCGTCCACAGGCTCCACACGTGCCTGGCGGGCCAGCCGTGCCAGCGGTGTGCGCGGCGCACCTTCTCGACCAGGCCGGTCTGTTGGCGCTCCGTCAGCTCGGCGAAGGCGGTGCGTCCGGGCAGGGCGCGGGCGTCCTCGTCCAGGGCGCGCATCGTCTCGGGCCAGGCCCGGTCGTCGGGCGGCAGGTCGGCGTAGTGCCAGCCGTCGGTCTCGCGCTCGGCGAGCCGGGCGTCGATCATCGGCAGCAGGTCGACCGGCGGATCGTCGAGCAGCCGGTTCAGCAGGGCGCGGGCGCAGGCCTCCTCGGCGGGGGAGAACAGCCGCAGCGGTGGTCGGGGGCCGGCGACCCGGGCGGTGACGACGGCGGCGGTCACCGGGTCCCAGTGCCGGCGCCGGTCCAGCGAGCGATGGCCGGGGAACCGTTCCATCGCTCAACTCCCGTCCGTCGAAAGGGCGGTGTCCTCGCGGCGCAGCACGGCGGCGACCAGGCCCAGGCCGCCGACCATGCCCATCAGCAGCGGTGCGAACAGCGGCGGGCCGGTCTCCAGGTTGAACCGGGCCATCCGCCACCCGCCGGGCTTCTCCAGCAGCCCGCGCAGGTGCAGCCAGAAGCCCTGCACGCCGTTGGCGGCGACGGCGGCCGACACCACGGGCAGCACGGTGCGCGCGGCCCGCTCGTCCACGGCGCCGGCCACCCCGGCGGCGGCGCCGACCGGGCCGAGCAGCACCGGCCACCACATCATCCGGTTGCCGAAGCCCGCCCGGTCGTGCTCCAGGTAGATCTCGGCGGCGGTCACCAGCGATCCGCCGGCGGTGGCCAGCGCCAGCGAACGCTGGAACCGGCCGGTGCGCAGGGCCTCCAGGGCGGTGGCCGGAAAGGACGTGGCCGGAAAGGACGTGGCCGCTGGCGCACCGGCTGCCTTCGTCACCGTCCTCACCGGCTTCCGGAACGGTGCGGCAGCAGTTCGGCGAGCTTGGCGCGCAGGCCCCGCTTCACCACGGCGGCGCGGTCGCTGTCGCCGCGCAGCACCGACTCGGCGGCGTCCTTGATCTGCGACCACTCGGCGTGCGGCGGGATCGGCGGCACCGCGGGGTCGGTGCGCACGTCCAGCACGCACGGCCGGTCGGCGGTCAGCGCCCACTCCCAGGCGGCGTGGACCTTCTTCGGCTCCTCGACCCGCAGGCCGCGCAGGCCGACGGACTCGGCGAAGTCCGCGTAGCGCACGTCGGGCAGCGACTGCGAGGGCAGGAACTGCGGGGCGCCCTGCATGGCCCGCATCTCCCAGGTGACCTGGTTGAGATCGCCGTTGTTGAGTACGCACACCACCAGCCTGCGGTCCGTCCACTGCTCGAAGTACCGTGCGACAGTGACGAGTTCGGCCATGCCGTTCATCTGCATCGCGCCGTCGCCGACGATCGCCACCACCGGCCGGTCCGGGTGGGCGAACTTGGCGCCGATCGCGTACGGCACGCCCGGGCCCATGGTGGCGAGGGTGCCGGACAGCGAGCCGCGCATGCTGCCGCGCATCCGCAGGTGCCGGGCGTACCAGTTGGCGGCCGAGCCGGAGTCGGCGGCCACGATGGCGTTGTCGGGCAGCAGCGCGTCCAGGGCGTGCACCAGGTACTCGGGGTTGATCGGGTCGGCCGGGACCTTCGCCCGCGCCTCCATCACCTGCCACCAGCGTTCGGTGCTCTTCGCGATGCCCCGCTGCCAGTCGCGGTCCTTCTTGCGGCGCAGCAGCGGCAGCAGCCGCGACAGGGTGTCCGCGGAGTCGCCGACCAGGTTGACCTCGTACGGGTAGCGCAGCCCGACCATGAACGGGTCCGCGTCGATCTGCACCGCCCGGGCCTTCCCGAACTCCGGCAGGAACTGGGTGTACGGGAAGCTCGAACCGACGGTCAGCAGGGTGTCGCAGTCCCGCATCAGCTCGTACGAGGGCCGGGTGCCGAGCAGCCCGATCGAGCCGGTCACGTACGGCAGGGTGTCGGGCAGTACGTCCTTGCCGAGCAGTGCCTTCGCCACTCCCGCGCCGAGCAGGTCCGCGGCCTGCTCCAGCTGCGGACGGGCGTGCCGGGCGCCCTGGCCGACCAGCATGGCGACCTTCGTGCCGGCGTTCAGCACCTCGGCGGCCCGGTCCAGGTCGGCGTCCTCGGGCACCGGCCGGGAGTGCGGGAGCCCGAGACTGGACGGCACCATCTTGAACGCGTGCTCGGGGGCCTGCTCGGCCAGTTCCTGCACGTCCGCCGGGATGATCACGGCGGTGACGGTGCGGTACAGCGCGGCGGTGCGGATCGCCCGGTCGAGCACATTGGGCAGCTGCTGGGGGACCGTCACCATCTGGCAGTACGCGGACGCGACGTCCTTGTACAGGCTGAGCAGGTCCACCTCCTGCTGGTACGAGCCGCCCATCGCGGAGCGGTCGGTCTGCCCGACGATCGCGACCACCGGCACATGGTCCAGCTTGGCGTCGTACAACCCGTTCAGCAGATGGATCGCACCCGGCCCGGAGGTCGCCGCGCACACCCCCACCTCGCCGGAGAACTTGGCGAACCCCACCGCCTCGAACGCCGCCATCTCCTCGTGCCGGGCCTGCACGAACACCGGCTCGTTCCCGGCCCGCCCCCACGCCGCCAACAGCCCGTTGATCCCGTCCCCCGGGTACGCGAAGACCTGCTCCACCCCCCACTCCCGCAGTCGCCCCAACACCTGATCGGCCACGTTCCTGGACACGGGGACGTCCCTCCTTCAGACGCGAACAAACCTCTCCGCGCGTCTGGCCACTCATCCGGAACGGAAACGTCCGGCGCGCCCGCCGTGGCGCGGCCTCGATCGGGACCTCCCCGCGCGCGCCGTTCGGGAACCGTCCGCTCCGGGGCCGTGCCGGAGGTCAGCTCGCGCACATCACGACGGCGGTCAGCGTGGTGCGGCCGTTGCCGGTGGCGGCGACGCCGTCGGCCGTCCAGCCGACCGGGGGGCCGCCGGCCCGGCGGGGGCCATCCGGAGGGAGCGGGATCAGGGGGCGCGGAACAGGCGGGCGAGGTGGTGGTGCAGGACGGCGGTGGCGGCCTCGGGGGTGCGCTGGGCGAGCAGGACGCTGAGGCCGAGGCCGGCGGAGAGGGCGAGGAGGGCGACGGCCTCGTGGTGGGGGTCGGGGATGCCGGCGGCGGTGAGGTGGGCGACCAGGAAGGCTTCCATCTCGTCGGGGGCGGCCAGGAAGGGCTGCCCGGCGAGGGCCGGGTCGGTGACCGAGAGGACGGCGTACGCGGTGTGGACGAGGTGGAAGGTGCGGCTCTCCTCGTCGGTGGGGACCGCGTCCGGGCCACCGCCGCCACCCGCCCCGTTGGACCCGGGCGGGATCGAGAAGGTGCCGGTCCGGTTCTACTTCCACATGGTCGCGGGCCTGTTCGGCATGCTGGCCCCGCGCCGCCTGCGCCCCGCCCTCGCCCGCCTGCTCGCCAACCCCGCGCTGGTCGCCCCGCCCGAGATGCTCGCCCCGATGATGCTCGCCATGCGCACCTGGAAGCCCACCGGCCGCCCCGCCGCACCCCCGTTCACCGACGAGGAACTTCGCGCCGTCACCGTCCCCGCCCTCGTCCTGATCGGCGCCCGCAGTGCTCTGCTGCGCCCGCGCAGGGTGCTGGCCCGCGTCAACGCGCTGCTGCCGAACGTGCGGGCGGAGATGGTGGCGGGTGCGGGCCACGGGCTGACGCTGGAGTGCCCGGAGCTGGTCAACGAGCGGCTGCTGGCGTTCTTCGCCGCGACGGAGGCGGAGCGCGCGGCCGGTTGACGCCCCCTCGGCGCCGTTCGCCGCGACGGGGGAGGAGCGTGCGGCGAGTTGACGCCTCCTCGGTTCAGGCCAGGGCGGTGATCGCCGCGAGCAGGCCCGCCAGGCCGACCAGCAGCCAGGTGACGTAGTCGCCCAGCAGGCCGGAGTGGAGGCGGCGCAGGGCCCGGACGGTGCGGCGGGTCCAGGTGGGGGCGGGGAGCGGGCCGCGCAGGGCGCCGGCGGCGAGGGCGCTGGCGAGGGCGGTGGAGAGCAGGCCGAGCAGGACGCCGGCGGTGGTCCAGTCGGCGGGCGGGGAGGCCGGGGCGGGCAGGGCGGTGACGCCGCGCAGGACGGCGTCGAGGTAGCCGGGGCGGTCGGTGAACCGCGCGGCGGCGGAGGCGAGTTGACGGTCCAGCGGCGGGCACAGGCCGATCGCCAGGCAGCCGGCCAGCAGCAGCGCGGGGACGGCCAGGACGGGCGGCGGGAGCGGGCGGGTCGGGTCGCGGACCTCCGGCTCCTCGCCCTCGCCGGTGGTCTCCGGCTCGCCGGGCCGCTCGGACGGGTGCCGCCCCCAGCCGCCGAACACCCGGGCACAGGCCCGCAGTGCCGCGCCGCCGGTGACCGCCGACACCAGCACGTACAGGCCGGGCAGCCACCACGACCAGGCGCCGGCGGCGTCCTCCGCCAGTGCCTTGCCGAGGCCGGTGCCGAACGGCGGCAGCCCGGCCAGGGCCAGCCCGCCGAGCGCGAACAGTGCGGCGGCGAAGGGGAGTTGTCGCCCACGGCCGAACAGCCCGTGCTCGTCGACCGAGCCGAAGCGGTCCAGCAGGACGCCGCACAGCCCGAACAGCGCGGCCTTGCAGCCCGCGTGGCCGGCCAGGTACACCGCCGCGCCCGTCACCCCGGCGGGGGTGAGCAGCGCGAACGAGGCCAGGAACAGGCCGACATGACCGACCGTGGAGAACGCCAGCAGCCGCTTCAGGTGCCGCTGCTGCCAGCACATCACCGCCCCGACCAGCGCCGTGAGCACGCCCAGCGCGAGCAGCACCGGCCGCACCGCGTCCGCCGGTACCCCGCCGGGGCCGGCGAACACCGTCCAGAAAATACGCGCGGTCCCGTACACGCCGAGCTCCACCATCACGCCCGACAGCAGCATGCACACGGGGCTGGGCGCGACCGCGTGCGCGTCCGGCAGCCAGAAGTGGAACGGCAGGGCGGCGGCCTTCACCAGCGGCCCGGCCAGGACCAGGACGAACGCGCAGCGCACCAGCGCGTCCGGCGGGCGGGCGTCGAGGGCCTGCCCGAGCTGGGCCAGGCCGAGTTCGCCGGTGCGCGCGTACAGCAGGCCGATGCCGAGAAGCGAGCAGTACGCGGCCAGCGAGTTGACGATGCCGAAGGCCAGTGCGCCGTGCAGCGGCCGCGGGTCCTCGATCCGGTAGCCGGTCAGCGCGTACGCGACGGCGCCCATGAGTTCGAAGAACACGAACGCGTCGAACAGGTCGGCGGTGAGCGCGAACCCGCACATCCCGGCGGAGAACAGCAGCAGCAGCGCCGGATACACCCCGCCCTTCCGGCCGGTCGGCTCCTCGAAGTACCGCCACGAGTAGCCGACCACCGCCAGCACCAGCACGGCCGCGAGCAGCGCCAGCAGCACGCCGATCCGGTCCGCCGCCAGCACGATCCCCACCGAGGAGCCGCCCACCGGAGCCCAGCCGCCCAGCCAGGACACCGACACCCCGTCACCGGTGCCCACCCACAGGGCGACCAGACACAGCACCTGTGCCAGCGCGCAGCACCCGGCCAGCGCGTCCCGCGCGGTGCGCGGCAGCCACCGTCCGGCCGCCGCCAGCAGCGCCGCGCCCAGCAGCGGGACCGCGACGGACAGCGGCAGCAGCGCCGCCGCGTCCGGCAGCGGGGCGGACAGCGGCAGCGGCGTGGCGGCCCCCGGCACTCCGTCAGCCCCGCAGGCCGGTCAGCCGCTGCGGGTCCACCGTGCCGTGCCGCTTGCGCAGTTGAATCACCAGGGCCAGCAGCAGGGCCGTCACGGTGGCGCCCACCACCACGTCGGTCAGCGCCAACGCCTGCACCACCGGATCGACCACGGGCGTGTCCGTCGGCACGTCGGCGAAGACCGGCGCGGTCGCCCCCGCCCGGTAGCCGACCGCCAACAGCAGCACGTACGTGGACGACTGGCACACCGCCAGGCAGCCCACCGCATGGATCAGGTTCCGGCTGGTCACCAGCCCGTAGCAGCCGGCCAGCAGGATCCAGCCCGCCGCCAGGTACGCCAGGACGCCCATTCAGCCCTCACTCCGTTCCGCCGTCTCCACGGCCTGCTCCAGGAAGTGCGCCAGCAGCACGACCACCCCGCACGCCACCTCCACCCCGACCACCGCGTTCACCACCGCGACCAGCCCGCTCGACGCCAGCGTGTTGAACGTCCCCCACGGCAGCACGTTCTGCAGGTACGCCCCGCCCGCCGCCAGGCCCACCAGCCCGAGCGCCGCGAACGACCCGGCCGCGACCGCGTCCGCCACGTCCAGCACCGCCAGCGGCCGCAGCCGGCGCAGCGCCCGGTAGTCCGCGGCGACGTACGCCAGGTGCAGACCGGTCGCCAGCACCACGCCGCCCTGGAAGCCGCCGCCCGGGCTGAGCGCCCCGTGCGCGACCAGGTACACGCCGGTGAGCAGCGTGAACGGCAGCAGGCCCGCCCCGAGCAGCCGGGTGCTGGGCAGCACCCGGGCGGGCTCCGGGCGGCGGTGGTGCTCGTCCCGGGCCAGGCGCAGCAGCAGCGTCGCGCCGAGCACCGACGCGAACAGGATCGACTCCTCGCCGAGCGTGTCGAACGCCCGCTGGTCGAAGTTGACGGAGGACACCGCGTTCGCCGTCCGGTGCGCCAGAGCCGCCGCCACCGCCCTCGTCCCGTACGGGTGCTGGTCGCCGCCGAAGACCGGCAGGCGCAGCGCGGCGGCGGTGAACGCGGCCGCGAGGCCGGCCGCGGCCGGGGCGAACAGGGCGAGCCGGACGGCGGGTCTCACCGCCGCTCCCGGTCGCCGGGCTCGTCGTCCTGTCGGCGGCGCACCTTGCGGACCGTCAGCAGGATCAGCAGCGGCGTGATCGCCGTGCCCACGCCGAGCTGCGACAGGGCCACGTCCGGCGCCTGGAGGGTGGTGAACAGGAACGCCAGGGCGAGGCCGAGACCGGCCAGCACCACGGCCTGCCGGGCCGGGTCACGCGTCAGCGCGGCGAGGGTGGCGAACGCGGCGGTCAGTGCCAGCGCGACGGCGATCAGGCCGGTCACCGGGGATCCTCCTCCCGCGACGGGTCCTGATGGACCGTCAGGCGACCGATCGCCATCGTGGTGACCGGGCCGGTCGTCAGCACCAGGGCGCCGATCAGCAGCAGCTTCAGCGCGACCCGGCCCGGCCCGGTCTCCACCGCCACCGCCGCGGCCGTCAACGGCACCCCGAGGGTGCTCGCCACCGACAGTGCGTGCAGCCGCAGGTAGCGCCCCCGCAGCCGGGCGAACGACGCCCCCGCGAGCAGCAGCGCCGCGCACCCGGCGGACAGCAGCGCCAGCGCCGCAGTGTGACGCCCCGTCACCCGGCCTCCTCGTCGGTGGTCTCGTGGTGCGGATCGCCCGCCAGCAGTCGGGTGAACACCAGCGTCCCGGCCGGGGCGAGGACGGCCGACACCAGCGCCAGGTCGCCGTAGGAGGGACGGTTCAAGCCCTGCGAGAGGAGCAGGAACAGCGCCGTCACCACGGGGCCGGCCAGCGCCACCGCGGCGAGCCGCTCCTCGGGCGCGCCGATCGTGCAGCGCCACAGACAAGGTGCGAGGACCGCGGAGTCGAGGGCTGCGGCCACCAGCCAGGCGCTCACCCTCGACGGCCCGTCAACGCCCGCTCCAGCATTCGGGGTTCGTCCGCCAGGACGTGCACCCGGGCCGGGTCGGCGGCCACCGCGTAGCCGCCCGGGGTCGCCGAGTACAGTGCCAACGCCCAAGCGGCGCCGGTGCGTTCGGGCAACGGCAGGTCACGGAAACCAGGACGGGCGAGGGACGGGCGCAGCGTGAGGACGGCGAGCCGCCAGGTGTCGGCGAGCACCGAGAACGGCCAGCGCCACAACGCCGGCCACAGCCCCGCCGCGCCGCCCGTGCGCGCACCGGAGGACCGGCGGGCGGGGCGGGCGGCAAGCGCACCGAGCAGTGCGGCCAGCGCTCCCACCAGCAGCTCCAACGGGTCGACGGTGGAGATCAGCACGGTGTACAGGCCGCACAGCACGACCCACCACAGGGTCGTCTCGGCCACCGCCGTCCACCACCGCATGTGCCTCTCCCCGTCCTCTCCCCGTCCGGTCGCTGCCCGGTCCCGCAGGACGCTAGCGGTGCCCGGCCCGCCGGGCCCGGCTCCGCGCCGCCGTCCGGCGGCGGGCCTCACCCGATCGGGTCAGCAGGGCCCGGCTACCCGCCGGGTGGGGGAGTGGCGGGCTGGGGTTCGGGTTCGGGCGTGGGCTCCGGGCCGGGCGGGGCGGGGCTCGGCGGCTGCGGCTCGCCCGGGACGGGCGGGGAGATCGGCGGGTCCGGGTCCGGCGGAAGCGGCGAGGGGCCGAGCGGGCCGGGCGGATCGGTCGGGCGCGGGGGGCTGTCCGGCGGTTCGGGCGGCCGCACGTCCGGGTCGACCGGAATCGGCATCGTCATTCTGATCACCGCCCCAGGGCGTTCTCCAACTGGTGCTTGTTCATCTTCGAACGGCCCTTGATGCCACGCTGCCGGGCCTCGTTGTACAGCTGGTCCTTGGTCGGCCCCTGCGCCCCGCTGTGCGACCGCTTGCCGCCGCGGTGGCCGGAGGAGACGTCCTTCACCGAGGTGCGCGAGGCAGTCCGGCTCTCGCCGTGCCGGGCACGTTCCTTGTTGACGGTCCGCGCGGCGATTTCCTCGGCGCGCTTCTCGCTGGTGCCGCGCTTCAGTTGGCTCTCCTTGATGTGTTCGTACTGGCGCTCCCGCTTGGGGCTCGATCCGGCAGGCATGACCGCTCTCCTTCCGTTGCCGGGGGGTCACGCCGACGCATACCCGGATCAATCGGGGCGAATCCGATTCAAACGCGGCCGATCGGGTACGAGTGGGGCGTCGCATCGAGCGCGCGCCCGGTGCGGCCGACCCGCAAGGTCGCCAGCCACGGCATGCGAGCCGCGTGCCGGGAGCCGTCACCTGAAGAAGCCGGGTACCACGGTTCTCCGCCCGCCTCTCCGCCGCCCCGCGCGGCCGCCGACCGTCCGACGCCCCCGTCCGACGCCCGGCGGACCGCCCGCCCGGGGCGACGCAGCGGGCCCACGCCGTCCCCGGGAGATGACTCCCAGTGACCACCATGACCCCACGCCACCCGTCGGCGCGCCGTGCCGACACCCGACCGGACACCGACCACCCGTGCGCCACGACTGGCCGCGACAGCATTACGACGGGCCGCGACAGCGTTACGACGGGCCGCGACACCGACCACCCTCGCGCCACGACCGGCCGCGACATTGACCCGATGCGGGACACCGACCAGGTGCTCGACATCGACCCGATGTACCGGCCGACGCGGCGCGAGATGCGTGCCATGGGCAAGTTCGAAGCCCGCGGGCTCAGCGACGCGCTGTTCCGGCGGCTGGCCGAACTGCCGCCCGAGGACCCGAAGTCCAGCTACGTGCGCGGCACCGTGATCGAACTCAACATGCCGCTGGTGCGGTTCGTCGCCGCCCGGTTCCGGCACCGCCCCGAGGAACTCGACGACATCCTGCAGGTCGGCACGATCGGCCTGATCAAGGCGGTCGACGGGTTCGACCCGGATCGCGGCGTCGAGTTCGTCACCTACGCGATCCCGACCGTCTCCGGCGAGATCAAGCGGTTCTTCCGCGACACCTCGTGGCCGCTGCGGGTCCCGCGCAGCGTCCAGGAACGCTACCTGGCCGCCGCCCGCGCCTCCGACCGGCTCGAACAGGACCTCGGCCGACTGCCCGACACCGCCGAACTCGCCGAGGAACTGCACCTCACCGAGGCCGAGGCGGCCGAAGGGCTGGACGCCGGACGGCTGTGCCGCTGCGACTCCCTGGACTCGCTGCGCGACGACGAATCCGAGGACACCGGCAGCGCGCTGATCAACCGGCTCGGCTCCTGCGACCCGGGACTCGAACTCGCCGAACTGCGCGTCGCGGCAAAGCCGTTCCTCAGCCGGCTGCCCGAACGGGAGCGCACCGTGCTGCTGCTGCGCTTCTGGGGCGGACTCACCCAGAGCGAGATCGCCCACGAGATCGGCGTCTCGCAGATGCACGTCTCGCGGATCCTCGCCGCCACCCTGACCGGGCTGCGCGAACAGATCGAGGGCGAGACGGAACCCGGTACGGACACCGCGAGTGATTGAGCCTCGCCAGGCCGGGTAGCCGCGCGGACCGAGCCACCTACGGGTGGATAGCCGCACCGCTCGGCAGGAGGTGTTCGTACCGTGGACCCGCAACCCGCCGTCGGTGCCCCCCTGACCGTCGCGCTGCAACGTCCCCCAGGCGCACTGGTGGTGCGCCCCGAGGGCGAACTCGACCACGACAGCGTCGGCCCGCTCCGCGAAGCCCTGGAGCGGGCCGTCGCCAATCCGCCCGGGCGGCTGGTGGTGGACTGCGGTGGCCTCGACTTCTGCGACTCCACCGGCCTCAACCTGCTGCTGCGCGCACACGCCGCCGCCGAACAGGTCGGCCTCCCGCTGTTGCTGGCCGCCCCCGGCCGGGTGGTGCTCCGGATGCTGGAGATCACCGGCGCGGACCAGGTGCTGGCCGTCCGGGCGAGCGTCGAGGACGCGCTCGGCGACGACGCGGCCGTGCGGCCGGAGGGTGCGCTTCCGGACGGCGTGGCCCCGGACGGTCTGCCGTCGGGCGGTCTGCCGTCGGGCGGTGTGGCCTCGGACGGTGGAGCCTCGGGCGGTGCGGAAGGGGCGGGCGAGCAGCGATGACGGGCCGGCCCGTGCAGGAGCCCGTGGAGGGTCGCACCGAGCGCCGCAGCCTGCCGCTGGAATCCGCGCCCGGGGCCGTGGCGCGCAGCCGCGAGTTCACCTGCCTCGCCCTGCGGGCGTGGGGCTGGCTGCCCGCGCCCGACGCCGACGGGCGGGCGGCGGCCGACGACGTGCTGCTGATGACCAGCGAACTCGTCACCAACGCCTGCCAGCACGCGGCCGGCCCCTACGAACTGGAGCTGACCAGGTGCGGACCGCTGTTGCGGGTCGCGGTGCGCGACAGCGACGACCGGATGCCGGTGCTGCGCGCCCCGTACATCCCCGCCCGGCCGGGCGGTCACGGGCTGCGGGTGGTGGACCGGCTGGCCGCGGCATGGGGCAGCGAACCCGTTCCCGGCGGCGGCAAACGCGTGTGGCTGGAGACGCTCCGCCCCCGGCGGACCCCGGACCGGGACGGTGCCACAGTGGAGGGGTGCCACAGTGAACAGCCGGGACCCGGCCCCGCCCGCCGGCTCCGGCCCCGCTGACCGGAGACGAGGTGGTGGCCACGTGGACAGCGCACCCGACCCGCACCCGCCGGACTCGCCCTCGCCCGAGCCCTCGCCCGAGCCCTCGCCCGAGCCCTCGCCCGAGCCCCCGCCCGAGCTCCCGCCCGAGCCCGCGTACGGCAAGCAGCCGGACCACGACAGCGCCGCGCTGCGCCGCCTGCTGGCCGGGCTGACCGCCGTCCGGGACGGCGATCTGTCGCTGCGGCTGCCGGACGCGCCCGGCGTGCTGGGCGAGATCTCCGGGGTCTACAACGACATGGCGGAGCGGCTGGCCCGGCTGAACGCCGAGGTGACCCGGGTGGCCCGCGAGGTGGGTACCGAGGGGATGCTCGGCGGGCAGGCCGAGGTGCCGCAGGCGGTGGGCGCGTGGCGGGAGCTCGCGGACTCGGTGAACGCGATGGCCGGCAACCTCACCGCGCAGGTCCGCAACATCGCGCAGGTGACCACGGCGGTCGCCCGAGGCGACCTGACCCGCACCATCGCGGTGGACGCCCGGGGCGAGATCCTGGAGCTCAAGAACACCGTCAACACCATGGTGGAGCAGCTCAGTTCGTTCGCCGCCGAGGTGACCAGGGTGGCCCGCGAGGTCGGCACGGAAGGGATGCTCGGCGGCCAGGCCGACGTCCGTGGGGTCTCCGGCACCTGGCGCGATCTGACGGACAGCGTGAACTTCATGGCGGGCAACCTCACCGCGCAGGTCCGTTCGATCGCCCAGGTGGCGACGGCGGTGGCCCGGGGCGACCTGACCCGGAAGACCGACGTGGTGGCCCGGGGCGAGATCCTGGAACTGAAGAGCACCGTCAACACCATGGTGGAGCAGCTGAGTTCGTTCGCCGGCGAGGTGACCCGGGTGGCCCGCGAGGTCGGCACCGAGGGCATCCTCGGCGGGCAGGCCGACGTCCGGGGCGTGTCCGGGACGTGGCGCGACCTGACCGACAACGTCAACGTGATGGCGTCCAACCTGACGGGGCAGGTCCGGTCGATCGCGCAGGTCGCGACGGCGGTGGCGCGCGGCGACCTGTCGCGCCGGGTCACCGTCGAGGCGGAGGGTGAGGTCGCCGAACTGGTGGACACGCTGAACGCGATGGTGGGCACCCTGTCGGCGTTCGCGGCGGAGGTCACCCGGGTGGCGCGGGAGGTCGGGACCGACGGCATCCTCGGCGGCCAGGCCCGGGTGCCGAACGTCGCGGGCACCTGGAAGGACCTCACCGACAGCGTCAACTTCATGGCGCACAACCTGACCAGCCAGGTCCGCAACATCGCGCAGGTGACCACGGCGGTCGCCCGAGGCGACCTGACCCGCAAGATCGACGTGGACGCCCGGGGCGAGATCCTGGAGCTCAAGAACACCGTCAACACCATGGTGGAGCAGCTCAGTTCGTTCGCCGCCGAGGTCACCCGGGTGGCCCGCGAGGTCGGTACCGAGGGCCGGCTCGGCGGGCAGGCCGAGGTGGAGGGCGTCTCCGGCACCTGGAAGCGGCTCACCGAGAACGTCAATGAACTGGCCGGGAACCTGACCCGGCAGGTGCGGGCGATCGGCGAGGTGACCGGCGCGGTCACGGCCGGCGACCTGACCCGGTCGATCACCGTCGAGGCGTCCGGCGAGGTCGCCGACCTGAAGGACAACGTCAACGTGATGGTCGAGTCGCTGCGCGAGACCACCCGGGCCAACCGCGAACAGGACTGGCTGAAGACCCATCTGGCCCGGCTCACCGGCCTGGTCCAGGGCCGCCGCGAGCCCGCCGCCGTCGCCGAACTGCTGATGGACGAACTCTGCCCGCTGCTGGACGCCCAGTACGGCACCTGCTACCTGGCCGCCGACTACCTCGCGGAGGACGGCGGAGCCCAGGACGGACGAGCCGAGGACGGACGAGCCCAGGACGGCCGAGCCCAGGACGGCCGAGCCCCGCACGGTACGGAACAGCTGGTGCTGGTGCGCGCCGCGGGCTACGGGCACCGGGCGGGCGACCGCCCGCGCCGGTTCGGTCTCGGTGAGTCGCTGATCGGCCAGGCCGGGCGCAGCCGCCGCCCGATCGTCCTCACCGACCTGCCGCCCGGCTACGCGGAGATCGGCTCCGCGCTGGGCTCCGCCACGCCCCGCGAACTGCTGATCCAGCCGATCACCATGGAGGACCGGCTGCTCGGCGTGGTCGAGGTCGCCACCCTGCACCACTTCACCGACCTGCACCGGGACTTCCTGGAACGCCTCGCCCAGGACATCGGCACCACCCTGGCCACCCTGCTGGCCAACGCCCGGACCGACGAACTGCTCCAGGAGTCGCAGCGGCTGACCGCAGAACTCCGGGCCCGGTCCGAGCAGTTGGTCGACGGCCAGGAGGAGCTGCGGCGCTCCAACGCGGAACTCGGCGAGAAGGCCGAACTGCTGGCCGCGCAGAACCGCGACATCGAGGCGAAGAACCTTCAGATCGAACAGGCCCGCCGCGAACTGGAGGACCGCGCCCGCCAGTTGACGTCCGCGTCGATGTACAAGTCGGAGTTCCTGGCCAACATGAGCCACGAACTGCGCACCCCGCTCAACAGCCTGCTGATCCTCGCCCAGCTGCTCGCCCAGAACTCCGAGGGCAACCTGACGGGCAAGCAGGTCGAGTACGCGGAAGTGATCCGCTCGGCCGGCTCCGACCTGCTCCAGCTGATCAACGACATCCTCGACCTGTCGAAGGTCGAGGCCGGCAAACTCGACGTCACCGTCGAGCAGTTCCCGCTGCGCGAACTGCTCGACTACGTCGACACCGCCTTCCGCCCGCTGGCCGCCGAGAAGAACCTCGACTTCCGGATCACCGCCGCCCCCGGCGCGCCTGCCGAACTGCGCACCGACCAGGCCCGGTTGCGGCAGATCCTGCGCAACCTGCTGGCCAACGCCGTCAAGTTCACCGACCGCGGCTTCGTCGAACTCACCGTGGAACCCGCCCGGCCGGGCGAAGCACCGGCCGGGCTGCCCGCCGGGCAGGGCGAGTCGGGCGCGCTCGCGTTCCGGGTCCAGGACTCCGGGATCGGCATCGGCGCCGACCACCTGGAATCCATCTTCGGCGCCTTCCAGCAGGCCGACGGCACCACCAGCCGCAGGTACGGCGGCACCGGCCTGGGGCTGTCCATCAGCCGCGAACTCGCCCGGCTGCTCGGCGGCGCGGTGAGCGCCGAATCCGTTCCCGGCGAAGGCAGTTGCTTCACCCTGCTGCTGCCCGCCCCACTCGCCCCCGAACCCGCCGCCCCCGCCGAGCGCCGCATCCTGGTGGTCGAACCCGACCCGCCCGCGCTGCTCACCCTGCTCGCCCGCAGCGCCGTGGCCGACCGCGCGCCCGCCACCGCCGTGGACAGCGCCGCCGACCCCGACCGCGCCCTCGCCGCCCTCGACCGCGCCCCGCACCGCCTGCTCGTGCTCGACCTCGCCCTGCCCGACGACGGCGCCCGCAAGCTGCTCGCCGCGCTCGAACGCCGCCCCCACCCCGTCCCCGTGATCGGCCACACCACCCGCCCCGACACCCCGCTGCCCGACGGCGAGCACCTGGAGATCACCACCGGGCTGGACGAACTGCGCGAACGCATCGGCAAGGCCGCCGGCCCGCCCGGCGCCGAACCCGCCGCCCCCGCACCCGCCCCCGAAGGCCGGCTCGCCGGCCGCACCGTCCTGGTCGTCGACGACGACTCGCGCAACGTGTACGCCCTCAGCACCGCCCTCGAACTCGAGGGCGCCACCGCCCTGCACGCCGCCAACGGCCGCACCGGACTCGCCCTGCTGCGTGCCCACCCGGAGGTGGACCTGGTGCTGATGGACCTGATGATGCCCGAACTCGACGGCTACGCCGCCACCGCCGCGATCCGCGAGAGCGCCGAACACGCCACCGTCCCGATCATCGCCGTCACCGCCAAGGCCCTGCCCGACGACCGCGCCCGCAGCCTCGCCGCCGGCGCCGACGACCACCTCACCAAACCCGTGGACGCCAACCACCTGATCGCCACCGTCCTGCACTGGTTGGAGAACTGACACCGTGTCGAAACCCCGCGAGCCCACCCGCCGGGGGACCGACCCGCGCCACCTGCTCGCCCTGCGGCTGCGCCAGGCCCAGGACGAGACCGAGGACCTGCGCGCCGCCCTCGCCGCCCGCCCGCTCACCGCCCTCGCCACCGGCGTCCTCGCCGAACGCCTCGGCTGCGGACCCGCCGAAGCCGGCAGCCAACTGCTCACCCTCGCCGAACGGGCCCGCCTCACCCCGCAGGAACTCGCCGCCGACATCCTCACCACACTGCCCGGCCCCGCCGACGGCGACGCCACGCCCGCCGCCACCGGCCCGCCCAGCCGGCTGCCCGGACGGCCCGAACCCACCGTCGAGGCCGCCCTCACCCAGGCTGCCGCCATGGTCGCCGCCACCGCCGCCGTGCTGTGGACCGCCCGCCCCGGCGGCGTCCTGCACCCCGCCGCCGCACCCGGCTTCAGCGACACCGAACGCGCGAACTGGCAACACGTCCCGCCCGGCCTCGACACCCCCGCCGGGCGCGCCCTGCGACGACGCAGCCCCCAGGGCCCCGAAGGCCCCGTCACCGCCACCCTCGGCGCCGCCCGCGCCCCCTACCGCCTCGCCGTGCCCGTGCACCGCGCCGACGGCCCCGCCGCCGTCCTCGAACTCGCCTGGCCGCAGCGCCCCGGCGACCCCACCACCGCCGAACGCCGCCGCCTGCAGGCGACCGCCGAGGTCTGCGCGCTCGCCCTCACCGACGCCGTGCCGCTCGACCCCGCACCCACCGACACCTCCGCCCTCGACGCCGCCCTCGCCCCCGCCGTGCTGCTCGACCCCGAACCCGCCCACGGCACCCCCGCCGACTTCCGCCTCGCCCGGGTCAACGCCGCCTTCACCGACCTCGCCGACCGGCCCCCGCACCGCCTCGAAGGCCGCACCCTCACCGAGACCTACCCGCTGGCCTGCGCCGACGGCCTGCTCGACCTGCTGCTCGACGTGCACGCCACCGGCCGCCCCCTGCACCACGACAGCCTCGCCCTGACCTTCCTGGCCGGCCAGAGCCCCGTCCCCGTCCTGCTCGAACTCGCCGCCGCCCGGCACGGCAACCGCCTGCTGCTCAGCTGGCAGCCCGCCGCCGGCACCGACCGCACCGACCACCTGCTGCGCGCCGCCCAACGCCTCAGCCACCTCGCCGGGTTCGAGGAGGACCTGCGCACCGGCGAGATCCACTGGACGCCGCGCACCGCCGACCTGCTCGGCCTGCCCGCCGGTACCGCCCCCGTCCCGCTCGCCGCCCTCGCCGCGCACGTCCACCCCGACGACGAACAGACCGTCCGCCGGGTCGTCAACTCCGCCGTCCGGCACGGCCGCGCCGACTCCGCGGTGTTCCGGATGCGGCACCTCAGCAGCTACACCCACTACGTGCGCCTGGTCGCCGAACCCGTCCCCGACGTGCACGGGCACACCGCCGCCGTCCGCGGCGCCTACCAGGACGTCTCCGCCCAGCACTGGACCGAGACCGCGCTCGCCGCCACCACCGAACGCCTCGCCGACACCCGGCAGGAAGCCGCCGACAACCACCGCCTCGCGCTGCGCCTGCAACAGGCCATCCTGCCGCCCGCCCCGCCGCCGCTCGCGGCCGCCGGACTGCGCGCCGCCGTCCGCTACCGCCCCTCCTCGAAGCAGGACCGGGTCGGCGGCGACTGGTACGACACCACCCTGCTGCCCGACCGCACCGCACTGCTGGTGGTCGGCGACATGGCCGGACACGGCGTCGAGGCCGCCACCGGCATGGTCGCCCTGCGCAACGCGCTGCGCGGCCTCGCCCACACCGGAGCCGGGCCCGGTCGGCTGCTCGGCTGGCTCAACGAGGCCGCCGCCGACCTCACCGACGCCACCGCCACCGCCGTCTGCGCCCGCTACCATCCCGACACCCGCACCCTGCACTGGGCCCGGGCCGGCCACCTGCCGCCGCTGCTGCTGCGCGACGGCGCCGCCCGCCCGCTGCCCATGCCGCACGGCATCCTGCTCGGCGCCGCCGACCACCCCGAGTACCAGGAGGCCAGCCTCACCCTGCGCCCCGGCGACGTCCTGGTCCTGTACACCGACGGCCTGATCGAACGACGCGACCAGTCCGTCGAGGAACCGCTCGCCCACCTCGCCCAGGTGCTCGCCGAACCCGCCGCCGACCTCGACGCCCTGCTCGACCGGGCACTGGAACTGAGCGTGGCCGACACCGACGACGACACCTGCCTGATCGCCGTCGAAGTCCTCGACGCAGTGAACGGCGAAGCGGGCAGAACGGTTTGATCCGCACCGAAACGGTCAGACGCACAGCAGGCCCGAACCGGGCCCGGCCCCCGACCGAGGAGGTACGACCGCGATGCTCGCGATGCTGCTGGTGCTGCTGCTGATCGTCGTCCTGTTCGGAGCCGGCTTCGCCGTGAAGGTGCTGTGGTGGATCGCCCTCGCCGTGCTGGTGCTGTGGCTGATCGGTTTCTTCGCCCGCAGCGCCGAGAGCGGTGGACGACGCTCCCGCTGGTACCGGTGGTGACGTGACGAGAGACGGAGGAGAGAACGCATGAGCATGGTCCAGGAGACCGTCGAGGTGGACGTCCCGCTGCACACCGCCTACAACCAGTGGACGCAGTTCGAGGACTTCCCCCGCTTCATGGACGGCGTCGAACGGGTCACCCAGATCGACGAGCGTCACAACCACTGGCACACCAAGATCTCCGGGGTCAGCCGCGAGTTCGACACCGAGATCGTCGACCAGCTGCCCGACCAGCGGATCGCCTGGCGGACCACCGGCGGCGACGTCCAGCAGAAGGGCGTGGTCAGCTTCGCCCGGCTCGACGACGACCGCTGCGAGGTGCGCCTCGCGATGGACTACGACCCGCAGGGGATGGCCGAACACGCCGCCGACACGATAGGGATGATCGACCGGCGGGTCCGCGGCGACCTGGAACGGTTCAAGTCCTTCATCGAGGAACGCGGCCTCGAATCGGGCGGCTGGCGCGGCCGCATCCGCCCCAGCTGACCGCACCGCCGTTCCCTCACCGCCCCCGGCCGGGGGCGGTGTTTGGCTTTCCGGGGAGTGGACAGCCGCCCCGGCATGGAAAATCTGCACTCAGGCCCCGCCGACTGGCTGGACGTCCCCTCACGCTGGACGTTCCTCGACCCGGTCGCGGAGCGCCTCGCCGACTTCATCCAGGCCCTGCCGCTCGGCCGGGTCCGCGACGTGCTGCACGGCGTCCCGCTCGGTCACCCACTGCACCCGGCGCTCGTCGAGACCCCGATCGGCTGCTGGCTGGCCGCCGGGCTGCTCGACCTCACCGGCGGCGACGACCGGGCCGTCCGCACACTGACCGCCGTCGGGCTGGTCAGCCTGCCGCCCGTCATCTGGTCCGGCTGGGTGGACTGGTCCCGGCTGCCGCCCGCCCAGCGCCGCACCGGGCTGGTGCACGCCGTGAGCGCCGTCACCGGCGCCCTGCTGCACGCGAGCTCGCTGCGCGCCCGCTGCCACGGCCACGCCGCGCGCGGCCGGGTGCTCGGACTGAGCGGCACCACCGCCGTCGGACTCGCCGCCGCCCTCGGCGGGCACCTGGCGTACCGGCAGGCCGCCGGCGCCGCCCACGCCGAGGCCGAACTCCGGCTCGCGCCACCCGACTGGCACCCGCTCGGCGCCACCGCCGACTTCCCCGCCGACGTCCCGGTGCGCCGCCACCTCGGCGAGGTCGCCGTGGTCGTCGTGCACGGCTCCGACGACAGCTGGACGGTCCTCGCCGACCGCTGCACCCACATGGCCGGATCGCTCGCCGGGGGCGAACTGATCGACGGCTGCGTGCAGTGCCCGGTGCACCACTCCCGGTTCCGGCTCAGCGACGGCCACCCCGTGCAGGGCCCCGCCACCGCCCCGCAGCCGCGCTTCGAGACCCGGGTGCTGGCGGACCGGCTGGAAGCCCGGCCACCGCTGTGACCGCCGTCCAGGACCTGCTCGACCGGCACGGCCGCACCTACGCCGAACAGGCCGGCATCCGGCTGCGCGACACCCCCGCGCCGCTGTACCAACTGCTGGTCCTCACCCAGCTGTGCGCGATCCGGATCCGCGCCGACACCGCGGCCGACGCCGCCCGCGAACTGTTCGCCGACGGGCTGCGCACCCCGCGCGCGATGACCGACTCCAGCTGGCAGCAGCGGGTGGACGCGCTCGGCCGCGCCCACTACGTCCGCTACGACGAGAGCACCGCCACCGCGCTCGGCGAAGGCGCCGACCTCGTCCGCGAACGCTGGCGCGGCGACCTGCGGCGGCTGCGCGAGGAGGCCGGCCGCGACCCGGCCGCGATCGGACGGCTGCTGCGCGAGGTGCCCCGGATCGGCCCCGTCGGTGCGGACATCTTCCGCCGCGAAGCACAGTCGGTCTGGCCCGAACTGCGCCCGTTCTTCGACCGCCGCGCCCTGACCGCCGCCGCCCGCCTCGGCCTGCCAGAAACCCCGGACGGGCTCGCCGAGTTGGTCCCCGCCCGCGAGCTGGCCCGGCTCTCCACCGCACTGGTCCGCTCCACGCTGAGCCGCTGAGCCGCTGAGCCGCTGAGCCTTTGAGCCGCTGAGGTGCTGAGGCGCTGAGGCGTTGAGGCGTTGAGCCGTTCGGCGGTCGGGGGTCGGCCAGGTGTGCCGCAGGGGGCATGCTGGGCAGACGCGCTGACGGCGCGTCCGGACCGGCCGGGCGCGGGGGGACAGCTCGACGGAGGCCGAGATGTCCGCACCGCAACGCCAGTCCGCCGTGGCCGTGGAGACCGACGTCCCCGGCAGACTCGACCGGCTGCCGTGGTCGCCCTGGCACTGGCGGATCCTGATCGGCCTCGGCACCGTCTGGATCCTGGACGGCCTGGAAGTCACCATCGTCGGCAACCTGGCCGCCCGGCTCGCCGAACCCGGCAGCGGCATCACCATCAGCACCGCCCAGGTCACCACCACCGCCGCCGCGCTGTACGTGGCCGGTGCCTGCTGCGGCGCGCTGTTCTTCGGGTGGCTCACCGACCGGCGCGGCCGCAAGAAGCTGTTCATGCTCACCCTCGCGGTGTACCTCGCCGCGACCGCCGTCACCGCACTCTCCTGGACCGCCTGGTTCTTCTTCCTGTGCCGGTTCTTCACCGGCTTCGGCATCGGCGGCGAGTACGCGGCGATCAACTCCGCCATCGACGAACTGATCCCCGCCCGGGTCCGCGGCCGGATCGACCTGATCGTCAACGGCAGCTTCTGGATCGGCGCGGCGATCGGCGCGTTCGCCTCGATCGCGCTGCTCAACACCGCGCTGTTCGCCACCGACATCGGCTGGCGGCTCGCCTTCGGCATCGGCGTGGTGCTCGGCCTGGTCATCCTGCTGGTGCGCCGGCACGTCCCGGAGAGCCCGCGCTGGCTGTTCACCCACGGCCGCCGCCGGGAGGCCGAGGAGATCGTCACCGCCGCCGAGAAGACCGTCGAACGGGAGACCGGCAAGCCCCTGCCGCCGGTGGACGAACCACCGATCCGGATCCGCGAACGCGGCCCGATCGGCTTCGGCACCATCACCCGCACCCTGGTCTCGCACTACCCGCGCCGCACCGTCCTCGGCCTGGCGCTGTTCATCGGCCAGTCCTTCCTCTACAACTCCGTCACCTTCGGGTACGCCGCCATCCTCACCACCTTCTTCGACGTCCCCACCGGCGACACCGGCTACTACTTCGCGGTGATCGCCGTCGGCAACTTCCTCGGCCCGCTGCTGCTCGGCCACCTCTTCGACTCCGTCGGCCGCAAACCGATGATCGCCGGCAGCTACATCGGCTCCGGCGTCCTGCTGTTCGGCACCGCCTGGCTGTTCCAGCGCGGCTCGCTGGACGCCACCACCATGACCGCCTGCTGGACGGCCGTGCTGTTCCTCGCCTCCGCCGGGGCCAGCGCCGCCTACCTCACCGTCAGCGAGATCTTCCCGCTGGAGACCCGGGCGCTGTGCATCGCGTTCTTCTACGCCGTCGGCACCGCCGCGGGCGGCATCTCCGGCCCGCTGCTGTTCAACGGCCTGGTCTCCAGCGGCCAGGTCGGCGACGCCACACTGGCGTTCTGCATCGGCGCCGCCCTGATGACGCTGGCGGGCCTGGTCGAGGCGCTGATCGGCGTCAAGGCCGAACGCCGCAGCCTGGAATCGCTGGCCGCCCCGCTCAGCCAGGTCCGGTCCGAGCCGTGACGGCAGCCGCCCCACTCAGCCAGGTCCGGCCCCGGGCCGTGACGGCACGTCAACCCCGGTGAGAGCACGGGAAGATCGTCGCTATCATGTGCACTTCCGACGGACGGGGGAGTGCAGATGGAACCGGACCAGCTCACCGTGGCCATGCTCGCCGGACAGGCGGCCACCACCGTGGTCGGCCTGCTGGCCACCGACGCCTGGGAGGGCGCCAAGAGCGCCGTCACCGGGGCGTGGCGACGGCTGCGCCCCGAACGGGCCGAGTCGATCTCGCAGGAACTCGACGACACCCGCGAGGACCTGCTGCGGGCCCGCGCGGCCGGCACCGAGGACGAGACACTGGCCTCCCTCGCGGGCGACTGGGAGAGCCGCTTCCGCCGCCTGATCGGCGACAACCCCGCCCTCGCCGCCGAGATCCGCCGCGTCCTCGACGAGGAACTCACCCCCGCCCTGCCGCCCGAGCAGCGCCCCGCGGCCGGCGGCACCACGGTCTTCCACGCCACCGTCACCGGCGGCAACGTCTACCAGGCCGGACGCGACCAGGTCTTCCACCAGTGACCCGTCCCGAGAAGACCTTCGACGCGCAGGTCACCGACGGCAACGCGTACCAGGCCGGCCAGAACCAGACCGTGCACAACTCCAGCACCGTGCACAACTCCAGCACCGTGCACCACCACGACTCGGGGCGCGGCCGGGCCGCGCTGGCGGCGGTCGCGGTGCTGGCCGTGGGCGGCCTGGTGTTCGGGCTGTACCTGGCCAACCGCCACGAGGACCGCCCCGCGGCGTCGGGCCCGGCTCCCGCGGTGACGGCGCAGGGCACCGGTGTGGCGTCCGGTCCGGGCCTGACCCCCGTCGCCCCGGGGGCCGGGACGGAGCGGATCGTGCTGCAGCGGTCCGCGCTCGGCGAGCTGCAGATGATCGACCTGGACCTGCCGTCCGGCCGCTCGAAGCGGATGACCGACGAGGAGTGGCGGCTGCGCGACGCCGGCGCGAAGGCCCAGTTCGACCTGTGGACGACCAACGCCTCCTGGGCGGAGTTCGACCTCGCGCCCGGCAGCGGCCGGACCGCCGGGGTGCTCAAGCCCGGCGAGCAGGCCACCCCGGACTCCTGCCTGCGGGCGGCGAACAGCGGCTCCCTGACGACATTCCAGATCTCCAACACCAACCGTTCCACGCTCGAACGGTCCGGCGTGCAACAGGACGCCACCATCTGCGTGGTGACCGACCGCCGGACGCTGGTGGCCGCGAGGATCACCGAGGTGGCGTTCGACGACACCGAGCCGTCGCACACCGGCCGGATCACCATCGAGGTCAGCCCGCTGGGCACCGTCACCGGCTGAGGTCGCCGGGCAGCGCCGGCGGCCGACGGCGCTGGGCAGGCCGCCGACCGGCGGTGCGTCAACCAAGCGTCCACTGCTGGGCAGGCGTGCCGTTGCAGGTCCACAGCTGGAGCCGGGTGCCGTCGGCGGAGGAGCCGTTCGGGGAGTCCAGGCACTTGCCGGAGCCGGTGTTCACGAAGGCGCGCCCGGCGCCGTACGACCACTGCTGGGCACCGGTGCCGTTGCAGGTGTACAGCTGGATGGCCGCGCCGTCGTTGTGCGAGGCGGCGTCCACGTCCAGGCACTTGCCGAGGGCGCGGACGGTGCCGTCGGTGCCGACCGTCCACTGCTGGGCCGCGTTGCCGGTGCAGTTGTGCAGTTGGATCGGCGTGCGGTCGGCGCTGGAGGCCCCCGCCACGTCCACGCACATGCCGCCCGGGCCGGTGATCCGGCCGGTGTACGGCAGCGGGACGGTGTTCGAGGCGGTGGCGTGGACGTAGTCGACCACCATGGTCTGCGGGAAGGCCGACGACCCGTCCGGGCTGCCCGGCCAGTCGCCGCCGACGGCCAGGTTGAGGATCACGAAGAACGGGTGGTCGAACACCCAGCGGTTGCCGCCCAGATCGGCCGGGGTGCGGGTCTGGTAGGCGTGGCCGTCCACCGACCAGGTCACGGCGGACGGGCTCCAGTCCACGGCGAAGACGTGGAAGTCGTCCGCGAAGGACTGCCCCGCCGGCAGCGAGTACGGCGCGCCGATGCCGCCCGCGCCGGAGTAGCCCGGCCCGTGGATGGTGCCGTGCACGGTGCCCGGCTCGCGGCCGATGTTCTCCATCACGTCGATCTCGCCGCTGTTCGGCCAGTTCACCGTGCCGATGTCGTTGCCGAGCATCCAGAACGCCGGCCAGATGCCCTGCCCGCGCGGGATCTTGATCCGGGACTCGAAGTGCCCGTACGCCTGGGCGAAGCTGCGGGCCGTGTTCAGCCGGGCCGAGGTGTACTGGCAGGTGCCGTACCAACAGGCGAGCCCCGCATCGGAGTTGCGCCGCGCCGTGATCACCAGATGCCCCTGGCCGTCCAGCGCGGCGTTCGCCGCACCCGCCGTGTAGTACTGGAGCTCGTGGTTGCCGTTGCCCGAACCGCCGGTCTCCACCGTCCACTTGGCGGGATCGACCGCCGCGCCGGCCGGGCCGTCGAAGTCGTCGCCCCAACTCTGCGCGGCAACCTGCTGCGCGGCAATCTGCTGCGCGGCGGCCGGTGGTGCGGCGGCCTGTGGTGCGGTGTTCGGCTGTGCGGAGGCCGGGGTGGCGGCCGGGGTGGCGCCGAACAGCGCGGCGGCCAGGAGGAGGGCGAGGCCGCCGAAGGGCCGACGGCGGGTGGGCGGTGCAGCAGTCATGGATGAACCCGCTTCCTGCTAGCGCTCGTTGACGGCGAACCGCCGCCGCTAGGCCTGATGGTACGAACGCCTCCTCGCCATGGCAATGTCAAGGAGGCGACCTCCGCGCGGTCAACTCCGGTCACCGAGGGTGCACAAGTGATCGCCGGGTGTGAGCGGCGCGGGTTGTGGGCACGGGCCCCCTGTGACCCCCTCGTAGATCGGATCCCACGATGAACCTGGCACGCCGCGGTACCGAGACGCGCACTGGCCATGCCCTGGTGCTGGGTGCCGGCATCAGCGGCCTCTGCACGGCCCGGGCCCTGTCCGAGGTCTTCGACCGGGTCACCCTCGTCGAACGGGACACTCTCGCGGGCGACGGTGCCGTCCGGCGGGGCGCGCCGCAGGGGGCGCACGTGCACTCGCTGACGGTCCGCGGCGCGAACGTCCTGGAGGAGTTCTTCCCGGGCTTCGTCGGCGAACTCGCCGCCGACGGTGCCACCTTGGCCACCGCGCTGAGCGAGGTCGAGATCGTGTTCTTCGGCTCCCTGCTGCGCAAAGTGCCGCTGGGCACGGTGCTCCAGGCGAGCCGCCCCTTCCTGGAGGACCGCCTGCGGGCCAAGGTCTGCGCGGCGCCGAACGTCACCCTGCTCGACGGCCGGGAGGCGACCGCCCCCCTCACCACGTCCGACCGCACCAGGGTGACGGGAGTCCGGACGGCCCGCCCGGGGGCGCCCGGCAGCACCGAGGACATCGACGCCGACCTCGTGGTCGACGCCATGGGCCGGGCGGGCCGAGGCGCGACCTGGCTGGCCACGCTGGGGTACGAGAAGCCCGCGGAGCAACGCCTGCGCGTAGACGTGGCCTACGCGAGCCGCCGCTACCGGCTCCCCCCGGGTGCGATGGGCCCGGACAAGGCCCTCCTGGTCGGCGCGACCCCCGCGCGCCCGCGCGGCCTGGTCCTCACCAGCCAGGAGAACGGCATCTGGGTGCTCTCCCTGTACGGCTTCGGCCGCGCGCACCACCCGCCCACCGCGCCGGATCAATTCCTGCTCTTCGCCCAGGAGTTGGCCTCCGCGGACGCGCGCGAAGCCCTCCGGCGCGCCGAGCCGGTCACCGACGTCGCCTCGTTCGCCCACCCCCACGCCGTACGCCGGCACTTCCACCGGCTCCGCCGCCTTCCCGACGGCCTGATCTCCATCGGCGACGCGATCTGCAGCCTCAACCCCATCTACGGCGCCGGCATGACGGTCGCCGCACTGGAAGCCGCCGCCCTACGCGAATGCCTCCTCGCCGACGGCACCCGGAACCTCCCCCGGCGCTTCTACCGGTCCGCCGCGAAAGCCCTGCACCTCTCCTGGCTGTTCTCCACCCTGGCCGACAAATCCATGCCCCAGGTCCCGGGCACCCGTCCCGCCCTGTCCGCCCTGCTGGCCAAGTCCTTCCGGGCCACCATGCGAGCCGCAGCCACCGACCCCAAGGTCGCAACGGCCGTCTGGAACGCCGTCAGCCTCACCGGCTCCCCGGCCGAACTCGCCCGCCCCCACATCATCACCGCGATGCTGCGCAACTGGCCGCGCGAGCCGGCCGAGAGCTGACGGCGCCACACGAGCCGCACCCGCCACGAGCCCGGCCGGCTCGAAGGTGTTCTGCCTGGTACTCCAGTCGCAGATGTGATCTCCGGGTAGGAACTGGTGGGACTCGACGCGGAGCCGACTTCAACCAACGAATGATCATTCGGAGGTGCCGGCGAGCGTCCAGGGGCCGGCTGAGCGATGTGTTGTCTGTGTCACGAATCGCTCCGGCTTGTGACGGTGGCGCCTCCGTGGTGAGCGGCATGACGACTGGCATAGCCTGTGGCGCGTCAGCGAAACATGACCACCCGTGGGGACCCTCTCGTGAGTACCGTTCAACCCGTACGTGTGTCCTTCGGGGTGCTGCGAAACAACCGCCGCCTGCTGGTGTTCCCGCTACTCAGCGGTGCCGCGCTGGCGCTGATCTCCGGTGGCGTGGCAGTGCCGGCGTTCCTTCGGGATTGGGCCGAGCCGTCACCGTCCACCTTCGATGTGATCTCCATAGGCGTCGGCTATCTCCTCTTGGGATTCGCGCTCACCCTCTCCAGCGCCGCGATGATCTGCGCGGTCGATGGCGTGCTGCGGGGAGAGCCCGCCCGGATCGGCGTGAACTATCGGCGAGCCCTGCGGCATTGGCGACGGCTGCTGGCGTGGAGCCTGCTCAACACGACGGTTCTGCTGCTCATCCGACAGCTGGAGCGGATCCCGGCCGTCGGCTGGATCATGGACGAACTGTTCAGCGCCGGATGGGCCGTCGCCACCTACCTGGCGCTGCCGGCCATGATGATCGACGGCCTCGGGGTGACGGAGGGCACCCGCCGGTCGGCGCGGATGCTGCGCGAGACCTTCTCCCGGCAGGTGTACGGCTCGCTGTGGATCGCGCTGCCCATGGTCCTCTCGGTGGTCATCGGATTCCTGGCATTCATGCTCGGAGTGGAGTCGAACAGCGTGGGGCCTGCCATTGCGGGCGGACTGATCGCTGCCCTGCTCCTGATCTGCGCACTTCTGGTGGGGGCCACGGTCTCCGGGATCTTCCGCACCATGCTTTACCGGGACGCTTCGACTGCAGCCTAATACTCCAGATGTGATCGTCATGGTTGCAGGCCGACTTGGCCGCGATAGTGGCTGCGGTGTGCGCGAGCTTGGTGGCGTCGGCGCCAGGTGGACCAGCGCAGTCGGTGGGCGAGGTCGTGAGCGGGCTGCGTCCAATCCGGCCAGGGTCTTTGAGCTCTGGAACGTCTCCTCGACCGTCCAGCGGCTTCCGGCGATCTTGACCAGGGTGGACAGTGGGGGGCCAGCCGGGGCGAGTAGCAATGGTAGTGGGCGAGTTCGCCGGTGCGGCGGTTGCTGGAGACCGCGAGCACGTAGCCGAGCTGCCGTTTCTCCAGGGCTGCACGCAGTTTCGGGTTGTCGCCGTAGACCTCGTCGCCGGCTGCCCAGGCGGCTGGGACTCCGGCATCCAGGGCGCGTTCGATCATCTGCTGGGCGAGTTGTGGTTTGGTGGCGAAGCCGATGTCGTCGGGGCTAGGAGAGGTTCTTGAGCATGATCGTGGCCAGCGGGCCGGAGGACGCCGGATTCTGTCCGGTGTACAGGTTGCGGTCAACCACCGTGTACGACTCCCACATCGGGCCGCGGGAGTAGTCCGTGGGAAGGTTTCTCACCTCGTCCTCCATGAGCCACTTGGCCTTGTCGGCGAAGCCGACGCCCGCCTCCTCGTCGTTCGTGAATCCGGTGACGCGGTAGTTGGAGAACGGCGTGTCACCCTTCTCGTCCCGGGTGGCGAGCAGTGCCGCCGGGGCATGGCAGACGAGGCCCAGCGGCTTGCCGGACGCGAGGGCCCTCCTCAGCAGCAGCCCGGAATCGGCATCGCACCAGAGGTCCTCCATGGGGCCGTGGCCTCCTGGGTAGTAGACCGCGTCGTAGTCGCGGAGGTCCACGTCCTTGATCGGGATGGCGTGGCGGAGCTGCTCGGCCTCTTCGATGATGCCTTCCTGCTTGACGGATGCATCTTCTCCCCCCGTGAACTGGGGTCGCAGGCTCATCGTGTCGCAGACGGGTACGACACCGCCCGGGGTGGCGATGGTGACCTCGTGGCCGGCCCCGGTGAAAACGCTGTACGGACTTGTGAACTCCTCGGCCCAGTACCCGCTGGGGTGCCGGTGGCCGTCCTTGAGCGTCCAGTAGCTTGCTCCGGTCATCACGAAAAGGATCTTGGCCATGAGAGAACGCCTCTGAAGGTTGGAGGAATCCGATAGCGGTGAAACGGCTGCCCGGGAGGTGGGGTCACTTGGTGACAGGAGTCTCCGGCCGCATCTCGTAGGAATGCTTGGAGTAGTCAAAGAGCCGCTGCGACGGGTCATCTTCCCAATCCGAAGCCGGTGCCGGCTCCCGTGACAAGGACCTTCCTCAGCGCTGTATTCGCCATGCCGAACGCTTCCTCTCGCGCTCAATTGGTTCGCAGTGTTTCCCCTCTGGGTAAAAGCGAAGCGTTCTGGCCCGGGAGTGTTGCACAATTACGATCGACGCAGTCCGCTGGGAATGGCAACCCAAGTGGGCCGATCGGGTTTTAATGGCGCACGAGAGAACGATGCTCACGGGCCAACAGCAGTGGGCACACTGGTGGGTAGCCCCTACTGACCCAGGGCAACGCAGAACACGTCGCCGTGCCCCGGCCGGCCGTTGCGCTCCTCGTGGTTGTCGATGACCAGCGCCGAGGCCCTCAGGGCCTGCGCCCGGTACTCGACGTAGCCGCGCTGGCGGCGGTCCACGGTCGGGCCGGGGGCGTCAGGGAGTTGGGCGAGTGCGGTCTCCACCTCGCTCCAGGGGAGGTACTCGGAGAACTCGATCCCTTCGGCCTTCCGCCACTCCTCGGCCAGCCCGGCCACGGTGGCGAGGCGGTGCAGCTCGACCGAGCCGCCGACGACGGTCCACTCGGGGCCGTTGAAGTACAGCTCGACCAGACCGTAGTCCCGGCGCAGGGACATGCCCGCTTCCACGACGTCGTCGATCCACGCGCTTCGGAAGGCCCGACCCACGTCGGCGATCGGGGAGCCGATCCCGATGCCGTGGAGTCGGCCGGTGGCGATGACGGATGCGAGGAATGCCGTGCCGTTCACAGGAGTTGCTCCAAGTCTTCGGTAGGACAGTGATCACCCTCGCCGACCGGGGGGCGCTCACTGTGCTACGGGACGTTCCAGGCGGCGATGACCGGGCGGCCGTGTTCGGTGGCGAGGGTGCTGAGACTGCCGGGGTGGGGGTGGCCGAGGAGGGCGGCGGCGGAGGGGTCGAGGCCGAGCCAGCGGACGGCGAGGATGCGGGCCAGGTGGCCGTGGGCGACGACGGCGACGTCACCTTCGGTCAGCAGGGGGCGGATTCGGTCCAGTACCGCGTCCGTGCGGGCGGCGACCTGGTGGAGCTGCTCACCGGGGAATGGTGCCTCGCCGGGGACGATGCCGTCCTGCCACAGGTCCCAGCCGGGTCGGGACTGTTCGATCTGCTCCGCCGTCAGTCCCTCGTAGCCGCCGTAGTCCCACTCGAGGAGGTCGGGGTCGGCCTCGACGCCGGTCAGGCCCGCCAGTTCGGCCGTCCGCAGGGCGCGGCTCAGCGGACTGCTGAACACCGCGACCGGCCGGGGGCGGCCCGCGAGTCGCGGCGCGAGCGCCCGGGCCGTCGCCTCGCCGACGGCGGTCAACGGGACGTCGGTGCGGCCGGCATGACGGCCCGACAGGCTCCACTCGGTCTGACCGTGCCTGATCACTGTCAACTCACCCATGGCCGTGCAGATTAGCCGAGGATGTGATCGCCCGAGGTGTGGGCAGCATCTCAGGTGACGGTTGCCGGGACGGGGAACACCTGCCCGGTGCTGAGCCCGCCGTAGGCTCCGGTGCAGACCTGTGCGGCCGCCCTGTCGCCGGTGCGCGGAGTTGCCGAGCCGCTGAGTGCCTGACGGGGAGAGGGGCAATCAGCCGGGGGATGGCCGGCCCGGGGCAATGGGAGAATCGGGGCGTGAGTGAGGAATTCGTCGACCTGGGGTTCGTGACGGCGCCGTCCGGTGTGCTGGTGCTCGGCATGGCGTCGTGGATCGACTACTGGCCGGAGCTGGGGCTTCCGCTGTCCGAGCGCGCCAGGGTTGCCGCGGCGTCCGGCGGAGGCCACCTGTGGGACGGCGAGTGCGAGGCGGTGGCCGTCCCGGCGGCCCGGGACCGGGAGTTGCGGGTGCGGGCGCGGACGGCCCTGTCCTGGTACACCGAGGAACCGGTGATCTCGCTGCTGGAGGTCGATCTCGGCCTGCCCTGGACCGGGCCGGACGACGCACCGGTCCCGCTCGGGGACCTTCCCGTCGATCGGGGCGGCATGGTCGTCGGGGACGGTGTGGGCCTCGACGCCTGGATCGGGCTGGAAGGCGAACCGGCCGACGGTCTCGCCGACGTCACCTACTGGGGGCTCCACGCGCCGGACGCCCACGCGCACTTCGGCGGGCAGCGGATGCCGGCGGACGGCTCCTGGGGCTGGCTCGACCTGCCGGTGGCGAAGGCGGAGGCGCTCGTGGCAGAGATCGAAGCGTGGCGGGGCGGCCTGCGGAGCGGGAAGAGCATCGCCGTCATGGCCGACAAGCACACCGATTACCACCTGTTCCAGCGCGCCGGTGCGGACCACCCCCTGCTGGCCGGCGCGATCGAGGTCGGCGGATGCCAGGTGCTCGGCATCGACTGGGAGGCCGCCGACCATTCGATGAGCCACCACGGCGAACGCGCGGCCGGCCAGGTCCATCCCGTGACCCTCGAGGCGGACGGGGCCGGCGGGACGGTGCTGCGGTGGACGATTCCGCCCGGCGAGACCGACGACGACTGACGGTCGGCCCGGCACGCTCCACAGGTCCGCGCCGTCGCGGCCCACGGTTGAAGGACAGGAGAGCCGCATGACATTCTTCCGCGACCTGAGTCCGTACACCTACTTCGAACAGGAAACCGTCGCCGAGGGGCTCGATTTCGCGACGTTCGCCCCCACCTACCGCAGGGTGAACGTGGGGTGGCTGAGCAGGCTGCGCAGATACCCCAGGGGTGCCGCCCCGGAGGGTTTTGCGGATCGGCTGCTCGACATCGTGCAGTGGCAGCGCGTGAACGGCACGCGGGGTTTTCACGTCTGCGGGCTCTGTCCGCCCTGGCGGCGAGGGCGGGAGGGGCCGGTGCGGGTGGAGCACCGGGGGCGTGAGGTCGCTCTGGGGTCCGGTGAGATTCGGGTGCCGGGGCGGGGCGGTGAGGTTTTTGCGGCGCCGTCGTTGGTGGCGCATTACGTGGGCCGGCACGGGTATCTCCCGCCGGCGTCGTTCGTCGAGGCGGTGATGGGGTGTCCCGAGGGGTGGATGTCAGGTCCGGATGCGGCGGGGGTGCCGCCCGGCGCGGAGCGGCGCGACTACTCCGCAGCGAGAGGTGAGGAATAGACGGACCGTCAATTCGTGAGCGCCGGAAGTCACCGTCAATTCCCTGGCCGGAGCCCTCTCGGCGGTGGGGGGCGAGACTTTTCAACGGCGGGGATGATCACTAGGGTCTGGGGGCTGTGACCACGAGTGAACCCGACGACGACCTGTGGGCAGAGTTCGTCCGCGAGATCGAGAAGAACAACGCGGTGCGCGAGCCGAGCGCCGCAGAACGCGCGGCGGCGGCCCGGCGGCCGGTGCGGCGGCGCTCGCGGCGGTGGCTGGTGCTTCCGGCGGCGGCCGTCCTGCTGGCGGCGGCGGGTGCGACGGCGTACGTGCTGCAGCCCTCGGGCCGGAAGGCGCCCGCCGCGGCTGCGCCGGTGCCCGCTGCGGCAGCGCCCGCGCCTGCGGCCGGTTCCGTGATCCCGCTGGACATCTTTCCGAAGCAGGTGCAGGGCTACACGCTGGTGGCGGACGTGCAGAACCCGACCTGTACCGGCGCGGACACGGTGGGGACGGCCCTCGCGGGGATGATCGCGCAGGGTAAGGGGTGTCTCGGCGTCGATCTGGCGCTGTACAAGGACGCCGACGGCAACCAGTACACCCTGGCGCTGTTCACCATGAAGGACCCGGCGGAAGCGGTTCACCTGCTGACGTACCTGGCCGGCCATCCGGAGACGTTCCAGGTCGCCGTTCAGCTTCCGCCCAAGGATTCGGGGCTGCGTGAACTGCCCGCCGACAGTGGGCTGGTGCAGAATTTCGGGTCGTCGGGGCACGGCCTGCTGGTCGGCATGGCGCAGTGGTCCGACGGCCGCACCACCGGCTTCGACAAGCTGGTGGCCAGGCTCACGCCGTTGACCGAGGCCGTCATGCACAACATCCCGGCCTGACGGGGGAGTTGGGGAGTGCAACTGTGCGACTGACGCTCCGTCAACTCGGCGGAACCGTCCCGGGTGATGGCCTGCTCGGTTAGGGTGAGGCAGCGCTTCGGTGCTGCGGCGGACGCGGTCGCCGCGGGGGCGGGGGAGGAATGGACGCGGTGGTTCCGAGCACGGTGCAGCAGTTGGCCATCCTGGTGGTTCTCGTGCTGCCCGGGATCTTCTACCAGGCCGTCTCCGACCGCCTGCGCGGTCCGCGCGCCGCCGAGCAGGAGCCGCAGAACCGCGCTCTGCGGGCGGTCGCGATCAGCGGGCTGCTGGACGCCGTGTACGCGGTGGTCGCGGGGCCCTGGCTGGCGCGGCTGCTGCGCGGGGGAGACGACGGGCCGCTGGTCGGGTTGCTGCGGCACCCCCGGCAGGCGGGGCTGGCCGTGCTGCTGCTGGTCGTGGTGGTGCCGGCGGGCGCGGCCTGGGCGGCGGCGGCCGTACGGCGGCGGCGCGAGCGGGCGCACTACGAGCCGACGCCGACGGCCTGGGACTTCCTGTTCGCCGACCGCGACCCCTGCTTCGTCCGGATCCGGCTCAAGGGCGGTCTGTGGGTGGGCGGTTGGCTCGGCTCGCGGTCGGCGGTGTCGGCGTTCCCGCAGCAGCAGGACATCTATCTGGAATCGCAGTGGCGCCTGGGCAGCGACGGGACGTTCCTCGGCAAGGTGCCCGGCACCGCCGGGGTCTACGTCAAGGGCAGCGAGGTCGAGGTGCTGGAACTGCTGGCACCGCCCGAAGCGGAGCCCGCGGCAGCACCCACGGCGGAGCAGGTGCCGGTACCGGCAGCACGGAGGGAGCAGGGTGATGGCAGCGAGCAACCCGAACAAGCACGGCGGCGATGACGACCTGTCGGTGGAGAGCCTGGTCGAGGAGTACACCAGCCGGCGGATCTTCCGGATCGGCGCAGGTTCGGCCGAGCCCGACCGGGGCCCCGAGGGCGGCTCCGGCACGGCGCAGAGCGAGAAGGCGCCCGAGCCGGGCGGCGCGGAGTCCTGAGGCCGCCGCTCACGGCCCGATGTGGAGGTGCGCCGCCCACAAGTGCGGTGCGGGCAACAGGCGTTCACGCAGCGACCGGACGGCGTGGTGCAGGGCCGGCGCCGGGTCGAACGGGCGGAGCCCGGCCGCGTCGTCCGCCGCCAGCGCGGCGTAGAAGTCCCCGGTGACGCGGCGGGCGACCTTGTCGGAGACGCTCCACAGCGTGCCGATGACGTGGGTGAAACCGGCCAGTTGGAAGGACGGCGCCAGGTGCACCGCCTCGTCCGGCAGATCGTGGCCGCCCTGGGACGTCGAACAGGCCGACAGGAAGGCCAGCTCGGCGTCCACCGGGCGTCGCGCGAACAGGTCGAGGGCGCTGAGCCGGCCGTCGTGCAGGATCAGGCCGCTGTTCGACGGGCTGCCCGGGTCGCTGACGCCGTGACAGCTGAAGTGCACCCAGGAATGCCGGTACAGCGCCCGGCGGACCTGCTCCACGGTGGCCTGCGCGCCGTCCAGCCGCACACCGCCGGGGAAGAGCTCGGTCACCAGCGCGGCCTCGGCCTCGGCGCCGGGCAGCGGGGGGCCGCCCGGGGTGTGCGCGAGCGCGACCACCAGCGGGGCGGGGCGCCGGCGGGGTGAGGCGGTCACGGTCGTCCTGCGCCGGGCGCGCAGCAGGGAGCGCACCGTCGGCGTGTACGAGGAGACGACGCGGTCCAGGACCCAGGTGCCCGGCAGGCGCCGGCCCTTGCCCGCGGCGTGCAACGGCAGGAACGCCAGTCGGCCCGCCGGGCACCACCACAGCCGCGGCCACTCCTCGCCGTCCAGCGGGGTCCCGCGCAGCCCGAGCCGGTCCAGGACGGGCGCGGCCAGACCGTCCCACAGCCACGCCAGAACGGAACCGTGCATCTGCATCGCCCGCTTGGCCTGTGCCAGGCCCTCGTCCCCGTAGGCGGCGTCGATCCACCGCTCGTCGAAGACCAGCGCGGCCGCCGCCACCTCCTCCGGGGTGAGGTCCGGCAGCGGCAGGACGTCGATGCGCGGCGCGCCGCCGCCCCGGGCGGTCAGGATCAGGGCGTGCGAGCCGTACCCGCTGACGTTGACCACCACCACCGGGCCGCGCTCCGCCACCGAGAGCAGCTGGCGGGTGGTCGGCGGGCGAAGGAAGTCGTCGAGCTCGGGCAACTCCCGGATCTCCTCCAGGAGTTGGTCCCAGCGGCGGGACAGCGCGTGGCGTTCCTCGGCGTCCCGCAGGGCGGCCGCCCCGGCGCCCGACATCCCCTGGACGAAGAAGGCGTCAGGAGCGTTGGCGCCCACCGGCTGCAGCGCGGGGTGCTCCCGGCCCAGCCGGTCCCGGATCCGTTCGAACTCCGCGGCGCGGACCGGGTCGAGCTCGCGCAGCCGGGACAGGTCGCCCTGGTTCTCCAGGCCCTGGGCCAGCAGCACACCCCGGCCCTGTTCGAGCAGGGCCAGCGCCCGCGCCGGATCGCCGGCCAGGATCGCCAGCGCCGCCGCCGAACTGGCCAGCCCCCGGCCCGAACTCAGCCGGTCCTCCTGGTCGATCCGGGCGAGATGACGCGGTGCCACGCTCGACAGCAGGCCCACCGCGTGGGCGAAACCCTCCAGCGCCTCCGCCGAGCGGCCGGTGCCCGCCGCGATGCCGCCCCACAGCCGGGCCGCGCGGAGGCGGGTGTGCGGCGGCAGCGTCAGGTCCTCGGCCGTCTGCCGGATCAGCCGCATCGCCTCCGCCAGATCGACCCTCTCGCCCCACTCGGCCCGCCGCAGCTGCGCCGTCGCCAGCACCTGGCGGGCCGCGGCGTGCATCGGGTCCGGGGCGTGCGTGGTGTCGGCGAGCGCCTCGCGGGCGGCCGCCGCGGCCCGGCGCAGCGCCGCCCGGGCGGGACGTTCGGGGAGCAGATCCGAGGTGTGCAGACCGGCGAAGCCCAGGCGGGCCAGCGCGAGCGTCCGCAGCGGATGGGGGGAACCGAGTTCCACCACCAGGTCCTCCAACCGCCGGCAGGCCTCGACGGCGGCCGCGGCGTCCTCGGCCGAGCGGGCCTGCTGGAAGCGCACCGTGGCCAGGTTGAGCGCGGCGCGCTCCCGGGCCAGCGACATCCCGCCGCGCTGGTCGGCGGCCTCGCTCAGCAGGGCGAGCGCCCGCTCGCGCAGCGCGGCGTCACCGGTGCTCGTGGACAGGTCGAACAGGGCCGTGCCGAGGTTGTTCAGCACCATCGGGCGCCGCGCCGAACCCGGGGCGGTGTGCTCCAGCGCCGTCCGGAACACGGCGACGGCCTGCATCGTCCAGCTGCGGTCACCCGTTCGCGCCGCCCGGCCGAGCATGGCCGCACCCAGGTTGGTGAGGACCAGGCACCGGTCGCTGTACCCCTCGGGCGCGGAGGCCAGCGCGGCCTTCAGGGTGCCGAGCGCGGCGTCCATCCGCTCGTCCGAGCCGGACTCCACCGCCAGCGACCACTGGAGGTAGCCGAGGCCCGCCTGGACGGAGGCGCGTTCCGGGGCGTGCTCCGGCAGGTGCAGCAGCGCGGCACGGCAATGGTCCATCGCCTCGGCGCGCAGCTGCCCGTCCGGCCGGAAGCCGTACAGGTCGGCGAGGCAGGTGGCGAGCCCGTCGAGGGCGTACGCGTGGGGTTCCGGCGCGGTCAGGGCGATGGCCTCGCGGTGCCGGGCGGCGGCCTGCTCCAGGTGCTCCGGGCCCCCGGTGAGCTGGAAGCGCAGACGCAGGTTGTTGCCGAGGGTGACCAGACAGTCGGCGCGGTCGGCCACGTCGCCCCGAGGATCGGCGAGGGCCTCGGACAGCAGGGCGGAGGCCCGGTCGAGCGGGGCGGTGTCCGAGCGCAGCACGGCGGACGAGTCGAGCGCGGCGGCGAGCCGGTGGACCACGGCCAGCCGCTGCGGGGCGCCGGGCGGGGCCATCGCCAGGGCCTGTTCGAGGTGCTCCACCGCCCGGTCGAGCATCCCGTTCTCGCCGCCGTGGCCGAGCAGCGCCAGCAGCGCCGCACCCAGCAGCAGCCGGTGGTCCACGCGGTCGGACGCGGGGCACCCGTCGTCGGCGGCCACCACCGCGCCCAGCACGGCCACCCCCTCCCGGTAGGCGGTCGGGTCGCCGGTGTCCTCCGCACGCTGTATCCAGTGGGCGCCGAGCCGGGCCTCCAGGTCGAGTCGCCGTGGGTCGCCCGGGGGAAACAGCGCGGCGGCGCGGCTCATCGACGCGGCGGCCTGCCGCCAGGCGTCCCCGCCGTCCTGGCCGGTCCCGAGCGCGAGGGCGGTCCCGAGCGAGAAGCGTACGTCCGCCTCGAAGTCGGGGCCGGGGGACGGCAGTTCGAGGCACTCCCGGTAGTGCGTCACCGCCTCGGCGGCGCGCTCGTCGCGGCCCTCCCGCACGGCGGAGTCGAGTAGGTGGTCGGCGAGAAGACGCAGCGCCTGCGCGCGTTCCGCCGTGGGCCGCGCCAGCTCCGTGACCAGTCGGCGCAGCAGGGCGAGCGACTCGGCGGACGGGGCGTCCCTTCCCTCGGCCACGGCCCGCAGGCCCAGCAGGTCCGCCAGTGCGGCGCCCCGAACCAATCGGAGCACCGGCAACTGCGGCGAGGTGGCCTCGAACCCCGCCACGGCCCGGGCGACGGCCTCCGCCAGGTCCTGCGGGTCCCGGGCGGCCTGGTAACGCCTGGTCAGGGCGTGCGCGAGCATCGTCAGGGCGTCGGCGGACAGCGCGGTCCCGCCCGGGGCGAGACCGACCACCTGCCGCGCGGCGGCCAGCGCGAGGGCGGTGGCCCCGGCGTCGTCCTCGGCGGTGCTCCTGAGCAGCACATGGCTCAGGTTGCACAGGTGCTGGAGCCGCAAGCCCTCGGTGGGCGCGAGTTCGGCGGCCCGCCGGCACAACGCGACGCCCTCGGCCCGCAACCGGGCCATGGGCTCGGGGTCGGGCTCGGACTCCGGCGCCGGAGCGGCCTGGGCGATCAACACCATGCCCAGGTAAGAGAGGCGGTCCGGGTACCCCGAGGGGTCCGCTGCTCCGTCCGCCCGGCGCAGCGCCTCGCGCAACAGGTCGGCCGCCTCCGGCAGGACGGCGTGTTCGCCGAACAGCACGGCGGCATGGGCCAGGACGAACCCGAGTTCGAGGCGGGTTGTCGCCCACTGGGGGTCCTCGGGCGGACACCGGGCCAGCCCGGTGCGGATCTCGGACACGGCCTCCTGGATCGCTCCCTCGCTCTGCGTGACGTCCGACCAGAACCGAAGGGAGACGCCCAGGTTGGCGTGCCGGCGGGCCTGTTCGCCGGGTGCGCCCGGAACGGCTGCCACGGCGGCGCGGCCGATCTCCACGGACTCGGCGAGCGAGGACAGCTCGGCGCGGTCGAGCCAGTCGGCCAGCAGGGCCGCGCCGAGCGTGGACAGCACCGAGCCCCGTGCGGAGACACCCGGCGGGCACTGGGCCACCACACGGCGGAGCAGCCGAACCGCCGAGGCAGGCGCGCCGGCGTACCGCCAACGTCGGAACGCCAGCACCATGCCGATCGCCGCGACGTTGGCCTGCCCGACACTCGTCCCACCTCCGTCGGGGACCTGCCCGGATCCGTCGGTGCTCGGCCCGCGTCCGTCGGCGGTTCCATCCCCGGCGGCCACAGCCAGTAGCGGTGCGAGCTCAGGTGAGATCCACTCAGGCATGTGCTGCCGCACGGGGAGCAGGCACAGCAGCCCCTCGCCGAGCAGCGTCTGGTCGTGCTGGCCGTCGGCCAGGTACGCGAACAGGTCGCCGTAGCCGAGCGCGAAGGCGTGTTCGAGCGGGAGGTCGGTGGCGGGCGGCACCCCGCCGGCCCGCAGTACGGCCGTTGCCGCGTACGCCTCGGGGGTGGTGAACCAGGCCATCACCGCCGCCGCCGGATCCGCCATGACCAGGCTGATGCAGGGAGTCAGCAGGGCGATCGCCTCGTCGGCGGTCATGGCCGGCTGCCCCGCCGGGATGCCGTCGGTGTTCACAGCCACCTCCTCTCCGCCGGGATGTCGTTGGTCGTCACAGCCAGCCGCTCCCCGAGGGAGTTTCGTCGGTGTGTTCACAGCCACATCCCCCGCAGGGATGCTGTCGGTGTTCACGGCCAACTGCCCCGCACGGATGCCGTCAGCGTTCATGACCAGCTGCCCCGCAGGGATGCCGTCGGGGTTCACGGCCAACTGCCCCGCAGGGACGCCGTCAGCGTTCGCGGCCCACAGCCCCGCGCGGACGCCCTCCGCGGTCACAGCCAGCCGCCCTCCGCAGGAATGTCGTCCGCGACCAGCATCATCAGCTCCTCCCGGCTCGGCGTCCCGGCCCCGGCGAGGCGGGTGGCCTGGCGTTCGACCATTTCCTCCAGGAGGGTGCGGGCGTCGCGGGCGTTGGCGGGGTCGCCGCGCAGCTCGCGGCGGGTGAAGCGTTCGACGAGGCGGTCGGTGACTTCGGGGGCGAGGCGGTAGGTGTGCCGTTCGGCTTCGCGGAGGACGATCTCGGTGAGTTCGGCCGGGTCGTACGGGTCGAATTCGAGGATGCGGGAGAAGCGGGAGCGCAGTCCGGGGTTGGAGTCCAGGAAGGCCCGCATCTCCTCGGTGTAGCCCGCCGCGATGACCACCACGTCGTCGCGGTGGTCCTCCATCAGCTTGGTGAGGACGTCGATGGCTTCCTGGCCGAAGTCGCTGTTCGCGCCGAAGCGCCGGGCCAGGCTGTACGCCTCGTCGATGAACAGCACACCGCCGGACGCCCGTTCGAACGCCTGGCGGGTTTTCTGCGCGGTGTGCCCGAGGTACTCGCCGACCAGGTCGCCGCGCGCGACCTCCACCAGGTGGCCCTTCTTCAGGGCGCCGAGCGCGGCCAGGATCTGGCCGTACAGCCGGGCCACGGTGGTCTTGCCGGTGCCGGGCGGGCCGGAGAAGACCAGGTGGTGTGCCCGGGGCGGCGGGGGCAGGTCGGCGTCGGAGCGCCAGCGGGCGAGCCGGAGCAGATCGACCTGGACGTCGACCTGCCGCTTGGCCTCGGCGAGCCCGATCATGCGCTGGAGTTCGGTGATCGGGCCGGACTCGGGCTGCAGGATGTCCTCGGCGGTGGCGCCGGTGCGCAGGTTCTCCATCCGCACCCGGTCGTTGGCGACCACCGCTTCGCCCGCGCATCCGGTGACCTCGCAGTCCGTCAGGCTGCCGTACACGTCCGCCTCCAGACGGACGCCGTCGCTCCCGGCGCCGTGCACCCGCACCCCGCTGAGCATCAACTGGCTGTTGGCGCACGCCCACAGGGCCTTGCCCCGGCTGCCGGAGATCTCCAGCCGGTCGATCTCCACGGTGGTGCTGTCGCGGGCCAGCAGCCCGGCCTCACCGGCCTTGGTGACCGTGAAGTCGTGCCCGGTCAGCCGGCTGTTCTCACGGCAGTTCAGGCCGTACAGGCCGGCCCGTTCGACCGTGACGTGTTCGGCGGTGACGCGTGCGGTGTTCTGGAGCACCAGTCCGGAGGCGGTCACGTCGGCGATGACGGCGCCGACCAGGCGGACCGTCACACCGGTGCCGAGGCCGTGCACCCCGTTCTTGCAGCGTTCCAGGCGCAGTTCGGCCAGTTCCACCACCGAGCCCTCCTGGATCAGGACGGCGCTCTCGGACTGGTCGTGGACCCGCAGCCGGGTGAAGTCGCCGCGCGCCTTGTGCACGTTGACGCCGGTGCCGCCGAAGGCCACCGCGCAGTCGTTGACTGCCGGGACGCCGCCGGAGGCGACACTGATGCCGTGCACGCCGGCGTTCTCGATCCGGCACCTCTCCAGCCGTCCCCGGCCCTGGTCCTCGACGATCACGCCGCTGTCCCGGCAGTGCGCGAACAGGCAGTCCCGGACCGTGGGGTCGGCGCCCCGCGCGACGTACAGGCCGACGGTGGCGCCGCTGACCGTGGTGTCCTGGACGGAGCCGCGTGCCTGGTGGTCGAAGACGAGGCCGGTGGCGTGCACCTCGTCGATCCGGGAACCCAGGACCTGCACCGCGGAGTGGTCGCCGGCGGCGATCGCGGCGTCACCGGTGCCCCGGAACTCGCAACCGCGGATCTCCGCCGTCGAGCCGGTCACGTCGATGCCGCGGCCCCGGCTGTCGGTGATCGTGCAGTCGGTGATCTCGGCCTTCGCGCGTTCCTTCAGCACCAGCGCGTGGCCCTTGGCGGCGCGGAACGTGGTGCGCTCGAAGGTGCCGCCGGCGCCCGCGAGTTCGGTCCGGCCCGCGGTGATCTCGCAGTCCCGCAGCGCCAGTTCGGCGCCCTGGGCGGCGAGCAGCGCGTACTCTCCGGGCGCGTCGATCCGGCACTGCCGCAGCTCCAGCCGGCCGGTGGTGGAGACGGCGACCGGGCCGCGGCCCTCCACCGTCAGCGAGTCGAGCGTGACGAAGCCCTCGCACTCCAGGGCGGACTGCTCGGGGGTCTCGATCACCACCTGGCCCTCGCCCTCCGCCCGGACCACCTCGACGGTGCCGGACAGCAGCAGTGGCCCCGCCTCCCGGTACCGGCCGGGCTCGATCAGCACGCGCAGCGGCCGGTCCCTCGGCGCGGTGCGCAGCGCCGACCCGAGACTGCGGTGCGCCGACCCGCGCCCCTGACCGACCCGGACGGTGACGGCCTCGCCCGTCACGGACCCGGCCCGCCCGGTGTGCCCGGCGAGCAGGTTCGAACCGTACGGGGTCAGGGCGTTCGCCAACTGGGCGGGGAAGACGGTGAGTCCGTGCATCTGGGCGAGCACCGGCGAGGTCAGCGGCAGGAGTTGGACGGCCTGCCCGTCGGCGCGGAAGGACCAGTGCGGCAGCGGCGCCGGCGGGTTCGCTCCCGGGTTGAGCCGGGCGAGCACCCACGTCACCGCGAGCCGCTGCCCGGCGCGGGAGACGGTGTGCAGCCCGGCGCCCACCGAGGCGATCTCGGACCACGGCACGGCCCGCTCCCGGCCGCCGACGGCCACCACCACGCCCCGGCTCTCCACCCGCAGTTCGCACGGCCGGGACAGGCGAAGGACCAGCCACCTGGTGCCGGCCGTGCCGAACACCACCAGGGTGAGGAGCACCAGGAGCGGCTGAACGGGGCCGAAGGCGCCGAGCGGGGCCGTGGCGAGGAGGGCGGCGGCGATCACCAGCATCAGCACCGCCCGGAACCCCCGCAGCAGCACCCGGCCCGGCCAGGACAGCAGCGTGCCGGCCGCGAACACCGAGGCCGCGCCGGGGCCGTCCGGCAGCCGGGTCGTCCCGCCCCAGCGGTCCGACAGGCGCGGGACGAACACCTCGTCGAGGCGCTCGGCCGGCTGCGCCAGCGGGGCCAGGTCGAGCAGAACGCCCTGCCAGGGAGCCGACCAGCGCGGCGAGCCGCGCCCGGCCAGCCCGGCCGGGCTGCCCTGCGAGGTCCGCACCAGCAGCGAACCCCGGAAGTGCGGAGCCTCGTAGGCGGGCAGGTACCCCCGGGCCGGGAGCACGCACATCCCGTCGATCGCGTCCCACGGCAGCCGGACCTTCCGCAGGCCGCCGCGCAGTTCGAGATACCCGGGGTCGATCACCACCGTGACGGGCGCCCACGCACGCACCACCTGCCGGACCAGCACCACCGCCCACACGACGGCCGCCAGGCCGTCGACCAGCACCGCCTCCGGCCGCGTCACCACCCCGGCGAACAGCGGCAGCCCGCACCCGACGAACGCGCCGGCCGCGAACAGCGCGAACCCCGCCCGCCGCCGCCGGTACTGCGGCGACGGCCGCAGCCGCACCTGCTCGCTCTCCTGCACCATCGCGACCCCCGGGGAACCACCGACCGCCCTTCGAGTCATCAAATCAGCCAACTCCCGCCCCCGGCTGCCGGTTCGGCGATTTGCTCGGGCGAGCAGGAGCCGGCGGCCTCGACGCATGTGACGTGACGGACCGTCAACGGGGCGCGCACCACCCCCACTTGGAGACTGGTCAACGGCCGCCCCGGTGGCCAGCATGGGTACTCGTCGTCCCGCACCACCGCGCCCAGGAGGCCCCCGTGTCGCACGCCCCGAGCCAGCCGAGCCACGCCGCCGGCCCGTCCGACACCCCGCTGCTCGGCGACACCGTCGGAGCCAACTTCGACCGGGCCGTCCGCGCCTTCCCGGAGCGCGAGGCACTGGTGGAGCGCGCCACCGGCCGGCGCTGGACGTACGCCCAACTCGCCGCCGACGTCGACGCGGTGGCACTCGGCCTGCGCGCCAGGGGCGTCGGCCGGGGTGACCGGGTCGGCATCTGGGCACCGAACCGCGCCGAGTGGACGCTCACCCAGTACGCCACCGCGAAACTCGGCGCGATCCTGGTCACCGTCAACCCGGCCTACCGCTCGCACGAGCTGGAGTACGTGCTCAAGCAGTCCGGCATGCGCCTGCTGGTCGCCGCCCGGCAGTTCAAGACCTCCGACTACGCCGCGATGATCGCCGAGGCCCGGCCGCGCTGCGCCGACCTCGCGGACGTGGTGCTGCTCGACGGGCCGGACTGGGACGAACTGCTGCGCGCGGGGCGGCAGGGTGACCCGGCGGTGCTGGCCGGGATCGCGCAGGAGCTGGCCGCCGACGACCCGATCAACATCCAGTACACCTCCGGCACCACCGGCTTCCCCAAGGGCGCCACCCTCTCGCACCGCAACATCCTCAACAACGGTTACTTCGTCGGGGAGTTGTGCGGCTACACCGAGCAGGACCGGATCTGCATCCCGGTCCCGTTCTACCACTGCTTCGGCATGGTGATGGGCAATCTCGCGGCCACCTCGCACGGCGCCTGCATGGTGATCCCGGCGCCCGCGTTCGACGCCGGCGCCACCCTGGCCGCCGTCGCCGCCGAGTCCTGCACCTCGCTGTACGGGGTGCCCACCATGTTCATCGCCGAACTCGCCGACCCGCACTTCGACCGCTACGACCTGAGCAGCCTGCGCACCGGCATCATGGCCGGCGCGCCCTGCCCGATCGAGGTGATGAAGGACGTCATCGGCCGGATGGGCATGACCGGGGTGTCCATCTGCTACGGCATGACCGAGACCTCCCCGGTCTCCACCCAGACCCGCGCCGACGACTCGATCGAGCGCCGGGTCTCCACCGTCGGCCGGGTCGGACCGCACCTGGAGGTGAAGGTCGTCGACCAGGCCACCGGCGCCACCGTGCCGCGCGGCGAGACCGGCGAACTGTGCACCCGCGGCTACTCGGTGATGCTCGGCTACTGGGGCGAGCCGGAGCAGACCGCGCAGGCGATCGACACCGACGGCTGGATGCACACCGGCGACCTCGCCGTGATGGACGAGGACGGCTACCTGAGCATCACCGGCCGCAGCAAGGACATGGTGATCCGCGGTGGCGAGAACCTCTACCCCCGGGAGATCGAGGAGTTCCTGTACACCCACCCCGACGTGCTCGACGTCCAGGTGATCGGCGTCCCCGACGCCAAGTACGGCGAGGAGCTGATGGCCTGGGTGCGGATGCGCGAGGGCGCCCGCCCGCTCACCGCCGAGGCAGTGCGCGCGTACTGCACCGGCCGGCTCGCCCACTTCAAGATCCCGCGCTACGTGCACGTGGTCGAGGAGTTCCCGATGACCGTCACCGGCAAGATCCGCAAGGTCGAGATGCGCGAGCGGGCGGCCCGGATGCTGGGCGACTGACCGGCCGCCGCGCTGGGCGGCGCGGCGGGGTGCTGACCCTGGTGCGGGCCGTCCCGCACCTTGGCGAGGTGGTCCGGTCGGCGAAGTGAGCCGACCGGACCACCTCGGTGAGCCGTCAGAAAATCAGCTTCCAGTTGTCGACGTAGCCCGAGTCTCCCCGGTACATGTCCTGGACCTTCAGCCGCCAGGTGCCGTTGGCGACCTGGGCGGAGGCGTCCACCGTGTAGGTCTCCAGCACGTTGTCGGCCGAGTCGCCGATGTTGGCCTTCTTCAGCGAGTACACCTTGCCGTCCGGGCCGACCAGGTCGATGGCCAGGTCACCGCGCCAGGTGTGCTTGATGTCCACGGACACCTTGAGGTCGCTCGGCGCCTGGCCCGCGATCCGGTCGACGACCACGTCCGAGTAGACCGCCGCGCCGCCGTCCGGGACCGGCGTCCGGGTGGCGTTCGCGAAGATGCCCCTGGCGACCTTCCAGGTGAACGTCGTCTCGACGCTGCTGTGGTGGGAGGCCTTGGCGGTGACGGTCACCTGGTAGGTGCCCGGCGTGGTCGGGGTGCCGGTGATCCGGCCGGTGACGGGGTGGAGCTTCAGACCGTCGGGGAGGCCTTCCGCGTGGAAGGTGAGCTGACCGGGATTGAAGTTGGTGGCGCGGAGCTGGAGATCGGCCGGGGTGTCGACCGCGGTGATCTGGGAGTCGATGGAGTCCACCATGATGCCGTCCACGACGCGCGGGCCGACGTTGATCGCAGCCCAGGCGTTGGCGGTGTTCATGTAGGTCGCGCTGGTCTGCCCGTACAGGTCGGCGGCAGCCTTCAGGGTGGCGACGCGGGCGGCCGCGTAGTTGGTGGAGGAGGTCATGTAGGTGGTGAGCGCCCGGTACCAGATCTTGGCGGCGGCGTCCCGGCCGATCCCGGTCACCGGCAGGCCGTCGGAGGTCGGGGAGTCGTAGTTCACGCCGTTGACGGTCTTGGCGCCGCTGCCCTCGGACGCCAGGTAGAACCAGTGGTTGGCCGGGCCGGAGGAGTAGTGGACGTCGATCGAGCCGAGGCCGGAGTACCAGGCGTCCTTGGAGCGGCCGTCCTTGGAGGGCTTGTCCATGTAGCGCAGCGGGGCACCGGTGCCGTAGATGTCGATCTTCTCGCCGACCAGGTAGTCGCCCTTGTCCTGGGGGTTGTTGCCCCAGAACTCGATGGCGGCGGCCATGATGTCGGAGGTGGCCTCGTTCAGGCCGCCGGACTCGCCGCTGTAGATCAGGCCCGCGGTGTGGGAGGTGACACCGTGGGTCATCTCGTGGGCGCCCACGTCGATCGAGGTGAGCGGGTGGGTGTTGCCCGAGCCGTCGCCGTAGGTCATGCAGAAGCAGCTGTCGGACCAGAACGCGTTGACGTAGTTGGTGCCGTAGTGGACCCGGGTGTAGGCGCCGACACCGTCGTTCTTGATGCCGTTGCGGCCGTGGACGTTCTTGTAGTAGTCCCAGGTGAGTTGGGCGCCGTAGGCGGCGTCCACGGCGGCGGTCTGCCGGTTGGCGACGGTGCCGTCGCCCCAGGTGTCGGTCGGGTTGGTGAACAGCGACTTGGTGGAGCCGCTGGTGCCCTTCAGGTCGTAGGTGCTGTGGCCGCCCCGGGTGTTGTCGGTCATCGCGAAGCCGCCGCCCGTAGCGGTGGTGCCGATGGTGACCTGACCGGAGAACTGGCTGTTGCCGACGCCGGTCTCGATGCCCTGGTACTCGAAGATCTTCTTGCCGGTGTTCGCGTCGGTGATGACGTGCAGCTCGGACGGCGTGCCGTCCTCCTGCGTGCCGGTGACGATCGTCTCCCAGGCCAGCGTCGGGGTGCCGGACGCGGCCCAGACGACCTTGCGGACGTTGTCGGCCGCGGGCTCCGCGACCTTCGCGGTCCCGGCGCTCTCCAGCGCGAGGCCCTTCGCCGAGTCGGCGCTCTCCTTCTCGCCGGTGTCGACCGCGATGTCCGCCTCGGTGGCCTTGGTGACGCCCGTGGTCGAGCCGTCGGGGGCGCTGTGCACGACCAGGTCGCCGCCGAGCACCGGCAGTCCGGCGTAGGTGCGCTCGTACCGGGTGTGCACGCTGCCGTCCGCGTCCTTCGTCACGGACTTGGCGATCAGCGCCTCCTCCGACCCCAGGCCCAGCGCCCTCGCGGTCTCGGCCTTGGACGCGTCCGCCGCGGCCAGCAACTCGCCGCGCTGCTCCGCCGACAGCTGCACCGGCAGCGCGCCGGCGATGGCCTGGACCTCGGCCGGGGCCTGGTCCGTGGTGTCGGCGGCGGCGACACCGGACGTCAGGGCGGCCGCGATCATCGCGGCGCCGGCTATCAGCGCGGTCGCGGTGACGGTCTTTCGGGAGGATCGAGTCACACGGAACTCCTTCTGCGACGGCCGCGTGGGTACGGCCGGAGTCAGCCGGGAGGGCAGGGATGATGCCGCCCGGTAGAGCTGGTGGTTCGAACGGGTCGGACGGTGTCCGACGTGCTCGCCGCATCGTGTGGTGCGTGTGCGTCTGCAAGGGCCGCTGCGGCGATGGGACGGTACAGTGCCAGCTTTGTTGGGAACGCGTCACCCATGCGGCAACAAGTTGGCCGAAATGCTTCGTTGCCGACGTAATGTCGAGGTAATCGGCCGTCAGCAGGCAGGTAATGCGCCAAAAAAAACGGGAGTCGGGGACGGCCCCACACCGTCCCCGACTCCTCTTCCCGCGCTCCCGGACGGGCCCCACACCCACCGAGAGCTCTTCCCGCCTCCGGACAGACCCCCACGCCTGCCGGAGGCCAGACCGCTACGCGGCGGGCGTGATCAGCCCGTAGTGCCCGTCGTAACGGTGGTACATGACGTTGCCGCGGCCGGTCGCGGCATCGGTGTAGAAGACGAACGGCAGCCCGCTCAGATCCAGCCGGGCCCGGGCCTGGGCACCCGTCAGGCAGGGCACCGTCAGGCGGCTGACCACCAGACCCGGCACCGGCTGCGGCAGCGGGCCGGTCGAGGCCAGCCGGTAGCCGCCCGCCGCGCCGCGGTAGATCAGGCTGTCGCACCCACTGTCGGCGTCCGTGAACAACTGGAAGTCGTAGTCCATCGCCTCCAGTTCGAACACCGCGTCGAGCGCGCCCAGCCGCGCCGCGCTGTAGCTGCGGTGCCGCACCAGCCGACGGTCCTCCGGCTCGCGGTGGCGGCGCTGCGGGCGGTGCTCCGGGTCCAGGCCGTCGGCCCAGCCGAGCGGCGTACGGGCCGGCCGGCGGTGGTGGCGCAGGCGGGCGATCCGCGACACCAGGCGGTCCTGGAGCAGATCGACGGCCTCGCGCATGGTGGCCGCCGCGACGTGCGCCCGCACCGGACGTCCGTTGACGTCCACCGTGGCCTGGGCGAGCGAGGGCCGGGCCATCGCGTGGTTGGGCTCCTGCACCAGCCGCACCCGGACCGCGAGGACCGGCTCGTCCATCCGGTCGAGCACGGCCGCGATCTTCACCCGCGCATAGTCGGGGGCGCCGGCCGAAACCTCGCCGCGGGTCTCCACCAGCACCTCGGCGACACTACGGGTCTGCAGACGGTTCATCAGAAACTCCTTTCCCGATGACTCCAGCCTGCTCCCTCGCCCGCTCTGCGCCGAGGGCCGAACGGTCCACCCCCGGGAGCCGACGGGCCCGCCCGCTTCGGGACGGTCGGCCGGCATGATCGACGGCGGGTCAGTTCTGCTTCGGCTCGTCGTGGTTGCCGCCGCCGTCGTGCCGGTGCTCACGGCGGGCCTCGCGCCGCCGCGAACGCAGATGCCACACCAGCAGACCCACGACCACCACCGCCGCCACCGCGATCGCCAGCGAACGCCCCACCGTGCCCTCGACGCGCGAGTACGCGGAGCCCGCGAAGTAGCCGAGCAGGGTGAACCCCACACCCCAGAGCACCCCGCCGATCGCGTTGAACAGCAGGAACCGCGGGTACGGCATCCGCGACACCCCCGCCAGCGCGGGCATCAACGCCCGGAAGAACGCCACGAACCGCCCCAGCAGCACCGCCACCGGGCCCCGACGGCGGATCAGATCCTGCGCCCCCTCGATCCGGTCCGCGTGCCGGCGCATCGGCTTCGTCCGCAGCACCGCCGGACCGAGCCGGCGGCCCACCTCGTACCCCGTCGAGTCGCCGAGGATCGCCGCGGACACCACCACCAGCACCATCAGGCCCAGCGAGACCTTGCCCTGATGGGCCAGCAGGCCGCCGAGCACCGCCGCCGTCTCGCCCGGCAGCACGAACCCGAAGAACAGCGCGTCCTCGGCGAACACCAGGGCCCCCACCACCGCGTACACCACCGGGCCCGACAGCCCCCGCAGCCAGTCGGTGACCGCGTGCACCCGGACCACCTCGCTCCCGGCTCGCCCGCCGTCCGGCCCCCACCGTAACGCCGGGCCCGCCACCGCCCGCAGAACCTGCCGCCCGGGGGGCGCGTCGCAGGCCCCCGATGGGCCAGACTGTGGCGGTGACCGCGAGATCCCTGGCCAAAGGCAGCAACCTCCCGATCGACGTGCCCGCCGTGCACGCCGACCTCAGCTGGACGCCCGCACCCGGCGCCCCCGACCTCACCGCCGCCGCGCTGCTGCTGACCGCCGGGGGACAGGCCCGCGACGCCGAGGATCTGATCCGGCGTCACCGGTCCCCGCACCGCTCCGGCGCCGTCCTGTGCCGCGGGCGCACCGGCGGGCCGGAGGCGCCCGTCGAACGGATCGAGGCCGACCTCGCGGCGCTCGACGTCCGCGACGCCGAGGTGCAGCGCGTCCTGCTGCTGGCCGCCACCGACGGCGAGGGCACCTTCGGCCGGGTCCGCGACCTGACACTGGCGATCTCCGACGCCCGCACCGGCCTGCCGCTCGCCCGCTTCGCCATCGAGGCCGGCCGGGAGACCGCACTGATCGGCGGCGAGCTCTACCGCCGCGGCGGCCACTGGAAGTTCCGCGCCGTCGGCCAGGGATACGCCAACGGCCTGGCCGGCCTGGCCACTTCCTACGGCTTCACGCTGCCCACGGACGCCGGGCAGGAACCGGAGGCGGAACGGGAGCCGGAGCCCGAGACGGTGGCGGGGTTGGAGCCGGAGCCGGAGAGCGCACCTCTCACCCGCGAGTTCAGGCTGCGCCCGGCGGCAGAGCCTTTGCCGGAACCGGAGTTGGAGCCCGAGCCGGCTCAGGAGACCGAGCGTGCAGCGGAGCCGGAGCCGGAGCCGGAGCCCGAGCCCGAGCCTGTGCTGGAGCCGGAACCCGTGCCCGTGCATGCCACCCGGGAGCTCAGGCTGCGCCAGGTGGAACAGCCGCTGCCGGAAACGGAGTTGGCGCCCGATCCCGAACAACGGCCGGACGCCACCCGCGAGCTGAGGCTGCGTCCGCTGCCCGCGCCCGTGCCTGCGCCCGACCCGTTCGCGTCCTCGCCGGCCCCGCTGCCCGTGCCTGCGCCCGACCCGTTCGCGTCCTCGCCGGCCCCGCTGCCCGTGCCTGCTCCCGACCCGTTCGCGTCCTCGCCGGCCTCGCAGCCCGCGCCGTCGCCGGAACCCTTCGCGTCCGCGCCGTCGCCGGAACCGCTCCCGCCCGCCGTGCCGCCGCGGCCGCTCCACGCGCCGGACGTCTCCGCCGCCGAGCAGCAGCTCCCCGTGGACATGCGCAAGCGCCTCTCCTTGCGCAAGCAGCAGGTCGCCGTCAGCCTCCAGAAGCACGGTGCGCAGGGCGTGGTGGCGCGGATCCTGCTGGTGCTGGACGCGTCCGGGTCGATGATGGGGCTGTACGGGCGGGGCGTGGTCGCGGACGTGGTGGAGCGGATGGCCGCCGTGGCCGCGCAGTTGGACGACGACGGCACCATGCAGGCGTGGACCTTCGCCACTCGTCCGGCCCGGCTGCCCGACCTGAGTCTGCCGGGGCTGCCCGAGTGGCTGCGCCTGCACGTGAGGCCCGGTGAGGCGGCCCTGAAGAGCCTGTTCGGCCGTCGCCGGATCCGGCCGCCGAAGCCCGACGGGCGGGTGGACATGAAGGCGGTCGGGATCCAGAACGAGGAGCACCGGGTGATCGCCAAGGTGCGGGATTTCGTCCGTGCCTTCCCCTCGCCGCTGCCCACCCTGGTGCTGTTCTTCTCCGACGGCGGCATCTACCGCAACTCCGAGATCGAGGCGCAGCTGCGGGCCGCCGTCGAGGAGCCGATCTTCTGGCAGTTCGTGGGCCTCGGCCGCTCCGACTACGGCGTGCTGGAGCACTTCGACCAGTTGCCGGGCCGCCGGGTCGACAACGTCGGCTTCTTCTCGGTGGACGACATCAGCACCCTCCCCGACCCGGAGCTGTACGACCGGCTGCTGTCCGAGTTCCCGCAGTGGATCACGGCCGCCCGCCGGGCCGGGATCCTGCGCTGACGGTCGGTCGGGCGGCGGTCAGGCCGCGGCGTGCGTGGTGCGGTCGGTGACCGACACCACGCCGTCCACGGCGGCGCAGAGTTCGCGCAGGGCGCGGGTGTGGCAGTGCGGGGCGGTGGTGCCGCTGAGGGTGACCTCGCCCTGGACGACGTCCACGCTGATCAGGGCGGGGCTGGTGCCTTCGACGCTGGTGAGGATCTCCTCGACGATCTCGCGGCGGATCGCCCGGTCGTCGCGGAGGAAGACTCGCAGCAGGTCGCCGCGGCTGACGGTGCCGATCAGGCGGCCGTCGGCGGGGGAGACCACGGGCAGGCGTTTCACCCGCCGACGGGTCATCAGGCGGGCGGCGGCGACCACCGTGCTGTCGGGGGTGGTGCAGACGGCGGGGGCGGTCATCAGGTCGGCGGCGGTGGTGCCGGTGCCGCGCAGCTGCACGGGTGCGGGCAGCAGGGACGCCGGGTCGTACTGGGTGAGCTGGGTGCGCAGCAGGTCCGCCTCGGAGACCACGCCGAGCGGCCGGTGGTCGGCGTCGACCACCGGCACGGCGGTGATGTCGTACTCGGCGAGCAGCGCGACGATCTCGCGGAAGCCCGTGCCGGGGCTGACGGTGACCACGTGACGGGTCATCATCGCTCCGACGGTGCAGTGCCGCATCGTCATTCGCCTCCTCGGTCCGCGCTCCGGTGCCGACGTTCCCACTCTGCGGGGTGGGCGGCGTCGGGTGCGAGGGCCGGAGGTCCCGGCCGGTGGGGCCGATCGGCGGGGCCGGGCTGGGGCGGCAGCAGCCGCAGGCCGGACACCCACTCGGGGCGGATCCGGACGGAGACGGAGGGCGGCCCGGTGGCGGCGGTGGGGTGTACGGCGTCGGCGTGGCCGAGCACGGTGACCGTCCAGCCGCTGCCGTCGGCCGGGTCCACCTGGTCGGCCTGGAAGGCGACGACGGCGCCGGTCACGGCGCGCAGCAGCTCTTCGTCGGGCTGGTCGACCAGGACGCTGCCGCCCTCCGCCAGGCGGTAGCGGACCGGCAGGACGGCGGGCAGAGCGTGCTTGGTGTAGACGAGCCGGCCCACCGAGTGACGGGCCATCAGGCGCAGGCACTGGCCCGGATCGAGGCTGAGGCCATCGGGGGAGGAGACGGGTTCGCTGGTCATACTCCGATCCTGGGTGCTCGCACCCGCGTGGCGGGAGGGCCGTTGGTCGTTCCCGTGCCGGTCGAGCGTCCCCGGAACGGCACGGAACGAGATCTGTGCTACGAACCGATTACGTTCCTTAACTGTTCATAGAACTGTTTGTGTGTTCATCGACAGGCTGTCAGTCGGCCAGACCCCCGCTACCCGACTGGAGTCACGAGTGAGCCCCTCCTCCTCCGCGCGCCGACGCACCCTCACTGCCGGCGCCCTCGCGGCGAGCGCCGCACTGCTCGTCGCCGCCGTCCAGGTCGACACCGCCTCCGCCGCCCCCGGCCGCGACGCGGCGATCGCCCGCGCGGAGGCGAACGTCTCCCACCACGCCGACCTGTTCGGCTTCGGGCCCGGCCAGGGCCTGAAGGTCAAGGACGTCATCATCGACGCGGACGGCACCCAGCACGTCCGCTTCGACCGCACCTACCGCGGGCTGCCGGTGATCGGCGGCGACCTGGTGGTGCACCAGGACGCCCGTGGCAAGCTCGCCGACTCCTCCCGCGCCAAGGGCCACGACCCGGCGGTGAAGTCCGTGGTGCCCGCCGTCTCCCCGCAGCACGGCGCCGCCGCCGCGCTCGGCCAGGCCCAGGGCATGTCCGGCGCCACCGCCACTCCCGAACTGGTCGTCTGGGCCGCCGACGGCACCGCCCGCCTCGCCTGGCAGACCACCGTCAGCGGCGAGGGCAAGCAGGGCCAGCCGGCCGGCCGGGTCGTCGTCACCGACGCCAACACCGGTGAGACGATCGAGAACTACGACTCCGAGCAGTCCGCGGCCGGCACCGGCCACTCCGAGTACACCGGCGACATCCGGATCGACACCACCCAGCAGACCGACGGCAGCTACGCGCTGATCGACCCGGTCCGCGGCCACACCACCAAGGACGCCAAGAACCTCGGCGCGAGCAGCGTCAAGGCCGGCTCCGGCAGCGTGGTCACCGATGCCGACAACGTGTGGGGCGACGGCCGGAAGTTCTCCACCGACCGGGCCACCGCCGCCGTTGACGCGCACTCCAACACCGCCTGGACGTACGACTACTACCTCAACACCTTCGGCCGCAAGGGCATCAAGAACGACGGCCGCGGCGCCACCGTCTTCGTCCACGTCGGCACCAACTGGGACAACGCCCAGTGGTCCGACACCTGCTTCTGCATGATGACCGGCGACGGCAACGGCACCACCGATCCCGAGCAGGTGGACCTCGACACCATGGGCCACGAGATGACCCACGGCGTCACCAGCGCCACCTCCAACCTGCGCTACAGCGGGGAGTCCGGCGGCCTCAACGAAGCCACCAGCGACATCTTCGGCACCATGGTCGAGTGGTACGCCAACAACGCGGTGGACACCCCCGACTACCTGTTCAGCGACCAGTCCACCCCGCCGTGGCTGCGCCGCTTCGACAAGCCCTCGCTGGACGGCCGCTCCGCCGACTGCTGGAGCAAGACCGTCGGCAAGCTGGACGTGCACTACTCCTCGGGTGTCGCCAACCACTGGTTCTACCTGGCCAGTGAGGGCAGCGGCAGCAAGACCATCAACGGCTACACGTACAACAGCCCGACCTGCAACAACTCCACCGTCACCGGCATCGGCAACCAGAAGGCCGCCGCCATCTGGTACCGGGCGCTCACCGTCTACATGACCTCCACCACCAACTACGCCGGGGCCCGCACCGCCTCCCTGAACGCCGCCCGCGACCTGTACGGCGCCGGCTCCACCGAGTACGCGACGGTCGCCGCCGCGTGGAGCGCCGTCTCCGTCGCCTGACCGCACGGGCGTCCGGATAGCGGCCGATCGGCCGCTATCCTGGCCCGATGAGCGACAACCTTCCCCCCTGCCCCAGCTGCGCCGGCCAGTACACCTACGAGATGGACGCCCTGATGGTCTGCCCCGAGTGCGGCCACGAGTGGGCGCCCGGCGCCGAGGAGGACGCGGCGCAGCCGGCCGGGGAACGGGAGATCCGGGACGCCGTCGGCAACGTGCTGGCCGACGGCGACACCGTCACCGTGATCAAGGCCCTGAAGGTCAAGGGCAGCGCCTCCGGCATCAAGGCCGGCACCAAGGTGCGCAACATCCGCCTGGTGGACGGCGTGGACGGCCACGACATCGACTGCCGGATCGACGGGTTCGGTGCCATGCAGCTCAAGTCGAGCGTGGTCAAGAAGGCCTGACCGGCGCCTGCCGTGCCGTGCTCCCGGACTCCCCGCGCGGGGCCGGGAGCACGATCATTGTCGGGGTCGGCTTGCTAGGGTCGGCGCGACGCCCCCGTGCCCTCCGGGCCTTGAACGAGACGGTGACGACCACGTGAACGCCGAGAACCCGCAGTCGCTCCCGGTGGCCAGCGTGCCGCTGTACCAGCTGAAGGCGGAGTTCTTCAAAACGCTCGGGCACCCGGTGCGGATCCGGGTGCTGGAACTGCTCAGCACCCGCGACCACGCCGTCGCCGAGATGCTCCCCGAGGTCGGCGTGGAGCCGGCCAACCTCTCCCAGCAGCTGGCCGTCCTGCGCCGGGCCAAGCTGGTGCACGCCCGCCGCGAGGGCTCCACCGTGGTCTACACCCTCGCCAGCGGCGAGGTCGCCGACCTGCTGCGGGTCGCCCGCTCCATCCTCGGCTCGCTGATCACCGACCAGGCCGGCCTGCTCGCCGACCTGCGGGCCGCCGACAACGGCTGACGCCCCGGTCCGCACCGACTGTTCGGTACCCGCCTGTGAGGGCCTCGCTGCGCTCCGAACATGCAGACATAACGACTTGCGAAATTCTTCAAGTCGATACATTCTGATCGGGTGCCCGGCCGGTCCTTCGTGCCCGGGCACCTGCGTGCCGACATGGGGAAGGGGCCGGACGTGACCGAGGTGTTCGAGGACGAGCTCCGCGAGCAACTCGCCCTCGCCGAAAGGGCGTTGCGCGAGGCCCGGGACGCCGACGACGACCACGGGGCGCAGGCCCACGCCGGACGGATCGCCGGGCTGCTGCGGATCGCGGAGCAGCACGGCATCGCCGTCCCGTCCCGGTCCGGAACAGAGCCGGAAACCCAGAAGGAGAGCTGAACGGTGCCCGCGTCGCAGTGTCAGGCCCAGGCGGAGGTCCATGATCCGCTCGCCACGATCCGATGCGGCGGCGCGGCGTGAACGGCGGGGGTGTGATCGGACGGCGGGTGCGGGCGGTACTGCCGAACCGCAAGGTGCTGGCCACTATGGGCCGCGACCCGCGCCGCGACTTGATCGCCGGTCTGACGGTGGCCGTCGTGGCGCTGCCGCTGGCACTGGGCTTCGGAGTGTCCTCCGGGGCGGGCGCGGCGGCCGGGCTGGCCACCGCCGTGGTCGCGGGTGCGATCGCCGCCGTGTTCGGCGGCTCCGGCCTCCAGGTCACCGGCCCGACCGGTGCGATGACCGTGGTGCTGGTGCCGATCGTGGCCCACTACGGCACCGGCGGCGTACTGACCGTCGGCCTGCTCGCGGGCCTGATACTGATACTGCTGGGGCTCGCCGGGGCCGGACGCTGGATGGCGTACGTGCCGGTGCCGGTGGTGGAGGGCTTCACGGTCGGTATCGCCGGTGTGATCGCGCTCCAGCAGGTACCCGGCGCGCTCGGAGTGGCCAAGCCGGAGGGCGAGAACCCGGCGGTGGTCGCCGCCCGCGCCGTGAAGGCGTTCGCGGAGACCCCGCACTGGGCGGCCGTGCTGCTCGCCGCGGGCGTCGCCGCCCTGATGCTGATCGGCGGGAAGCTGCGGCCTGCCGTCCCGTTCTCGCTGATCGCCGTGGTCGCCGCCACCGTGCTGGCCAAGGCCGTCGACCTGCCGGTCGGCGTCATCGGCAAGCTGCCGGCCGGGTTGCCCAGCCCCTCGCTCGGCTTCCTCGACCTGTCCGCCGTGCCCGGGCTGCTGCCGTCCGCGCTGGTGGTTGCCGCGCTCGGCGGGCTGGAGTCGCTGATGTCGGCGACCGCCGCCGATGCGATGACCGCGAACGACCCCCGTAGGGGCGGCGAGCGGCACGACAGCGACCGGGAGCTGTTCGGCCAGGGCCTGGCCAACCTGGTCGCCCCGCTGTTCGGAGGCGTTGCCGCGACCGGCGCGATCGCCCGCACCGCCGTCAACGTGCGCAGCGGCGCGGTCTCCCGACTGGCCGCGCTGGTGCACGCCGCCGTGCTGGCCGTGGTGGTGTTCGCCGCCGCGCCGCTGGTCGCCGACATTCCGCTGGCCGCGCTGGCCGGCGTGCTGATTGCCACCGCCGTGCGGATGGTGCAGGCCGGGGCGCTGCGTGCGCTGGCCCGCACCGGGCGCGGCGAGGCCGCCGTGCTGGTGGCGACCGCCGTCGCCACCCTCGCCTTCGACCTGGTCACCGCCGTCGGGGTCGGCCTGCTGCTGGCCGGCGCGCTGGCCCTGCGCTCCGTCGCCCGGGGCGCACGGCTGGAGCGGCTGCCGGTGTCCGAGGAGGACCACGCGGGCGGGCGGATCGCCACCTTCAGGCTGCACGGCCCGCTGCTGTTCGCCGCCGCGCACCGGCTGCGGACAGAGCTGACGGCCGCCGCGCGGGCCGAGGTGGTGATCCTGCGGATGTCCCGGGTCACCGCGATCGACGCCAGCGGCGCGACCGTGCTCGGCGAGGCGCTCGCCGACCTGCACCGCCGCGGCACCCTGGTACTGGTCTCCGGGCTGCACGACGAACACCGGCGACCGCTGGACGCCCTCGGCGTGCTGGACGAACTCCAGCTCCAAGGGCGGCTGTTCGGCACCTCGGCGGAGGCCCTGGAATACGCCCGGGACAGCCTGCCGTCCATCCCCGCGCCGGCCGTCAGCACCCGCTGAACGGCCCGGGCCGCTCGCACGCCGGGCGGCCCGGACTGCCCGGTAGAGTGGGCCCAGCAGCACCCCATCGGGTTGCGCGACGGCGGTGGGGCCCGCCGGGAAACGAACCGCAGTGGTCGGCTGCCAACGGTCCCTACTTGTACAGTGGCGCGCCCGGATCCCTCGGGTGCCGTGCGAGTAGGAGACGTGTGCCCGTGGAGAGTTCGCAGCCGATGACGGCCGATGCCGGGCCCCGGGAGCGGCCGGTGCGGCGCGGGCCGGACCGTGAACTGGCGTCCGTGATCGGCGTGGTGGCCCTCGGGGGTGTGCTCGGGGCGTGCGCCCGCTATGCGATCGCGCAGGCCTGGCCGACGGCGGCGGACGGGTTCCCGTGGGCGACGCTGGTGATCAATGTGGCCGGTTGCGCGGTGATCGGGGCGTTCATGACGCTGCTCACCGAGGCGTGGCGCGCGCACCGGCTGGTGCGCCCGTTCTTCGGCACCGGCGTGCTGGGCGGGTTCACCACCTTTTCCACCTACGCGGTCGACATCCAGCGCCTCATGGTGGCCGGCCGCGCCCCGGCGGCCCTCGGCTACCTGGCCGCCACGCTGCTCGCCGCGATGGCCGCGGTCTGGGCCGGCGCGGCGGCGGCCCGCCGGCTGATCGGACGGAGGACGCGATGACGGCACGCATCGAAGGGGCGCTGCGGATAACGGTGCTGGTCGGCGAGGACGAGCGCTGGCACCACCGGCCGCTGTACGTCGAGATCGTGCACCGCGTGCACGCCGCGGGGCTGGCCGGCGCCAGCGTGTTCCGCGGCATCGAGGGCTTCGGCGCGTCCTCGCTGGTGCACACCTCCCGGCTGCTGTCGGTCGGCGACGACATGCCGGTGGCGATCGTGGTGGTGGACCGCGAGGAGCGGGTCCGCTCGTTCCTGCCGCAGCTGGACGACCTGCTCGACCGGTGCCTGGTGACGCTCGACGCGTGCGAGGTGCTCCGGCGGTTCGACGACGGCAGGGCCGGCGGGGAGACGCGGTGAACTGGCTGCTGGTGATCGTCGGCGCGGCGGTCGGCGCGCCGCTGCGCTACCTGACCGACCGGGCGGTGCAGGCCCGGCACGACACGGTTTTCCCGTGGGGGACGTTCGCCGTCAACGTGTCCGGCTCCCTGGTGCTCGGTCTGCTGACCGGCGCGGTCGCCGCCGGCGCGGCCTCCTCGCAGCTCCAACTGCTGCTCGGCACCGGCTTCTGCGGGGCGCTGACCACCTACTCGACGTTCTCGTACGAGACCTTGCGGCTGGCCGAGAGCGGGGCCCGGCTCTACGCGGCGATGAACGCGGCGGGCAGCGTGGTGGCGGGGCTGGGGGCGGCGTTCGCCGGGTGGGCGATCGCCCAGGCGCTGTGGGTGTGAGCCCGTGGCCCGTTCTCGATCGGCCGCAAGGATGATCCGTCGGCCCTGACGGAAATGGACACGGCTGGTGGGCGGGGCTCCCGGCCGCCGTGGGAACGCCTGTGCGTCGCCCGGATCCGGACAGAATGCCCACCCGGGCCAGGATCATCTTCCCGTGGACGCGGACCGCGAGTTAGCGTGACGTTGAGTTAGTTGCCCGAGGCACTCAACTGCCCGGGCCGCGCAGTCGCAGGCACGACCGCCGACGCCACCGCCGGCCCAGCTCCGGGAAGGGAGCACCAGATGGCCACCGCCGCAGAAACCTCCCCCACCAGCCACCCCGCCCCGCGCGGGACCTGCCCGTTCGCCCCGCCGCCCGCCTACCAGCAGGCCCGGCGCGACGAGCCGATCACCCGCGTCACCCTGTACGACGGCAACACGGCCCTGCTGATCACCCGCCACGAGGACGTCCGCGCCATCCTCGCCGACCACCGGTTCAGCTCCGACCCCGACAACCCGGGCTTCCCGTTCCTCACCGAGGCCGCCCGCCAACTCCTCACCGTCAAGCCCACGTTCATCCGGCTCGACGACCCCGAGCACGGGCGGCTGCGCCGCATGCTCACCGGCGACTTCACCGTCCGCAAGACCGCCGAGCTGCGCCCCGAGATCCAGCGGATCACCGAGGAACTGATCGACAGGATGACCGACGGGCGCACCCAGGCCGACCTGGTCGCCGAGTTCGCGCTGCCGCTGCCGTCCCTGGTGATCTGCCTGCTGCTCGGCGTCCCCTACCAGGACCACGACTTCTTCCAGGAGTGCAGCCGCACCATGCTGCACCGCGGCGCCACCGCCGAGGCCGTCGTCGATGCCAACGAGCGCCTCACCGCCTACCTCGACACCCTGGCCGCGTCCAAGCGCGACGCCCCCGACGACGGCATCCTCAGCCGCCTGGTCGCCCGCGGCGAGCTCGACATCGAGGACATCGGCGCGATGGGCCGCCTGCTGCTGATCGCCGGGCACGAGACCACCGCCAACATGACCGCGCTGTCCGTGCTCGCCCTGCTGCGCAACCCCGGGCAACTCGCCCACCTGCGCGCCCACCCCGAGGCCACACCCGCCGCCGTCGAGGAACTCCTGCGCTACCTCAGCATCGTGCAGAACGGCCTGGTCCGGGTCGCCGTCGAGGACGCCGAGATCGGCGGCACCACGATCCGGGCCGGCGAGGGTGTCATCCTGCAGGTCAACACCGCCAACTGGGACGACGGACGCTACCCCGGCGCCGACACCCTCGACCTCACCCGCGACACCCGCCAGCACCTCGCCTTCGGCTTCGGCGTCCACCAGTGCCTCGGCCAGCCGCTCGCCCGGCTGGAGCTGGAGATCGCGCTGGAGACCCTGCTGCGCCGCCTGCCCGAGCTGCGGCTCGCCGTGCCGTTCGAGGACGTCCCGTTCCGGCACGACATGCTGATCTACGGCGTTCACGAACTCCAGGTCGCCTGGTGAGCGCCGCCCCGCCGACCCGCGCCGGCCACCCCGCGAAAGAAGGAACCGTGCTCGTCTCCGTCGATCAGGACCGCTGCTGCGGCGCCGGACAGTGCGTCCGCAACGCCCCCGAGGTGTTCGACCAGCGCGAGGAGGACGGCGTGGTCGTGCTGCTCGACGCCCGCCCGCCCGCCGACCTGCGCTCCGCCGTCGAGGACGCCGCCGCGGCCTGCCCCTCCGGAGCGGTCAGGATCAGCGAAGGCGCCCGGTAAGCTGCCGAACCGTCCCGCCGACCTGCGGCGGGACGGTTCCAGGCCGAGGGGGAGCACACCGTGGAGGCCACCGGCGAACTCGCCCCACAGGGCGTCACCGACCTGCGCGGGCGGAGCGGCCCACCGCTGACGATCCGCTACGGCCCCGCCGCCGCCGTCGTGGTGGCCGGACTGCCCGGCAGCGGCAAGAGCACCCTGCTGCACCGCTGGGACGGCCGCGCCCCCGTCCTCGACCCGCGCACCAGCCGCCTCGCCGCTCAGGCCGCGATGCCCGCCCGGCTCCCGTACCCCGTCTACCGGCCCGTCGTGCGCACCCTGCACCTGCTGCGCACCCGCGCCGCACTGCGCCGACCCGGGCCGCTGCTGGTGCACGACTGCGGCAGCCGCCGCTGGATGCGGCTCGCCCTCGCGCACTGGGCCCGCCGCTACGGGCGCGAGCTGCACGTGGTGCTGCTCGCCGTCCACCCCGAGCAGGCGCTGGCCGGCCAGCACGCCCGCGCCCGCACCGCCGCCCCGCGCACCTTCCGCCGCCACGTGCGCGGCCTGACCGCGCTGCTGGCCGCCGTCGAACAGCGGGGGCGGGCGGCGTTCCCGGGCGCGGCGTCCGTGCTGCTCGCCGACGAGAGCTCGCGGGAGCGGCTGACCGCCGTCCGCTTCGCCGCCCCGGACGGAGCGGCGAAGCACTGACGGCCGGTCAGTGGCCCGTCCCGAGGTGGTTCGGACCTGCCCGGGAACCGGTCGTGAACGCCCGCACTGTCAGGCGTAGATGACGGTCCACTGCTGGTTGTGGTCGCCCGTGCGGCAGCCCTCGATCGTCACCTGGCTTCCGGCGTGGGCGGTCAGGCAGCCCTGGTCGCCGTCGGCGGAGTGGATGTACGTCCCGGCGTCGCCGGCCGCGTACCACCAGCGCGACCTGGAGCCGGTGTTGTCGTACGGGTCGTACCAGGGGTTGTACTCGGACAGCTCGCCGGTGTTGTTGAAGCTGCGGCGCAGGTTCCGGTAGCTCTTGGTGGTGCACCAGCCGTCGGTGCACTTCTCCGTCTCCCAGGAGGAGAAGACGACCTGGTTGGCGGAGGTCATGGTGACGTACCACCACTGGTTGGACTGCCCGGTCTGCGCGTAGGTGTACACCGGGGCGCCCTGGTCGACATTGTGGGCGTAGTCGTCCAGGTACTGGCCGGTGCCCATGTTCAGGACGTGCACCCAGCCCCGGGGCACGGCGGCCTGTGCGGGGGCCTCCACGGCGAACACGCCGGCGAGAACGGACAGGGACACGCCGGCGGCGGTGAGGATCCTTCGGATGTTCTTCACGGTGGGACTTTCCTTCCGGCGGGTCAGTTGTAGGTGATGAGCCACTGCTGGGTGTGGTCGCCGGAGCGGCAGCCCTCGACCGTCACCTGGCCCCAGGAGTGGGCGGTGAGGCAGTCGCCGTTCCAGGCGGCGGAGTGGATGTACGTCCCGGCGTCGCCGGCCGCGTACCACCAGCGCTCCTCACCGGGCAGGTGACCGAAGCGGATGTCGGACTGCCAGCGCTGCTGCGGGCCGAGGACGCCGCGGTTGTCGCTGTCGCGGACGAGATTGCGGTACCACCAGCCGGCCAGGCCGTTGCCCTGCTGGGTCTCGTACGAGGAGAAGGTGACGGTGTTGTTGTCGTTGTTGTCCACCCACCACCACTGGTTGGACTGCCCGGTCTGCGGATAGGTGTACACCGGGGCGCCCTGGTTGGTGTTGTGGGCGTAGTCGTCCAGGTACTGGCCGGTGCCGAGGTTCAGGAGGTGCGCCCAGCCCTGGGGCACGGCGGCCTGGGCGGGGGCCTGCACGGCGAACACGCCGGCGAGAACGGACAGGGACACGCCGGCGGCGGTGAGGATCCTTCGGACGTTCTTCACGAGGGGACTTTCCTTCCGGCGGGTCAGCTGTAGAGGATGTTCCATTGCTGGTCGTGGTCGCCGGAGCGGCAGCTCTCCACCGTCACCTGGCCCCAGGCGTGGGCGGTCAGGCAGTCGCCGTTCCAGGCGGCGGAGTGGATGTACGTCCCGGCGTCGCCGGCCGCGTACCACCAGCGCTCCTCACCGGGCAGGCCGCCGAAGCCGACGCCACCGGTCCAGAGCTGCTGCGGGCCGAGGACACCGCGGTTGCCGCCGTCGCGGACGAGGTTGCGGTACCACCACTTACCGACGCTGCTGTACTGCTGCGTCTCGTAGGAGGAGAAGGTGACCGTGCTGTCGGTGTTGTTGGCCACCCACCACCACTGGTTGGACTGCCCGGTCTGCGCGTACGTGTACACCGGGGCGCCCTGGTCGGTGTTGTGGGCGTAGTCGTCCAGGTACTGGCCGGTGCCCACGTTCCGGAGGTGCGCCCAGCCCTGCTCCACCACGGCGCCGGCGGGCGCGGCCGCGGTGACGGTGGCTGCCAGTGCGGCGCCGGCCACCACGGCACCGACCAGTTTTTTCTTCACTGTCTTTCCCCCTTGCTCCTGTCCTGCGGGCGACGCCCTCGCGTCGCCGACCAGGTGAGGGGACGGTATGAAAAGCCGTTGGACAGATGATGGACAGGCGCATGGGTCCGCCCCGGACCGGAAGCCCGGGGCGGTTCAGGAGTCGGTCAGTGGCCGCGGGCGATCCACTCCGCCAGGTGCGGGGCCTCCGCGCCGACGGTGGTCGAGTCGCCGTGGCCGGTGCGCACCACCGTCTCGGCCGGGAGCGTCAGCAGCCGCTCGCGGATCGAGTCGACGATGGTCGGGAAGTCGGAGAACGACCGCCCGGTGGCGCCCGGCCCGCCCGCGAACAGGGTGTCGCCGGTGAACACGGTGCCCAGCTCCGGCGCGTACAGGCTGACCGCGCCCGGGCTGTGGCCCGGCGTGTGCAGAACGGTCAGCGTGGTGCCGGCCACGGCCAGTTGCCCGCCGTCGGCGAGCGCGCCGTCGGGCTTGCGGTCCGGGTGGGTCTGGTCCCACAGCACCTGGTCGTCCGGGTGCAGCAGGATCGGCGCGCCCGTGCGGGCCGCCAGCTCCGGCGCGGCGTCGATGTGGTCGTTGTGCGCGTGGGTGGAGACGATCGCCACCAGCGTGCGCCCGGCCACCGCCGCGGCGATCGCGTCCGCGTCGTGGGCGGCGTCGATCACGATCACCTCGTGGTCGTCGCCGACCAGCCACACGTTGTTGTCGACCTGCCAGGTGCCGCCGTCCAGGCTGAACTCGCCCGCGGTGACCAGCTGTTCGATCCGGGCCGCCATCAGAGGACCACCACCGAGCGCAGCACCTCGCCGCGGTGCATCCGGGCGAAGGCCTCCTCGACGCCGTCCAGCGGGATGGTCTCGCTGACGAACGCGTCCAGGTCGAGCCGGCCCTGGAGGTACAGGTCGATCAGCATCGGGAAGTCCCGCTCCGGCAGGCAGTCGCCGTACCAGGAGGACTTGAGCGCCCCACCGCGGCCGAACACGTCCAGCAGCGGGAGTTCGAGGGTCATCTCCGGGGTGGGCACGCCGACCAGCACCGCGGTGCCCGCCAGGTCGCGGGCGTAGAACGCCTGCTTGTACGTCTCCGGGCGGCCGACCGCGTCGATCACCACGTCCGCGCCGTTGCCGCCGGTCAGCTCGCGGATCGCCTCCACCGCGTCGGTCTCCCGCGAGTTCACGGTGTGGGTGGCGCCCAGGCCGCGGGCGGTGACCAGCTTGCGCTCGTCCACGTCCACCGCGATGATCCGCGACGCGCCCGCCAGCCGGGCGCCCATCACCGCGGCGTTGCCGACGCCGCCGCAGCCGATCACCGCGACGCTGTCGCCGCGCCCCACCTGGCCGGTGTTGATGGCCGCGCCCAGACCGGCCATCACACCGCAGCCCAGCAGGCCCGCCGCGGCCGGCGAGGCCGCCGGGTCCACCTTGGTGCACTGGCCCGCCGCGACCAGGGTCTTCTCGGCGAACGCGCCGATGCCCAGGGCCGGCGACAACTCGGTGCCGTCCTCCAGCGTCATCTTCTGCTTCGCGTTGTGGGTGGCGAAGCAGTACTGCGGCCGGCCCCGCCGACACGCCCGGCAACGGCCGCACACCGCACGCCAGTTGAGGATCACGAAGTCACCGGGCACGACATTGTCGACCCCCTCGCCGACGGCCTCCACCACGCCCGCCGCCTCGTGGCCCAGCAGGAACGGGAACTCGTCGTTGATCCCGCCCTCCCGGTAGTGCAGGTCGGTGTGGCACACCCCGCACGCCTGCACCTTCACCACCGCCTCGCCCGGACCCGGATCGGGCACCACCACCGGCACCACCTCCACCGGCGCGCCCTTCGCCCGAGCGATCACACCCCGCACAACCTGAGCCATCCCGAAACCCTTCTTTTCACTACGGCATTCGCGGCGCAAACGCGCCGGTGCCGAACCTGTGCCGATCTGCCCGCGCGGCGGACCGTTCAGCCTCCGGGCCGACGATCCAGCAGCACAGCGCCACTTTCCCGGCCCTGACGTGCCAGCAGCGTACCCAGCGCGAGCCACCCCGCCGCCAGCAGCCAGCCGCCCAGCACGTCCAGCGTCCAGTGCACCCCCAGGTACACCCGGCTCGCACCGACCGCCCCCGCGAACAGCACCGCGCACACCGTCGCCAGGCGGGCGGCGGCCGGACGGGCCAGCACCACCGCGAGCGCGAGCAGCCCCGCACCGGCCGCGGCCGTGAACGCGTGCCCCGACGGGAAGGAGAAACCGGAGGCGTGCACCGCCCGGTCCGCGAGCGGCGGCCGCGGCCGGCCGAAGCCGTGCATCAGCAGCTGACGCAGCCCCTGGCCCAGCAGCAGCCACACCGTCGGCGCGAACAGCACCACCGCCGGCGGTCTTCGCACCCACCGGACCTGCTGGACCGCGAGCGCCCCCGCCGCGAGCGCCATCAGGTACGGCAGCGGCGCCGAACCCAGCGCCGTCACCACCGTCGCCACCGTGGTCGCACCGCCCGGCCGGTGCCCCACGCACCAGTCCAGCACGGCCTGTTCGAACCCGAACGGCGCCCACCCGTGCGCGGCCAGCAGCCCCGCCACCACCGCGAAAGCCGCCCAGCAGCAGCCCAGCGCCACCGCTGCCTTCCGGCCAGCCGCCATCGTGGAATCTCCCCAGGTCGCAGCGGCGCACCGGCAGGAAACCCACGCACCGCAGAAGACATCGTACGGGTCCGAACAACGAGGGTCGGAACCACTCGGCGATCGCCGGGTCCGTCCGGCAGGACCGGTCGGACAGGCCCTAGGATGCGGCGGTCGAACAGCAGGTGAAGGAGTGTCAAGGATGGCCGAGCAGACGGTGGCCGCGGAACTCGGCGACCGGTACGTCGGGATGCTCGCCGAAGTGTCGCGCACCGGGCGGCGGTTGACCCGGGCGGAGGTGGAATCGCTCCGGGCCCTCGGCGAACGCGGCGCCGAGACCGGCCAGGGCCTGCGCGACCTGATCGCCCACTGCATGGGCGCCGGGCGCCGGGCCTGGCCCACCCTCCCCGGGACAGCCGGAGCCGGCACCGTCGGCGAACTCCGCCAGGTCGGCGAGGCCCTGCTGATCGCCGCCGAGACCGCCCTCGCCGCCCTCGGCGAAGGCCACGAGCGAGCCCAACGGCTGGCCGTCCGCCAGGAAGAGGCAGCGCGCCGCGAGTTCATCGACGACCTGCTGTACGGCCGCAGCGACCTCGGCACCCTCGCCGAACGAGCAGAACGCTTCGGCCTGCGCCTGGCCCGCACCCACGCCGTCGCGGTCGCCGCCGCCGCCCAGCCGTACGGGCACGTGGACGCCGTGGTGCGGCGGGTCGAACGCGAACTCACCGGCCGCTACGGCGAACGCGACGTCCTGCTCGCCACCAAGGACGGCCGGCTGGTGTGCGTCGCACCCGCGAGCGAACACGCCGTGCTCGACGCGTTCGCCCAACTCGCGCTGCGCCCCGGCCCCGGACACCCGCCCGCCCGGCGGGTGGCCACCGGACGGCGGCACTCCGGGGCCGGCGGTGTGGTGCGCAGCTACGAGGAGGCGCTCGACGCGCTCGACTTCGCGGAGCGACTCGGCCTGCCGGCCGAGCTGTTGAAGGCCGAGGAGCTGCTGGTCTTCCCCGTCCTGATGCGCGACCGGGCCGCGATGGCGGACCTGGTGCGCACCGTCCTCGGCCCGCTCGCCGCGGCGCGCGGCGGGGCCGGCCCGCTGCTCGACACCATCGCCGTGCAGGCGGAGGCCGGCTACGTCAACGCGGAAGCGGCTCGCCGCCTGGGCATCAGCGTCCGCACCCTCGGCTACCGCACCGAACGCATCAAGGCCCTGACCGGCTACGACCCGGCCGACGCGCTGCACCGCTACACGCTGGAGACGGCGGCGATGGGGGCGCGGCTGCTGGGGTGGCCGCAACAGGGGCTGTAGTGCGGCTGGGGGCCGAACCGTGACTGGGCCGGACGTCGGCACCGAGGAGGCCCGGGAGGGCCGGCACGCGCGGGTCGGTACGCGGGGGTAGGCACGCGCGGGTTGGTACGCGCGGGTTGGTACGCGCGGGTCGGCACGCGCGGGTTGGTACGCGCGGGTTGGTACGCGCGGGTCGGCGCGCCTGGTGGCGGACCGTCGGTTTTCGGACACTCGAGGGCCGGTGCCGGGTCCGTGCGCGCGACCGGAAATCGGCCATGTGCAGCCGGGTCGAGCCGTTCAAACTTTCGGATTTTGTCCGATTCGTCGTCAGAATCTCCAGGCCGGAACGCGCCTGACGCGGACATGCTCCTTTGCGTAGCCTTGACCCGGCGGCCCCCCTCGACCGCCGTCCCCCACAACTCCCCAGGAGCACAGATGCGTCGTTCCGTTCGCATGCCCTCGCGCGCCGTCGGCAGGCTCCTCAGCGCCGCGGCACTGGTCGCAGGCCTCGGCCTCACTCAGTTCGCCGTCCCCTCCACGGCCACCACCGCGCAGGCCGCGGCCTCCACCGAGTGCGCCGGGGCGGCGGCCCACGACGACGCTGCGGCCCGAAAGCCGGCTGGCAACTCCGTCGGCCGCGACCCCAACGCCGTCACCGACGCGCAGGTCAAGACGATGGAGGCCGACCTCAAGGCCCGCGTCGCCCAGCTGGCGAACTCCGCCCAGGGCGGCGCCCTGCTCGCCCCCGGCGTGACGGCGACCACCACCATCCCGGTGTACATGCACGTCATCCACTCCGGAACCACCGGCAAGCTGTCGGCCACCACCATCGCCAAGCAGATCGATGTCCTCAACGCGGCCTACGGCGGCCAGGGCGCGGGCAACACCCCCAGCCAGTTCCAGTTCCAACTGGTCTCCACCGACTACACCGACAACGCGAGCTGGTACGCCGGCGTCGCGCCGGGCTCCACCGCCGAGAGTTCGATGAAGAGCGCGCTGCGCAAGGGCGGCGCCAACGCCCTCAACGTGTACAGCGCCAGTCTCGGACAGTCGCTGCTCGGCTGGGCGACGTTCCCGAGCAGCTACAAGTCCAACCCGACCGACGACGGCGTGGTCATACTCGACACCTCGTTCCCCGGCGGCTCGGCCACCAACTACAACGAGGGCGACACCGTCACCCACGAGGTCGGCCACTGGCTCGGCCTGTACCACACCTTCCAGGGCGGCTGCGGCGGCCAGGGCGACTCCGTCTCCGACACCCCGGCCGAAAAGAGCGCCGCCTACCAGTGCCCGGCCGGCCGGGACACTTGCACCGCCACCGGCGTCGACCCCATCCACAACTTCATGGACTACACCTACGACTCCTGCATGACGCAGTTCACCGCAGGCCAGGTTGCCCGGATGGCCACCTCCTGGGCCGCGTACCGGGCCTGACGGCGGGGAGAACTGCGCGACAAGCGCACATCACATCCGCAAGGTCGCGATCACGTGCAAGTGATTGTCCTGCGTCGCGATCTTGCGGGTGGGTGCCTTCCGCTGCGCGCAGTTCTCCCCCAGCCCTAGCGGGCCGGGAGGTGCCCCCACGCGCCCCTGGTTTCGCGCCCGCCTGCGTTTCGCGTCCGCGTGCGTCTCGTGCCTCTTCGTGGTGCGCGGATAGGGCGTCAATGGAGCGTCAAGATTGCCGGATCCTGGCAATGCGCGGAGTGGGGCCGAGCTGACACGATCTTCCCTGTCGCCGGGAGACCGGCGCGGTCGGGCCGGCGGGAATCGGGGGGATTCGTTCCGTTGGCTCGGGTGTCGATGCCCGGAACCGGGGGGTGGAGCGTCGGCGCCGGAGGGGGGAGACGCCCTGACTCGGGGGGTGGGGCGTCGAGGAAGGGGGAGGGGCCGGCGTCCGTGGGGGGCGGAGCCGGCGCCTGCCCCGTTCTGGCGTTCTCCGAGGGCGGGGCCCGTTGAGGTGATTGTCGGAAGAGGGGGCTGCGAGCCGTCGGGGCCGGTTGTGGCCGAGCTGCCAGGGTGGCTGACGGCTCCGCCCCTTCTGCCCCGCGCGTGCCGTGCGCTTCTTGGGCCTGTGCGGGCAATCCCCGACCACGGACGAGAGGACCTCGCAGCGATGACCGACGAGATCGCGTACGCCCGGATCCACCCCGCCATCGGTGTGGCCCGGATCGGCAACAGCACCCGTGAGGACGCCTGGTTCCACGGGCCCGAGACGCCCGATCCGGAGCCTGCGCCGGCCGGCTTTTACAAGGACGAGACCGGGGCGATCAAACGGCAGGCCGCCCGGTTCCGGATCTACGGGTACGACAGCCGGCACCAGGTGGTGCGCGAACTCACCGCCACCGAGGCCGGGGTGACGATCGAGTGGACCGTGCACGTGGCCAATCGGAAGGCCGCCTGGTACAACTTCGATCTCGCGCTGGACATCCCGGACATGAAGGGCCAGGCGTCCGCCCGCCGCAACCCCAAGCAGGCCGACCGCGACAGCCTGGTCATCGATCCCGGGCCCAAGACCCTGACCGCCGGCAGCACGGGCGCCGTCGAGTTCACCGGCGGAAGCTTCCTGGGCAAGCCCGTTCCGCTCGGCCGGATGCACACCGACGACCAGGGCCGCCTGGTCGTCCTCGGCGGCATGGGCGACTCCGGCGCGCCCGGCGGCGAGCCCTTGCACTCCTTCGGCAACAACGACGGCTGGTACGACGACACTTCGGACGGCCCGGTCAGCGCGAGCCTGACCCTCGGCGGCCGGGAGATCCCGGTCCAGGGCGCCTGGGTGGTGGTCGCCCCGCCCAACTACGGCCCCGACCTGAAGGCCGTGCGCACCCTGTGGGACGTGCTGCACGACGTGTTCGGCGCCGGCGCGGGCTTCGGGGACAACGAGCAGGACGGCGTCAACTTCGCGCGGGACATCGAGCCGATCCTGCGGCGGTTCTGCGAACTCCAGTGGGCCAACAAGGGATTCGCCACCCACTTCGGCTTCGGCGGCCCCGAGGACTTCCTCGCCCCCGACCTGCTGAAGCGCCTGGCCAGCCCGGCCGAGCGCAACCGCGAACTGCGCCACCAGGTGCTCACCACGATGCGCGACCACAGCCGCGACGGCATGTCGCCCGTGCCGTGGCCGTGGATCTACGGCGACGCCATGGCCAGGACGCCCAAGTCGGTGCTCCAGTACCTGGCGCTGTCCGACACCCAGATCGCGCAGCTGACCGCCTGGTCCAAGGGCGAGTTCAGCACCACCCCCTGGCCGGGCTTCCCGCGCCGCCTGGAGGACGCCCCGGTCGCCGACCAGCCCGGCCTGCTGGACCGCGCCGCCCTCGACTTCTGCCTCGCCGACGCCTTCCACCCCGGCTGCGAGGTCACCTGGCCGATCCGGCACTCCTCCATGTTCGAGCACCCGTTCCGGATCCTGCGCCGCCCCGAGGGCCAGCAGGAACCCGACTACGGCCCGCAGTTGAGCGCCGAGCGGGCGCTCGGCCCCGACGGCCCGTTGCACGCCCAGGGCCCCGGCGACCTCACCCGCTGGATGGCCGTCCCCTGGCAGACCGACACCGCCAGTTGCCGGGCCGGCTACGAGATCCAGGTGCTGCCGCCGGACCGCTACGACCCCTACGTGCCGACCTTCTGGCCCGCCCGGGTGCCCAACCACGTCCTCACCGACGAGGACTTCCGGATCGTCAACAAGGAGGACGGACAGGGCAGTTCGGACGAGGAGCGGGAAGACGCGTTCGCCCGCCGGGCGTCCTGGCTGCGCGGCCTGTTCGGCGAGTACCCCGACCAGCTCGCGCAGGCCGTCAAGGAGTGGCACCACTTCGGCATCGTCGAGACCCGCCGCTACACCGTCGGCGACGGAAAGTTCCCGTCCGTGCTGCAGGTCGAGTCCGTTCCCGGCTTCGACCTCGAAGGCGTCCCGCACGACCGCAACCTGGTCACCGTCCACGTGCCGGAGACCTCCGCGCTGGACGTCACCGCCGTCAGCGGACTGCTTGGCGACGCCGTCGAACGCACCGGCTTCCGGGCCGAGCAGATCACCGTCGGCTACATCGACAAGCTCGACCCGTTCGGTGAGGAGGCCGCCAACGGCGGCGGCGCCCGCCCCGCCGCGCCCACCGGCCCGTGACCTGCTACGACGTGCTGGTGGCCGGTGGCGGGCCGGCGGGCGCCGCCGCCGCGCTGACCCTGGCCCGGGCCGGACGCAGCGTGCTGCTCGCCGACTCCGGGTGCGGCCCCGCCCCCGTCGGCGAGGCGCTGCCGGCCGCCGCCCGGGTGCTGCTCGGCGACCTCGGCGCGGACGATGCCCTGACGGACGGCCACCTGCCGTGCCTGGCGAACCGTTCCGCCTGGGGCGGGCCCCGGCTGGCGTCCACCGACAGCGTCTTCGACCCGCACGGCCACGGCTGGCACCTGGACCGCGCCCGGTTCGACCGTCAACTGCGCGCACACGCCCGCACGCAGGGCGCCCGGCTCGCCACCGGCGTGACGGCGCGGCCCAACGTTCGGACAGCGGACGGCAGTTGGGTCGTCGAGCTGCGCGGGGCGGGGGAGCGGCGGACCGTGCGCTGCCGGTGGCTGATCGACGCCACCGGGCGGCGGGCCGCCCTCGCCACCGCGTGCGGGGCGCGCCGCCGCACCGGCGACCGGCTGGTGGCGCTGCACCTCACCCTGGGGCCCGCCGACCCGGCCGACCCCGACACCACCACCACCGTCGAGGCCGCCCCCGACGGCTGGTGGTACACCGCGCCGCTGCCCACCGGCCGCCGCCTGCTGGTCTGGTACACGGACGCGGACCTGCCCGCCGCCGACCCCCGGCGCCCGGCGTTCGCGGCCCGGCTGGCCGCCACCCGGCACATCCTCGAACTGGCGGCCCGCCACCCGTGGCCCGCCGGCGCCGCACCCCGGCGGGCCCCCGCGCACACCGCCCGGCTGGCGGACCCCACCGGCGACGGCTGGATCGCCGCCGGGGACGCCGCCGCGGCCTTCGACCCGCTGTCCTCGCAGGGCATCCTCACCGCCCTGTACACCGGCCTGGCCGCCGGCCGGGCCGTGCACGCCCGGCTGGCCGGCCAGGCCGACGCGCTCGACACGTACCGCGCCGACCTGGCCGCCATCGGCGCGACCTACCTGCGCAACCACCGCACCCACTACGCCGCCGAACAACGCTGGCCCGACCACCCGTTCTGGCGCCGCCGCCACCCGCCTCCCGGCGGGGGCGGCTACCCGACCCTGGTGGCGATCCCGGGCCCGTCGCCCCACGTGCCGGGGTGACTGGCGCTGCCGTCGAGCAGTGCTGGCCGGGTCGGCCGTTCTGGCGCCGCCACCCGCCTCCCGGCGGGAGCGGACACCCGACCCCCGTGGAGATCCCATGCCAACCGCCCCGCGTGCCGGGGTGATTGGCGTCGTCGCCGAACAGCGCTGGCCGGGCCGGCCGTTCTGGCGCTGCCGCCACTCGCATCCCGGCGGGGGCGGGCAGCCGACGCCCGTGGAGATCCCATGCCAACCGCCCCGCGTACAACGCTGGCCCGACCACCCATTCTGGTGCCGCCGCCACTCGCATCCCGGCGGGGGCGGCTACCCGAGCCCGGTGGCGATCCTGGGCCCGTCGCCCCACGTGCCGGGGTGATTGGCGCTGCCGCCGAGCAGTGCTGGCCGGGCCGGTCGTTCTGGTGCCGCCACCCGCCTCCCGGCGGGAGCGGGTGCCCGACCCCCGTGGAGATCGCATGCACGCCGGCCCGCGTGTCGGGGTGACTGGCGTCGTCGCCGAACAGCGCTGGCCGGACCGCCCGTTCTGGCGCCGCCGCCACTCGCATCCCGGCGGGGGCGGACAGCCGACCCCGGTGGCGATTCCGGGCCCGTCGCGCTGCGTGCCGGGGTGACTGGCGCCGCCGCCGATGCGACCCGGCGCGGCCGCCGCTTCCCGCTGATCGGCAGGTGATCACCCTGTTCGGCTCGGACGAGGAGCTTCGTGCGCGGCACCTCAAGGAGCGTGCCGAGCGCAAGCACGAGCGCCAGCAGGTCTCCTGCGCGCCGGTGGGGAGTGCCAGGGCCGGATCGACGGCCGGTTCGTCAACTTCCCTGCGGGCCACCAGGGTTGGCGGGACGCCACCCCTCGGCGCCGAGCGGCCCGGCCCCCACCGGGCACCGGACGCCCCAGCCGCCCCGGGCCCTTCACCGCTACGTCACAACCGGTAGCGGCTGCTCCGTCGGCCGACGCAGTGGCCGCCCTGCGAACGGCCGCCCGCCGTAGCCGGACGTACGGGTTCGGGTCGGGACGCTGGGCCACCGGCCGACGACCCGCCTAGCATGTGTGGCCACCGGACTCCCGTGCCACCACGCACCGCACCGCACCGCACCGCGCACCGCACCGCACACCGCACCGCACCGCACCGCACCGCGCACCGCACCGCACCGCGCACCGCACCACACCGTCCGTCGTGCCGGGTGCCGACTGCCCCGCCGCCCCGCCCCGTCCCGCAGCCCGGCGGCGGGGCGCGCGCACGGCGGCCGCACCCGTCCTCGCCACCCTGGGGGTTGACCGCCCATGCACACCGGATCCGCCGTACTGCCCGCCCGGACCGCCCGGACCGCCCGGCCCGTCCGGGCCGCCCTGCTGGTGCTGGCCCTGCTGGCCGCGCTGCTTGCCGCCGCCGTCCCCACCGCCGGCCCCGCGCATGCCGCCGTTCCCGACCGCTGGGGCTTCGCCTACCTCGACAACCCGACCCCGCCGCCCGGCTACGTCCCCGACCCGTCGCGCCAGTGGGGCAGTTGGCCGTCGCCCGCGACCAACCCCGTCACCGTCGACCAGCTCGGCACCGGCAGCTACGTGGTGCACTTCCCGCTGATCGCCGGGCCCGGCGGCGTCGCCCACGTCACCGCCGTCAACCGCGCCGGCACCTGGTGTCAGGTGGCCGGCTGGGTCGCCGCCGGCAGCGGTATCGACGTCGGCGTGAGCTGCCACCGGCCCGGCGGCGCGCTCGACGACTCGCCGTTCACCGTGCTGTACACCGCCAGCAGCGGCGCTCCCCTCCCGCCCGGCGCCGCCTACGCCTACCTGGACTCCACCGCCGGCGGCACGCTGCTCGACCAGTACAACTCCTCCGGCGGCGGCAACAGCTCCTTCCACGGCGCCACCGGCAGCTGGAAGGCCTGGCTGCCCGGCGTCGGGGGCCCCGGCTACCTCGGCAACGTCGAGGTCACCGCCGTGGACCCCGGCCAGGGCGCCCGCTGCAAGGTCACCGAGTGGGGGCCGTCCAGCAGTGGCCAGACCTTCGTGGTGGCCTGCTTCGACGCCTCGAACGCGCCCTTCGACACCGAATGGACGCTCAGCTACTCCGTCAAACGGGCCGTGCACGGACCCGCGATCCCGCCCAAGTCCTTCGGCTATCTCTGGTACAACGGCTCGGTGCCGCCCGCCACCACCTTCAACTCGGCGGGCGCCGTCAACACGCTGACCGTCGGCATCCCGTCCACCGTCACCCTGCCGGGTGTTGCCGTACCGGCCGACCACGCCCAGGTCACCGCGTTCGGCAGTGGCGCCGGCTGGTGCCAGCTCGCGCAGCCCTGGGTCCGCAGCTCGGGCGCCGTCCAGTTGTATCCGATCTGCTTCACCCCCGGCGGCGGGCCGACCACCGCGCCGTTCTTCACCGCGTACACCTCCGCGTTCTGACGAGCGTTCTGACGCTGCATCGTTTTTGCGCCCCGCCTTCGTGTCCTCGGGAGGCGGGGCGTGGTGCGCCCGCAGGCCGTTTCGTAACCGTACGGGTTCGGGTGATTACTGATAGAGATGGGGGGTCCGTCTTGGCAAGGGAGCCACCATGACCGTCCTGACCGACCGCAATCCGTCGCCTGCGGCGGAACCCGATTCGCGCGGCGCAGTGCGCAAACCGGGGAGCGTGCTGGTCCGCTGGATCACCACCACCGACCACAAGACCATCGGCACCCTGTACCTGGGTACGTCGTTCGCGTTCTTCCTGATCGGCGGCGTGATGGCGCTGATCATGCGCGCCGAGCTGGCCCGGCCGGGCACGCAGATCGTCTCCAACGAGCAGTTCAACCAACTGTTCACCATGCACGGCACGGTGATGCTGCTGGTGTTCGCCACCCCGCTGTTCTCGGGCTTCGCGAACTGGATCATGCCGTTGCAGATCGGCGCGCCGGACGTGGCCTTCCCGCGGCTGAACATGTTCGCCTACTGGCTGTACCTGTTCGGCTCGCTGATCGCGGCGGCGGGCTTCCTCACCCCCAACGGCGCGGCGGACTTCGGCTGGTTCGCCTACTCCCCGCTCTCGGACGCCATCCACGCGCCGGGCATCGGCGGCGACCTGTGGATCATGGGCCTGGTGTTCTCCGGCTTCGGCACGATCCTCGGCTCGGTCAACTTCATCACCACGATCATCTGCATGCGTGCCCCGGGCATGACGATGTTCCGGATGTCGATCTTCGTATGGAACACCCTGCTGACCGCCGTGCTGATCATCATGGTGTTCCCCCTGCTGGCCGCCGCGCTGCTCGCCCTGGAGGCGGACCGCAAGTTCGGCGCCCATGTCTTCGACCCCGGCAACGGCGGCCCGATCCTGTGGCAGCACCTGTTCTGGTTCTTCGGCCACCCCGAGGTGTACATCATCGCGCTGCCGTTCTTCGGCATCGTCTCCGAGATCATCCCGGTCTTCGCCCGCAAGCCGATGTTCGGCTACTCCGGCCTGATCGCCGCCACCATCGCCATCTCCGGCCTGTCCGTCACGGTCTGGGCGCACCACATGTTCGTCACCGGCCAAGTGCTGCTGCCGTTCTTCTCCTTCATGACGCTGCTGATCGCCATCCCGACCGGCGTGAAGTTCTTCAACTGGATCGGCACCATGTGGAAGGGCTCACTGAGCTTCGAAACACCGATGCTGTGGGCGTTCGGGTTCCTGGTCACCTTCCTGTTCGGCGGCCTGACGGGCGTGCTGCTGGCCTCCCCGCCGATCGACTTCCACGTCTCCGACAGCTACTTCGTGGTCGCGCACTTCCACTACGTGGTGTTCGGCACCGTCGTCTTCGCGATGTTCGCCGGCTTCCACTTCTGGTGGCCCAAGATGACCGGCAAGATGCTCGACGAACGGCTCGGCAGGATCTGCTTCTGGACGCTGTTCGTCGGCTTCCACACCACCTTCCTGGTCCAGCACTGGCTCGGTGCGGAAGGCATGCCCCGCCGCTACGCCGACTACCTGGCCTCGGACGGCTTCACGACCCTCAACATGATCTCCACCATCGGCTCGTTCCTGCTGGGCCTGTCGATGCTGCCGTTCCTCTACAACGTCTGGAAGACGGCCAAGTACGGCGAGAAGGTCGCGGTCGACGACGCGTGGGGCTACGGCCGCTCGCTGGAGTGGGCGACCTCCTGCCCGCCGCCGCGGCACAACTTCGTCACCCTGCCGAAGGTCCGTTCCGAATCCCCGGCGTTCAACCTGAACCACCCCGACGTCCCCGACGAGCTCCAGGACGCCGGACACCAGGGCGGCCGGGTGATCACGCGCGACGAGCGGTCATGACCGAGCGGACGCCCACCGGCCCGGGCCCCTCCGTCGGCGCCGCGGGCGAGGCCGACACCGGCCTGCGGCAACTCGAGGGCTACCTGTACTGGCAGGACCAGACCCGGCAGGCCCGGCGGGCCGCCGCGGAATTCGCCGACCTGCTGCCTTGGCTGACCGCCACTCAACGCCTTGATCTGGAGCACCACTTCGCGCACGCCCAGCTCCAGGCCGCCCGGCGCAGGCTCGAACAGTTCCGGGAGACCCGGGAACGGCTCCGCGAGCAGTACGGTGCCCGCTACCACCGCCTGCGCGTCCGCTGCCTGCTCTCCGCCCTGCTGGCCACCGTGCTCTGCACGACGGCGTTCCTGGCGGTCGTCCGGTACTGACCGGCCGCCACCGGTCGCGGGGGGCGTTCCCGGGACAGGCCGGGGGGCGGCCCGGGGAATGATCGAGGTCGCTCGCCTGTTCGTGGGTGAGCAGGGGCCGGTACGGCTCCGGCCGGTTGGTGGCCGGAGCCCGGGGCGGGGCAGGACCGACGGAGGCGGGGACGATGGAACTGGGTGTGTACGGGCTGAGCGCCAAGGCGACGCTGGGGCCCGCCGACACGGCGCGGCTGGCGCGCAGGGCCGAGGAGTGGGGCTACCGGTCGTGGTGGGTCGGCGACCATGTGGTACTGCCCAGCCCCCGGGTGCCGGAATCACCGATGGCACCCACCGATCCGATCCTCGATCCGCTGGTGCACCTGTCCTTCGTCGCGGCGCTGACCGAACGCATGGAACTGGGCACCGGAATCCTCATCCTGCCGCAGCGCAACCCCGTGGTGCTGGCCAAGCAGGCCGCCAGCCTCGACGTGCTCTCCGGCGGCCGGCTGCTGCTCGGCGTCGCACCCGGCTACCTGGAGCCGGAGCTGGCCGCCGTCGGCGTGCGGCTCGCCGAGCGTGGCGGGCGCACCGACGAATACCTGGACGCGATGCGCCAGTTGTGGAGCTCGCCCGAACCGGAGTTCCACGGCCGGTACGCCGACTTCGACCACGTGGACGCGCACCCGCGCCCCGTCCGGCCGGACGGCCCGCGGATCATGATCGGCGGCCACAGCCCCGCCGCCTACCGCCGGGCCGTGGCCAAGGGCCACGGCTGGATCGGCAACGGCCGCAGCCCGCAGGACCTGGCCCGCCACCTCGACGGGCTGCGCAAGGCCGCGGCCGAGGTGCCCCGGCCCGCGCACCTCGGCCGGCTGGAGATCAACTTCATGCAGATCGACCCGGTCGAGACCAGCCCCGAGGACGCGCGGCGCTACGCCGACCTCGGCGTCGACCGGCTGCTGCTCTACCCGCTGCCGCTGGAGGACCCGGCGGACGTCGAAGCCTTTCTGCGACGGCACGCCGAGCTGCCCCGCTGAGCGGTCGTCAGTGGTCCGCCGCCACCGCCACCGTCGCCGCCGCGCGCTCGGCGGCCGGGCGGCGGCGGGCGGCGGGGGCGAGCCCCGGGGAGGTCCAGACGCCGTCCGGGGGGTACAGGTCGGTGCCCGGCGCGACGATCGCGTCGATCCGGTCCAGCGCCGCGTCGTCCAGCACCAGCGAGGCGCCCTTCAACAGGCCCATCAGCTGCTCCACCGTGCGCGGGCCGAGAATCACCGAGGTGACCGCCGGGTGCGCCAGCGGGAACGCCACCGCGAGCTCCGGCAGCGTGCAGCCCAACTCGTCCGCGAGCTCGATCAGTTGCTCCACCGCCTCCAGCCTGCGGGCGTTCACCGGCAGCGCCGGCTCGAACCGGTGCGGCGTCAGCGCCGCCCGCCCGAGGACAGGTCGATCGTCCCGCCCTTGCGGTAACGGCCGGTCAGGAAACCCGATGCCAGCGGACTCCAGGTCATCACCCCCATCCCGTAGCGCTGCGCCACCGGCAGCACCGAGGACTCGACGCCGCGCGCCAGGAGCGAGTACGGAGGCTGCTCGGTCCGAAAGCGCGGCAGCGCGCGGCGCTCCGCCACCCAGTGCGCCTCGACGATCTGCTCGGCCGGGAAGGTCGAGCAGCCGAACGCCCGGATCTTTCCCTGCCGGACCAGGTCGCCCAGCACCGACAGGGTCTCCTCGACATCCGTCCGGTGGTCCGGCCGGTGCACCTGGTACAGGTCGATCCAGTCGGTGCGCAGCCGCCGCAGACTGTCCTCCACCGCCTGCACGATCCACCGCCGCGAGTTCCCGCCCCGGTTCGGCCCCTCGCCCATCGGGAAGTGCACCTGATCCGATGGAAACCCGCCCGCCGGGCCGAACTCGTCCGCGCGGGCGTCGGAACCGAACCCGACCGGCTCGCCCTGCTGCGCACGCACGAGGGCCGGGCGCTCGGCCAACTCGGCGAGCTGCAACAGTCGTTGGACATTGTGCGGTACAAGGTCGCGGTGTACGGGGACCATCTGGGGCAGCAGGACTCCGTTCCGGCGGGCTGAGTGCGGTGCCGGGGATCAGGCGACCTTCGCGGGGCGGGCGCCTGGACCCCCCTGTCGCGCGGGAGTTGGCGTCCCGGCGGCGGATCGGGGAGACTCGCGCGCATGGTCTCGGTACTGCAGAACGTGGCGATCGACTGCGCCGACGCGTACGAACTGGCCCGGTTCTGGGGCGAGGTGACGGGTCGGCCGGTCGATCCGGACGCGGTGCCGGGGGACCGGGAGACGCAGGTGTCGCTCGGTGGCGGGCTGGTGCTGTACTTCAACCAGGTGCCGGAGCCGAAGACGGTCAAGAACCGCGTCCACCTGTGCCTGCGTCCCGAGACCGCGCGCGATGGTGAGATCGAGCGGCTGGTGGCCCTGGGCGCGAGGTTCGTCGCCGACCACCGGAACCCCGACGGAACCGGGTGGGCCGTGCTCGCCGACCCCAACACACGCGACTACCAGTTCTGCTGAGCATATCGTCACGCCAGAGCATGCAAGAGGCCCCGCACGGTCAAAGAGACCGCACGGGGCATCGTCGTACATGGGGCCTACTGGCCAGGCGCCCGAGTTTCCTCGCTCAGTCCCATTCGATCCGCTGGCCCTCGGCGCTGACGACCATCCGCAGCCGCTCGCCGGTGGGCTCACCCGCGACGCGCCACCGGGTGATCAGCTCGGCCACTGAGTCCCAGAGCCGGACCGGTCCGCCCTGCCGGACCAGCCACCGGCCCCCGTCCTCGAACACCACGGCCCATGACCCGCCGTCCACGTCCACCAACACGTGCTCGGTGCGTCCGTTCCGGGGCATGGCGAAGTACTGCGCAGTGGGTGCGGCGAACTGCGCCACGAACCGGGCCGCCCATTGGTCGAGCACGTCAGCGCCGATGCCCGCTGGACGGGCCTCGCCCTGGTCGAGCGCGGGCAGCATGCCGAGCGGCGGGGGCATGTGCGGGCGGGCGAGCATGAATGACACACCGCCGCCGAGCACCGGACCCGCTGCCGTGCCGTCCTCGGCCACCCTGAGCCGCACCAGCTCGGAAGCGTTCATCCAACCGCCCACGGTCACCAGGATTTCGCCGCCCGGCCGGGTCTGCGCGATCCACTCGGTTGGAACGGTCCGGACCCCGCACGTGGCGATGATGCGGTCATACGGCGCCCCCTTGGCGTACCCGGCGAGCCCGTCACCGGTCACCAGCTCGGGCCAGTAGCCGAGTCCGCCGAGCGCCACGGACGCCCGAGCCGACACGTCCGCGTCCACCTCGATCGATGTCACCTGGTCGTCGCCAAGGACGTGTGTCAGCAGGGCAGTTGAGTAGCCGGTGCCGGTGCCCACCTCCAGCACGGACATGCCGGGCTGCACCCGCAGGTCTTCGAGCATCCGGACCACCAGGCCGGGCAGCGTCGAAGACGACGTGGGCACCTGCGCCAACCGGCCCTCGACCTGCCGGGGCACCACACAGCCGGCGAGCTGCGTCACCAACGTGTCGTCCTCGTACACGCGGCCGATCTGCTGGGGCGACTTCTCCAGCGACACGGGCCGATACCACCCGTCGCCGTCGTACTCGAACCAGCCGTCGCGCAGGAACGCCTCACGCGGGACAGCCAGCACGGCCGCTTCCCATTCAGCGGACCGGATCGCGCCCGCCTCCTTGAGCTGCGCGGCCAGCACCGCCCGCAGTCCCTCGGACTCGTTCACTCGGTTACTCCGTTCTCCAGAAGATCCGCGATAGCGGACGTGATCGGCAGGCCCGCCGCGTGCTCCAGCCACGCCCATTGACCGTTCGGGTTGCACTCCAGGAACCACCATTCACCCTCGGGGGTCACGGCGAAGTCGAACGCCCCAAAGCGCAGGCCGAACTCACCGAGGAACCGCAGCAGGGCGGTCCGGACCGGTCCGGGGCAGTCCACGGGTTCGTAACTCAGGTTCCGGTACTCGCTGCGCCAGTCGAGCACCCCGGGAGGGGCGGTGATCAGCGCGCAGAACACCTGCTCCCCGACCACCACGGCGCGCACGTCGCCGGACTTCGACACCTGCGCCTGAAAGAGATGGGCGCAGTTACTCACGGCGTCGGTGATCTCACCTGGCTCGGCCGGTGCCGCCCAGATACCGGCGGGTTCGCCGTCCACGCGGTAAGCCCCGGCGTGCAAGGGCTTGTAGATCGTGGGTTGCGCGGCGGCGAACAGCTTCGCTTCGGCCGGATCGTTGGTGATCAGCGTCGCCGGGACCAGCAACCCGAACAGGGAGGCGAGGGAGAGTTGCGCGGGCTTGTACTCGGCGCGAGCAATGGCCTGCGGGTGGCTCAGGTAGAGACAGCCCGGAAGTGCGCCGAGCACGCCATTGAGCCCCCGGCGGTTCTCCTGGGCGGCGAACCGGTCGGCCTGGTGGTCGCTCTGCGGCACGTACGGGTTCGGCCGCCGGTGGTAGAGCGCGCGGACGCGGGAGAGATCGGCAGTCCGCTTGCCCACCGTGAGACTTCCCGACCAGCCGTCAGCCGTGATCGAAGCGGCCAGCGTCGCGCGGGTCGGGAAGTCTCGTCCGGGGTCGAACCGGAGGACGGGCACCCGGCGCCGGTTCAACTCCGCTATGACCAGATCGGCGGTCGGGTCCTCGGCTTCGGTGGAGACCAGCACCGGGCGTCCGTCCATGGTGTTACCTCCTAGTCCTGCGTCGCGTCGTGGCCGGAGTCGCCGTCAACCTTGCCGTCCTTGCCGACCTGGGTGGGCGGGTAGGTGCCCACCGACGTACCGTGCTTGCCCAGCTCGGCGGGGCTCATGGTCCCGTCCTCGCCGAACCACAGGCCGGTCTGCGTCGTGGGGTCCAGCCCCGCGTACTGCCACTGCGACGGCTCGCCGTTGCGCAGCGGCGCCATACGCCCCATGCCCCACGGGGCAACGGGAGCGAATTCGGTAGCGGTGCTCAACTTTCCTCCTACGTCTAGGTGTTGCTCGGAGGTGCGAAAGACCCACCTTGCCCGCTCCGGCCTGTTGCCGGGTAGGAACAGGCAATGTGGGGTTATGCCCCGCCCCGGGCGGAATGGACCTCAACCAAAGCCCGGGACGGGAACCTAGGGTCCGCTCCGGGCACGGGATTGGGTGTGCCCGGAGCGGGAGTTGGGCCCGTCCTGGCGGCTGATTCCCTTTCCGTCCGCCAGGACGGGAGTTCATGGGGCGCGGCTATCCGCGCCCGAGGGGGCGTGCCTTACGGAGCGGGGCCGACTCGCCGGGCGCCGTCCACCCGAGGGGGAACAGCACGGGTTCACCGGGGAACAGCGCGGCCCACTCGGCGGTCATGACACCGCCCCACCGGCCGCACGTCAGGCACCGCCAGACCGGCCCGCCCGGACCGCTCTGTAAGGCGCCGGGTTCCGTGGTCGTCTCGACCTCGTGTTCGGGGTCCTCGGGGCACTCGTGCATCTCCGCTCCATACCGTGAATCGTCTGTGCCCCGCCCTGATCGTCCGGGCCGTCCATTTCCCGTCACCAGGGCGGGGGTTGTGCAGCCCGGCGCAGCGCAGGCACCGCCGGGAGTCGAACGGGCGAGTCGCTACCGAACCCTGGTGCCCCACCTCGGCCGGGGCCGGGCGTGCCGAGCACCGTGGGTTCGCTCGGCCACCGAGTTGTCCCGCTTGGCTATTGCGGCAACTGCCGTGCTGTGCAGGGTCGATATGCAGTCGGCGCAGGCGAGCAGCCCGGCCGTGACTCCGCCGGCTGCGGTCACCGGGCCGAGCCAGAGCACTCGGACCGAGGTGCGCCCGCAGTAGAGCCAGCAGTCTCCGCGCGCCCATGGGTTCCCGTCGTCGGCCTCGGGCGGCTCCGGCAGCAGCCCCGCGCCGATCTCGGCCAGCGTGGGCAGTACCTCGGCAGCGAGGGTCACGGCGGGTCTCCGGCACGGACGTGGCGAACTGTGACCCGCAGCCGGGACCGCCGCGCGGCCCATCTCCGGCGCCACCAGGTTTCCCAATCCCCGCCGTAGACGACGCCGAGCATGGCAACCGCCAGGGCGAAGAACCACCAGACCCAACGGCGCGCGGACTGCGGGTCGAGCTTGGCGAGGGCGACCACCAGAGCGGCGGGTCCGAGAGCAACCGCCACGGCCAAGGCACAGGCAATAAGGGTCTTGCGGCTCACGCCGGTTCCTCCTCGGGCACCAGCACCATCGGCACCGAGGCAGCGTCCAAGCTGTACGACCGGTGGTCCTGGTTGAGCCACGTGTGCGTGCGCGCCCACTCCGCCACGGCCCCCACGTCCGCACTCGGCCGGGAAGTCTCGCCGCACACGGTGCCGTCTTCGTCCTCGGACACGCAGGACAGGACGTAGCGCGCCGGAACGATCCGAGGGTCATCCGGGCGCAACTTCCAGTCCCCGAACCGAGTAACGATCCGGTTCGTCTCCTGGCAGTCCGTGTGCGTCAGCACCGACGGGAGTTCCCTGGTCGGCATGCTGCTCATTCGGCCTCCAAAACGCTGAATGCCCGTCACGTCCCATGGACGGTACGGGCACTCAGCACGGCCGAGAGGCACAGTTTGTGCCCCTAACTATCAGTCAGGCAGCAAGCCCGGTTGCGGTTGCTAGATCACGGGCGGCAGTTCGAACAGACGGCGGACCGTCCAGCAGGCCCCTAACCAAGTCATGAGTTTCATGGTTCCACCGGGCGGTGTCGGGCGCTGCCTCCACTGCGTCGGTGAGCAGCGACGCCACCCAATCCGGTTCGCCTCGCAGAGCGTACGCCCGTGCGACCTCGATCAAGTGCCGCGCCCGCCTCGGCCGTGCGGGAAGTTCCGCCGGTGCCAGCCGGTCAGCCCACCGCAAGGCGGTACCGACCTGTCGCAGCTCGACAGCGACCGTTACAGCGTGCACCGGGACTACCCGTGCAGATGCAGAGGTCGGCGAGTGCCAGAAATCAACCGGCAGGGTCCTGGCGACCTCCTCGGCACGATCGAACCAGCCCCAAGCCTCGCCCGACTCTCCCGCGCGAGCGTGCGTAATGGCCGCGTGGAACGCCATGTCTGCCCATGCCGCAGCAAGCGACGGAGAATCGCTCCTAACCGGTCCCAGCAGCTGCAGAGCCTCCTCGGTGAGCGTCTGGGCACTGTCCCACTGCCCGGACTTCCGGAACGCCTCCACCAGGAACCAACACGCCTGCGCAACGGCGACGGCATCACCGGACGCTCGGGCGGTCGCCAAGGAACGCTCAGCCACGCGCCAGACCAGGTTTCCATCCCCCTGGTAGGCCGCGAACATCTGAACGAGATTCAGAGCTGAGGCATACAGCACCTCAGCGCGCCGACGATCCGGGCAGTCAGGGTGCGATGCGGCGACCGAGGCAGCCGATACCAGCGCCGGGAGCAGGTCCCCAAGAGCCGTACGGTGGTCGCCCCGGGAGTCCCGAGCTTGCCAAGCCGCAGCCACCTGAGCCGCAACGTGTTCGACGCTCGGAACCGGGCCATCAGCCAGGCCCAGAGGCGCCGAGTCAACGGCCCTCCGGACCACCGATAGCGCCGGATGTTCCGCCCCGGAGAACAGCGCTCGGGGCATCGACACGTCCCCCGTCAGGGCCGACAGGTCTTCGATGCCCAAGTGTTCTGCGATCTTCACCAGCATGGGCAGACGCGGCGGCAAGAGCCGGCCGTTCTCAACAGCCTTCAACCATCCCTCTGAACGGCCTACCAACCCGGCCAGCACGGCACGGGACTTGCCCGCGCGCTCCCTGAAAAGCTTGATGCGCTGGCCAACAGACAGCGCCGGATCAACAGCCATAGCCATGGGGTAAGAGTAGGACCAGCGCTGCTGGGCCAACACCGGTTCGAACCGAGCACGTGGGAAGGGGCGAGTGAAGGCAGGGTGGAGAGCAGGAACGCAACAAGGCCCCCGCCCCAACCACCTGATGAGGAAGGAAGGGACGGGGGCGTTCATGTGGGCGGGACCGATCAGTCCCAGATATCGGAGTCGTCTGCTGACTCCGGCGGGGCAATGGCCACTCGCGCACTCGGCGAGAGTCCCAATTCCCTGATATCTCGTGAGAGTTGGGAGCGGTACTGTGCTGCGATGGTGGCGGCGCCGTTCTTCACCGTGCCACGCTCGGCGGTGACCATGAGTCCGCGTTCGGACAGGTCCCGCTCAGCCTGGTCAATGCGGGCCACGCAGACGCACAGATCCTTGACGGTCGAGTGGTCCACCTCGCCGAGCCCGGCAGCCACTTCGAGAATCGGCACAATACGCTGCCACTCGGCCGAAGCCATTTCCCGACAGCGGATATTGGCCTCTTGGATCTCGGCGGCCGGCGAGTCCTTGAAAACGTCGCACCAATCAGGCTCGGAGAGAACAGCGCGCGGAACGATCACCCCCTCTCTGATCTCCGTCTTCGCAGCCTCATCAGCCTGACTCTGCCACGTCTCAGCGAACCGCCGACTGTACTCAATCTCACGATCTGCACGGCGGGCCTTCTCGGCGTCCTCGGCGACACGCAGCTCGGCCTCGGCATTTGCCAGCGGGCCGGATACCTTGTCGATCTGCGCCCGCAGCTTGGCGACGCGCTCGGCGGCCTTCTCGATTTCGGTGCTCATATCAGTTGCCGCCCTTCTCCGTGTCGCGCCCGTACTGGGCCGCAGTGCTCTTGGCATTCTCGTAGTAGCCGAGCATCAGGCGGGCAGTGGTGCCCGTATGGTCGAACATCTCGGGGTTCGACTTTCGGAGGGCGGCCAGTTGCTCCATGCGTTCATCTCGCTGCCATTCGGCGGCGCGGGACGCATCCTTGTCCCGAGGCCCGTCCAGATACGAGACCTGGTGCAGGGTGTCTCCCATGGTGCTGTCTCCATTTCGCTGTTCACGGCAGGGCTTTCCCGGTATGGGTGGGGAGCGGACCTTGCCGGACCTTCTCCCGGACGTGGCGAGGGGGTATGGGCCCGTACCCGGTGGCGGGGTGGCGCGAGTGGTCCTGTTTCTGTTTTTTCTTAGTTTTTCTATGTGTTCAAAAAATAGGGAAGAACCACCACCCACCACCCCTCTTGCCGCTGTCGGCCAGGCCGGAGCCAGCGAGCCCGAGGGCGTAGGCGCCTGTCTGCGGGTAGCAGAGAGCCCCGGCCGGTCCGAGGAGGACCAGCCGGGGCTGTACGGGCCGTGTGCGGGCGCTACGCGGCTGTTGGCAGCATCTCGGGCGTGGGCTCGGCAGCCACGCCGATTGCCCATGCGGACAGTTCCTCTGCGGCTTGGTCGAGTTCGCCGTTCATGGTGAAGTCCACCCGCCGGGTGTCGAGCTTGCGCCACCCGCCACGGGTGCCCCGGCGGACGTTCAGCCGGACTCCGGCGTCAACCAGCATGCCGCGCCGCTCTGCGGTGTCGGCAGCCTGCCAGTCGTCCGCAAGGTGCGCCCGGTGGCCGTGGTGATGCGCTGCGGCTCGGTCTTCTCGCGGGACTCCAACTCGGCTATGCGGCTGTCCAGCGCGTCATGCCGTTTCTGCCACTCGTTCGCGGCGTGCTTGGACTTCTGCTGTCCTTGAATTTTCAGGTGCGCGGTGAACTCGGCCACGGTCGCGTTCAACTCGGGCTCGGGGTCGTACCCGGGGACGACCACGGTCGTTCGGGTCTGGATTCCGCCGACCAGGCGCAGGAACTCGGCTATCACGTACTCGTCCGCCCAGTCTCCCCGGATGTTCGCGGGCGCTTCGCACTTGTCGCCCCGGGCGTGGTAATTGCACTTGTACGTGGGCTGCTTGCCGTCCTGCTTGTTGAGGTACATGCGCCCGCCGCACGAATCGCAGTGGATGACGCGCAGCAACAGCGCGTCCGTGTCGGACCGGTCGCCGTTGTTGATGCTGCGTTCGTCCAGAACGGCGCCGATCTGGTCGAACTCCTCACGGGTGAGAATCGGCGTCTCGCTGCACATGATCGGGTTGCCCTTGTCGTCCCGCACAGGCACGCCGTTGTGCATCTTCCAGCCCAACAACACCTCGTTGCGGAGCATCCGGGCTATGACGGCCGGGGTCCATTTGAACGTCTCCCGCACGACGTGCGAGCCCTTCGTTCCGCCGGTCTTGCCGCCCCGCTCGCGGCCCATCTTGTCGGCCCAGTAGTCGCGCGGGCTGAGCACACCATCGGCGTTGAGATCCGCAGCGATGGCGGACACCGTGGCTCCCTCCAGCAGCTCACGGACGATGCGCTCAATGACCGCCACGGCGTCCGGATCGGGCACCAGGGTCCAGCCCTTGCCGCCGAACTCCTCGGGCATGGGTGCGGGCATGTAGCCGTACGGCGGGCGGCCACCGCCACGCCAGCGAAGCGGCATCTTGCGCATGGCGGCCTGTGCGCCGCTGACGCGGTCGCTGATGGACTGCGACTCGAACTGTGCGGCGAAAGCCAGCATGAACAGTTGGAGTTCCGCCATGGGGTCCATGGGGTTGCGGAAGTCGAACACCTGCCGGCCCCCGCCCAGACCCTCGGCGAAGATGAGCACCTTTCGGTGCTCGCGCGCCCAGTTGGCGAGGGCGTACATGTGCCCCATGGACCGGATGGCACGGTCAAAACGCCAGAACACCAGCGCGTCGTACGCGCTCGGGTCGCTGAGCCAGCGCAGAAGCTGCGGGCGCTCCCACGGGGACGTCTTGGACGCGCTGACGTCAAGGTCCACCGCTTCGCGGAGCGCGTCCCCGTCGCCGAAGGTGACCCGCAACTCTCCGGCTACGTGGTCGCACGCTTCCCGCTGGCGCTCGGGGCTGGTGGTCTCGTCCGTGAGGACGGACAGCCGGATGCACCGGACACCCCGAAGGGTCTCGGTGAACACCGTGCCGGACAGTGGGTTGCGCGCATCTTCCATGTCCCACTTGGGGAGCGCGCCTTGCCCCTGACCAGCTTCCGAGCCCCTGACCAGCACAGATGCCGCTGCCATCTCTCACACTCCAGAACATCCAGTTCTGTGTGTTGGGAGATCCCGAGGGCAACGAGTTCTGTGTACTGCGCAGTGCCGCCGAGCGGGGTGCGGCTGCCCGGTCGGGGGACTGATCCGATCGGTGCGGGGCGCCGTTTTGGGGCCGGGATCGGCGCGGGGTGCGGGGTAGATTCGGGTCCGTGACCGGCAACGACGCGGTCCTGGCGTCGATGGTGGTCACGGCGCTGGGGTTCGATTTCACCAACGGGTTTCACGACACCGGCAATGCGATGGCGACATCGATCGTCACCGGGGCTCTCCCTCCGCGGGTCGCGGTTGCGGTGTCGGCGGTGCTGAACCTGGTCGGGGCGTTCCTGTCGACCGCGGTGGCGGCGACCATCGCCAACGGGCTGGTGGCCACGGGGGTGGTGACCTTGACCGTGGTCTGTGCCGGACTGACCGGCAGCATCCTGTGGAACCTGGCCACCTGGTTCCTCGGGATCCCCTCCAGTTCCTCGCACGCGCTGATCGGCGGGGTGATCGGGGCGACGGTGGCGGCGGCCGGGGCCTCGGCCGTCAAGTGGCAGGGACTGGTCTCCAAGGTGATCGTGCCCGCAGCTCTGTCGCCGTTCATCGCCGGTGCGGTGGCCGCCGCCGGTACCGTCCTGGTCTACCGCCTCACCCGCGGGGTCCCCGAGGACGCGCGTGGGCGTGGGTTCCGGTACGGCCAGATCGGTTCGGCGTCGATGGTCTCGCTCGCCCACGGCACCAACGACGCGCAGAAGACCATGGGCGTCATCACCCTGGCCCTGATCGCCAACGGCACCCTGCCCGCCGGGTCGAAGGCGCCGGACTGGGTGATCCTCTCCTGCGCGGTGGCGATCGCCCTGGGGACGTACATCGGCGGCTGGCGGGTGATCCGCACCCTGGGCAAGGGCCTGGTGGAGATCGAGTCGCCGCAGGGGATGGCCGCCGAGTCGGCCTCGGCGGCCGTGATCCTCTGCTCCACCGACTTCGGCTACTCGCTCTCCACCACCCATGTCGCCACCGGATCGATCCTGGGCTCGGGAATCGGCCGCAGCGGCGCCATGGTCCGCTGGCGGCTCGCCCGTCGGATGGTGACGGCCTGGCTGCTGACGCTGCCGGCCGCCGCGCTGGTCGGGGCGCTGGCCTACTGGGTGGCGGACGGGATCGGCGGGACGGCCGGGGTGGTGGTGATCTTCGTGCTGCTGGTCCTGGCGTCGGCGGCCTTCTTCGTGGCGTCCCGCCGGGCGGCCGTCACGCCGGACAACGTCAACGCCGTATGGACGGGCTCGGTGGTGCCCGAGCGGGTCAAGTCCAATGACCAGGTGAGCCCGTGAACTCCTGGATCAACCTAAACGCGCTCTGGCGGATCGTCATGGTCGGCCTGCTCACCGGCGCGGGCCTCCCCGCCCTGTTCGCGATCGCTCTGCGCCTGCTCAACCCGGCAACGGGCACCGACCGGCCTGCGGCCGACCGGCCTGCCGCCGACCGGCCTGCCGCTGGGCCGGTCGCTCGCGCCGTGGCCGGGCTGATGTTCGCTGTGGTGCTCGCCGCGATCGGCTGGGGCATCTCCGTCATCGTCAACCACAGATGACCTGCCCGGCGCCCTCAGTTGGGCGTTCCGGGCTGCGGGGCGACCGCGTTGGCGGGGGAGAGCCGACTGCCGGTGCCCACCCGGACCGGGACGGATCCTGCCGCCCACGGAGTTCCCGCCGAGGGGTCCTCCCAGAGGGTGTTCGATAGGGGATTCCCCCAGCTGTTCGGCTTCGGTCGTGACGGCACGGACCCGGTTCCGTGATCTTGTGGCGGCCGGGTCCGTGTCCGCGATATTGATCAACTGTGACGGAGCGACGTCGGTGCCCCTCGGACCTGAAGGACGATCAGTGGCAGCTCGTCGAACCGATGCTGGCGCGATGGCGAGCGGCCCTCGGGGCGGACGTGCGCTCAGCCCGGTCGGACGGGGTGTCGTCCGGCTGACCCTCGCGTGCGCGGGGAGCAGTGGGTGACGTTCGCGGCGTAGAGGCCGGCGTGAGGACCATCCCCGTGTGTGCGGGGAGCAGAACATCCCCGGCAACGAGCTGTACAACTACCAGGGACCATCCCCGCGTGTGCGGGGAGCAGTCGCCCCACGCGGAGCTGCCGTCGGCTGAGGTGGGACCATTCCCGCGTGTGCGGGGAGCAGTGGCAGCACACACCGCTGCCCGACATCACGTGGGGACCATCCCCGCGTCTGCGGGGAGCAGATCGTCAGGTCGTCGATGGTGGCTTTGCGGACGGGACCATCCCCGCGTGTGCGGGGAGCAGCAACTCATCGGCAAGGCGCAACGGGAGCTGACGGGACCATCCCCGCGTGTGCGGGGAGCAGACCCTGCCGTGCCCGGCAACGACCGGCGCACTGGGACCATCCCCGCGTGTGCGGGGAGCAGCCTGTGACGCCGTCAATCACCGCTCCGGCCCGGGGACCATCCCCGCGTGTGCGGGGAGCAGATCGTGATCACCCTGAACAGCTGTTGGTCCTGGGGACCATCCCCGCGTGTGCGGGGAGCAGCGCCGAGTCCACCCCGGTGTACTGGCCGCGGAGGAACCATCCCCGCGTGTGTGGGGAGCAGCGGCGGCGGCCTGGTGCTCGCGTACGTGATGCGGGACCATCCCCGCGTGTGTGGGGAGCAGGTGACCACCTCCGGGCAGGGGCGGTTCGAGTCGGGACCATCCCCGCGTGTGTGGGGAGCAGGGCGGGCGGCGAAGCAGGTGCCGAACCGTGATGGGGACCATCCCCGCGTGTGTGGGGAGCAGCCCAACACCGAGATCACCGGCGACGTCACGCAGGGACCATCCCCGCGTGTGTGGGGAGCAGCTCACGGGCACGATCGATGCTGCGACGGGCGTGGGACCATCCCCGCGTGTGTGGGGAGCAGAGGCTGCGGCGCAGCGGAGAGTCGAGGGGTGAGGGACCATCCCCGCGTGTGTGGGGAGCAGGGATCGGCTCAGTGCAGTTGCAGCGCTCGGTCGGGACCATCCCCGCGTGTGTGGGGAGCAGGACTCCCTCTTCGGCGCGATCGCGCCGTCGCTGGGACCATCCCCGCGTGTGTGGGGAGCAGGAAGACGCGCAGGACCGGTACCGGCAGTTCAAGGGACCATCCCCGCGTGTGTGGGGAGCAGGACGGCGGCCACCGTCGGTGCGGGGGCGGGGAGGGACCATCCCCGCGTGTGTGGGGAGCAGACTTGTTGACCTGCGGCGTTACATGCCACCGACCCTGGAATTACCCACTTTCAGAGATTCGGGCATAAGTGACCTTTCCCTTTTTCCCGGATGCTTCCGGCGCGGGCCGGCTTGTGGCCGACGCCGCTCGAGCGCGGTGGCGCCGCCCTTCAGTTGCGCGGTGAAGGTGTCAACGAGCAGTAGTACCTAGGTGGATACTCCCACGGCAGCACGACGCTGGTGTACATGGGGAGCAGCCGGCCGTGGTGCCCGACAGTCTGCCGACGGCGAGACGATCCCCGCGAGTGGGGGGCAGGCCTGGCGGTCGTACGCAGCAGCGTCGAGGACGGATCTCCGCAGGGCGCGGGGAGTAGACCGGGTGTGAACCGCGGGAGGTTCCCGCTCGGGGACCATCCCCGCGCGGGCGGGGAGCAGTCGCACAACCTCTTCGTTCTGGACGTCTCGCGAGGACCATCCCCGAGGGCGGGGGGAGCAGGAGGTGTTCGTGCGGTCTGCGGCCCTGCCCCAGGGGCCATCCCTGCGGGTGCGGGGGAACAGTTTCTCGGTCAGGGCACCGTCCAGCAGGGCGAGGGAGTGCAAGTCCGACTATCCGGGTGCGGACTGGGCTCGACTGGGGCTGTGACCGAGGTCGACCCCGCTCCGGTTACTCGTGAGGTCGGTACTGGGCGGGTTCGGCGTTCGCCCAGGGACCGGTGGATTCCTCGCGGGGTATCCACAGGAGCGGCTGGGTGGTGCGGCAGGTCTTGTCCACGCCTTCGTCCCAGGGGAAGCGTCCTTGCTTGTCCGGCCAGAACATCTGCGTGATGGGCAGCGGCGGTCGCTGGTAGAAGTCGACACCGGCGCCGAAGAAGCTGAGGTACCAGCTGGGGTGGACCGGCCGGATCGCCACCGAGAGGCCGCCGCCCAGGACGTCGTCGCGGCGCTGGTCCGGTTCGAGCGGATGCCCGGCTCGGATCTCGCGGGCGAGGGCGTTGACGATCCGCATGCCGGTCTGCGAGGGGATGCCGAAGATGCTGACCTCGGGGCTGCGCAGGGTGTGCCAGAGTCCGATCGAGTAGGACCAGTCGCCGGGCAGTTCGCCGCCGGCGACTCCGTTGACGTTCCAGTCGTACTCGCGAATGTTCGCCGCGATGCGGTTGTCGCGTGCGTCCCACGCGGATTTGTCGCTGGTGGTGTCGCAGAGCAGACAGCCGCAGGCGGGGAGATCCATGCCGGTGAGCCTACGGCGGCGGATTGCGGCAATGCCACCGGGGGCTGCCCACTCGGGCACTGCGGGATGGGCTTGGCGGCGCCGAGTGGATGTCAGTGCAGGTCGGCGGTGAACGGGTGCGTGTGGTCGGCCGGGCAGGTGAAGATCCGCAGTTCGCCCCAGCGGCCGACGACGATGCCCGTCACGTCGTCACTGGCGATCGTGAAGAGCAGCGTCATTCGGTTCCCGCAGGTCTCGCACTCGTATGGGTGAGGGTGGTTGAGGTGCCAGGTCGGCCAGCCGCCGAGCTTCCAGCCGGCGACGCGGGTAATCACGTCCTTTGCCTTGGGGGTGGGTGTCCTTCACCAGTTGCTGGAGGGCGGGCCGCAGTTCGGGCGGCAACTCCTCGCGATACGGGAAGTCGGTGAGGTGCTCCACCGAGAAGATGCACGGCTCGGGCAGGTACTCGTCCTCGTAGTGCATCGACGCCTCCGGCGGGCCCGCCACCGGAGGGCCGGAGAGCTCGGCGGTGCGCCGCCAGCGCAGTTCGACCACCGGGCTCCCGTCGGCCTGGTCGGCCGGCGGGTCCCAGTGCTCGACAGGGCACCAGAGCACCTGCAGCAGGTCCGCGCCGTTCGGCCACCACGGGCCGGGTGCGTCACGAGTGTGGATCTGCGCCAGTGGCACCATCGCCGGGTACCCGTCCGGCCCGTCGTCCTCCCGCACTGGGCACCTGGGCCACGGTTCGTCGGCGGGCCACAGCAGCGGGCCGCCGATCGAGCTGTCGCCGACCTCGGGTGCCCCACGCTCGGGGCGCAGCAGAGCGGCCTCGCGGCCGTAGGGTGCGAGTTCCGGCATGCGTGCCAGGATCTCCTCCGTGGAGGGACGCTGATGATCCACCATTGAGCCTTCCGAGTCGCGGGCCACGAGCGGGCGCGCACACGCTATCGCCGGGCACCGACGGGCGGTCATCCGGCGGCGGCAGCACGGCCGGTGGGGGCACTTCTGGAGGGATGTGCCCTCAATGTGAGCTGGTTGTCTGACGACCCCCCTTCCGACCGTCCTCCGAGTAGCCCCGAAAGGAAGATCAGGAAGGGGTGAAGCCACAGGTCAGGGCCATACCAGGCAGGGCAGCTGGCGCCCGGCGTCGTGCAGGCGGGCGGCGAAGTCCTGCCACTCGTGGAGCAGGCGGGGACCATCCCCGCAGGCTCGGGGAGCAGGCGGCCCGGCGTCCCTTCTGCGCGACGGCGGCGGGACCATCCCCGCAGGCGCGGGGAGCAGGCTTGGGACACCGCCTCCAACATCGGCAGCAGGGACCATCCCCGCAGGCGCGGGGAGCAGTTGGGTAAACCCGTCAGCACCAGCCAGGCTGCGGGACCATCCCCGCAGGCGCGGGGAGCAGGAGCTGAACGAACGCGCCGCCAGCGATCCGGCGGGACCATCTCCGCAGGCGCGGGGAGCAGCAGGGTGGTGCGGCCGAGGGCGGCGGCGAGTCGGGACCATCCCCGCAGGCGCGGGGAGCAGTGAGCGCGCGGGTGCAACACGCGTCGCACCTCGGGACCATCCCCGCAGGCGCGGGGAGCAGGTTCGGGCCCGGCCGGTTCAGTCGTCCTTGCCGGTGTGCGGGGGACCATCCCCGCAGGCGCGGGGAGCAGAGCGGGCGGGTTGCGCCTGGTCGTCGACAACAGGGACCATCCCCGCAGGCGCGGGGAGCAGACTCGTTGACCTGCGGTGTCATACGCCGCTGACGCGGAAATGACCCACTTCCAGAGGTTCAGACATAAACGACGTCCGGCTCGTTCTGGAGCGGCTGTCGGCGCGGGCCGCCTGCGGTCTCGGGCTGGCCCGGTCGGCGGCGTTCGAGTGCAACGGCGCCGCACTCCGGGATCAGTGGTGCTGTGAAGGTGTCAAGGAGCAGTGGCGCGTGGGTGGATGCTCCCACGGCAGTACGACGCCCGCGTGCACGGGGAGCATCCGGCCGTGTTGCCCGACGGTCTGCTGACGTCAAGACGATCCCCGCGCGTGCGGTGAGCAGTGGTGAGCGTCCGAACGTGTCGCCCGTCGCCAGGGATCATCCCCGCGCGTGCGGGGAGCGGCGCTTGATCCGGGCAACCGCTTCGGCAGTCCGGGGAGCATTGTCGGCGTACCCGCGAAGGTGCTCAGGCAGGTACGGATGACGTGCCCGGCGAACTGCCGAGGGCCGTCTTGACTTGAAGCGCGCTTGAATCTCTAGGGTCCCTTCCAGTTGATCGTCCGACGAAGGGGGAAGACGCTCGTGATCCTCGTGACAGGGGCCACCGGGAACATCGGAAGTGTTCTGCTGAAGGAACTGCAGGCGTGCGGTGCCGGCCCGATCAGGGGACTCACCCGTGATGCTGCACGGGCCGCGTTCCCTGAAGGGGTCGAGGTCGTCGAGGGCGACTTCGCCGAGACAGCGTCACTGAAACCCGCTCTGGAGGGTGTGCGATCGCTGTTCCTCGTGTCACGCCTGGGTCCGGACGCCGACATCCTCGAGGCCGCCCGGCAGGCGGGCGTGGAGCATGTCGTGCTCGTCTCGTCCATCACCGTCCAGACCCATCCGCACCTCGGCCCTGCCGCAGAGAATCTCGCTGTCGAGCGGCTGCTCCAGGACAGCGGCATGGCCTGGACGATCCTCCGGCCGACACAGTTCGCCTCGAATGCCCTGATGTGGGCGGCGTCGATCCGAGAGCAGGAGACGGTCCGCATGCCGTACGCGGACATCGGGCTGCCCACGATCCACCCCGCGGACATCGCGTCCGTCGCGCGCGTCGCTCTGACCGAGCCCGGTCACCGGGGCCGGACATACGCACTGACCGGTCCAGAACAGGTGACAGCCCGTCAGCAGGTCGAGTCCGTCGCGGCGGCACTCGGACAGGAGGTGCCGTTCGCCGAGATCAGCCGGGAGGAGGCCCACGCTCAGATGACCGCGGTCTTCGGCGCCGAGACTGCGGACGCGGTGCTCGACGTGATGGGCGGAGATGTCAACGAGGCACTGCAGCGGGTGCGCGACACGGTTGCACGGGTCACCGGCTCAGCGGCCAGGCCCTTCCAACAGTGGGCATCGGAGAACGTTGCAGCCTTCCGCTGAGCTTCCTCGCCTTGAGCGGGGTCACTGTTACGCGACTGGGCACGTTCCGGTGTACGCCGACAAGCATCCCCGCGCACGCGGGGAGGACCCTGGGTGGCGAACCCGGCGCCGACGGCGAAGGCCTCCTCGACCTGGAGGTCGAGGAGGTCTTCGCCGGTCATGGACCGGAAGTCGGGTCAGCTGGCCTTGGGTTCCACGCGCTCGGCGGTCTTGACCCAGGCCTTGGTCACGGTCGGCCACCGGTTGGCGAGGGCGTCGAGGACCTGACGGCCTCCGGCGGAGTCCTGGACGCCGGCGGCGGTGACGATCAGGACCAGCAGCGGGCCGGGGGTGTTGGTGGCGATGTGTCGCTTGCGGCTCTTGGTCTTCTTGTCGCCGTCGAGTCCCTGCGAGTCGGCGGGGGTGTTGGGTGAGGCCTTCACGGACTGGGCGTCGGTGATTGCCGCGGTCGGCAGGGTGCGGCGGTCCTTCTTCGCCCGCGGCTGGTCGCGGAGGGTGTCGTGGATCTGCTGGGTGGTGCCGTCGCGCTTCCACTCCTTGAAGTAGCCGTGGTGTGGGGCGGGAAGTCGTGCGGCAGGTACCGCCAGGCGATTCCGGTCCGGGCGGCGCGGAGGATCGCGTTGGCCACCTCGTGCAGTTCGGTGGTCGGCTCACGGCCTTCGGCGCGGGCCGCGTGCCATCGCAGCAGCATCGGTTCGATGGGCTGCCACTGATCGTCCTTCAGGTCCGAGGGGTACCGGCGTCGTTCCGTTCCGGCGCGGGTGATGAATGTCGCGGACACGGACCCGGCCGCCACGATGTCATGGAACCGGGTCCGGTCAGTTGGGGGGATTCCCCTGTCGAGCACCCTCTTACAGGGGTTGACGGGCCGGCGAGGGGAGGTGGGTCGGCTCGGAGGGGTGTTCGCGCGGGGTGGGGCGCAGGGGCCACCAGAGGGTGCGGCCGAGGAGGGCGGCGAGGGCGGGGACGAGGGCGAGGGAGAGGACGGCTGCGGAGAGCAGGATGCCGAGGGTGAGGGCGAAGGCGATCTGTTCGGTGCCGGGTGTCGCGGCGAGGGTGGCGAAGGAGCCGGCCAGGACGAGGCCGGCGGTGGCGATGGTGGGGGTGGTGTGGCGGACGGCACGGGCGACGGCGGCACGGGCGGAGCCGGGGCGGCGCATCTCCTCGCGGATCCGGTCGGTGATCAGGATGTTGTAGTCGGTGCCGAGCGCCACCACGAACAGGAAGAGCACCAGCGGCAGGGTGAAGTTGACGCCGGGTTCGGACAGCAGGTGCTGGAAGAGCAGGGTGGCCGCGCCCAGTGTGGCGGTGAAGCCCGCGCCGACGGCGAGCATCAGCACCAGCGGGGCCAGCAGGCTGCGCAGGAGCAGCAGCAGGATGCCGGCGATGAGCGCCGCCGCGACCGGGAAGACCAGCGTCAGGTCGTGATCGACGGCGGTGGAGATGTCCGCGAAGATCGCCGCCGTGCCGCCGACGTGGGCGTTCGTTCCGGCGGGGGTGTGCGCGGCGACGGTGGCGCGGACGGGGCCGGAGACCAGGTCGCGGGCGGCCTTGCTCTGCGGGTCGGCGGTGGGGTAGAGGTCGATGCGGGCGGCTCGGCCGTCCGGGGCGAGGACCGTCCGGCCGACCTGGCCGATGCCGTCCACCTTGGCCAACGCCTGGGCCAGGCCGTCCAGTTGGCGTGCCTCGACGGCGCCGCCGTCGGTCGCGGTGAGGTACACCGTGGTCGGGTCGGAGACTCCTGCGGGCAGCGCGCGGGAGATCTCGGCCGCGGTGGCCGCCGCCGGGGTGCCCGAGGAGCCGCCCTGGCCGTAGTCCATCCGGATTCCGACCGCCCCGGCGGTCAGCGCGCCGAGCAGTGCGACGGAGGCCAGCAGCAGGGCCGCCGGTCGCCGGGCGACCAGCTCGCCGAACCGTCCGGCGAAGCCCTCCCGGGCCGGGCGGCGCAGCGCGCGGGACGGCCAGAACATCGCCCGGCCGCACGCCGCGAGCAGGGCGGGCATCAGCGTGAGGCTGCCCAGCAGCATGACCAGCACGGCGACCGCGACGGCCGGGCCGAGTGAACGGAACTGGCCGAAGCTCGCCACGCCCAGGGTGGCGAAGGCCGCGACGATGGTCAGCGCGGCCGAGGTGATCGCGGTGCCGACCCGGCCCGCGACCTCGGCCGCCGCCTCCCGGGCGGGCTGTTCGGGCCGGGCCCGCAGCTGCTCGCGGAACCGGAACAGCAGGAACAGCAGGTAGTCGATGCCGATGCCGAGCAGCACCACCGAGATCAGGCTCGACGTCGACGGGGCCAGCTTCAGCCCGGTGAGCGCCGCCGCCCCGGCCACCGCCCCGCCTGCCGCGCCGCCGATCATCGCGACCGCCAGCAGCGGCAGGACGGCCGCCAGCACGCTGCGGAACACCAGCACGTTGAGCAGCACGATCAGCCCGGCCAGCAGCGCGCTGCCGATGGTCGCTGCCGTCCGGTGCTCGTCGGCGGAGTCCGCCGCGTCGGCCAGGCCGCCGGTGAAGCCGGTGCGCATCCCGGCGCCGGCGAACCGCTCGCGGGCGTCGTCGCGGAAGGTGCGGTAGACGCCCTGCACGCCCTCGTTCGAGGAGTCGCCGGTCAGTTCGACGGCGAGCAGCTCGAAGCTGCGGTCGGGGGCGAGCATCGCCGGGGCGACCTTCGGGGTCTGCGAGTGGTCGGGCAGCAGGAAGGCCGGCTCGTCCTTCTTGCGTGGCATGACGACGCGGTGTTTGCCGAGCCGGTCCGCCTCGGCCTCGATCCGCCGCTGGTCGTCGTCGGTGAGCGCCCGGCCGTCGGTGCGGGCGACCAGGACGGTGACGACGGTGGCGTCCGGGTCCAGGCCGAAGTGGTCCTCGGCGATCCGCAGCGCGGCCGCCGAGTCGTAGCTGCGGGGCAGGAAGTCGCCGGACTGCGACTGGGTGACCCGCTCGAACAGCAGCGGGCCGAGCATCGTCAGGCCGATCCCCAGCACCGCCCAGGCGGCGATGACCTTCCAGGCGTTTCTGGTGGCGAATCCGGTCAGTGCGCGGATCACGGAACCCTCCCGCTGATGGACGCGCGCGCCGCCGATGGGCGTGAACGTCGGTGCTTGCGCCGGGAGTTCCCGGCCTGATCACAGCTCATCAGTCGGTTCGGGCCGGGGCGTCCTGGCGACGGACGATCCGCGGTGGGGCCCCCGCTCCCGCCGTCCGTCCGGGTCTGGGACCGTGCTCCCAGGGCGAGCTGCCTCCGGGGCCCATGTCGGGCCCGTCCGGCCGGTGCGAGAATGGGGCCATCACTGCAGATCAGCGACCCGGGGACGGCCGGGAACCAGGGAGTTGGGACATGAGGGGGACGGCGGGTCCCAGGACGGCCGGACCGGGCGCGGGCGCGGCCTCGCGTCGCCGGCCGGATGGCCTGCCGTGGAGCCAGGCCGACGCCCTGGTGGCCGTCGGCGCCGGCCTGCTGGACGTGCTCGGCTACCTGCTGTTCGCCGCGGCCGAAGGGGGTCCGGGCGTGCCCGGCTTCCTGCTCGCCCTGATCTCCGGGCTGCCGCTGCTGGCGCGGCGCACCCACCCGGTGCCGATGTTCGCCGCCGTGCTGCTGCTCCAGGCGGGCACCAACCTGGCCGAGCCGATCGGCATCCACTTCGGCGCCGTCCTGACGGTGGCGCTGTACACGCTCGCCCGCCACAGCCGGCTCCGGGTGACCGCCGCAGCCATCGCCGTCACCTCGGTGCTGACGGTGCTGACCCAGAGCCACTTCCGGATGCCCGACTGGCAGGCCGTGGTCGCCGCACCGTCCTCCGGCCTGCTGGTGGCGGGCGCGGGACTGGCGGTCGCCCGCTGGCAGCGCGAGGTGGCCGCCAACCGCCAACTGCTGGCCGACCGCGCCGTGGCCGAGGAACGGCGGCGCATCGCCCGGGAGTTGCACGACATCGTGGCCCACCACATCACCACCATGCAGTTGATGGCCGGCGGCGCCCGCGCCAACCTCGCCGACCCCGAGGTGGTCCGGGACGCCCTGATCACGCTGGAGTCCTCCGGCCGGCTCGCGCTGCGCGAGATGCGCCAACTGCTGGACGTCCTGCGGGCCGGCGACGAACCGGACGCCGTCCCGCCCGCCCCGCAGCCCGGCGCCGACGACCTCGACCGGCTCGTGGAGGACTCCCGCCGGGCCGGCCTGCCCACCGGGCTGACCGTCCACGGCACCCCGCGCCCGCTGCCGCCGACCCTCGGCCTGACGGTCTTCCGGATCGTCCAGGAGGGCCTGACCAACGCCCGCAAGTATGCCGGTCCGGCGGCCCGCGCGACCGTCCGCCTGACCTACCGCCCGGACGCCGTGGTGGTCCTGGTGCGCGACGACGGCGTGGGTGAGGGCGGCGGTCACGGCGGGGGTGGCGAGAGCGGCGGCCACGGCCTGATCGGCATGCGCGAACGCGTCGTCCTGCACGGCGGCAGCCTGAGCTGCGGCCCGCACCCCGACGGCGGCTTCGCCGTGCTGGCCGAACTGCCCCTGACCGCCGAGGAGACGGCCGGGGCCGGACCCGGGTACGGAGACGGGACGGTCGGGGTCGAGCCCCCGACCGCCGAGGAGACGGCCGGGGCCGAGCCCCGGTACGGAGAGGTGTCCGCATGAACGACGCCCCCGCGATCCGCGTCCTGGTCGCCGACGACCAGCCCCTGGTCCGCCGCGGACTCTCGCTGATCCTCTCCCCGGACCCGTCCTTCGAGGTGGTCGGCGAGGCCGAGAACGGCGAACAGGCCGTCGCTCTCGCCCAGCGCCTGCGCCCCGACGTGGTGGTGATGGACCTGCGGATGCCCGTCCTCGACGGCGTCGCCGCCACCGAACAGCTCGCCGGTCTGGTTCCCGACTGCCGGGTGCTCGCGCTCTCCACCTTCGACCTGGACGAGTACGTGGTCGCCGCGCTGCGGGCCGGCGCCCACGGCTTCCTGCCCAAGGACGTCTCCCCGGAGGACCTCGCGGCCGCGATCCGCACCGTGCACGCCGGTGACGCCGTGGTCGCACCCCGCCTGCTCACCCGCCTGATCGCCACCCACGTCCGGGCCCCCCGCCCCGCCCCGCCGGCCGCCGCCCCGGTCCCCGACGACCTCACCCCGCGCGAACGCGAGGTCTGGCGGCTGATGGCCACCGGCCTGGACAACACCGCGATCGCCGACGCGATGGAGATCAGCCCGTCCACGGTGAAGAACCACATCACCGGCCTGTTCGCCAAACTCGACGTCCGCGACCGCGCCCAGGCCGTCATCGCCGCCTACGAATCCGGACTGATCACCCCGCACCGGGCCTGACCCCCTGCGGGTTGCGTCCGGTCAGGAACCGAGAAGCCCTCGGCGGGCGGCGCCGCTCACCGGCTACGGAAGGGCCGGTCGAGTCCGAAGGCGTGCCGGGCGAAGTGCTCGCCGATCCGGCGGTGGCCGGCCTGGTCCGGGTGGAGGCCGTCCGGGAGGGGGAGTTCGGCGTACTCGCGCTCGCCGTAGAGCTGACGGCCGTCGAGGTAGTGCAGGTGCGGGTCGTCCAGCGCCCGTAGCCCGACGATGCGGGCCAGTTCGTCGCGGATCACGGTGAGCGTCAAGCGGCCGGCGGCGCGTTCGGCCGGGTCGCCGGTGGCCCGGAAGCGGAGCGTTCCGCCGGTGAAGTCCGGCATGAGCGGGCCGGGCGTGTCCTCGTGCAGGGGGCACAGGATCGGGGAGACCAGCAGCAGCGGGGTGCGCGGGTGCCCTTCGCGCACGGTGTCCAGGAAGCCGTGCACCGCCGGGCCGAACGCGCGCAGTCGCATCGCGTCGCTGTTCACCACGTTGATGCCGATCTTCAGGCTGATCAGGTCCGCCCGGGCGTCCCGGATCGCGCGGGCGGTGAACGGGTCGAGCAGCGCGCCGCCGCCGAAACCCAGATTGACCAGCTCCACGCCGCCGCGCGCCGCCGCGATCGCCGGCCAAGTCCCGCTCGGGTGCGCCGCGTTGGAGCCGTGGCTGATCGAACTGCCGTGGTGCAGCCAGACCGGCCGCCCGCGCTCCGGCAGCGGCTCGACCGGCGCGTCGGTGCGCAAGGTGACCAGCTCGGTGACCTCGGCGTGCGGCAGCCAGATCTCCACGTCCTTCGCCCGCCCCGGCAGCCCCTCGAACCGGGCCGTGCCGACCGGCCCTTCGGTCAGCTCGGCGGCCTGCGTCACCAAGTCCGTGACGGTGCGCAGGTTGCCGCCCGCCACCGTGGCCTGCGCCGTAAGCCGCCCGTCGATCAGCAGGTCGTACACCCCGTCGGCGGGCGGCGGGAAGCCCCGGTAGGCCCGCTTCGTCGGCAAGGTGTCCAGCTCGATCCGGGTGGCCGCCGTCCGGAACACCACCCGCACCCCCGACGGCTGCGCCTCCGCGACGGCCAACTGCTGGTCCGGCACCTGCCGCCGCGCGCGGTCGGGCAGCCGGTGCGGCAGCAGGCCGTGCGGCGTCACCTCGAAGTCGAGGTGGCCGCGCAGGAGTTGGGGGGTGATGGGGGTGGTGATCCAGTCCGGCGCGTCGGTGCTCGTCGCTTCCGCCTTGGTGGCCATGGCCTCTCCTTCGATCGCCTATGCGCATCATGCATCTTCCTAAGTGGCTTAGGCAAATGGCGTGGTCGTGATGGTGTGGTGCGAAGCCTTTGTGGCGCCAGTCGTGGGTGGTACCCCGGTGGTGGGCGAGGGCTCGGGGTGGGGCTGACCCGTCGGCGACTCCCGGCCGATTCCCCGGGATACTGCCCGAATGACAGACGATCTGACGGTCCGATCAGAAGCCGGGGCGGTTGAGGAGCAACGGCGGAGCCTGCGGCGGGATGTGTCCGGGCCGGCCCTGCTCGCCGGGCTGGTGTGTGTCGCGGTGTCGTTCTCCGGGCCGCTGGTCGTGGTGCTCGCGGCGGCCGCGGCCGGGCGGTTGGACGCTGCGCACACCGCGTCGTGGATCTGGGCGGTGGCGATCGGCAGTGGCGTCACCGGGTTCGCGCTCAGTTGGTGGACCCGGACGCCGGTGGTGACCGCCTGGTCGACCCCCGGGGCGGCGCTGCTGGTCACGAGTCTGGGGCACTACCCGTACCGGGAGGCTGTCGGTGCGTTCCTGGTGAGTGCCGTCGCCGTCACCCTGTTCGGCATCACCGGCTGGTTCGGCCGGCTGATCGCCGCCGTGCCCGAAGGCGTCGTGCACGCGATGCTGGCCGGGATCCTGTTCTCCTTCGGCACCGGGATCTTCGGGGCGGTGCACGGGGCACCCGTCCTGGTGGTCGGGAGCTTCGTCGCGTTCCTGTTCGCCAAGCGTCTCGCGCCGCGCTACGCCGTGGTGATCGCCCTGGTGGCCGGTGGAGTGCTGGCCGCGCTGACGGTCGGGCTTCGGCTGCACCCCGGATCCGGCGGGCCGACCGTGCCGGTGTTCACCGCCCCCGCGTTCTCCTGGCCCGCGCTGGTCGGCCTCGCGCTGCCGCTCACCATCGTCTCGCTCGCCTCGCAGAACGCCCCCGGGCTCGGCGTGATGCGCGCCTTCGGCTACCGCCCCGACGACCGCCTGCTGATCGGCGTGACCGGCGGGGCCTCCGTCCTGCTCGCCCCGTTCGGCTCGCCCGGCGTCAACCTGGCCGCCATCACCGCCGCGATCTGCTCCGGCCCCGAGGCCCACCCTGACCCGCGCCGCCGCTATGTGGCCGGCATGTCGTCCGGTGCGCTGTACGTTCTCGTCGGCAGTTTCGGCGGTGTCCTGGTCGGCCTGTTCACCGGCCTGCCGAAGGAGTTGGTCGCCGTGGTCGCCGGTGTCGCCCTGCTCGCCTCGCTGCAGAACAGCCTCGCCGCCGCGCTCACCCCCGAACCCGGCCGCGACGCCGCCGTGGTGACGCTGCTGGCCGCCGCCTCCGGCACCACGCTGTTCGGCATCGGCTCCGCGTTCTGGGGCCTGATCTTCGGCCTCGCCACCCACGCGGTCACGTCCGGAGGGCTTCCTCGGCTGCGCGGCCGGCGCTGATGGCCGGGAGGGCCGGATTTGTGCGCGTGCGTGGGTGAGTCCCTTGCGTCCGGCAGGTCGGGGTGCGAGGGGCCCTGGGGCGGCGGCCGGGGTCCGGACAGGAACGAAGCGTTACTGCCGCAGGACCGCGACGAGCCCCACTGCGAGCGGCAGTGGGGCTGTCGGGTCAGGCGCGAAGCCGCCAGAGCTGGTCCAGGTAGGGAGGGTTGTTGCAGTCGTACTGGGCGGCCTGCTGCCCGCTGTTGAGGGTCCGCACAACCAGGCACTTGCCGGAATGACCGTTGATGAACTCGATCCCGGCCCAGCCGTTCGAGCGCACCCGCCACCGCTGGTTCTCACCCCCGGTGCACTGCCACTGACGCGCGGGAGCGCCATTGTCCGTGCGCCAGTCGGCGATCTCCAGGCACCTGCCCGAGTTGTTGTTGACCAGGGTTTCGAGTGAGGTGTACCACCACCTCTGGTCCATGTAGTTGGAACAGGGGTACTGGAAGGCGGGATTGCCGTTGTCCCTGTCCTGCACGACCAGGCACTGACCGCTGTTCACATTCTGGAGCAGGTAGCGAGCGGCCGGGTCCCACATGAAGATGTCGTCGGCCTGGCTGGGGGTGGCAACTCCTAACAGCAGGGCGGCCACCGAGCCCAGAACCGCGAGCATGCGTGCCAGCTTCTTCATGACTGAATCCTCCCGATGAGACGGAGGGGATCTTTCCCCCGATACGGTTCTATCCGTCGCGAGATCTGATTCGCCAGGGGATCCTGTTGGCTGTTTCATGACAGTTTCTTTGCCATCCGCAACTGAGGGCGGCGCGCAAGCCCGGCGCCGGTCCGAGCCTCACGGCAACCGTGAGTCGGCCGGGACGACCAGGGAACTTCTTCCGTTCTCCGGGCTCCGGAGCTCGCCAACCTGGCTTGACTGCACAGGATATGATGGACCGTCAACTCTTTTTCTCGGCAGCTCCGAAACGCTCGTCCCGCCGGAATGGTTCCGCATCGGGTTGGCAGATCGCGGACACATTTCTGCGATCGCCGACGGATGCCCGGCGGAACGATCGGATACGTAGGAGGGGCGGGGCGAGGGGCCGGCGCGGGCGTTGAGTGCGATCGGACTGCGTGGCGCGAGGGTGCTCGGTGGGGGTGGATCCGTACCGGGACGCCGTGATCAACGAGCAGGGGCCGAGGTGGCCCGCCGGGAGCTTGCGGTGCTGACCGAGCGTTGCGTCTCCGAGTGTCGGAGGTCGGCGCTGCTCGCCCTCGACGCCATGCTCGAAGCGGGTGCGGCGATGCCGGGCAGCTACCTGTGGTTCATGGCCGACTGACGGCGAAGAGGGTTGGCGTCAGCCGGACTTGGCCACCTTGAGGACCTTTCCGGTGGCGCCGGTGGAGAGGTAGCCGCCGCCACCGTAGTCGTCGGAGAGGTAGTAGCGGATGGTGATTTCGTCGGCGAACCAGCCGTAGTCGACGATCAGGTAGCGGGACTTGGGGGCGGGGACGCCGAGTTCGGTCTGGGCCTTGGTGAAGACCGACGGGAGCTGGGTCCAGTCGATCCGGGTCAGGTCCACGGGCTTCTCGTTGGTGCCGAGGGTGCCACCGGGCTTGCTGGTGATCTTGCCGGCGCGGTAGCTGACGTCGTCGTAGTGCTTGGGGTTGTCCTTGGTCACCACCTTGGCACTGGCGAACTCCGGGTGGATCACCAGTTGGGTGATGGTGGCGTCGCCGGTGGCGGCCCGGATCGAGTCGACCAGGGCGCGGGCGCCGTCCGGGGTGAGGAGATTCTCGGTGGTGGTGGTCCCCGTGGTTCCGGTGGCTCCGGTGGTTCCGGTGGCTCCGGTGGCTCCGGCGGCGGAGGAGCCGGTGGCGGCGTGGTGGCCGTCGGGCGTGCGCAGCCTGTCGGTGAGCTGCCAGCCGAGCAGGCCCGCCACCGCGACGGCGGCCAGGGCGGCCGCCAGGAGCGGGGCGGTGCGTCGGCGGCGGGGGGCCAACTGGCGGGTGGTGCCGTTGAGTTCGGTGGGGGAGTACGTGGTGGCGGTGCCGGTGGTGTTGAGCTGGGTGGGGGCGAAGGTTCCGCCGCCCAGGGTGCCGTCGATGCCCTGCTCGGCGGCGGCGAACAGGCGGTCGAGCCGGTCGGCGTCGGGGCGGTCGGCCGGGTCGCGGGCGAGCAGGGCGGTGAGGGTGGCGCCGAGCGGGCCGGAGCGCACGGGTGGGGGGAGCGGCTCGTCGAGGACGGCGGCCAGGGTGGCGATGCTGGTGGCGCGGCGCAGCGGATGGTGGCCCTCGACGGCGACGTACAGCGTCATGCCGAGCGACCACAGGTCGGAGGACGGGTCGCCCTCGCGGCCGCGGATCCGTTCGGGGGCGATGAACTCGGGGGAGCCGATCAGGGCGCCGGTGGCGGTCAGGCTGGTGGACTCGCTGAGCGCGGCGATGCCGAAGTCGGTCAGGACGGGGGTGCCGTCGGCGCGCAGGAGGATGTTGGCGGGTTTGACGTCCCGGTGCTGGATGCCGGCGGTGTGCGCGGCGCGCAGTGCGGAGAGGACGCCACGGCCGATCCTGGCCGCCTCCTGCGGAGAGAGGGCGCCGCGGGCGAGGCGGTCCTGGAGGGAACCCCCGGCGACCAGCTCCATCACCAGCCAGGGGTGCGGGAGCTCGGGGGAGTCGACGATGTGGTGGATGGTCACCACGTGCGGGTGCTGGAGCCGGGCCAGCGCCCGCGCCTCGCGCAGCACCCGCTCGCGCAGCTCGAACGCCGCGGCCGGGTCGGCGGCGAGCATCGCCGGGTCCGGCGGCCGGACCTCCTTCAGCGCGACCTCGCGCTCCAGCACGGTGTCCCTGGCCCGCCACACCAGACCCATCCCGCCGCCACCGAGCCGACCCAGCAACTCGAAACGGCCGTCAACGAGTTGGCCGCCCGCGCCCCCTGTCATCATGGCGGTCATCGTAGGGGCACCGGCGGACACCCGTGCAGTCGGACGGGCCGGTCCGGGGTTGTCAGTGCTCGTCGGCGGGCGCGGCCTCCTCAGCCGGCCAGTCGTGGGTGACGGTCGGCGGACGGCCCTCGGCGCGGTGCGCCTCCCGGACCGGTCGGCGCAGCGTGCTGGCGGGTGCGGCCTCCTCGTCCGGCGGCCAGTCGTGGGTGACGGTCGGCGGACGGCCTTCGGCGCGGAAGTCCTCGCGCTGCTCCTCGCGGGGTTCTTCGTGGAGTTCTTCACGGAGTTTCTCGTGGTCCGGCTCGGGCGCGGGCACGCCGCTCTGCGGGATTTCGTCCATGGCGCCGGCTCCCTTCCTCGCGGGTCGGACGGGGTCTTCTTCCGCGTGTGCCCGGCTGGGCGGCGCCCAATCGTGCGGGCTCAGCCGGGCTGGTGCAGCGGCGCTTCGCGGTGCTCGGCGGCGAGGGCGAGTACCTGGTCGACCGTCCAGTGGTCGGCGGCGTGGGTGCCGTAGTGGGCGGCCAGGATGCGGCCGTCGGGCGCGAGTAGGAAATCGGCGGGCAGCCCGATCCGGCCGCCGAGCGGGCGGGACGCGGGGGGCCGCTCGCGGCCGCGCAGGATCAGCGGGATGCTGCGGAGCACGCCCCGTGCGATGGCCGGCCAGGCCCGCGGGTCGAGCAGCGCGCGGACGCCGTGCTCGACGCCGTACGCGCGGTACAGACGCTGCTCGGGGTCGGCGACCAGGGTGAACGGCAGGTCGTCGGCGTACGGCCGGAGCTCCGGGGCGGGGGAGTGGAAGACGGCCGCCTCGCGGATGCCGGCGGCCCGCCGCCGGGCTGGACGGCCCCGCACGGGCCGCCGCCCTGCACGCGCTGGTCGCCTACACCATCGGCGCCCTCGAACTCGAACACCAGGGTGCGGACCCCGGCCCCACCCCCGACGCCTTCCCCCTGCTCGCCGCCGCTCTCACCACCCGCGACGCCACCCCTGCGGGCCCCGCGTTCACCGTCGGGGCGCGCACCGTGCTGGACGGTCTCGGGCTCGTTTGACGGTTACGCGGCGGCGGCCGCGATGCCGAGGATGTCGTAGAGGTGCTCGCCGGCGCCCCAGCGCTCCAGCGCGGCCCGGTCGACCAGGTGGATGCGCTGCTGGTGGGCGAACGTGCGGGCCGGGGCGGTGAATCCGGACAGGCCGACCACGATGGCGATCCGCGCCTTGTGGACGGGCCGGGCGGTGCCGTTGAAGGTTTGGAGTTCGCGGCTGCCGACGGGGCGGTGGTAGCGCTTGCACTGGACGACCACCTTCCGGCCGTCCTCGTCGTGCGCGATCACGTCGGCCCCGAGGTCGCCCGCGCCGCCGACCCGCAGCGCGCCGGAGAAGCCGTCCCGGTCGAGCAGCGTCCGGCACATCTCCTCGAAGCCGCGCGGCGAGGAGTTCGCGAAGTCGTCGAGGGTGTAGTCGGCCGACCACTGCGCGGTCACGGCCTCGTGGCGCGGGTCGGCGTCCAGCCCGCCGGGCGCGCCCGCCCGGCCGACCAGGGTGGCCGTGACGGTGACGGCGATCAGCAGGGCGAGCCCGCCGAGGCCGACGCCCAGGTACAGCAGGTGTGCGGCGGCCCACCCCCAGGCCGCCTTCAGCACCACCACGGCGGCGCCCAGGGCGAGGATCCACAGCACGACCTTGACCGCGTCCTCGCTCATCGCAGCCACCAAGTCGGGCCGGGAGAAGGGATGTTGGGCTGTCCCATCAGTGGCCGCTCGGTGTGGCGGACGCGGACGGTGCGGGCTGCGCGGGGGTGGAGTCGTGGACGGTGCTGTTCAGGAAGAGCAGGGCCGCCGCGATCGCGAGGACCGTCCCCAGCCCCCACTTCGCGGAGCCGCCGGAACCGGCCCTGCGCCGGAAGTGCCCGCGTACCCAGATCCGGTCGCCGCTGCTCGCCACGGTGTTCCTTCCACTCGTCGGTCCGGCGCCCGCTGCGCCTGACCGATTGGTGTACCAGCGGCGGGGGACGGCCGGTGGGCGATTGTCCGCACTCGAAGGGCTCGATGGCCGTGAACAGGACACGTGCGCCGGGGGCGTACGCCGCGGCGCGTCCTGGCTCCCACCTCGGGGGCGGCCGGTGGGGTTCGGGGGTGCGGTGCACCACGTGGGGCGCGGCCACCGGGGGCGAGCTGGGACGACGGCCTGGGCGGGGCGAACGCCGGAGCCCCGCCCGCAGATTGGCGAAATCCGCCTACACCCCGTAGCGGCGGCCGGACTCCTCGGACTGGGCGAGGCGGCGGAGATTGAGCAGGACGGGTTCGAACAGGACGGCGGCGGCGACCGCGTACTCGGCCTGTTCCTGGGGGGTGGGCAGTGCCTCCATGCGGTCGAGGTCGTAGGCGGCGGCCTGTTCCATGGTGCGGGCGTACGGGAGCAGGTCGTCCGCGTCGAGCGGGTAGCCGAGCCGGCCGAGGGTGGCGAGGGCGGCGATCAGGGCGCGGTGGGCGGGGGAGAGTTCGCCGACCTCGCGAACGTGGGCCCAGCCCAGGCGGGCAAGCAGGTCGTCAACGAGCTTGCGGGCGTCGGTGGTTGACGGATCGTCCGCCGGTCCGAGGGCCGGCTCGGTGGGGTGGGGCAGCGCCCACAGTGCCGCGCCGAGGCGGAGGGTGAGGCCGAGGGAGTCGTCGTCGATGTGCGAGAGCACCTCCCGGACGGTGGCCACCGGGATCCGGCCGACCTGGATCATCGCCCGCACCAGCCGCAGCCGCCGCAGGTGCGACTCGTCGTACTCGGCCTGGGTGGCGTTGACCAGGCGGCCGGGCGGGAGCAAGCCCTCGCGCAGGTAGTACTTGATCGTGGCGAGGGAGACGCCGCTGATTTCGCTGAGATCTGCCAGACGCATCCCCTTGTGCCCTCCGTCGGCGAGTGTCACTATCCAAGGCAATTGATGAGTGGGGCTATCCAATCATGGACGGTCCGACGAGAGGGGGCGTCATGTTCGCCAAGCCGATACCCGGCCGAACCACCGCCGCCGCCGAAGGGAAGGTCGTCCTCTTCCTGATCGGCATGCGGATCAACCACTTCTGGGCGCCGCACCACTGGCTGCCCGTGTTCATCGCGATGCCGCGGATGCTGCGCGAACTCTCCCGCGACCCGCAGAGCGGACTGCTCGGCTACCACCTGCTCTCCGGCTCGCCGCGCACCTACTACGTGGTCCAGTACTGGGAGTCCGAGGAGAAACTGCTCAAGTACGCCGCCGCGCCCCAGCAGTTGCACCGCAAGGCCTGGGCGATGATCAACCGCTTCGAGCGCAAGTCCCGTCAGCACGTGGGGATCTGGCACGAGACGTACATCGTCCCGCCCGGCTCCTACGAGGCGATCTACGGCGACATGCCCCCGTACGGCCTCGCCGCCGCCACCGGAACCCTCCCGATCGAGCGCCGCGGCGCCACCGCCCGCCAGCGGCTCGCACACGGTGCGAAGGGTCCGGCGGAGCCCTCCTGACATGGGGGTTGACCGGGAGTCAGCGCAGCGCGGCGGATAGAGTCCGGTCGGAACGGCGTCCGGCGTGGGCGCCGTCGAGGGCTGAAGCGAGCGAGGGCGTGTTGCAGGGAAGCAGTGTCGGGCCGATGGATCCGGGCCAGGGTGGGAAGCTGGCGGCCCGCTGGTGGAAGTGGGCGCTGTCGGCGCCGGAGGAGAGCTCGCCGGTCGCGGACGAGACCGGCGAGTTCGCCGGCTGGCAGCAGCCGTCGGACGTCTGGTTCCTGGCCGGGACGTACGGCGGCCGGGTGGTCCGACGGTGCCAAATACCGGCCGGCAAGCCGCTGTTCTTCCCCGTGCTGAACAACGTCCGTCCGGCGCTGGGCTTCTCCTCGCGCCCGTGGACGATGGAGGTGTCCCGGGCCGAGGCCGAACTGAACGGAAGCCCGTTGCCGATGCAGGAGTTCGCCTCCGGGCGGTTCATGGCGGGCGTGCTCCCGCGAGTCGCGTGGGGCCTGTGGAGCTCGGTCGAACCGCTGACGCCCGGCCAGTACGTCCTGTCGATCAAGGGGGCGTCCGGGGACTTCGAGGTGGACACCACCTACCACTTGGACGTGGTCGGGTCCTGACGGCAGTTCAGTCATGAGGGCGTTCACGGGGGCGTTCACGGGGGCGTGCGCGAGGGCGTTTGCGGGGTCGTTCGCGGGGGAGGGTGGCAAAGTTTACCGAGTTGTGGCCATGACAATATGTCAAAGGTGTGGACCACGAAGGGTTGCTTCCGTAGGTTCGGTGCCTTCCGGTGACAGTGCGATCGCCGAACTCCCATCCGGGGGCGGCGAGTTGCTACTGCCACGTCGAGTGCTGCGATGCGGAGGAAAGCATGCGTGCCACCCGTAGGAACCTGAGGCTGCTGGCGGGCGTCCCGCTCGCCACAGCCGCCCTGCTCGCGCTGGGTGCCGGCCCCGCCGGTGCCGCGATACCGATCAACAAGCCGATGACCGGCATGGCCACCTACTTCACCGACACCGGCTACGGTGCCTGCGGCACCCAGATCAACGCCAGTACCCAGCTGCTGGTTGCCGTCCCCGCCAGCTGGTGGACCACCGCGAACCCGAACAACGACCCGCTCTGCAAGGGCATTTCGGTCAAGGTGACGTACCAGGGCAAGACACTCACCCTGCCGGTCAAGGACAAGTGCCCGTCCTGCGCCTCCACCCACCTCGACCTCAGCAAGCCGGCCTTCGCCCAGTTCGCCCCGCTCTCCCAGGGCGTCATCAACGGCATCACCTGGCAGTTCGTGCAGACCACCCTCACCGGGCAGACCGTCGCGCTCAGCGCCCCGATCACCGGTTCCGGCGGCGGGCAGGGTGCCCCGCAGGACGCTCCGCTCACCGGCTTCTAGACCGGCCCATGTGGTGCCCGCCGCTCCGTGACAGAACGGCGGGCACCGGCCGGGGTGGTACGACGATCCCTCGGTGGCACCTACGGTCGCCGGCCGCCAGAGCGAGGACCGCCACCGCGATCAGCGCGGCGAGCACCGGACCTGCCGGGCCGGTGTCGAGGTCGAGGCTGCCGCGCTCCCGGCCGAGGGCGGCCCGGTCGGCGAAACAGGTGCCGAGCGGGCGGGTGAAGTGGAGCGCTGTCCGCCCGGCTGGTCCGGTCGGGGCTTGTCGTGGTGCCCGCAGTGGTGGCGCGGCCGGGCCTGGCGGCAGCGGGGTCGGGGCGAGCTGGGGGACTGAAGATCTCTTCGGGTTTCCGCCTGGAGGGTGCCGGGTTTCGCGTCCGTTCGGGGGCGCGGCGGCGCCGCACATCAGTGGTCGGTGGGGAAGGCGGCCTGGTTCCCGGGGAGTTGGTGTGACGGTCGTCATAGTCGTGCGGGTGGGGGAAAGGTGGGGGAGGGCGGGGTTCGGTGGGTGTGAAGGGTGTGATGATGAGCCCGTCATGGAGGCAGGGCGAGTGGTACGGGCAGGCCGGGCTGCGGTGTTCGCGGCCGGGTGTGTGCTGCTTGCTGCCGTCGCGCACGTGCTGATGTCCGGGCGGCCGGTGGCGGCTCCGGTGCTGGCGGCCGCGTTCGGTGGGGTCGCCGGGGTGGGCTGGTTGACGGCTCGCCGGGAGCGCGGGCCGCTGGTGGTGACGGCGCTGACGGTCGGCGTTCAGGCCGCCCTGCACACGGTGTTCTCGTTCGGCCAGGCTGCGGCGGTGCCCGCCGCGGCTCCCGCGTCGGACGGGCTTGCCGCCCGGTGGGCGCACCTGCTGCTGTGCAATGCCGGGCCGCTGACCGACGAACAGGCCGCCCGGCTGGTCGAGGCCGCCGGTCTCGACCCGGGGTCGGTGGCGTCGCTCGTCGATCCGTCCGGAATGTCCGCCATGTCCGCTATGCCCGGCATGGAGCACCACGCCATGGCGATGACCGGGCAGCACGGGGGCGGCGGCATGCTTGCCGCGCACCTGTTGGCCGCGCTGCTGCTCGGCCTGTGGCTGGCGGCCGGTGAGCGTGCCGTGCACACGTTGGCCCGGACCGTCGCCGCCCGCCTGTTCGCGCCCGTCCTGCTGCTGCTCGGCGCGGTTCGGCCCGCCTGGGTGCCGTTGCGCTCGCGTCGGCCCCGGACCTCGGCGCGCCGGCCGCGGTCGCGGCTGCTCGTCCACTCCCTTGCCACGCGGGGACCGCCGGTGGTGGCCGCCGTCCGCTGACGGCCTCGTCACATCCCGGAGCCGCTCCGCCCCACCACCGCACGCCCTGCTCGGGCGGCGGTGCCGTCGGCGCGCGCCCCGGGCCGGCCTCGCGGCCCGATCCGGCCGCTTCCGTCTCCCGAGCAAGGACACCCGGAGATGATTTCCGCTCTTCCCGCGCCACGTTCCGTCACCGGGCGGACACGCGCCGACGACCAGACCCACACCGCACGGACACGCGCCGACGACCAGACCGTGACCGCCTGGGCGCTGGCCGCCCGCAGCGGCGACCCGGCCGCGGTCGAACGCTTCGTCCGCGCCACCCGGCCCGACGTCCGGCGGTTCGTCACCCACCTCAGCGGCGAACCCCAGGCCGCCGACGACCTCACCCAGGACACCTACCTGCGCGCGCTGCGCAGCCTGCCCCGCTTCGAGGGCCGCTCCTCGGCCCGCACCTGGCTGCTGTCCATCGCCCGGCGCACCGTGGTCGACCGGTTCCGGTTCGCCGCCCGCAGGCCCCGGCTGCTCGACACCGACGACTGGCAGAGCGCCGCCGAGCAGGTCCAGCCCCACCACCTGCCGGGCTTCGACGAGGGCATCGCGCTCGGCGAACTGCTCGAAGCGCTGCCCGCCGAACGCCGGGACGCCTTCGTGCTGACCGCGCTGCTCGGCCTGCCCTACGAGGAGGTCGCCGCATTGACGGGCTGCCCGATCGGCACCGTCCGCTCCCGGGTCAACCGGGCCCGCGGCGTGCTGATCCGCAAGCTCGCCGACGCCGAAAACGCCGACGCCGGGCCCGCCGATCAGGTCGCCGTCGGCTGCGCGGCCTGAACGGTTCCCGGCTCCATCCGAAGGGGGCACCGGGCCGCGTGTCCCGGTGCCCTCGGCGCTCCCGGTGCGCTGTCGTGGAGCCGCACATCGTTGATCGCAACCATGGGAGCAGGTATGTCCAGCACCACCGTTTTCGCCGTCGAGGGAATGAGCTGCGGCCACTGCGAGCGGACCGTCAGCGCCGGGCTGTCCGCCCTGCCCGGGGTCACCGACGTCAGCGCCGACGCCAAGGCCGGGCGGGTCACCGTCACCGGGGGCGTGGACGAGGAGGAGGTCCGGGCGGCCGTCGATCGGGCCGGTTTCACCGTCACCGGGCGGATCTGACCGCCCGCCGGGCCGGTCGGGTGGGCCTGGAAACGGCGGGAACCCGGCTGCGGACCGACGCGACTGCTGAGGTGTGAACGCAACCCGACCGGCCCCCGGGCCGTTGCTGATTCCGGTGGGCTTCACGCTGCTGCTGCTCGCCGCGGTTCCCGCCGGTTCCTGGACCCTCGGCCACGCCTTCGGCCCGATCGGTCCGGGCCTGCGCCCGGCCACCGACGCCACCGACAACGCCGACGCCACCGAAACCACTGACGCCACCGACGCCACCAACGCCACCGCGCAGAGCCACGGGCGCGGGCGGTGAGCGCCACCGCACAGAGCCAGGTCACCGGCCGCGTGGTCGGCGGGACGACCTGCGCCGCCCGCGTGGGCCGGGTGGAGAAGCGCCCGCCCCGACTGGGCGGCGTCACCGCCGCCGTCAGCCCCGCCACCGGCCGGGCCCGGGTACTGCACCCCGTCCGTCTGCCGGTGGCCGAGCTGGCCGCCCCCGTCGAGCGGGCCGGCTGCACCGCCGGGCCAGGTGGCGCGGTGCTGCTGCCGCTCGCCGCGTTCGGCCTGGTCATCCCGATGCTCGCCGTGCTCGGTCTGGTCATCCCGATGCTCGCCGTGCTCGGTCTGGTCATCCCGACGCTCGCCGTGCTCGGCCTGCTCATCCCGATGCTCGCCGCGTTCGGCCTGTTCATCCCGATGCTTGCCGCGTTCGGCCTGTTCATCCCGATGCTTGCCGCGTTCGGCCCGCTCAACGCGATGCTCGCCGCCCTCGCGACCTCCGCCGGCTCGGTGCTGGTGGTAGCCAACAGCCTGCGGCTGCGCACCTGGCGGCCGGGCCGTGGGCGAACGGGTGGCGTCAGGTGACCGGTTCCCCCTACTCAGCCCCAGGAGGGCGTTTCGTGCGAACCCGTGTTCTGTACGGCCTGGCCGCCGTGGCGGTCCTGTTGGCCTCGGGCTGCGCGAGCAGCGTCGGCGACGTGGGGAGCGCCGGCGTCACGGCCACCCGGGCCGCCGACTTTCCGGTCAAGGTGCTGGACTGCCAGGGCCGGGCGACCACCTTCGACGCCGCGCCCGCCCGGATCGTCACCAGCAACGCCGCCGCGCTGGAGATCCTGCTCGAACTCGGCGCCGCCGACCGGGTGATCGGCACCGGCTTCCCGCCCGCCGCCGGCCAACTGCCCGCCGCGGTCGCCGAACGTGGCGCGCGCATACCGGTGCTCGGCGAGGGGGTGATCGGCAAGGAGAAGCTGCTCGGCTCCGGCGCCGATCTGTACATCGACAGCTTCGCGGCGACGGGCGGCGGGGTGGGCGGGCCGCCGAGCGAGCGGGAGTTCGCGGCCGTCGGCATCAAGCACATGTACCTGCTCTCCACTGCCTGCGCGGCGGGGACGAAGACCGATCTCGCCGAGGTCGAGCAGGACATCAAACGGCTCGGCGTCGTCACCGGCACCCTTCCCCGGGCCAACGAGCTGGTCACCGCCATGGACGGCACCCTCGCCAGGGTCGCCGCCGGGCTAGGGCGGCTCCCCGGCGAGGGGCGGCCCAGCTACTTCTTCTTCGACTACGGAGGACGCGTCACACTTACACCTTGTTCCCGACCTGGGGAAACAGTCTGAGGTGTTGCGTTACGCGACCCTCCCGAAGCATGCCGGCGCCCCTCACTCTCACAGCCGCACAGCGCGGGCCGGGAGCGGGATCGGTTCCCATGACGAAGGCGGGCCGAGCGGGCGCGACCCGTCGGGGTCGAGCGGCAGCCTCGACTTGACCAGCTGGTCGCCCAGCCACCTGACCTCGCAGCCGTACGCCCGCGCGAGGACTTCGATGTCCGTTCCGGCGCGGAGCCGCGCGGCGATGGCCGCCAGGGACTTCACGGCGAGGGTCATGCGCATGCCTTGCCAGTCGGCCTCATTGGTGGCCCACATGGTCTTTCTCCAGAACGAGACGAGTTGCAGCTACTGGCGCAGACCGGCCCGCGTTCCGGGTTCACCAGAAGGCGGGGCCGGCGGCGGCAGGGTCAGTGCGGGATGCCGGAGATGATCTCGCGTGCGCCTTGGCGGAGGAGTTCGGCGGCGACGCGGGCGCCGAGCACGGCCGGGTCGCCCTGGTGCTCGTCCCACAGCATCGCGTTGGCGAACTTGCTGCCCTCGCGGTCGAACACCATTCCGCGCAGGGAGAGTTGCCCGTCCGGCTCGGTGGTGCAGTACCCGGCGATGGGGCTGTTGCAGTGCCCGCGAAGCCCGTGCAGCATGACGCGTTCCGCCGTCACCTCCCGCTGCGTGCGCGGGTGGTTGACCTTCTCCAGCAGCGCGGCGACGGCGTGGTCCTCCTGCCGGCACTCCAGCCCCAGGACGCCCGCGCCGACGGCGGGCAGCATCTCGTCCATCCCGAGCACGTACCCGGGCCGCTCGATGCCGAGCCGGGCGAGCCCGGCCGTGGCCAGGATCATGCCGTCCGCGTGGACGTCGATCTTCTTCGTGCCGTCCAGCTTCTCCAGCCTGCTGCCGACGGCCCCGCGCACCCGGACGACCTTCAAGTCCGGCCGGGCGCGCAGGATCTGTGCCTTCCGGCGGACAGCCGACGACAGGATGACCGCGCCCGGGGGAAGGTCGGCGAGCGTGCGGTACTCGGAGCCCTCGGGGAACAGCAGCACGTCCCGCACGTCCGGGCGTTCCATGTAGGCGGCGAAGACCAGGCCGTGGGGCAGCGGGACGTCGCCGGGCACGTCCTTCATGCAGTGGACGGCCATGTCCACCGTGCCGCCTTGCAGCATGGCGTCGATCTGCTTGGTGTACAGGCCCTTGCCGCCGAGCTGCGCAAGGTCGCCCTGCCACAGATCGGCTTCGGTCGTCACCGGCACGACCTCGGTCACCAGGTCGGGGACGTGCTCCCGCAGGGCCGCGATCACCAAGTCCGTCTGGGCCAGGGCGAGCGGCGAGCTACGCGTGCCGATGCGCAGGGTCCTGGCGGGGAACTCGGCTGTCATTGGATTCGGTCCTCTCATGTCGGGTCTCTTGATAGGTAACGCGTCCGGGCCACTGGAGAGGCGTCCGGATTCGAGCGGCCACAGCCGGGTGCAGCAGCCGGCGGGCTTCCTCGGCATCCGCCCAACGCCAGGCCGACAACTCGCGTTCCTGCAAAGCGATTCGGTCGGTGTCGGCGGTACTGAGCATCGGCCCCGCCCACAGGAACACGATGCGATCCCGGGCCCCCTCGCGGCGGGCCTGTGCCCACTCGACCCCGAGCAGATCTTCGGCCAACAGGTCGAGCTTCAGGCCGAGTTCTTCCCTGACTTCCCGGCGGGCGGTGTCGAGCGGGGACTCCCCGATCTCCATCACGCCGCCGGGCAGGTGCCACGTGCCGACCCCCGCGGCCTGGACGAGCAGCAGGCGCGACGCGGGGTCCGTACACAGGACGTACGAGGTGACCGGATGGGCGGGCGCGGTGCCCAACGTTCCTCCAGAGGGCGCGGTTCGGGGGTAGGGCGTTCAGTCCGTGCTGCCCGGGGGCAGCGGGAACCCGGCGGCGGCCTGCTCGGTGCGGGCGATCGGCCCGGAGGAGTCCTTGATCATGAGCACGAGCGGGACGTGGTCGGGGATGCCCAGGGACTCGCGCACGGACAGGGAGACGACTTCGTGGCGGCTGTCATCCATGTCTTCGAGGGTGACGAACGGGCGGTCGTCCGTGCCTTCGATCTCCAGCTCGTAGCCCGCCACGGGGTGGACTTCGACGGTGACTTCGCGGGGTGTGGGTGCCCGCATGGCGTAGGTCGTGAAGCCGTTGTGCGCGCCGGTCGGGACGAAGCCGGCCTTGCGCAGGACGCGGCCGGAGGCTGCGTTGTCCGGGCGGTGCTTGGCGCGGACCTCCGGCAGCCCGAGCTGCCCGAAGGCGAGGGCGAGGATTCGGCGGACGCCCTCGGTGGCGTAGCCCCGGCCCCAGGCGTCCGTGTGCAGGATGTAGCTGACGGCGGCGACGGGGCGGTCGCGGTGGAGTTTGACGACGCCGACGAGTTCGCCGTCCACGGCCAGGCCGAGCACGTACAGCGTGCGCGGGACCTGGGCTGCGGCGGCTGCGGCGTCGCGCACGTAGTGGTGGGCTTCGGTGGCGTCCATGGCCTCGCGGTCCAGATGGCGCGTCGCCTCCGCGCTGTAGATCCGCAGCAGGGCCTCGGCGTCGCCCGGGCCCAGCTCGCGCAGCTCGATCAACCGGTCACCGTCTCAAGGAGCTTGGCCAGTTCGGCGGCGGTGGGCCGGTCGTCCGGTTCGGCCAGGAGGACGGGGCGCAGGTGGTTCTGGAGGGCGGGCCACGGCAACGCCTGAGACAGCGGCACGGCCCTGGCGGCGATGGCCTCGCGGCGCTTGCCCAGCGGCGTCTGCCAGCTCAGGCCGGTAGCCGAATAGTGCAGTGGCCACTTCCCGGTGACGCAGGTCCACAGGGTGCCGGCCAGGGCATAGACATCGGCAGGCTGCGTGGTGTTGACCGGTTGGGGGCCGGTGATGATCCGGGCCGCCAGTTCGGGCGCGGTGAGGTGGATCATCGTGCCGTCGAACGCGGTCCACGGAGTGCTTCCGATCTTCCGGGACCACGCGAAGTCGAGCAGGCGTACGGTGCCGTCCTTGTGGTGGACGCCGTGCTGCGGCTGGAGGTCGCCGTGCACCCATCCGTCGGCGTGGAGGTCCGCCACGGCGCGGCACAGCCCGACGGCGGCGTCGTGGGCCCCGTCCCGCCCGCCGTCGCCCTTGCGGAAGGGCTGGAAGCGCCCCCATGTGGACTTGCCAGCCAGCCACGGGGTGACCAGCCAGACGCCGTCGGTGTACCGGTCGGCGGTCACGGTGTAGCCGGGGAGCTGGTCGAGCACGGAGGCCTCGCGGGCGGTGACCTCGGCGGCCTCGCCGGTGCCGAGCTTGATGCTCGCCGCACCGTCCGGGCCGGTGGCCTTCCACACCGCAGAGCCCCGCCGGTCGCTGATCGGCGCCAGCGCCATCGGGCTGCCGCAGATGGTCTTGGCGGCCTTCACCGCTTCCCGGGCCTCGGCAGGGAACTTGCCCATTCTCGAACTGCCTTCCATTCGCAAGGGATGTGCGCGAAGACGTCCCGCCTGTCGTCCACCGACACGGCCAGGGCCGTGGCGAGGTCGGGCGTCCTCGTGAGGAACTTCGGGTCCAGCGGCCGGACGCCGGCCCGGACCGGGAGGAACGAGAACGGCGGCGGCGGCATGCGCTGTCCACGTCGGCCGGTCTCGGCCGCGCCCCGGGCGAACTTGCCGACCATGACGCCGACCGGGGCGTACAGGTGCTTCAGCGCCCAGTGCGGCCAGGCCATCAACTCCCGGTGACCGGCACCCTCGCACTGCCCGAGAACCACGACGTTCTCGCACGCGAGGAGGCCGAACGGCCGTCCCATCAGCGGGCGAACCCATTCCGCGGCCTGAACCCCGGCGTGGAACAACTCGGCTTCCACGGCGCAGCGGTGAGCCCCGGGCGCAATCTCGTACACCGTCCACCCGGTCATCCCGCGCCGGACGGACGGCCGCAGGAACGGGCAGTGCCCGGACACCTCGGCGACGTACCCGTGCGCGTCCACACTAACGGGGTGCTCGGTGCGGGCTTCGACGAGGCGGAGCGCCCCGGCGGTCGGCCGGGACACTCCCACGCGGAGTTCTGCACTCACAGGTAGGACGCCGCCGGAACCAGCTCATCGCCGTCGGTGCCTTCGATCGGGCCGCAGTCCCACTCCGCCCAGACCGTGCCCGTGGTGCGGTAGCGCCCCAGAGCTTCGGCGTCCAACTCGCCGTCGGCGTCGGTGAACCAGATCTCCGGCAGCGGCCCGTACGCCTTCTCGTAGGCGCCCACCCAGTCGATGAAGCCCTCGCCGCCGACCACGGCGTGCTGGAGCCTGCGGCCGGCGTACTTGATCGTGAAAGCGTCGTGCTTGTCGGGGCTCTCGGTGAGCCGGTGCCACGCCCGGTCGATGGCTCCGGAGAACATCTGCGGCACGGGTCGGCCGGCATCGAGGAACTGACCGGCGATCGTGAAGAACTTGCCCAACTCGGCCAGCGCCGTGGTGGGTTCGGTGATGGTGCCCACGTGCTTCTCCCATCGGGTTGACTGCGCCCGCTCGTCACGAGCGGGCGGAGCGAGGGTGGTGCCCCGGCCTGGCGAAGAATCCTCCGCCAGCCGGGGAGTTCATGGGTGCCGTGCGGCACGAGGGTGCGGGTCAGACGCGGCCGGATACGAGAAGGGCTGCCGCCAGCGCAAACAACACCACCAGCGCCACGGTGTACGCCACGACGATCGGTCTGGAGGCCGGGATTCCCCGAGCGGCCCGCTGGGTTGCGGCGCGGTAATCGTCCTGATCGTCCACCCGGCTACGCCAGCCGCCGGTCGAGCGCGGCCCGCAGCTCGGCGCGACGCTGGGGAGTCCGGGCGCGGGCGATGCAGTCGTCGCAGATCCAGTGGCCCGTGCTCCGGGCTTCCCCGGGGGCCTGGAGCTGGAGGCCTACGCAGACCAGCGTCTCGCGCCGACAGACCCAGCAGGTCCCCTCGCGGTAGCCGTCGGGCCGGTCAACGACGCGCCCCTCGCCCACGGTGCGGACCAGCGGCCCCATTCCTGCCCCGTCGCTTCCCCGCGTACTCACGCGGCACCCCTGAGGGTGATGCAGTTGCGGCAGCGGCACGAGGGCCGCACCGCCGACTCCTGCACGGCTTCGCCCGGGGACGGGGCCCTGCCGGCCGCATTGGCCTTCCGGTACTCGGCCAGCGGGCTCCAACCCTCCGGGAGGCGGTACCGCTCGGCCTTCGACGGGCCGGGATCGGGCTCGCGGTAGACCCTCGGGGTCTTGCGTCTCGTCATGGTGGTGTTCCCTCCCCCGAGGCCGCCGTGGGGAGGCCCGTCCTCGGGAATCGTGCGACTGCCTGGGGGTTTGTGGGATCAGGCGTCGCGGTCACTACGGATCTACCGGAAGCGCGAGCCGAGCGTGCCGACGGACGGCATCGTGCTGGTGGACATGCTGGTCCTCCCGCTGGGTGGTTGAGGCTGCCGCGGGGGCTCCACGGCAGGGCAGCACCGTCGTTCGCAGAAGACCGAGGTGGCACTAGGCTTCCGCTGTCACCGGCGATGCCGTAGTCATGAAGTTACGGCCGGTGAATCCAGTGTTCGACGGACTGCCGGTACGAGTTACCTGGACGACCGAGGCCAAGGGGGGAAGAAATGGCTGGACGGACACCACCGAGGCGCACCGAGACACTGACTGACAGTCCGTCCGAGGTCGTCAGGGTCCCCGAAGGGGTGATTTCCGGCTTCCTGTTCAAGGTCATCCGGGAACAGATCCCGAGAACTCAGGACGAGTTGGCCGTGGACCTGGGCATCGACAAGAGCACCGTCCAGGGTTGGGAGTCCAGCCGCCGGCCACTCTCCTCCACGCGGGCCGGGAACCTGGTGATGCTGCGCCGGAGGCTGATCCTGCTCGGCGCGCCAAGTGGGCTGGTCAACCTGATCAGCCTTGCCATGGACGCAGACTTCGTCCTCAGCGAGATACTGCGGTTCAGGCCCGCGAGGGCCGAAGTTCTGGAGCATCCGCTGGCCGGGTGGGTGCTTACTCGCGACACCACGCACATGATCGGCTGGGCGGTCAGCGGGGTTCTGCCCGGTGCGGTGGCTGCCGAGTTGAGCATTCCTGCCGCCCGACGCGGGCCTGTCTCCACCGCGCCGCTTCTCGGGCAGGACATGCGCGCGCGATTCTTCGACAACCTCCGGCATACCGCCGACCTGGTGGAGAGCGGGGGTGAGGAGACCGCCTTACTCCGAAGGCAGGTCTGGTACCTGTCCTCCTACGACCGAACCCGGGATGTGGCCGAATGGTTTGGGGGGATGCAGCGTCGAGGGCGCATCCCCTCGGCGGGCTCGGGATGGTCGCCCCGCTGGGCCGAGGCGCGTTCGGTCGCGGCGGCACTGGCGAGGAAGGGAGATCCAGAACTACTCCGGGACTTCATCGCCCGCTCGATCACCGACAACGACGACTTCGAAGCCGCGAACCTGAACTATTGGGCTCACTGGCTCGGGCTCGATTCACGTCCCCAGACCAGCGATGACTTCATGGCCGAGCAGGAACGCCCCGCGTGGGATGCGTCATCGCTGCTGCGGCAGTTCGCCATCCGGCTGGACCGCGCAGGCGAGTACACCGATCTGTACGTCCATTCGATCTGGGCACTCATGCTCACCCGCCGGGGCCTGGCCGACGCAGACCCCCGTACAGCCCGGGACCTGGCTGCACGAGTGTGCACGTTGCTGGACGGTGACGGCCTTTCAGGGCAGTCCCGCCGAGAGCTGGAGTCTGTGCACTACGGTCTGCGGGTAGGCGGATACAGCAACAACCGATCAAACAGCGAAGGACAGCGATGACGGACGACAAGCAGGCGAAGGGCACCGCTAGCTACCTGTTCGAGGCGGGCATGCTCAAGCGGGCGAAGCGCTCCGGCTGGTGGATCGCTGGGGTCAAGGACCCCGAGACGATCGCCGAACACTCCTTCCGAACGGGCATCGTGGGCGCAGTGCTCGCAATGATGGAGGGGGCCGACCCGGCCAAGGTCGCGCTGCTGTGCCTCTTCCACGACACCCAGGAGACCCGGGTCAGCGACATCCCCCACATCAGTCGGCGTTACCTCACCGCGGCCTCGAACGAACGCGTGACCGCCGATCAGGTCAGCGCCGCTCATCCGGCTGTCGTTGCCGGAGTACAGGCCATCGTGGAGGAGTACGAGAACGCCGAGAGCCTGGAGGTCGTCGTCGCCCATGACGCGGACAAGTTGGAGTGCCTGATCCAGGCAGTGGAGTACCGCGAGCAGGGCTACCAGAACGTCCAGCCGTGGATCGACAGCAGCCTCGGCAGCCTCAAGACCGAGTCGGCGCGCACCCTCGCCGAGGCCGCGCTGACCATGACGTCCTTGGAGTGGCAGAAGGTCTACCTCGGCTGACCGCTCACCTCCCCCACCCCCACTTCCGATGGAGGTGGGGTGCTCCGCGTCTGGGCCTCACGCTCGGTCACGACGAGGGGGTGGGGTCTGGCATCACCCGGTACTGCTCAAGTTCTTCCGGCGGCGGGAGCGGGACGGTGATGGACAGTTCGACGGCGGCGACCTGGCGGGTGAGGTAGCCCGATCGGCCGGCGGTGGCTCCGACCCAGGCTCCGGCGGTGTTCTTGGGCATCCAGACCCCGCCGTGTTTCTCCACGATGCCGATCTGTTCGCCGAGGCCGCGCACGACCCGGTAGTGGCCTCGGCGGCCTTCGTAGTCGAGTTCGAAGAGCCGGTCGTCCCATCGGCCGTCGGGCAGCACGTTGTCCGGGTGGATGGTCAGGGGTGGTTCCTTCCACTCGGGTGGGTGGCAGGTTCTCGCCGCTGCGGCTGGTGCTGTCCGGGGTCGCCGTCGGCCAGTTCCTCGGCGGGCTGTGCAGCTATCTGGTGCTGCGGGCCGGGGACGAGCAGCAGACCCGCGGCGTGCTGTTCTGGCTGATGGGCAGCCTCGGCGGCGCCACCCGGAGCCAACTCGCCGTCCCGGCCGCCGCGGTGGCGCTCGGCGGGATCGCTCTGCAGGCCCGCGCCCGGGCGCTGAACGCGCTGGTCCTCGGCGACGAGACCGCCGCCGGGCTCGGCGTCGCCCCCGACCGGCTGCGCCGTGAACTCTTCGTGGTCACCAGCCTGTTGACCGGCGTGCTGGTGTCCGTCTCCGGCGCCATCGGCTTCGTCGGCCTGCTGGTGCCGCACCTGTGCCGGCTGCTCGTCGGCGGCGACCACCGCCGCCTGCTGCCACTGTCCGCGCTCACCGGCGCCGTTCTGCTCACGGCCGTCGACACCGTCGCCCGCACCGCGCTCGACGCCCAGGAACTGCCGATCGGCGTGGTCACCGCGCTGCTCGGCGCGCCCGGCCTGCTGTTCCTGCTCGACCGACGGATGGAGGACAACCGGTGAGGCTCGCCCTCGACGACCTGCACGTCGCCCTGGCCGGCCGGGACGTGGTGGCCGGTGTCCGGCTGGTCGCCGAGACCGGGGAGATCGCCGGGCTGATCGGGCCCAACGGCAGCGGCAAGTCCACCCTGCTGCGGGCCGTCTACCGGCACCTCGCCCCGAGGGCCGGGCGGGTGCTGCTCGACGACCGCGACCTGGCCGCGCTGCCCCGCGCCGAGGCCGCCCGTCAGCTGGCCGCGCTGCCCCAGGAACGCGGCGAGGCCTTCGAGTTGACTGTGCGTCAGATGGTCGGTCTGGGTCGTCTGCCGCATCAGCGGGCGTTCGCCGCCGACAGCGCCGAGGACCGCGAGCAGACCGCCCGCGCCCTCGACCGGGTCGGCATGGCTGCCCACGCCGAACGCCGGTTCGCCGCTCTCTCCGGCGGCGAACGCCAACGCGTCCTGCTGGCCCGCGCGCTCGCCCAACAGCCCGAGGTCCTGGTGCTGGACGAGCCCACCAACCACCTCGACATCCGTCACCAGGTCGAGCTGCTCGCCCTGTTGCGCGCTCAGCGCACCACCACCCTGGTCGCTCTGCACGACCTGAACGCCGCCGCGTCCGTCTGCGACCGGCTGCACGTGCTGGCCGGTGGCGTCCTGGTGGCCTCCGGGCCGCCGCGCGAGGTGCTCACGGCGGAGCTGCTCGCCGAGGTGTTCGGCGTCCGGGCCGCCGTCACCGTGCATCCGCTCACCGGCGACCCGCTGATCGCCTTCGACCACCGGGCGCCCGCGGCCTGAGTGCCCGTTCATGGGGAACTGAGAAGTTGGGCTGCCACCATGGTGCGGGCCCGGCGGCCACCGCCCCCGGGTGGCTGCCGGGCCCGCCGGTCGGAAGGAGTTTCTCGGTGAGCACGCTCAACGGTCTGCCCACGCACATACTTCTGGTCCACATCGTGGTGGTGTTCGTCCCGCTGACCGCGCTCGCGCTGATCGTGTGCGCGCTCAGCCCGGCCGTTGCCCGCCGGGCCGGCCTGCTGCTGCCGGTGCTGGCCTTCGTCACGCTGGCGTGCGTTCCGCTGACCACCGAGGCGGGCGAGTGGCTGGAGCACAACGTCGAGCGCAACGACCTGGTGCGCAAGCACGCCGAGCTCGGGGACGGCCTGCTGCCGTGGGTGGGCGGGCTGTTCCTGCTGGCCGTGGCCGTCTGGTGGTTCACCCGCGACGCCAGCACCCGGCGGATCTCCACCGCGATGCGGATCGGCGCCACCGTGCTGTGCGCCGTGGTGGCCGTCGGCGCGGTCGTGGACGTCTACCGGATCGGCGACTCCGGCGCGAAGGCCGCCTGGCAGGACGCCCTCACCTCCAGCAGCACCGAGGGCGGCGACGGCCACTGAGCCGCCGAAGGCCTCAGGACGGGCGGCCCGGCGGGACCAGACCGCACTGGTAGGCGAGCGCGACGAGCTGGGCGCGGTCGCGGGCGTCCAGCTTGGACATCGCCCGGTGGACGTGGGTGCGGACGGTGAACGGGCTGACGAAGATCCGCTCGGCGATCTCCTCGTTGCTCAGGCCGGTCGCGGCCAGCGCCATCACCTCGCGCTCGCGGGCGGTGAGCACGGCCAGCCGGTCGGCCGCCGGCTCGGCGGCCGGGCCCGGCTGGGCGCGGAAGCGGTCGATCATCGCGCGGGCGGCGGCGGGCGAGAGCAGGGCGTCGCCGGCCGCCACGGTGCGGATCGCGCCGAGGAGTTCGGCGGGCGCCGCGCCCTTGCCGAGGAAGCCGTCGGCGCCCGCGCGCAGGGCCTGGGCGATGTACTCGTCGATCTCGAAGGTGGTCAGGATGAGTACCCGGGTGCCGGACAGCTCCTCGTCGCCGCAGATCGCGGTGGTCGCGGCGAGGCCGTCGCCGCCGGGCATCCGGATGTCCATCAGGACCAGGTCGGGCCGGGTGGAGCGGGTGAGCTCGACCGCCTCGCGGCCGTTGGAGGCCTCGGCGACCACCTCCATGTCGTCCTCGGCGTCGATCAGCATCCGGAAGGCGCCGCGCAGCAGGGCCTGGTCGTCGGCGAGCAGGACACGGATGGTCATCGGGGGGAGTCCTTTTCTTCCTGGTCGGTGAAGGCGGGGGTGTCGCGGCTGCCGGTGCGCAGCGGCAGGTCGGCGGTGACCTGGAAGCCGCCGTCCGCGCGGCGGTCCGCGCTGAGCCGGCCGCCCACCGCGACGGCCCGCTCGCGCATGCCGATCAGGCCGAAGCCGCCCGGGCCGTCCTGCCGGACCGAGGCCGGGACCGGCCGTCCGGTGGCCAGGCCGTTGGCGACGGACAGCGCGAGCCGGCTGCCGGTGTAGCTGAGGGTGACCTCGGCGTCGGCGCCGTGGGCGTGCTTGGCGACGTTGGTCAGCGACTCCTGGACGATCCGGAAGGCCGTCAGGTCGACGCCGGGGGAGAGCGGGCGCTGCTCGCCGGTGACGGTGAGCCGCACCGGCAGCCCGGCCTGTTCGAAGGCGTTGATCAGGTCCGGCAGCCGGTCGAGGCCGGGCGTGGGTTCCAGCGGGGCGGGCTCCTCGGCCCGGCGCAGCAGGCCGACGGTGGCGCGCAGCTCCTGGAGGGCCGAGCCGGTGGCGTCGGTGAGGTGGCTGAGCACTTCGCGGGCCCGGTCGGGGTGCCGGTCCATCAGGTGGACGGCGATGCCGGCCTGGGCGTTGGCGAGGGCGATGTGGTGGGCGACCACGTCGTGCAGGTCGCGGGCGATCCGGATGCGCTCGTCGGCGACCCGGCGGCGGGCCTCCTCCTCGCGGGTGCGCTCGGCGCGTTCGGCGCGCCGCTCGATCGCGGCGAGGTGCGCGCGGCGGTTGCGGACCGAGTCGCCGAGGGCGCCGGGCAGCAGCGCCCAGGCCAGCACGCCCAGCCGTTCGCCGATCGGACCGCCGGGGCCGAAGGCCAGCGCCGTTCCGGCGAGCAGCACCGCGCTGGCGACCGAGGCGCGCAGCGCGGTGGAGCGGTCGGTGCGGACGGCCACCAGGTACAGCGCCACCAGCAGCGGCGCGGCCAGCGCGACGGTGAGCCGGGTGTTGATCACGCCCAGCGCCATGGTGCAGGCCAAGGTGGCGGGGACCACCGCCCGGGGGTGGCGGCGGTGCAGGAAGACGGCGGCGGTGGAGGCCGCGGCGAGCAGTACGGAGGCCAGGTCGGGCAGGACGAAGCGGCCGTTGTGCTGGTCCGCGCTGACGCCCTGGGTGACGACGAGGACCAGCGCGACGCCGCCCGCGACGTCCAGCAGCCGGGGGTGGTCGCGGCGCAGGCGCTGCCACAGGTCGGTGGTCGTCACGGTGCTCTCCGGGCCGGGCGCTGGGGTTCGACGGGGGGATGCGCCGGGTCGGCGCGCGGCGGCGGGGCCTGCTCCGGAGAGGACGGCCCCGCCCTGCAACGGTAACGCTCCGGGCTCGAACGATGGTCCGGGCCCGGAGCGCTCCGGTGCCGGTCAGACGGTGACGGACTTGCGGTCCTCGACGGACTCGTCGGCCGCGGACTGCAACTTGGCGCCCTCGACATCGACGTCCGGGAGGATCCGGTCGAGGCTCTTCGGCAGCCACCAGGCGCGGCGGCCGAGCAGCGCGAGCACGGCCGGGACCAGTGCCATCCGGACCACGAAGGCGTCGAGCGCGACGGCCGTGGCGAGGCCCAGGCCCATCATCTTGATCATCGGTTCGCTCATGCCGATGAAGCCGGCGAACACCGAGATCATGATCAGGGCGGCGGCGGTGACCACCCGGGCGTTGTGCCGGAACCCGGTGACGATCGCCTCCGAGGCGCTCTCGCCGTGCACGAAGTCCTCGCGGATCCGGGTGACCAGGAACACCTCGTAGTCCATGGCCAGGCCGAACACCACGCCGACCATGAAGATCGGCATCATGCTCATCACCGGACCGGTCTGCTCGACGCCGATCAGGTCGGCCAGCCAGCCCCACTGGAAGACCGCGACGACGGCGCCCAGCGCGGCGGCCACCGAGAACAGGAAGCCGACCGCGGCCTTCACCGGCACCAGCACCGAGCGGAACACCAGCAGCAGCAGGACGATCGCGAGGCCGACCACCAGCGCGAGGTACGGCACCAGCGCGTCGGAGAGCTTCTGCGACACGTCGATGTTCATCGCCGTGGTACCGGTGACCAGCACGGTCGCGCCGGTGGCGGACTTCTGGGCGGCCGCGTCGTCGCGGATCGCCTGCACCAGGTCCTTGGTCTTCGCCTCGGCCGGGCCGGTCGCCGGGATCGCGTTGACCAGGGCGGTGTCACCGGCCGGGTTGAAGATCGGCGGGGTGACCGCGACCACGCCGGGCAGGCCGGAGACGGTCTTGGAGACCTGCTCGGCGGCGGCCTTCGGGTCGGGCGAGCCCTTGGCGTCCACCACGACGGTCAGCGGGCCGTTGAAGCCCGGGCCGAAGCCGTCCGACAGCAGGTCGTAGGCGCGGCGCTCGGTGGTCGAGGTCGGCTTCGCCTCGTCGCCGGGCAGGCCCAGGCGCAGGTCCAGCGCCGGGGCGGCGATCACGCCGAGGCCGATCACGCCGCCGATCAGCACCAGCAGCGGACGGCGCAGCACGAACCGGGCCCAGCGGGCGCCGCCGTTGTCACCGCTCGCCGGGCGGGTGCTGTCCGCGGCGGCCTTGCGCTCCTTGCGGGGCAGCACCTTGCGGCCGATGAAGCCGAGCAGCGCGGGCACCAGGGTCAGCGCCACCAGCACGGCGATGACGACCGTTCCGGCGGCGGCCAGGCCCATCTTGGACAGGATCGGGATACCGACCACGGACAGGCCGGCCAGCGCGATCACCACGGTCAGACCGGCGAACACCACGGCCGAACCCGCCGTGCCGACGGCCCGCCCGGCCGCCTCGCGCGGGGCGCGGCCCTCGGCGAGCTCCGCGCGGTAGCGCGAGATGATGAACAGCGCGTAGTCGATGCCGACCGCCAGGCCCAGCATCATCGCCAGCGTGCCGGTGGTGGCGGACAGGCCCAGGGTGCTGCCCAGCGCGGTGATCAGCGTCATGCCGAGGCCGACGCCGACCACGGCCGTCAGCAGCGGCAGCCCCGCCGCGACCAGCGAACCGAAGGTGATCACCAGGACGACGGCGGACAGCGCCATGCCGATCGCCTCGCTGCTGCCGCCCGCCTCGCCGTGACCGGCCAGCGCGGTGCCGCCCATCTCGACCTTCAGCCCGGCGTCCCGGCCGTGCTGCGCGGCCTGCTCCAGGGCGGCGGTGGCCTCCTTGGACAGCTCGCCGGCCTTGGCCGAGTAGGTGACGGTGGCGTACGCGGTGGTGCCGTTCTGGGAGACGGTGTGCGCCTGGAACGGGTCGACCGCGCCGGTGACCTCGGGGGCGTGCGCCAGCTCGCCGACGGTCTTCTGAACGGCCTGCTGGTTCGCCTCCGCGGTGATCTTCTGACCGTCCGGGGCGACGAACACGATCCGGGCCTGGGCGCCGTCCGCGTGGCCGCCGGGGAAGCGCTGGTTCATCAGGTCGAAGGCCTTCTGCGCCTCCGTGCCGGGTATCGCGAAGGCGTCGGCGGGCGCGGCGGGCGCCTTGGCCGCGAGCACTCCGCCGACGGCCAGCACGGCGACCCAGAGCAGGGTCACCAGCTTGCGCCGGTCGAAGGCCCATCGGCCCAGGCGGTACAGGAACGTGGCCACGGGGGAGCGGCCTCCTTCGGATTCGGTGCACGGTCGCGGAACACGCCGAGGGCGGCACCGGCACCGGATTCCGGCGCGGTCCGCCCGCAGCATGATTCATCCTTCGTCACCGCCCCCACCTGCGTCGTCGTCGCTGTGCAGACAGTTGTGTACTGCGTCCGCAGTAGTTGCGGGCAGGTCCGCTCATCCTCCGGGCCTGGAGGTCAGGGCAGGTACGCCACCTCGGGGAAGCGGGGTGAGGGGCCGTCGAGCAGCGGGGCGGCGCGGTGGCGCAGGTGGAGGTCGAAGAAGGCGAGCGGGTAGGCCTGCTGGATCAGCAGCGCGCGGGCCGGGTCGATGGTGCCGACCATGCGCTGGATCTGCTCCTCGGCCAGGCCGAGCAGGCGGCCCGCCTGCGGGATCAGCGTGACGTTGTCGCCGTACGAGGGGTGCACGGCGCCCGCCGCCCGGACTTCCAGGCGCCAGCCGCGCAGGTGGGACCAGAACTCGGCGACGTACGGGTCCGTGGCGCGCGCGAAGTCGGCGGTCATCAGCAGGAACGGCCGGTCCAGGTCGGCGGTGATGCTGGGGTGGCCGAAGCCGGGCTGCATCGGGCCGTCCAGCGCCAGACCCGCCAGCACCCGGCGGTCGGCCAGCATGGTGCAGGCGGTGGCCGTGCCGCCCTTCGACCAGCCGAACATGCCGATCCGCGAGGCGTCCACGGCCGCGCCCAGCCCGTCCGGCAGCGGGCGGCCCCCGGCGTCCGGGTTGTGTCCGGCGGCCAGCTGCTCGACGCAGTCCAGGACGAAGCGCAGGTCAACGGAGTAGTCCAGGGCGTACATCGTGCCGTGCAGGTCCGCCGGGGTGAGCACCCGGCCGTCCGGCAGTTCGCTGAAGCAGTTGCCGAGATGGTCCACCGTCACCACCACGTAGCCGTGGCTGGCGAGCTCCTGCACCATCACGGTGTGGTCGGCGCGGTGGCTGCCCGAGCCGTGCGAGTACACCACGACGGGCAGGCGGTGGCCGGTGCGGTGCACGGGAGCGCCGAGCCGGCCGGCGGTGAGCGGGACGAGCGCCGGGTCGAGCGGGAAGCCGACGGCCGCCAGGAACGCCCGCATGGCGCCGTCGGCCAGCCACGGGGCGAGCGGCAGGCCCTCGCCCGCCCGGGCCGGGGACGCCGGGTACCAGACGCTCGCCATCAGCTCGCGGTACGGGCTCATGCCGGGGCCGGACAGCGGGTTCGGCCGGGAGGTGTCGACCAGGTGCAGCGGCGCCGTGCCCACCGGGAACGGGCCGGTGGGGGCGGGCAGGGTGAGCCGCGACGGTGTGGTGCCCTCCGCCCGGGCGGGCCGGGCGGCAGCGAGCGGTGCGGCGGCGAACGGTGCGACCGCGCCGAGGGCCAGGGCGGTGCCCAGCAGCCGGCGGCGGGTCAACTCGGGGCGAGGGAGGGACATTTCGGCTCCAGAGGTGGAGTGGACAGGGAGGGTCACTGGTCGCGCCGGGGCACGGTGAACAGCGCGAGCAGCACCGCGAGAGCCGCCCACACCGGGTAGACCGTCCACGCCCCGCCGATCGAGGACGGGTAGGGGACGCCGGTGAGCTCCCCGACCAGCCCCAGCCGGTCCCAGGCGTTGAACGGCTGCGCGTGCGCGACGACCGCGCCGAAGTGGGTGTTGTCGCGGACGAACATCGGGACCATGAACAGAAGCGCGAACAGCGCGACCATCGCCGTGACGCTGTGCCGGATCACCGCGCCGAGCGCCAGACCGACCAGCGCGCCCACCGGCGCCAGCAGCACGGAGGCGAGCAGCAGCCGCAGCGCGCCCGGATCGCCGATCGACACGCCGCCGTACCTGCCGGCCAGAATCGCCTCGTCCAGCCAGAACGAGACGGACGCCACCAGCAGACCGAACCCGGTGGCCGTCGCGGCGACCACCACCAGCTTTGCGGCCATCAGCTCCGTGCGGGCCGGGACGGCGGCGAAGGTGGTGCGCAGCAGGCCGGTGGTCTGCTCGCTGAGGATCGCGATCGCGCCCAGCGCACCCATCATCAGCAGCACCAGCGAGGCGCACGGCCGGGTGAACGCGTCGTGCAGCGCGCCGAACTGCGCGTAGTACGCCTGCGCCTGGGCCGTCCAGGAGTCGAACTCGGCGCGGGAGACGCGGGCGCCGTTGGCGTTCATGCCGATGATGGTCAGCGCGGCGACCAGCAGGAACCAGGGGATCGACCGCAGCGAGCGCAGCTTGATCCACTCGGCGGCCAGCAGGTCGGTGAACCTGGCGGGCGGATCGACCCGGTCGATGGTCGGGTGAAGGGTGCTCATGCTCGTTCTCCTGCCGCGTACTCGACGCTGCTGCCGGTCAGTTCCATGAAGGCCTGCTCCAACGAGCCTGTGCGGGGCACCAGTTCGTGGATCAGCAGGCGGTGGTCGAGGGCGGTCCGGGCGATCGAGGTCGCGTCCGGGCCGGTCACCGTCAGCAGGCCGTCCGGTGCCTGCGTCACCTGCGCGCCGTCGGCGGTCAGCGCCGTCACCAGCGCCGCCGGGTCGGTCGTACGGACCTGGACGGTCCTCTGCGCGCCGCGGGCCGCGAAGTCCGCCACCGTCTCGTCCGCGAGCAACTCGCCGCGCCCGACCACGATCAGACGGTCCGCGGTGTGCTCCATCTCCGTCATCAGGTGGCTGCTGACGAACACCGTGCGGCCCTCGGCGGCCAGCCGCCGGAACAGGTTGCGGACGAACAGCACCCCCTCCGGGTCCAGCCCGTTCAGCGGCTCGTCGAAGATCAGCACCGGCGGGTCGCCCAGCAGCGCACCGGCGATGCCCAGCCGCTGCCGCATGCCCAGCGAGAAACCGCCGATCCGCCGGTCCGCGGCCGCCGAAAGGCCCACCTCGCCCAGCACCTCGTCCACCCGGCCCGCCGGGATCGCATTGCTGCGGGCGAGGAAACGCAACTGGTCGCGGGCCGTCCGGCCGCCGTGCACATCCCCGGCGTCGAGCAGCGCCCCCACCTGCCGCAGCGCCCGCCGCAGGGTGCGGCAGTCGCGGCCGGCCACGGTCGCCGAACCGGAGGTCGGGGCGTGCAGCCCGAGGATCATCCGCAAGGTGGTGCTCTTGCCCGCACCGTTCGGGCCGAGAAAGCCGGTGACATGGCCCGAACGGACCGTGAAGGACAGGTCGTTGACGGCAGTGATGCGGCCGTAGCGCTTGGTGAGACGGGTTACTTCGATCACGGGGACAACGGTGCCGGGCAGCGGCACCCGGGCACATTCGGCGACGGTGGACAGTCGGATCGACGGACGATCAACTCCGGGATGTCATCCACGGAGGACTGCGGCGCTTGAATGATGATCGCTACGCTCGGGGCATGAATCTCACCCGGGTGCCGTCGAAGGTCCTCTCCCGCGTGGCACCCGGGACCTGGATGGTGCTGCTCTGGTTCGCCGTCACCGCGTACACCGTCTTCGAGCAGATGCACATGCGGGACGGCATCTCCGTCCTCACCCTGAGCACCGGCAACCAACTCAACGAAGTGATCGCCGTGCTGGCCGTGCTCGCCGCGGGCCGCCGCCGGCGCCGCCCGCTGACCGCGCTCTGCCTGCTGCTGTTCGGCACCGTCGCGTCGGTGATGGCGATGGCCGTCGCCGACATCCCGCTGCTCCAGTACCTCGTCGTGGACGTGGCGATCTGCTACCTCGCGGCCACCCAGCCCACCCGCACCTCGGTCATCGCCGGTGCGCTCGCGCTCGGCACCCTGCTCGGCTACTCCGGCCTGCGCGTGCTGTTCCACATGGACGACCACGGCAGCACCACGCTCACCGGCGCACTCGCCACCGCGATCGCCTGGCTGATCGGACACGCCGTCCACCAGAGCCACACCCACACCGAGGCGCTGCGCACACAGGCCACCGAACAGGCCATCACCTCCGAACGGCTGCGCATCGCCCGCGAGCTGCACGACATGGTGGCGCACAACATCGGCATCGTGGCGATGCAGGCCGGCGCCGCCCGGCGGGTCTTCGACACCCAGCCCGAACGCGCCCGCGCCGCCCTCGGCGAGGTGGAGACCGCCGGACGCGAAACGCTGGCCGGGCTGCGCCGCCTGCTCGGCGCGCTGCGCGACGCGGAACCCGAGGACGCCGCCGAACAGTCCGCGCCCGCACCGGGGCTGGACGACCTGGCGCGGCTGGCCGCGACCACCACCGCGGCCGGCGTCCGGGTGGACCTGCACTGGTCCGGCCCGCGCCGTCCGCTGCCGCCCGAGATCGAACTGTCCGCCTACCGGATCGTGCAGGAGGCGGTGACCAACGTGGTGCGGCACGCCAAGGCGCGCACCTGCCAGGTGTTCATCGAGTTCCATCCGGCCGAGCTGGCCCTCAGTGTGGTCAACTCCGGGCCCGGGCCCCGGCATTCGGACGGCAGCGGGTACGGTCTGGTCGGCATGCGGGAGCGGACCGCCCTGCTGCACGGCGAGTTCACCGCCGGGCCGCAACCGGACGGCGGCTTCCGGGTGGCCGCCCGGCTGCCCGTCCCCGCAAGCACCGACCCCCTCGTCCCCCTGGAGCCCGCCCGATGATCCGCGTCCTGCTCGTCGACGACCAGCCGCTGGTCCGCGCCTCCCTCGACATGATCATCACCGACGCCCCCGACCTCACCGTCGTCGGCGAGGCGGGCAACGGCGCCGACGCGGTGCGGCTGGCCGCCGAACTGCGGCCCGACATCGTGGTGATGGACATCCGGATGCCCGGCATGGACGGCATCGAAGCCACCCGGATCATCACCGGCGGCGGCACGGACGCCCCGCAGGTCCTCGTGCTCACCACCTTCGACCAGGACGAGCACGTCTACGGCGCGCTGCAGGCCGGCGCGTCCGGATTCCTGGTCAAGGACATGGAGTTGGACGAGATCCTGGCCGCGATCCGGGTGGTGGCCGCGGGCAACGCGCTGATCGCCCCGACCGTCACCCGCCGCCTGATCGCCCACTTCGCCCGGCAACCGGCGACCTCGTCTGCGACCGCCGCGACCGCGACGCTCGACGCGCTCACCGGCCGCGAACGCGAGATCCTCACGCTGGTCGGCCTCGGCCGCTCCAACGCGGAGATCGCCGCCGAGCTGCACCTCACGGCCGCGACCGCGAAGACGTACATCTCCCGGCTGCTCACCAAGCTCGACGCGAGGGACCGGGTTCAGCTGGTGATCACGGCTTACGAGTGGGGGCTGGTGGGCCGGGGCTGAAGCGCTGCGCTTCGGCTGGGGGTGGGTGGTGGTGGTTCGGGAGTTGCGAGGGGCCGGGTTCGGCTGGTGATCGCGGCTTGCGGGTGGGGGTTGGTGGGGCGGGGCTGAAGCGCTGCGCTTCGGCTGGGGGGTGGGTGGTTGTGGTCTGGGACTTGCGAGGGACCGGGTTCGGCTGGTGGTCACGGCTTGTGGGTGGGGGTTGGTGGGTCGGGGCTGAAGCGCTGCGCTTCGGCTGAGGGGCTGGGCCGGTCAGGGGGCGTTGACGGGGCCTTCGAGGACGCGGGTGGTTTCGTGGACGCGGCGGAAGCGGCCGTCCGGGGCGAACTCGCCGAAGAGGTGGATTTCCATGAGGAGGGTGGAGCCGTCCTTCAGGGAGATGGTGGCGGTGTGGCGGTCGGCGTAGTGGTCGCCGTCGAAGAGTTCCTGGTGCACCTCGATCACGCCGGAGGCCACGGATGCGCGGAGGTGGGCGATGTGGGCGAGAAAGGCGTGGCGGTCCAGGGTGTTGCCGTCGGTGCGCTGGACGTAGTCGGGGGTGATGTGACGCTCGGCGGCCTCGTTCAGGTCGAGGTCCGGGGAGAAGACGAGGTCGTTGAGGGCGGCACGGATGTCGGTACGAGGCATGAACGCCCTCCTGGTGTCGTTGGTGTTGCAACTGCCCTTGTGGCAGGGGAGTTTCGCGTCTCGTGACGGTACCTCGGCGGCCCGCCGCCGGGAAGACGGCACCACCCACGACGATCATGTGTCGGTGTGGGCGGTTAGGTTTCTTCCCAGCTCAGGAACGGCGGCCGGGAGGGCTCTGACGTGGCATGGCTGACAGCGGGTGACTATCAGGTCACCCTGGAGGCGGACGGAAAGGTCGCGTGCCGGAACGCGGCGGGCCGCCGGTTGAAGACGGTGCCGGCGAAGCTCAAGGACGACCCGGCCGTCGTGCAGCTGCGCCGCCTCGCGGAGTGGCTCGGCGGGCACGAGCGGCAGTGCCTGGCCACCGTCGAGCGGTGGATGGTTCGCTCGCTTCCCGTCCCCGCCGCCGTGCTCGGCGCGGTGTGGGCCGACGAGGCCTGGCGGTCGGTGCTGCGCGACCTGGTGGTGACGGGCGCCGACGGCTCGGTGGCCGGCTTCCTGCGCGACGCCGACCCGGCACGCGGCATCGGCGTGGTCGATCTGGACGGCGACACCGTCCGCCTGACCGACGCCGAGATCCGGATCCCGCACCCCGTCCTGCTGGAAGACCTCGACGAGCTGCGGGAGTTCGCCGTCGAGCTGGACGTCGCCCAGCAGCTCCAGCAGCTGCACCGCGAGGTCTGGCAGCGGCCCGCCGACCTCGATCCGGCCGCCACCCGGATCGACACCTGGGCCGGCGGCCGCTACAAGGAGCTGCGCGAACTGGTCGGCCGCTGCACCCGGCTCGGCCACCGCATCCGCGGCGGGTACGCGATCGTGCCGCTGGTCGAGGGCGGCCGCACGCTGGAGGCCCGGATGTGGGTCGGCGACTACTACGAGTACGACGAGTGCGAGACCGGCCCGCTCAGCTGGGTCGGCGCCGACGGGCGGCCGGTGCCGCTCACCGAAGTCGGGCCGGTGGCCTGGTCCGAAGGCGCGCGGATGGCCGCCGCGCTGTACGCCGGCCGCACCATCGAAGGGGAGGAGTCGGCATGACGGACAGCACCCGCACCGACGCGCAGTACCGGGAAGACCTGCTCGACGCCGGCGCCGTCCTGACGCCCGGCCGGACCGCCACCGCCGACGGCCCCGACAGCACTGTCGACACGCTCACCGCCCGCAGCTACCGGCACCCCGGGCTGGACGGCCGCACCGTCGTCCGCCTGGTGCCCGGCGCCCTCGGCCCGGCCGAGGACCTCGCCGTGGAGTTCCTGGGCCTGATACCCGACGGCGAACCGGCCGAGGTCGGCCAGGTCCGGCAGGAGGCACTCGGCTTCCCCGCCTGGGCACTGGTCCACGACCCGGCCAACGGGCACCACGCGCTGGCCGTGGTCAAGGAGATGGAACGCCTCGCCCGCCAGATCAAGTCCAAGCCCGGCAACGCCAAGGACGGCTTCGACGAACTGGCCGTCCGCCTCGGCCGCGCCGTCCCGCACTTCCTGCCCACCTACTGCGAACAGGTCGGCCGGATCTTCCTCGAACAGGGCAACCAGAACTACGCCGCGACGTACTTCGGCAAGGCCCGCGAAGCCGAGCGCACCCACAGCCTGGCCATCGACGAGGAACGGCTGCGCGCCGTCTTCCTGGAGTTCGCGCTCGGCGGCGCACTGACCGTCAAGGCGCTGCGCCAGTACGTGAAGGACCTCGCCGGGCGACTCGACGCGCCGACCGCCTGGCAGCGCTTCCGCCAGCTCTGCGCGGAACGCTCCGCGGCAGGCATGGCCCCGTACGCGGGCATCGCCGAGGACGCCCGGCAACTGATCCGGGCCGCCGGGCTCGACCAGCGGGAACAGGAACAGCTGCTGCTCGGCGAACTGCTGTCCTCGCCCGCGGTCGGCCGGGCCCCTGCCGCGGTGTGGACGTCCTGGCGCGGCGCGCTGACCGACCTGGCCCGCCGGGACGAGGCGGTCCGGGCCCGGCTGCTGGAGATCCTGCCGACCCCGAGCGGCTCCAAGGACGACGCCGCCACCGACGCCGACTGGCTGACGCTGCTCCAGGAGTCCGGCGCCGAACAGCTCCTGACCGACCCGAAGGCCACCGGCGCGGAGCCCGCCGCCCGCTGGCTCCAGCGCTGGACCGCCCACCTCGACCGGGGCTGGCGCTCCCGCCCCGCCTGCGGGGCCACCGTCGAACTCGCCGCCCGGATGGCCGAACGGCTGCGCACCGAGGCCGTCCCGGTGGAACTCCCGCCCGCGCACCCGACGGCGCTCAACGTCCTCGACCTGCTGCTCGCCGCACAGGTCCCGGTCGCCGACCCGACGGACACCCCGTCGATCGACCTCGGCCCCTGGCTGGAGGACGGCGACGCCGGCCGCCGCGACCTGGCGGCCGTCGCCGCCGACCCGCGCTTCCGCGCCGCGCTGAAGAACGCCGTCCCCGCCGTCTGGCAGAAGCACGGCGGCAGCAGGCTCGGCCCGGTCGGCATCCAGTACCCGGTGCTGCGCGCCCTGTTCGTCGAATGGGCCGACGAGCGGGCCGACGAACTGCGGTCCGCGACCGGCCTGGCCGGCGCCCTGAGCCTGCTGGCCGCACTCGGCCCCGTCCGCCCCGCCCTCATCGAGGCCAACCCGGCCGCCGCCGCCCGGATCGCCGGACTCGACGTCGCCGCCCTGCTCGGACACACCCTGCGGGCCGGCATCCTCGACGAACTCGGCTGGCCCGCCCTGGAGGAGGGACTGCGCCGCCTCTTCGAGGACGAGGAGACCGGCCGCGTCCCCGGCCGGACCGACCGCAGCGACCTGCAGATCGAGGACGCCTGGCCGGCCCTGATCCTGGCCCGCCGCAACAGGGCCGTCGTGGTCGGCCCGGACTGCATCCTGCTGGAACACGACCTGCGCTGCCCCGCCGACCTGCCCCGCTGGCACAGCCCCCGCCTGCGCTACGTGGACGGCGAACTGCTGGTCGCCTGGCGGGAGGACGGCGAGGTGCGCGCGTACTGGTCCGGCCGGCCCGACCAGGTGTTCACGCCGACCGGCGAACCGGTGGACGTCGGCTACTACGGCCCCCACCACATGAGCCGGACCTCGCTGCCGCTGCCCGGCGGCGGCCGCGCCACCGGCGGCCGGGTCCTGCACGCCGGCGACACCGCGCTGCCCGCCGAACGCCCCGTGCTGAGCGACGGCGTCGGCCACTGGACGTACCGCCGCGGCGCCCTGGTCGAGTACGACCCCCTGACGGGCAGCCACGGCCGGGCGTCCGCACCGCCACTGTTCAGCACCGACGGCGACCCGACCGGCACCCTCCGGCCGTTGCAGTCCCGGCTGCTGCCGCTCCAGCCCGGCCTGGAACGCAGCCCGCTCGGCACCGACGGCACCCTGCTCGGCGGCTGGCTGCGCACCGGCCCCGACCGGGCCACCTTCACCGGCACCGACGGCCACCGGGTCACCGCGCCGACATCCGCCCACTGGCCGGTCGGCCGCCTCGGCCTGCCCGGCGGCGCCGCCCTCGCCCTGGTCGCCGCCGCCGACCGCAGCATCGTGCTCGCACCCCTCGACGGCACCGGCCGCACCGCCGACCAGCTCGCCGAGGTCACCACCGCCCACCCCGGCCAGCTGCACGCCGCCGGAACGGCCCTGGTACCGCCGCTCGACCACTGGCACGCGCTGCGCCCCCGCGACGAGGCCGGCTCGCAGCTGCTGCGCACCGTCACCGACCGCCAGGCCGCCGAACTCCTCGACGCCGCCTGGCCGGTGGACGCCGAGGACGCCGAACCGCCGCGCCGCCCCGAACTGGTGCTGATCCAGGGCACCGTCCGACAGGTCGCGGGCGCCCTGGCCGGCCAGACCGTCCCGGTCGCGGCCGTCGCCGATACGCTGCCGGGCCTCACCGACCCGCTGCTGATCGCCGGCGTCGCCGGCCTCGCCCGGATCGCCACCGACACCGCGACCCGCGCCGCCCGGTTCGCACCGCTGCCGCAGCCCGAGACCGAAACCCCGGCCGCCCCCGCCGCGTACCAGCCGGAACACGGCGACGACGGGACGCTGCACGAGACACTCCAGGGAGTCCTCGGCTCCGCGGACGGCTTCGGGCAGCGCTGGCGGCGCGAGCCGGAGCAGTGGCACGTGCTCGCCAACCTGCGCACCGTCACCGACCTGCTGGCCGCGCCGCCGCAGGAGCGGCCCGCCCGCTGGACGGCCGACCCGCACCGCCTCTCCCTGCGGGGCAGCTACCACGGCTGGGCCGACCTGCTCGGCCGCACCGCCCCACTCGCCCTGGCCGCCGCCGTCCCCGCCACCGAGCAGCCCGCCCGGTCCGCGCTGGCCCTGCTGCTGACCGAGCTGACCCGCGGCCCGCTCGCCGACGGCGGGCCGACCCTCCGTCAGGTGACACTCAGCGAGAAGAACGACAGCGCGAACCCTGGGTCCGGGACCCGCCCGGCCCGGGAGGGCCAGGTGCTGCGCCAGGGCGAGCGCACCGTGGTCGTGCTGGAATGCCGCAGCCACTACGGGGAGCTCCTGCACTGGGACGCGATCGAACACGACCCGTCCGGGGAGTTCGGGCCCGTCGCCGACTTCACCATCACCGGGGAACGGCGGGTGCGCGACGACCTGACGGCCGACTGGATCGCCCGCTTCACCGCACAGCTCGCCCAGCACGGCCCGATCGCCCGGCAGCCCGCGCAGGCCGAGGAGTTCGACGCCGCCACCGGCATCGGCCGGGCCCGCGCCACCCTGCTGCTCGCCATGCCTGACGGGCTGTACTCCCGGTGGAGCGACTTCCCCACGGCCGAACAGCTCGCCCAGTACGAGCTGAAGGCCACCCAGGCCAACGTCGCCGCGGAGTGGCTGCGCGCCGTCGGCCGTACCGACCTGGACGCCGTCATGGCCGCCCTGCTCCCCGCCGACCCGGCGCAGCTCTGGTCCGACGGCCTGGCGACGGATGCCGCCGCGGCCCGCTGGATCGAGCGCCGCGGACGCCTGCGGACCCTCCCCGAGGAGGACCAGACCACCGTCAACGGGACGACCATCTCCGCGATCGAACAGGTCCTCAACCCGGAGACCACCGCTTGGCTCGCCCGCACCACCACCCAGCGCGTCCGCCCGACCGAGCACGGCGTCGAGCTGCTCCCCGACGACCCCGACGCGCTCCCCGACGCCTGGACCCTCGCCAGGGCGGTCGACGCACTCCGCTGGCTGGCCCACCGCCTGCCGTACGGCTCCGACCTGCGCCCGGCACTGCCCCGGTCGCTGGCCGCGATCCGCGCCCGCCTCGCCGACCCGGGCCTGCTGCTCGACCTCGGCCGGTACTCCACCGTCCGCGACAAGACGCTCCCGGCCGTGCTGCGCGGCCACTTCGGCCTGCCGGAGCAGAACGGCCAGGCCGGTGAGGAACCGGTGGCCTGCGGCGAGGCCATCGTGCTGGCCCCCAGCCACTACGGCGAAACCGCACACCTGCGGCCGGCCGCGCTCACCGGCCCGGACGACCCGCTGCTCGGCCTGCTCGCCGACCTGCTCGGCACCCAGCGCCACCAGGACGGGCTGGCCGCCCTGCGGGCGCTGCTCGGCGACGACCTGGCCCGGCTGACCGCCCACGGCTCCGCAGCCGACGAACCGGCCGGCCTGCCGCAGGACCCGCAGCGCAGCGCCCCCGCGCTGGTCGCCGAGGTGGCCGCGAAGCTGGGGCTCGGCGAGGACGCCGCCGCCCTCTACCTGCAACTGCTCGCCCTCCCCGACCCGACCGACCGCAACACCGCCCGCTGGACCGGCTGGAAGCCCGCCCGGCTCAAGCGGGCCCGGGCCGAACTCGCCGCCACCGACCTGGTGCTGGAGGCGAAGCGGTCCCGGGCCGGGCGCAGCCTGTTCCTGCCCGGAGGCTGGCAGGAAGCCAAGTCGCCCGGCCTGCCCGTGGAAGTCTGGAAGGCCGGCCTGTACGCCATCCCGTCCGACCTGGCGATCCTGCCGCACCACCCGGCACCCGACCTGTTCGCCCGCGCCTGGCAGCGGATCACCGACGGCGACCGGCCCGGCTACGAACAGCTCACCACCAACACCCGCCGGCGAGGCCGCCGATGAGCACCCCGAGCACCGAGGATCACGCCATGAGCACCGCGAGCACCGAGGATCACGCCACGAGCACCGCGAGCACCGAGGATCACGCCACGAGCACCGCTTCCGCACCCGAGCGGCAGCTCGTCCTGCCCGAGGACAAGTACGCCGCCGAACTCTCCTTCCTCGCCGCGTACGACACCGGCCCCCGCCCGCCCGGCTGGCGGCTCACCCCGCGCGCCGTGGTCACCTTCGTGCTCGGCAGCGGCGGCGAAAAGCTCAAGCACGGCCGCCGCAGCACGACCGTCGAACCGAAGTTCGTCGGCGACCGCGCCCTGGTCGAACGCTGCGTGGTCACACTGGCCGGCGAACGCGGCCTGCTGCTGGTCGGCGAACCCGGCACCGCCAAGTCGATGCTCTCCGAACTGCTCGCCGCCGCCGTCTGCGGCACCAGCGCACTCACCGTCCAGGGCACCGCCGGCACCACCGAGGACCAGCTCAAGTACGGCTGGAACTACGCCCTGCTGCTCGCCAAGGGCCCCAGCCGCGAAGCCCTGGTGCCCTCGCCCGTCCTCACCGCGATGACCACCGGTGCCGTCGCCCGCGTCGAAGAAGTCACCCGCTGCCTGCCCGAAGTCCAGGACGCCCTGGTCTCCCTGCTCTCCGAACGCCGGATCGCCGTCCCCGAACTCGCCGGCAGCGCCGACGCCCAACTGCACGCCGCCCCCGGATTCACCCTGATCGCCACCGCCAACCTGCGCGACAAGGGCGTCTCCGAGATGTCCGCCGCCCTCAAGCGGCGCTTCAACTTCGAGACCGTCGGCCCGATCGGCGACCTCGACGCCGAGATCGACCTGGTCCGGCGCCAGTCCACCGCCGCCGTCGCCCGGGCCGGCGCGCCGTACGCGGTCGACGACGCCGTCCTGGAAGCCCTGGTCACCGCCTTCCGCGACCTGCGCACCGGCCGCTCCGTCGAAGGCTGGGACGTCGAACGCCCCTCCACCGTCATGAGCACCGCCGAAGCCGTCTCCGTCGCCACCGCGCTCGGCGTCACCGCCGCCTACCTCGACGGCGGCGACACCCTCACCCGCCTCCCCGGCCAACTCGTCGGCGTCGTCCGCAAGGACGACCCCGCCGACACGGCCCGCCTGCTCGGCTACTGGGACGGCGCAGTCCGCCGCCGCGCCGAACAGGGCTCCACAACCTGGCGCACCCTGTGGGACCTGCGCCCCACCCTGGGGGGCTGACGGCGATGACCCCCTTCGCCCACCCACCGACGAGCGCCTCGCCGCCCGGGCTTACCCGCGCGGGGACGGGCGGCGGCGGGCCGGACTTGATCGATGTTCGCCACGGCGCCTTGTCGGCCGAGAGTGCCTCGCCGTCCGGGCTTGCCCGGTCTGGGCCGTGGGCCGCTGTTGCGGTTGCTGACGTTGCGTTCGAGGGGCCTGCGGTGGGGCTTGCCCGTGCGGAGATGGACGGCGCTGGGCTGGACCTGATTGATGTTCGCCATGGAGCTTCGTCGGCCCAGGCCGTAGGACTCCGCCCGCCCGCGAGTGCCTCGCCAGCGGGGCTTGTCCGTGCGGAGATGGACGGCGGTGGGCTGGACTTGATCGATGTTTGCCATGGCGCCTTGTCAGCCACGAGTGCCTCGTCGTCCGGGCTTGCCCGGTCCGGTGGAGGCCACCCCTGGCGGTCGGCCGCTGTCGTCGCTGCTGACCTTGCGTTCGAGGGGCCTGCGGCGAGGCTTGCCCGTTCCGATGAGGACCGTTCCGGGCGGTCGGCTGCTGCCGTGGCTGCCGACAGCGAGTTCGGGGCGTCCCCGGCCGAGGCCCTGGCCGAGCTTGCCGGTTCGGGTGCGGACGGCCCCGGCCCCTACCTGATCGGCGTTCGCCACCACGCCCCGTCGATCGCGGCCGTGCTGCCCGCCCTGCTCGACGCGGCGCGGCCCGACGTGCTGCTCGTCGAACTGCCCGAGGAGTTCCAGCCGTGGCTCGGCCTCCTCGCGGACGAGCGAACCCAGGCGCCGGTGGCCCTCGCCGCCGCAACCGCCGAGGAAGGTTCCGGCCCGGCGTTCTACCCGTTCGCAGACTTCTCCCCGGAGCTGACCGCCCTCCGCTGGGCCGCCCGCAACGGTGTGCCTGCCGTCGCCTGCGACCTGCCGTTGGCCCACCGCCCCGCCGAAACCCGCGACAGCGACCCAGACCGCGCGGCGGGCCTCACCGACGCCCTCCGCCGCCGACTGACCGGACGCCCCGACGAAGACCTGTGGGACCGCCTCGTCGAGGCCCCCGCTCCAGGCTGCACCCCGGAAGAAGTCCGCCGCGCCGCCCTCCTGGTCGGCTGGGCCCTGCGCGAGGACGCCCGCACCATCGACCCGCTCGACCTCCACCGCGAAGCGTGGATGCGCGCACGCATCCACGCAGCCGGGGAGGGAGGCCGCCGGGTCGCCGCAGTCATCGGTGCCTTCCATGCACCGGCGCTGCTTCAGGACGACCGGGTGGCAAGTGTCCCGCCACCGGCGGATGTTGATCTGCTGCCTGCGGCCGGCCAGTTGCCGGTCGTGTCGGAGTCGGAGATCGTCCCGCCTTCGGGGGCTGCCCCGGCCCTTTCGGTGAGCGCTGTGCCGGTGGCGGTGGCTCCGCAGGCGGAAGGTGTCCCGTCGATGGTGGCCGGCCCGGAGGCAACGACCACGCCGGGGTTGGCGACCGATTCGTTGGCGTCTGCCGTTTCGGCCTCGACGGCCGTCTCGCCGTTGGAGGCTGTTCCGGCGTCAGCGACCACGCCGGGGTTGGTGACTGCCCCACCGGCGCCAGCCGTTCCGGCGTCGATGACCGCCTTGCCGTCGTTGACTGCCCCGCCGGTGGGGGCTGCCAGGCCTTCGGTGGCCGCCTCGCCTTCGGCAGCTGTTCCGGGGGCGGTGGGCGCGGGGTCTTCGACGGTTTCTTCGGTGTCGCCGACGGCAGCGCCTGTGGTGACCGCCCCGCCGCAGGACGTCGCGGTCGTGTCGGGGCCGGAGATTGTCCCGCCTTCGGCGGCTGCCCCGGCCCTTTCGGTGAGCGTCGCGCCGGTGGCGGTTGCCCCGCTGGCGGAAGGTGTCCCGTCGATGGTGGCCGGCCCGGCGTCAGCGACCGCGCCGGGGTTGGCGACTGGCCTACCGGCGCCAGCCGTTCCGGCGTCGATGACCGCCTCGTCGTCGTTGACTGCCCCGCCGGTGGAGGCTGCCAGGCCTTCGCTGACCGCCTTGCCTTCGGTAGCTGTTCCGGGGGCAGTGGGCGCGGGGTCTTCGACGGTTTCCTCGGTGTCGCCGACGGCAGCGCCTGTGGTGACCGCCCCGCCGGACGTCGCGGCCGTGTTGGGGCCGGAGATTGTCCCGCCTTCGGCGGCTGCCCCGGCCCTTTCGGTGAGCGTCGCGCCGGTGGCGGTTGCGCCGCTGGCGGAAGGTGTCCCGCCGATGGCGGCCGGCCCGGAGCCAGAGACCACGCCGGGGTTGGCGACCGATTCGTTGGCGTCTGCCGTTTCGGCCTCGACGGCCGTCTCGCCGTTGGAGGCTGTTCCGGCGTCAGCGACCGCGCTGGGGTTGGCGACTGGCCTACCGGCGCCGGCCGTTCCGGCGTCGATGACCGCCTTGCCGTCGTTGACTGCCCCGCCGGTGGAGGCTGCCAGGCCTTCGGTGACCGCCTCGCCTTCGGCAGCTGTACCGGCGTCGGGGGGCGCGGGGTCTTTGACGGCAGCGCTCGCGGTGACCGTCCCGGCGAAGGGCGTCGCGGCCGTGTCGGGGCCGGAGATCGTCCCGCCGTCGGGGGCTGTACCTGAGTCACCCGGCGGGCCGGAGTCGTATGTCGTTTCCCTCGTCCCCTACACCTACGCCCTGCTCGACGCCCGGTCCGGCTATCCCGCCGGTATCCGTGACCCGGAGTGGCAGCACACCGTGCTGACTGCCGCCGGAGACCCGGACAGGCTTGCTGCGGAGCTCACCCGGACCGTGGTGCGGATTTGTGATGCGCTGCGTGGGCTGGGGCATCCCGCAGGGCCTGCGGATGGGCGGGAGATTGTGCGGGTGGCCGGGGATCTGGCGCGGTTGCGGGGGTTGCCGGCGGCGGGGCGGGGGGAGTTGATCGAGGCGGTGCAGAGTGTGTTGGCACAGGGGGAGCCGCTCGGGCGGGGGCGGGCCGTGGCGCGGGCGCTCGAAGGGGTGCTGGTCGGGACGCGGACCGGTCGTCCGACCCCGGCCGCGCCCCGCAGCGGTCTCGGTCCGGCTGTCGAGGGGCTGCTCGCCGAGTTGGGTCTGCCCGACGTGGCGGAGCCGTCCGCGCGCGACCTCCGGCTCGACCCGCACCGCTCGCCGCTTGACGCCCGCCGCGAACTGTTGCTGCGTCGCCTGGAGGTGTGCGGCGTGCCCTACGGCGAACCCGTCGCCGTGACCGGTGCCGGTGGCGCCGACGCGCTCGGGTCGCGTTGGCGGGTGCAGTGGACGCCGGCCGTCGCCGCCATGCTCACTGTCGCGGGCATGCGCGGGGTGACGCCGGCTCAGGCCGCCGACGGGACCTTGCGCGAACGGCTGCGACGCGAACGGGAGGCGGGCGGTTCGACCGCCCGGCAGACCATCGACGGCCTCGCTGCCGCCGCCGGGTGCGCCCTGCCCGCGCTGACTGCCGCCCGGCTCGGCCAACTCGCCGAGGAGGTACCGGCGGTGGCGTCCCTGGCCGAACTGCTCGACGGGCTCGCGCTGCTCGACCGGTTCGCCGCCGGGCACCTGGCCGGCCGCGAGGCCGTCGCGCTGTTGCTCGGCCCGGCCGCCGAGGCCGCCGAGTTGCTCACCGCCGCCGCCGTCCGAGGGCTCGAAGGGCTGGTGGGCTCCGACGACTTCGCCGACGCCCGCGCCCTGGTGGAGTTCGCTCGCCGGGCCGACCCCGACGGTGGCAGCAGGCTCGGCCACACGCTCTGCCGCCTCGCCGACGACGGTTCGCCGCTGATCCGTGGCGCGGCCGGTGCGACCCGGGTGCTGCTCGGCCACCAGGAGGCCGCCGAGTTCGGTGGCCGGGTCGCCTCGTGGGTGGACGCCGCCACCGCGCCGGCCGGTCGGGCCGCGCTCAGCCGTTCCCTCAGTGGCCTGCTCACCGCGGCCGAGGGGCTGCTCACCGCCGCCCCGGCCGCGCTCGAACCCCTGCTGGCACGCGTCACCGAACTGTCCGACGAGGCCTTCCTGGACCGGCTGCCCGCCCTGCGCGGCGGGTTCGACACGCTCAGCCCGGCCGCCCGGGACCGGCTGCTCGCGGTCGTCGAGGAACGCCTCGGCGTACGGGTCGACACCCTGCCGACCGAGCTCGACCCGGCCACCCTCGCGACGTGGGCCCGGGCTGATCGGGCGGTACGTCAACTCCTGCAAGCCAGCGGCCTGTTGATGGACGCGCAGGGCCGGCTCGACCAGCTCGGCCAGCCCGCAGCCCAACCGGCCGAGATCGCGCCGTCCGCCCCCGGCTCCGCCCCCGGAACGACTCTCCCGCCCGCCGACCGCTGGCGGCTGGTGCTCGGACGCCCGGGCAGCGGCTCGGGCCCGGGCGGGCGGACCGCGCGCCTCGCCGCCGCGCTCGACGAGCTCTACGGCTCCGGCCGGGGCGAGGGCTCCGTCCCCGGCCCGACCGGTGGTCGGCGCGGCGGCCGGGAAGCGCCGTACCCGGGGGTGCGGGAGTGGTCCGAGGAACTGGTGGCCCTGTTCGGGCCGGGCATCCGTGAGGAGGTCCTCGCCGCCGCGGCCGGGCAGGGCCGTACCGATGTGCTGGAGGCGCTCGCCCCGGAGGCCGTCCGCCCCTCGGTCGAGCTGCTGCGCACGGTACTTCAGCACGCGGGCGGCCTGCCCGAAGCGCGCCTCGCCGCCCTGCGCCCGCTGGTGCGGCGCCTGGTGGACGAACTGTCGCGGGAGCTCGCGAGCACGCTGCGCCCGGCGCTGACCGGTCTCACCCTGCCCCGGCCCAGCCGCCGTCGTGGCGGCCCGCTCGACCTCGACCGGACGATCCGGGCCAACCTCGCCACCGCCCGGCCCGGCGAGGACGGCCGCACTCTGATCGTGCCCGAACGGCCCGTCTTCCGGACCAGGGCGACCCAGGCCAACGACTGGCGCCTGATCCTGGTCGTGGACGTGTCCGGGTCGATGGAGGCCTCCACCGTCTGGGCTGCGCTGACCGCGTCGATCCTGGCCGGTGTTCCGTCGCTGACCGCGCACTTCGTGGCCTTCTCGACCCACGTCGTCGACCTGAGCGGACGGGTGGACGACCCGCTGGGACTGCTGCTGGAGGTCCGGGTCGGCGGCGGAACGCACATCGCGGCGGGCCTGCGGTACGCCCGCGAGCTGGTCACCGTGCCGTCCCGCACGCTGATCGCGGTGGTGAGCGACTTCGAGGAGGGCCACCCGCTCGGCGGGCTGCTGACCGAGACCCGGGCGCTGGTCGGCGCGGGCTGCCACCTGCTGGGCTGCGCCGCACTCGACGACACCGGGAAACCCCGGTATTCCAAAGCCGTCGCCGAACAACTCGTCGCCGCGGGCATGCCGGTGGCGGCGCTCAGTCCGCTGGAACTGGCCCGCTGGGTGGGGGAGAGGATCCGATGACAGGCACCTCATGGCCCGCGGTGGCCGCCGAGGTGGTAGCGGAGGTGGTGTCGGCGCTGTCGGCGCGGCTCCAGAAGCGGCTCGACGGCGCGGCCGCCAAGCTCGCCGACCGCCCGATCGAGCGGGTGGGCGAGGACTGGACCCTGCGGATCGACGAGGAGACCGTGCTGGTCCTGCACGCCCCCGACGGTACCGTCCGCACGGCCGAGGACGTCCGGTGCGGGTGCCTGCTCGCCCCCGGGTGTCTGCACCGCGCCGCCGCCGTCACGGTCGCCCCACTGGCCGCGCCCACCGCCGACGAGCCGTCCGACCATGAGCCCACCGACCATGAGCCCACCGCCGACGAGCCGTCCGCCGACGAGCCGACGCGCCCGGAACCCGCCCCGGACACCGGAGTTGACGTCCGGCCGCCGGAGGAGCCGCTCACCCCCGCCGAGGCCGAGGCCGTCGACCGCCTGCGCCGGATCGCGGCCGAGGCCCTGGCCGCAGGCGTCAGCGGCGCCGGAAGCATCCTGCAGGCGGAACTGCTGCGTGCCGCCCACCAGGCCCGGCTGCTCGGCCTGCACCGGCCGGCCGCCCTGGCCACCGACGTGGTCACCCGGCTGCGGGCCGCTCGCGCCGCTGAGCCCGACCACCGGCTCGCCGACCTGGTGGCCGCCCATCGCGAACTGCTCGGCGCCACCACGGTGTTCACGCCCCGGGAGCTGCGGGGAACACCCCGGCAGGCCTACCGGGAGGTCGGCGCGCTCCGCCTGTACGGGCTGTTCGCCGAACCGGTGGTGTCGGCCACCCACGCCGGTGTCACGGTCTGGGTGGTGGACGCGGCCGGGAGGCTCTCCACGGTCTCCGACATCACCCCGCACGCCGATCCGACCGAGGCCGCGCGGCTCGCCGGGGCGGCGGCCGGACGGCCGGTCCGGCTCGGTGACGCGACCTTGTCGCACCGCGACCTCGCCCGAGCCGGGCTGACCGTCCAGGGCGCCACCCGGACCGACTCCGGGCGGCTCGGCGCGGGCGCGCAGGTCCGGGCCTTGCGCGCCGCCGGGGCCGACTGGGACGAGGAGCCCGTCGCCCGGCTCTGGGCGGAACCGGTGCCCGCCCAGATCGAACGCGCCCTGACGGCCGGGCGCATCCCGCACGACCGGCGACCCGCCGGATCGGACCTGCTGTTCCTCGATGTCACCGTGCTCGGGCCCGGAGCCGTTCCCGGAGCCGTTTCCGGGTCGGCCGCCCCTCAACTGCTCGCCCGGTGCGGGGAGTTGACGGTGGCGTTGCTCCCCGCCCAGGACCACCCGCGGCTCGCGTTCGCCGCCAACCTCGTGGCGCTCGCGTCCGCACCGGGCCTGCCGCTGCGCGTGGTCGGCAGGCTGGAGCGTGCCACCCACCCGTGCCTGCGTCTGCTGGCCGCCGCACCGGCCCCGGGGCGGCCCGATCCGGCGCTCACCCTGCCGCCCGCGTACCGCAACCGCGTCAGCCTGGGCCTGGAACGCCTCCAGTACGCCGACCTGCCGCCGGGCGGCACCGACCTGCCGTCGGGCGGCACCGACCTGCCGCCGGGCGGCACCGACCTGCCATCGGGCGGCACGGAAACGCCGCCTGCGGCGGTCTTCCCTCCGCAGCCGCCGTTCCACCTGCTGACCCGCCCGCTCGAACAGGCCGTCACCGGTGGCCGCCGGGCGCTGGCCGGACGGTCCGACCGGGCCGCCGCCGAAGGGCGTGGGCTGCGGTCGGCGGGCCTCGGCACCGGCGAACAGTTGCTCGCCGCGCTCCACGCGGCCGCGGCGGACCGGGAACGCGACGTCTTCGGCCGCCTGCACATCACCGACCACCTCGGCTTCGCCACGGCCTGGCTTGCCGCCGCCCGCTACCAGGAGGAACTCGTCACCGCCCTGTGTGCCGCCGCCTGGGCGCCCTACGGTCTCCAGTAGGGCGCGGCGTGGGCCAGGGCGCGGCCCTCCAGCGCGGTGACCAGGCGTTCGAAGAGGTGGACGGCGGCGGGGCCGGACCAGTCGGCGGGCAGCACCTGCGGGGGCAGGCCCGGGTCGCGGAACGGGAGTTTGCGCCAGTCGTCGACCACCGACAGGTAGCCGACGAAGGCGTCCCGGCCGTCCACGAAGGCGGCGGCGGACAGCCGGTCGGCCTCGGCGGTGCGGGCGGTGAGGAACTCCCGGTAGCGGCGGTCGATCTCGTCCAGGTCCCAGCCCTTGCGGACCATCGCGGCCAGGTCCTGCCCGCCGACGTGGTCGCCGGTGAACAGGGCGCACTGGTCGGTCAGGCCGAGTTCCTCGATCGCCCGCCCGGCGGCGGGCAGCATCCGGGCGGGGGCGATCCACACCGCCGCGCCGATGTTGCCGAAGCCGAGCGCCGCCAGGTGCGCGGTCAGCTGATGACGCCTGGCCCGGGCGGACTCCGGCACCGAGAAGTTGACCAGGCACCAGCCGTCCGCCAGGTCGGCGGGCTGCCGGGCGTGCCAGATCACCTCGTCGCCGGCGGCCAGCGCCTCCAGCGCGGCGGGCGTCAGCGCGTACCCGCGCACGCCCGAGCGGGTCTGCGCCTCCAGCCAACCGCGCTGCTTGAGCCGGAAGACGGCGGTGCGGACGCTGGAGGCGTCCAGGCCGGCCTGGGTGAGCAGTTCGACGGTGCCGGCGATCGGCATCCAGTTGCCCAGCTTGCGGACGACGGCGCCGAGGAAGGTCACCAGCACGGTCCGGGAACGGCGCGCCGCGGTGGGCCGGGCGTCCTGCGTCTCGCTCATCCCAGTGAGTATGGCGGACGCCGCACCGATGATCGGACCGCAGCCCGGGCGTTCACGCCAGCACCTGCCCGTGCCCTCACGCCAGCACCTGCCCCGGCCCGGGCGTTCACGCGGGCGCCCCGACCCGGTCCGGCGTCCACCGCAGGTGCACCGTCGCGGGGGCGCCGTCGCGCAGCAGGGACAGCCGGGGCGGGACGCGGTCGGTGCGGGCGGTGGGCGGTCGGCGGCGCCCGGCCCGCCACTGCACCGGCCACTCGGCGCCCGTGCCCCGGTAGTCCTGTTCGGCCGCCGCGTGCAGCATCCACTGCGGGTCGTACAGGTGGGTGCGGCCCAGCGCGCACAGGTCGGCGCGCCCGGCCAGCAGGATCGAGTTGACGTCGTCCCAGGAGGAGATCGCGCCCACCGCGATCACCCGCACCCCCGCCGGGGCGGCCACCCGGTGGCGGATCCGGTCGGCGAACGGCGTCTGGTAGGAGCGTCCGTAGGCCGGTTTCTCGTGCTTGGCGACCTGCCCGGAGGAGACGTCGATCGCGGCCGCGCCGTGTTCGACGAAGGCCCGGGCGATCTCCACCGCGTCCTCCTCGGTGGTGCCGTCCGGCAGCCAGTCGCTCGCCGAGATGCGCACCGTCACCGGGATCCGTTCCGGCACCGCCCGCCGGACGGCGTCGAACACCTCCAGCGGGAAACGCAGCCGCTTCGCCAGGCTGCCGCCGTACGCGTCGGTGCGGCGGTTGGCGACGGGGGAGAGGAAGGAGGACAGCAGGTAGCCGTGCGCGGCGTGCACCTCGATCAGGTCGAAGCCGGCGGCCACCCCGCGCCGGGCGGCGGACTCGAAGTCGGCGACCACCCGGTCCAGATCGGCCCGGGTCGCCTCGCGCGGCACCTGGCAGCCGGGCCCGTACGGCAGCGCGGACGGACCGATCACCTCCCAGTTGCCGTCCGGGAGCGGCTCGTCGATGCCCTCCCACATCAGCCGGGTCGAGCCCTTGCGGCCGGAGTGGCCCAGCTGGAGGCCGATCCGCGCCGAACTGTGCTCGTGCACGAAGGCGGTGACGTGTTGCCAGGCGTCGCGCTGCCCGTCGTTCCACAGGCCCGCGCAGCCGGGGGTGATCCGGCCCTCGGGGGAGACGCAGACCATTTCGCTCATCACCAGGCCCGCGCCGCCCAGCGCCTTCGAGCCCAGGTGCACCAGGTGGAAGTCCCCGGGCACGCCGTCCACCGCGGAGTACATGTCCATCGGCGAGACGATGACGCGGTTGCTCAGCTCCAACTGGCCGATCTGCACGGGCTGGAACATGGCCGGTGCCTGCGCCAGCCCCTGCTGCCGGGCGAAGTCGCCCTCCACCAGGGCGGCGAACTCCGCGTCGCGCTCCTTCAGGTTCTCGAAGGTGATCCGGCGCGAGCGGGTCAGCAGGTTGAAGACGAACTGGGTCGGCGCCTGCCCGGCGTACATGCCGATGTTCTCGAACCACTCCAGCGAGGCCTGCGCGGCCCGCTGCGTCGACTCGACCACCGGCCGGCGCTCCTCCTGGTACGCGGCCAGTGCCTCCGGGATCGTCGGCCGCTCGTGCAGGCACGCCGCCAGTGCCAGCGCGTCCTCCATGGCGAGCTTGGTGCCGGAGCCGATCGAGAAGTGCGCGGTGTGCGCCGCGTCGCCGAGCAGCACCACGTTGCCCTCGTACCAGCGCTCGTTGCGCACCGTGGTGAAGTTCAGCCAGCGCGAGTTGTTGGTGCGGACCCGGTGGCCCTTCAGCTCCTCGGCGAAGATCTCGGCGATCCGGGAGACCGCGTACTCGTCGGACTCGCCCGGCCCGAACTCCCGCCCGGCGGTGCGGTCGAAACCGGCCCGCCGCCACACCTCCTCGTGCACCTCCACGATGAACGTCGAGCCCGTCGCCGAGTACGGGTAGCCGTGGATCTGCATGGTGCCCCACGGCGTCTGCTTGACGAAGAACTGGAACGCCTCGAAGACCAGGTCGGTGCCGAGCCAGATGTACTTGTTGTGCCGGCGGTCCAGCGACGGGCGGAACGCCTCCGCGAGCGAGGCCCGGACAGCGGAGTGCACCCCGTCCGCCGCCAGCACCAGGTCGTGCCCGGCCCGCAGCTCCTCGACGCCCGGCGCGGGGGTGCGGTAGTGGACGCGCACGCCGAGTTCGGCGGCGCGCCGCTGGAGGATCTCCAGCAGCTCCTTGCGGCCCATCGCGGCGAAACCCTGCCCGCCGACGGTGAAGCGGTGGCCGTGGAAGTCGACGTCGATGTCCGTCCAGCGGGCGAAGCCGCGCTCCATCGCGGCGTGCACCACCTCGTCCGCGCCCTCGATGCCGGTCAGCGTCTCGTCGGAGAACACCACGCCGAAGCCGAAGGTGTCCTCGGGGGCGTTGCGTTCCCACACCGTCACCCGGTGCGAGGGGTCCAACTGCTTCATCAGCGAGGCGAAGTACAGCCCGCCCGGGCCGCCGCCGACCACCGCGATCCTCATGCCGTGCCCTCCACTGCCGCACCCTCCGCCGAGTCCTCAACGAGCCGGCGGAGCCTGAAATGCTGGAGCTTGCCGCTCGGATTGCGCGGCAGCGCCTCGACGAACCGCACCTCGCGCGGGTACTTGTACGGCGCGAGCTGCCGCTTCACGTGCTCCTGGATGCTCCGGGCCGTCGCCGCGTCCGCCGCCGCGCCCGGCCGCAGCACCACGAACGCGCAGACCACCGAGCCGCGTTCGGCATCCGGCGCGGCCACCACCGCCGACTCCACCACGTCCGGATGGGTGTCCACCGCGGCCTCCACCTCGGGCCCGGCGATGTTGTAACCGGACGAGATGATCATGTTGTCGTTGCGTGCCCGGTACCAGAAGTACCCGTCCTCGTCGCGGACGAAGGTGTCGCCGGTGACGTTCCAGCCGTTGAGTACGTAGTCGGCCTGCCGCTCGTCGTCCAGGTAGCGGCAGCCGACCGGGCCGATCACCGCCAACCGCCCCTCCTCGCCGGGGCCGAGCTCCTCACCGTCCGGCCCGAGCACCGCGGCGCGGAACCCCGGCACCGGCCGGCCCGTCGCACCCGGACGGATCTCCTCGCCGGCCGCCGAGATGAAGATGTGCAGCAGCTCGGTCGCCCCGATGCCGTCCACCACCCGCAGACCGGTCTCCGCCCGCAGCCGCTCCCACACCTCCAACGCGATGTGCTCGCCCGCGCTCACCGCGCACCGCAGGCCCGAAAGCCGCCCCGCCATACCCGACTTGACGATCTGCCGGTACGCGGTCGGCGCCGTCGCCAGCACCGTCACCCCGTGCTCGGCCACCAGCGCGGCCAGCTCCGCCGGCGTCGCCGACTCGGTCAGGAACGCGCACGCACCCGCCCGCAGCGGGAACACCACCAGCATGCCCAGCCCGAAGGTGAACGCCAGCGGCGCCGTGCAGGCCACCAGGTCGTCCGGGCGCAGCCGCAGCGTGCACTTCCCGAAGGTGCCGTCGATCGACAGCAGATCGCGGTGGAAATGCACGGTGATCTTCGGGACGCCCGTGGTCCCCGAGGTCGGCCCGAACAGCGCCACATCGTCCGCCGCCGTGTCCACCGCCGCGAACCGCCCCGCCCGGCCCGCGGCCCGCCGCACCAGGTCCTCGGGACCGTCGCCGCCGACCGGCACCACCGTGAGCCCCGGGAAGCCCCGCACCTCGTCCAGGAAGCGGTGGTCCACCAGCGCCACCACCGGCCGGGTCTTCGCGACGATCGGCCCCAACTCCCGCGCCCGCAACGCCGCCATGGTGGCCACCGCGATCCCGCCCGCCCGCAGCACACCCAGCCAGGCCGCCACTGCCCACGGATTGTTCGGCGAACGCAGCAGCACCCGGTTGCCCGGCACCAGCCCCAGGTCCTCGGCCAGCACCTGAGCCACCTGCGCCGAACGCAACTGCAACTCGCCGTACGTCCACACCTCCCCGCCGGGCGTGCGCAGCGCCGGCCGGTCCGTGCCCAGCACAGCCACCTGACGGTCCAGCAACTCCACCGCCGCGTTGAGACGTTCGGGGTGGTGCAGCAGCTCGGTGGTGAACTCCAGCACCGGCCACTGCCCGACCGGCGGCAGGTGGTCGCGCGCGAAGGTGTCACGGAACCCGGACTCCGTCATCTCCCGGCCCCCGCACGGATCATGCCCTCCTGGAGCACCGTCGCCAGATGCACCCCGTCCGGCGTGAAGAACCGTCCCTCCCCGAGACCCCGGCCCGACTCCGCCGCCACCGCCTGCTGCGCGTACAGCAGCCAGCCGTCCAGCACCCCCGGGCGCGGCGCCCGGTGGAACCACATCGCATGGTCCAGGCTCGCCGTCACCAGCCCCGGCCGCGCCCAGCCCAGGCCCAGCACCCGCAGCACCGGCTCCAGGATCGTGTAGTCGCACACGTACGCCAGCGCCGCCGCGTCGCGCTGCGCGTCGCTCAGCCCCTCCACCGGCCGCAGCGCGTCGAACGGCCGCACCCACACCGCCTGGTGCGGCGCCCGCCCGCCCTCGACCTCCAGGTACACCGGGCCCGGCACGTGCCGCAGGTCGAAGCTGCGCCCCGCCGACCAGTACTCCTTGGACGCCGCCGTCATCGTCCCGCCCGAGCGCGGCGCCAAGTACTCGGCGGAGCTGGGCAGTTCCTCCGGCCCGGGCAGGCCGTCGGCGGCCCATTCGGGCAGCGCGGCGGCGAAGCTGCCGCCGCTCTCGCCCGCCGCGAAGTTGGCCAGGCATACGTACAGTGCCTTGCCCTGCTGGTAGGCGCGCACCTGCCGGGTCGCGTAGCCGCGGCCGTCGCGCAGCAACTCCACCTCGTGGCGCACCGGTTCGCCGATCTCGGCCGGGCGCATGAAGTACGAGTGCACCGAGTGCAGCACCTTGCCGTCCCCGACCGAGCGCATCGCCGCGGCCGCCGCCTGGGCGACCAGGTCGCCGCCGTACGCCTTCGGCCACGGGCAGGGCTGGGTCACCGCGGTGAAGGCGAGGTCGAAGTGCTCGGGCGGGGCGGGCTCCAGGGTGACGGCCGCGGCGAAGAACTCCGAGGTGGTGTCGGCCATCAGGGCCGCTCCAGCCAGTCGGGCAGCTCCGCGTCCGGCACCTCGGGCAGGTTGACCACGATGTTCTCCGGGGTGCGGGTGGTCATCCAGGTCAGCGGGCGGTTGCGATCGAGGTTGCACTCCACGTGCGGCATGAACGGCGGGACGAACACCCAGTCGCCCTCGGTGAGATCGACGTAGTCGGCGAACTTCGCGCCGAAGTAGATCCGGCCCCGCCCGGACAGCACGTAGCCGCCGGTCTCCGCCTCGCCGTGGTGGTGCGGCACCGACCGGTAGCCGGGTTCGTTGCCGACCTTGCCGAACCACAGCCGGGTGGCCGGGGTGTGCTGGATGCTGATGCCGGAGATCCGGGTGGCGCCGGCCGACTGCCCGGTGTCGGCGGGCTCGTCGCCCGCCCTGGTCACCACCGGGACCACCAGGCCGCTTTCGGTGGCGTACCCCGAGTTGTCGCCTTCGAGCAGGTAGGAGCTGTAGTCGGGGGAGTTGCCGGGCGTGGGGTCCATGGGAAGCTCCTCGTCGGTGCGGGGGTCGGTTCGAGAGAGTTCGCTCTGATGGATCGTCGGCTCTGCCGCGCGCGGTGGTGGTGCGGCTCGCCGGTCGCGCAGGTCAATCGGTGAAGCGCACCGTGTTGCGCAGGGTGCCGATGCCGGAGATCGAGGTCTCCAGTACGTCGCCGTCGGCCAGGAAACGCTGCGGGTCGCGGGCCGCGCCGACGCCGCCGGGCGTTCCGGTGAGGACCAGGTCGCCCGGGCGCAGCACGGTGAAGGCGGAGATGTAGGCCAGCAGGTCGGCGGCGTCGAAGACCAGCGTTTTGGTGCTGTCGCGCTGCACCCGCTCGCCGTTGACCCGGCAGAGCACCTCCAGCCCGGCCGCCGGGTCCAGCTCGTCCGGGGTGACCAGGACCGGGCCGACCGGGCAGGAGGCGTCCCAGGCCTTGCCCTGGAACCACTGGAGCGTCCGGTACTGCCAGTCCCGCACCGAGACGTCGTTCGCCACCGTGTACCCCGCGATGCCGGCCAGCGCCGCCGCCCGGTCGGCGCGCCGCAGCGTCGCGCCGACCACCACCGCCAGCTCCGCCTCCCAGTCCACCTGGAGGCCGCGCGGCAGCACCAGGTCGCTTCGCGGACCGGTCAGGGTGTCGGCGAACTTCGCGAACAGCGTGGGGTGGGACGGGAGTTCCCGGCCCGTCTCGCGGATGTGCTCGGCGTAGTTCAGCCCGCAGCAGATCACCTTGCCGGGCGCGGGCAGCGGCAGCACGGGAACGGCGCCGGGGATCGGCTCACCGGGCTGCCGCGGCGCGCCGGTGCGGAGCCAGACCGACAGATCGGGGGCCGGGAGCGCGTGCCAGACCTCTCCCCGGGCCACGGCCGCGCTGGTGCCTCCGCCGGGGTGGGTGACCGTTGCCAGACGCATGGAGCTACCTCCACTTCGGCACCGCCGCACGCCGCCCGGGACGGGGGCGCCGTTTCAATGGTTCTGCGACCGTCACAAGACTGTCAATAGCTGCTACGGTGACGCACCGACGACACCCGACGGCACCAGACGGTTACCAGACCCGCAGGAGTCCTCCATGGCGAGCCACTCGGCCCCCGTCCCGGTCAACCCCGCGTCGCTGCCCGAACCCCGCGGCTACTCGCACGGCACGCTCTGCGGCAACACCCTCCACCTCGGCGGCCAGACCGCCCTCGACCGGGACATGCGGATCGTCCCCGGCGGGATCGTCGAACAGTTCCGGCAGGCCTTCGGCAACCTGCTCGCCACGCTCGCCGAGGCCGGCGGGCAGCCGCAGGATTTGGTGAGCATCACGCTCTACCTCACCGACATCCCCGACTACCAGGCGCACGGCAAGCAGATCGGCGAGGTCTGGCGCGAGCTCGCCGGGCCGGTCTACCCGGCGATGGCCGGCATCGGCACCACCGCACTGTGGCAGCCCGAGGCGATGATCGAGATCCTCGGCGTCGCCGTCATCCCCGACGAGCGGCTGATCCGCCCCGCGTCGTCCTGAACACTGCCCCGATCACTGACGGCCGCACCCCGGAACGGAACAAGGACGGCGGCGCGCAGGGGAGGGGAGTTCCCTGCGCGCCACCGCCCGTCGGCGACCCTGCGGAATCGTCAGCCGGTGAAGGCCGCCGTGCCGTTGGGGGTGCCCAGGCCGGTCGGGCCGTCGTAGCCGGTGGTGGCGGTGCACAGGTAGCTTGGCGAGCAGCTGCCGTTGGAGCCGGTGGTGACGTCGTACAGCGAACCGGTGTGCGCGTACGGGAACGAGGACGGGTAGGAGCCCGCCGAGGGTGTCCCGGCCAGCGCGTACACGCCCGTACCCAGGACACCCCGCCCTTGCTGTAAGCGCACGAGCCCGGCATCGTCGAACCCGGAGCAGGAGCAGCCGCCCTCGGACACCCGCTGCCGCCGCCGGCTCCGGCTTCGAGGCAGAGGCCGGCGCTGCGGTCAGAGCGCCCGGAAGAGCTGGTAGCCGGTCTGGATGAAGCGGCCGTCGAGGCGGGGGCCGGCGTTGGTCAGCGCGGCCAGGGCCGTGCCGCGACCGGGGCAGAAGGCGACGAAGGAGGTGCAGCCGCGGGTGCCGCCCGAGTGGAAGAGGACGTCGCCGTCGGGGGTCGGGCGCAGGTTCCAGACCAGGCAGATCCGGTCCGTGGAGCGGGGTTTGACCAGGCGGGGGTGCTGGACGTCGCGCAGCGCGGCGGCAAGAGCGGGGGCGGGGGCGGTGGCCGGGTCGAGGTGGGCGGTGAGGTAGCGCAGCAGGTCACGGGCGGTGGAGCGGACGGCGCCCGCGCCCGGGAGAGCGGGGATCTGCCAGGGCGGCAGCGGGCGGCCGTGGCGGTGTCCGACGGCGGAGCCGGGCTCGCAGCCGGTGCCGGTGAGGCCGAGCGGCCCGCTGATTCGGGAGGCGAGCAGCGCCGGGTACTCCTGGCCGGTCCGTTCGGCGAGCGCGCGGCCGAGCAGCCCCACGCCGTAGTTGGAGTAGTGCACCCGGCTACCGGGCTTGTGCCGCAGGCGAGTTCGGGTCATCGCCCGGTCCAGCTCCGCGACCGAGTAGGACGCGTACGGGTTGGTGAACCAGGCGGGCAGCGCCGAGCGCCGCAGGCCGCGCGGCAGGCGGGGGAGCCCGGAGGTGTGGGTGGCGAGGTGGAGGAGGGTGAGGGGAGTGTCCGAGACGGTGACGGTGTCCCCGGGAGCGACCTCGCCGCGGGCGGCCAGTTCGGCGAGCAGCAGGGCGGTGAACGTCTTGCTGACCGAGCCGAGTTCGAAGCCGGTGTCCGGCGTGACCGGCCCGCCGGAGCGGCCGTCCGTCCGGCCGTGGCAGAGCAGTTGCTCGCCCTCGTCGGGGGAGACGAGGGCGAGGGCGACGGCCGCGTGGCGCGGCACCGTGCGGGTGAGTGCCGCGAGGTGCGGGTTCACCGCAGCGCGCGGGCGAGGGTGAGGGTGCCGGCCAGCACGCCGACCACCGCGGTGTGTTCGTGGTCCTTGAAGGCGCGCGCCGGATCCTCGTCCACCGGGTCCAGGTCGCGCGGCAGCAGGCCGTCCGCGCGCTGGGCGGCGGCGAGTTGCTCCCAGTTCTGCGGGTCGCAGACCGACTCGGGCAGGCAGGCGTCGACGATCAGCAGTTCGCCGAGCAGGTCCCACTGCCCGGTCTCCTGCCAGATGTCGGCCCACACCGGCAGCCAGGCCGCGAGGTACTCGCGCAGCGGCGCGGGCAGCCGGCCGGGCAGCGCGCCCCAGTCGGTGAGGTGGAAGACGGTGTGGGTGACGCTGTAGCCGGTCATCCAGTCGATCGCCCACGGTTCGGGGCGGGCGCCCAGCCAGGTCGTGGCGGCGATCGCGTTCCAGTCGGGGCGGCTCTCCAGTCCGATCACGTGGCGGGCGTTGGCGACGGCCAGGCGCCGGTTCGGCATGGTCTCCACGGCGTGGGTCGCGCGCAGCCCGTCGAGGCCGTGCAGCAGTTCGTCCAGCGCGGCGTGCCGGTAGCCGGCGCGGTGGAAGTGCAGGTACGTCTCCAGCGGGTCGCTGAGCAGCATGTGCCGGAACTGCCGTTCGTACAGCAGGTCGCCCTGGCGCAGCTGCTGCCAGCCGAAGTCGAGCAGCACCCGGGCGCGCTCCCGTTCGGTGGGCCCGGAGACGGTTTCGCGCAGGACCAGGGAGGCGGCGAGGGCGCATTCGCCGATCGGCTTGTACGCGTTGTCGGGGTCGGAGAGGTCGGCCCCTTCGTCGGGCGGCAGGACGCCGAGGCCCTGCTCGTGCGCGGTGTGCAGCCACTCCAGGGACCGGGTGGCCAACCGGTGGGCGTTGCCGAGCACGGCCGGGTTCATGCGGCGGCCAGGTGTTCGGCGACGGCCAGGTCGAGGGCACTGCGCGCGCTGCCGTCGCCGGTCAGCGCCAACTGCCGCAGCAGTGGCGGGAGTTCCAGTGCGGACGGGATGCCGGTGCGGTGCAGCCAGGCCAGCCAGCGGACCAGGCGGGCGGCGGTGCGGTGGTCGCGCCGCAGCACGGCCCGGGCGGCGCCCCGGGCGAGTGCGAGCGGGTGCTCACGGGCGCGCTCGTGCATCGGGCCGTCCAGGGTCGGCAGCGCCAGGCAGGACACCTGCGCCATCCGCACCGACCAGCGCTGCCAGCCGTCCTTGCCGGGGTCGGGCGGCGGGGGCGGGGCCGGGGCCGGGACGGGATACCCGGCGAGGGAGAGGAGTTCGGCGGTGGCCCGGTCGCGCCAGACGTGGATCCCGGACTCGTCGGAGGGGAACAGCCGAAGAGCCTCGGCGGCGATCTCGGCGGTCTCCGGCGGGGTCGGGACGCCGGTGAGCAGGGACGGGGCGAAGACGTCCGGGCCAAGCACCCGGACGCCCGCCAGCAGGGCCTGCGGCTCGGGCGCGGCGGGGGCGGGAAGAGCCGCGCCCCCGGCGCCGGTGAGGGCGTCGAGGGTGCGGCCTGCCGCCCACTCGGTCGCGGCAGCGAACTCCCGCTGGGGCGATTCGGCGAACGGCATGGGATCTACTGCTTTCTTCCGATTCTTCGGGGTTTTCCGATCTGATGCCGGGTCGGTGCTACTTCTTCTCCTTCGGACCCTTCGGGGAGAGCAACAGGGCGAGCAGGAGCAGGCCGACGGCCTCCGGGCGGTACAGCGGCGCGTCGCTGACCGCCGACTCGTCCTCGGTCATCAGGGCCTTCACGGCGCCGAGTTCGGGCGTCGTCGCCCGGTGCGGAGCAAGCACGGTCTGGGCAAGCATCGGATACGCCTCCTTGGGGAAGGACGGACGTCATCGTCGGATCGACGATGTCCTCCCCCCACGCTAGGTGGGCCCTGGGATCGACGCATGTGGAGTCCGGGACGGCCCGCCAGCCGTGTTGTCAGGGTCATGACTTCATGTCACGGGCCCGGCCCGTCAGTGCCCCGCCGCTCCCGCACCCGGGCCGCCCGGGACTCCAGGTGAAGATGCGCCCGAACCGGCAGCAGCCGGTGATGGCCGGCCAGCCGCCCGTCACCGTCCAGGGACGCCGGCGGCGCCGGCCCGCCGACGGGCCCTCGGCCCCGGCCAGGGCGATCGCACGGTTGAGCGTGACCACCGGCGCACCGAGGTGCCGAGGGCCTGCGGCGCGAGCTCACGCAGCAGGCCCTCGACGTCAGTTGCCGTCATGCCTCCAGGTTTCCGTCGGAGAACATCACCTGACGCACCTCCACCCCCAGACCCGCGATCGCGGCGTCCGGGATCTGCGCCGCCAACTCGACCGCCCGCTCCTTGTTCTCGCAGTCCACCAGGTAGAAGCCGCCCAGGAACTCCTTCGCCTCCAGGAACGGACCCTCCGTCACCACCGTCCGCCCGCCCCGCACCGACACCACGGCCGACTGCGACGGATCCACCAGCGCCTGCGTGAGGATCAGCTCGCCGGAGTCCTTCAGCGTCTGGACGAACCTGCCGTGGCCGGCCCCCAGCCCCGCCTTCTCCTCGTCGGTCAGCGCGTCCAGCACCGCCGGGTTGATGTGCAGGCCGATCAGGAACTTCATCTCGCACTCCTCGTCGTTGGCGGGCCCGGCCGGGCCCTCGGGGTGTGGTCGGAGCCGGCGGCGCGGTCTTGACATTTTTCGGGCGGGAAATTCTCTGCGCGCGGGGAGGTGCGGGGATGTCAAGAACCGCCCGTCCGCTCCGACCACCCCGCGCAAGCTCGAGAACAGTCTCGAACAGTCGGAGAAACCGGAGTTTTCAAAGATGCGAGTCGACCGGCCACGGTGGGGACTGGCCCTGCTCATGCTGCCCACCCTGATCGTCGCGATGGACGTGACCGCGCTGCTGCTGGCGCTGCCGCGGCTCAGCGCCGACCTCGGGGCGGACAACGTCCAGCAGCTGTGGATCAGCGACAGCTACGGACTCATGGTGGCCGGACTGGTCATCACCATGGGCACCCTCGGCGACCGGATCGGCCGCCGGCGCCTGCTGCTGACCGGCGCGGCCGCGTTCGCGGTGCTCTCGGTGGTGGCCGCCTTCGCCGTCGATCCGCTGATGCTGATCATCACGCGGGCCCTGCTGGGCGTCGCCGGCGCGACCCTGGCCCCGTCCACCCTGTCGCTGATCACCACCATGTTCCCCGACGCACAGCAACGCGGCCGGGCCGTCGCGATCTGGGCGACCGGCCAGTTCGCCGGCGGCGCGCTCGGACCGGTGCTCGCCGGAGTGCTGCTCCAGCACTTCTGGTGGGGATCGGTGTTCCTGCTCGCCGTCCCGCCGATGCTGCTCCTGCTGATCGCCGGGCCGGTCCTGCTCCCCGAGTTCCGCAGCGACCGGGCCGGCCGGCTGGACCCGGCCGGCGTCGGGCTGTCGCTGACGGCGATGATGCTGCTGGTGTACGGCATCAAGCAGCTGGCCATCGAGGGCATCACGGGCGGCGCGTCCGCCTGGCCGGCCCTCGCGCTGGTCGCCGGCGCGGTGCTCGGACTCCTCTTCGTCCGCCGCCAACTGCGGGTCGAATCCCCGCTGTTGGACCTGCGCCTGCTGCGCAGCCGCCCGTTCACGGCGGTCCTCGTCGGGCTGGTCCTGGCGGGCGTGGCGATGGCGGGCACCGGACTGCTCGTCACCCAGTACCTGCAGAACGTGCTCGACCACTCCCCGGCCGTCTCGGCGGTGCTGTTCGCCCCCATGGGCATCGGCGTGGCCGTCGGCACGATGACCGCACCTGCCCTGGCCCGGCGCATGGAGCAGACCACCGCGATCGCCGGCGGCCTGGCCTGCTCCGCGCTCGGCGGCCTGCTGCTGGCGGCCGTAGACGGAGACCGCGCCCTGCCGCTGGCGATGACCGGCATCACCGTCCTCGCCCTCGGCACCGGCCCGCTGTTCGCCCTCGGCACCGGCATCGTCCTCGGTTCCGTCCCCCCGGAACGGGCCGGTTCTGCCGCCTCGATGTCGGAGACCGGCAACTACCTCGGCGGCTCGCTCGGCTTCGCCCTGCTCGGCGTCCTGGCCGCCCTCGTCTACCGGCACGGCATGGACGGCACCTCCGACTCCCTGGCCGGCGCGGTCGCGGCCGCGCGGCACCTTCCCGCCGACCAGGGCGCCACCCTGCTGCACCACGCCCGCGAGGCGTTCACCACCGCCCTCCACGTCACCGGCCTCGCCGCGGCGGTCATCTTCGCCGCGCTGACCGTCCTCGTCCTGACGATGCGCCGGCCTGCGGCTCCGGTGGCGGCTCCGGAGGCGGAGGTGAGCCGGGCGTAGCCGAGGGCCTCCGGCCGGAGGGCGGGGCCGGCCGTCACGGGCAGGGCGGGGTCACGGTCGGGTAACGGCGGCTGATTCCTGTGACCTCGCGCATCCGTGCACCCGTGTAGAGGTCAGAGCCGCGTTCGAGCGGGTCCGCATGGCCGGCGTGCGCAGATGACGACAGAAGGTGAGTCAGCGATGAAGGATTTCCGCTTGGACCTGAGTGACGAGCTGTCCGCGCTGACGCCGCCCCCCTTGGGTGGCATGGTGGCGGAGGCGACCAGGAAGGGCCGCCGCGCCCGCCGGGTACGGACGGTCGGGCAGGTGACCGGGGCGGCGCTGGCGATGACGGCCGTCGCCGTGCTGGCCGGTGGTCAGTTGCACGGCGCCGGCGGCGGGAACGGGCTGGTCGGCCCGGCGGCAGGCGGCACGCCCGCCCTGGCCGCCTCCGCGGGCCCGGCCTCGGCCCCGTCGCCGGCGGCGTCCGGCACCCTGGTCCGGGTGAGCGGCGCGGCCGTACTCGCGACGGTGCTGGACGCGCTGCCCGCCGGCCTGGAGACGAGCGGATACGCCGCGAACAACGCGGCCGAGGCGCACGGCAAGTACGCCGCCGACGTCCCGGTCGCCCAGGTCAACGTCAGGACCCCCGAGGGCCTGGGCATGATGCGGATCTTCGTCGGCACCGCGTCCCCCGACGCCAAGTGCTCGACCGGCGACGGCTGCCACCGGGACAAGTACGGCCAGCAGGTCCGAGTCACCCACGCGGATGACAACTGCATCCAGAACACCGTGGTCACGGTCCGCCACGCCGACAGCACCGCTGTCACCGTGCAGATGGCCAGCTGCCTGGCCCGGGACGGCAAGGCGAACCTGCCCGGGATCCTCCCGCTCACCGAGGAGGCCGCCGCCGAACTGGCCGGAAACCCCGCCTTCCGCACCATGATGACCCCTGCCCAGGGCGCGGCCGCCGCCGCCCGCTTCCCGGCACTCCCGCAGATCGACTGACCTGCTCCAGCGCGGCTCCGGGGCCTCCGGGGCCGCGCTCCCCACCCGGGATCCACCGCACACACGATCAGGGGGCACCACCGGTGCGGAAAGAAGCAGAGTTCACCGCGTTCGCGGAGGCCGGGGCGGTCAGGCTGCGCCAGATCGCCTACCTGATGTGCCGCGACTGGCACTTGGCGCAGGACCTCACCCAGACGACGCTCACCAAGATGTACCTCGCCTGGCCCCGGATCACCCGTCGGGACCTCGACCCGTTCGGCTACGCACGCAAGGTGCTGCTCAACAGCCTGCTCGACCACAAGCGCCTGCGCAGCACCGGCGAGGTGGCGATCGACCAGGTCCCCGACCGAATCCTGGACACCGGCCACGAGGGCGGCTCGGCGGACATCCGGCTCACCCTGATCGACGCTCTCGCGCTGCTCACCGCCAGGGATCGGGCGATCGTGCTGCTGCGCTACTGGGAGGACCACACCGTCGAGGCCACCGCCGAGATGGTGGGGGTCAGCAACTCCGTGGTGAAGACCCAGAGCATGCGCGCCCTGGCCGTCCTACGGGCCCACCTCGGCGAGGACCGCACCGATCTCTTCGCCTCCTGACGCCGCCCGGCCGCCGTGGCCACCCGACCGGCCCCACCGGCTCGGGTTCGTGCGCGCCGCCCGCGTTGGCGAACACGGGGACGTCGCGCCCCGGCCTCGCGCCAACGTCCGCCCTGCGTACCAGTGTTGATGCCGACGCGGGCGGCCCGCCCCTCCGGGTGGGCTACTGCGGTGCCTGGGCGTCGCCGGCCTGGGCGATCGCGATCAGCTCCTCGCCGCTCCAGGTGAGGTGGCCCGAGCGGAGGTCGGCGAGGACGGACTCCAGCCAGTCGCCCTCGGCTGCGGCGAGGGCGCGGGCGTACTCGTTCTCCAGCATCGCGACCCGGGGTACGCCGAGCGCCGCCGTGTCGGCGAGCGAGCGCTCCTGGGCGGCCTGGCCGGCGCGCACCGCGGTGAGGCGGGCGGTGAGGGCCTGCTCGATCTCGTCCGGTGCGAGCAGCATCAGGTTGGCGAGGGCGACCGGGAACTCGGGGAACTCGAGCTTGGGTTCGCGCAGCATCTCCAGCAGCCAGGTGCGGGTGGTCGCACGGCCGGCGTCGGTGATCTCGTAGACGGTGCGCTCCGGGTACTGCTGGTCGCGCCCGGTCTCGCGGACGGCGATCAGCCCGGCCCCCAGCAGCCGGTCGATCGCGCGGTAGAGGCTGGTGCGCTGTCCGACGTTCACCACCTGGTCCTTGCCCCACTCTTTGAGCAGCCGCTGCATCCCGTACGGGTGCAGCGGTTTGAGGTGCAGCAGCGACAGCACGGTCAGCTGGATCGGCGAGCTCTTGGGGGCAGTACTCATGCGCCGGATACTACTCCCAGCGAAACTAGTTGCAGCGGAACTAGTCGCAGTGCAACTATGGGCGGGCCGGCAGAGAGTCGGCCCCGACGAGGGGGCACTTCCGCCATGAGCACCACCACCGAGCGCATCCACGTCCCGGACCTGCGCTCCCCCCGACCGGCCCATCGCACCGGCGCCGCACGCGTCGCCGACGACCCGGCCCGGGTCTGACCCCGAAGGAGCACGAGGACATGACAACGAAGATCACCACTGCCCTGGTCATCGGCGGCGGCGTGGCCGGCCCGGTCACCGCGATGGCCCTGCAGCAGGCGGGCATCGAGGCCACCGTGTACGAGGCCTACGAGGGCACCGCCGAGAGCGTCGGCGCCGCACTCGGCCTGGCACCCAACGGCCTCGCCGCGCTGGACGCGATCGGCGTCGGCGACCGGATCCGGCGACTCGGCGACCCGATGAAGGCGATCGTGCTGCAGAGCTGGAACGGCAAGCGGCTCGCCGAGATCGGCAGCCCCGACACGCTGGAACCCACCCGGCTGGTCATGCGCAGCGACCTCTACCAGGCGCTCTACGGCGAGGCCCGGCGCCGGGGCATCCGGATCGAGCACGGCAAGCGGCTGACCGGAGTCGAGGAGGGCGAGGGCACCGTCACCGCGAGGTTCGCCGACGGCACCACCGCCACCGGCGAACTGCTGGTCGGCGCCGACGGGATCCGCTCCACCGTGCGCACGCTGATCGACCCGGCCGCCCCGCAGCCGCGCTACACCGGGCTGCAGGGCTTCGGCGCCGTCAGCGCCGAAGCCGGCCTGGTGCCGGACACCGGCGGAAAGATGTTCATGACCTTCGGCAAGCGAGCCTTCTTCGGGCTGCAGGTGATCGGCGGCAACGCCGTCTGGTTCGTCAACCTGCCACACCCGGAGCCGCTGACACCGGCCGAGGCGGCCTCCCGCGGAGCCGAGCGGTGGCTCCAGGTGCTGGCCGAGGCCTGCGCCGACGACCGCACCCCGGCGCCGGACCTGATCCGGCGCACCGATCCGGCCGCGCTGCTGATGACCGGGCCGATCGAAAACATGCCCCGGGTGCCGCACTGGAGCCGCGGCCGGATGGTGCTGACCGGGGACGCGGCCCACGCGCCGTCCTCCAGCTCCGGCCAGGGCGCCTCACTGGCGATCGAGAGCTCGGTGGAACTCGCCCGCTGCCTGCGGGACCTGCCCCTCACCCGGGCACTCGACCGGTACGAGGAACTGCGCCGCCCGCGGGTCGAGCGCATCATCAAGCAGACCGAGCGCACCAACAGCAACAAGGCGGCCGGCCCGGTCGGGCGGGTGCTGCGCGACGCGCTGATGCCGGTCGCCATGAAGCTGATGAACCAGGAGAAGCTCTCCTGGCCGCTGCGGCACCGCATCGACTGGGCCGAGCCGGCCGCCTGACCGGCCTGGACAACCCCGGCCCGGAGAGTGCGACCCGGCCCCAACACGCCACGCGTGACGAGGCAGCCCTTACTTCGCGTCGGCGGCGACCACGGTCCACGCCTTGGCCGACGCGTCGTCCAGCCGGAGGTCGAACACGAAGGTGATCGGCCGGCGCTCGCGTGCGTCGCCGCGGAGCACCTGCTCGCTGCGCCGGTCGACCTCGTAGTAGACGCCCTCCGCGTCGACCGAGACACGGAAGACGATCGGGTCGCGCGAGACCAGCGAGCGCACCGTGACCGACCTGATGACAGCGTCACGCATGACGGTTCGATCGACCGTGCGCAGGGACGTGAAGTCCAGGCTGCCGTCGTTCATGACCCACTCCTCGAGGAACCGCTCGACGGCGACCTCGAGAACCGCCCTGTCGAAGCGGCCGTCGAGCACGCTCAGATCGCCGGCGGCGGTGTCGGCATCCGTGCTCCACGAAATGTTGGTGAGCGAGAGGATGTCACTCACACCCTTGACCGCGGTCTTCCCGGCCACCTCGAGCACCGCCTCGCGAGCGACCTCCTTCTGGTCCCAGCCGTCCGTCTCGATGGCGCTGGTCAGGTGGTGCGCGCCCTCGGCCGCCTGCTCGACCGACGACACGATCCACTCCCCGGCCTGGTTCTTGCGCAGCGTCCAGTACTCGACCGGGCGCGTCGAGCCGTCCTTGCGCACGGCGTCCGGGCCGTAGCCGCGGCGTACGTAGTCCCTGAGCGTCGCGGTGACCCGGAAGGTGACGGTGTCGTTCACCTCGCCTGCGCGGTTCGCGACGTCGACCAGCTCGACCACCGGGCCGGAGACGATCTCCACGACGTTGACCTCGCCGCGCGACGCGTAGTCGTGCAGCTCGTCGGCCCACTTGCCGTAGAGCACCGGGGACAGGATCTGCTGCAGCGTGGCGTGATCGTTCTGGGTCCAGGCCTGCTGGGCGGTCACGTACAGCCAGACGGCCCGGCGCTCGAGCGCGGCGCGGTCGAAGGTCGCATCCGTGTCGGCGATGGCATCGACCCGGGCCCCGACCTGGTCGGCGCGCTCGCGCGCCTGCTCGTCCGCGCGGTGCGCCGTACGGTCCGACACCGTGTTCAGACCGGCTGCCTGCCGTGCCTTCCGGCGCCGGTACCTGAGCCACAGGATCAGGAGAACGACAGCCACGATCACCAGCAGGGGGAAGATCCCACCGCCGCCGCCACCGGCCACGAAACCGTAGCCGAAGCCGCCACCGAACCCGTGGGAGCCACCGCCCCCACCTCCGCCGCCGCCACCGAACCCGTGGCTGCCGCCCCCGCCACGGGCGTACGCGACCGCCGGGCTGCTCAGCGCGACGACTCCAGCGACCACAGTTATCCACCGACGGGCGCGCACAGGATCCCCCTTCAAGAATCAGAGCTGCTCCACACGAGCCTACAAGCGAGGGGCGCCCGGGAGGCGCGCAGCCCCTGCGCGCCCGGGCCGGACTCGTCCGCGGGTTCCGGGGGAGGGAAACCGGCTCCCCGGGCTCAGCTGGCGGCCGGCTGCGCGAGCGGGGTCCGCTCGGCCGCGCCGCGCCAGGCGGTGGCGAGCGCCGCCAGAAGGTGGGCCCGCTCCTCGTGGTCCGGAGAGAAGCTGGTGATGAGCAACTCGTCGGCGCCCGAGGCCTGCTGGATGGTCCGCAGGCGGGCCGCCACCTCCGCCGGGGTGCCCACGACGTTCGCGGCCAGCCGGCCGTCCGCGACCAGCGCGTCGTCGCGGCGGCGGGCCTCCGCAGGGGAGTCGCCGACGGTCACACTGACGGCGACGATCGTCGGACCCGGTGCGGTGCCGGGCCGGGCCGAGGCGCGGTAGGCGGCGAGAAGCTCGGCGCCGTCGGCCGAGCTGCCGCCGAAGAACAGGGCCACCGCCAGCGGGCAGCCCAGGCGGGCGGCCAGCTGCGGGCTGCCGGGGCCGGAGCCCAGGATCCACAGCGGCGGCGGCGCCACTCCCCAGGGGCGGGCACGCACGCCGGCGCCCGGGCGGGCCTCCGGGGCGGCGGCGAGAAGCTCGGCGAGCTGGAAGGCCTTGTGGGCGAAGCCGTCCTCGCCGAGCTCCCACACGTTCTCGCTCACCAGGGCCTCGGCGATGCTCCGGTCCACCACACCGGGCCCCTTGGCGACGCCCAGGTCGATCCGGCCGGGGAAGAGCGCCTCCAGGGCGAGGAAGGTCTCGGCGACCTTCAACGGGCTGTAGTACTTCAGCAGCACCGCCCCCGAACCCACCCGGATCCGCTCGGTACGGGCGGCGATCAGCGGGAGCAGCACCTCGGGACACGAGTGCGCGGCGTCCTCGACGTGGTGCTCGGCGACCCAGTACCGCGCGTACCCGGCGGCGTCCGCCAGCTCGGCCAGCCGGAGCGAGTCCTGGAGCGCCCTGCGGGCCGGGCCCTTGGCGCGCTTGGCCAGGTCGAGGAAGCCGAGCGGGATCGAGTCGGCGGGGGCGCTCATCGGAGTCCTTCGGTCTGCTGGGTCGGAGCCTTCGAGCGGGCACGCGGCGGCCAGCCCTCGGGGGCGAAGAGCGGGTGCGCCGACCGGTCCGGGTGCTGGAGGTCCAGTTCCAGCAGGGCGCGGCCCAGGGCGCCCTTGTAGAGGCTGTGCGCGGGAGTCCCGGGGCGGTCGGCGGACGGCTCGGCGCGGTGCGCGAGCTCGGCCGCGCCGTCGAGCCAGGCCCGGTCGCCGGTCAGCCGGGCCAGCGAGAGCAGGGCGTAGCTGCGCCCGGTGAGACCGCAGCACAAGCTGCTGCCCGCGTCCGGGGCGTGCCAGGCTTCCGCGCCCGCCCCGAGGGCCACCTCCCGGTAGCCGCGGCCGGGGAACACGGTGTACGCGAGCCCGAACAGGTGCACCTGGCCGGCGGCGCCGCCGCACCAACCGGCACCGAAGGGCGCGGCGGCCGCCGGACGGCCCGCCCGGTCGGGCCAGCGCAGCCGGGCGCCGTCGCGCTCCGCCAGGGCGGCCAGCCGGTCGAGGTGATCGGGCAGGGTGGCGGACGGCAGAACGCGCGCGGCCTTCGCCCACCGCAACTGCGCGTACAGCGCCCCGGCCCAACCGTGCGCGATGCCCAGCGACGCCAAGCCACTGCCGCCGGGGACACCCGCGGCGCGCAGGCGCTCCGCCAGGCGCTCGGCGGCCTGCCGGCCGGCCGCGCGCAGCTGCGCGCGGTGCAGCAGCGGATCGTCCGGCAGCGCCTCCAGCAACTGCGCGCAGGCCAGCAGAACTCCCGCCTCGCCGCTCACCAGGTCGATCCGGTCGAGCGGCCGGTGCGCCCCGGCGACCACCTCGTCCACCGCCGCGTTGACGGCCGGCGGGTCCCAGCGGGCGTGCGCGACCAGGGCGCACACCAGCGCGATGCCGAAACGGGTGTGGTGGAGCGCGGTCGGCCCGGTCGCTTCGGGGGTGATGCCGATGGCGGGGGACCAGTACCGCTCCGTCCCACCGAGCGCGGCGCCGGTCCGGCAGGCCCAGAGATCGGCGGCTGCCAGCGCCGTCCGGTCATCCGTCAGCTGGGCCAGGCGCAGCAGCGCGTAGGCCACCCCGGCCGCGCCGTAGTGGACCGAGGCCGTCGGCGGCCGGAGTGCCTTGCGCGGGTACCAGGCACCGCCGGGCAGGAAGGCGGCGAGCTCCGTGGGCGGGCGGTCGGGGACCGCGGTGCGGGCCGGACGGGGCCGCGCGCGGGGCAGCGGCGCAGCGCGCAAGCGCTCCGCCAGGGCCTGCGCGGACGCCGGGCGGTGCGCCGGGTCCTTGCTCAGCGCCGCCGAGAGCGCCTGCTCGACCTCGGGCCAGGCGGGCGCACCGGAGTCGGCGAACGAGGAAGGCGGGGTGTGGGCGATCGCGTCGAGGAACGCGGAGCGCTCCAGCGGGAAGTCGGTGTAGTGGCGGCCCGTCAGCATCAGGTGGGCCAGGGCGCCGACGGCGTAGAGCTCGCCGGGCACCGAGGCCGGGGGCAGCGGGCGTCCCGCCAGCGCCGCCAGCGCGTACTCGGGCTCGAAGAAGTAGCCGACACCCTGGCGAGCCGGTCCGGCACCGGCGCCGAGGAACCGGGCGAGGCCGAAGTCGACCAGGCGCGCGGTGCCGTCCGGAGCGACCAGCACGTTCTTGGGATGCACGTCGGCGTGGACCACCTGGCGGTCGTGGACTGCCGCGTATGCCTCGAAGAGCCGGGCGCAGAGCTCGCGCAGGGCGGACGGTGCGGCAGCGGTGGCGCGCGCCGCCCGGGCGGCGGCGAGGGCGTCGACGCCCTCGATCCACTCCAGCACCAGGTACGGCCGGTCGGCCTCGGTCCCGGCTGCCAGGACGGCCGGCACCGGTGCTCCGGCGAGGCGGGCGAGCACGGCCTGCTCGTGGTGCAGGGTGGCCGCGAGCCGGGCATCGGCCGGCCGGCGGGCGATCTTCAGGGCGGCGCTGCGCCCGCCGGGGCCGAGGGCCCGGTAGACCTCGCTGTCCTCCAGTGCCTGGACCCCGCCCAGCACCGTCCAGCCTGCCACCCGGTCGCCCGGGCTCAGCCGGTGGGCCAGGGCGGCCGCGGCCGGCTCGCCCGGGCGGACCAGCAGGCCCAGTGCGCGCAGTCGCGCCGCGACCGGGTACACCTCGTCCAACAGTTGCTGCGCCGCCAGGCCGTGCGGGGCGGCGTAGGCCACCACCGCCTGGGGCAGTGTGCTCGGCCGGCGGAAGGCCAGGAGGAACTCGGCGGCCTGACGGTCGATCAGCAGCGAGCGCGTCCGGCCGGTCGGCCGGCTCACCACGTAGTCCGAGTCGGCGCAGCGCAGTTGTCGCCGGACCTGGGCGTGCAGCTGGGTGACCGGGGCGATCACGACGTCCGGAGGGAGGCAGAGTTCGCCGGTCAGCGAGGTGTCGGTCACCAGGCCCATGAGTCCCCTTCCAGACGGCCCGCGAGTGGGGTCCAGGTGTCGGTGTCGACGTCCTCCAGGCGGACCCGGCGCAGCGCGTAGCTCCAGGCGGGTTCGGTGGGTTCGGCGGTGTCCGCGGCGGCCCGCCCGGCGGCGGCCAGGGCATGACCGAGCCGCCCGGCCACCCAGCCCCGCCAGCTCTCGGCGCCCGCCGGCGCGCCGCGAGGCGGCGGATCCACTGCCCAGGAGAGCAGGCCGTCGGCGGTCAGCGTCGCGGTGAACGGGACGCCCTGGACGGGGACGCCCGCCAGCTCCGCGGCGAGGACGCCGGCCAGCTCGTCCAGCCGGGCCCTGGAGGGGAGGTAGGCGATCAGCTTGTCCGGCCGCAGGACGCCGTAGACGTCGTCGGCCACCTTGAAGCAGGGCGCCGCCAGCTCCCCGAGGATCCGGACCACCCGCGGCAGCACCTCGGGCAGCGCCGACGGTTCGGGGCTGATGTACAGCTTGTGGCGCAGGCTGCCGGGTGCCGCCCGCCGGTGACGGTAGATGCGCCACCGGTCGTTGTCCGGGCGCGGCGCGACCTCGCGCCAGTCGCGCGGGTGCGGGGGCCGGCCACGGGCCAGCCACTGGCGCACCGCGCGCGAGGTGGCCAACCGGGCGGTCCAGCCCGGCGAGGCGGGGTGGCGGTGGTAGCCGTAGAGCCGACGGGCCAGGTCGCCGGGGCCGTCGAGGCCGAGCCCGGCCGTGTGCCGGACCGCTGCCCGGCTGATCCGGTCGAGTCGGGTGGCCGGTGTGCCGACCGGCTCCGGCACACCCAGCACGGCCATCGCGCGGGGGCCGGAGAGCCGGGTGCCGCCGCCGGTGAGCTCCAGCACGCCGTCCAGCACCAGGCAGGCCAGCCGGGCATCGGGCACCTCGTCGATCCGGGGGCCGGGCAGCCGGGAGAGCAGGGCGAACGCCTCGGCGGAGACAGCCCGCACCGTCCGGCCCGGGCGCTGCGGGACCAGCAGGCCGGCGACCTGACCAGGGTCACCGAGGTCGAGCGCGGCACGTTGGGACGCGGACAGTTCGCCTGCTGGGACGAGGCGGTAGTCCGGGTGGACCCGCAGCTCCTCCCAGGCCCGGCCGGCGGACGGAGCTTGCGGTGCCTCAGCCTTGCCGACGCTCATTCCGCACCAACTCCTCACGCTGCGTGCGCAGGTGCCGGGCGGCTTCCAACAGGCGGGCCTCCAGGAACTCCATCTCCTGCGCGGTCTGCGGGACCTGGATGTCCGTCGGTGAGAGGGCCGCCTGCGGCATGGCGACCAGGCGCTGAGCCACGCCCGTTTCGTGCTGGGCGATCTGGGCGCGCAGCACCGCCAGTTCGGCGCGGACCGAGATCAGCGGCCCGAGGGCGGCCGGGTTCTGCTCGACCGTCAGCTGCCAGGCCTGGTTGATGCCGCCCGTGCTGCCGCAGGAGTCGGTCATGCCGCAGCTGTCCGTCATGCCGCAGGAATCGGTGATCCCGCAACTGTCGGTCATGCCACAGGAGTCGGTCATGCCGCAGCCGTCCGTCATGCCACAGCTGTCGGTCATGCCGCATCCGGTGGGGCCGCAGCTGTCGGTCATGCCGCAGGAGTCGGTCATCCCGCAACTGTCCGTCATGCCGCAGCCGTCGGTCATGCCGCAGGAGTCGGTCATCCCACAACTGTCGGTCATGCCGCAGGAGTCGGTCATGCCGCAGCCGGTCGGGCCGCAGATACCGGTGGCGCCGCACACGCCGGTCTCCCCGCAGACGCCGGTCTCGCCGCACACGCCGGTGGCACCGCACACCCCCGTCTCCCCGCAGACGCCGGTGTCGCCGCAGACCGTGTCACCACAGCCGGTGGGCCCGCACACGCCGGTGGCACCGCACACCCCCGTCTCCCCGCAGACGCCGGTGTCGCCGCAGACGCCGGTGTCACCACAGACCCCCGTCTCCCCGCAGACGCCGGTGTCACCACAGACCCCCGTGTCGCCGCAGCCGTCGCCACCACCGTCGCCGGTGGTCGCGTCGCAGATGTCGAGGGGAAGGAAGTGCTGCGGGAGCACAGTGATCATCAAGTCTTTGACGAAGAACGCCATGGCGAACGCCTCCTGCGAACAGCCGGAGTGGGGAGTGGCACATCAAGTGGCACAGCACAGCCTGAACACTTGGTAGTTGGTCAGCAAACGACCAGTGCGGCACGCCGCCCGGACGGGTGCACCAGGTCGCCCGTGCGAGTGAGGACACCGGTACGGAAGGGTCCCGCGTCGCGCTCTGTGTCGCGGTCGGCTCGCCGGGCCCCTTTGGGTACCCGGTCGCGGCGTTCGCCGGAAGGCGTCACCTGGTCACACCACAGGTACGCCGTCGGGGCGGTTGGTGAGCAGGGCCGCGATGTGGTCCGCGCAGCGCAGGGCCGCCGTGGCCATCGCGTTCCTGGTCATTCCGGCGACATGCGGGGTGAGCAGGGCGTTCGGCAGGCCGAAGAGCGGTGAGGCGAAGGCCGCGTGCTCGTGCTCGAAGGTGTCGACGGCGGCTGCCGCGAGGGGGTGCGCGGGGTCGCGGAGCGCATCGGCCAGCGCCTGTTCGTCAACGATCCCGCCCCGGGCGGTGTTCAGCAGGATCGACCCCGGACGCATCAGCGCAAGCTCCGCCCGGCCGACCAGCCCTCGGGTCCGGGGAGTGAGCGGCAGGTGCAGGGAGACCACATCACTGGTTGCCAGCAGCGCGCTGAGGGAACGGGCCCGGGGTACCGAAGCCTCGGCCGGTCGCCGCGAGACGCCCTGGACCTCCATGCCCAGGGCGGTCGCCCGCGCGGCCAGGGCCAGGCCGGTCCGGCCGAGTCCGACGATGCCCAGCGTCAGTTCCGACAGCTCCACCGCCGGTGCGGCAGGTGCGCGCCAACTGCCGTGGTGCGCCGCCTCGTTGAGTGCCGGGAGATCCCGGGCCAGGGCGAGGAGCTGGGCGAGCGCGAACTCGGCGACCGCATGCGCGTTGGACCCCGGGGTGTGGGTGACAGCGACCCCGTGACGGGCGGCGGCCGCCAACTCGATGTGATCGGTGCCCGCCCCGGCCCGGCCGACCACCCGAAGCCTGTTCGCCAGCCTCGGGTCTGTCGCAGCCGCGAGGAACGCCGCGCGCAGTGGCACACCGGCACGGGACTTGACCGCGTGGTAGCCGCGTCCGCCCCGGACGGTCTCGGCGAGCAGCGCGGACTCGTCGAAGGCGTCGAAATCCGTGAAGTCCACCCGGCCCGCCCAGGCAGCCCGCGCCCCGGCGCGGTCGGCCACCCGCCGGAGGTTCAGCGTGACGGCCAGCCCGTGGCCGAGCAGACGCTCCAGTTCCCGACCCAGCAGCTCGCCAGGAGCCGCATCCAGCAACAGGACTCGGGCCCGCTCCATGTGGCACCCCTCTTTCCCTTGCGCGGACCCTACTGCGGGCGAGGGACGGTCACCGGGAGACCTGCGTCCAGCCCCGGTCGCGCGTGCGGCGTTCGCCGGGAACTCGTGGCCGTCGGACGGGTGGTGGCGCAGGTCAGTCCGGGAGGAGGACGGCGACGCCGGTGACGCGGTCGGCGGCGAGGTCGGCGAGGGCGGTGCCCGCCCGGTGCAGGGGGTAGCGGGTGAGGTGGATGGTGGGGCGGACGCGGGCTGCCTCGGCGAGGAACGCGTGGCCGTCGGTGCGGGTGTTGGCGGTGACGGAGCGCAGGGTGCGTTCCTGGAAGAGGTGGCGCTGGTAGTTGAGAGCGGGGATGTCGGTGAGGTGGATGCCCGCGACCGCCAGGGTGCCGCCGCGGTCGAGGGCGGCCAGGGCGACGGGGACGAGTTCGCCGACGGGTGCGAACAGGATGGCGGCGTCCAGGGGCTCCGGCGGGGCGTCGTAGGAGTCCCCGGCGAAGCCCGCGCCGAGGTCGAGGGCCAGTTCGCGGGCGGCCGGGGCACGGGTGAAGACCGCCAGGCGGGCGCGCCGGGCGAGCGCGATCTGGGCGGTCAGGTGGGCGGAGGCGCCGAAGCCGTAGATGCCGAGGAGGCCGCCGGGCGGGAGGTTCGCGCAGGTCAGGGCGCGGTGGCCGATGATGCCGGCGCACAGCAGCGGCGCGAGTTCCTCGGCGGGCGGGCCCTCGGGCAGCGGGTAGGCGAAGCCGGCGTCGGCGGTGACGAACCTGGCGTAGCCGCCGTGCCGGTCCCAGCCGGTGTACGTCGAGGCCGGGCACAGGTTCTCCCGCCCGCTGCGGCAGTACCGGCAGCGCCCGCACACTCCCGCCAGCCAGGCCACCCCCGCGCGGTCGCCGGCCGTGAACTCCGTCACGCCCGGGCCGGTCGAGGTCACCCGCCCCACCACCTCGTGGCCGGGCGTGCACCGCGGCATCCGGGGCGGGAGATCACCCTCGGCGAGGTGCAGGTCCGTGCGGCACACCCCGCACGCCTCCACCTCGACCAGGATCTCCCGCTCGCCCGGGACGGGCGGTGGCCGCCGCTCCCAGACGAGCGGCCCGTCCCCGGCACCCATCGGCCCGGGGCGGGCCACCACCCAGGCGCCGTTTCGTGCGGTTCCCGTCGCACCCATGGTCTCCACCTTTCCGGCCTGTCCCTTCAGCGTGCTCCCGGTGGCGCCGCAGGGACGAGTCGGCCCGGCGACCCGGGCCGGTTGTCGGGCCGAATAGGGCCGTCCGGACCATGTCGCGAGGCGGCTGTCGCCGAAAAGCTGGAGGGGTACGGGGCCCGGTCGAGCGGTCAGGAAGGCGGGCGGCATGCACGCGCATCCGCAGCAACGGAAGAACCCACTGAGGCGGAGCAGTGACCGCGTGCAGTGGTGGGTGGCGCGAGTTCTGCTGGTGCTGGCGATCGGCGCGATCCCGGTGGCGCTCGCCGTCGGCCTGCTGGTCCACCAGGACCAGGCCCGGGCGGCCAGGGCCGCGGCCGCCACCCGGCACCCGGTGACGGCACGCCTGGTCGCCGACGTCCCGGCCGCGATCGGCGTCACCACCACCCGGGCCGCCGTCACCTGGAACACCGACGGCACCGACCACCGGGCGAGCGCCGTGGTGTCCTCCGGCCAGCCGGCCGGCACCCCGGTCCGGATCTGGCTGAACGACCGCGACGAGGTCGTCCCGCAACCGGCCGGCGCCGGCGAGGCCGTCGCGGTGGCGCTGACCGCCGCACTGCTCGCCGTCACCGCCCTGCCGCTGCTCTGCACCCTGGTGTGGAAGGGAACGCTGCGCGTCCTGGACCGCCGCCGCTACGCCGACTGGGACACCGCGTGGCAGCAGATCGAGCCGCAGTGGACCCGGCGCCAGCCGAGCTGACCGCGCCTGCGGCCGGCCTGGGCGGGCGCCGGGACGGGCGCGTGGCGACCTGCGGTTGCGGCGTCCTCGGGGTGGTCAGAACCAGATGCCGCACTCCACGATCGTCCCGTCCGCGCGGGCCAGGCAGGTGCGGAAGGCGACGTCCTTGATGGGGTAGTTGGAGCGGTAGTAGGGCGAGATGACCTGGCTGCCGTTCACGCTGCAGTCGAGGGCGGGAGTGCGGTACTGCCAGTCCGGGTTCCAGGCGGAACCGGTCTTGACGTGGTAGCGGATCTGGGTGGCGGAGCAGAATCCGTCACCCTCGAGGACGTCCTCGGCGCCGGCGTGGACCTCGACGGTGGTGCCGCTCCAGTCGACCCGGCCCCAGCCTTCGATCCGGTTCTGGTAGTACAGGTAGCCGGTGGCCCGGCTGTTGGTCAGGCCGGACCAGCCGGAGATCTTGGTCCAGTCGTCGGAGGCGTGGGCCGGCATGGCGGTTCCCAGGGTCAGCAGGGCGGTGCCTGCCAGGATCGCGGCGATCTTCTTCACGTTCCTTCTCCTTCTGCCGAGCTCTGTCGGGCGCTGTCTGGCTCTGCCGGATTGCTGCCGGGGTGGGCCCATCCTCGCTTCGGCGTCGCGTCGCGTCGTCAACCCTGTGCGGTAGCGGCGGGTAAACCTGGGATGTACACGTCCTTCCGTGCGGGTGCGGCCGGTGCGGAGCGCCCGGCACCGGCGGATGCTGGGAAGCGGACCCCCGGGAGGCCGCCATGGAGAACCAGCCCGCCCCGACGCCCCGGCCGGGCCTGCTCACGTTCCTGGGCGGGGTCGGCACCGTCACCGGCAGCAAGTTCCTGGTCGAGACGGACCACGCCCGCGTCATGATCGACTGCGGGCTGTTCCAGGGCCTGGCCGAGCTGCGCCGGCGCAACCGCCGCCCGCTGCCGCTGGACCCGGCCGACGTGCACTGCGTGGTGCTCACCCACGCCCACCTGGACCACTGCGGCTACCTGCCCCGGCTGGTCGCGGACGGCTTTCGCGGGCCGGTCTTCACCACCCCGTACACGGCGCGGATCGCCGAGCTGATCCTGCGCGACAGCGCGCATCTGCTCCAGGAGGACGCCGACCACGCCAACCGGAACGGCTGGTCCAAGCACCGGCCCGCGCTGCCGCTGTACACCGAGCAGGACGTGGAGCGCACCCTCCAGCAGTTCGACCCCGTCCCGCACCACGCCGAGATCGGGATCACCGACCGAACCACCCTGCGCCTGCACCCCGCCGGGCACATCCTCGGGTCGTCCTGGGTGCACCTCGTGCTGGAGGACGGCCACACCCTCGCCGTCAGCGGCGACCTCGGGCGGCCCGTCCACCCGCTGCTGAACCCGCCCGACCCCTTCACGGGGGCCGACGTGCTGCTGATGGAGTCCACCTACGGCAGCCGGCGGCACGAGGAGGCCGCGGCCCGCGAATGGTTCGCGAACGCCATCGACCGGACGCTGGCCCGTGGCGGCAGCGTCGTCATCCCGTCCTTCGCCGTGGACCGCACCGAGGTGGTGCTGCACGAGCTCGCCGAACTCCGCCGCGCCGGGCGGCTGCCGAGCGGCGTCCCGGTGTACGTGGACAGCCCGATGGCGCTCGCCGCGCTGCGGATCTACCGGGACGCGTTCGCCGAGCGGGCCCCGGAACTGCGTGCGGAGGTGCTGGCCCGGGGCGAGGCGGCGATCAGTCCGGAGCCGTTCCGGCCGGTCCGCTCGCTGCCCGAGTCGCTGGAGCTGGAGCACTCCGCGCTGCCCGCGATCCTGGTGTCCGCCTCCGGCATGGCCACCGGCGGACGCGTCGTGCACCACCTGCACCGGCTGCTGCCCGACCCCCGCAACACCGTGATCGTGGTCGGGTACGCCGCCGCCGGTACCCGCGCGCGGGATCTGGTCGACGGTGCGCGGGTGCTGAAGATGTACGGCGGCTACGTGCCGGTCCGGGCGGAGGTCGTCAACGTTCCGGCGTTCTCGGCGCACGCGGACGCCGCCGAGATCGTCGAGTGGCTGCGCCCGGCTCCCGCGCCGTCCGCGACGTACCTGGTGCACGGCGAGCCGGAGAGCTCGCAGGTGCTGCGCGACCGGATCGACCGTGAGCTCGGCTGGACGGCCGTGGTGCCGCGGTCGGGGGAGCGGGTGCTGGTCCGCTGAGGAGAGTCACCGGCCCGTGCCGGCTCGCCCACCTCCTGCTGGTGAGGAGCACCTTCGGCGCGGCCGGGCATTGTCCGAAGGACATTACTTCCGACGGCCATTAATTCCTATCGCAGGATAGGAATTTCGATAAAATCTTGGTTTGTGCGCGATTCGACTTCGGGTACTCTCTGTCCGAACCGGAATGGAATTCCGGGTCGATTCGACGAGCCCGCGCGCGTGGCGGCGGGCGAAAGTGGGTGAGCGCATGAACAGTTCGGCAGCTGACCTGATGAACACGGGCGGCCCGGCGAACGCTGGCGCGATCCTGTGGTCGGTCTTCGCCCCGGAGGCCCGGGAGAATCCGTACGCCCCGCTCGCGGAGCTGCGCAAAATCGCCCCGGTGCTGCACCACGAGGAATTGGACACCCGATTTCTCACCGGGTTCGCCGAATGCCAGGCCGCCCTGGCCGGCCCGGCCTTCGCGGTGCCGGACCGGGCCTGGATGGAGCAGGAACGGCCCGAGTGGCGCGCCCACTCCGCCGCCGACATGTTCTACGCCTCGCTGCTCGGCACCAACGGCGCCGCCCACGAGCGCCTGCGCGGCCCCCTGGTGCGGGCCTTCGGGCCACGGCGGACGGCCGCACTGTCGGCGGCGATCGAGAAGACCGTCGACGAACTGCTCGACCACTTCGCCGACGCCACCTCCGACGGCGGCGCGGCCGACTTCCAGGAACTGGTCGGCTACCCCCTGCCGGTCGCGGTGGTCGGCGAACTGATCGGGGTGCCCCCGGCCGACCAGGAGCGCTTCCACCGGCTCGGACGCGACGCCGCGCGCCTGCTGGAGCCGGTGCGCTCGCCCGAGGACTGGCGGCTCGCGGACGAAGCGGTGACGGCGCTGCGCGAGTACTTCACCGAGCTGCTGCGCGAGCGGCGGGCCCGGCCCGCGGAGGACCTCACCTCGGGGCTGCTCGCCCAGGCCTGCGAAGCCCACGGCCGGCTCGCCGAACGGGAGCTGGTGGACGTCCTGGTGCTGGTCTTCGTCGCCGGGTTCGAGACCACCGCCGGGCTGCTCGGACTCTCGGTGCACGCCCTGCTCACCCACCCCGAGCAGGCGGCCCTGCTGCGCGCCGACGCGGCCCTGCTGCCCGGCGCGGTCGAGGAGTCCCTGCGCTGGGACGGGCCGGTCCTGATGACCGAACGGCTCGCCACCCGGCCCATCGAGGTCGGCGGCCTGCCCGTCCCCGCCGGAGGCAGCGTCACCGCCGTGCTCGGCGCCGCCAACCGGGATCCCCGGCGCTACCCCGAGCCCGACGCGTTCCTGGTCCGCCGCCCCGAGCGGCACGTGCTGAGCTTCGGCGCCGGGCCGCACTACTGCTTCGGCGCGGCGCTGGCCCGCCTCGAAGGGGCGGCGCTGCTGGGCCGGCTGCTCGCCCGCTTCCCCCGGCTCGCCCTCGCCGGGCCACCGGTGCGGCGCGCGTCCGCCTGCCTGCGCTCCTTCGACGCGCTGCCACTGGCCGCCACCGGCTGACCGCCACCGCCGCACGCGTCGTCGTACCCACCTCCCGAAGGACGTGCCAGTGAACTTCCTGCACCGCGAACGCGCCGAACTCGAAGCGCTCATGCCCGGGCTGGACCAGGCACTCGCCCGCCACCCGCTCGCCGCACTGGAGCAGGCACCGAGCCCGGCCATCGAGGAGTTCAAGAACGCCGGCGGCCCCGGCCTGCTGGTGCCCGGCGCCCACTGCGGAGCCGGCGCCAGCGCCCTGCAGGCCGTCCGGGTGCAGCGCGCCGTCGGCGCCCGCTGCCCCTCGCTCGCGGTCGCCACCACCATGCACCACTTCTCCATCGCCGGCCTGGTCGAGGCCGCCAAGTACGGCAACGGCCTGGAAGGGCTGCTGCTGGAGACGATCGCCAAGGAACGGATGCTGGTGGCGTCCGGATTCGCCGAGGGCCGGCCCGGACAGAACATCCTCACCCCGCACATCACCGCCGAACGCCGCGGCGACCGGATCGTGCTCAACGGCAGCAAGATGCCCTGCAGCCTCTCCCGCTCGATGGACCTGCTGACCGCCTCCGTCGCCCTCACCGGCGAGGACGGCGTCCAGCGGCTGGCCGTCGCCCTGATCCCCGCCGCCACCCCCGGCGTCACCGTCCGCCCGTTCTGGGGCACCCCCATCCTGGCCGGCGCCGAGAGCGACGAAGTCCGGCTCACCGACGTCGAGCTGGACCCGGGCATGGTGGTGGCCACCGACGTCACCGCCGACGCCGTGCCCGACACGCTCAACATCGCCGGCTTCCTCTGGTTCGAAGTCCTGCTGACCGCCGGCTACCTCGGCATGGCCAGCGCCCTGGTCGAACGCGTCCTGCACCGCCAGGGCGGCGGCGAGGACGACCCCACGCCCTACCTCGTCCCCGTCGAGGCCGCCATGCTCGCCGTGGAGGCCGTCGCCCGCGCCATGGCCGAGGAGGACTGGAACGAGACCCTGCTCGTCCAGGCGCTGACCGCCCGCTACGCCGCGCAGGACGCCATCGCCCGCACCAGCAGGGCCTGCCTCGCCGCCCTCGGCGGCATGGCGTTCATCGGCTCGCCAGACGGCTCCTACCTCGCCTCCGCCGCCGTCGGCCTGACCTTCCACCCACCGGCCCGCCAACGGATGGCCCGCCCACTGCGGGAGTTCCTCGACGGCCGCGCCCTGCGGATCGGCTGAGCCGGTGCGGCCGACCGACGGCGACTGGCAGATCGAAGTGCTGCGCAGCGTCGAAGAACTGCCACCCGGCACCTGGGAACGGCTCGCCCCGCCCGATGACCCCATGTGGTCCCGGGGCGTGTTCACCGCACTCGAACGCAGCCGCGTCGGACCCACCGGCTACCGCTACCTGACACTCCACCAGGCCGGAGAACCGGTCGCCGTCCTGCCGCTGTGCCTGTTCCGCGAGCTGATGCTCGACCGCATCCTCGGCCCCCACGAACGCCGCCTGCTCACCCCGCTGCGCCGCCTCGCGCCCCGCCTGCTGCGCGTGCCGATGCTGTTCTGCGGCCACCTGCTCGGCCAGGGCCACCTGCTGACGGCCCGCCCGCTCGACGCCCACGCCGGGCGGCTGCTGGTGCAAGCCGTGCTCGGCCTCGCGCGCCGCGAGCGCCTGGGCACCGTCGTCTTCAAGGACTTCGCCGCCCCCGACCTCGCCCCGCTGCGCGCACCGCTCACCGCCGCCGGCTTCTTCCTCGCCCCCGGCCTGCCCGACACCGAACTCGCCCTGACCGCCGCCACCTTCGAGGAGTACCTGACCGGGCTCCCCGCCAAGCCGCGGCGCAACGCCCGGGCCAAGATCCGCCGCTTCCAGGCCCACCCCGGCCTCAGGATCGAGATCCTCGCCGAATACCGGCACCTGCTGCCCCAACTGCTCGCCCTCTACCGGCAGGTGATGGACCGCGCCGACCAGACCCTCGACGTCCTCGACCACGCCTTCCTGGCCGCCCTCACCGGCCAGGACGACCCGCGCAGCCGCCTGGTGGTCTGCTTCGAGGGCGAACAGGCCGTCGGCTTCCTGCTCTGCCTGTTCACCGGAGACGGCGCCACCGGCGCCCGGATCGGCCTCGACTACCGCCTCGCCCACGACGCCGCGATCTACCACAACCTGCACTACGCCGCCGTCCGCCTGGCCATCGGCAACGGCTGCCGGCACATCCGCTTCGCCCAGACCGCCTACGAACCCAAGATCGAGATGGGCTGCGCGCTCATCGAGCAGTGGCACGCCATGACCCACCTCCGCGCCCTGCCCCGCGCCGTACTCCGCCGCCTCCTCCCACCCGCCCTGGCCACCGCCCGCGCCCAGGCACTCGGGCCGCACCGCACCGAACCGACCCGCACCGAAAAGAGGCCGTCCCATGCCGCGCGTTGACGTGCAACTGCCCATCGCCGTGGCCCCCGAGGACGCCTGGCCGACCGTGGTCGACGTCCTCGGCTACCCCGCCTGCATGGACAGCGTCGACTCCGTCGAGATCCTCGAACAACCCGACGAGAGCCACCGCACCACCGCCTGGTCCGTCCGCCTCAAAGGCTCCGTCCTGCGCTGGACCGAGACCGAACGGATCGACCACACCGCGCGCCGCTTCGACTTCGAACAACTCAGCGGCGACCTCGGCGCGTTCACCGGACACTGGGCCGTGACAGCCGCACCCGGCGGCGGCAGCACCGTCGCCCTGCACGTCGACTTCGACATCGGCATCCCCCTGCTCGCCGACATGCTCAACCCCGTCGCGGCGGACGCACTGCGCGAGAGCGCCACACAGATGCTCGCCGCCCTCGAACAGCGGCTGCTCCAAGGAGCAGGCCAATGAGCACCCAGACCGCCACCCCCACCGACGTCTTCGACCGGCTGCGCCGCCACTTCTCCCCGAAGCTCGCCCTGTCCGGCGGCTTCGCCGGCCGCGGCGCCGTCGAAGTGGCCGCCGAAGGCTGCCGGGTGACCCTCTCCGACGGCCGCACCGCACTCGACTTCGGCTCCTACGCCGTCACCCTGCTCGGCCACCGCCACCCCGCCGTCACCGCCGCCGTCCGCGCCCAGCTCGACGCCATGCCCACCGCCACCCGCAGCCTCGCCAACCCCGTCGCCGCCGAAGCCGCCGCCCACCTCAGCGGCTACCTCGGCGACACGCTCCCCAAGGTCTACTTCGGCCTGAACGGCGCCGACGTCGTCGAAGTCGCCGTCAAACTCGCCCGCCTCGCCACCGGCCGCACCCGGATCCTCGCCGTGCACGGCGGCTTCCACGGCAAATCACTCGGCGCCCTCGCCCTCACCCACAGCCCGCTCTACCGCACCGGTCTGCTCGGCTGCGCCGTCGACGTCGCCCACCTCGACGCCGCCGACCCGCACGCCCTCGCCCGCGAAGTGGCCGGCGGCGACGTGGCCGCCCTCGTCCTCGAACCCGTCCAGGGCGAGAACGGCGCACTGCCCCTGCCCACCGACGCCCTGCGCCAGTGGTGCGAGGACGCCGCCCGGCACGGCACCCTCGTCATCGCCGACGAGATCCAGTGCGGCCTACGCCGCTGCGGCGAACGCTCCGTCGCCCTCGCCGACGGCCTGCCCGTCGACGCCGTCCTGCTGGGCAAACCCCTCGGCGGCGGCGTCGTCCCGCTCTCCGCCCTGCTGTGCACCGAACGGATGTACGCGCCCCTCGCCACCGACCCCTTCCTGCACTCCGCCACCTTCGGCGGCCACCCACTGAGCTGCGCCGCCGTCCCCGCCGCCCTCACCGCCATCGAGGAACTCGCCGACCACGGACACCGGCTGGCCGCCCAACTGGACGACGTGCTCGGCGAACTCCACCACCGGCACCCCGAGGTGGTGCGGGCCGTGCGCGGCCGCGGCCTGCTGCGCGGCATCGACTGCGCCTCCCCGCACGCCGCCGGCACCACCCTGGTCGAACTCGCCGGCACCGGACTGCTGGTGTCCCCCTGCCTGAGCCGCCCCACCACCGTCCGGCTGCTCCCCCCACTGATCAGCACCGCCGCCGAGATCGCCGAAGCGGCCACCCTCCTCGACGCCGCGCTCACCGCGACCGGACGAACCCTGCGCAGCACACCCGCCGGCTGACCACGGCCGGCACCGAGGCCGCACGCCGCGGCGGAAGGAGCGAAGGCACTTGCCCACCCGCGAAGAACTGGCCGTCACCGTCAGAACGGTCATCTCCGACGTCCTCGGCACCGACCCGGCCGAACTGGAGGACCGCACCAGCCTGCTGGAGGACTACGGCATCGACAGCCTGGAACTCATGGAGATCGGCGCCCGGCTGGAACGCGCCCTCCAGCTGCGCATCGACCCCGGCGACCTGATCTCCGCCCGGGACGTCGGCCACGCCATCGACCTGCTGCGCACCCGGCTGGACACCGCCGTATGAACGGCCGCCACCCCTCCGGCGGACACCGGGTCGCCGTCACCGGAATCGGCGTCAAATCCCCGGCGGGCAACGGCATCGAGGAGGTGTACGCCGCGGTGCTGGCCGGCCGGTCCGCCGCCACCCGGGTCGATCACCTGATCGAATCCGGCCTGCCCGTCCACATCGCCTGCCTGACACCGCCGTTCGACGTCACCGCCTACCTCAGCCCCCGCGAGGCACGCCAGATCGACCGCCCCGCCCAACTGCTGCTCTGCGCGGCCGCCGACGCGCTGGCCGACGCCCACCTGCCCGCCGGCCAGCCACCCGAGCGCGTCGGCGTCCAGATCGGCACCGGCATCGGCGGACTGACCAGCATGGAGAACGCCACCACCGGCTTCGCCCACCGGCCCCGCGACCTGCCCGTGCACACCGTCCCCAGGACCATGAACAACTCGCCCGCCTGCCGGATCGCGCTGCGCCACGGCTTCCAGGGCGTCTGCACCACCTACTCCAGCGCCTGCGCCAGCGGCAGCACCGCGCTCGCCGAGGCCGCACGCCGGATCCGGCACGGCGAACTGGACGTGGCCGTGGCCGGCGGCGTGGACGCGGCGGTGAGCACCGTGGTGATGGGCTCGTTCGCCCGGATGCGGGCCCTGTCCACCCGCAACGAGGACCCGGCGGCGGCCAGCCGCCCGTTCGACGCCGACCGGGACGGCTTCGTGATGGGGGAGGGCGCGGCCGTCCTGGTGCTCGAACGCTGGGCGGCGGCCCGCGCCCGCGGCGCCCGCATCCACGGCGAGATCGCCGGCTGGGCCGAGACCTGCGACGCCTTCCACATCGCCGCCCCGCACGAATCCGGCGAAGTGGCCGGCCGGTGCATGCGGCAGGCCGTCGCCGACGCCGGGCTGTCCGTCGCCGACATCGGCCACATCAGCGCCCACGGGACGTCCACGGTGCCCGGCGACCGCGCCGAGGCCCGGGCCGTCGACCGCTGCTTCGACGGCCAGTCACCGCCGGTCACCGCCGTCAAGGGCGTCACCGGCCACCTGATCGGCGCCGCCGGCGCGCTGGAGGCCGCACTCGCCCTGCTCTGCGCGGCCCGCGGCACCGTCCCGCCGGTCGCCAACCTGCGCAGCAGCCCCGAAGCCCACTGGGTGGACCTGGTGAGCGGCGCGCCACGCGCCGTCGCGCCCGCCCCCGTGCTGTCCAACTCCTTCGGGTTCGGCGGCCAGAACGCCTGCCTGGTGCTCGCGCCCCCGCGCTGACCCCTCCACCAGCTCTACCAGCGGAGCCAAACATGCGAGTCCTTCTCACCGGGGCCACCGGAGTGGTCGGCACCGAATTCGCGCACCAGCTACGGGCCGCCGCCGCGGCGCACGGCCGGCCCCTCACCCTCGTCCCCGTGGCCCGGCGGGACGAGACGGTGGTGCGCTGGCGCATCGGCGCCGAGCCGCCGCCCGCCGAACTGGCCGGGCACTGGGACGTCATCGTGCACGCCGCGGCCAGCACCCGCTGGACACTGACCCGCGACGAGGCCGTCGCCGCCAACCTGGAGCCGCTGCGCGCCGTCCTCGCCCTCGCCGACCGCGACACCCACCTCGTCCAGGTGTCCACCGCGTACGTCGGCGGCGTCCGCAACCCCGAGGACCTGCGCGGCACCGAGTTCGAGGGCTACCGCAACGGCTACGAGTGGTCCAAGGCCACCTGCGAGGCGATCGCCCGCCAGGCCCACCCCGGCCCGCTCACCCTGATCCGCCCGCCCCTGGTGGTGGGCCGCCGGGGCACCGGCGAGATCGCCCGCTTCTGCGGCCCCTACTCCCTCCTCCAGGCGCTGGTCTCCGGCACCGCCGCGGTGGTGGTCGGCGACCCGGCCGGCCACGCCGAGATCAGCCCCGTCGACGAGGTCGCGGCGGCGATGGTCGCCGCCGTCCTCGCCGCACCGCCCGAGCAGCCCCGCACCGAGGTGATCGCCGCCGGCCCCGACAGCCTCGACCTCGACGAACTCCTCGACGTCATCTGCGTCACCCTCAACCGCTTCCGCGCCGCGCACGGCGTCGCCCCGATCGCACGCCCCCCGCTGGTGTCCGTCGACAGCTGGAACCGCTTCTTCCTGCCGCTCGCCGACCAGTGGCTCTCGCCGATCCAGAGCCAGGCCGTGAAACTGCTCGCGATGTTCCAGAGCTACACCAGCATGCGCCGCCCCTTCGACCCCACCTGGAAGATCACCGACCCCGCCGCCGCCATGGCCGCCTCCGTCCACCACTGGGCCGAACGCCGCCCCCGCCTCGCCCTGGCCCGCCCCGAACCCTGGACGCTGCTGGCCCCCTGACGCCGCCCCGGCAGTCCGGGCAACTATTCTAGCGCTAGGATACTTTCCATGGACTCAGGCCTGACCGCCGCCGAGCTGACGCTGCTCGGGCTGCTGGTGGAGAAACCCCGTCACGGATACGAGCTGGAAGGAGTGATCGCCGAACGCGGGATGCGGGAGTGGACCGAGGTCGGATTCAGCTCGATCTACTACCTGCTGACGAAGCTCCGGGAACGCGGACTGATCGAACAGGTCGAGGGATCGGCCGCCGCCGACGACAAGCGGCGCAAGGTGTTCGGCGCGACCGCCGAGGGGCGGCGGTCCTGCGCGGCGGCGGCCGAGGCGGCGATCGCCGAACTCCACCCGCTCTACCCGCGCGTCCTGATCGGCCTGGCCAACCAGCCCGCCGTCGGCCACGAACAGCTCCTCGACGCCCTGGAGCGACGCTCCCGGGCGCTCGCCGAACGGATCGAACAGGTGGCCCGCGCCGAGGCCGCCGGGCCGCCCGCGCCCGGGTTCGTGCACGCGATCTTCGACTACAGCCTCGGTCAACTACGCGCCGAACAGGCCTGGTTGGACCGCTACCGGGCATCGCTGGGCGGTGCGCACCCGCAAGGAGGGGAACCGAGCATGGCACCGTACGACATCAAGAAGGACCTGAAGGAGTTCTACGCCCCCAGGAACACCACCTGGGCCGTCGTGGACGTCCCCGAACAGCAGTTCCTCGCGGTTGACGGCAGCGGCAACCCCAACACCGCGCCCGCCCACGCCGCCGCGGTCGAGGCGCTCTACGCCGTCGCCTACACCCTGAAGTTCGCCGCCAAGCAGGCCCCCGGGGGACGGGACTTCGTGGTCGGCCCGCTGGAAGGACTGTGGTGGGCCGAGGAGTTCGAGGCCTTCACCAGCCGGGACAAGGACAGCTGGAACTGGACCATGATGATCAGCCTGCCCGGGTGGATCACCGAGCAGATGATCGACGAGGCCCGGCAGACCGCACTCGCCAAGAAGAAACGTCCCGCCATCGCCCAGGTCCGCCGGCTCACCCTGCACGAGGGCCCCAGCGCCCAACTGCTCCACATCGGCTCCTACGACGACGAAGCACCCGCCCTGCACCAGCTGCACCACGAGTACCTCCCCGCCAACGGCCTGCGGCCCGGCGCCAAGCACCACGAGATCTACCTCGGCGACCCCCGCCGAAGCGCCCCCGAGAAGCTCCGGACCGTGGTGCGCCAGCCGGTCGAACCCGCCTGACCGGTACGCGTGTTCAGCGCCCCGCGATCCGGTCGGCGGGCCGGCAGACCCACTCGCCGACCCCGATGGCGGGGCGCCCGGTGACCTGCCGGACGCCGTCCGCCACCATCACCTCGGCGCCCGTCGCCCGCAGCACCTCGGCCCGCTCGTCCTCGCGCCGCAGCAGCGCACCGACCGCAAGGCCGCGCCCGTGCAGCTCCGCCACCACGGACCGCCCGACGGCGCCCACCCGGCCGACGGAACCGGTCACCAGACTCGGTCGCACACTCGACCCCCTTCGCCGGCCCGGCGCGCCGTCAGACCGTCGAGGCGTCAGATCGTCGAGGCGTCAATGACGAACCGGTAGCGGACGTCACTGGCCAGCACCCGGTCGTACGCCTCGTTGACCTGGTCGGCGCGGATCGTCTCGATCTCGGCGGCCACGCCGTGTTCGGCGATGTCGCGTTCGCCGACCGGCCGGCGCTCGACGGTGGTGCGCGCCAGCGGGGCACGGGCGGCGGGGCACGGCCGGCCCGCGCGAGGTGATCCCCGGTGCGTGAACTCCGGCCGTTCCTGCTCCCGGTGTTCGCCGCGAGGCCTGGCAGGGCAGTGACGCATGTCATCGGGTCAGGGCTTGACGGCTGCTGCGGCCAGTAGGTGATCATGGGGATGGTCGAACGACAGGAGTCCGGGAGTGGAAACCTCACTGGCAGTGGCCGCGGTGCAGCCCGGTTGGGTGGGAGCAGACGTCCTGGCCAACGCGGAACTGCACGCGCAGGCGATCGTGCGGGCCGACGCCCGGCTGGTTGTCTTCCCCGAACTCTCCCTCACGGGATACGACCTCGACGCACCGTCGCTCTCCCCGGACGACAGCCGCCTCCGGCCGATCGCGGAAGCCTGTCGCGAGGCCGACGCCATGGCCCTGGTCGGTGCCCCGGTGCGTGACGTGGACGGCCGCGAGTACATCGCCACGCTGGCAGTGACCGGCGACAGCGTGACCTTGGCCTACCGGAAGATGTGGCTCCACGGAGCCGAGTTCGACCGCTTCACCCCCGGCGAGAAGCCGACGGTGCTCACGATCGACGGCTGGAGGCTGGGACTGGCCATCTGCTACGACGCGGCGGTGCCCCAGCACGCGGCGGACACGGCAGCGCTCGGAATCGACGCGTACGTCGCCAGCACCCTCTACGGCCCCGGCCCGGACTCCCAGGCCCGCCGCGACTCCCACATGCGTGAACGTGCCACCGCCCACGGCGTCTGGGTCGTCCTCGCCACGGCGGCAGGCCCCAGCGGTTCATTCGGTCGAACGTCCGGCGGCTCGGGCGTCTGGACCCCGACCGGAGAGATCGCCGCACAGGCCGGCCCCGACCCGGACCAAACCGTGGCGTTCACGCTGCCCACCCCGGCCTGAACATCCCTGCCACCGGACGCGGTGGGTTGTTCCGTTCGTGCCCGGATCCCGCTACAGGTCCCGGAACTCTTCCGTTTCGTCGAAGGACGGGTGAGGGCAGCGCGGCCACGCCGACGGACCGGGCCACGTGCGGCCGGGACCAGCGGGGGCATGCGCGAACCGGCGGCCTAGCAACCGGAGGCTGGACGAAAATCAGCAGGGCGCGCAACGGCGTGGCACGCGCAACGGCGTGGCACGCGGGACGGCGTGGCACGCGGAACCGGGAAGCGTCCGGGACGGCGGCGCCAGGTGCGCCGCTACTCGGCGAGGCGCCAGTCGCGCAGCTCGTCCGAGGCGTCAAGTGCCCTGGCACAGATGGATCGTGCGCTTTGGCGGGCACCGCTCTGCTCGGCGGCGAGGAGGAACAGTGCCACCCCGATCCGGCCGGGTGCGACGCGCACCCGCACGTGCTCCAGGCGGTCACCCGCCCGGGCGTGGCACCACAGGTGGCCGGTCAGCCACTGCGGAGCGACCACGGTGGCGGAAGGCCCGACGAGTTGAGTCAGCGTCAGGCGCAGCAGCATCGGCTCGTCCGCCGTCCGCCGTCCGCCGTCCGCCGTCCGCCGTCCGCCCCAGCCGTCGCCGGAACCGTCACCGGAGCCCGCGACGAAGCCGACGCGGCGTGCGGCGTCGCCGACCTGGCCCGGGACGCGGGGATGACGGACCAGCAGATACGTTCCGCCCTGGGCGAGTTGGTGGACCTGGCCCTGCTCAAACCCTCGGCCCAGGCCGACGGGACACTCTGGCCGGTCAGCCCGGCAGTCGGCCTGTCGGCGCTGCTGGCCGCCGCCGAGGACGAGGCCGCCGCCAGACAGCGCCAGATCGAGGCGGCCCGGGCGGCGATCGCCGCACTCGCGGCCGAGCACGAAGAACACCGCCAGCACCGCGCCGACACCGCCGTCCGCCTCGACGGAATCGACTCCGTCCGCGGCCGGCTGGAAGAACTCGCCGCCAACGCCGCGACCGAATGCCTGTCCCTCAACCCGGGCGGCGCACACCGGCCCGACGCACGGCCGGCCTCCGCACAGCTCAACGAACAGGCACTGCGCCGGGGCGTCGGCATCAAGGCGATCTGCCGGGACAGCTTCCGCAACGACCCCGACACCCTGGCCCACGCACGCTGGCTGACCGACCTCGGCGGACAGATGCGCACCGTCCCGATCGTGCCCACCCCGCTGGTGATCGTCGACCGCGCAGTCGTCATCGTCCCCCTCGACCCGACCGACCCGCGGCAGGGCGCCCTGGAGATCAACAGCCCCGGCATGCTCTCCGTCGCGTGCGTCCTGTTCGACCAACTCTGGTCCACCGCAACCCCGTTCGGCGCGGCCGTCCCCGTGGACGGCCAAGGCCTCACCTCCGCCGAACGGACCCTCCTCGAACTCGCCGCCGCCGGCCACACCGACGAGGCCGCAGCCCGCAAACTCGGCATCTCCGCCCGCACCGTCAAACGCCAAATGGCCGACCTGATGGCCCGCCTCGACGCCGACAGCCGCTTCCAGGCCGGCGTCCGCGCCGCCCATCGCGGCTGGCTCTGAAGCCCACAGCAGCCAACCCCTCCGCCGTCCACGGCACAGCCGCCCGCGACCTCCGGGAGCGCACTCGGCGGAACCCGACAGCCCCGGCGCAGCCGCTGCGACGAGGGCCACGCCAGTGAACGCACCGAACCAGCCGCGCCACCCATTGACGATCACGCGGGTGGCTCCGCGCCAGCGGCCGGACCGTTTCAGCCACCACCCCCGCCGCCGGGCGTAGCCCCGGTGACGGCCTGCGTCTCCCGCTCGATGATCTCCTGCAGCGGCACGCCGTCGCAGTTGCCGAGGACGACGCCGACCCAGCCGGTGTACGGGTAGACGTTCCAGTTGGCGTTGACACCGGGGTTGGCACCGCCGCGCCCGAACACCCACTGGCCATTGGCGATGCGCACCGGCATGTCGTAGGCCCCGAACGACGAACCGCTGTGGGGGATCTTGGCCCCGGTGAGCAACTCGGCCCAGGGCCGGTCCAGCACCGTCCCGTCGCCCAGCGCGTGCGCGAACCGGACCAGATCCGGCGCGGTGGCGAAGCCGCCGTCCCCGGGGGCGTCGATGAAGCTGCGCCCCGGGTTCTTGCCGAGCATGCCCGGGTACGGGCTGCCCTTGTCCAGGTTGCGGACCGCGTCCACCTGGCTGCCGTCGGCCAGCGTCATGTACGGGTGCGCGAGGTGCTCGTCGGTGAGCCACTGCGGCCTGGTGCGGAACGCCGAGCCGGTCATGCCGCAGCGCCCGAAGATGTTCTCCTGCACGTAGTCCCAGTACGTCTCGCCACTCACGGCCTCCACGATCAACGCGGGGATGCCGACATCGGCGCCGGAGTGGCTGGTGCGAGTGCCGGGGGCAGCCACCAACGTGGACTGCCGGACCCACTGCCCGTAGTACTCGTGCACCTCCTCCCGGCTCCGGAAGACGCGTTGCACGTCCTCCTCCGGAGTGTTCAGCCCGGAGGTGCCGGAAAGCAGGTGATGGACGGTCACCTGCTCGGCGATGTCGGTGGCGAAGCCCTTCAGGTGGGTGCCCACCGTGTCCGACAGGCTCAACCTGCCCTGCTGCGCCAGCTGCAGGACGGCCACCGCGCCGAACGGCTTGCCCGCCGAGCCGAGGCTGAACGCGATGCCTTCGTGCTGGCGAATCCCCTTCTCCCGGTCAGCCATGCCGTAGCTGCGGGACAGCACCGTCCTGCCGCAGTGCGACAGCAGCACCACGCCGGAGAACCTCCCCTCCGCGGCCAGCTCCGCCACGTACTGGTCATAGGCTCCGCCGGGCCGGGTGGCCGGAGGGATGCCGGAGTCGGCCGGGGCCGGGCCGGTCGGCGCCGGGTCGGTCGGCGCCGGGTCGCTCGGGGCCGGGTCGGCCTGGCCGGGTCGGGCGCCCGCCGGCGGCGCGCCGACCGCCACCAGGCCGGCGGCCGCCAACCCGCCCCACCCCAGCAGCCGCCGCCGATTGATGCCACGTACGGAATCCGAGTCCGGGTCCATGATCACGGTCCTTTCCTGATCGACAAATCGACCGTGGCAGGTTCACCGGCCCTTGCCGTCGGCAACCGATCACCCACCCCTGCGGTCCCAGTGCCTCCACTGAAGCCGGAAGGCTGTTGCCGTGGCGTAGGCGATTTTCGACAAGCCCGCGATACACCGAATCCCCGGCATCAAGAGACCGGAGCAGACCGGCAGCACGACGGCCCTGCCGCCGGCGATCGCGTCGGCAAGCAGCCCGAACTCCCCGAATCCGCGCAGCGGACGATCCGTCGTCGCCGCTGCGCCACCGGCGAGGTCCTCCCACGCGGAGCCGGTCAACGGTTCACTGGGCCCCGCGCGGAGCCGGTGCCTGCGGCGTGCGGGGGAGCCGAATCGTGACGAGGAGTCCGCCGGCGGGTCGGGGTGCGAGGTCGATGCTCCCGTCGTGTGCTCGCACGATGCTGTGCACGATGGCCAGACCGAGGCCGACCCCGGCATGTTCGTCGGTGCGAGTGCGTTCTGTTCCCCGCTGGAAGGGTTCGGTGAGGGTCGGCAGGAGTTCCGCCGGGACCCAATGGCCGGTGTTCTCCACCCGCAGCACGCTCGCGTCCTGCTGCGACTCGGTGTGGACCGTCACGGTGCCGCCGGAGGGGAGGTTGTGGACGATGGCGTTCTGGACGAGGTTGGTCACCATCCGCAGAATGAGCGCCGCAGAGCCGAGGATCTCCGCCCTCTCGCCGGTGACGTCGAGCGTGATCCGGCGCTTTTCGCCGAGGGGAAGCAGCGTTTCGGCGGCTTCCTCGGCGACGAGGGACAGGTCGACCGGCTCGCGGTCGAAGCTCCTGCGGTCGGCGCGGCTGAGCAGCAGCAGGGCCTCGGTGAGGCCGATCGCCCGCGTGTTGACGCTGTGCAGGCGTTCGATGAGTTCGCCCTGGTCCCGCGTGGGGTCGTTGCGGGCGAGGTCGAGGAGGGTCTTCGAGATCGCCAGCGGGGTGCGCAGTTCGTGGGAGGCGTTCGCAGCGAATCGTTGCTGTTCGGCGACGCGGGATTCGAGTTGTTCAAGCATGAGGTCGAACACATCGGCGAGTTCGCGGAATTCGTCCCGGGGGCCTTGCACCCGGACTCGGTGGGACAGCGATCCGCTCGCGGCCATCCGTGCCGCGTCCGCGATCCTGGCGAGTGGGGCGAGCATCCGGCCGGCGAGTATCCAGCCCCCCAGGAGACCGAACGCCAGCAGGAAAACCAGTGCCATGGCCGCGGCGGGGGCGAACATGCGCACGAGGAGGTAGCGGTTCGGCGCGACCCCGAGAAGGCCCTGCGGGCTGTCGGGCACGTAGCGCAGCAGGAACACCCACACCACGGCCAGCAGGAGAGCGCCGGCGAGGAGAAGGAATCCGGCGTAGCTGATGGTGAGTTTCAGGCGGGCGCTGAGCCCTGGGCGCCTATTCACGTGTGCTGCCGGGGCGGGTGGTGTCCACGCCGGTGTCGATTCGGTAGCCGATACCGAGCACCGTGGCGATGAGCCACGGTTCGCCGAGCCGTTTGCGCAGGGCAGAGACGGTGATGCGGACGGCGTTGGTGAAGGGGTCGGCGTTGGCGTCCCAGGCCCGCTCCAGGAGTTCTTCGGCGCTGACGACACCGCCTTCGGCCGCGACGAGGACTTCCAGCACGGCGAACTGCTTCCGGGTCAGCGCGACGTAGCGTCCGTCGCGGAAGACCTGCCGCCGAAAGGGGTCCAGCCGCAGGCCCGCGATCTCGCTGACCGGGGGGCGGGCGTGCGCGCGCCTGCGGTCCAGCGCCCGCAGCCGCATGACCAGCTCCCGGAGCTCGAACGGTTTGGTGAGGTAGTCATCGGCGCCGAGCTCGAACCCGGACACCTTGTCGTCGATCCGATCGGCAGCGGTGAGCATGAGGATCGGGATGCCACTGCCGGACGCGACGATCCGTCGGGCGACCTCGTCACCCGAGGGGCCGGGAATGTCGCGGTCGAGAACCGCAAGGTCGTAGGAGTTGACGCCGAGCAACTCCAGAGCGCAGTTGCCGTCGCCGGCGATGTCGGCCGCGATCGCCTCCAGCCGCAGCCCGTCCCGGACGGCTTCGGCCAGCCACGACTCGTCCTCCACGATCAGCACGCGCATGCCTGGAGCCTAAGCGGCACGGCATATCGCCGACATATGCTTCCTCACCGAACCCGAACCCGAACCGGACGCGGGCCCGAACCGGACCCAGCCCCGCCGTCGCGCGCCGCGACAACCAGAGCCTCGGGCTGTACCCCGTCGAACCCGGCTCACTCTGCGAAACCGGCTCCGCACACTCTGAAGCAGGGCCCCGCCACGACCACCACCGGTGCCCGTTCGCATGACACCCAACAGCGGAAAGGGCGTCGGGACCGGCTGCCGTGTGCCGCCCACGATCAGCACCCCTCCCGGGTCGGCCAGGTGCTCGACCACGTACGCGCACCCTCCCGCCGCTTCGCAGCCGATCCGGTTCAGCAGCCGCTGGATCCGGGCCGGACCCGTATGGCCGGCTTCCTCGGCCACCGTCCAGCCGTTCTTGCGCTCCAACGGCGCCGGCAGACCCCGCATGTACGCCAGCGCCGACTCCCGCGACTCACTCCGCGCGAACCGCTCGTGCAGCTCCGCCGGCCCGTCCGGCCCCCACAGTCACTACAAGCGGCAGACCCCTCCCCGCCGCGTGATCCAGCCCAACCCGGCGAACCCATGAGGCCAGGGCCCCTGGGTGTCCTCACAGAGCCTCTTGGCGCCCGGAACTCTGAGCCCCGGCGACCTCGCGCGCAAATTTGATCCATGCGTCGGCTGCCGCCGCATACGCCTGCAGCAGGTTCCCCAGCTCGGGAGACATGAATGTCGGGGTCTTGCCTTTTTCCACCTTGGAAGCGTGGTCGAGAACCCGGAGATGGGCAGCTGCCTGCCCCATGGCGTAGTTCCAGTCCGGCAGTTGGGAATAACTGGACATGTAGACCTCCAGACCGCAGGCGAGCATGCGCGTCCTGTCAGTCTCGGGCGCCCGTGATCGAGCCGCCTGTCCGCGTGGGCAGGTCGGGTGAAGCGCTGCGCGAACAACGTCCTCGTGGTAGTGACCGAGACCTGCTCCGGCGAGGGCCCCAACGTGATCACCGACGTGGCCACGGATCCCCGTTCACGCGAGAGTCGAGCACCTGGGAAGTGGAGCCTGTGCGTCCACGGTCATGAGTCCGGAAAGTCTGCTCCGCCGGCGCGAGTGGGCGGTTAGGGTCGCACGGACATGTGGTGCCGTCGGGGGAGGGCGTGGCATGGCGATCGAACTGCCCGGCGAGGTAGTGGAGTTCTTGTCGTTCATCGGTATCAACTGGCCGACGGTGAACGAGGACAAGGTGCGTGAGTTCGGCTCGCACGTGCGGGAGTTCGCGCAGAACGTGGAGTCGGAGGACGCGGGGAAGGCGCTGAAGTCCTTCTACCGCAAGGCCGGCGACAACATGAAGAGGCAGCCGTGGAGACCGAACCCGACTGCCGGGAGAACATCCTGCACGCATTGGGCGAACTCGCCGATACCGGATTCTTCGGCACCGAGTTCTTCGAGCCCATCAAGCATCTCGACCCGAACACCCTGGACAAGAACGAGCGGGAGTACGTCGACGCCCTGCTGGAGCTCGACTTCTGATGGGACGTTCAGAACCGGTCGACGGACCCTGACCGTTGTCGCGCAGTGTCGCCGGCGGGCGGCTGAGCACGGTGACCCTCCCCATTCACCGGTGGGTGGCGCACAGGGCGGGCAGTACGGCACGGGGCCGCGCCCAGGTGGGTGTCCCGGGCGCGGCCCCGCTCGGCTGAGGCGCTGTCGTCATCGCGGTCAGCAGCAGCCACCGGTCTCGGCGGATGCCTCGGTCTCGGCGGGCGCGGAACAGCAGCCGACGGTCCCGGCGGACTCCTCGGTTCCGAGAGTGAGGAGCCGCGAGGCGGTGCCGAGGGTAACGACCCCGGGCTCGGCCGCGGGGACGGAGCAGCAGCCGCCGCCCTGGGTGGCGCCGGGGTCGTCGAAGAGGCCGGCTCCGCCGCAGACTCCGGTCTCGGGGAGGGCCAACTCGACGCGGGCGGCGGCCTCGTGGTCGCCCGCGAGGGCGGCGGCGATGGAGCGGACCTGCTCGTAGCCGGTCAGGGCGAGGAAGGTGGGGGCGCGGCCGTAGGACTTCATGCCGACCAGGTAGACGTCCTTCTCGGGGTGGGCCAACTCGCGCGCGCCGTGCGGGTGGACGGTGCCGCAGGAGTGCTGGTTGGGGTCGATCAGCGGGGCGAGGGCGAGCGGGGCCTGGAGACGCTCGTCGAGTCCGAGGCGCAGCTCGTCGAGGAAGGAGAGGTCGGGGCGGAATCCGGTCAGCACGATGATCTCGTCGACGACTCCGCTGCGTCGGCCGTCCTCGGCGATCAGGACGAGCTGCTCGCCGTGCGGCTCGACGGCGACGGTGCGGAAGCCGGTGAGGGCGGTGGCGTGGCCGTCCTCGACGGCCTTCTTGGCGCGCAGGCCGAGTGCGCCGCGCTCGGGCAGCTGGTCGGCGGTGCCGCCGCCGTAGGTGGAGCCGGAGATACCTCGGCGCAGGATCCATTCGGCGTGGGTGCCGGGGGCGTCCTGGGCGAGGTCGGCGAGCAGGGCCAGCGCGGTGAACGCGGACGCGCCGGCGCCGATGACGGCGGTGCGCCTGCCGGCGTACCGCTTGCGCGTCTCTGGGGCGCTCAGGTCGGGGACGTAGTACGAGATCTTCGCGCGCGCGGCGCGCTCGCCGAGAGCGGGCAGGCCGTTGCCGCCGGCCGGGCCGGGGGTGGACCAGGTGCCGGAGGCGTCGATGACCGCGCGGGCGAGGATGCGCTCCTCGGAGCCGTCGGCGTGCTCGAGGTGGACGGTGAAGGGCTGCGCCTCGCGGTCGGCATCGACGATCCGGTCCCGTCCGGCCCGGGCCACGCCGGTCACCCGTGCGTCGTAGCGGACCCGGCCGCCGAGAACATCGGCGAGCGGCTGCAAGTACGTGGCGACCCAATCGCCGCCCATCGGGTAGACGTCGGCGCCGGGGCGGACCCAGCCGGTCGGTGCGAGCAGCTTCTCGGCGGTCGGGTCGATGACCTCCGCCCACTGCGAAAACAGCCGCACGTGCGACCACCCGCGCACCGCCGTGGCCGCGCTCGGCCCGGCCTCCAGCACCACCGGCTCGATGCCGTACTCGATCAGGTGGGCGGCAGCGGCCATGCCGACCGGTCCGGCACCGATGACGACGACGGGCAACTGCTCGGCGGCGGAGGCGTTCACGAGGTTCTCCTTTGTTTCGACGCTTGTCGATGAGGTCGTGCGGCTCCAGCATGGCATTTGCTTCGATGGATATCAACATAGACACTTGTCGAAGCAGTGCCTCGCCCGAGTGATTCGATGTATGTCAACATAGATGCATGTCGAACGTGAAGGCGCTGCCGCTGCTGGAGCCCGAGGCCGTCGTGCCGTGCTGCCCGCCGTTGACCGCCGCGCCGCTGTCGGAGGACGACTCGGTGCGGATGGCGGCCATGTTCAAGGCGCTCGCCGACCCGGTGCGGCTGCGGTTGTTCTCCCGGGTCGCCTCGCACGAGGGCGGGGAGGCGTGCGTGTGCGACATCCAGGACGTCGGCGTCTCCCAGCCCACCGTCTCCCACCACCTGAAGAAGCTGCGCGAGGCCGGCCTGCTGACCTCGGAGCGGCGCGGGACGTGGGTCTACTACCGTGTCGAGCCGTCCGTGCTGGCCGCGATGGCCGGCCTGTTGAGCGCCGCCGCCCGCTGACCCGCCCTTCTGGAGCCCGTTCACGTGTCCACGCCCACCATCACCGTCGAGCCGATGGCCGCCGACCACGCCGAGCAGGTCCTGACGATCTATCAGGCCGGCATCGACGGCGGAAACGCCACCTTCGAGACCGGCGTGCCCAGTTGGGAGCAGTTCGACCGGGCCAAGCTGACGGACCACCGCTTCGTCGCCCTCGACGGGGACGGGCAGGTGCTGGGCTGGGTGGCGGCCGTCGCGGTCTCGGACCGGTGCGTGTATGCCGGGGTGGTCGAGCACTCCGTCTACGTCCACCCCGAGGCCCGGGGGCGCGGCGTCGCCCGCCTGCTGCTGGACGCGCTGATCGCCTCGACCGAGGCGGCGGGGATCTGGACGATCCAGTCCGGCGTGTTCCCGGAGAACGCGGCCAGCCTCGCCGTCCACACCAGGGCGGGTTTCCGGGTCATCGGCACCCGCGAGCGCATCGCCCGCCACCACGGCGTCTGGCGCGACACCGTGCTGATCGAACGCCGCAGCCCGGCGATCGGCTGACGCCGCTCCGCCGCGGGTTGCGGCGGCCCCGCCCCGTCCGGGTGTGAAGGTCCGGACGGGGCAGGTTCGGTGAAGGCCGGTCAGGTGAGGAGGGGGACCAGGCCGATGGCGAAGACGGCGTAGAAACCGGCGGCGACGGCCAGGCGGGCGGGGGTGAGCCGGTGGGCGCGCATGGTCAGCAGGAGGTAGACGATCGCGGCCATGGTTATCAGGCCCGACCAGATCAGCGGGCCGTCGAAGTGCCAGGTGGTGAACAGCAGGCCGATGCCGCTCGGGACGGTCGCCTGGATCATCATCGCGCCGGAGATGTTGGCCAGCGCGAGCTTCACCTTGCCCTGGCGGACCCAGATGATCGCGTTCATGATCTCGGGCAGCTCGGTGGCGATCGGCGACAGCAGCAGCGCGGTGACGGTCGCGGACAGGCCGAGCATCGGGCCGATGACGTCGAGCTGGGCGACGAACCAGTGTGCGGCGAAGAAGATCACCACGAGGGTGGCCAGGGTCTGGACGACGACCGCCCAGGTGTCGGGCGAGGCCTTCTTCGGCTGGAGCTTCAGCGCCTCCAACTCCTCCTCGTCCTCATCGCCCTCGCCGTCGGCGGCCTCACCGGCCCGGCTGGAGCGGATCTCGCGCCAGAAGTAGGCGGCGTACGCGGCGAAGAACAGCACGCCGAGCGCGGGCTTGAAGGCGAAGGCGACCAGGCCGAGCGAGACCTTGACGAAAAAGATCGGCAGGAACCAGCTCTGGTCCTTGGCCAGGTGCTTCATCTCCTTCTCGGTGCCCAGCGCCTCCAGGGGCGTAGGCACCGCGGCAGCGGTGACCGCGGAGACAGCGCGGTCACGTCGGCGCTTGATCAGCAGCGCCGCTCCGGTGACGCCGTAGGCGACGGTCGCCAGCGCGAGGGGGCCGCCCATCGCGGCGCCGACCGCGAGGTCCTTCTCCCCGGCGGTGCCACCGGTGGTCGCGGCGACCAGGGTGACCACCGACTCGGGCAGTGCGGTGCCGAACGCGGCCAGGATCGTGCCGACCGCCATCTTCCCCACGTTGAGGCGCTCACCCAGCCACTCCACCGCGTTGACGAACCACTCGCACGAGAGGTAGATCGCCACCGCGCACACGATGAGCAGAACGAAATGAATCACGAAACTCGTCAGGCCTTCCCGCACCGGCGGGAACCCGAGAGGCGAGCGGCACACGGGCAGCACGACCTCGGCCCGCCGACGCGTACAGTCGTCGACAAATGGGCCGAAGGTCTCGCCCGCCCACCACCGTCACCGACGGCGGGCCCGGCCACCGGGAACCCGGCAGCGGGTTCCAGTGTGTCGACGACCGGTTCGCGGGGCTACTCCCCTTCGCAGCCGCACATGCTACCCGACGCCAACCGTAGGGGACTTCACGGCCACCGGCCCGGCGCTGGTCGTCGCCGCACCGCCAACCGGGCGGTCGAGGCCGCGAACAACAAGCTGACCCGCCTGGCGATCGTGGTGGTGGCGATCATGGGCAGCGGGTGGTGCACCCCATCTGCGGTCGGGGGCGGGTCGTTCACCGCCAACGGCGGTGCCGGATGTCGATGACGTCCATGCCGGCGGCGCTCGCCGCGAGGACGCCTTCGTCGGTGTCCTCGTGGGCGAGGCACGCGCCGGGGTGTACGCCGAGCAGGCCGGCGGCGTGCAGGTAGGGGTCGGGGGCGGGTTTGGTGCGTGGCACGTCCTCGCGGCCGACGACGGTCCAGGGCAGGTCGTCGAGATGGATGACGGACAGTCCGTGGCGGACGACGTCGGCGTAGTTGGCGGAGACGACGGCGATGGCGGCGTGGTCCGCGGCCGCGCGGGCGGCGGCCGCGGCGGCGGGGATCGGCCGGATCCGGTCGGTGTGGGCGAACCAGTAGGCCCGGGCGGCCTCGACGAACGTGTCCTCGGGCAGGGCGTCCGGGTCGAGGTGGAGCCGTCGGCGCAGCTGGGGGGCGGTGAAGGCAGGATCCGCCGCCAGCCGGGGGAGGGGGACGGTGATGCCGTGCGCGGCCAGGGAGGCCTGTACGGCTCGCAGGTTGACGTCGGCGGTGTCGGCCAGGGTGCCGTCGAAGTCGAAGGCGTAGGCGGCGTAGCTGCGCCCGGCGGCGGGTGTCCCCGTGTGGTCGCTCACGAGAAGTCCACGGGCAGTTCGGCTACGCCGTGGACGACGCGCTGGTCGTGGGTGGGGATCGTCCCGGGGTCGGCGGCCAGCCGCAGGTCGGGGAAGCGGCGCAGCATGGTGGTGAGGAGGATGCGCAGTTCGATGCGGGCGAGTTGTTCGCCGAGGCAGTGGTGGGGGCCGTGGCCGAAGCTGAGGTGCCGGTCGGCGTCCGGGCGGTGCGGGTCGAACCGGTCGGCGTCGGTGAAGCGGTCGGGGTCGCGGTTGGCGGAGGGCAGGTGGAGGACGACGCGGTCGCCGGGCCGGATGTTCTGGCCGGCGATGGTCAGCGGCTCGCGGGCGACGCGCAGCAGCCCGAACTGCAGCACGGTCGCGTAGCGCAGCGTCTCCTCGATGACGCCGTCCACCAGGTCGGGCCGCTGGACCAGGGTGTCCCACAGGCGAGGCGGCCGCAGCAGCAGGAGGGCGGCCAGGCCGATCACGTTGGCCGTGGTCTCGTGGCCGGCGATGAGGATGAGCTGCCCCAGGGCGGCGATCTCGTCGTCGGTCAGCGGAGTGCCGGCCGCCTGCGCCTGGACCAGGCCGCCCAGCACGTCGTCGGTGGGGGCGGCTCGTTCGGCGTCCACCAGGTTCAGCAGGTAGGCCTTCAACTCCGCCTTGCCGGCCAGCAGTTGGTCGCGTGTGCGGTCGAGGGAGAGGAGTTCCCGGGTGAGCCGGTAGTACAGGTCGCGGTCGCTGAAGGGGACGCCGAGGAGTTCGCTGATCACCAGGGACGGGACGGGCAGGGCGACGGCCCGGATCAGGTCGGCGGGGCGGGGGCCCGCGGCCAGGGCGTCGAGGTGGTCGTCGACGACGGCCTGGATGCGGGGGGTCAGCCGGTTCATCCGGCGCGCCGTGAACTGGCGTGCCACCAGCCGGCGCAGCCGGGTGTGCTCGGGCGGGTCGCTGGTGAGCAGGTCGGAGGGACGCAGGGCGGCCATCTCCGCGGCGGAGATGAGGCCGGCCCGCACGTGGGAGTTGAGGTGGGGGCGCCGGGAGCTGAGCCGGGGGTCGGCCAGGCCGGCGCGCACGTCCTGGTAGCGGGTGACGAGCCAGCCGGGCGGCCCGTCGGGGAAGGCCAGCGGCGCCACGGGAAGCTCCTCGCGCAGCCGGCGGAAATCGGCCGGCAGGTCCAGCGGACCGGACCGCTCGACGGGCAGCGCCAGCGGCGCACCGGCCGGGCCGCCGGCGGCGGCCGCGTCTGTCTCGTTCACCGTCGTTCCCCGTCTGCCGCTACCAGTTCCAGTCGCTGTCGCAGCCGGCCAGGGCCAGCAGGGCCCAGACGTCGCCGAAGACCGGAGCGTCGAACAGCAGGGGGCGGGGAGCGACCTGGTCGGGCGGGGCGGTGAACCCGCCGTCGGAGTCCTGGCAGGACAGCAGGTGTTCCACTCCGGCGCGTACGACCGGGTCCTGGTCCACCCGGCGGCCCATGGCGGACAGGGCGAGCAGCGAGTAGCAGGTGCTGGCGATGTCGCTGGGGTCTTTGGGGCGGAAACCCCAGCCGCCGTCGCTGTTCTGCGCCTCGGTGAGGAATCGCTCGGATGCGGCGCGGGCCCGCGCGATCCGGTCTCCTTCGGTGGTGCGTACGGGCTCGGGCATCGAGTGCAGGGCCCACATCCCGCGCCAGATCGTGTTGGCCTCGCTCACGCTCCAGCTCCGTTCGAAGGTGCCGTCCGCGCGCTGCGCATCGAGCAGCCAGCGGGCCGCAGCCCCGAGGAGGTCGGCGTGGCCGGGGCCGTTCCAGGCCAGGGCGCCGACCGCGCCGCCGGTCATGCCGACCTCGGAGGGGTCGCCCTTCATGTAGGTGGGGAAGCCGCCGTCCTGGCCCGCGATGCCCCGGAAGTACCCGGCGGCGCGGGTCAGTGCGGCCCGGTGGCGGACGGGGTCCACGGTGGCGAGGCAGGCCGCCGCGTACGAGCTTGCGTCCACGTCGCTCTGTCCCATGTCCGCGCCGAACGCCCAACCGCCGTCCGGCATCTGCTGGGCGACGAGGTAGTCGCACATGCGGTCCAGCAGCTGCGGGTCGGCGTTCGCGCGGGCCAGGGCCAGCCCGGCGGGCCCGGTGCTGAACACGTCCAGGTTCGACATGCTCGGCGCACCGCCGTCCGGGTTCACCGCGCCCAGCAGCCCGGCGACGCCTTCGTCGAGCAGCGGATGCCGGGGAGCGAAACGCTGCACGGCCAGCAGCGCGAGCAGGTGCGCGGCCGTGTAGTTCTCCCACACCGGTGCCCGGCTGGAGCCGAGGAGTTCCAGCAGCCGCTCCCGCTCCGCCTCGGTGATCTCCGCGCCCCGGCCCAGGCCGTACGCGACGAGGACCCGGGCACTGAGCATGATCATCTCGATCCAGGTGACCGTGTTGTCCTCGCCGGCAGCCGCCCTGCGGACCGGTCGGAGCATCGACGGTTCGAACGCCACCGCGCCCACGGCCGCCAGATAGGTGTCGAAGAGCAGGCGCTTGCGCGCCACGGAGAAGTGGTCGAAGCCGGCGAGCAGCTCGGCCGCGACCACGTCGGTGCCGACCGTCGTGCCGTGCAGGACCGCCTGCGCCAAGGCCGCGTCGAAGCCGGTGGACTGGGCCCGCGGCGTAGCCAGATAGGCCAGCAGGCGGTCCACATCCCGGGCGTGGCCACCGCGTTCGCGCAGCAGGACGACCAGCAGCGCCGACTCCAGCGCCCGGCTCGCGCACGGCTGCCGAACCCCGCCGTCGGCTTCGACGAAGGCGCTCAGGTGCGCGGTGACCCGGGCCCGAGCGGCCGCGAGCCCGGCCGGCATCCCCTCGGACGCGGCTCCCGGGCGCGGTCCGGGCGCATCGGTCCTGTACGTCGTCATTGCGCCGCTCCCTGCTTCAGGGCCACCCGCCGTGGCGTTGGAAGAATCGTTTCGGCCAACCGGCTGACCGCGCGCCGAAGTTACCCAGCCGCCATCCCGGATACGCAGAACCGGACGTTCGAGCCAGAAGTACGGCCGAAACCCTGCATCCCCAGGCCCTCCGATCACCCGGGCAGGCCGCACCTGCGGCGCGCAATGGCCGGAACACACCCAGGCGCCCGGCCGGCCCGCATACCCGGAAGGCGGCACCGGGTAGGGACACCGCGCCACCCCGGGCCAAGGACGCGCAGCTGCGCGAAGCGGCCCGCGCCGCGTGGCTTTCCCGACGAAAGGAGCGCCGTATGTCGTCCTCACCTGTTTCCAGGTGTCCTGTGCTCGACCCTTCGGGGCGTGCGTTGCTCGCGGAGGCCGCGGTGCTGCGGGCGCAGGGGCCGGCCGTACTGGTCGAGCTGCCCGGGCCCGTCCACGCGTGGTCGGTCACCCGCCACAGCGTGATCGAGGCGCTGACCACCGACCCGCGCGTCTCCCGCGACTTCCGCAGGCACTGGCCGGGCCGGACCGAGGTGCCCGAAGGCTGGCCACTGGCCGCGATCGCATTCCAGGAGAGCTTCCTCAACGCCTACGGTGAGGAGCACCGCAGGCTGCGGCGCCGGAACGCCCCGGCGTTCTCGCCCCAGCGCGTCGAGCGGATGCGCCCGAACGTCCAGGCGGCTGCGGACCGCCTCGTCGCCGCCCTCGCCGCGCTGCCGCCCGGGACGAGCGCCGATCTGCGGGAAGCCGTCGCGAAACCGCTGACCATGACCGTCATCTGCGACCTGTTCGGCGTCCCCGACCACCTGCGCACCCCGCTCATCGACGCACTGGAGGCCATTCGGGACTACTCGGTCAGCCCGGAGCGCGGGCGAGTCATCCAGGCCGAACTGCTCCACCGGCTCACCGAGTTGCTGCAGTACAAGAGGGAGCATCCGGCCCCCGATCTGACCAGCGACCTGATCCTGCCGTCCGAGTCCGACCAGGAACCCATGTCCGAGCCCGAGCTGATCAGCACCCTCTTCAGCCTGATCGCCGCAGGGTACGAGGCCCCCATCGACCTCATCGCCAGCGCGGTTCATTTCCTGCTCACCCACCCCGACACCCTGGCCGGCATCCGCCAGGGAACCCTCGACTGGGACGACGTCATCGAAGAAACCCTGCGCATCGACGGCCCCGTCATGCACGTCCCGCTGCGCTACGCCGTCGAGGACATCGACCTGGGCGAGGGCGTCGTCATCAAAAAGGGCGATCCGATCATCATTGCCTTCGCCGCCGCCGGACGCGACCCGGAACTGCACCCGGAGAACCCGGACCGGTTCGACCCCGCACGGGTCGGCAAGAAGCACCTCGCCTTCGGCCACGGACCCCACTACTGCCTCGGCGCGTACCTCGCCAGGCTGGAAGCCAGAATCGCCCTGACCACCCTGTTCGCGGAGCTGCCCGACCTCGCCCTCACACACCCCGGACAACAACCGCCCCGGGTCACCTCGATGATCGTCAACGGCCCCGAAAACCTGAACATCATTCCGCGCCCGGCCACTTGAAGCCCGACTCCGTCGGGGATCCGGGAAGAACGGCCGAGGCTGAGCGCGGGAGTCGACGCGATCACGACGGCGCCGACCCATGGGCGCCGATTGGCCGGGATGATCAATGAGCTGATACTCCTTGTCATGCCTACGAAGGCAATGGGGGTATGGGCATGACGGGACTCTCCGACCCGGACGTGGTCGCGGCACTGGCGCGCGGCAGCACCGAGACGCAAGTCCGAATCCTGGAACAGTGGCCGGACCGGATAGCCGACGAGATGGCCGACGGCTTCACCCGCCGGCACCCGGACCTGGCGGCCAAGTCCGGCTTCGCCCGCTGGCAGCTCGTGGCACTGGCCATCGGCGCGGCCGGCGCAGTGATCGGCGTGGCGCTCGTACCGCTGCTCGCGCTCGCGCTGCTCACCTTGATGGTGACGGGCTACAGCCTGCTGCACGCCGTGATCGCGCTGACCGGCCTGCTGGCGGCGGGTCGCCCCGGTAGCAGGCCCGCGGATCCACCCCTGCCGGAGGCGGAACTCCCGTCCTACACCGTGCTGGTGCCCGCCTACCGGGAGGCCGGGGTGATCGGCGGACTGGTGCGGCACCTGGCCGGGCTGGACTACCCACCCGACCGGCTCGAGGTACTGATCCTGGTGGAACAGCACGACCCGGACACCACCCGGGCGGTGCTCGCCGCCGACCCGCCCCCGTTCGTCCGCGTCGTCCAGCTCCCACCCGGCCCACCCCAGACCAAACCCCGCTCGGTGAACCTGGGCCTGATGCTGGCCCGCGGCGAACTCCTGGTGATCTTCGACGCCGAAGACCGCCCCGACCCCGCCCAACTGCGGCACGTCGCGGCCCGGTTCGCCGCGCGCGACCGGCAACTGGCCTGCGTCCAGGCCCAACTGCTCTTCCGCAACCCCACCGACAACTGGCTGACCAAGCAGTTCGCCATGGAGTACGCGCTGCGGTTCGGACTCTCCCTCCCCGGACTGGCACGGCTGCGGATGCCGATCCCCCTCGGCGGGACCAGCAACCACTTCCGCACCGACACCCTGCGCAAGCTCGGCGGCTGGGACGCCTGGAACGTCACCGAGGACGCCGACCTCGGCATGCGCTGCGCCGCACACGGCCACCGCACCGAGACGGTCGAAACGGTCACCTGGGAAGAGGCCCTCGACACCATCGGCCCGTTCGTCCGGCAGCGCACCCGCTGGTTCAAGGGCTTCCTGCTGACGACGACCGTGCACACCCGCAACCCCCGCCACACCCTGCGCCGGTTCCACGCCTCCGGCATCCTGACCCTGCTCGGCGTCGTCGCCGCCGCCCCGGTCACGGCCCTGGTCCAGCCCGTCATCACCGCCCTCACCCTGATCGCCGTGCTCGGCTGGAGCTGGTCCTCGACCGGATCCGGCCTGGTGCTTCCAGCGGTGGCCGCGCAAGCCGGTTCGGCCGCCCTGTGGATCGCCATCACCTTCGCCGCCGCCAGGCGCGCCCGACTGACAGCCCCCTGGCACGCGGTGTTCGTACCGCTGTACTCACTGCTGTGGTCCATCGCCGCCTGGCGCGCGGTACACCAGCTGGCAGTCGCCCCCTTCACCTGGGAGAAGACCCCGCACGGCACCCACCACGCCGCCGGCACACCGGAGCAAGCCGTCTGCTCCCGCTGAGCGCACGCAGCCGGTCGCCGGTCACTGGCGTCCCACTGGGGGATGCCCCGGTACTGGCGGGCCATCAGCAGGACGTGGGGCTTGGAGGGTCAGTTGGTGGGCGGTTCGGCGGTGGTTGGGGCAGCCAAGTCGCTGCGGTGGCTCGGACCGGCGACAGCACTGCGCCAGAGCGCGGTGCCGCTCGGCGGTGTGCGCGGCTTCGAGAGGGTTGAAGTCGGCCTCAACGCACCAGCTATAGGCGGCGAGAGCGCGGGCGAGCTGCTGACAGGCCACGCCGTTCGGGCGGCGAGCACCTCGACGGTGTGGCCGGCGGGTGGGATGACGGCCTTGCGGTCGCGCATCGCGGTGTGCTCGCCCCGGGCGATCGGCGCGAGCCGCTCGATCATGAGCTGTGCGCGGGCGGAGAGTTCGAGGTGGAGGCGGTCCACATCGCGTGAGGCGGCACTGACCTCCTGACCGAGAAGAGTCATGGGGCTATCGTCGGGACGACCGGCGTGCAGGAGGCGGAGGTCGTTGGTGCTGGGCTGCTCATGGACAGGGTGGGCGCCGGGGCCCACCCTGCGCGTCCTCGATCAGGCCGCTGCTGATCTCCATGCAGGCGCCGGTGATCGCGGCGGCGGCCCGCAGGGCGTCGGCGAGGACGTCGACGTAGGCGTCCGGCTCCATCCCGGCTGCGTCGGCGGCGGCGCGGATTGCCGCTGGCTTTAATCACGAGTTGTGACGTCAGTTGTTCACGAGCTTGGGAGGCACCCCGAACCACGGACGAGTGATGTTCATGAGTTTCGACGTCACCGGGGTTACTTGCCAGGGCAGCAGCGGGGTGCTCCTGGTGAAAGGCGCTGGTCATGCCGAAGATGTCGAAGGTCGAGCTGTACGCCGCAGACTCGCACTCGGTACTCTCCGGGGCGGAGGGCACCGTTGATGCGGATCCGAAAGCGCTTGCCCGGAGCTGCGTGATCGGTATCGACGAGCAGGTGTCCGCGCATCAATCGAAGGCGACGACGAGCCGAACTTCCTCCTCGCCGAAGCGGCCCGCCAGCGCCTTCATCACGGCGAAGACGTGCGGCCATTGGGAGGCACTGCCCAGGAGGCAGCCAGCGGTCAGGGGCTCGTAGTGGCAGCGCAGGTCTCCGGTGCTCCATTCAGTGGGGTGAGTGGAACGGTCGAGGCCGAGAGGTGGCGGGCCTACAGCGTCGAGTACTTCCGGAGGCCACTGGTCGGGTACGAGTTGCTGATGCAGGAGTGAAGACAGGGATACCGTCGACCAGGTCAACCGGCTGGTGTAGTGGTCGGGAGTGGAAGCAGGGTCGAGCCGGGCGATCTCCGCCCAGCTGACCCAGGTAGCGCCGTGGAGGTCCCCGGCCTCCACCCACGGCTCCAGTTCGGCCCGCAGACCACCCGACAGGTCAGGAGGAAGGCCGCGGTCGGCGGCGAGAGGACGGAAGCCTGCGTAGTTGCGCACTCCGAAGAGGCAGCCGAAGGCTGCGTAGTCGCTCTGGTCGTACAGCGGCCACAGGTCCATCGCCATGACCCACGGCTCGCCGTCGTAGTAGCCGGCGTCGACGCCGGGATGGCGGAATTCGATGCCGCCGTGGATATTCGTGCTCACGGCCGCTCAGGCTAGTGCTCCTCGGGCCGACAGACACCTGGTTAACGCGATCAAGATCGCTGCTGGATGAGGACTCGGATGGCCGGCATCCCGTCCCCACGCAGCCGAGTTCAGCCGTTGGGTGACGTCATTTCTGGTGAACATCCGCAGCGTTCAAGATCGCCAACTGCTGCCCAAATCGCTGACCAATCGCTGCTACTTCACGTGAACGAAGGCGTTGCCGCCAAATCCCTGTTGCTGAAGGAGTAGTCGAAGCCCTCGTCGTTCTCGGTCGGGACGAGCACGGCCTCCGTGTCGGGCTCCAGCGAAGGGATGCCGGCGCGGGTGCAGATCGCGTCCACTGCCGCGGTCAGCTCGGCCAGCGACTCGGTCAGCCAGCCCAGGGCGGAGGCGTAGGAAGCCAGGGCGAACAGACCGACGGGGGTCGTCGGCAGCGGTTCGTCGAGCAGGTCCTCCAGCCGCTCGTTCAGCTCGCCGACCACGCCGACCACGCCGACCACGCCGGGCCCGGCGGACAACGGACCGAGGACCGGCGCGAGGTAGCAGCGGGTGGCCAGGGTGGCGTGCGCGGCAGTGAGGATCCCGGCGACGGCCTGGGCGGCATCGGTGAGCCGCCCGGCGAGGTCGGAGCGGCTGGGCAGGGCGGTCGTGGTCATCAGCGGGCCTATAGGGGAGTGGCGGTGGGGGGCGAAGCCGGACGAGGCGGTGCTGTACGCGGCGCCGCTCTGGCCTCGGGCTCGCACCGTTCGGGTGGAGCGAGAGCGGGCCGCCTGGACCCGGGCCCCCTGGGCGGCCCGGACGCGGGCCTCCAGCGCCGGATCGGAGCCGGGCGGCGGCGTGTTGAGCCCGGTGCGGCCCAGTCGGTTCTGGGCGGAGCGGTAGACCTCGTACTCGTGCCGGGGGCTGGCGGAGACGAGGTAGACCTCGCGGGAGTGCTTGGAGGTGGGCGGCGCGTCGCGGGGTAGGTGGCCCGTTCGTCGCCGGTGCCGAGGACGATCTTGTGGCAGCCCTCCAGCCGGTCGCCGAGCCGGGAGGCGACGCGCTCGCCATGGACCAGTTGCTGCAGGTTCAGCAGGGCTTGGTCCCGGATGGGCGCGGGGAGTTGACGCAGGTCGGCGATGGCGTCGGGGTGCGCGGCGAAGGCGAACTGGGCGCGGCTCACCGCGACCGCCCCCGATCCGGCTGCGCGACGACGGTCGTCGCGGGTGCGGAGGCGATGGGTGCGACCCTCGGCGTTGCCTGGGCGGTGCTGTGGGCGAGGGCGGCGTGAGTTCGTTCGGCCTCGGGCCGGCGGTCTTCCGGCGCGGGCGGCAACGGCCCCGGTTCCAGCCGGTGAGACTTGCAGGCGGCATCCTCGTGGGGAACGCGCCTTCGCGCAGCGTGTAGGTCGCGCGGTCGGGCTGGATCTCTTCGACGAACAGGCGGACCGGGAGTTCGGCGGCCTCCCGGTCGACGACCATGGTCCACGCGTGGGTGTCGTCGCCGTCCATGGCGAAGCCCTTGCGGATCTCGTAGCGGTCGCGGCTGCCGGAGATCCGGTCCTCCTTTTGGCGCGTCAACTCGTTTGCAGTGAAGGCCTGTTCCAGGCGCAGGGCGTCGGGCGGGCAGCCGCGGTCGATCAGCCGCTTCTGGGTGAAGGCCATGGTCGCGTGCCGGGACTGACGCAGGCGGAACGTCCTCTGCTCTCGGTGCCGGACGACAGCGAAGGCAGCGAGGTTGTCCCGCCCCGGGCGTGATCCAGGTCGCCGTGGTGTCGTGCGCCTGGACGTACGAGCGGCCTGCGCCGGCGTCCTGCCACACGAGCAGCGCGAACTCGTCGTGCAACGCCTCCGCGATCTCCGACGCGTTGTCGGACGGGCGGAGACCGTCGAGTTCCAGGTCGAATCCGAACGTCTTTGCCGCGAGCCCCATCTGGTCCGGGCTGGACAGCAGCCGATGGGCGGGCGGGCGGAGTTGGTGGTGCACGCGGCGAACGGGCCGTCCGGGGAACGCAGTTGGGCGATGGCGTGGTCGAGGTGATCGCGGTGCCATGTCGAAGGCCCGGTGAGGTCGGCTTCCGTGTCGGTGAGCTGCTGCCACGCGAGCCAGAGCCCGTGGAGCCGGGCCACGGCCTCCTGATGCTCGTACCAGCGCGAGCACCAGGGGCGGGTGGAGCTGAGCTCGCGCCAGTAGACCGGCAGGAGCACGTGGGCCACCCAGTCGCCGAGGGCGGCCAGTTCGGCGGCGTACTCCGCGCCGCCCATGGCGAGGATGAACACCGAGGTCGGACCGGCGGGTTCGTCGTCGGGTCCGTCTCCGGCTCCTCGCCGTCGGGTTCGGCGGCGAGGCGGTCGAGAGGACGCCGTGCTGGCGGACTTCGGCGATGGGGCGCGCGAGAGTACTGGCGAGGTCCTCGTCGGGGATGCGGATCGTTCGGGCTCGGGGGTGCCCGTGGTCGGGTCGGACATGACATATCCAGGTGGGTCAGGCGGATGGGTTCGGTTGGCGTCGCGGGTCTTCTGCTGCGGCTCACGGGTGGCCTCCTGTCGTGCGGGCGGGAAGAGGATCTGAGGATCCGGCGGTTTGGTACGGCCGCAACTCGTGGTCCGTCGAGGACGGTGGCGCGGATGCTCGGTGACCTCGGTGTCGAGGACGGGCACCGGGTGCGGGAGGTGGGGACCGGCCCGGGCTTCAACGCCGCACTCCTGGCGCATCGGCTGGGTGTTGGCTCGAGATTGACGAGGCGGTCGCCGGCCTCGCGTGCGGGAATCCGGCCGCCGCAGGGCTGGGCGGTGTTCGGGTGCCGGTCGGGGACGGTGCCGACGCCGTCGGGGTGACCGGGTCGATCGATTGACCGCCATCTGCCTGCTCGAACGTGGTGACCGCTGTCCCTGTCGCCTGGGTCGCCCAGACCGCGCCCGGGCGGGGTGGTCGTCGCCCCCCTCCGCCACCGGCTCACCGGGGCGTCGGACTTCATGCGGATACGTCAGCAGCGCTACCAGGCTCAGCCGGTGGCTGGCTACCCGCCCGGCGACGCCCAGGCGTCGCTCACCGAGCTCAACCCGAAGGTCATCGGGCCCTCCCGGCTGGCCCAGTTCGCCGTCGGCACCGCCCTGTTGGACGCCTGCTACCGGCGCGCCTTATGGGGACATGGCGACGTGGTGGTTCTTCGACACCTGCGGTGCCGTCCTGGGCGACGGTTGACTCCGTGCTGGGTCGGCACGAGTTCGACGTACGCCAGAGTGGACCTGGTGGCTGTGGGAGGATCTACACCGCCCGGCACACCTGGGCTCACCGTCACCACGACCGGCTCCCAAGCGGTGTGGCTCGACGACCCCGACCATCCTTGATGCCCGCCCGCATACTGACGCCGGCGCTGGAGACCGAACCCGAACCGGTGGCCGGCCGCAGCACCGCGCTGGCCGCCAACCCCGCGATCACCGGCTTGCAGGCCCCGCAACAGCACTGAAGCCGGTTATCGGAACGTCCCGGTAGCCGGCTTCACTGTGGATCAGTGGCGATCGATCCATCACATGACCAGGGCGAAACAGTCGTTTCCTGCTCCAGTGGAGGCGCTCTTGACCTCGTGTTCCACGGCCTGCCGCGCGAGCCGGCGGACCCGGCCGGGCTGCGTATCCGACGCTGTCCTTGTGCACGCGGGATAATCCGTTCTTGCCTCGAACCAGTGGCTGGCCCGGTAGCCCGAGGTGCGGGACGAACGCGCCCTTTGTCTCCGGCGTCCGCGAGGCGCGTTCGCTGGCAGGGACGGGGGGCGCCCTCTACTGAAGATGGCCTGGATTCCGTGCCCAACGCCGCCTGGCGGACCACGGGCGCCGGCACCTACCGGACGCGACGGGGTAGACGGTCGAGAGGAGACGCTTCGGCCGCTACGTCTGGTCATCGCCATGGGGGCCACGGGCGAGCGGAACTCAACGGGGAAACAACGGAGTTGACTCCCCATATGTGCACCAGGATTTCCAATGAACAAGACTCTGGCCGCCCTCGCCGCGTGTCAGCCGCTGCGGCGACGACGTCCTGGGCGTACGGAGAGCGCCCCCGCGAAGCCCAGGAGGAGGCGGACCGAAAGAGGCTGCTCCCCGTGCACACGGGCGTCGCGCCGCCGTGGGAGCATTCATCCACACGCCACCGCCCTTGCCACACCTTCACGGCACCGTTGATCTCCGAGCGCGGCGGCATCGGCACCACCGCGCTTGAACACTGTCAGCCGAGAGTTGGCCCACACAGCCGCAACCCCGGAAAGAGAAGAAAGTTGCTTATGCCTGAATCACAGGAAGTGTGTCATTTCCGGGTCGACGGCATGTGACACCGCAGGTCAACGAGCCTGCTCCCCGCCCGCGCGGGGATGGTCCCCCGGTCAACGGCCCGGACAGTCAGCGCGACGACTGCTCCCCGCCCGCGCGGGGATGGTCCCGAGCCGGGGGCCGAGCCGAGCCGCAGCGCACCCTGCTCCCCGCCCGCGCGGGGATGGTCCCACGCGCTCGATCGCCGGGTACCGCTTGGCGAGCTGCTCCCCGCCCGCGCGGGGATGGTCCCTGGCACGACGGCGACTCGCCCGCAGGCCTGGACTGCTCCCCGCCCGCGCGGGGATGGTCCCGCTGGAACGGCACCACTGCCGCCTGGGAGCCGCTGCTCCCCGCCCGCGCGGGGATGGTCCCCTGGGCGATATCACTCAGGTGGACTGGGCGAACTGCTCCCCGCCCGCGCGGGGATGGTCCCGGTGGCTCGGCACCGGCGAACCGAACGAGATCCTGCTCCCCGCCCGCGCGGGGATGGTCCCACGATCTTCGCTGACGACCGCGTCAGCGGGCACTGCTCCCCGCCCGCGCGGGGATGGTCCCGAGACCACCGAGGAGACCGCGCGATGACCGACCTGCTCCCCGCCCGCGCGGGGATGGTCCCGCGGCGGTGCGATGGAGGAGTTCGAGTGCGGCCTGCTGCCCGCCCGCGCGGGGATGGTCCCTCGCCATTCCCTGCCCGCTGCACGAATGCCGCCTGCTCCCCGCCCGCGCGGGGATGGTCCCGATCGCGGGTTCGAGGCGGCCGTCGGCAACCGCTGCTCCCCGCCCGTGCGGGGATGGTCCCTCCGAGGGGTGGAGAGGGATTCAGGAAGGGGACTGCTCCCCGCCCGCGCGGGGATGGTCCCTACCTGCGCCGGAACAACCAGCTCAAGAACGTCTGCTCCCCGCCCGCGCGGGGATGGTCCCATGTTCTCGCTCCACACCTACCTCCCCGACGCCTGCTCCCCGCCCGCGCGGGGGTGGTCCCTCGCAGGGCGTGACGGCGCCCCGACCGCAGACTGCTCCCCGCCCGCGTCGCCCATCTCGTCCACCCAGACCAGCACCTGCTCCCCGCCTGCGCGGGGATGGTCCTGACGAGTACGCCACCCCGGCGGAACTGACCGGCTGCTCCCCGCCCGCGCGGGGATGGTCGCCTCAAGCGCGGAGGCCTGCTCGACGGAGACGGCTGCTCCCCGCCCGCGCGGGGATGGTCTGTGGTGCTGTTCCTGCGGGAGCACGGGAAGTCTGCTCCCCGTCCGCAGGGGTGATCTCTCCCCGTGTATGCGGCAGTTGTGTTGGCGGCTGCTTCCCTCTTGTGCGGTTCTTCGGTGTTGGTCGGCGGAGGGGTACTGGGCTGTTGCGCTCTCTATGATCTGCCATCAAGTCGGGGACTTTTCAGGTGGTTTGGGATGAGAGGGGACAGTGCTTGTGGGCGGCGGTCTGCGTGCACGGTTGTCGGCTGAGGCTCGGAGTGTGTGGGCGAAGCATGATGTGCGCAGCGAGGGGTGGCTGCCGTTGTGGTGTCACATGCAGGACAGTGCGGCGGTGGCGGGGCTGCTGTGGGACCACTGGGTGTCGGCCAGGGTCTGGGCCTTGGTTGGTGGGGCTCTGCCCGGTGGGGAGGGGGACGGGCGGCGGTTGGCGGTGTGGTTGGCGGGGGTCCACGACATCGGGAAGGCGACGCCGGCGTTCGCTTGTCAGGTGGACGGGCTGGCGGATCGGATGCGGGCGGCCGGATTGGAGATGCCGTACCGGGCCGGATTCGGGGTGGACCGGCGGCTGGCGCCGCACGGTCTCGCGGGTCAGGTGCTGTTGCAGGAGTGGCTGGAGCGGCGGGGCTGGCCGGGGAGGGTGACGGGGCAGTTCGCGGTGGTGGTGGGCGGGCATCACGGCGTGCCGCCGGAGCATCCGTCGCTCAGGGATTTGGACGGACGGTGGGATCTGCTGCGCACGCCGGGCGGGAGCGGGAGCGTGTGGCGGCGTGTGCAGGAGGAGTTGCTGGATGCGTGCGCCGCCGAGTTCGGGGTGGAGGAGCGGCTGGCGGGATGGCAGCGGGTGAGGTTGCCGCAGCCGGTGCAGGTGGTGCTGTCCGGTCTGGTGATCATGGCGGACTGGATTGCCAGCAATCCGGACCTGTTTCCGTATTTTCCGGTGGCGTCGGGGTTCGACGGCGGCCGGCGGGTGGCTGCGGCGTGGTGGGACCTGGATCTGCCGGGGCCGTGGCGACCGAAGGTTCCGCAGAGCAGCACGGAGGAGTTGTTCGCGGCGCGGTTCGACCTTCCGTCGGGGTCGGTGGTGCGGCCGGTGCAGGTGGCGGCGGTGGAGAGCGCCCGGGCGATGCCGGAGCCGGGGCTGTTGATCGTCGAGGCGCCGATGGGGGAGGGCAAGACGGAGGCGGCGCTGGCGGCGGCGGAGGTGCTGGCGGCGCGGGCCGGTGCGGGTGGGGTGTTCTTCGCGCTGCCGACGATGGCGACGAGCAACGCGATGTTCCCGAGGCTGCTCAGATGGTTGGACCGGCTGCCGGCCGAGGGAGGGGATCGCCTGTCGGTGCTGCTGGCGCATTCGAAGGCCGCGTTGAACAAGGACGCCGCCGATCTCCGGGTCGGATCGCGGCAGCGGCTCGCGTCGGTGGATGCCGACGGTACGGAGCGGGCACCAGGGTTCGGCGCGAAGACGGCGGCACCGGCGGAACTGGTGGCGCACCACTGGCTCGCCGGCCGAAAGAAGGGGATGCTGTCGTCGTTCGTGGTCGGGACGATCGACCAGTTGCTGTTCGCCGGCCTGAAGGCCCGTCACCTGGTGCTGCGTCACCTGGCGGTCGCCGGGAAGGTCGTGGTGATCGACGAAGCCCACGCGTACGACACGTACATGAACACGTATTTGGACCGGGTACTGGGCTGGCTGGGAGCCTACGGGGTTCCGGTGGTGGTGCTGTCGGCGACACTGCCGGCTGCGCGGCGCCGGGAGCTGGCACAGGCGTATGCGGGTGTGGCCGGGGACGACGAGCGGTTCGCGCGGGTGGAGCAGGCGCGGGAGTATCCGCTGCTGACGGCGGTGAGCCGGGGGACAGTGCCGGTGCTGGAGCGGCCGGCGGTGTCCGGTCGTGGGCACAAGGTGCGGCTGGAACGGCTCGACGACGGCCTGGACGCGCTGGGAGACCGGCTGGAGACGGAGGTCGCCGACGGCGGGTGCGTGCTGGTGGTCCGCAACACCGTGGACCGGGTGCTGGAGACGGCGAAGGCGTTGCGGGAGCGGTTCGGGGACGGGGCGGTGACCGTCGCGCACGCCAGGTTCATCGACGTCGACCGGGCCGAGAACGACCGTGACCTGCTGGAGCGGTTCGGCCGGGACGCCGCCGCGCGGCCCGGGCGGCACATCGTGGTGGCCAGTCAGGTGGCGGAGCAGTCGCTGGACGTGGACTTCGATTTGCTGGTGAGCGACGCGGCGCCGGTGGACCTGCTGCTGCAGCGGATGGGCCGCCTGCACCGGCATGCGCGGCCGGATCGGCCCGCGGCGCTGCGGGAAGCGAAGTGCCTGATCACGGGCGTGGACTGGTCGGTTGCGGTGCCGAAGCCGGTGCGCGGGTCCGAGGCGGTGTACGGCCGACACGCGCTGCTGCGCTCGCTCGCGGTGCTGCTCCCGTTCCTCGACGGGGGGCGGCCGGTGGATCTGCCGGGGGACATCAGCGTCCTGGTGCAACAGGTGTACGGGGGCGGCCGGTTGGGGCCGGCGGACTGGGCGCCGGCGCTGGAGGAAGCGCGGCTGGTCCACGAGAAGCTCCAGGCCGAGAAGACCGCCAGGGCGGAGCAGTTCTGCATCGGGGAAGTGGGGAAGGACGGGCGGCCGCTGATCGGCTGGCTGGCCGGCAGTGTGGGGGACGCGGACGACACGCGGGCCGGGCGGGCGCAGGTGCGCGACAGCGAGGAGAGCGTCGAGGTGCTCGTGGTGGAGGAGTTGGAGGACGGTTCGCTGGCGACAGTGCACTGGGCGGGGGAGGGGCGCGGCGGGCTGCCGTTGCCGACCGGGGCGGTGCCGTCGCCGAGGGCGGCGAAGGCGGCGGCGGCCTGCGGGCTGCGGCTTCCGGCACGGCTGGCCAAGCCGTACATCGTTGACCGGGTAATCGCTGAACTTGAGCAGTTCTGTGTCGAAAGTTGGCAGAGTAAAGAAAGCCCTTGGCTGGCAGGGCAGTTGATTCTTCCGATCAGGCCCGGTTGTCACATCTCTCTGGCAGGGTTCCGACTCATGTACACCCGTGAGAACGGACTCGAGGTGTCGAACGCCGATGCATGAGCGCGTCCAACCACCGGTCGGACAAGGGATGTTCGACCTGACGGAGCAGCCGTGGATTCCCGTGCTGCTGACCGACGGCCGCGAGAGCGAGCTGTCGTTGCGGGAGGCGTTCGCGCAGGCGGGCCTGATCAGACGCTTGGCCGGTGATCTCCCCACTCAGGACTTCGCGCTCACCCGCCTGCTCCTGGCGATCCTCCACGACGCTCTGGACGGCCCGGGCGACAGCGACGAGTGGGCCGAACTGTGGGAGGACCCGGACGCCCTGGCCCCGGCCCTGCCCTACCTGGAGGAGCACCGGGACCGCTTCGACCTGCTGCACCCGCACACGCCGTTCTTCCAGTGCGCCGGGCTGCGGACGGGCAAGGACGAGGTCTTCCCGCTGAACCGGATCGTGGCGGACGTGCCCAACGGCAACGCGTTCTTCACCGCCCGCTTCCCGGGCGCCGAGCGGATCACGTTCGCCGAAGCGGCCCGCTGGGTGGTGCACGCCCACGCCTACGACACCTCGGGCATCAAGACCGGGGTGGAGGGCGACCCGCGGGCCAAGGCCGGCAAGGCCTACCCGCAGGGGCCGGCGTGGGCGGGCAACCTCGGCGGCGTCCTCGCCGAAGGCGACACCCTGCGCGAGACGCTGCTGCTGAACCTGATCGCCGCCGACCAGTGGAAGACGAAACGGCCGGACCTGCCCGCCTGGCGGCGCCCGCCCACCGGCCCCGGCGCGGCCGACGACCTGGCCTCGCGCCCCGCCGGCCCCCGCGACCTCTACACCTGGCAGTCCCGCCGCATCCGCCTGCACGCCGACAACGAGGGCGTGAACGGCGTCGTCCTCACCTACGGCGACCCCCTCGCCCCGCGGAACATGTTCGACGCCGAGCCCATGACCGGCTGGCGGCGCAGCCTCGCGCAGGAGAAGAAGCTCGGCCGGTCGCCGGTGTACCTGCCCAGGGAGATGGATCCGGCGCGGGCCGCGTGGCGCGGCATCGGGTCGCTGATCGCCGCCTCCGCTCCCGACCGGGGCCCGGCGGGCGAGCCCGCGCCGGAGCTGCGGCCGGGCCTGGTCCACTGGCTGGCCCGGCTGGAGACGGAGCGGGTCCTGCCCCGGGGCCGGCTGATGCGGCTGCGGACGTTCGGCGCCGTCTACGGCACGCAGCAGTCCGTCGTCGACGAGATCACCACCGACACCGTGGCATTCGCGCTGGTCGTGCTCAGCGAGCGGGACCCGAGCCTGGGCCGGGCCGCGCAGGACGCGGTCACCGACGCGGACCTGGCCGTACGTGCCCTGGGAGACCTGGCGTCGGACCTCGCGCGGGCCGCGGGCAGCGAGTCCGACGCCCCACGGGCGAGCGCGCGGGACGCCGGCTTCAGCGCCCTCGACGGCCCCTACCGGCTGTGGCTGGTCGGCATCCGCGACGGCGACGACCCGGCCGAGCTGCGGGCCCACTGGCAGCGCCAGGCGCGGCAGACGGTCGCACGCCTGGGCGACGAGCTCGTCGCCCAGGCCGGAGAAGTCGCCTGGCAGGGCCGGATCGTGACGGGCAACAAGGGCGAGACCTGGCTGAACACCTCGTCCGCCGACCTGTGGTTCCGCGCCCGGCTCCGGCGCGCCCTGCCGCTCGCCGCCGCAGAGGGAACCGGCCCGGGTCTCATCCCGCCGCAAGCCGACGCCGGCCAAGCCGACGCGGAAGCAGCGGAAGGCGCAGACTTCGACACCGCACCCGACCCTGAAAGGGCGACCGCATGACCACCGCCCCACCGGCCCCCGCGCACCTCCGCCGCCGGGCCCTCGGCCCGGTCGGCACCCTCGCCGGAAGCGAGATCGGCCGCCTGCAGAAGGGCTACCTGGACGACCGCCCCGCCGCAGTCGCCGCCCTCGCCCGCCTGCGCCGCGCAGCGGGCAAGGACGTCGCCACCGTCCCCGACCTGTGGGGCCTGCTCGACACCGAGCCCCTGTACGGCGACCCAACGCTGCGTCAGGACGCCGCGCACACCGCCCTGTACACGGCCGCGACCCTGTACGCCCTGCACCAGCAGTCCCGGCGGCCCGCCCGGATGCACAAGGCCGGCGGCGACGAACTCGGCACCGCCGTACGCAGGCTCATGCCCGGCAACGACATCGACGAGCCGACCCGCAAACGCTTCGTGCGCGCCGGAACCGCACCCACGATCGCCGTTCTGGCCACCCGCCTGCGCGAGATCGTCCTGCTGCTGCGCCGCGAGGAGCTGTCCCTGGACTATGCCCTGCTCGCCGACCAGCTCTACCAGTGGCAGCAACCCCCGTGGGGCCCGGACGGCGTCCGGCGCTCCTGGGGCCGCTCCCTCCACGCCCACCGCACCACACCGTCCAACCCGGCGGGCGACGACGCCCCCACCGACACGCAGAAGGACAGCGCCCAGTGACCAGCCGCATCATCCTCGACGTGCACGCCCTGCAGAGCGTCCCGCCGAGCAACCTGAACCGCGACGACACCGGCGCGCCCAAGACCGCCGTGTACGGCGGCGCCACCCGGGCCCGGGTCTCCAGTCAGGCCTGGAAGCGCGCCACCCGCCGCTACTTCGACACCATCCTCGACCCGAGCGAGCTCGGGGTGCGCACCAAGCGGGTGGCGGAACTCCTCGCCGAGCGCATCACCGCCCTGACCCCGGACATCGGCGAGGCCCAGGCGCTGGCGCTCGCGGCGGAGGTGCTGCAGACCGCGACCGGCTCCAAGATCGAGCCGCCCAAGCGCAAGGTCGAGCAGGCGAAGAAGAACGGCGACGCCGAGCCCGCGCCCGAGTCGTCGTACCTGATGTTCCTGAGCTCCCGTCAGCTCGACAACCTGGCCGCCCTCGCGGTGGAGGGCGCCGGCGACCTCAAGGCCTTCCTGAAGGACAAGGACAACAAGGCCCGCGCCAAGAAGATCGCCGACGGCCGGCATTCCGTGGACATCGCCCTGTTCGGCCGGATGGTCGCCGACTCCACCGACATCAACGTCGACGCCGCCGCCCAGGTCGCCCACGCCCTCAGCGTGCACCGCGCCGAGACCGAGTCCGACTACTTCACCGCCGTTGACGACCGCAACAGCGACGCCGAACCCGGCGCCGGCATGATCGGCACCGTCGACTTCAACTCCGCCACCCTCTACCGATACGCGGCGCTCGACGTCGATCTGCTGGAGCGCAACCTCGGCAAGGGCCTCGACGAGAACGAAGCCCCCGCCACCCCGGTACGCCGCGCTGTCGAAGCATTCCTGGAAGCCTTCGTCTCCTCCCTGCCCACCGGCAAGATCAACACCTTCGGCAACCACACCCTCCCCGACGCCGTCATCGTCACCCTGCGCACCGCCCGGCCGATCAGCTTCGTCTCCGCCTTCGAAAAGCCCGTCGCCCCCGACGCCGACGGCGGCCACCTGGAAGCCGCGTGCGCCCGCCTCGCCGACTGGGTCCCCGAGATCGAACGGGTCTACGGCGACGACAACGCCCAGACCTGGGTGCTGCGCGTGGGCCCCTCCACCGCCAAGCTCACCTCCCTCGGCGCCGAGGCCCCCCGCCTCACCAGCCTGGTCTCCACCGTCGGCGCCGCCGTGGCCGAACGCCTGGAGCGGCGCGGATGAGCGTGCTCGCTCTGCAACTGGCCGGCCCCCTGCAGTCGTGGGGGGCCTCCTCGCGCTTCGCCAGGCGCACCACCGAGAACGCCCCCACCAAGAGCGGCGTGATCGGCATGCTCGCCGCCGCGGCCGGCATCGAACGCGGCGACGACGCCCGGCTCGCCGAACTCGCCGCCCTGCGCTTCGGCGTGCGCGTCGACCAGCCCGGCACCCGCCTGCGCGACTACCAGAGCGCCCAGCACTTCGACACCGACGAGTCGATGCCGCTCTCCGAGCGCTTCTATCTCGCCGACGCCGTGTTCGTCGCCGCCGTCGAAGGCCCGGCCCCACTCATCGCCCGCCTTTCCGAGGCTGTGCGGGCCCCCGCGTTCCTGCCCTACCTCGGGCGCCGCTCCTGCCCGCCGGCCCGGCCCCTGGAACTGCGTGACGGCCTGTCGGTCCACGACGACGGCGACCTCGACACCGTCCTGGCCCGCCTGCCCTGGCAGGCCTCCGACTGGTACCAGCGCCGGCAGCGGCAGCAGCCCACCGTCGAGCTGGCCGTCCTCGTCGAGACCCCGCCGAGCGACGACGCGCCCGTCCGGGGCGACACCCTGCGCGACCAGCCACTCAGCTTCGACCCCCGCCACCGCCGCCACGGCCTTCGCACCGTCCGAACCGGCACCGTCACCGTGCCCAACCCGCACGGCCGGCCGCGCACCCCCGTCCCCGTCCCTGCCCACGACCCGACCGCAGCCCTGGAAATCGCCTGATGTACCTCACCCGCTTCCGCTTCAACACCGCGCGGCAGGGCGCCCGGCGACTGCTCTCCTCGCCGCAGAACATGCACGCCGCGGTCATGTCCGCCTTCCCCGAACTCCTGCCCACCGCGCCGGGCACACGCGTCCTGTGGCGAACCGACCACAACGCCGCCGCCGAAGTGCAGCTGTACGTCGTCAGCCCGTCCCGGCCCGACCTCACCCACCTCGTCGAACAGGCCGGCTGGCCCGCCGCGGCCGCCACCGGAACAGCCGGCTGGCAGACCTACGCCTACATTCCCTTCCTGGAACGCCTCGACAAGGGCACCTGCTGGAACTTCCGCCTGACCGCCAACCCCGTCCACCACGCCCGCACGAAGGACGGTGCCCCGACCAAACGCACCGCGCACGTCACCGCCCGCCACCAGATGCAGTGGCTGCTCCAGCGTCAGGAAGCGGGTGGCTTCCGCATCGCCGCCAAACCGGAGGAGCGCCGGCACACCGAACACGGCGACGAACACCAGCTCGCCGTGCACGGCCAACGCAACCTGGCCTTCTCCAAACGCGGCGCCGGCGGCAGGGTCACCCTCACCGCCGTCACCTTCGACGGCCGCCTGGAAGTCACCGACTCCGACGCCCTCCGCCGGGTGCTGACCGGCGGCCTGGGCAAGGCCAAGGCCTACGGCTGCGGCCTGATGACCCTCGCCCCGATCGGCTGATCCGATGAGCACCGTCAGCCGCCGGCCCGTCAGCAGCCCGCGGGAACTGGCCCGCGCCGCCGATCGGGTCTCCTTCCTCTATCTCGAACGCTGCACCGTCCACCGCGACTCCAACGCCCTCACCGTCGAAAGCGCCGAAGGCACCACCCACATCCCCTCGGCGACCATCGGCACCCTCCTGCTCGGCCCCGGCACCCGCATCACCCACCAGGCAATGAGCGTCCTCGGCGAAACCGGCGCCGCCGTGGTCTGGGTCGGCGAGCACGGCGTGCGCTACTACGCGGCGGGCCGGGCACTGTCCCGCTCCTCGGCCCTCGCCGAAGCCCAGGCCTCACAATGGGCGAACCGGCGCACCCGCCTGGACGTGGCCAGAGCCATGTACCGGCTCCGCTTCCCGGACGAAGACCCGGCCGGTCTCACCCGGAAGGAACTGCTCGGCCGCGAGGGCACCCGGATGAAGGAGTGCTACCGCGCCCACGCCACCCGAACGGGCATCCGGTGGAGGGGCCGCAACTACATCCCCGGTGACTTCACCTCAGGAGACGCGGTCAACCAGGCCATCACCGCAGCCGCACAAGCCATGTACGGCGTCTCGCACGCCGTCGTCACCGCCCTCGGATGCTCACCCGCCCTCGGATTCGTGCACTCCGGCCACGAACTGTCGTTCGTGCTGGACATCGCCGACCTCTACAAGACCGAGGTCGGAATCCCCGTCGCCTTCGACGTCGCCGCCGAATCGGACGAGGACGTTGGCGCGCGCACCCGCCGAGCACTGCGGGACCGCATCCACGAACTGCGGCTCCAGGAACGGATCGTCGCCGACATCCACCGACTCCTCCGCACCGGAACGGCGGCCGGGGACAAGGACACCGTTACCCTCCAGTCCGACCACGGGCAACAGGTCGCATCGGGCGTCAACTACTCGGAGGGCAACTGGTGACCGTCATCGTCCTCACCAACTGCCCCATCGGCCTGCGCGGATTCCTCACCCGATGGCTCCTCGAGATCTCCGCAGGAGTGTTCATCGGATCCCCGTCGGCACGCGTTAGAGACGCCCTCTGGGACGAGGTCCGCCAGTACGCGGGACAAGGACGAGCCCTCCTGATCCACACCTCCAACACCGAACAGGGCTTCACCTTCCGCACCCACGAACACTCCTGGACCCCCGTGGACCACGAAGGCCTCACCCTCCTCCAACGCCCGAACAACACCCCCACCGCCACCCCGGGGCCGGCCAAGACGGGCTGGAGCAAAGCCTCCCAACGGCGCCGCTTCGGCAACCGATAAGAGCTGGCAAATATGTCCTTTATGCCGGAGTCGATGAAAGCGGGTAATTCCCGCGCCAACGGCGTGTAACACCCCAGGTCAACGAGCCTGCTCCCCGCCCGCGCGGGGATGGTCCCCCCTGGCAGGTTGTCAGTGAGTGAAAGTTGGTCTGCTCCCCGCCCGCGCGGGGATGGTCCCTTTGTCCGTCATCACTAACGACGTCGCGGCGGCTGCTCCCCGCCCGCGCGGGGATGGTCCCCACATGCCGGACGTGTCCGCCGTCGTCACCACCTGCTCCCCGCCCGCGCGGGATGGTCCCCAGATCATGGGGACGGTCAACGTCGGCACGGGCTGCTCCCCGCCCGCGCGGGGATGGTCCCGAGCTGGAGGAGTTCCGCGCCAAGGCGCGCAGCTTCCCCGCCCGCGCGGGGATGGCCCCTCCGGGGCCGCGACAGGTGGCCCTGGTCTGTTTCCGGTGCTGCCGCCGGTTGGGGCGGTGCGGTCTTGTGTCCGGCCCTGGGTGCGCGTCACGGTGGCGGTTTCTTTGCGTGAGAGGGGATTGACTATGGGTGACGAGGGCAAGGATGGGGTGCAGGACGGTGAGGGTGGGGCGCACGCGAAGCCGGGTGGTCCGGCGATCGGGCCGAAGCCGAGTCCGGACGGTCAGGGTCCGGAGCCGGACCCCAAACACAAGAAGTGAGCGGCGACGTGGCGGCGGGTGGCCGGGTGGCGCTGGCCGATCGGCTCGCGGGTGCGGGTGTGCTGGACGCCGGGTGGCGGGGGGCGTTCGAGGCTGTCCCGCGGAATCTGTTTCTGCCGTCGGTGTATTGGGAGTTCGTCGACGGTGGTGCGGTGCGGCGTGATCGGGGCGCCGATCCGGAGGAGTGGTTGACCGGTGCTTACCGGGACACGGCGGCGATCACGCAGTGGGACGACGGCGACGAGGCCGGTGGGCGGCGGGACTTCACGTCGAGTCTGAGCATGCCGACGATGGTGGCGCGGATGTTCGGTGCTCTCGGTGTGGAGGACGGGCACCGGGTGCGGGAGGTGGGGACCGGCCCGGGCTTCAACGCCGCGTTCCTGGCCCACCGTCTCGGCGCCGGCGGGGTGGTGAGTGTCGAGATCGACGAGGCGGTCGCCGGCCTCGCGCGCGGGAACCTGGCCGCTGCGGGACTCGGCGGCGTGGAGGTGCTGGTCGGGGACGGCGCCTTCCCCGCGGTCGGAACGGACGGGCGGGCCGATCGGCTGATCGCCACCTACTCGAGCCTGGTCACCGACCTCCCCGTCGCCTGGGTCGGCCAGACCGTGCCGAGCAGAGTGATCGTCGCCCTCACCGCCACCTTGTTCGGCGGCGGTGCCACCGCTCGCCTCCAGGTGGCCGACCACGGGCAGAGCGCCGGCGGGCGGTTCACCGGGGCGTCGGACTTCATGCGGATGCGTCAGCAGTGCTACCAGGCCCCGCCGGTGGACGCCTACCTGCCCGGCGACGCCCGGGCGTCGGTGACCGACCTGGACCCGGAGACCATCGGCGACTCCTGGCTCGCGCAGTTCGCCGTCGGCACAGCCCTGCCAGACATCTACTACCGGCGCGCGCCGTGCGGGGACATGGTGACGTGGTGGTTCTTCGACACCGCGGTGACGTCCTGGGCGACGGTCGACTCCGTGCCCGGCCGGCACGAGTTCGAGGTATGCCAGAGCGGACCCCGTCGGCTGTGGGAGGAGATTCCACAGCGTCTGGAACACCTGGGACAAAGCCGGCCGGCCCGGCTACGAACGCTTCGGACTCACCGTCACCATGACCGGCACCCGCACGGTGTGGCTCGACGACCCCGACCATCCCTGGCACCTGCCCGCACACTGACGCCAGTGCTGGAGACCGAAGCAAGGACAGCGTGAGACCTGCTCCCTGCGCCCGCGGGGATGGTCCCCACACTCCGCATTTCACCGGCAACGGCCGAGGCCGCTCCCGTCCGCGGGATTGTCTCGCTGTTGGCAGACGTCGGGCACCATGGCCGGCTGCTCTCCGTGCACACGGGCGTCGTACTGTCGTGGGAGCATCCACCCCATGTGCTATTGCTCCTTGACACCTCCACAGCACCACTGACCCCGGAGGGCGCGACCCGCCCCAGATAGGGAAGAAAGTCGCTTATGTCTGAATCTGTGAAAGTGGTTCATTTCCGGGTCGATGGCGTGTGACGTCGCAGGTCAACGAGTCTGCTCCCCGTGCACGCGGGGATGGTCCCTCGACTCGGCCAAAGTTGCCGGTCTGATCGTCCTGCTCCCCGTGCACGCGGGGATGGTCCCTACCCAGTCCACCCGCTACGAGATCACCGGCACTGCTCCCCGTGCACGCGGGGATGGTCCCGCCTTCAGTGTGGCGAGGTCGATCCGCTTGTCCTGCTCCCCGTGCACGCGGGGATGGTCCTGGCTTACGTGGAGAAGGTCTACAAGATCAAGACTGCTCCCCGTGCACGCGGGGATGGTCCCTCGACCTACTACCCGGCGCCGCTCCAGGATTCCTGCTCCCCGTGCACGCTGGGATGATCCCCGTATGTCTCGGACGGCCCTACGCCGCGCCAGGTTGCTCCCCGTGCACGCGGGGGTCAGCCGGCGACGATGGTGTCGTTGACGGTCATGGCGTGGACCACACGGCCCTGCGGCCGCTGCCCCGCACGTCCTACGTGGTCGCGCAGCGGCACGTGCGGCACGTCGGCAAGGACTGCCTGGTCGCCTTCGACGCGAACCTCTACTCCGTGCCCGCCCGAAAGGTCCGCCCGCGTCAACTGGTCGAGATCCGGGCCACAAGGTCCCAGGTCGTGCTCCACTCGACCGTCCCCGACTCGGCCGGCACCACCCTGCTCGCCGTTCATTCAAGGGCGGTGGGCCGCGGTGCCCGCATTGTCGACGAGCGGCACTGGGACGGCCTACCTGTATTGACCACAAGCGTTGTTGACGGTGCAGGGCTTGATCAAAGTGAAGACCTCCGGTGTGGTGGAGGTGTCTAGGCTCCACACCACACACGGAGGTCTTCGTGTCCCACCGTAACGCCCGGCTGACCGTGCACGGCAGGCGACTCCTGGTCGAACGCGTCCGGGCTGGACGGCCTGTCGCCCATGTGGCCGCCGAGATGGGCGTCTCCCGCGCCACCGCCCACAAGTGGGTCCGCCGCTGGAGGGAGGAGGGCGATGCGGGCCTGCACGACCGCACCAGCCGGCCCCGCACCACCCCGCACCGCACGACGGACACGATCGAGGCGGAGATCCGCCGGCTGCGACGCGAACGAAAGCTCGGTCCCGCCCGGATCGGGCCGGTCCTCGGCATACCGCCCTCCACGGTCCACCGGGTCCTGACCCGGCACGGCATCAACCGGCTGCAATGGATGGACCGGCCCACCGGTCAGGTCGTGCGCCGCTACGAACGCGAACGCCCCGGCGAACTGGTCCACGTCGACATCAAGAAGCTCGGCAACATCCCCGACGGCGGTGGCCACCGCGTCATGGACCGCCGGGCCGGCGAGAGCAACCGGTACGCCACCACCGGCCTGCGGACCCCGAGCGGGACACCAAGGATCGGCTACAGCCACATCCACACCGCCGTCGACGACCACACCCGCCTCGCCTACAGCGAGATCCTGCCCGACGAACGCCAGGAGACCGCGGCCGGGTTCTGGCAGCGGGCCGAGCGGTTCTTCGCCGAGCTGGGCATCACCGTCGAACGCGTCCTGACCGACAACGGCTCCTGCTACCGGTCACGTCTGTGGCGCGACACCCCGCGGGCGTCGGGCATCACGCACAAGCGCACCCGCCCCTACCGCCCGCAGACCAACGGCAAGGTCGAGCGCTTCAACCGCACCCTGCTCGACGAGTGGGCCTACCAGCGGCCCTACACCAGCAACCAGGAACGAGCCGAAGCGCTCCCCGACTTCCTCCACACCTACAACTACCATCGCTGCCACACCGCACTCGGAGGACAACCACCGATCACCCGCGTCAACAACCCTGCGGGTCAATACACCTACCCAAGGGCGACACCAGGCGCGTCACCACGGGCGACGGGCTTCCCCAGCCCCGCCGCGAACAGGCCCCGGCCGGCGAGGACAGCCCGCTGCGGGCCCTGCTCAACCGGGCCGCCGCCGCCCGTGTCGAGGTCGGCCGCCGCCCGCTGTCCGTCTACGACGAACTGACCGGCACCCGCCCGTTCACCACCAATTACCCGACGAAGGGCGCCCGTTGAGCCAGCTCGTCAGCAACCGCATCCGCACCATGGCCGGCAAGCTCGGCCTGCCCCACCTCGCCGACGGCCTGAACCAGTACGCCAAGCGCGCGGACGAGGCGAAGATGGGCTACCTCGACTTCCTCGACCTCGTCCTGAGCGAAGAACTCGGCGTCCGTGACGACCGGCGCTTCCGCCAGGGCCTGCGGCTGTCGAAGCTGTCGCACTACAAGACCCTGGACGACTACGACTTCTCCTTCCAACCCGAACTCGACTCCCGCAAGGTCAAGGACCTCGCCACCCTGTCGTTTGTCGACGCCAAGGCGAACGCCGCCCTGCTCGGGCCTCCCGGAGTCGGCAAGACCCACATCGCCCGTCGCCCTCGCGGTCGCCGCCTGCCGGGCCGGCTACTCGATCTACTTCACCAGCCTCGACGACATGGTTCGCCACCTTCGCACCGCCGAGGCCACCGGGCGCCTGACCAGCAAAATCCGTACCAACCTGCGGCCGAGCGTTCTCGTGGTCGACGAAGTCGGCTACCAGCCCCTGGAACGTGCGGAGGCGAACCTGGTCTTCCAGGTGACCTCCAAGCGCTACGAGAAGGGGCTCGATCATCCTGACCTCGAACAAGGCATTCAGCGAATGGGGCCAGGTCTTCGGCGACGAGGTCCTCGCCACCGCTATCCTCGACCGGCTCCTGCACCACTGCGAAGTCGTCTCGATCAACGGCAACAGCTACCGCCTCAAGAACCGCCTCCAGGCCATCGACCGAGCCACTGACGTCGCCTGAGCAGGTTGACCCGTCCCACCGAAGTTTGCCAGCCGTCTGAGCCTGTCAACGCCTTTAGACCGTCACTGGAGTGCGGAGGCCGCGTCGTCGCTCTGGGCCTGGTAGACGGTCACGATCGAGGCCACGGCATCGACTTCGAGTGGTCCGGTGATCCTCAACCAGACCAGTTCGGGCAGGTCATCGGAGCGTTCGAGTCGGTCGACGGCCTCGGTGGGCCAGGGCGACGGCAACTCGGGCAGGTGGATCAGCGAGACCCCGTCAATGAAGACGGGGGCCAGTTCGGGTTCCCACGGGCGGACCGAGTAGAGGCCGGACAGCGAGATCACCACGTCAGGCTTCCACGGCCCCTCGCGCAACCACACGTCCAGGGTGTTGTCCTTGCGGTCCGCGCGGGACTCGTCCAACGAGATGCGCTCGATGGAGTAGCTGATGCAGGACTCCAACGTCCGCGCAGCATTCGTGCATCGGTTCTTGAAGGCGTCGGTTGCCCCATGTTCGTCGACCACGGCACGAGACTACGGTGAACAGAACGGTCCATGAGAGCGACTTCGCCGAGACGGGTCAGTGGTGCACACAACTCGGTACGCGCTGGAGCATTCAGATCAGTACGCGGGCAAGGAGGCGAAGTTCCCGGAGGAGTTCAGCCATCTCCGCCTTGCAGCGCCGCGAAGTGAACCCCCATCAAACTGAGCCGCTTCACGACCGTCTCGACGGTAGCCGCGTAGCCGAAAGCCGTGCTCATGTCACCGTCTTCGATGTCCTCCGCGTACTCCTTCCATACCGGCGCGCCCTCGTATGCCTCCGGCGGGGCCCTGATCCAGTCAGCAGCGTCAGCGTCCAGGTTGTGGTCCCCCGCGTTCGCCGCGTCGACCTCGCTCGCCCACCGCGCATCCATGTACTTGTCGTGCTCTCGGAAGATGGTCATGAGCTTTGTTGGAACGTGGTTCCTTCCCCCCACTGATCTCATCCTCGCAGAGATAGAAGAACCACCTGTCGCCCACTCAACTCCCCGATCCGCGCTCCATGAATCCGCCTGGCGAGCATCACGGTTTCGTGCCCGGCAGGCAAATGGGGATCACCGTTGCCGGGCTTCGAGGAGCTCGGCCTCGAAGGCAGCGACCCGCTTGTAGGCGAAACGGAGGTTGGAGCGGGCGCCCTCAAGCCGCTCTTGCCGGGTGTGGTGCTCACGGGTGAGCTGCTGAACACGGTGCTTGAGGGTGGTGTTCTCGGTGACGAGTGCCTGCACGGACTCGCTTGGGACCATCGCACCGCCCCGCCCCCGGAGGAGGAGGCGGGGCGATGCGCGCGCTCAGGCAGGGCAGCGCGGCGTCTCAAGCGCCGTAGCTACGGAGCGCTTTACCCGCCCCACTGGCCGACTTCAGGAACCCGTTCTCCGCCAGCAGCTCGACGATCTTCGCCGCCTGCCGGCTGTTGATGGACTCGAGGCCGCCGATCTTCAACATCAGGCTGCCAAGTTCCACCTTCCGAACGAGGAGTGCGGCACCGGCAACCGCAAGGCCGGCACCTACCGCCCCCATGACCACGCCCCTGATGAGCGCGCCCCGAGCGGACCTGGCCTCAGCCGCCTCGCTGCTGCTGGCGTGACCCGTCTGCTGCCAGTGCTTGTGCAGGTCAGCGAGGTCACTGGTCCCGTATGGGCATGACTCGCATTTGTAACTGATCATCGAGCGATAGTCCCACCCTGAGGCAGAGCGGGCAGGGTGGACGGCGAAACAGCCCCGCCGATTGGCGAGTTGGCCAGCTCGGGTGGTAGTGAGGAGCGCGACTGCTACCCGCCCCACGCGTCGAAGCCAGCGGCGCGTCTTCTTCGCGCGAGCGGGGATGGTCCCTCGACGATGTTGAGGTGGCGGACCTCGGTGGCCTCCTCCCCGCCCCCGCGGGGATGATCCCCCGTCAGTAGACCGTTGGGCACCACGGTCGGCTGCTCCCCGTGCACACGGTCGTCATACTGCCATGGGAGCATCCACCCACACGTCGCTGCTTCTTGACACCTTCACAGCACCGCTGAAGGGCGGCGCCACCGCATTCGAGCGGCGTCGGCCACGAGCCGACCCGGGCCGGCAACGATCCCAGAAAGAGAGGAAAGCCGCTTATGTCTGAATCTCTGAAAGCGCGTCACTCCCGGGTCGTCGGCGCCTAACGTCCCATGTCAACGAGTCTGCTCCCCGCCCGCGCGGGGATGGTCCCCACAACCAGGTGACCCAGGCGTACGGCCTGGACTGCTCCCCGCCCGCGCGGGGATGGTCCCCGCGTACTGCTCGCGCACCGCATGCCATGGCTCTGCTCCCCGCCCGCGCGGGGATGGACCTGACTGTGCCAAGTCCTACATCGTCGGCGCCCCCTGCTCCTCATGCCCGTAGTGGGATTGTCCCCGCAGGTGCGGGGAGCGGGCGCTCGTGGGTGTTGTCGAGGGTGCCGTCGTGGGTATCGACGCGTAGCCAGCCGCCGTAAGTTGACCGCTACAGGTTGGCACGCCCGGCGCACGACCGGGTGAAGGGCTCACTGCATGACTTCGAGATGTGGATGGTCGAACGAGGTCGGGCAGAGGTAGATCTGCATGTTGTAGCCCCTGCCGATCTCCACCATTGGCGGATCGGAGGGACTGCGCAGGCCGGTGCGCTCCGGGGGGACGCGATCTTCGAGGGGGATCCAGCTGCCGCTTCCACCGTCCCACTCACCGCTGCTGACGGTGAGCAGGGGTCGGTACTCGGTTTCGCAGCTCGGGCAGTGCATGGGCGAGGGGTCGCGGAAGCTCCACGGGCCCCAGCCGCCGATCTTCCAGCCGGGGGCGACCGAGAGCTCGTACTGGTAATAGGCACCGCCGGGTCCTGCGTCCGGGTCGTCCTCCTGCTCCTCTCCCCAGTCGTAGAGGCGGTTGACGAGTTCTTCCGGGAGTTCGTGCGGTGCGGGGAATTCGGTGACAACCTCAGGGTGCAGGACGCAGGGTTCGGGAACGTAGTGGCCGTAGTGCTCGACGTCGGCGGGCTCCGGGGGATCAGTGAGCAGCTCGCCGACACTCGCGGCGTTCCGCCAGACGAGGCGGGCCGCAGGAAGCGCTTCGCCGTCGTGGTGAAGGGGGCACCACAGCACTTGCAGGAGGTTGGCCCCCGCCGGGCCCGTGAGTCCGGGGACGTCGCGGAGGTAGAGCTGGGCGACTGGCAGCAGGGCGTTCGGCTCGGTGTGAGGCGGGTGTCCGGCTTGGAGCTCGTCGAGGTACGCGCGCTGGTCGGGGGTGAGGAGGTCCTCGCCCGACTCACGGTGGCGGAGCCAGGCGGCTTCGAGCAGCGCCCGCCTTCGGCGGACGTCATCGAGCGAGACGGGCGGCTCCCAGTGATGGTGCTCCTGCGCGCAGGTCGGCCACTCCTCGTCCGACGGCCACAGGAGCGGCCCGCCGACGGAGCTGTCGTGGACGGATGGCACACCGGCACGCGGGTGCAGGCGGACGGATTGCCGGGCCAACGGCGCCAGCTCCGGGAACAGGGACACGATGTCCACAGGCCGGGGCGGGGTTGTTCTCGACACCTGTGCTCCTTCAGCAGCAACCTGCGAGTTTGGGGCGGACTCTATACGCGGGATGTGACAGTCCGATCGACTGTCTGGCCAGGCGGCTTTCGCCGACGCCGACGTCAGCGCCGAGTACCAGCGGCCGACGTGCATGCCTTCGCGATCGGTCAAAGTGACAGAGGACATCAGCGTCGGGCGTCGTCGGGCGCGAGGAGGCTCGTCACCTCGGCGAGGGCCTCGGGTAGACGGCTTGAAGTACCGACGGACGTTCTCCACCTTCCTGTGCCGGGACTTGGCTCTCAGCATCAGCTCGGACGCGCCCCGCTCGCCGAGGTGGGTCAGGGAGGAGTGCCAGTAATCGTGGAAGTCCCAACCGGTACCCGGGCCGGCCAGTGCGGTGTGCTGGTCGAGCAGCGCGCGGGCCTGGCCGTAGGAGAGCCGTGCCAGCATCCACCCACGCGCCACTGCTCCTTGACACCCTCGCAGCACCACTAAGGTTTCGAAGGTCGGCATCACCGGCGTCGGCACGCTCGAACGGCCGCGAGCTGGCCCGCACCGGAAAAGTCCCAGAAGAGAGGAAAGTTGCTTATGCGTAAATCTCTGCAAGTGGGTAATTTCCGAATCGACGGCGTGTGACATCGCAGGTCAACGAGTCTGCTCCCCGCCCGCGCGGGGATGGTCCCGCGGCCTCGACATCCTGGTGGACGAACTGCCGCTGCTCCCCGCCCGCGCGGGGATGGTCCCGACCAGTCGTAGTCCTTGAACGACCACTCCCACTGCTCCCCGCCCGCGCGGGGATGGTCCCAAGTGCGTTGCCTGGGAGTACATGAACAGCGGCTGCTCCCCGCCCGCGCGGGGATGGTCCCGGGTCGTCGCCGACGAGGACGGCATAGATGAACTGCTCCCCGCCCGCGCGGGGATGGTCCCGCGCCCACCATCCCGCCGTACGTGCGCGGGAGCTGCTCCCCGCCCGCGCGGGGATGGTCCCCAGCCGGAGGGGATCTCCTGGGGAACGTTCTCCTGCTCCCCGCCCGCGCGGGGATGGTCCCACGTACCGGCTCAGCATCCAGACCACGAACCCCTGCTCCCCGCCCGCGCGGGGATGGTCCCACGTACCGGCTCAGCATCCAGACCACGAACCCCTGCTCCCCGCCCGCGCGGGGATGGTCCCCAGGCCGACGAGGCCCTGCGGCGGATGCGCGACTGCTCCCCGCCCGCGCGGGGATGGTCCCCCGGAATGCGGCCCCCGTGCCGGGCACATGCACTGCTCCCCGCCCGCGCGGGGATGGTCCCCCACCCACGAACTCGTGGAGGCCCTGGACGGACTGCTCCCCGCCCGCGCGGGGATGGTCCCACTGTGAACGCTGCGGCCACACTCGGTCGTCTCTGCTCCCCGCCCGCGCGGGGATGGTCCCCACTGTGTGGCTGCTGTGGCCTGGTTGACCTCCTGCTCCCCGCCCGCGCGGGGATGGTCCCCCGCCGGATCGCGCCGATCGAAGGCACAAGCCCTGCTCCCCGCCCGCGCGGGGATGGTCCCGAGATCCGGCAGTTCATCGAGTGGCGACTCGGCTGCTCCCCGCCCGCGCGGGGATGGTCCCGGGAGTTGGACCGCAGCAGGCTGACCGTCGCTCTGCTCCCCGCCCGCGCGGGGACGGTTTCAGAGGGCGTTCGACCAACGAGAACGAGAGTGGACTGGACGCCGACCTGAAGGGTGTCCTGGAACGCGTCGCCCCGCACTCCGACCACCGCCACTACTACGCCCACGACAAGACGCGCACCCCCGACGAACGGCTGCTGCACGGCGAGCGTGACAACGGGCACTCCCACGTCCGTGCCCTGGTCTCCGCCCATCCCGAGCTGCACATCCCGATCACCGGTGGCGCCCTGTATCTGGGCCGGTGGCAGACCATCAGGCTGGCCGAGTTCGACGGACCCGGCACCCGGGAGCTGGTGGTGCGCGTGTATCGCGCCTGACCCTCCCGCCCTCCGCCGTGTGCGAGGAGCGCGTACGGCGGAGGCCGCGTACGCTGCGCCCGCCAGTTGGGTTGCACGGAATGCCGTGGGACGGAAGAAAGAGCGCCGCGTCCCGACCTTGTCTTCTCTTCGCCCGAGTCGGAAGCAGGCCGCTCTCGGCGTTCTCCACGGCGGCGAGCTCGGTGGCGGCCTCGGCGGTGACGAGCTCGGTGAGTTCAGGGCGCCGAGGCCGTGGAGGGCGCGGCCGACCTGTGAGAGGACCGTCGCACCGCCGCTGGGCAGGTTCGGCTTGGCGATCGTGCCGGTGACCTCGGTGAAGCGCCTGCGCTCCTCCGCGTGGCGCCAGCCCTCGGGGTTGGGCTTCAGCGAGTCGGCCGCACTGGCGGGGTGGGTGTAGGTGCGCCATGCGGCTTCCGACAGGTGGCTGAGCGTGCGGGCCAGGCCCAGAAGCGTGGAGGTGGCGGCTTCGGTGGGAAGGGCGGCAATGCGGGCGGCGAGGTCGCCCTACCCCGACCCTCAGGTGGCGATCAGTTCGCGTCGTACGGGGTCGACGCTGTGGCGGGTCACGAGCCGAACCTCCAGGACCGACACAGTGTCCGTCGCTCTGCTGTGCCCCATTCTGGCCGACGCCGGGTACAGCTGCGAGGAGGTGATGGCACCTCAGGTCCCGTTCGCCGGTGCCGTGTTGGAAAAGGCGGCAGGCGGGCCGCAGCAAGGCGGGTTCCGACCGGGTCTGGGGCTGTCGGGGCGGCCGCGACCAGGATTTTCGCTGGTCGGAGACCGATCTGTGATCGGCTCCGCAGAAGGTTGGTGCGTTTGAAGCCCCTGTCCGGCGCTCCTGGCTTGGACGTATGGACACGTACACCGTATTTGCGGGCGTTCGTCCCGTGGACAGCGAAACCGTTGCGGAGATCGAGACGATCTCGACCGAGCTGCACATCGCGGCCATCGGCCTGTCACGGCGTCAATGAACCGTGCGACCGCGACGCCCAGTGTTGTGCGGGCCTCCACTGCAACCTCGACAAGAACATGTGCGTGAAGTGAGGCTCCCCCGCGGGGTGGTGGCGGCTGATCTGGGCGAGGGCGGGGTTCTGCTGGACACGGCACGGCCCGTCGGGGCGTTTGTCAGCCCCACCGTCCTGGGGTACCTCGCCGGCCGTCCGCCGGCCGTTGAGCACCGGGAGCAGTACGCCCGGTGCTTCGACGGCTGGCGGGCGGCCGGTCTCGTCGCGGACGCCGACGGCGCGCCGGCCGGCGGCGACGGACTCGACGGCCTGCGGGTCCGTGTGGACGAGGAGGCGGTTCAGCGCCCGGTTCTGACGGTGGCCATGGCGAAGTCCTGCGGGTTCTGCGCCCAGCTGTCCGCCGACCTGGCGGCGAACGCCGCGGTGTTGCGCGCACTGGAGGCGAGCGTCCTGCTGGTAGAGGACGGGCACGAGAGGGTCCTGGGCGCCCCGCTGGACCGCCGGACGCGGGTGCGGCTGGCTGAGCTGGGCCGTGCGGCGGCGAAGACCGGCACGCCGTCGGCACTGCTGTGCACCCCGGGCCGTCCGGCGCGGAGCCGGCTGGGTTTCCTCGAAGTCAGTGCCGTGTTGAGCGAACTCAGCGGTGCCGACCCGGATGTCACGGTGATGGAGGCGCCCACCACCTGCTCGGTGAACGTCGCGGCGAAGCCCGTGGATGCGCTGGTGGCGGCGCGGGTCGGCGGGCGCAGGGTGGGGATCGCGGTTCGCGGCGCCGAGGCGCTGGAGGCGGTGCGGGGGGTGACGGGTGGCGGCGACGAGTTCGGGTATACGCCCGCGACGTTGACGGTGGAGCGGCCCGGCTCGATGTTCCTGCTCTTCCGAGGCGGTGAACTCCTCGCGCGGGCCCGCAACGCGGACGCCCTGCGCGCGGCCCTGGGAGTTGTTCTGGCGGGCTACGCGCCGTCCGGGCCGGCCGGGCTGAGGCTGTTGGCCGGAGCCGCTGTCCATGAGGGCGGCGAGGCTGTCCTGTTCCCCCGTAACTGGGTGACCGACCTGGTCACTCACGGAACCCGGCTGGAACGCGGCGGCTGGCGGGTGTGTCTGGAGCCGTTCAGCACCGTGCGCCCCGACTCCCGTGGCGGGCTGGTGTTGCTTTCCTGTTCGCCCGAGGGCTCGTTGGCGGTGTCCCCGGTGACCGGTGTCCTGACGCAGGCGCTCGAACGGCCGGGGCCGCTGTCCAGGGCCCGGCTCCTGGCCCAGGTCACCAACTGGATTGCCCGCCCGACCACTGCCGGAGCGGTGGACACGCTGGCGGCGGCGTTGGGCGAGCTGCCCGTGCACGCGGGTACGTGGCGTCAGGCCGTCGCCCACCTCACTGGCGCAGCCCCGCAGGGGCGTTGAGGATCCGGCGCTGCGGCCCGTCAGGAATCGGGGGCCGCTCGCTTGCCCTTGCCCTTGTTCGTCCCCTTCCGTGACGCGGCCCGCGGGGGAGGCGGGGTGACGACGGGCGTTGGCTCACCCCGGCGGGTGAGGCCGGGATCGGTCGGGTGCGGATCGGGACAACTCTCCGACGGCAGACGCGACTTGCGCGCCAGCAGGCACCCGCACAGACCGCACACGGACTTGTCCCGGAGGCCGAGGCCGGCCACGGTCTGGAGCAGAGCGGTGCCCTTGCCCTGAGGACCGGGCCGCAGATGGGGGCAGTGCCCGCAGACGGCGAGCCTGCGAAGCCGGGTCTCCTCGTCCACTTCCACGAATCCGGCGCGGCCCCAACGGGCCAGCGCCTTCGCGCCGTGCGCGATCAGCGCCGCCGCCGACAGGTCACTGCCGGGGACAGACGGGGGATGCCTGAGGAGATGCTGCAGCCGGGTGGGGTCCCGGCAGGTCAGCAGGGCGTGGGCGTAGCCCTCGTCCGCCAGGGCCGCGGTCCACACGCCTTCGGGCACCGGGCCGTCCAACCCGAGAATCCGTCCGAGCTCTCTGCGCCCCTGCGGCATCTCCACGCTGTCGGGCGAAGCCTCGTTCATCGTCGCCTTCCCGTCGGTCACCGCGCCGATCGGGCGGTTCGTCAGGCGGATGCCGATCCCGGCGACTCGAACCGCGAACCGCAGTGCGAATGCGAACAAACCTGGTTCGCGGACATGGTCCACCCAGGAGCACCCCGTGCCCGGTGGACACGCCTGCATGCTGCGGAAGTCAGGCTCAACGGCGATCTGTTCGGTCGTGTGGGCTGGTGGCGGTATCGGCAAGCGGCAAGGTGGTGATTCTCTCCCGGCCGGCCCCGGTTGGGCGGGTCCACCTTCGTTTCTGCTCTGCGGAGGCGGGCATGGTGCTCCGCGGTTGACGCTTCGACGCGGGCGCGGCCCCTGGCCGGAGGACTGGCCTCGACCTGTGAAGCAGTCCGGCCGGTCGCCGCCGGAGGTCTTCCGAGGTTGAGTCGTTCAGTCGGCAATCGCACGGAAACGGCGCATCCCGCCTGCCGCCCGGGGCCTCCCGTCCGCTCGGGTGAATGTCGGCTGCTGGGGCACCGCTCCCATTCGGTCGCTCGGGATGGGGAACCAACCCCTGTGAGCTGTGCCGATCTCCACCTCGCGATCCGGAACGGTGGCCGCGCCGGCCTGCGGGCCGAGCGGGCGGCGGGTGCCCGTACACGCTAGGAAGAGAGGGAAGAACCTTCGACCCAAGGAGTGCACATGAGCGGGATCGGAAACTTCCTGGAGCTCCTCTCCGGAGGGCAGTTGCAGTGGTTCCGACAGCAGTCACCGGCGAAGCAGGCGGCGATTGTCGCGCAGTGGCAGGGCAGCGGCAAGAGCCCGGAGGAGGTCGTCGAGGACAACGGAGGCCCTGCGGCCGAAGGCGGACGCGAGGCCATTCCGGAGGTCGAGCCGGGCGTGGAGCTTTAGATTCATCTCATTTGGAGAGTTCCGGGTGCAGATGAGGGCTGTGGCGGCGCGGGCCAAGGCGGCGAAGGGGCCGGCTTTGCGCCCGTAGCGGCGGTGGAGCCGACGGAAGCCGCCGAGCCGGGCGACGGTGCGCTCGATCACCCAGCGGTGTGGGCCCGAGGCGCTGGGAGGAGTCGATCCCGCGACGGGCGAGCCGAGCTGTTCCAGTACAGAAGCCTCGATCGTGCCTGGCAGTTCAGCCCGTGAGGGTGCTGAGCGAGCCGGTCAGTGGACGGTTGACCTCCAGGGCGGCGACGGGCGTCGCTCACGCCAGCGGGTGAGACCGGGCTCGGTCGGGTGCGGAGCCGGACAACTCTCCGACGGGAGACGCGACTTGCGTGCCAGCAGGTACCCGCCAGGATCGCACATGGACTTGTCCCGGAGGCCGATGCCGGCCACGGTCTGGAGCGGGGCAGTGCCCTTGCCCTGGGGCCGGGCCGCAGCCAACTACGGGGGTCAGCCGACGAATCGCATGGCGAAGCAGCCGGGGTTGCCCGCTTGGGCGGCGTAGGAAGTGACCTTCGACTGGGCGACTTTGTGGGGCCGCGCAGGTCGCGGATCCGGGCGATGCCGGCGCTGTCAACGGCGGTCAGGTTGCCCGAGAAGGCGGCGTCCCCTTCGACTGTGACCGTCCTTCATCACCACCATGGAGCGCAACGGCGTCGGCCTGGCCACCCAGTCCAACGGGTCAACCAGACCACCGGAGCCTACGCGCCGCTGAAGCACCGCAAGGAGGGCGAATACCGCGACGTGCCGCTGCCGGCCCGGACCAAGCACACCATCGAGTGGTACGCCGACACCTACGGCACCGTCGACGGCTACCTGCTGCGCCACCCGCGCGACCTGTTGAAGCCGATGCCGGCCTACCACCTGCAGAACCAGTGGCAGCGGCTCACGCCTGACGGGACGTTCGAGATACAAGAGGGCATGGTGCTGTACGGCTTCCGACACTTCTTCGCCTCGAACTGCCTCACCCACAACACCCCGATCACCGATGTCGCGGAGCGGACGGGCCACCGCAGCATTATTCAGGCCTGGATCTCAGACACCTTGAACCGTGTCCTGGCGTTTCGGCCGCGTCCGAACCGATACCCAAGCAACCCAACCTTCGGCGCCTCTCGGTACAACCACGCCAAGGAGACGTTCAAGTACTCGGCCGTTGCTGGGCTACTCGGCCGGCGGGAGCAGGGGCCCCAGTGGTCCCAGGTCGAGGTTGAGGTCCTGCATTGTCAGTCCGTACCGGGCGCAGAGCTCGGTCATGCGGTCGTGCAGGGCCATGAGGGTGGCGCCCAGGTTCTCCTCCTGGCTCTCGGTGAGATCGCCGGCCTCGACACGGTGGAGTGCCTGGCGTTCCATGAGCTGTCGCAGGAGTTCGACGATGGTGAGGACCAGTCTCATCAGGTCCCGTTCCACACTCTCAGGGTCGGTGGAGATCCTGTGCGGGACCTGCTGCGGGGAGCCGCGATCCAGGGGCGGGCTGTCATGTGGGGTGGCCGGCAGGATCCGGAACGCGCGGGTGGCGGCTTGGGAGACTTCGTGGTAGCGGTCGGGGTGACCGGGGCGGCCGGCGGTCATGGTGGCTCCGTCCGCCTGGCGGTGTCGGCAACGCTCCAGGGGGCAGGATTCTGTTCACTGATCGACACGATGAGGGCGCGCAGTGAGACTCGGACGAGGTCGATGTCGGCGATGGACAGGACGAGGTCGCCGGTAAGGACCACCCCGCCGCTGAGCAGTCGGTCCAGCAGGTCGATGAGGGCGACCTGCTGCTGTGGTAGGGCAGTCCTGGGTCTGTCCGGGGCGCGGTCGGGGTTCACGGTGTGCTCGTGCCTGCATCGGGCAGGGTGGCGAAGGAGTAGGGGGCCCAGGGGCCGGTGACGTCGACGCGGACGCCGGTGAGGCCGTCGGTGGCGCGCATGACCTCCGCCCGGAAAGCGTCGACGTGGGCGGCCGGCACGAGGTAGGCGTCGTTGCTGACGTTGATTCCCGGTCCGGTTGCCAGCTCGCCTTCCTGGATGCGGTGGCGGGCCCGCTCGACGGCATGAAGGCGGGCGATCGCCGTGATCCGTGCTGCCGCCTGCTCGGCTGCCTGGCGGGCGTCGTTGCGTGAATCCTGCTCCGCGCGGCGGTGGCGCAGGTAAGCGCGCCCAGGGCTGAGTGCCGGTTCAGGAGAAGTCACCTCCGCGGTCGGGGTGTTGTGCGCGGGGTCGACGTAGAGCTTGACGCCCATTTCCACGTGTCCGTCCAAGTGCTCCAGTCTTTCCAGGAACAGCGCCTGCCGGTCGTGGAGCATGGCGCGTACCCGGCCCTCGTCGAGATAGACCGTCGCCAGGCGCAGTGGGAGGACGGTGGCGCGTGCCGCGAAAGCCTCGATGACGCCGTGGTGTGCCCGGGCGAGTGCTTCGAGCCAGCCGAGGTCCTCGAGGTGCTCGCGCAGTGCTGTCTCGTTGAAGTCGCCCTCGGGGACGGGGCTGACCACTGCCACCAAGTCGGCGCCGTGGTTGGACGGCACGAGGCGGACGGGTGCGTCGGAGACACCGGTGATGGGCTTCGTCGCTCTCAGTTGGGCGCAGTTCCGGGCAGCGGCATAGACGTAGGTGAGCGACCCGGCGGTCATGTGTCACCTCGGGGAGACCGTGGGCGAGTGGTGGCGCGTGTCGTACGGCGCGGCTGGGACTTCTCGTGAGGCGTGTCGGCGGGAGGCAGTGCCGCGTCGGCACGCATCGTCTCGATCTGTTCGCGCAAACGTCGGTTCTCCTTTTCGAGGGAGGGGCTGTTCCCGGCCCGGGAGGACAATGAGGGATCGTGTTCCCACCAGTCGATGCCCATCTCCTTGGCCTTGTCCACGGAGGCGATGAGCAGGCGCAGCTTGATGGTGAGCAGCTCGATGTCGAGGAGGTTGATCTGGATGTCGCCGGCGATGACGATGCCCTTGTCCAGGACTCGTTCCAGGATGTCGGCGAGGTTGGCTGACGAGGGCTGGTCGTAGGGCGAGGCGGCTCGGGAGGGGAGGGAACCGAGGCGATTGGCCAGGGAGTCTGTCATGGTGTGCTGCCCTCCTCTGCTCGTTGGGTGGGCGCGCGGTCACTGCGCTGAGCGCTGGGCGTGGGCTCTGATCTCGTCGAGACGGTCCAGGAGTTCGTCCTCGCGGCGGTTGAAGGTCTCCTCGTCGATCTGCCCGGCCAGCAGGTCCCTCTCCAGCGCGGCGAGCTCCTTTTCCACGGGAGCGGGATCGTAGTACTCGTTCTCGGCGGTCTCGACGACCCGCTCGACTATCCAGATTGTGCCGCGCACGGGTGCCAGCGGGAGGGTGAGGATCTGGGTGATCAGTCCCATGGTTTCGGCCTCTCAGACGAAGCTGTAGGCGGGCAGGGGGCCGTTCAGCCGGAAGTCGCAGTCAGCGCCCAGTTCACTCGCAATGCCCTTCTCCGCGGCGAGGAACAGCTCCTGATGCGCTTCATCCACCAGGAAGGAGATGTTCAGGAAGTCTTCCCCGGTGGGATCGGACGCCCGTTCCTGTCGGGCGTGGGGGCGCAGTGCCTCGGCAATGCCGGAGGCCAGGACTTCCTGGCGGGCGAGGACTTCGTTGGCGACGAGCTCGCCGAGGGCGAGCGGCAGATCAGGGCTGCCGGTGCCGGCCTTGATGGCGTCGTTGAGCTGTCGGGCCTTGGGCGATTCCTGCAGGATCTGTCGCAGCAGGACATCCTCGTCGATGGAGACCTTGAGGTGGTACTCGGCGCAGTCTTCCAGCTCGGCCAGGCGCTGGATGTACTCGTCGCGGCGCTGTTCAAGAGCGGCGCGCACAGCGTCGTCGTCGGAGGCAGTGAGGCCGAAGCGCAATGGCAGGACCGCACCGTCGGCCATCAGACGTTCCTGGACGGCCTGATGAGCCATCAGGTCGCGGCGTTTGGGGCGCAGTTCCTGGGGCGCGTCGCTGACGACGGCGCACAGCGGGCCCGCACTGACGGCGCGAAGTGCGGTGGGATCGGGGCCTACGGCATCCAGGCCTTCAAGGTTGCGGGCGTGGTCGGCGGCGACGATGGAGTAGACGTAGACGGTCATGTCACTCCTCCCGCCGCTTGCTGGCCCGGCGCGTGGGCCTGGTGCGCTTCGGGGCGGGCTCCGCCTCCTCCTCCTGGTCCTCGTCCTCCTTCTCCTTCTTGTCGCCCCCGAGGTGGAGGGTGTCGGTGACGGCCTCGGCGGCGCCGCTGATTGCGCCCTTGCTCTTGCCGTGTGCGCCGCCCTCGGTGACCTCCCCGACGATGTCGGTGAGCTGGGTGGGGGCCTTCCGTCCGGCTTCCAGGTCGAGGCGGTTGCAGGCCTCAGCGAAGCGCAAGTACGTGTCGACGCTGGCGACGACGATCCGGACGTCGATCTTGAGGATCTCGATGCCGACCAGGGAGACACGGATGAAGACGTCGATGACCAGGCCGCGGTCAAGGATCAGTTCGAGGATGTCGTAGAGATTTCCAGTATTCCCGCTACGGGACACACTGGCTGCGCCTTGCGGCACCACAGTCACGGTGCCTCCCTTCGCCGGGCCGCCGTCGCGGTGGACTGCGGATGCGTCCGCTTCGTCGCGGCACGGGGTTTGTCAGGTGCGGCGGTCGATCTGTCCACGGGTGTAGCGGCGGATCCGCTCGTACGACTGGAGTTCGCCCGCCTTGTCGAGCGCCACCCGGTAACTGGCCAGGACACTGGTCGTCTCGGGAATGCGTTCCAACTCCACCACCTCTACATCGGCCTGCCAGCCTTCTTCGGTGGGTTTGAGTGCCGACACCGACTCGGGGGCGCGTCCGAGGAGCTCCGCCAGTTGCTCGGAGGCGTTACGCATGGCGCGCCTTGCCGAAACGGGCCTGCCGACCGCATGCCTCGACGGCTGGCTCGGTGCGCCCTGGGCGGTACCGCGCGAGCGGGTCGAGTGTGCGCCGGCCTTTCTCGGCCTCGCGTCCTCCTGCTTGCCTGCGGCCATGTTCTCGCTCCGGATCGGAGACGACTGCTGGGCCAATCAGGTGCTCATATGCCCGATTTGCCCCAATCCTATCGGTTGGTCGCTCCTGAAGGAAGCTCACCGCACCTGGGGGCGGTGCCACGATCGCTGCCACCCTCACGGAAGCTCGCCGCCACTGAGCGTGGGCTTCCCGTTGCTTGGAGCCGTGCCGTGTGCGGGACTTCGCGCCCCAGGGTGCGCCAAGCCGGTGTACTGCCAGACTGGGAAAGGCGGGATGCCGTCGTCACCGGAGCCTGCGACGCGGGCGCGGGACTCGCGGTCCAGGGAGCGGGATCTGGCCCAAGGCCCGAATACTGGCGAGGGCTGCCGCAATTGACGCACTGCGGGAGGGTGCCGCCCGGTGGGGCGAGCGCCGCCGGGCGGAAGTCCTTGCGGTCCTGCGCCCAGCAACGACATCACAAGGGCCCCTTCGTTGGTAACCGATCCCTCCAGAAGGGGCGAGTGCTGGAAAGGGATGACCCATGAACGACGCCACCAAGGTTGCCCTGGCAGCCGCTGTCGCAGGCGGATATGTGCTCGGGCGCGCGAAGAAGGGGCGCCTGGCGTTCGCCGCCGCCACCTACCTCGCAGGGCGCAGGTTCGGACTGGGCCCGCGCCAGCTGGCCGCCGAGGGTCTGCGCAGGCTCAGCGACATCCCGCAGGTCGCCGAGCTGAACGAACAAGTCCGCGGCGAGCTGGTGAACGCCGGCAAGAAGGCGCTCGCCGCAACCGCCGACCGCCGCATCGGCGAGTTCGCCGACACCCTGCGGAAGCGCACCCTCAGCATCGGCACTCCGAAGGATGAGGAACCGGAGCCCGACGAGGAACTCGAGGAAGAAGAAGAGCCGTACGAGGAGTACGAGTCGGAGGAGGGCGAGGAGGAACCGGAGGGCAACGGGTCCGAGGACGAGGAGCCGGAGGAAGGCGAAGAAGTCGACGACGAGTCGGAGGAGGAGAAAGAAGCTCCCAGGAAGGAGCAGCGTCCGGCCAGGTCCGCACGTCGACGCGGGACCACAAGCAGCGACGACGGGCGGCCGCGGGCCTCCCGTGCAGCAGCCGGCAAGTCCGCGCCCAAGGCTGCTCGCAGGCCGGCCAAGAATGCCGCGTCGCCGGCCAAGAAGACGGCCCCGGTGGCGAAGAAGGCATCTGCCAAGAAGGCTCCGGCGGAAAAGAAGGCCGCGGCGAAGAAGGCATCCGCGAGCAAGAGCGCCGATGCCAAATCGTCTACACGTACCCGGCGGAGGTGAGCCATGGCCGCCACGAAAGAGAAGTCCAAGGGTGACAAGTCCACGGACACGTCGGGCGTCGACCGACTGCGCGAAGAAGTCGTCAACTACGTCGGTGCTCAGCTGGAGCACCTGGTGGAGAAGGCCGGCGCCAAGGTCTCCGACCTCACCGACACCCTTGGCGATGTCGCCGAGAACGGTGGCGTTCTGCCCAAGGTGGGTGCCCGTGTCCTGCAAGGCGACTCCCCTGCCAAGGCTGTCATCGGCGAAAAGGCCAAGAGCGCCAAGGACAACGTCGTCAAGAAAGTCAAAGAGACCTTCGGCAGCGGCGGAAAGCCCGGCCGCAAGGCCGGCAAGAAGACCATGAACATCATTGAGACCCTGGACGTCGGTGTACCGCTGCGGACCGCCTATGACCACTGGACCCAGTACGAGGACTTCAGTGACTTCGCCAAGGGCGTTCAAAGCGTCTCCCAGGGCGACGAGGTGACCACCGACTGGAACGTCAAGGTCGGACCCTCGAAACGCAGCTTCAAGGCCACCGTCCAGGAGCAGATACCGGACGATCGCATCGTATGGACCTCCGAAGGAGCCAAGGGCAGCACCCGCGGGGCCGTCAGCTTCCACGAGATCACCCCGAACCTGACCCGCATCGTCCTCGTCGTGGAGTACTACCCCAGCGGCTTCTTCGAGAAGACCGGCAACCTCTGGCGTGCACAGGGCAGGCGCCTACGCCTGGACTTCAAGAACTTCCAACGGCACGTCTCCCTCACCAACGAGGAGGCAGAGGGCTGGCGCGGAGAAATCCGCGACGGCGAGGTCGTCCGCACCCATGACGAAGCCATGGAAGAGGAGGAGGCCGCCCAGGAACGGCCCGAGGACGACGAGTACGACGAGGGCGGCGAACCCGAGGGGGAGTACGACGACGGTGAGGAACCGGAGTACGAGGAAGACGAAGGCGAGGAACCCGAGGACGAGTACGAGGAAGGCGACGAGGGAGAACACGAGGACGACGAAGGACCCGAGGAAGAGGAAGAGGCCCCCGACGACGAACGGGGGTAGGTAGAACGGCGCAGGAGGACCGCATGAGCGCGGGAAAGAAGGCCAAGCACACGGCCAAAACCGCAAAGGGCAAGGTCAAGGAGGCTACCGGCAAGGCGGTCGGCAACGAGAGCCTCGTCGTGAAGGGGAAAGCCGAGCAGGTCAAGGGCGACATGGCGCAGGCCGGCCAGAAGACCAAGGATGCGCTGAAGCACTAGGCCACCAGCGCCTGACCGCGGCGGCACAAGCCGCCGCGGGAGCTCGACCGAATGTGCGAGACGCCGGCGCCACCCTCCAGCAGGCCGATCGCACTCAGCCAGACCCACCACCCAACTGAGGGGACCCGACATGACCACCGACGCCATCGTCCTTCTCAAGGAGGACCATAAGGAAATTCGGCGGCTCTTCCGGGCGTTCGAGTCTGCCGCCGACGATGACGGGGCCGTCAAGGCCGACCTCGCCAGCAGGATCGTGGAGGCCTTGACTGTTCACACCTACATCGAGAACGAGGTCATGTACCCCACCGTCCGCGATCTCGTCCCCGACCTTGAAAGCGACATCCTGGAGTCTCTCGAGGAACATCACGTCGCCGATGTCCTGTGCGCAGAACTGGACGCAATGGACGCGGACGACGAGCGTTTCGACGCAAAGACCACAGTCCTCATCGCGTCGGTCGGCCACCACATCGAGGAAGAGGAGGGCGAGTGGTTCCCCAAGGTACGGGAGGCCCTTGGTCGTAAGGAGCTCCAGGAGATCGGCGCACGCATGCTCGAAGTTCGTGCCACCGCACCCAAACGGCCACAGCAGCCCAGCTCGTTGAAGAAGGCCGCCGACGCCCTCCTGGGATAAGCGCCCGCACCGATCGCGAGCGAAAGCGCCCCCGGAGTTCGCCGTGATCGTCCTCGGAGCTGTCTTGCTCGTCACCGGGCTGCGCCCGGCCCCGTTCCGGCGCCTGGTCCAGGCGGTGAAGTATCGCGGTGGCCGGGCGCTGGACCCCGCCGGCTGTGGGCCTTGTCCCTGGAGGACAGGGTCCTGCTGGTCGCGGTCTACTACCGGACGAACCTGACGAGGCGTCGGCCGGCGCCGCTGTTCGACGTCTCGTCGGCAGCCGCCCATCGGATCATCGATCGGCACAGCCCGGATTGCCGCCGCAGTTCGCCCACCTGTACACGCCGCTGTTCGCACGCCAGCTGCTGGTGGCCGCCGTCGAGCTGACCGGCCGCCTGAGCGGCTACCCGTCCGCACGTCCTTCACGCACGGTCCGGTGCACAAGGTGGGCCCGGAGCGCCCGAGAGCAGAGCGCGGGTGAGAGGTGAGTTCGGCAGGCCGGGGTGGTCGTCGTTTCCCCGGGAACGGGTCGGGCAGACGCCTGTTCGGGCGGCAACTCGTGCTGCGCTGTCGCCTGCCATCCCACAGCGGGAGGAAGCCATGACTCAGAGGACCTGCGGCATCACGGGAGCGTGGTCACCGTCGGCGAGCACACCACCATCCACGACACGGCGATCCGCATGCGCGACGCGGACATCGGTGACGTCCTGGTCACCGACGACGGCCACCTGCGCGGCCCGGTCACCGACCGCGACCTGGTCGTCCGGGCTCTCGCAGACGGCAAGGACCCCGACCACGGGGCCGGGTAGCCGCACCCATGGAGTCCATGCACGTTCGGACATTGCAGGGGAGCGGTGATCGTGGGAACACCACCGAATGACCCGGTACCTCCCAGTCCCACACCGGTTCCGGGGCCGGGCCCGGCGCCGGGTCCCTCGCCCGGCCCGGTGCCCGCGCCCGGTGGTCCGGATCCGGTTCCGCCCGGGCCGCCTCCGCCGGAGCCCGACCCGCAGCCACCGCCCGCGCCGGGGCCGGGACCCCGCCCGGAGCCGGGACCGTTGCCCGGTCCGGGACCTGCTCCGGAACCGGGCACCTGAGCATCTGGACACACTTCGAGGACCGCAGGGGTGAAGCCGTGAAATCCCAGTTCCTGCATCGTCTCTACGAGCCGGACTCTCCGGTCGCATCTGTGTACCTCGACACCTCTCGCGACATCGACGACCCGGACCGGGCGATCGAGCTGCGCTGGCGGCACCTGCGGGAGAACCTGCTGGCCCACGACGCGGACCCGGACACCGTCACGGCGATCGACACCGTCGTCGCGGGTGCCGGCATGGACCGCGGCGTCGTCGGCCGGCACGGACAGGCCGTGTTCGCCGCGGCCGGACGGATCCTGCTGGACGAACGCCTTGCGGAGCCGCCCACGCGGGACACCGCCCGGTACGGGACGCTGCCCGACGTCCTCCCGCTGGTCCTCCAACGCGCCCCGGACATCCCCTACGCCGCCCTCTCCCTCCACCGGGTCCACCTGCCGGGCGGCGCGGGGAACGGTGAGGAGCTCGAGATCGACCACGACGTGGGGCGCTGGCCGGCCAACCGCGTCAACTCCACCGCCGTGCACCGGCGGATCCCGCTCACCGGCTGGGCCCCGGAGGCCGAGCGGATTCTGGGCGAACTGGCGAACGCCGCCCCGGACGACGCCCCCGAACTCGTCGTGATCGCGGGAGACCCATGGGCCGCGAACACGATGATCCGTCTGGCCCCCGGCCACCTGGGGCGCCGCATCGTCAGGCTGCGCGACACCGATCGCCACCGGCCCGAGCCCGGACGGGCGGCCCTGGAACACGAGGTGGCCATGCTGATGGCGGACCGGCTGGCCGGACGTGACCAGCACCGGCTCGACGCCTTCCTCGCCCGGCGTGCCCGCGACCAGGACACGGCCGAGGGACTGGCCGACACCACCCTGATCCTCCAGCGCGGCCAGGCGGCCGCCCTGCTGATCAGCCGCTCACTGCCATCGCTGCCGCCGCTGTGGGTGGGTGCGGCGCCGACCGACGTCGCGCTGTCCGCCGCGGACCTCGCAGCCTTCGGCGTCGGCTACTCATGGGAGGCGGATGCGGCAGACGCTCTCGTCCGCGCCGCCGTGGGGACGAACGCGGACCTGATCGTGGTCCCCGCCGACCAGGCGGCCTTCGCCGAAGGGATCGCCGTGCTGCTCCGGTACCGCGACGCCGGGCACGATCACGAGGACGGGCAGACCGCCGGGAGCGCCAGGAGGGGATGAAGCGGATCATGACGCACCCGAAGACCGACCAGTCATCCCCGTCTCGAAGGCCATTGCCGGTTGGTCTCGCCTACGCCGATCAGCACCCGATAGTGGGCCGGGGTACATGAGGAGGCCGACCATGGTTCCGCGCTTCACGAACCGGCACGAGGCCGGGCGGCGGCAAAGGCTCAATCCGAGCCCACGCAGCATCCGTTATCGCTCACCGACCCACCACAAGATCAAATGAGATACGGCCCAGTATCGGAGAGCGGGACGTCTCCTCCGTCCTGGCCGCCTTCGAGTCCCTCGGCGGCGAGCGGCTCACCGACCGCCTCCTCGCGCACCTGCCCCGCGGCTACGCTCTGCTGTTCGGCCGCGCCGACCTTGCCGCCGCTGCTTGAACCCCGGTCGGCCCGGGGCGCTGGCCAGGCGGCGGGCCCCCGACGTCACTGGCCGCGGGCCCGGTCCAGGTCGGCCTCCAGCTCCTCCACCCGGGCCTGGAGTTCGAGCACCCGGCGCGCGCCTTCCAGGGTCAGTCCCTCGCTGATCAGTTTGACCAGGGCTGCGACACGATTGATCTCTCGGCTCGAGCAGCGGCGCCGGCCGCCCGCCGAGCGGATGGGCACGACCACGCCCAGCTCGTCCAGTCGCCGCAGGAAAGCGACCTGGACATGCAACATCGCGGCGACCCGAGACTCACGTTTCATTCCTCCTGCTGAGGCAAGACGGAAGGGATAAGCAGAAGAGGAGGCCCGGCAATGGCACGCGCAGTCGGAATTGACCTCGGGACGACGAACTCGGTGGTCTGCATGCTGGAAGGCGGCGAGCCGGCCGTCACCGCCAACGCCGAGGGTGCGCGCACGACCCCGTCGGTGGTGGCCTTCGGCAAGGGCGGCGAGGTACTGGTCGGCGAGGTCGCCAAGCGGCAGTCCGTCACCAACGTGGACCGCACCGCCCGCTCGGTGAAACGGCACATGGGCGAGAGCGACTGGCGTTTCCCCGAGAAGGGGGACGTGAACGGCAAGCGCTACACCGCGCAGGAGATCTCGGCGCGGGTGTTGCAGAAGCTGAAGCGCGACGCGGAGGCGTATCTGGGTGAGGACGTGACGGACGCGGTGATCACGGTGCCCGCCTACTTCAACGACGCCCAGCGCACTGCGACCAAGGAAGCGGGCGAGATCGCCGGCCTGAAGGTGGCGCGGATCATCAACGAGCCCACCGCCGCCGCGCTGGCGTACGGCCTGGACAAGGAGAACGACCAGACGGTGCTGGTCTTCGACCTTGGCGGTGGCACGTTCGACGTCTCCCTGCTGGACATCGGCGAGGGCGTGGTCGAGGTGAAGGCCACCTCCGGCGACACCCACCTGGGCGGTGACGACTGGGACCAGCGGATCGTCGACCATCTGGTCAAGCAGTTCAAGAACGGCTACGGAATCGACCTGTCCAAGGACAAGATGGCCGCCCAGCGGCTCCGGGAGGCCGCGGAGAAGGCGAAGATCGAACTGTCCGCGGCGACCGAGACGACGATCAACCTGCCCTACATCACGGCCTCCGCCGAGGGCCCGCTGCACCTGGACGAGAAGCTCACCCGCGCCCAGTTCCAGCGGCTGACCGCCGACCTGCTGGAGCGCTGCGAGGGCCCGTTCCACCAGGCCGTCAAGGACGCCAAGATCGAGGTCTCGGACATCGACCACCTCATCCTGGTCGGCGGCTCCACCCGGATGCCGGCCGTCACCGACCTGGTGAAGAAACTCACCGGCAAGGACCCGCACAAGGGCGTCAACCCGGACGAGGTCGTCGCCGTCGGCGCCTCCCTGCAGGCCGGTGTGCTGAAGGGCGAGGTCAAGGACGTCCTGCTGCTCGACGTCACCCCGCTGTCCCTGGGCATCGAGACCAAGGGCGGCATCATGACGAAGCTGATCGAGCGCAACACCACGATCCCGACCAAGCGCTCCGAGATCTTCACCACCGCCGAGGACAACCAGCCCTCCGTGCAGATCCAGGTCTACCAGGGCGAGCGCGAGATCGCGGCGTACAACAAGAAGCTCGGGATGTTCGAGCTGACCGGCATCGCGCCGGCCCCCCGCGGCCTGCCGCAGATCGAGGTCACCTTCGACATCGACGCCAACGGCATCATGCACGTCGGCGCGAAGGACCTCGGTACCGGCAGGGAACAGAAGATGACCGTCACCGGTGGCTCCTCGCTGCCGAAGGACGACATCGACCGCATGATCCGGGAAGCCGAGCAGCACGCCGAGGAGGACCGCCTCCGCAAGGAGGCCACCGAGACCCGCAACCAGGGCGAGCAGCTCGTCTACAGCACCGAGAAATTCCTCACCGACAACCAGGACAAGGTCCCGGCCGACGTGAAGAGCGAGGTGGAGACGGCCCTGGCGGAGCTGAAGGAGAAGCTCAAGGGCGAGGACACCGCAGCGATGCGCGCGGCGACTGACAAGGCCGCCCAGGTCAGCCAGAAACTGGGCCAGGCCATCTACGCCCAGAACGCCGCTGGTGCGCCAGACGGCGGTGCGACCGGCCCGCAAGGCTCGGAAGAGGAAGTCGTGGACGCCGAGATCGTCGACGACGACGAGCACAAGGGAGGCGCCGCATGACCACCCCGTCCAAGCTCAACCACGACAACTGAAGCAGCGCCCGCCTGTGGCCATCCGCGACAGGCGGCGCATCGACCCGGACACCCTGAAGCTTCGGCCCGACAGCGAGGAACGGCCCGCCAAGATCACTGACCAGCAGAGCACCGGCGGCCCCGCCAGTGCCCTGCTCGGGGATCACCTGTTCGGCACGACGGGCGCGCAGGGCGGTGCCACCTCGATCCGCGCGCACCACCACCGCGGCCGGCGCCTGTCGAACGGCGCCGGTCCTCAAAGGGAGCGCCGCGCGGGCGGTCAGAAACGCTCGGGTGTGGACGGAACTGTTCAACTGCTTGGCGGTGGTGGGGCGGCCGGCGAGGCCCTCGGACGGTCTCGGAGCGGCCACACCACCAAGATCCACCTGAGCGCTGAAGGCCGCTGCCGGGTGTTGTCCCTGGTCGTCACGCCGGGACAACGCGCCGACTGCACCCAGTTCGAGCGCCGCCGAGACCAGATACGACAAACGCGTCTACGTCTTCCTCGGCACCATCGCGCTTGCCGCACTGACCATCTGGCTCCGCTCGTGATCGCGCGGACGGAACCTAATGCGCCGTCTGGGTGGCGGTGCTGACGGATCGTCGTGCCGTCGCAGCGACACGGGCGTCGATGAGGCGAGGATCGACCGCAGGCCCATCGCCCGGATGGGCCATGAAACGGAGTAGATGGCCTGTGTTGGAACGCGCTCGCGACAAGGACCAGGAAGCGGTCACATTCGTCCTGCCCTCGGACCACCCCGCAGGAGACACCAGTGTGGTCGGGGATTTCAACAGCTGGCGACCCGGTATCCACCGGTTCAATCTGCGCCGGGACGGCTCCCGCGCGGTCACCATCGACCTTCCGCTGGACAGGCAGTTCGCCTTCCGCTACCTGTCCGCGGACGGCTGGTGGTTTGACGAGGAGACCGCCGACGGCCACGACGGCCGCAACAGTCTCCTGCACACCTGAGACTCCTGGCGACCACCTCGGGGTGCCCATTCGTCTCCGGGGTCCGTGGTGGTAGTTCGACGCGCCCCCGAGTAGGGCACGCCAGCCAGGATCCGCGCCGTGGCTTGGTCCCGCTCAAGCTGGAGCATTCCTCGTTGAGGGGCCCGCCTCCCCGCCCTCCTGGGTCGTGTACGCCTCGGGGCCGCCGGCGGTTTCCGGGGCCGGCCCGGTGGGGGCGGAGGCGGTGGTGGTGGGCGCGGGGGCGATGGCGCCGTCCGTCGGTGAAATGAGACGGATGCTGGCGGCGGTCGTCTTGTAGAGGGGCTGTTTGGAGGCCGGGTCCCAGCGGGTGGGCGTGGTCTCGTTGGCGGCTCGCGCGCCCGTCGGGTCGGCCGGCCGGTATCCGGCCGGCGCGTCGAAGTAGCCGTAGTGGAACGGCACGAAGATCATCCCATCGCGCATCGCGGTGGTCCGGAGTCGGCCCCGAATGGAGCCGCGTGCGGTGGACACCTCGACCAGGTCGCCCTCTGTCAGGCCCCGGGTGGCGGCTTCGGTGACGGACAGTTCCACCCATACCTCGGGAGCGGCGTTGTTCAGCTGCGGGGCGCGGGCGGTCTTGGTGCGGGTGTGGAAGTGGTAGAGCGTGCGGCCGGTGGTCAGTTGGAGCGGGTGCTCCTCGGTGGTGTCTTCGGTCAGCGGCTCGAACGAGGCCGCCCGTAGGACAGCTCTGCCGTCGGGGTTGAGTGCGCGGTAGGCGGATTCGCCGTCGGGTTCGCCGGTGGCCATGTTCTTTCCGTACGACTCACAGGTGTCAGGGTCTGCCCAGGTGATGCCATCGGTGTAGAGGCGTTCGGTGCCACTGGGTGCCTGCCAGTTGCAGGGCCACTGGATGCCACTGGCGGCGGTGCGCAGCAGTCCGTGGCTCAGGCCGGTGTAGTCGCAGGGCCGCCCCGCACTGCACTGCTTCCACGCCTCGAAAGCGCTTGGGGCGTCGTACCAGTGGACGAGCCGGTTGCCGTCTTTGTCGCGGAAGTCCATCCGGTGGGCGTAGTCGAGCAGGATGTCGAGGTCGGTGCGGGCTTGACCGGGCGGTTCGACGGCCTTGTCGGACAGGTGGACGGTGCGGTCGGCGTTGGTGAAGGTGCCGGTCTTCTCGCCCCAGGTGGCGGCGGGCAGGACGACATCGGCGAGCTGGGCGGTCTCGGTGAGGAAGAGGTCCTGGACGACGGTGAACAGGCGCTCGTGTTCGAGGATGGCGCGGATGCGGGGAAGTTCGGGGAGGGAGACGGCCGGATTGGTGGCGCTGATCCACAGCATCCGGAGTCGGCCTTGTTCAGCGAGGCTGAAGATCTCCATGACGTGGGTGGAGGGACCGTCGTGCGGGATCCGGTCGGGTTCGACGTTCCACACACGGGCGAGATCGGCGACGTGCTGTTCGTTGGCCCAGTTGCGAAAGCCCGGCAGGTCACCGTTGGCGCCGCACTCGCGGGTGTTCTGCGCGGTGGGCTGGCCGTTCATTTGCAGGATCCCGCAGCCGGGGCGGCCGAGCGCCCCGCGCAGCAGGGCGAGGTTGTTGACCTGGACCGCGGCGGCGGTGGCCTGGTGCGACTGGTAGAAGCCCTGCAGCACGGTGCACAGCAGCCGGTGGGACCGGCCGAGGAGTTCGGCGGCCTCACCGATCCGTGCGACGGGAATGTCGCAGATCCGGGCGGCCCAGTCGGGCGTGCAGTCCGCGACCGCGGCGGCGAGCTGCTCGAAGCCGACCGTGTGCTCGGTGAGGAAGTCGTGGTCGATGCGGCCGGTGCGGATGGTCTCGTGGAGCAGGGCGTTCATCAGCGCCAGGTTGGTGCCCAGGCGCGGGGCGAGGTGAACGGTGGCACGTTCGGCGACCTTGGTGCGGCGCGGGTCCACGCACAGAAGGCGGGGAGGATCGATGCCTTCGAGCCGGTCGAGGATGCGCATCCACAGCACGGGCTGGGTCTCGGCCACGTTGTGGCCGAACAAGGCGATCGTGTCGGCGTGGTCGACGTCGGTGAAGGAGGCGGGTTGGCCGTCGCACCCGAAGGTCTGCTTGAGGGCCTCGGCGGCGGTCGCGGTGCACAGGCGGGTGTTGCCGTCGATGTGCGGGGTGCCGATACCGGCACGGGCGATCACGGCCAGCGTGTAGTACTCCTCCAGGAACAGCTGGCCGGAGGTGTAGAAGCCGATCGACTCGGGGCCGTGCCGGTGCAACAGGTCCTTGCTGCGGGAGACGATTCGGTTCATCGCGGTGTCCCAGTCGGTTTCGACCAGGTGCCCGCCCTCGCGGACCAGAGGGGTGGTGAGCCGGTCGCCGGTTGCGGGGCCGGTCCGTGCTGAAGCTCCTATAGATCGTCAAGTGGTCTGGAGGAGCGGTTTCGGTGCGGTCGATGGGCGGGTGAGGTGCTTGTAGACCTCGCGGGCGATGAAGCGTTTGAGGCAGCGCAGGATGTCTTTCTTGGACATGCCTTCGGCGGTGCGGCGTGCGACGTAGTCCTTGGTCCGGTCGTCGTAGCGCATGCGGACCAGTGCGATGGTGTGGAGCGCGTTGTTGGCCTGGCGGTCGCCACCGCGGTTGAGGCGGTGACGGTTGGTGCGGCCTGAGCTGGCGGGGATCGGGGCAGCCGCGCACAGGTGCGCGAAGGACGCCTCGGACCTGAGTCGCTCCGGGTTGTCACCAGCGGTGATGAGGAACTGGGCGGCGGTCTCGGTGCCCACCCCCGGCAGAGCGATGAGCTCCGGGGCCGCCCGGGCGACCAGGGGCTTGAGCCCGGCATCGGCTTCCGCGATCTCCTCGCTGAGGTACTGGTAGCGGCGGGCGAGACGTCGCAGGGCGGTTCTGGCCGCCTGGGCGGGGTCGGCGGCGTCGCCGGCGGGCCGGGAGCGGGCGAGTGTCCTGATCAGCTCGGCCGTGGGCAGTTTCCGCAGTTTCTCGCGGACTTCACCCGGTGCGGTGACGATCAGGGTGCGGATCTGGTTGATGGTCTGGGTTCGGGACTTGACCGCTGAACGGCGGACGACGCGCAGGGAGCGGATGGCCTCCACGATGCCGTCGCGGGTCTTGGGCCGACCGCCGGCGCGGCCGGACAGGTGCGAGCGCAGCCAGTCCAGCGGTCGCCGGTAGCCGTCGGGGGTGGTGGGGAACGACTCGGTGGCCAGGTGGCGGCCGATGGAGTCGATGACGGCGGCCTGGTGGAAGTCGGTGTGGGTGTCGACGCCGCCGACGACCGCTGTGTGGTCTGCCATGCTTGGTCCTGTTGTCCTTCCGTATGACGTGCGAGGGATGGCACGCGCCGGTCGGGCGGCAGGACAAGACTGTGATGGGACCTTTGGCCGGGCTCCTATGAAGTCACAGGCGCCCGACCGGCCGCGTGCATAGTGACACCGCTCGAACGGTCGACGATTCAACCCAAGGACAGCCGAAGCGTCAGTCAGGCAACGAGTCAGACCCCCAAGCGGTGCCACCTACATCCTCACAGTCAGGCATTTCAGATCCACCGACCGCGGTCACGCGGGCAGGCGAGCGCCCCGTTTCGCTCCGAGCTGCGAGGGCAAGCGCCGGGCATGGACCAGTCTCAGGCACCGGTACTGGAAGCCCTGGCCACCTACCACGTCAACGGCTACACGGCCTTCACCCCACCCGGGCACAAGCAGGGCCGCGGTGCCGACGAGCGGGTGCTACGCACGCTTGGCGAGGACGTGTTCCGCGCCGACGTGCTGGCCGCTGGCGGCCTGGACGACCGCCTGGCGACAAGGCACGTCCTGGAGCACGCGCAGCAACTGATGGCCGAAGCGGTCGGCGCCGAGCACACCTTTTTCTCCACCTGCGGCAGTTCGCTGTCCGTGAAGGCGGCCATGCTGGCCGCTGCCGGTCCGCACGAGCACTTGGTGGTCGGACGGGACGCGCACAAGTCCGTCGTGGCGGGCTTGATCGTGGCCGGCATTCGGCCCCTGTGGGCAGATCCGCAGTGGGATCCCGATCTGCACCTGGCCCACCCTCCTTCCGCCGACGCCTTCGCCCGGGCGCTGGCGGAACATCCGGAGGCGCGCGGCGCCCTGATCACGTCACCCACCCCGTACGGCACCTGCGCGGACCTGCCGGCCACAGCTGCAGCCTGCCACAGCGCGAACCGCCCGCTGATCGTCGACGAGGCATGGGGCGCGCACTTGCCTTTCCATCCCGATCTGCCGAGGTGGGCGATGGACGCCGGCGCGGACGTGTGCGTCACTTCTGTGCACAAAATGGGCTCCGGGCTGGAGCAGAGCTCCGTCTTCCACCTCCAGGGCGACCGGATCGACCCCGCGGTGTTGAAGCAGCGCGAGGACCTGCTCGGCACCACGAGCCCCTCCACTTTGATCTACGCGGCCCTCGACGGCTGGCGCCGTCAGATGGTCCAGTACGGCCGAGCCCTCTACGACCGGACCCTGGCTCTCGCCGCCGAGGCCCGTGAAAGTATCGAGCACCTCGACGGGTTGCACGTCCACGGACGCGAGGAATTCTGCGCCCCGCACCGTGCCGCCGACCTCGACCCCCTTCAGATGATCATCGACGTTGCCGGGCTCGACATCACCGGCTACCTGGCCGGCGACTGGCTGCGCTCCCATCGCCAAGTCGACCTGCACATATGCGACCACCGCCGCATCAGCGCCCAGCTCACCCACGCCGACACCCCCGAAACCGTCGGCCGCCTGCTGACCGCCCTGGCCGAACTGACGACGATCGCCGACACCTTGCGTCCCGCCGCGCAGGTCGACGTACCCGACCCCACTGACTTGCGGCTGGAACAGGTACTGCTGCCCCGCGACGCGTTCTTCGGCCCCACCGAGCAAGTCCCCACCGGCACCGCCGCAGGCCGGATCGCGGCCGAGATGCTCACCCCCTACCCACCCGGCATCCCGGCCGCAGTACCGGGCGAGCGCCTCAATGAAGCCGTCATCGACTACCTTTCCAGCGGCCGAAGGGCCGGCATGCTCATCCCCGACGCCGCCGACCCGGGCCTGGACAGCATCCGCGTCGTCATCGAAGGCTGATGTTGTCCGGCGCCTGCGATGCCCGCCGAGTTGATGACGCGCCTCCGAGAGACCTGACCTCCAACGGACCGGGGTGAACGGAGTCCCTGGAGCGGCAGGGGACCTCGCCGGAACGGAAGCCAGCCTGTTCGCCCTAGCCAGTGGCGGCCTATGGCCGGGGTGTGCTGTGCCGGCGGTGGCTGGTGTCGCACAGCGGATAGCGGCGGCTGCGGCGGCAGGTGCAGACAGCGACCACCGGGCGGTCGCAGTGCAGTGTGCTCCCGTCCGGCAGCAGCAGCTCCACCGGGCCGTCGATGAGCAGCGGTCCGTGTTCGGTGAGGCGCACCCGGGGCGTCTGCGGATCGTGGTCAGTGGCGGACACCGCGCACCACCGCCAACTCTTCGGTACGGACTCCCGGTTCGATCAGCCCGATGTCCTCGAACCACTGCGCCCTGGCGGTCATCACCGGGCCGAAGCGCTGCGACTTGCGCGCGATGACACCGACTTGCAGCCCTGCGGCGCGCAACTGCCGGACAGTGGCGTCGGGTTGGGCCAGTGAGGACTGTACGAGCAGAAGTACCCCGCCCGGCGCGAGCAGCAGTGGGACCTGGCGGCACAGCCGGTCGAGCAGCTGCCGCCCGTCCGGCCCGGCGTCCCACGCCACAGCCGGCCCGCGGCCGGGCGGCTGCGAGTCCCGGGCGGGGACGTACGGCGGATTGGACAGCACCAGGTCGAACTGCTCATCGAGGACAGGCCCCGTCAGGTCGCCGCGCCGCAGTCGCACGGGCAGACGGTGCAGGTGGGCGTTCAGCCACGCAGTGGCCAGTGCTCGGCGGGACAGGTCCACAGCGGTGACCCGACACCCACGACGGGCCGCCGCCAGCGCGAGGACCCCGCAGCCGGTGCCGAGGTCCAGACACCGGGCCCCGGGCCTTACGGGCTCGCATCCGAACGTCTCCAGCAACAGCGCGGTGTCTCCTTGCACGGGGTACACACCGGGTGGCCTGAGCAGCACCATGGCCATGCGTATGCCCAGCGAGTGGGTGGCGACACTCGAGGCCGCGCTGGGCGGATCGGCTTGGACGTCGGCGGTGCAGTGGGCGAGGGTGACGTGGTCGGGGAGTTCGCGGGTAAGCCGGCCCGGGTGGACAACGTGTCCGGCGGGTGATGGTCGGCGCGGTGCCGGTGCAGGCAACCGGCGCGAAGCACGTCGACCTGCCTGCGCGGACGCCATCCGCAGCCTCAGCTTCCACCTGCCTGGTCCAAGGTCGGCGATGGCCGCTGCTCGGCGAGGTGAGCAGGCTCGGGGACGAACGGCGGCGGATCACTCGGTCGACTCCTCAGGCAGCGGGGCGCGAAGCGAACTGGCGCCGGTGCGCCAGGCGTTGAGTTGCTGGGCAGCGAGCCGATCCTCGGTGAGGGCGTAGGCGAGCGCGCCGAACGCGATGTCCTCGGCTGGGCATCCGGGTTCGGCGATCAACGGGTCGATGACGGTGCGCCGTACGAGCTGCTCGTGGACGGCGTCGGCGACGACGTGCTCGCGGTAGAACAGGGTGCCGCGCGGCGACGCGCCGAGCCGTTCGAACGCGGCGGCGAGCCGAGCCGCACCGGGCGGCGAGGTGATCTCCAGCGCCGCGAACTGCCCCACCAGTGCGCCCCGCAGCGCCCGGTGCAGTCCGAACAACGACATCGTGTTGACCACTGCGAGTGCCGACCCCGGCACCGCGTCCAAGTACGCACCGTACGCCGGGTCGAGCCCGAAGTCCGCCATCATCGCCGCGAACAGCTCGGCGTGCGCCCGCTCCGGCCGACCCGCACCGTACTCGTCGTACTGAACGGCGACCAGCGCGGCCTTCGCCGGGTACGGCAGCCGCGGCACCGCCCACATCTGCGGGTCGGCCTCCTTCAGGTGGTACAGCGAACGGTGCGCCAGGTATTCGCGGGCCTGCGCCCTGGTCCCGGACGCCAGCAGATGGTGCGAAGGCCCGTCGCCGTTCGGTGGCTCCACCAGCAGATCCGCCAGCACCTCGGCCAGCGGCGCGGGCCGGCCCACCTCGCGGCGCAGCCCGGCCAGGAACACGTCCTCCAGGGCGGCCCGCAGGGCAAGCAGCTCCGGCGACCACTCCCAGTCGTCGTCCACGCCCGCGAATCCTCGGTAGTGCAGCTCGTAGCAGATGTACAGGGCGAGTTGCAGGTCGTCGCCCCACGGACCGGCGGCGGGCTCCGGCGCGGGCAGCGTGTACCGGGCGGAGCCGCGCAGGGCCGCCAGGACCGCAGCCGAGAGCGGGCCGCGCGAGGCCGGCAGCCGCGGGGCGAGGATGCCTGCGGGGGCGGAGGCGTGTATCACGGTGACCTCATTCCGAACGCAGCTCCAGGGCGCGGCACTTCGGGCCGCCTCCGGCCTTCCCGCAGCTCCGGCACGGCGACCGGCACCGGCCGGTACCCAGCAGTGCGCAGCTGCCGCACCAGTCCCCGGGCGGCTCCGGGCAGTACCACGTGGCTCCCGTCACTGACGGCGTTCAGGCCGAACGCGGCGGCGTCCGCGGCGCGGGCGAGGATCGCGTCCACCGCGAGGGCCTTCCACTGCCGCAGCGCCGCCGTCCGATCCACCGGCTGGGCAGGATCCATCCGCGGGTTGATCGCGTACTCCACAGCGAAGTGTTCCGGCGGACACAGCAGGTACCGCCGTGGGCCGGCACGGCTGTGCGTCCGGGCCGACGCCGCGGACGACGCAAGGGACGACGGCGTGGAAGCAGTTCGTAGCAGGGCCATGGGCGGCGTCTGTCCTGCCCCACCGCCGATGAAACGGCTCCGAACCGACACGGGCTGAACACCGAGCGGTCACCGCGAACGCCCGACCAACCCGCGGCACCGCACCAACAGTGCCCCGGCCCTACGGCTGACCTTGCCCCGGTACGGCGCTCACCGGTCCACGCCACCCATCACCGGGTCGATGCTCGCCACCGCGACGACGACGTCCGCGAGCATGCCGCCCTCGCACATCGCGGCCATCGTCTGGAGGTTGGTGAAGCTCGGGTCGCGGAAGTGCACCCGGTAGGGCCGGGTGCCGCCGTCGGAGACGAGGTGCACGCCCAGCTCGCCCCTGGCGGACTCGACCGCCGTGTAGGCCTGCCCCGGCGGGACGACGAAGCCCTCCGTCACCAGCTTGAAGTGATGGATCAGCGCCTCCATGGACTCACCCATGATCTTCCGGATGTGGTCGAGCGAGTTGCCCAACCCGTCCGGGCCGACGGCCAGTTGGGCCGGCCAGGCGATCTTCTTGTCGCCCACCATCACCGGGCCGGGGGCCAGCCGGTCCAGGCACTGCTCGACGATCCGCAACGACTGGCGCATCTCCTCCAGCCGGATCAGGAACCGGCCGTAGGAGTCCGCGGTGTCGGCCGTCGGGACGTCGAACTCGTAGTTCTCGTACCCGCAGTACGGGTCGGTCCTGCGCAGGTCGTGCGGCAGCCCGGTGGCACGCAGGATCGGGCCGGTGGCGCCGAGCGCCAGGCAGCCGGCCAGGTCCAGGTGGCCGACGTCGACCAGCCGGGCCTTGAAGGCCGGGTTCTTGGTCGCCAGTTTGTCGTACTCGTGCATCCGCGAGCGCAGCAGCTTCACGCCCTCGCGGATCTTGTCGACGGTGCCGGCAGGCAGGTCCTGCACCAGACCGCCCGGCCGGACGTACCCGTGGTTCATCCGCAGGCCCGTCACCAGCTCGAAGATGTCGAGGACGACCTCGCGGTCCCGGAAACCGTAGACCATCAGCGTGGTCGAGCCGATCTCCATCCCGCCGGCGGCGAGGGCCACCAGGTGCGAGGAGATCCGGTTCAGCTCCATCATCAGCACCCGGATCACGCTCGCCCGCTCCGGGACCTGCTCGGTGATCCCGAGGAGCTTCTCCACCGCCAGGCAGTAGGCGGTCTCGTTGAACAGCGGAGTCAGGTAGTCCATCCGCGTCACAAACGTGGTGCCCTGCACCCAGTTGCGGAACTCCATGTTCTTCTCGATGCCGGTGTGCAGGTAGCCGATGCCGCAGCGGGCCTGTTTCACCGTCTCGCCGTCGATCTCCAGGACCAGGCGCAGCACGCCGTGCGTGGACGGGTGCTGCGGGCCCATGTTGACGATGATCCGCTCGTCGTCGGCCTGCGCGACGGCCTCGGCGACCTCGCCCCAGTCGCCGCCGGTGACGGTGTAGACGCGGCCCTCGGTGGTGTCCCGCGCTCCTGCCGACTCGTGCTCGCTGCCACTCATCAGTCGTATGACCTCCGCTCGGGTCGCCGGTCGCGCCTGATGCGTCCGTGTCGCGGCGCGTGATCGGGCACGACGGGACCGCGGCCGTCCGAGCGGGCCGACCCTCGGGCCTGCTTCACGGGCGCGAATCGGCAGCTCGGGCTCCTCGAATCCAGGATCGCGTACATCTGCCACGAGCACCCGGCCGGACCGGTGCATCACACCAGCCGCGGCCGTACCACGGAAGAGTCGGGAGGTATACGTGGGTGCCCTCATTCGGGCCTGGCTGCCCGGATAGCCTCACCGTTTCGTGGGCAGGTCCCCACATGGGCATCCCACGGCGTCACGGCGGCTTCCGCCGGTACCGGAGAGCGTCGCGCCGGCCCGACGGTTCGTCCGCTCGGCGCTGGACGGTGCACAAGCGGGTCTGGCGCGTTGTCGATCGCCGCCGCCTCATGACTGCGCACCACCGCGGTCAGCGGCCCGGTTGCGCCTCGGCTCCGCCGACCGTTCCAGCGTCTGCCTGTGGACGTGCCTGGATGTCGTCGCGTCGCTCCCGGCGGATGCGAAGGCGTCGGAAGCCGTGGAGCCACGCGATGGTGTGCTCGACTACCCAGCGATGGACGCCGAGCCGTGATCCGTGGGGCACTCCGCGGCGGGCAATCACGGGCTTGATGCCCGCTTCCACGCAAGGCGCCGGTACTTGTCGTGGTCGTGGCCCCGGTCGGCCAGCCGCACGTCCGGACGGTGCCGTGGCCGACCGACCAGGCCGGCGACGAGTGGGATCTTCGCCAGCAGGGGCAGGAGCTGGGTGACGTCGTTGCGGTTGCCGCCGGTCAGAGACACCGCGAGCGGGATGCCCTGGGCGTCGACAAGGACGTGGTGCTTGCTGCCCGGCCGTGCGCGGTCGACCGGCGAAGGTCCGGTGTGAGCCCCCCTTCAGCGCCCTGACGTGCGAACCGTCGATCGCGGCATCGTCCATCTCCAGCAGCCCTGCGGCCCGCAGCTCGGCGAGCAGAACCTCGTGCAGGCGCGGCCACACGCCCGCTTCGGCCAAGTCCCGCAACCGCCGCCAGGCCGTCACCCCACTGCAGCCCACCCGCTCGGCCGGAACGTCCCGCCGGCTCACACCCTTGCGCAGCACGTACACGATGCCGCGCAGTGCAGCCCGGTCGTCCGCCGGCAGCCGCCCGGGACAGCGGTGGCGTCGCGGCGGACGTGGCGGCAGCAGCGGAGCCACCCGCTCCCACAGGTCATCAGGCACAAGATCATCCGACACGTGCAGCACTCCGCCGCCCGGACGCCTCAACTGCCAAGCCCCTGAGCCGAACTCATTTTGAAATGATCAGTAAGGCGCAAGGTTTCAGCGCCTGACGGACCGTCAGAAAAGTCAGCAAAAAGTCGGCGTTCATCCACCCACAGCCCGCAAAACCTGCCGACATGTGAGAATCGGCGAGGTGTTGGCGATCACTCCCGAGGCCGTGGCCGACGATGCCCGCCGGGGCCATACCGGGTGCCAGCGGCGGTCGCGGAGCGCCGTTCAGGGCTGATCGTTGCGATCGCCACCCCGGTGGCATCGGCGCAGGTCAGAGGCGGTTTCCGCGCGCCTTGAGGGCGACGTTCGGCAGCTCCGGCGCGGGCAGGCGGTCGCCCGGGTAGCCCTGGACCTCGCCGAAGCGCTCCCCCTTCTCCCGGTCGAGTCGTGCTTGCGCGATCTCCTCACTGGACCGGCCGATGAAGTTCCACCACATATCACGTGGTGAGCGTTTCATCCCAGCTCAGAGGCCTGTTCGACCATCCAGGGTCAGCAAACGGTCAGCAAACCTGCCTGGGGGTCAGCAGCAGTGGCAGCGATCAGACTCATCCGCGGCATGGGCAGCTTCTTCAAAACGTGCGAGGACTCCGAGAGCCGGTGGCCGCGGTGCCCGCACGAGTGCACGATCCGGTACCGCAACGCAGCCGGCCGCCAGGTCGAGGAGTCCGGGTTCGCCAACTCGGAGAAGGCGAAGACCCGGCTCGCCGAGGTCTACAAGGAGCGCAAGTACAACCCGCACAACCAGCGGGCAAGTAGGCGAATGCCGTGCCGGGTTGCGCGACTGTCGATCGAGGAGCGGCCCGTATTCCGAAGAGGACTGTCGGGATTGGCCGTTAACTGCCCGCCTGGCACAATGATTTGCAGAAGAACTTTGCGGTGCGTCCGGTCCAGCTGATGGCTCCGGGACTTTCCGATGGCGCCACCGCCTCCGCGCGTCTTGCCGACGACGCCGCGCTCCATCGCGCCATGCGTGAGACGCCGTCATCATCAATTTCCCACCTCCGTCGAGGAGGACATCATGAACCAGCCCACCGTGGGCGCAACCCAGGCGGCCGGCGAGCTGGCCGGCGCACTGCAGGCGATGCTCAGCAGCCTCGTGGCGAAGGCCCTGGGCTCACAGGCGTTGACCAAGGACGGCCAGCCGTTGCGTCAGGTCTGTTACATGCAGATGCCGAACGGCATGCCGATCAATCCCAAGGACTTCGCCGATCCGTGGTCACCCGTAGGCACGACCACGGTCGCCGGGGCCGGGAGCCAGGCGGGGATACCCCCCGATGTGGCGGCCGCCGTACCTCCCCCCGGCCCGGTGGGTCCGGCCGTGGCGGCCAAGAAGCCCCCGGTGCCACCGCCGCCGACGGAGAATCCACAACTGGTCCAGTCGCTGAAAGCGGCGTTCAACACGGCAACGCTGGTCGACCAGCGGCTGATGGTCACCACGGACGGCAGCTACCTTCCGTTCCAGGGCTCGGAGATCCTCAGCACCGCCTACGAGGGCCTGGTCATGAAAGCGCAGGGCCTGTCGGCACCGCCGCCTCCCAAGGACGTCCAGGACCGGATCGACAAGGCGCGGCAGGTACTCCACAAGTTCGACGCCAAAGGGAATGACACCGGAAAGATGTCAGACGCGTACATGGCGTACAAGGACGCCGCCCAGAAATGGGCGGATGCTCGCAGCGACTTCGCGACGGCGGAGGCCGAGGCGATGACCGATCCGGTCAAGGGCCAGGTCTGGCCGGTGACGTCGCAGTCACTCCAGCAGAAGGTCGACACCGCCTGGGACGAATGGCGTGCGGGCGGCGATGCCGACACCATCGAGAGTGCGCTCGACACTCTCGAATCGGTGGGCGGAAGTGTCGGGGCATTCTTCGTCAGCCAGGCCCGCACCCTGTACAAAGCATGGAATCTCGGGCTGACCGGTGTGCCCGTGCCCTCGCCCTACTCCGAAGTGATGCCGAGCACCTGGTACGACCCGAACGACCGGGAGAACGGCTTCACCGAACTCGACATCGCCGCCAGCCAGTGGGATTCGTCCGGTGCCACGCAGTCCTCCCAGCTCGCGAACAGCTGGTACCAGGGCCACAGCCAGTCGGTGGGCGGCGGAGGCGAGGCGATGGTGTTCGGGGTCACCTTCGGTGCGGATGCCACCAGCACCTCCAGCAGCGACTCGGCAGGGAGCTCAGCCTCGGGGGGCACCAGTATCAGCTTCAGCAACAGCACGTCGGACGTCGAGATCCACTTCGAGTACGGCCTGTGCACCATCTACCGTCCATGGCTGCTCTCGGAGCTGTTCCTCGTCGACGGCTGGTACCTCCCCGGTGAGCCCCCGAAGTCGATCAGCGACGGAACCATCGGAGGAGCGGTCAAGGCACAGGACGCGCAGACCCAGGACCAGAGCGCGGCTGAAGCACTGCCGATGATCACGACTCAGTTCATGGTGGTCCGGAACGTCGTCATCACGGCAAGCAACTGGGGGGATGCCGGTGACCGGATGAGTTCGTGGTGCCAGAACGCGTCCAGTTCCGACCAGAGCAGCGGCACCAGCGTCAGCGGGAACGTCGGCTACCTGGGCTTCGGCGGCGAGGCCCACGAGGGCAACGTCGACTGGTCCGGCTCGGAGTCCGAATCCGCTGCGGCAAGCGGTAGTTGGTGGTTCGACGGCAACTCCCAGCACGGAAAGCTGTCGATCAACGGTTGCCAGATAGTCGGCTGGATCGGCGAGATCCTGCCCGCCTCACCACGGGTCGACGGGGTGAACCCCCCGGCCGTCGTCGGCGCAACCGACAGCACGACCTCGTCGACCACGACCACGCCGACGGCGGGCGGCTGAGACGGTGATGGTGGACACCTCCAGGCTCGACCAACTCGGCGCGGCACTGTACGACTTCATCGACAGCCAGTTCGCCCAGCCGAGCGACGGGCCGACCACGGTCGCGTTCCTGCCCGGTGCCGTCGCCGTCCGCCCGGACACCTTCTACCAGAACGGAGTGGTCAACCCGGCACTGGTCGATACCTGGTTGACCACGGTCGTCGACCGGGTCGCCCCGGTGCTCAACAGCCAGTTCAGCGCGGGCGGCGCCACCGCCGGCGACATCATGACGGCAGTGACCCAGCTCGCGGCCCCGGCGGCACCCGTCGGCAGTGACACGGCGAACGCCTTCGTCCGACTCAAGGAGGAGTCCGCCCAGGCGATCGGACCCGTCGGAGCGCCCAAGGAGATCAGGACGGCGCCGCTCGACTGGTACGCCCCCGACAGAGTGGCGAGCTGGCCCGGGTACCAGTCCACCCGCTCCGTCACCGCCCCCGGGCCGGACGCCTCCGACCAGCCCCCGTCCGATGCCGGACCAGATGCGGGCAACCAGTCCCTGTGGTCGTGGCGCAGTGACGACGGATCCCAGAGCGACCAGGCGGCTGCCGCGCCCGGCACCAACGGCTCGGACAGTGACGAGAATCCCCCCGCGGCCTCGCCGACCCCCGTCGGCGCCTCTGCCCTCACCCTGACCATGAACTACTTCCAGGTCGCAATGTCCCGGTCGGGCTGGTGGAACGACGTCCTGCTGAACAGCCCACTGTGGTACCTCCCTGGCGAGAGGGCCGGATCGCTGCTGCCTGGCAGCCTCCCGGTCGGCACGCCGTTCGGTCTGCCGGTGACGATGATCCTCACCGCGAACGTCGAGGTGTCCGGGCAGTGGACAGGGGACGACCTGGCGGCGGCGACCACCAGCACGCACTTCGGACCCTGGCAGTTGCCGACCGATCCGTTCGGGCCCGGTGAGGTGTCCGCGGAGAGCGCGGTGCTGAGCATTCCCGACATGCAGGTGATCGCCTTCGTCTGCCAGATGCTGCCCGTACTCCCGCCGGTGAGCGACCCGGCCCTGCCCGCTGCGCCGCCCCGGCAGTACCAGCCGTTTCCCGGAACTGACTTCTTCTCGCCCGGTCGCCGCAGTTCGGTCATCGCGGCCATGCACAACCGCCTCGTCGCCGTCGGCTGCGGCCGTTACCGGAGCACTGTCGGCGAGGACATCTGGGGGAGCGGGGACCAGGCGTCCTACCACGCCTGGCAACTCACTCTCGGCTACCAGGGCTCCGCCGCCGACGGCATTCCCGGCCAGGCGAGCTGGGACAGCCTGCAGGTGCCGTTCGTCACCGTCTCCCCCTAGCCGACACCTCACAAGGAGGAAGCCCGATGGCCGCACGCAGCGTCCAGATCACCCTGCACAACCACAGCGACCAAGACCTCACCCTCACTTCCAACGACCTTCCGGGTGGCGAGTGGACCACCCAGCCACCGGACAACGTCGGCCCGCAGGCCGACACCACCTGGGCCTCGGAGTCCGACGGCATCGCCACCGGCACCCAGGGCAGCGCGGTGTACGCGATCGGCGGCGACGGCTCCTCCCTGAAGATCGCCTGGGACAACCCCTTCGCCGGAACCAACAAGTACGCCACCGACGTCAGTCCGGGCTTCGCGCTCTACCAGAGCGGATGGTCCGGCGACAACGTGAGCGTGGACTACGTGCTGGAGCCCTCCACGCCGCACAACACCACCTTCCGGCCCTCCCAGCACGGCTTCCCGTTCGACAACAGCTGGACCAGCGCCCCGCTCACCTCGATCGACCTCGGGGTGGCCACCATCCCCATCGGCAACGCCGAGTACGGATTGTGCGGCGGCATGGTCTACGCGGCACTCGACTACTGGGCGGCGTCGCTGCCCGTCCCGCAGGACCGGCCGGATCCGGCCGCCCCCGGGACACCGCTCTACGACTACCTGGTCAGCCGGCTCTTCGACAGCTTCGACCTGCCCTCACTGCCCGTGACCCTGCTCACCATCGGCAACCCCGCGTACCCGGACACCGGAAGCGCCGGAAACCCCTTGGAAGGCCGCTCCCCGATCATCATCAAGGATGCCTGGCCACAGATCCGCACCTGGATCGACAGCGGATTCCCCGCCCCGATCTGCCTGGTGAAGGCTCTGTCCGCCAACCCGATGGACCTGCAACACGACCACCAGGTAGCGGCGTGGGGCTACCAGATGAGCGGCAACCAGGTGACGCTCTGCCTCTACGATCCGAACCTCCCCGGGCGTGACGACCTCACCCTCCAGTTCGACGAGGCCGACATCCTGAACCCGCCCAACATCTCGCCGTCCGACCCGGCTCAAGGCCAGATCTTCTGCTTCGTCACCACGGCCTACACCCAGAAGACACCACCGTCCTGACCCCGCGACGTCGAAAAGAACGCCCTGGAGGCTGCCATGCTCCGACTTCCGCTCCTGGCCGCATCCCCAGCCGATACGCCTTCGCCGTCCCCCAGTCCCACGCCGGGAGGCTCGGCCGTACTCACCTGGGGGCAGACCCTCGCCGCCCTGCTGATCATCGCCGGAGTGATCATCGCCATCGGCTTGGTCCTCTGGGGAGCCTCCGCCGCGAAGGGCGTGATGGGCAGCGTCGCGCGCAGCTGGATCGCGCTCGCCCTGATCGCCGGACTCCTGTCCGCCACCGTACTCGCGTTCGCGGTCAACGACTCCACCACCCGCAGCACCCTCATCGGCGCCCTCGGCGCAGCCGTCGGCGCGGCCACCGCGTTCTACTTCTCCTCAAAGTCGACCGACCAGGCCCACGACCTGCTCACCACCTCCGTGGGCACCGAAACCGTACCGGATCTGACCGGACGCACCGCGGACGACGCCATGCGGGTGCTGAGCACGACCACGCTGAGACTGATGACCGACCCGACCTCACCCGCCCCTGCCGTCGGCGAAAACGTCGTGAAACAACAGCCCCCCGCCGGCACGGCGGCGCCCAAGGGAACCACGGTCCTGGTGATCTACGGCTGACACGGCTCCTGGGTCGGGCTGTGGGGGCGTGTACGACGGCCGTCTCGGCAAGCACACCGAGGGATGTCGAAGGCGGTACCGTCCACCGCGACCAGCCGCCAGTGGCGAAACCACGCGCCGACCGTCCCCTTCGTGGCCACGGGGTGGCAGACCCGGGCGAACAGCGCCCGCAGCGGCTCCGGACCCAGCCGCAGCCGGAAGCCACCTCATCAACCGGCTCGGGCGGGAACGCCCGCGTCAGCACTCCCGGCGCGATTCGGTCCGAGAACCACTCCACCCGCCGACGACTTCACCTGTCCAGTTCAGCAAGGAGGCACCATCATGCTGAAGGGAATCGACGTTTCCAGCTACCAACCGGCTGCCCTCAGCACCAATGGCCTGTCGTTCGCGTTCGTCAAAGCAACCGAGGGCACCGACTACGTCAACCCCAAGCAGGCCGCCCAGTCGCAGTCGGCCCGCGGCTCGGGGCTCGTCGTCGGCTTCTATCACTTCCTGAGGCCGGGTGACGTGCAGGCACAGGCCCAGTGCTTCGTCGAACGCTGCCTGAGCCTGCCGAACGACATCCTCGCGTGTGACTGGGAGGCCGAGGGCGGTACGGCGCCCACCTGCGCGGAGAAGGACCAGTTCCTGGCAGCGGTCAAGCAGTTGCGACCGAACCACCGGATCGTCCTGTACTGCGACGTGGACTTCTGGCACAACCGTGACAGCACGTCGAACTGCGGGGACGGTCTGTGGATTGCCGATTACAGCCATCCGGCGGGGCAGCCCGCTGTTCAGCACCAGTGGCTCTTCCACCAGTACAGCCAGGCCCCCGTTGACCAGAGCGTCGCGAACTTCGAGACCGCTGGCCAGTTGAGGCAGTGGGCGGGGCAGTAGGCCGCCCGCCGGTGTGGCGGGCGGGTTCGGCCCCCGTGTGCGCCGGGCCCTCGGCGCCGACGGCCATCAGGTCGCCGTGCGAGCGCAGCCAGTCCAGCAGTCGCCGGTAGCCGTCGGGTGCAGTCAGGCGTACCTGGCAGCTCGGCAGCGGTCGCTCCGCCGCCGCCACCTTGGCCTGCGTCTCGGCCCGGTCACCCACGCCGTGATCGACCACGCACATGCCCCGGTCGCCGTCGTGCCGCACGACTGAAACGGCGCAGTGCCTTCCGGGGATCAGGCACGGGACATCACCGCGCGGATGCCGCGTCCACCTGGTGGGGACACGGCATCCGCGCGTCCGGCCTGCTCCCGGTGCATGGGAAGCGGTGGTCGGTCGTTGGCATGCTGGGTCCGCCCGGTAACATCAGCGCGGACGGGACCGCAACGTCGCCCGTGGATGCCCAACCCGGGCCGTATGAGAGGGGAGACGGGGCCGACTATGACGACGCCATCGATAGGTGAGCAGGAGCCCCAGGCGACTGTGCGTGAGCTTGAGTCGATGCTGGACGCGGTCACCGATCAGGCTTTGATCAAGATCAGCCCAAGTGGGCAGGTGGTTCGCTGGAGCCGCGCTGCCGCGTCGATGACGGGTTACACCGACGCCGAGGTGGTGGGGCGGTCGGTGTCGGTGCTGCACACCGCGGAGGACCGCGACGCCGGACTGCTGGATCAGGAACTGGCCGCGGCGCGCAAAGAGCGTCGGTGGAGTTTTGAGGGCTGGCGGATCCGCAAGGGGGGCGAGCGTTTCCTGGCCAGGGTCGCTCTGACGCCGGTTCTGGGCGAAGAGGGCGCAGTGACCGGCTTCATTCTGGCCCTGCGGGATGTCACTGAAAGTGCGCGGGCCGAGTCGCTGTTCCACGGTCTGCTGGAGTCGGCCCCGGACGCCATGGTGATCGTGGGCCCGGACGGGCGCATCGTACTGGTCAACCGACAGACCGAGACGCTGTTCGGCTTCGAACGCGGGGAACTGGTCGGCCGGGAGATAGAGGTGCTGGTACCGCCGCGGTACCGCGACCGCCACGTAGGCCACCGCAACGGCTTCCTCACCGGGCCCCGGCTGCGGCCGATGGGCGAGGGACTCCAGCTGTCCGGAATGCGCAGGGACGGCACGGAGTTCCCCCTCGAGATCAGCCTGAGCCCGCTCCAGACGGCCGAGGGTCTGCTGGTTGCCGCAGCGATCCGCGATGTCACCGAGCGCAGGGAGACCGAGCAGCGGCTGCAGCGCCAACGCGACGAGATCCTGGAGCTGTCCACGCCGGTGATCCAGGTGTGGGACAAGGTACTTGCGTTGCCGATCATCGGGACCTTGGACACCCTGCGAGCCACCCGGCTGACCGAGGGCCTGCTGGAGAAGATCGCCCAGACTCAGGCGGAGGTGGCGATCCTGGACATCAGCGGGGTGCCCACCATCGACACCCAGGTGGCTCAGCATCTGCTGAAGACCGTCCAGGCGGCTGCGCTGATGGGGGCGGTGAGCATTCTGAGCGGGGTGCGGCCGGAGACCGCGCAGTCCATGGTGCACCTGGGCATCGACATGGGGCGCCTGCGGTCGCGCAACACCTTGCAGGACGCGTTGCAACTGGCGCTGGCGCTGCTGGCCGAGCGGGCCGGGACCGCCGAGACCGCCACCCGGGCGCTGTCCATGGGGGGCTCGCTGTGAGCGACGACGTCGTACCGGTGATGCGGATCGGTGACACGCTGCTGGTGGCGTTGCAGGGCGACCTGGACGACACGACCGTGGTCCAGATCGAGGAGCAGCTCACCCGGGAGGTCGCGCGCACCGGTGCATCCGGGATGTTGATCGATGTGAGCCGGCTGGCTATGGTCGATTCGTTCATCGCACGGGTGCTGGCGCGAATCGTGGCGATGATCCGGCTACTGGGAGCCCAAGCCGCGATCGTGGGAATTCAGCCCGCGGTGGCCATCACACTGGTGGAACTGGGTGTCCCGATGGGCCATTTGGACACGGCGCTCAACGCCGAGCAGGGCCTGGCACTGCTGCAGCGGCTGCGCCGCGCCGAGAACGGTGCGGTCCGGCTGTGACCTGGAACACCACAACGGACGCGGAGCCGGCCGTCTTCGCGATCGCCCATGAGGCCGATCTGATCCGGGTCCGCAAGGTCCTGCGTGCCGAGGCCGAGGCAGTGGGTCTGGGCCTGGTCGACGCGACCAAACTGATCACGGCCGGAAGCGAGTTGGCTCGTAACATCCTCAACTACGCCACCGGGGGCCGCGGCCGGATCCGCGCCGAGCAGGTGTACGAGCAGGGGCGCCGGGGGGTGCGAGTCACCTTCGCCGACGACGGTCCGGGCATCGCCGACATCGAGGCGGCGATGACCGACGGCTTCAGCACCAAGGGCAGCCTGGGCCTGGGCCTGCCCGGGTCGCGACGGCTGGTGGACGACCTGACCCTCACATCGGGCGCCGACTCGGGCACGACCGTGGTGATCGTGAAGTGGCAGCGGTGACCGGGGTGCGGCAATGAGCGAGAACGAACACCGCCTCCATGCAATCGAGGCAGAGGAGGACGTGGGCGCCCTGCGCCGGGCGGTCGCCCGGATGGCAGTCGGCCAGCACGGCCTTCCTGCGGGCGTGGCCGAGTTGGTGGCCACCGAGCTCGGCACCAACCTCGTGCGGCATGCCCACCCCGGGGGATACGTGCTGGCCCGCAGGGCCGCAGACGGGATCGAGCTCATCTCGGTCGACCGCGGCCCGGGAATGACCGCGGCGTCCCTCACTCCCCCGGTGGACCTGGTGCCGTCCTCGAATCGTCGTGGCGGTCTGAATGCCGGGTTGGGCGTCGTGCGGCGCAACTCCGTCGAGTTCGACTGGTACTCCACCCGGGGAGGCACGGTCGTCTACGCCCGGCTGGGCGCCAACCCCTCAGGCACAGCAGGTCGTTGGTGTTTCGGCGGAGTCAATGTCCCGCTGGGCGGTGACGGCGAGTCCGGAGACGCGTGGTCGGTCACGCCTGGCGAGCGGCTGACCGCCCTGGTCGTCGACGGCCTCGGCCACGGCGCCGGTGCTGCCTTGGCGGCGAGCGCCGCGATCACCACGTTCGAGCACGGCCCGGTCACCGCCCTCGACCACTTCATCCAGCGAGCCCATCAGGCGATGCGCGCCACCCGGGGCGGTGTCCTGGGCGCGTGCGTCATCGACCCCGAGGACGGCGAGCTCAGCTATGCGGCGGTCGGTAACATCACCGGACGGATCATCACCAACGGTCACCGCTCGGTCCATCTACTGGACCGCCCGGGCACCCTCGGTACCCATCTCCCCGTTCCGCGCACACACCTCCAGCACTGCCGCTGGCAACCCGGCTCGACCCTGGTGCTGACGTCCGACGGGATCCGCTCCGGCTGGAACCTGGAAGACCACCCCCGCCTGCTGGAGCACCACCCGGCGATCATCGCCGCGGTCGTGCACCGCGACCACGCACGGCCCTCTGACGACGCCACCGTGCTCGTGGTCCGCGACCGCAGCGGCATGTCATGATGATGCCCGGCATATGACGGACGACGGAGGACAGTTGGCCATCGGAGAGCTCCGCGACACCCAGCCCGCCGACAGCGCGGAGCTGATCGCCGACCTGCGCCAGGAGCTCGACGACACCAACCGGGGCCTGATCGCGCTGCACACCGAACTCGAGGCGGCCCAGCGCGCGGCGTCCCGGCTCGCGGCCATCGTGACGTCTTCGAACGACGCCATGATCTGCGTCGATCCTGCGCCCACCCACCTCGTCCAGACCTGGAACCCGGGCGCTCAACGCCTGTTCGGCCATACCGAGCAGCAGATCGTCGGGCAGCCGGCCGACGTACTCCTGCCCGGTGGGGCGATGGACGCCCTCCACGCCGCAGTGGCGGAGATCCGCGCCGGTGGACGCGCCGAGCCGCACGAGACCCGGTGGCGCCGATCGGACGGCACCGAGGTCGATGTGGCCGTCACCGTCTCGGCGATGTCCGGCGCCGACGGCACGTTGATCGGCTTCTCCACCGTGGCACGGGACATCACCGCGCAGCTCGCCGCCCAGGCCGAGCTGGCCGCCGCCCGTGCCGAACGCGAGGTACAGGGGGATCGCGACCGTATTGCCCGCGACATGCACGACCTCGTCATCCAGCGGCTGTTCGGCGGCGCCTTGACACTGGAGTCCACCCTGGGCCTGCTTGCCGACCGGCCGCAGGTGGGTAAGCGGGTCCGGCGGGTCAGAGACGACCTGGACGACACCATCCGGGTCATCCGCTCCATGATCTATGCCCTGCGCGAGCAGAAGCAGGACAGGGACGGCAAGGGTCTGCGCTCGCGACTGGTGGCAACCACCGACCGGGCCACCGAGACGCTCGGCTTCGCCCCGGCGCTGCGGATGACCGGCCTCCTGGACACCGACGTGTCCACCGAGTTCGCCGACCAACTGCTGGCCGTGCTGGGCGAGGCCCTTTCCAATGCGGCCCGGCACGCCCACGCCACCGCCGTCGACGTCAGTGTCGAAGTCACCGCCGCGGATCTGTGCCTGCGAGTGAGCGACAACGGCCGGGGCATCGACCCGGCCGTCACGCGCCGCAGCGGACTGGCGAACCTGCGCTCGCGTGCCGAGGAACTGGGCGGCACCTTCGCCCTCGTCGCGAACCAGCCGGCCGGCACCGTTCTCGAATGGATCGTCCCCCTCAGCGGCAGTCACAGCTGACCGGACGTCCCTGACGCGACCGGCACTCGCTGACGATGTGCCGACCACCATCGCGCAACGGCGTATGTTCGCGCACGACGGGGATGCCTCCAGCTGATGGCCCGCAACAAGGGTGGGCACGTCCACCCGCCGCCTACCTAGCCGCTGTTGGTGCGCTGGAAGGTGAGTTCGGACCGCTCGGAATCCGCCCCACCGCGGGCAACTGCTGGGCCGGACAAGGCAGGCCGGATCGGCTGCCGGTGACCGCCGGCAGTCCCCTTTCCCAGGCCTTACATCCCGGCGGCGGGCGGTGGGCCGGGGCCGTTCGAGTGAGGCACAGGACGGGCAGGGACCACCGGCCCGTTCCCCTTGCAGAATGTGGCCTGTTCGGCCCTGCGGAGGATCCGGCCGCGGGGCGACGATGAAGGCCGACCGCCCGCCGGCGGTCGGTGAAGCCGGCAGACTCCGAGGAGAGCGCAGCCATGTCCGACACCCCCAGTTCGGCCCCCGGTGGACCGTCCGACGAGGAGGTCTGGGCGCTCGACGCCCACTGGCGGGCCGCCAACTACCTCGCGGCGGGCCAGATCTACCTGATGGCCAACCCGCTGCTGCGCGAGCCGCTGCGCCCGGAGCACATCAAGCCCCGCTTGCTGGGCCACTGGGGCACCTCGCCCGGCCTGAACCTGGTCCACACCCACCTCAACCGCGTGATCAAGGCCCGGGGCCTGGACGCGGTCTGCGTCTGGGGACCCGGGCACGGCGGGCCCGCCGTGCTGGCGAACTCCTGGCTCGACGGCAGCTACACCGAGACCTACCCGAGCGTCACCCGGGACGCGGACGGCATGGCCCGGCTGTTCCGGCAGTTCTCCTTCCCCGGCGGCGTGCCCAGCCACGTCGCCCCCGAGACACCGGGTTCCATCCACGAGGGCGGAGAACTCGGCTACGCGCTGTCGCACGCCTACGGCGCCGCCTTCGACAACCCAGGCCTGCTGGTCGCCTGCGTCATCGGCGACGGCGAGGCCGAGACCGGACCTCTGGCGGCCTCCTGGCACGGCAACAAGTTCCTCGACCCGGTGAACGACGGCGCCGTCCTGCCGATCCTGCACCTCAACGGCTACAAGATCGCCAACCCGACCGTCCTGGCCCGGCTGCCCGAGGCGGAACTCGACGCACTCCTGCGCGGCTACGGCCACGACCCGCTGTACGTCACCGGCGAGGACCCGCTCACCGTCCACCGGGCGATGGCCGAGGCCATGGACACCGCACTGGAGCGGATCGCCGCCCTCCAGCACGAGGCCCGCGCCGAGGGCAGCACCCGCCGACCGTACTGGCCGCTCATCGTGCTGCGCACCCCCAAGGGCTGGACCGGCCCGGCCGTGGTGGACGGACTGCCGGTCGAGGGCACCTGGCGCGCTCACCAGGTCCCGCTCGACCAGGTCCGCGACAACCCCGCGCACCTGCGGCAGTTGGAGGAGTGGCTGCGCTCCTACCGGCCGGAGGAACTCTTTGACGAGAACGGCCACCCGGCGGCGCCGGTCCTCGACTGCGTCCCCGAAGGCCAACGTCGCCTCGGCGCCAACCCGCACGCCAACGGCGGCCTGCTGCTGCGCGACCTGCCGATGCCGCCGCTGGAGCGCTACGCCGTACCCGTGGACAAGCCCGGCGCCACTCTGCACGAGCCGACCCGGGTCCTGGGCGACCTGCTGGCCCAGGTGATGGCAGACACCGCCGAGCGCCGCGACTTCCGTCTGGTCGGCCCGGACGAGACCGCCTCCAACCGGCTCCAGGCCGTCTACGCGGCCACCGGCAAGGCCTGGCAGGCGCAGACCCTGCCCGTCGACGAACACCTCGCCCCCGACGGCCGGGTCATGGAGATCCTCTCCGAACACACCTGCCAGGGCTGGCTGGAGGGCTACCTCCTCACCGGCCGCCACGGCCTGTTCTCCTGCTACGAGGCCTTCGTCCATATCGTCGACTCCATGGTCAACCAGCACATCAAGTGGCTGCGCACCACCCGTGCCCTGCCCTGGCGCGCCCCCATCGCCTCGCTCAACTACCTGCTCACCTCGCACGTATGGCGCCAGGACCACAACGGCTTCTCGCACCAGGACCCCGGCTTCGTCGACCACGTCCTCAACAAGAGCCCCGAAGCCGTCCGGGTCTACTTCCCGCCGGACGCCAACACCCTGCTCGCCACCGCCGACCACGTCCTGCGCAGCCGCGACTACGTCAACGTCGTGGTCGCCGGCAAGCAGCCCTGCTTCGACTGGCTCACCCTCGACCAGGCCCGCGTCCACTGCGCCCGGGGCGCCGGGATCTGGGAGTGGGCCGGTACCGAGGACGGCACCCGCGAACCCGACGTCGTGCTCGCCTGCGCCGGGGACGTTCCCACCCAGGAGGTCCTCGCGGCCGCCCAGCTGCTCCGTAGCCATCTGCCCGACCTGGCCGTCCGAGTGGTCAACGTGGTCGACCTGGCCCGGCTGATGCCCTCCGAGGAGCACCCGCACGGCATGCCCGACGCGGAGTTCGACGCCCTGTTCGGCCGCGACCGACCGGTGATCTTCGCCTACCACGGCTACCCGTGGCTGATCCACCGCCTCGCCTACCGCCGCGCCGTCCACCCCCACCTGCACGTGCGCGGGTACAAGGAGTCGGGCACCACCACGACGCCCTTCGACATGGTGGTCCGCAACGACCTCGACCGCTACCGGCTCGTCATGGACGTCATCGACCGGGTGCCCGGCCTCGCCGTCCGGGCCGCCGCCCTGCGCCAGGAGATGGCCGACCGGCGCTCCCGCCACCACGACTGGATTCGGGAGCACGGCACCGACCTGCCCGAGATCACCGACTGGACCTGGTAGGGCTGACGTGGAACCAGGGGGGCCGACCGTCAGGAGACCAGCACCGTGGACCTACCCGTCGCCGTCGGAGTGGACGGCTCCGACCCCAGCCTGGCCGCCGCCGACTGGGCCGCCCGCGAGGCGCTGCTGCTCGGCCGCGCGCTGCGCGTCCTGCACGCCCCGCCCCTGACGCCCCAGCTGCTCCCCGGCCGGCCCGCCGGGCGCCTGCCGGACCCTGATGCCCTGTTGCACGAGGTCTGCCATGTTCTGGCGGTGCGGTACCCCCGGTTGGAGATCCGCTCCGACGAGGTCCACGACCTCGCCCCCGCGGCGCTGCTGGCCGCGGGGGAGGACGCCGAACTGCTCGTCGTCGCCGCCCGCGGTACCGGCGGCTTCCCGGACCTGCGGGTCGGGTCCACCGCCCTGCACCTGGCCGCCCGGGCCGGCTGCCCGACCGTGGTGCTGCCGGTGGACCCGCCGGGCCCGGATCCGCGCGAGCAGATCGTGCTCGGGCTGGACGCCCGCCGACCCGCCGAGGCGGCCCTGGAGTTCGCCTTCGCCGCCGCGCACCGCCACGGACTGCCGCTGCGGGTCGTGCACGCCTCGGCCACCGGCCTGCCGGACGACGAGGCCGGACTCCTCGCCCGCGTCCTCGCACCGTGGCAGGCCGCCCACCCCGAGGTCGAGGCCGTCCCGGAGAGCACAGGCGCGGGAGCGGGCCCGGCACTGGTGGAGGCGTCGGCCAAGGCCCGACTGCTGGTGCTGGGCAGGCGGCCCGTGCTCCTGGTCGGCGCGCTCGGCCCGGTCGGCCACGCCGTCCTGCACCACACGCTCTGCCCGGTCGCCGTCGTCCCGGACGCGTGAGCGGGACCTTCGGGCCGTACCGGAGGGCTGCTCGGCCTCTGTGACCGCCCCGGGGCGACCGCGAGTCCGTTCCGGAGACCCTGGGTCGCTCGCAGCCGTGCCGCGGCCGTCGAACGAGGAGGAAACGTCGTCATGACGCACGCCGTAGTGGTCGGAGTCGACGGATCGGAACCGAGCAAGGCCGCGGCCGCATGGGCCGCTCAGCAGGCCGGCCGCTGCGGATGATCCACGCCGGCGCGGCGGAGGCGTTCGCACCCACGGAGCCCGGCGGCGGCGGTGAGTCCCTTCCGCAGCCGGTGCTCGCCATGCGGGACCACATCGCGCGCGTGCTGCCGGGCCTGGAGATCACCTGTCGGCACGTCCCCGGCAATCCGGCGTACGCGCTGGTCGCCGCCGGCGGGCGGGACAGCCTGCTGGTCGTCGGCTCACGCGGATCGGGCGGGCTCACCGGCCTGCTGGTCGGCTCGATCGCGCTGCGCACGGTGGCGCGTGCCCACTGCCCCGTGGTTGTGGTGCGAGCCGGGGCGGACGGAGCGGCGGGCGACTCCGGTGATGTGGTGGTCGGGCTGGACAGCGCTCCGCCCAGCGGCGAGGTACTCGCCTTCGCCTTCGAACAGGCCGCCGCGCGGGCCGCGACGCTTCGGGCGCTCGAGAACCGCACGCTTCCTGCCGGGCCCTACCTGACGGAGGCCTCGGTGGGGCAGCCTGAGATCAGGGACTCCCTGGCGGCGGCGGAGCCGGTGCGTCGCCAGGACGCGCTCGCGCCCTGGCGCGAGAAGTTCCCCCAGGTGCGCGTCGAGGCCGAGGTGACGGCCTGGCCGGCCGGACGGGCGCTGGTGGAGGCGTCGCGGGGAGCCTCGTTGACGGTGGTGGGCCGTCGGACGTCGGGGCTGCACCCGGCCGCACCCTGGTCGGGCGGTGTAACGCATACCGTCCCGCACCACGCGCACTGCCCGGTCGCGGTCGTCCCGCACGACTGATCCGTCCGCACCGAGGTGGCCGTGGTACCGACGCTGGGCGTGGGCGCGGGCAACGTCCCGGCGTACGTCGAGTGGAGCGCGGACCTGAAGCGGGCGGTGAACGACGTCGTGCTGTCCAAGTCCTTCGACAACGGCATGATCTGCGCCTCCGAACAGGCCGTCGTCCTGGATGCGGAGATCCGCGACGCCGCGCTCACCGAGTTCCGCAGGCTCAAGGCGCACCACGCGAGCGCCGAGGAGAAGGCGCTGCTGGAGCGGTACCTGTTCGGCGCCGGCGACGGGACGGCCTGTGCGGGCGGTCGGCTGAACGCGGACGCGGTGGGCCGCTCGGCGGCACAGGTGGCCTCGGCAAGGACCTCCACCTGCGCTTCGTCCTCGTCCCCGGCCTGACGGGGCGCGCTGAGCCGGAAACCGCCGGAGCCGACGACACCTGCCCCGTGGCGGGGGCGGTGCCGCCGGCTCCGGCAGCGGGGCCTCGGCGTGCGGTGCTTCCGGGACGGCGGTGGGGGCTCAGCGGAGCCAGGCGTGCTCGCGGACGACCGGGAGAGCGGCCCAGCGGCGCCCCAGCCCCCAGGTGTCGCCGGCGCCGAGGGCGGCCAGCGCGAGGAGCAGCAGAGCGTAGACGACGTGGTAGTCGACGAGGGGGTTGTTGGAGCCGCTGGCGGCGCCGTTGGCGAGGTGGCGGGCGGGCGGCCACTCGGCGGCCCACATCAGGGCCAGCAGCAGGGTGCCGCCACCGGCGGCGACGCGCATCCCGACGCCGCCGACGAAGGCGAGGCCGATGCCGAGCAAGCCGAGCATGAACAGCCAGTCGGCCCAGGCCTGCCCGGCCCAGGCGTGGAAGGTGGACTGGAGCGGACCGGCCGAGACGTGGCTGAGGAAGCCCTTCGTCGGGGAGCCGCCGTTGAGCCAGGAGCCGGCCTCTCCGGTGGCGTAGCCGAGGCCGAACGTCTTGTCGAGGAAAGCCCAGAGGAAGACGGAGCCGACGGTGATCCTGGCGCCCGCGACCGCGAGCCCCGCCCCGGTGGTCAGGGCGACGGTGCCTGATGCCTCCCCGGAGCGCCGGGTCGCGACCGGGCGCCGGCCCGTGGTGAGACGGTGGGTGAACCGGGGGAGGTGCGGGTGGTGGACGGCCATGGCGAGCTCTCCTTGTCGATTTCCACGGTGGATCGGTCGTTTTGTGGTGCTGGGACAGGACCGTCGGCCGGGCCCCGAGGTGCCGGAGCCGGGTCGTGCGGGTGGATCGGAGAGGCGGTCGGTGCCCGCCTCTCCGGTGTGAGCCGGTCGGGCTACTTGCGGTGCATGGTGTGCAGGGCCTGGCCAAGGACGTGCGGGTCGTGGTCGCCCTTGTAGACGGCCGGGGGCTGCCGGTCGAGGTCGAGGAGCTGTGCGACGGCGGTCCAGGCGGTGCGTACGGAGTACTCGACGGTGAAGACGACGTCGTCGGGTACCTCGGCGTACTGGCCGATGAAGGCGAGGTTTGTGGAGCCCTTCGGGACCACCTGGGGCCGGTCACCGTTGCTCCGTACCAGGAACTGGCTGGTGATGTACGGCATCAGGCAGGGGACGGCGGTCGAGGTTCCCGCGATCTTCTCGGCAGTGTCGGGATCGACGGCCAAGTGCTGGAGGACCTCCTGGAGGATCTCCGCGCCGCTGCACTCCCGCATCGGCTTCTGGACGAAGGTGCCGGGCTTGTCGGGGAAGAGGCCGTAGCCCCACCACACGGATACGTCCTCGGGCTGCTGCTGGTAGACCGGCTGGCGGTTGACGACGACGGTGAGCAGCCACGGGGAGTCGGTGAGGGTGAGCAGGCCGCCGCGGCCGGTCGGGCGGCCGGTGAACGTCTCCATCCAGTCGAGGAAGGCGGGGTCCTTGGCAGTCACGGTGAAGGACTCCCAGGTGGAGTCCTTGGGGCTGCGGTCGAACACCTCTGGGTGGCCGAAGTCCTCGCGCCCGCGGGCGATCCGGTGCCACAGCAGGAAGGAGTCGGGGCTGAGGGAGGTGTCCGGGCCGTGCGGCGGGGCGGTGTGGGAGCCGAGGACGGAGTCGGCGGTCATCGAGCCGTTGGTGACGAACACGAGGTCGTCCTCGGCGACGGGGAGGTCGGCGTGCGCGCCTGCGAAGTGGATGCGCTCGACGCTCGTGCCCGGCCCGCTCCGGAAGGCCAGGTCCGCGACCCGGCGGCCGATGTGGATGTGGACCCCCTGCTCCAGGAGCCAGGCCGTGAGCGGCCGGATGATCGAGTCGTACTGGTTGTAGCGGGTCCGGTAGATCCCGGACATCGTCTCGAACTCCGGGAAGAGGTGGACGAAGCGCTTGAGGTAGCGCCGGAACTCGATGGCGCTGTGCCACGGCTCGAACGCGAAGGTGGTGCACCACATGTACCAGAAGTCGGTGGTGAAGAAGCCCTCGTCGAAGCAGTCGGTGATGCGCTTGCCGTCCAGCAGCCGCTCGGGCGTGGCCAGGCACTTGACCAGTTCGAGCCGGTGGTGTTCGGAGAATCCCATGGCGTGTCCGTCGCAGATCTCGCCACCTGCGCGCACCAGGCGGGCGGTGTCGTCCCAAGGGGATTCGTCGTGCGAGTCGAAGATGTCCTGGGTGGCCGACTTCGACGGGTCGTCCAGCGACGGAATGCCGGACAACAGGTCGAACGTGCAGCGGAACTGCGCCTCGAACATCCGGCCGCCGCGCATCGTGTACCCCGCCTCCGGCGTACCGCCCGCGTCCAGGCTGCCGCCGACTTCGTCCTGCCCCTCGTAGACGTGGATGTCGCCGCCGGCGAAACCCGCGTCCCGGATGAGGAAGGCTGCTGCGGACAGGGCGGCGATGCCGCCTCCGACCAGATGGGCCTTGGGCATCGGATGTCTCCTCAACTGTCGTGCACTGAACCGCCATCGGCTGGATGAGTGGCGATCCCGGCGATTGGCGCCGGGCGATCGAGTCCGTCGATCGAGGGTGCGGACGACAGCTTGCCCCCGGGCCGGCCGACGGGTCGTTGGGCCGTTGGGCGCCGGTGGTGGAACGACGGTCCCGATGGCGTCCCGGATTCACGGGACCGGCGGACCGTGACCTTCGGGCCCTGCCGCTGGGCAACGTGGACCCTGCCGAACCTCAGTGCGGGAAGGAAGGGCTGATCGGGCGGACAGCTACCTCAGGAGCCGAGGAGGAGACCGATGAACAGTCCCGGACCGATCCTTGCCGTACCCACGCCCGTGCCCACGCCCGTGCCCGTGTCCGTGCCCACGCCCGTGCCCACGCCCACGCCCGTGCCCGTGTCCCAGTCCCCGTCCGGGCCTGTGGTCGTCGGCCTCGGTCGCTCCGCGGCCGGCCGAGGAGCCCTGACCTGGGCGGCGGACGAGTCCGCCCGCACCGGCCGGGTGCTGCGGCTGGTCCATGTCCTGGAGCGGCCGCAGACCGATCCGGACGAGGACACCCCGCGACCGTTGGACGATCACCTCCGGGTCGGGGCCACATCGTCCTGGCACAGGCACGCAAGCTCGTCGAGCAGTGGCACCCGGCCTGGAGACCGAGACCCGCGCGGTCGACGGGCCGCGGGCGCGCGGGCTGCTGGAGCAGGCCGCGGACGCCTCGCTCCTGGTCGTCGGAGCCAAGCGCAGGCCGGTTGTCGAGCAGGTGCTCTCGCTCCCGCCGATCGGCGTCCCGCTCAGCTCCCACGCCCCCTGCCCGGTGGCGGTCGTCCGCGAGACGGCGGACACCGCCGCGAATGCCCCCAGGCCGCTGGTCGTCGTCGGAGTGGACGGATCGCCGGACTCCCTGGCGGCTCTGGAACTTGCCTTCGCGCAGGCCGGGGCACATGGTGCCGTGCTGCGCGGTCCAGGTCTGCCGGGCCCGGTCGGGGCGGACCTCCGCCACGCGTACGGCGGATCCGGGCCGGGCTGAGGCCGAACTGCACCGGGCAACCGGCGAGTTGCGCAAGGGTGATCGAGTCGAGGTCGAACACGAGGTGGTGTTCGGACATTCTGTGGGAGCACTGCTGGGCGAGGCCGCTCGGGGCCTGTGTCTCGTCGTCGGCTCGCGGGGCCTCGGCGGCCTCCGGGGGCTGCTCCTCGGGTCGGTGAGCCACGCTCCGGTCGAGTACGCGGAGTGCCCACTGATCGTCGTCCCCTCGCGCAAGGGGCGCTGAGGGGCATGGCGCGGATTCCGGCCTCGGCCGCACACGCGGTCCGGGCGGGACGGCGGCCCCGAGACCGCACCGCACGGCATTCCCTTCGGCAAGGAACTCACGGCCCTGTGCCGGGCAAGGGCCGGCCTGAAGGTCCCGGCCTCCGGACCCGTTCGGTCCTTCGCAACAGTCGCTGCAATGCCGATGGTTGAGACCGACGAGAATACGAAGGAGAAGACACGTGAGCGAGCAGACCGGACCGGAACAGCGGATCGTGGTCGGTGTCGACGGATCGCCGGCATCGGTCGACGCGCTCCGGTGGGCCGTCGGCCAGGCCCGCCTGCGGGGCGCCGTGGTGGAGGCCCTGATCGCGTGGCAGCATCCGGTGGCCACCGGGTGGACGGTGCCGATCGAGTCCTACGCGGACTTTCCGGGCATCGCACGGAAGACCCTCGACGACAGCGTCAGCGAGGCGACCGGTTCCGACGCCCCGGTCGAGATCAGGACCTGGGTGCAGGAGGGTGGCGCCGCCGAGCGCCTGCTGGACGCGGCCCGCGGCGCCGAACTCCTGGTCGTCGGCAGCCGGGGCCACGGCGGTTTCACCGGCGCCCTGCTCGGCTCGGTCGGCCAGCACTGCGTCCACCACGCGCCCTGCCCGGTCGTCGTGGTCCGCCACCCCAAGGACTGACGCGCACACCCCGTAACCGCCGCGCGGCCGTGCCGCCGACCTGAAAGGAGCGAACCGACCATGCGACACCGGATCGGGGAGAACTGATGACGTCGGCCGTCGTGCACGTGAAGCCCGACACCGGCTTCAAGGAGATCGCCCGGCTGCTCGCCGAGCACGACATCACCGCCGTGCCCGTCCTGGACCACGAGGACCGGCCGCTCGGCGTGGTCTCCGAGGGCAACCTGCTGCTCAACGAGGCGGCCCAGGAGGACCCCGCAGGACTGCCGCTCACCCCGGACCCGCCGCCCCGCGAGCGCGCCCGCAGCCGGGCGACCACCGCTGTGGGCCTGATGACCGGCCCGGCCGTGTGCGCGCGCCCGGAGCGGAAGGTCGTCGAGGCCGCCCGACTGATACAGAGCGAGCGCGTCAAGCGTCTGCCCGTTGCCGACGAGGCCGGCCGCCTGGTGGGCATCCTCAGCCGCAGCGACCTGCTCCGCGTGTTCCTCCGCCACGACGGGGCCATCCGCGAGGAGATCCGGGCCGAGGTCCTGCGCCGCACCCACCTGCCGGGATCCGGCACCGGCCGCCGTCGAGGACTTCGACGGCGGCCGACCGGTGCGTTCGCACCCGGAGGAAGATCATTTCCTGAGCCGCCCTCCAAGCAGCACCGATCGGTCGGGGTCCCTCTGTCGCAACTGCCCGAGCGCAGGGCCTCGATTGCTGGAGAAAGCCACCGGCGGGAGGATCGCCCCCAGGCTCGCAACCTGGCCCGACAGTGCCCGGTGTCGGCCTGGCGGGCCGTCAGAAAAGTCAGCAAAAACTCAGCATTCATCCGACCGCAGCCTGCAAAACCTGCCCATACATGGGAATCGACCTGTGCTGGCAAGCTCTGCGGAGGTCCCCGTCCCCGGTACCCGTCGGCGCTGACGGCCGCGCCGAAAGCGGTCGCGGAGCACTCCCTCGTGGACTGTGTCCGCGACCGTCTGTAGGAGGCGTTTTAGCAGGTCAGAAGCGGTTTCCGCGCGCCTTCAGGGCCACGTTCGGAAGCTCCGGAGCGGGTAGCCGGTCGCCCGGGTAACCCTGGACCTCGCCGAACCGAACCCCCTTCTCCCAGTCGGTTCGTGCTTGCACGATCTCCTCACTGGATCGGCCGATGAAGTTCCACCACATGACGATCTGTTCGTCGAAGGGGGTGCCGCCGAGGAGGATCAGGCGGGCGGGGGTGGGGGAGGGGTTGGTGAGGCTGAGGGTGGTGGCGCCGGGCGGGAGGTAGCCGAGGTCGGCGGGGTGCAGGGGGGTGCCGGCGAAGGTGATGTCGCCCTGGTCGACGAGGAGGCCGTGCTCGAAGGCGGGGTCGACGTCGAGGGTGAGGGTGGCGCCCGGGTCGAGGACGAGTTCGGCGCCCAGGAGCGGGCTGAAGGTGGGAACGGGGGAGGTGTCGCCGGCCAGCGTGCCGAGGAAGACGCGGGCCTCGGCGCCGTCGAGGGTGACGGGGCTGGGGACGTGGTGGTGGAAGTCCCGGGCGGTGTGGCGGTGTTCGTCGGGGAGCGCGACCCACAGCTGGACGCCGTGCAGAACGCTGGTGGCGGCCGTGGAGGTCTCGGAGTGGGCGATGCCCCGACCGGCCGTCATGAGGTTGAGCTCGCCGGGGCGGACGAAGGCGTGCACGCCGAGGCTGTCGCGGTGCTCGATCTCGCCGCTGAACAGCCAGCTGACGGTCTGCAGGCCGATGTGCGGGTGAGGGGCGACGTCCATCCCGCCGGTGGTGGCGACGTCGTCGGGGCCGTAGTGGTCGATGAAGCACCAGGCGCCGATCAGGGTGCGCTCGCGCTGGGGGAGAGTGCGGCGGACGGTCATCGCGCGCGGCCCGCCGAGCGGGACGTCCCGCGGCGGGAGGACCCGGACGGTGGCCGGGCGGGGCCCGTTCTCGGTGGTGCTCATGGTGGTGCTCCCTCCCGTGCCGTCCGGAGACCGGAGTCTCCGTGCGGCCCGTTCCACAAATCGTTTCAGCTTCAACTATTATGGAGGGTATCGTCAGACAAATGCCAGCACGCAGGCGGAGGAGCTCCAGGTGACCGAGGTGGCGACCACCACGACCAGCACGACCGGCCGGCGGGTCTACATCGACAAGCAGCACCCGCAGGCCTTCCGGGCCCTGCGGTCCACCGCCGAGACGGTCCGCGAGGTCGCCGCCGAGGCCGGACTCGACCGCCGCCTCGTCGAACTGGTCAACCTGCGGGTCTCGCAGCTCAACGGCTGCGCCTACTGCCTGGACGTGCACACCAAGGCCGCCCTGCAGGCAGGCGAGAGCGTGCAGCGGCTCGGCGTGCTGAGCGCCTGGCGCGACACCGCGCTGTTCGACGAGCGCGAGCGGGCCGCACTGGCGCTGGCCGAGGCGACCACCCACCCCGCCGACGCCACCGCCCAGGACGTGGCGTACGCGCAGGCCCGGGCGGTGTTCGGGGACGAGCAGATCTCGGCCGTGATCTGGGTGGCCGTGACCATCAACGCCTTCAACCGCGTCTCGATCCTGAGCAAGCACCCGGTCCGACCCACGCGCGCGGGCGCGCCCGCCGCTACGAACGGGCAGGTGCTCATCGGGGGCTGACGTCGCGTCAGCGCTGTCGCTGTCGCTGTCGCTGCTGCTGCCGCTGCCGCTGCCGCTGCCGCTGCCGCTGCCGCTGCCGCTGCCGCTGCCGCTGCCGCTGCCGCTGCCGCTGCCGCTGTCGCCGTCACTGTCGCTGTCGCCGTCGTGGCCGAGGGCGGCGGGTCGGCCGCCGGAAAATGCGTGGCCGGCAGGACCGGGCGGGTGGCAGGGTCGGAGGATGGCCCAGCAGCACAGCTCGCCCCGCCGTCCGTCCCGCCAACCGCTCCGCGGGCCCGTCGCGCCCGGGCGGGTGTCCGAACTGCACGCCGTGCGCGCCGACTTCGACGACAGCACGATCGTGGTCTACCAGGCGTACGCGCCCGCGATCGCCGAACCCGCGCTGCGGGCCGGGCGGTTCGTCGCGCCGTTCTCGTTCCGGCGGATGACCTGGATCAAGCCCTCGCTGCCCTGGCTGCTGCACCGCAGCAACTGGGGCACCAAGCCGGGGCAGGAGCGCATCCTGGCTGTCCGGATCACCCGACAGGGCTGGGAACGCGCGCTGGCAGCAGCCGAGTTGACCACCGGGGACCAGCAGCGGCTGGCGGCGGCCCAGGTGCACGTCCAGTGGGACCCGGAGCGGTCGCTGCGTGGCGCGGCGCTCAACCACTACAGCATCCAGGTCGGCCTGGGGCGGGAGACCGTCCGCGCGTACGCCGAGGAATGGATCGTCTCCCTCACCGACCTCACCCCGCAGATCCGGCGCGCCGCCGAACTGGTCCGCACCGGCCGCACAGAACAGGCCCGCCGCCTGCTCCCGGACGAGCGCCGCTACCCGCTGCCCGCCGAACTTGCCGCCCGCCTCTGCCGAGTGTGAAACCCCGTCGGTGCAACGGCCGCCCGGGGGCGGAACGGGCGCGGGTGCGGGGATGGGCGCGGGTGAGGGTGAGCGCTGGCGGGGATGGGCGCGGGTGAGGGTGGGCGCACCGGGGATGGGCGTGGGCGGGGAGGTGAACGGGCGGGGCGGTCGGCGCAGCGGCCGGGGGAGGTGGAGGAGGGGGAGGGGGGTCAAGCCAGGTCGGAAGGGCGGATCCGGTAGACCTGAAGGTTCAGGTCGTAGTACTTGGTGGTCTCGCCGACCCAGCGCATCCCGAGCCGCTTCGCCACCGCGTGCGCCCGGTCGTTCTTCGGCCGGGCCACCGCGAACACCTCCTCGACGTCCTGGGTGAACGCCCAGCGCAACAGCGCCCGGCCCGCCTCCGTCGCGTACCCCTGGCCCCAGGCGTGCGGGGCGAGCTGCCAGGTGATCTCCAGGTCCTCGTCGTAGGGAGGCAGCGGCCGGATGCCCAGCCCGCCGACCACCTTCTTGTCCTCCCGGCGCTCCACGGCCCACCGCCCACGCGGGGGCAGCAGCCCAGGCTGCTCCTGCGCCCAGGCCTGCAGCACCGAACGCATCGCCTCGACATCGGAGACCCGGGACATCGCCGGTGTCAGCCAGCGGGCGACGTCCGTGGAGCCGTACACGGCCAGCGCGTCCTCGGCGTCGTCGGGCGTCCAGTCGCGGACGACGAGCCGATCAGTGGTCAGGCTGATCCCCATGGCCGGGTCCTCCCTCATTCGATTGGCGGACGTCTCCTCCCCGGAGTGTGCGCCCCCGGCCCGCCCCAGTCGAGCCGAAGAGTCGGCCCTCGCTGTCCGTTGCTGATCGGTTACGCGGCAGGCTCTCTGGCCGGGTGTCCAGGCGTTCGCGGTCCGTTCCTCGGGGTGGGCGGGGCGCTGGGGGGTGGGGTGGGTGGGTGGTGCGGGGGCCGAGATGATCTACGCAGGGATAGTCTCTGCAGGGATGGTTTTCGTCGGGAGGTTTCGAAGGTGATCGGCCCGTGGAGTTCATCCCTGCGGAGATAGTCTCTGCAGGGATGAACTCCCCGCGCCGACCCGTTCGGCGGAGACGGCCCAACAGCGCGGGTTCAGCGGCGGCCCGTCAGCGGAATGCACAGGCCGTCCGCGCCGCCGCCCTCCAGGGCCAGCGCGGTGCCGATCTCCTCGGGCAGCGCCGCCAGGCCCAGCAGAGCCAGCGCCAGTCCGGCGGTGGTGCGGTGCCAGTCGCCGGCGCGGCGCATCAGGGTGTGGCCGCTGCCGAACACCCGGTAGCCGGCCACCCGCGCTCCGTGGTCCCGGGCCCGCAGGGCGAACAGGTCGGTGTCCGCGGGCGGGGTCACCCGGTCGCGGTCGCCGTGCAGCATCAGCACCGACCGGCCCCGGAGGTGTTCGGTCGGCTCGTCCTGCGGGCACCACGGCGCCAGCGCCACCACCCCCTGCACGCACGGGTGCGCGGCTGCCCGCAGCGCCGCCCGGCCGCCCATCGAGTGCCCGATCAGCACCGTCGGCACCGGCCCGAGCGTCTCCGCCAACTCCGCCATCGCCGCCTCTGCGTCGCGGGCCGCGTCCGCGCGCTCACCGTTCCACCCCCGGCAGCGGTAGTGCACCGTGCCCACCGCCAGCGACCGTCCCGCAGCCCCGTCCGCACCGCGCTGCGCCGAGCGCCGCACCGCGCGCTCCACGGCCCGCGCGAACGGGCGCATCCGCAGGCCCGGCAGGTTCAGCGCCGGCACCGGCTCCGGGCCGAACTCCCGCCCACCGTGCAGTACCAGCACCGCCGCGTCCGGCGCCGCCGGCCGTACCCGCCAGGACAGTGCCCGGTGCGCCACCCTCGTCCCGCCCTCGCCGGAGTGCACCGCCAGCCGCCCGTCGTTCATCACACCGTCCCGTCACCGCGCCGACCTGGGCTGCCACTGTACGCGGACGCCACCGCCGACCGGGAGCCCAAAGATCGCCCGGTGCCCGAGTGCGGCAGCCCGAACCGCACAGGTCCGGTGAGGGACACCGGACCTGACTGCTCGTAGGGTGGCAGCATGCCCACGGCGGGCCGCACCGTCCGCCGGTTGGCACCCCAGTCGCAGCCCCGCCGCGCCCCTCGGGCCGTGGCGGGCCCGCGTCCCACCGGTAGAGCCGAGGAGAGCCATGGCCGACGTCCACCCGCCCCGCACCGACGGCACCCCGACCGCCGAACTCGGCGTCATCGGCGGATCCGGACTGTACGCACTGCTCGAAGACGCCACCGAAGTGCACGTCGAAACGCCCTACGGGCCGCCCAGCGACGCCCTGCTCATCGGCGAGGTGGCGGGCAGGCGGGTCGCTTTCCTGCCGCGTCACGGTCGCGGCCACCGGCTGCCGCCGCACCGCATCAACTACCGCGCCAACCTGTGGGCGCTGCACTCGCTCGGGGTGCGTCAGGTTCTTGGCCCGTGCGCCGTCGGCGGCCTGCGTCCCGAGTTCGGCCCGGGCACGTTGCTGGTACCCGACCAGTTCGTGGACCGCACCTCCTGCCGGGTGCAGACCTACTACGACGGCCGGAGCCTTCCCGACGGCTCGATGCCCGAGGTGGTGCACGCCGCGATGGCCGACCCCTACTGCCCCGACGGCCGGCGCGCCACGCTGGCCGCCGCCCGCTCACTCGCCTGGGAACCGGTCGACGGCGGCACCCTGGTGGTGGTCGAGGGCCCGCGCTACTCGACCCGCGCCGAATCCCGCTGGTTCACCGCCAACGGCTGGTCCGTGGTCGGCATGACCGGCCACCCCGAAGCCGTGCTGGCCCGCGAACTCGGCCTCTGCTACACCTCGTTGGCGCTGGTCACCGACCTGGACGCCGGAGTGGAGACCGGTGAGGGCGTCACCCACGCCGAGGTGCTGGAGGTCTTCGCCCGCAACATCGACCGCCTGCGCGCCGTCCTGTTCAAGGCCCTCGAATCGCTGCCCGCCACCCGCGACTGCCTCTGCTCGCACGCCCTGGACGGCCTGGAGACCGGCCTGCCCGGCGTCTGACCCGGCGTCCCGGTTGCCCGGGCTGTTCCGTGGCACCGACCGCTCCCGGGGCGTCGGCCCGGCGACGCCGATCGGCCGGCGCCCGCCGTCCTCCGACGGTGCGCCGGCCGAACGCGCTCCCCGCGCGGGCGGGTGCGCCCGCTATCGATTCCGCCCGCGCCGGCAGAAGTGCGCCAGCGCCAGCAGGGCCGCAAGCGCCGTGCCCCAGGCCGCCACCACGGCGACCAGCAGCATCGGCGCCCGCAGTGCCACCGCCAGTCCCAACAGTCCGAACGACATCACCAGACAGCATGCGATCACCACGACCACGGATCGTGGGCGGGCGGCCAGTGACCGCCGAAGCCGTGCCAACCGTGCTGGTCGCATCGTGCGCAGCTCGCGCTCCAGCTCCAGATCGCTCCCCAGCTCGGCCTCGATCTGATGAAGGATCAGGAGCTCACGCGGGGAGAGTGCCGGTCCGTCCATCAACCACCTCCGCGCCGCCAGGCAGGCGCGCTCGGCCTTCCCCGCCGGCGCGTCCCTACGTCCCAGGTAGCAACACATCTGCCCGCTGCACGCCGGTTCTAACATGCGAACGTCGTGCCGAACTGCCCTGCTGCGACCGGCGTTTCGTCCCCCGACGACCCAAATGACCCGCGTGCCGCGCCCACCCCACCGGCCCCGGGCGCACTCCTTCGGGCGGCGGCCGCACGGCCGCTGCGACGGCGCGCGGCGTGCACGGGCAGAACCGATTCGCCACCGGGCCCCGCCCCTACGGTGGTTCGCGCCGGGACGGACCCGCCGACCCCGGCGTTCGATCGGAAAGGCCGTACTACCCCCATGCACCTGCGTCACACGGCTGCCGCCGCCGTCGCCTCGCTCGCCCTGCTGTTCGCCACGCCATGTCCCGCCGCTGCGGCCGTCGGTGAGTTCCGCTACAGCTACTACGACGACTTCGGCAACCGTGCCGAGGGTGTGCTGATCGATCCGGACAGCCGGGTCTGCCACACCCTCCCCGAGGTCGCCGACCCCGACGCCACTGAACCCGCCTTCGCCCCACGGAACATCACCAACTCGACCGTCACCGTCTTCACCGGCCCCGACTGCGACGGTGACTACTACTCGCTGCGCCCCGGAGGCCGCGCCAGCGACCGCCTCAAGCTCCGCTCCGCCGTCTTCTCCTGACCCACCCTCCATCCGCACAAACCGCCGTGCGGCCCCGCCCCAACCGGGGCCGCGCGTCATCGGCAATCTCGGGGCCATGGTGGCGGAGCGTGGGTGTCGCGGAGGTCGCGCAACTCGCAAGCGCCATGGGGGACGCGGGAGTTGCGCGACGGACGAGAGCCGCGGGACTCGCCGGAGTGAGGGGACGTCAGGACGCCTTGCGAGGCGTGCTCTTCTTCGTGGCGGCCTTCTTGGCCGGAGCCTTCGCGCTCTTCTGCGCCGCCGCCCCGCTCCTTCTTGTCGATGTGGACCGGGCCCGCTTCGCGGCACCGCCGCCGGACGCCGCGCGCGACCTCGTGTCCGACCCCGTGTCCTGCCCCGCTTCCGTTTCCTCGGCGTCCGCCGCCGATCCCGTTGCCCGACTGCCCTTCGCACTCCGTCCGTGCCCGCCCTTGGCGGCCTTCACGCTGCTGCGCAGTACCGCCATCAGGTCGATCACCTCGGCCTCGCCGCCCTCGGCCTGCTCCTCCAGGTGCGGTGCCTCGACCCCGGTCAGCTTGGCGTCGATCAACTCCTGGAGCGCCAGCTGGTATTCGTCGTGCAACGCTGACAGGTCGAAGTCCTCCGACAGCGTGTCCATCAGCGAACGCGCCATCTTCAGCTCCTGCGGACGGACCGTCACCTTCTCGTCCGGCGCCATCCCCTGCGCCGAGCGAACCTCGTCCGGCCACAGGCAGGTCTGCAGCACCAGGGTGTCCTCGTGCACCCGCAGTACCGCCAGCGACTCCCTGGTCCGCATGGTCACCTTGGTCACCGCGATCTGCCCCGACGCGCGCAGCGCATCCCGCAGCAGCACGTACGGCTTCGCCGGGGCCTTATCGGCCGTGGCCACGTAGTAGGCCTTGGAGTACATCAGCGGGTCGATCGACTCGGCGGGGACGAACGCCAGCACGTCCACCACCTTCTTGCTCGGCAACGGCAGTTCCGCCAGATCCTCCTCGTCGAGCACCACCTGGCGACCGTCCGGGGACTCGTGCCCCTTGGCGATCTCGCTGTACGGAACCTCCTTGTCCTCCGCCTCGCAGAACCGCTTCAACCGGATGCGTGAGCCGTCCTTCGCATGCACCTGGTGCAGGGCAGGCCCGCTGTGCTCCTCAGTGGCGGCATACAGCTGGACCGGTACGCTGACCAGCCCGAACGTGATGACGCCTTTCCAGGTGACCTGTGGCATGGCATGGCCCTTTCGCGGGGATTTCCCACGGTATGCCCGAGCGACAGGTCACGGAAGTCGAGGGCCGCCGCCTGGTCCTCTCCCACCTCGACAAGGTCCTGTGGCCCGCCACCGGGTGGACCAAGGGCGAGGCCCTCTACTACTACGCGCAGATCGCCCCCGCGATGCTCCCACACCTGCGTGGCCGCGCCGCCAGCTTCCTGCGCTTCCCCTCCGGCATCGGCGAGGAGGGATTCTTCGCCAAGAACCCGCCACCCGGCCTGCCCGACTGGGTGCGCACCGTGACCGCGCCCAGCCACGAAGGCCCCAAGCAGCGCGTCGCCGTGGACGACCTGCCGACACTGATGACCGTCGCCAACGGCTACGCCCTCGAACTGCACGTCCCGCAGTGGACCTCCGAGAGCGGACCCGACGCCCACGACCGCCTGATCGTCGACCTCGACCCCGGACCCGGTGCCGACCTCACCCACTGCTGCCTGGTCGCCCTGCTGATCCGCGAAGCCCTCGCCGCCGACGGGCTGGTCTGCCGGCCCAAGACCTCCGGCAGCAAGGGACTCCACCTGTACGTCGCGCTGCGCCCCGCCCCCGCCCGGCAGGTCAGCGACTACGCGCGCGCCCTCGCCGAACGCCTCGCCCGCGAGTACCCCGCCCTGATCGTGTCCCGGATGACCAAGGCGCTGCGCCGGGGAAAGGTGTTCGTCGATTGGTCGCAGAACGCGACGGCGAAGACCACCGCCGCGCCCTACACCCTGCGTGCCACCAGCATTCCGGGGGTGTCGGCCCCGGTGAGCTGGAGCGAGGTGGAGCAGTGCACCGACCCGGCCGAGCTGAGGTTCAGCCCGGAGGAGGTGCTCGACCGGTTCGCCGAACAGGGCGACCTGCTGGCCGATCTGCTCAGCGACGACCAGACGCTGCCGGAGCCTGACGGCTGACCCGAGCGACCGGCCGGTCGGCGCCGGGGAGGTTCGGCAGTGGGGCGGTGGTGCGGCTATCAGGATGTGGTGGCCTCCGCGGCAGGCTCGGCGATCAGGGCGGTGGCGATGCGGCGGAAGCCGACGCTCTCGTATATTCGCGCCACGGCGTCGTCGCTGGCGGACAGGAAGACCGTGCGTATCCCGGTGGCCCGGGCGTGCTCGACCAGCTGCGCGGTGACCCGGCGCGCCAAGCCCTGCCGCCGCAGGGACGGGAGCGTCGCCACTGCAACGATCTCGCTGACGTCGCCGATCGGCTGGTGGCAGCCGGAGGCGCCGGCCAGTCCGTCCGGCCCGACGGTCGCGGCGACGACCGTGCGGCCGGCCTCCATGCGGGCTGCCATCCGCGTCACCTGGCCGTCGGCGATCGCCGTCCGGGTGGCGTCGGCGAGCTGTTCCGGGCCGGCTGTGCCGACCTGGGTACCCGGGTCGGCGAAGGCGAGGTGCGGGACGGCGACGGCGCTCGCCAGCAGCGGGTCGTCGATCGTCAGCACCCGGACCTCCGGGTCGCCCTCCGTTGCCGGCGCGGTAGTTGACGGGCCGTCGAGCTCCAGGATCAGCAGCGGGTGCTCGTGCACCTCCAGGCCGGAGGCCTCGATCGCGGCGCGCAGACCCGGCGTGGTCTCGTGCACCCACTCGAAGCTCTCCGGTGCGCCCAGCTCGCGCTGGCGGGCCCGGACCCGCTCCACGTCCGCCGCGGTGAACTGCCCGTCGCCGCCGAGCTGCGGGCGTCCGTAGTAGTGCCAGCCCGACCCCGTGCGGACGAACAGGGTGAACGGGCCGTGCTCCTCGGCGGTGGCGGAGAACCGGGGAACGGCGTCGAAGAACTCCTCGAGCCGGGCCAGGACGGCCGACGGCCCGCCTGCCCCCGGGGTGGGGGTGCGGTCGCTGTCGTGCTGGATGTCGTGCATCGTGCCGTCCAAGGGTGTGGTGCGTCCTCTCGTGGAGGTTGATCACGCGGAATCAAAGCAGGGCGATCGGACGCGTGCACCTGCTTTTTCGAACCCTGCCCACCAGCTGTTCGACCAGGGTGGCCTGCTCGGACCTGCGCCGGCGTCGAATGCCGAATCGGTTCTGCGAGGAGGCAAGAGCCCTGTTGGGGCCGAAAAAGTGAGGTGTATTCGCCTCCCGCGGGTGGTGGTGAGTGGGCCCAGGGGGTCGAACAGGATGCCGACATTCACCCGGAAGAGGGAATGTGAAGGGGGTGCCGCTGACGTTCCGCGTCAGGCCTTCCACACCGTGGCGAGGTGGGCGATCAGCAGCTCGGCCACCTCGGCCGGGCGCTCCAGGGCGGGCAGGTGGCCGGCCCAGGGCAGTTCGCGGTGCTCGCCGGAGGGCAGCACGGCTGCCGTCTCGACGGCGATCCGGCGGAAGTCGTCCACGTCGTGCCGGCCGCCGAACACCAGCGCGGGAGCGACGGCGTTGCGCAGGTCCACCTCGATCTCGGTCGGGTGGATCTCCTCCACGGGTGCGAGCTGCACCTCGTACGCGTTGCGCTGCATCACCCGGACCTTGGCCTTGGCCGCCTCGTCCGCGTCGGGCCCGAGCCAGGTGTCCACCATCAGCTCGACCGCCTCGTCCAGCCGGCCGGACTCGACCAGCTCGACCTCCCGCTCGCCCAGTTTCACCAGCTCGGCACTCGGCTCGTGCGTGGAGCTGCCGGGGCAGAGCAACGTCAGCGAGTGCACCCGCTCCGGACGCAGGGCCGCGAACTGGGCCGCCATGTTGCCGCCGAAGGAGGCGCCGACGAGCGAGACGCGGTCGATGCCGAGTTCGTCGAGCAGTTCCTCCAGGTCGGACAGGTTGCTGTACGGCGCGTCCGCGCAGGGGGTCTCCCCGAAACCGCGGAAGTCGCAGCGCACGACCCGGTACCCGGCCTCGCGCAGCGCGTCCCACTGGCCGTCCCACATCCGGCGGTCGCAGACGGAGGAGTGCAGCAGGAGTACCGCGGGGCCGGAGCCGGCCACCTCGTGAGTGATCGTCATCGCGCCAACCTAGAACAGCGGCTCACGACCTGACCAGGGGATTACCTGTCAGCAGAGGCAGCGGGGGCAGGCCGGGCGGTGTCCGTGGCGGACGGCATGATGGGGGAGTGCCCGAAGGAGACAGCATCTTCCTGGTCGCCACCCAGCTCAACCACGCCCTTGCCGGCGGGGTGCTGACAGTGGCGGACCTGCGCGTGCCCGCCCACGCCACCGCCGACCTCACCGGCCGACGGGTGCTGGAGACGGTGCCGCGCGGCAAACACCTGCTGACCAGGTTCGAAGGCGGCGTGACGCTCCACACCCACTTGCGGATGGACGGCCGCTGGCAGGTGTTCCGGCCCGGTGAGCGCTGGCGCAGCGGGCCGGCGTTCCAGATCCGGGCGATCCTCGGTACCGAGCAGGGCACCGCCGTCGGCTACCGACTGCCCGTGGTGCAACTGCTGCGCACCGCCGAGGAGGCCCGGGTGGTCGGCCACCTCGGCCCCGACCTGCTGGGCCCCGACTGGGACGTCGCCGAGGTCCGCCGCCGCCTGCTGGCCGCCCCGCAACGCCCGGTCGGCGCGGCCCTGCTGGACCAGCGGAACCTGGCCGGCCTCGGCAATGTGTACGCGAACGAACTGAGCTTCCTGGCCGGAGTCACCCCTTGGCTGCCGGTCGCCGAACTGCCGGACCTGGACCGGCTGCTGCACCGGGCGCACCAACTACTGGACGCCAACAAGCTGCGGCACGGCCACATCACCACCGGCGACACCCGGCCCGGCTGCCAGCACTGGGTGTACGGCCGGGCCCGTCGCAACTGCGTCCGCTGCGGCACGCCGATCCGTACCGGCACCCACGCGCAGGACCGCACCGCGTACTGGTGCCCGCGTTGCCAGCGCGGCCCGGCGCCGACCGGCTGACGGCGGCAGGCCGGTGGTGGACGGCCGCGGGCGCGGTGATCGAGGGCGTCAGTCCGGCTCGACCAGCGCCGGGTGGCGGGGGTCGTCCACCCGGACGGTGAGGTCGGCCAGTGCGGCCGGGTCGGTCTCGGTGCGGTAGCGCTCGTGGGCGGGCAGCGTCCAGTGCTGGTCGGCGGGGGTGCGGCGGGCGAGCGCAGCGGGAGTCTGGGTGAGGTGCACGGTGAGTTCGAACGGCAGCCAGCGGCCGAGCAGGAACGGGCCGTCCAGCAGCAGGACCCCGCGCGGCGGCAGTTCCCGGTAGCGGGCCCGGGTGGAGCGATCGGTGACCGGATCCCAGAAAGTGGGCAGTATCCGGCCGTCCGCGCCCGGCTCCAGCGGGTCGAGGACCTCGCGCAGCAGCGCGCCCTCGTCCAGCCACAGGTCGTGGAAAGCGTCCGGATCCTGCTTGCCGTACTCGAAGCGGACCGAGGCGGGGCGCAGGAAGTCGCCCGCCGAGACCCGCTGTACCGGTCGGCCGAGCAGTCGCAGCGGCTCCACCAACGCGTCCGCCAGCTCGTTCGGGCGGGCGGCGGCCGCGCCGTCGATCGCGACCCGCAGGCGGCGGTCCGGATCGTCGGGCAGCCGGTGGATCCGCTCGGCGAGCAGCGTGACCAGGCGCTCCGGGGAGATCGGGGTCACCCGCACCGGACGATCACATCCTTTCCGTCAACCGGACTATATTTTTCGGCACCTGATCGTCGCTCATCCCAGGGGGACCTAGCCGTGCCTTCACCGACCCTCGCCGAAGTCGATGCCCTCGCCGCCCGCGCCCACGCCGGACAGCACGACCGGATCGGTGCCCCCTACATCGAACACGTCCGCGCGGTGGCGGCGGGCGTTGCCGCGTTCGGTACCGGCCTGCAGATGGCCGCGCTGCTGCACGACGTGCTGGAGGACACCCCGACCCGCCCCGACGACCTGCTCGCCGCCGGGATCCCCACCGGCGTGGTCGCCACCGTCCGAAAGGTCACCAGGGAACCCGCGACGGACTACCGGGCGATGCTGCTCGACATCGTCACCGACCAGGCCGCCGCCCTCGTCAAGATCGCCGACAACGCCCACAACTCCCGTGCCGACCGCTCCGCCCAGCTGCCCGAGGCGGACCGCGTCCGGCTTGCCGAGCGCTACCGGGACGCCCGCGCCGTGCTGTGGCCCGCCGTGGCCGAAGCCGACCTGCGGACCGTCCTCGCCACTGTCAACCCCGCGTTGCTGGCCGAACTCGACTGAAGCGTTCGGCGGGAGCAGGCTGGAAGGAGCAGTGGGGGCCTGACAGCGAGGAGCCGAGAATGTCCGAGATGAACGACAGGCTCAACGACAAGGCGCAGCGCGACGAGGACGATGTTCGCGCTGCCGACCCCGAGGAAGGCATCACCTCCTACCAGAACATGCACGCCTGGGAGGAGTCGCAGGCGGAGGGCGACCGGATCGCCGAACCGCCCCAGCAGGAGGAGAAGCGGTGAACGCCCGAGCCGCGGTGCCCGAACCGCACATCTCCGACTGGAACGTGCGTCTGCGGCTGGTCGAGGTCGGTGACCTCACCCAGGCACACGCCGTCCTGGACACCGGCGTCAACCTGATCGAAGTCGACGCTGAGGCCCACCGCAGCGCCCAAGACCCCGCCGATCCGGCGATCGGCGACGAACTCGCCGTCGGACGCGCCCTGGCAGCCCTCGGGCAGCAACTGATTCACCGCGGCTCGACCGCCGCCGAAGCCGCCGAATCCGCCCGCCGTCGCGACACACCGTAATCTCCGACCGGCGGGGCGGGTGTCGAGGCGGGCCGGGGTGTGGCCGCTGGGCTCTCCCTGCGTCGCGTCGCCGGTGCGTTGCGTGGCCACTGCGTCGCGTTGCCACGTGGCGTCGTTTGCGCGTCGCGGCCTGCGCGGAGCTTCGGTGCCCGGACAGGCCGCCCGGACAGGCCGAAACCCGGGCCGTCGCGCACCTGACCGTGCAGCGGCCCGGGTTCGGGGGGGTCAGGCCTGCGGAGCGGTCGCGCCGCCGCCCGCCTTCACCGCCTCCACCATGCGCTGGTGCACCTCGCGCGCCGCCGCCTCGTCCGCCGCGGCCACCGGGCTGCCCTCCACGGTGAACCAGTCGAGCGCCCCGCTGTACTGCACCGTCAGCCGCGCCTCGCCCTCGATCCACATGGTGTGCACGGTCAGATCCCCGGTGATGACGCCGATCTCCACGGTCTTCACACCGCCGTGGCCGGACAGAATGCCCTGCGTGGTCCAGGTTGCCCAGGTGTTCACAAACCCGCTCCCATCCGCCGCCCTATGGGCCGCTCGGTCCCGACCCCACAGGTACCCAACCCATGGCGACCGTCTTCCACTGTTACCCGGAAGGCCGAAAACCGCCCCCCGGGCGGGTGCCCGCCCCCGGAAGAGCATCGACGTACGGGAGAGCGAGAGGCGGCGCTCACCGGGCCGAAACTGGTCCTCGAAACCGGCGGCGACTAGACGGTCATCACCCCGAGCCGCACCTACTCCCTGGGCCGCGACCCCGCCGGCGACATCGTCCTCACCGACTCCCGGGTGTCCTGCACCATGCGCGACTGCACGTCGGCGACGGCCACTGGATCGTCGACGACACGGGCTCCACCAACGGCACCTGGGCCGGCTACCGGCGCATCATCCACCAGGAGACCGAACCCGGCACCGTGCTCTGCCTCGGCAGCCCCGCCGATGGGCCGCGCTGCACCTTCAGTGCCCTGCCGCTGCCGACCGCCGTCCACCCGCTGCCCGGAGCGGACCGTCGCCCGTAGGCCGACCGTCCGCGCTGACCGCCATCACCGGCTCGCGCCGACCGCCGTCCAGCGTCCGGCCGCTGCCGACCAGAGTCGTTCGACCTGTACCGCGACTACGCCGAACTGCGGCAACGCATCGGCCTCGTTCGGCAGGACGACATCCTGCACGCCCAGCTGGCCGTCCGAAAAGCCCTGTTACGCCGCCGAACTGCGCTTCCCAGACGACACCGCGCCCGGCGAACGCGCCGCCCGCGTCACCGAGGTGATCGACGAACTCGGTCTCGTCGGGCGTAGCGACCAGCTCATCTCCAGCCTCTCCGGCGGCCAGCGCAAACGCGTCAGCGTCGCCCTCGAAGTGCTCACCAAACCGCCCCTGCTGTTCCCCGACGAACTCACCAGCGGCCTCGACCCCGGCATGGACCGCTTCGTCATGCAGATGCTGCGCGCCTCGCCGACGACGGGCGGACCGTCATCGTGGTCACCCACAGTGTGCTCAGCCTCGACCTGTGCGACCGGCTGTTGATGCTCGCCCCCGGCGGCCGGACCGCCTGGTGCGGGCCGCCCGGCGAAACCCTCGACCACTTCGGGTACGCGCACTGGCCCGAGGACTTCGAGGCCCGTCAAACCCGGCAATGTGCTGATCGCCCAGGGCACCGACCCCGACCATCCGGAACATGCCTACCTCACTGATTTCGGGCTGACCAAGAAGTCGCTGTCGCTCACCGGCCTGACCAGCGTCGGCCAGTTCGCCGGCACGCTGGACTACGTGGCCCCCGAGTAGATCTCCGGTAAGCCGGTGGACGGGCGCTGCGGCGTGTACAGCCTGGGCTGTGTGGTGCACGAAGTGCTCACCGGCAGCCCGCCGTTCCGCCGCGACGACGACCTCGCGCTGCTGTGGGCCCGCCTCAACGGCTCGCCGCCGGAGGTGCTGCGGCAACGTGCGGACCTCCCCGGTGAGGTGAGTGCCGTCCTACGGCGGGCAATGGCGAAACGGCTGGAGAGCTGGTGCGCCGGTTGTCTGGAGTTCGTCGCGGCACTGCGGGCTGCCTCCGACGCCCGGTCCGGACGGCTGCGCCAGGTACCGCCGTTGCCCCCGGTGTGGGTACGGCCGGTGTTCGACGCGGACGGGACGCGCTGACGGGTGCGTACGGTGTGCCGATGATGGCGGGTGTCGTAACGATCGATGGCATGGACCTATCAATCCTGGGAGTTTGCTGGCAATCTGCCCCTCGGCCAGGGCCCCCACAGACCCTGGCAACCGAGAGGAGCATCGATGAGCGACAGACTCCGCGTCCTCGCCACCCGCGCTGCCGCGCTGCTGAGCACCACCGTGCTGGTGGCCGCCGGCACCGCGGCCCTGGCCGCCCCCAACGCCCAGGCCGTCCAGGGCAACAGCGGTACCGCGGCCGCGAGTTGCACGGCGACCCAGGTGGTGGCGAACGGCGGATTCGAGTCCGGCACCTCGCCGTGGACCTCGTCCAGCAGCGTGGTCAGCAGCGCGGCAGGCCAGAGCGCCCACAGCGGAACGTCCTTCGCCTGGCTGAACGGCTACGGGTCGGCCCACACCGACTCGCTGGCGCAGACCGTCACCCTGCCCGCCGGCTGCACCAGCGCCAGCCTCAGCTTCTGGCTGCACGTGGACACGGCCGAGACCACCACGACCACGGCGTACGACAAACTCACCGCCAAGATAGGCACCACCACCCTCGCCACCTACTCCAACCTGGACGCGGCGGCAGGCTACGTGAAGAAGACCTTCGACGTTTCCGCCTACGCTGGACAGACCGTCAGCGTCTCGTTCAGCGGCGTTGAGGACTCCGGACTGCAGACCAGCTTCGTGCTGGACGACGTGGCGCTCGACGTCTCCGCCGGCGGCACCACCCCGCCGCCGACCACTGACGCCACCCGTACCCCCGCACCCACCGGATACACGGTCAACCTGACCAGCGACACCAGCGGCGCCAACTGGTCCGGCCATCAGAGCATCGGCTTCACCAACCCCTCGGCAACCCCGCTGACCGAGGTGTACCTGCGGCTGTGGGACAACTACCACGGCAGCTGCCCCACGACGCCGATCACCGTCAGCAACCTGACCGGTGGCACCGCCGCGCCGCTCACCGTCGGCTGCACCGCGCTCAAGGTCACCCTGCCCGCACCGCTCGCCCAGGGCGCGAGTGGCAGCGTCGGCTTCGACGTGTCCATCGCCGTCCCCTCCGGCGCGGACCGGTTCGGACGCGACGGCGCATTCAACTTCATCGGCAACGCGCTGCCCGTGCTTGCCGTCCGTGACGCGGCCGGCTGGCACCTCGACCCGTACACCAACAACGGAGAGTCCTTCTACACGCTGGCGTCCGACTACACGGTCACCCTCGACCACCCGAGCAGCCTGCTCGTCCCCGCGACCGGCACCTCGGTGGACACCCCCGGCAGCAGCGGACGGACCGTCACCACCGCCACCGCCAAGAGCGTCCGCGAATTCGCCTGGGCGGCCGGGCCGTTCAGCAAGATCTCCGGCACCTCGCCGGGCGGAGTCGCTGTCAACGTGTACTCCGTCAGCGGCATCAGCTCCTCCAGCGCGCAGTCCATGCTGACCACCGCCAAGTCCGCCGTTGACTCGCACGCCGCGCGCTTCGGGGCCTACCCGTACGGCGAACTCGACGCGGTGATCGACAACAACTTCTGGTTCGGGGGCATGGAATACCCCGGCTTCGTGCTGGACCTGGTCTCCACCACCGCCCTCACCCACGAGATCGGCCACCAGTGGTGGTACGGCATCGTCGGCGACGACGAGTACAACAGCCCCTGGCTGGACGAGGCGTTCACCGACTACGCCACCGACCTTGCACTCGGCGGCACAGGCACCAACTGCTGGAGCAATGTCTCCTGGGCATCCTCCGCCGAGAAGATCACCAACTCGATGGCCTACTGGGACGCCCACTCCTCCCGCTACTCGACGGTCATCTACAACTACGGCAAGTGCGCCCTGCACGACTTGCGCCGTACCATCGGTGACAGCGCGATGACCAAGCTGCTGCACGACTACGCGGCAGCGCACTGGTACGGGGTGTCCACCACGGCCGAGTTCAAGGCCGCTGCGCAGGCCGCGACGACCGTGGACCTGACCTCCTTCTGGACCCAGCACCGCATCGAAGGCTGAGCACCCGCCGCCGGCCCGCCCCGCCCCTCCCGGACCATCGCCGGGCGGGCCGGGACGGCGCGCCCCGCTGGAACAGCCCGTGTTGCTGTCCCTGCTTCCGCTTCTGCGTCGGTTCTCGGTCAGTGTGGTGCCCCCTCTTCGTGCGACTTCGGGTGACTCTGCGCCTGCGTGCCGCGCCGCCGCCCGGCGAGGCGTGGCGCGAGGACGCCGCCGAGGAGGCCCGCGAGGGCGCCCCAGCCTGCGGCCAGCGGGACCAGCGTGAGCAGATCCGGGCCGAGCACTGTTGAACCCGCACCCCCCAGACCCAGCAGCGACAGCCCGTACACGGCCGACACCCGCGTCAGTAGGCCGACCGCGAGCAGCGCCAGGGCCAGCACCACAGCGAGTTGGAGGGCTGCTCGCCACACTGGGAGCGGTGGACGCGAGCGGGCCGCCACCGCCACGCCGGTTGCCAGGACCAACACCGCCGCCAGCGGCAGCAGGAACCATGCCCAGCCGTTCTGCTCCGCCAGCGACCCGAGGTCCAGCGTCACGTTCTTTCCGGAGTGCAGCACCGCCGCCAGCGGTTGTGGGAACGGCAGGCCCAGGCTGCCGTTCACATGCCCGTGCCAGGACCCGCCCATTCCGATACCCAGCCCGAGCCAGGCCAGGTTCGGCAGGCCCAGACACAGCACCGCGAGTGTCTCTCGCGGCTCACTGCCCGTTGCCGTCGCGACCAGCCCGCAGACCAGGCCCAGCCCGACATACAGCAGCAGCAACGACACCACCGCGTGCACCGTCGGATGCAGAGTGCCGCGCCAGCGCACCCAGCGGGTCGGCAACGGTGCGCGGTGAGAGGCGGCCAGCGCCAGCACGACGACCACCGCCAGCCACAGCAGTCCGAAGCCCACCGCCGGGCCGGGTTCGGCCCGGAACCCCACGACCGGGGCGGCGCCCAGTGCGCCGCCGAGCTGGTCGATCAGGGGGTCGCCTGTTGACACCGTGAAACTGTGCCGCGCCGCCCAGGAGAGCAGCAGCACCATGACCGTCCAACACCCTGCCAGTGCGAGAAATCGTGCCAACAGGGCCCGTGCGCCCACCACGGCGTGTCGGCGCAGTGGGCGCAGGAACAGGAATGCCGCACTGAGCGATCCCGCCAGCGTGACCGACAGCGGGACGGCAGTGATCCCGCCCTGCGCGGTCGCCACGAAGGCCGCGCTGCCCTCGAGGCGAATCGGTGCCCCCATCGACATCAGGACCGTTGCGGCCAGCACCGCACCGAAGCCGCCGCCGGGCAGTTCGTCTGCGTGCGCCAGCCACAGCCCGAGTGCGGCCACGGCCGCCATTGCCACCAGCGCGCCCACGGCGGCCACCACGGCGGAGACCAGCACGGCGACCCAGCCGGGCAGCGCCGAGCGGGGCCCGAGACCAGGGTGCGGGGGAGCAGGAGCAGGGGGCACGCGTCTCACCGGCCCTTCGAATGGAGCCCCCCGTGGGCGGCCGACCAGGACCGGCCGACCATTCCAGCTTCGGACACCCCACGAGGCCCGGCGAGTCGCGGCTCCACTCCGACGCGAAACAGCGAGTTCGGCGATGCTGGCAGACAGTAGTGGCCGCGCAGTGTGGTCTCGGGGGAGTCCGACCGGGAGGCAGTCCCGTGGCTGAGCAGCCGACACCTCGGCAACCCGAAGAACCGGCCAACGAGAACAACGCCAACGAGAACAGCGCCAACGAGAACAACAACGCACCGCCGCCGCCTCACCGCCCCACCGAGGTGGTGGGCGAGTCGGGCGGCTCGCCGACGGAGGTGGTGGCAGACACATTCGGGGCCCCGACAGAGGAGGTTGGCGGCCCTGAGCCGGGCCGGACAGATGCGCAGCGCCTTCGGAAGGACGTACTGGAGACAACGGGCGGGCCGGACGCAGCGGGTGACGGTGCCCCGGGCACCGGCCCGCCGACGGAGCTGATGGACGGAACATCTGGCCTCCTGCAGGGGGGAGTTGGTGACTCAGGGGCGGAGCGACCGGTGACTGCGCAGGACGCGCAGGGCACCGCGGGTGCAGCGGGCTCCTCGCGGCCCGAGCGGCCCGGGCAGGGGCCGCGGAGTCATGACGCGTCAGGTGGGGAACCTCCGACCGAGGTGGTGAGCGGGGCAGCTGGCCCTCCTTCAGGGGTGGACGGCGGGGCGACGCCCGGGCAGATGGATGCGCAGACAGCCGGTCTGAGCGCGGAGAGCGGCCGGTCGTCGAGTAGCGGACCGGGCGGGTCGAGGCCGGGTACTGGTACCGGTAGCGGGTCCGGGGGCCGAGGCCGGGCGGCCGTCGTCCTCGGGGCGGAGCGGAACCTGCCGGGCCGCCGTCCGGTCCGCTGTCGGCGGGTGGCGCGCGCCAGTCGGACGGGGAGCGATCGACTGATGCGTCGGGTGGTGGGGAGCCGCCGTCGAGTGGCGGTGGGTGAGTGCTGGTCGGGGGCGGTGACGGGGGTGGAGGGAGGCCATGGTGGCGGAAGGGGCCGATGCTGGCAGCCGCGGTGGTCGTCGTTGGTCTCGGTGTCGCGTTGGGTGTGGTGTTCAGCAGCGTTCGTCCGGTGGCGGGTCTGCTCAGAGCGTGGCCCTCCAGCCCGCCGGGGCGGTCGGCCAGGAGCCGTTCACCGACTCCGTGGCCTACGCCCACGGGACTGGCACCGGTGGATCGAGGGGGTACCCGACCGGTGGGGCAGGGGCGGCCACCCCGTCCCACGCCGGCGGCACCGTGAAAGGTGACGAACCCGGTCTGTAGGGAGGCACGCGGGAGGTCGCCAGCTGCGACGTGCCGAAGCTCTCCGGCTACCTGGCCGACCACACCGACAAGGCCCGGGCCTGGGCCGGTGTCGAGGGCATCGACAGTTCGCAGATCAACGGCTATCTGCATGGCCTCACCCCGGTGGTGCTGCGGGAGGACACCCGGGTGACCAACCACGGTTACTCCAACGGCCAGGCGACCTCCCACCAGGCCGTTCTCCAGGCTGGCACGGCCATTCTGGTCGACAACCAGGGTGTGCCCCGGGCACGGTGCGAGTGTGGCAACCCGCTGCTCACGCCGAACGGCACGGGTGGCACCTATACCGGCACGGCTCGGACCTCCTTCCAGGCGAACGATGTGGTGACAGTGCAACCGGCGGCCACACCGGTGACGCAGATGGTGTTGGTGGACCAAGCGACGGGCAGCCAGTTCGACCGGCCGGTTGGCGGGACGGGCGGTTCGGACAGTTCGGCCACGCCCGGCACGTCCAGCTCTGGACCGTACACAAGCCGGCCAGGCAGTGCCTCGCCGTTCGGCCCTTCGTCCTCCGGTGGCGCAGTCGGGGACACTGTCGTCGGGAGCTTCGGGATACTCCGGGACGAGTACTTCGGGATCGGGACCGGGTTCTGGACCTGCCTCGTCGTACGGCGCCGGGACACCGGGATAGGCGAGATCGAGTACAGCCGGGAGTTGATCGGTCGGTGGTGCTCCGGTTGGTGGAGCGGCGGTGGTGCCGGGTATACCGCGGCCCAGCGTCAGGTGTCAGTGGCGCAGGTATCGGAGCATGGTGACACCGCTTTCGAAGGTGTGGGTCTCGGCGAGGATCAGGTCGGTTCGTGTGTCGGACGATGGAAACAGCGGTCGACCACGGCCGAGTACCACGGGGTGGACGTAGAGGCTGTACTCGTCGATCAGGTCGAGCCGGCGGAATTCGGCGGCGAGGTCGGCGCCGCCGACCGCGAGGTCGGATGCGGAGGCGGCCTTGAGGGAAGCGATTGCCTGCGGGTCGACGGTGCGGGCGATCGTGGTGTTCCAGTCGGCGTGGGTGAGTGTGCGGGAGAAGACGGTCTTCGGCATGTCGCGCCAGATGCGGGAGAACTCGACCATGGGCGGGGTGGCGGCCGGATCCTGGTCGGCGGTCGGCCAGTATCCCGCCATCAACTGGTAGGTCACACGCCCGTCGAGGAAGCCGCTCATCGCTGCCAGTCTCCGATTGAAGTGCTCGTGCAACTGGTCGTCGACCAACTGCCAGCCGAGATCGCCGTCCGGGCCCTCGAAGTAGCCGTCGAGGGACACCGACATCATCAGGACGAGCTGGGACATCAGTGCCTCCTGGGACATATGGCAATCAATGTGGTGTTCGCCAAGGTACCCGGGTGATTGGGCGTCATAACCGGGCAGGGAAGCTCGCGATCGCGAAATCTCTCTTCGGTGGACACCGGGGTCAACCGATCGGTTGATGGGCCATCAACTGATTGGCAAGAAAGGGGTATCCGATCGGCTCGAGAAGGCGCTGAGGTTGCCGGGCACACTCCAGACAACACCGAACGGAAGGTGCGAAGGTGGCATCAGAGCCGAAAGGGGAAAAACATGCGCGAACTGCAGAGCATGCTGGAGCGCCGCGTCGAGGATGGCACGGTACCGGGTGCGGTGGCGTTGATGGCCCGAGGAGGTGCGGTGGAAGCCGCTGCGGCGGGCGACTTGACCAGGGATTCCCTGGTGCGGATTGCATCGATCGGGAAGCCGATGATGGCCGCCGCGGCACTTCAACTGGTCGACGACGGCGTCTTCGGCCTGGACGATCCGGTGGAGCGCTGGTTGCCGGAGCTGGCCGATCGGCGGGTGGTGCGAACACCGCAGTCGCCGGTCACGGACACCGTGCCCGCCGACCGGCCAATCACGGTGAGGGACCTTCTCGAGTCCCGGGCGGGGTACGGCTTTGCGGCGGACTTCTCCCTGCCTGCGCTGGCGCCGTTGGTCGGCGAACTACTGCAAGGGCCGCCCCAACCGCAGAAGGTGATGCCACCGGACGAATGGTTGGCAGCATTGGCCCGCATCCCCATGCTCCACCAACCCGGTGAGGCATGGCTGTACAACATCTGCTCAGACATTCAGGGCGTGTTGGTGTCCCGAGCGACCGGGCAGTCGCTCGACGAGGTGATGGCAGAGCGGTTGTTCGAGCCACTGGGGATGGCCGACACGGGTTTCTCCGCACCATCCGGCGAGGCCGACAGGCTCAGCCCGCTGTACCGGCTGAACCCGGACGGGACGCCGGCGGTGGTGGACCCGCCGGGCGGCCAGTGGAGCACTCTGCCTCCGTTCCCCTCGGGGGCAGGTGGTCTGGTGTCGAGCCTGGACGACGTGCTCGCGTTCCAGCGGATGCTGCTGTCCGGCGGCCGGGCCGAAGACGGGCGGCGCGTTCTGTCCGAGCGTGCGGTCTGGCAGATGACCACCAACTACCTGACGGAACAGCAGCGTGCGGACAGCGAACTGTTCCTGGAGGGCCAGGGGTGGGGCTTCGGCGGATCGGTGGACGTGACACGGCGCGATCCGTGGAACGTGCCAGGTCGGTACGGCTGGGTGGGCGGCACCGGGACGGCGGCCCACCTGGTTCCGACGACCGGGCTGGTGACGATTCTGCTCACCCAGCAGGAGATGACCAGCCCCACCCCGCCGCCGCTGATGCGGGAGTTCTGGCGCTACGCGGCAGGCGGCTGAGCACTCGGCTCGGCGGCAAGGTCAGCGCGGCGGTAGCTGGACCCGTCCCGGGTGCGGGTCAGCAACTGGGCCTCGATCAGATAGCGACGAAGCATGGAGGTGTCGGAGTGGACGATGAGTAGCACGTCATTGACCTCGCGCTCGCTGTAGGAGCGGTCGGGCTCGAACAGGGACCGCGCGAGGTGGTCGAGGAGGGCGGTGCGACGAGCCGGCTTGCGCGGGATCGACGTCAGACGGCCCTCGGTGAAGAAAGCGGCAAGGGCGGCCGGCGTTTCGTTGGCGGACATGACACGAAGCCTCGCAGGGCGGCTGCCAGGCGGACAACCGGATTTCGACGCGGGACGCCGGCCACGGGCCGGCGTCACCGACAGAGGAGGACATGCATGCGAATGGCGAGCGTACCGAGCGGACGGTGGGCTGCACTGCGAGCACTGGTGCCGCTGTGCCGGCGGGGCAGCGGATCAGGCCAGGCCGAACCAACCGAGGACGGTCTGCACCAGCAGGATGGTGGACATCAGAGCCACCCCGACCACCACCGTGGTCGCGGCGATCCGGTACCGGCGGCCATTCGCGGCGTCGCCGAGCAGCGAGCGGCGGTTGGTGAGCACCAGCAGGTACACCAGCACGATCGGGCTGATCAGTCCTTGGAGCACCTGAGTACCGATCAGCAACCGAATGACGTCCACGGGCGTCAAGGCCACGATCGCACCCAGGGCGAGCTGCGCAGTGAACACACCGAGGAACAACGGCGCGTCGCGGAACCGCCGGGAGACCGAGCGCTCTACTCCGACGGCCTCGCCGATCGCGTAGCCGGCGGACAGCGGAACCACGGCGCCGGCCAGGGCGGAGGCCCCCAGCAAACCGAAGGCGAACAGCAGTTCCGCGCCCGGGCCGGCCATCGGCTCCAGAGCCCGGGCAGCCTCGGCTGCGGACTGCAGTGGACCGGTCCCGCCGATCGCCGACGCGGTGGCCACGATGATGGTCAGACTGATGACACAGGCGAACACCGCGCCGAGTACGGCGTCCGCCCTGATCAGCTTGTACTCCTCCGGCTTCGCTCCGCGGTCCACCACCCCGGCTGCGGCGTAGAACTGCATGTACGGGCTGACGGTTGTTCCGATCAGGGCCACCGCGAGGAGAATGAAGTCGCTCGACGGTTGGAGGTGCGGAACTATCAGGTTCTTGCCGACCTCGCCCCAGTGGGGGTGGCCGAGGATCATGGCGACCGGGTAGGCGAAGAATGCCAGCGACATCACCAGGAAGATCCGCTCGGCCCACCGGTACGAGCCGAACAGCACGAGTGCCCACAACAGTACGGCGGCCGGCGGGACAACCGCCCACTTCGGTACGCCGAGCAGTTCGAACGCCGCGCCGATTCCGGCAAATTCACTGACCACCAGGCCGGTGTTCGCCAGCAGCAGGCAGCCGACCGCCAGGGCGGTCAGCCGGAGACTGAACTGCTCCCGGATCAGGGCGCCGAGGCCTTTGCCGGTGTACGCCCCGAGACGGACGGCCATTTCCTGCACCATCACCAGGGCGATGGTGACCAGCACCATGAAGAACAGCGTGCCGTAGGCGAATTGGGATCCGGCCGAGGCGTAGGTGGCAATGCCAGCGGCGTCGTTGCCCGCGTTGGCGGCGACCAGGCCGGGCCCGGCGACCATTGCCAGGGCGGCGATCCGGCGCAGCCCGCGCCGACGGCCCGGTGGCGGTGCCGGTTCGGCGGTCGGTCCGGAGAGCGTTGCGGTGACGCCGAGTTCGGCCGCTGCAACGCCGGTCGGGGCCGAAGTGACCTGCGGCGCGGTGGACTCGGCAGTGATCGGGTCGAGGTGGGCGTTCACTGGCGGAACCTCCGGAAGTGCAGGCGGCCACGTTCGGGCAGCAGGGCGTCGAGGATGTCGTCGGCAAGGATGCGGCCCAATGGCCGTCCGTCCTCGCCAACCACCAGGAGGGAGGACTTGCGGGCGGCCATCAGCCGGTCGGCGGCCTGGGCGAGCCGGGTGTCCGGGGTGAGCGTCACCGGCGCGCCGAACTGGGCCAGCCAGTCCGCCAGATCGGAGATTCGGGTGGAGTCCTCGGCCACCGCCAGCTCGAACAGCGGCACGTCGGCGACCAACCGTCCGGCGGCGTCGAGCACCACAACGGCGTCGATCTCGGCGCGGTGCTCCGCCTGGGCAGCGAGATCGGCCCGGATTTCCGAGACGCTCTGTTCCAACCGGGCGGTGACCAAACGGGTCGTCATGGCGCCACCAGCGGTGCCCTCGCGGTGGGAGAGCAGGTCGCGGAGCTCGGCGGCCTCCTCGCTGGGCATCCGCTCCAGCAGACTCTCCCGTTCACGGGGTGCCAGATCGCGCAGCGCGTCGGCGGCTTCGTCGGGCTCCATCGCATCGACCAGCCGTGCGGCATGCTCCGGCTGGGTCTCGCGGAGCAGGTTCTCGAGCTCGGCCGGCACCATCTCCTCAAGAGCGTCCGCGGCGTGCTCGGGCTCCAACCAGCCCAGGAGCTGTTGGCGTTCGCTGCGGCCGAGGTCCTCCAGGATGTCGGCCAGATCAGCGGGGCGGAGCCGGTTCAGGGCGGACCGAGAGGCCCGCAGTCGGACTTCCGCCGGCCCGTCGGTGGCCTGCTCGCCGAACGGAGCGACGGACTGCCAGTCCAGGACGCGCTCCGGCGTCGGCCGGACCTGCCAACGGCGCGGACCAAGTCGGCGCAGCAGTGTCGGCAGCGAGACGTCCACCCCGACCAGGACCACCCGGCCCACCAGCGGGGCCAGATACAGATCGGCGGCCCGGGTCACCTGAACGCCGTCCACATCGACGAGTTGATGGTCCAGCACATCACGGGCCAACAGCACCTCACCGGGGCGACGCTGGAAGTCCCGCAGGTCGATCCGGGAGGCACGCAGCCGGACCTGCCCGGCCGTGAGACGTCCGATCGCATCGGCCGGGAGGAAGGCCCGGCGACGTCCGATCCGCAGGATCAGACCGGTCATCGGCGGATACGGGTCTGGGCCGTTCAGCCGTGCGACCACGTCGGCGAGCCGTCCGACCTCGGCACCCGCCTGGTTGGTGACGGACGCCCCGATCAGCCCGGCCAAGGAGACAAGGGAGGAACGCACCGCACGGCCGGCGGTGGCACGGTGGTCCAGGTTGGTCCGGCGATCGCGGAGCCTGGAGGAGGTCGAACTGAAGAGTGTGTTGGTGGCCATGGCGAACACCCCTCTGCCCCGGCGAGGCGGGGCCGACGGGCGATTCGGGACAGCTCCTCATGAGCTCCGGTCGACTTCCGTGACCCGGCCGCAGCTCGGCCTGGCGGGAAGACCCGGCCAGGGTGCGGGGGTTGGTTCCGGCGTGGTCCGGTCGTGGACGGTCCACCGAGCTGGCCGACGGCAGCGGGCCGACGACAACAGACTGCCGATCGCCCTACGGCAGGCGGCACGAAGCCGAGGCGGAACACCGTGGCGGAGCCAGATTCGACCGGGCCGCAGCCAGACGCAGCCGCAGTCCGGGACATGCCGGAGAGCGGCGGCGCTGCCGGGTTCCGGCGGCGCTCGGCCGAGCGGGGTCACGGAATCAGTGAAGGAGGAACCGTCTCGAACCGCAGAACAACGGCGAGGATGAATCGGGAAGGGGCTGACTATGCCCCGGACTACTGCAGTCCATCTCGCCTCCTCCCGATTTTGACCAGCGAGTCCCACTCGCGGCCGCGCGGCAGGCGACCGGGCCAGGACGGCCCGGCGCACCCCAACTCGTCAGAGCTTTGGCACTCCACGGCGTGTCCCCAGGTCAGGGGAAGCCACTTGGGATCACCCCTTGGGCCGGGGAGACCTGTCCTGATCCGGAGCGTCTCTCGACGGGTGGGATCAGTGGCCTGTGTCCGTGAAGACGCCTCACCGAACGAGGTGTCTGTCCTTGTGCGACCAGGATAGGCCTACCGCCACCCCCACAACCTCATGCTTGACCAGGGTTTGACTCCAAGCTGGTCGGACTTGGGTCAACGACGCGCCGCGGGCCCCGCGGCCGAAGGGAGAACTCGGGGCGCGTGCGGGGGCGGTGGAGGAGGCGGCCGTGCGGGCGGGGGTTGTGGCTGAACCGCAATGCGCCGAGTGGGACAGGGGTGAATCGGGACAGGGGCGAATAGGGCCTTGCCCGGGACGGATTGCCGGGCTGGCCGACGGGCCTGGCGTTCGCCGCAGGGGCGACACTGGCCGGCGCCGCCGCCACCCGGTGGGCCGCGGCGGAGACGACGGAGAGATGGTTGCGCGGGCCGGGAACCGATCGGGGTCAGGAGTGGGACGAGAGGCGGAATTCGATGGAGCGGTGCGTGGTGCGGTAGCCGAGGGCCTCGTTCACGGCGATCATGCCGACGTTGTGGTCGGCGGTGTCGGTGAGGAGGCCGGTGATCTCCGGCTGCTCGGTGCGTGCCCAGCGGATGGTCTCGGCCTTCATGGCCCGGGCGAGACCCCGTCGGCGATGGGTGGGCATCACGCCGGTGCCGTAGTGCTGGGCGTCGCCGGAACGGCTGGCCGGGAGGACGAGTTCGGTGAAACCGACGATGCTGCCGGTGGCTTCTTCCACCGCGGCCACGGTGTGCAGGAGTTCACCCCGGTCGGCGACGGCCTTCGCGGCCGCGAGGACTCGCTCCTCGTCCCAGGCGACCACGCCGAAGTCGGTGTCACCCATCGGAGTGTCGTCCATGGCGGTGCGCGAAACGGTGAAGGTGGCCAGCCACTCGTCCGGGCAGCTGCCGAGCCACGAGATCAGTCGGTACCCGGGGCTGATCGGCACCTCGACTGCGGCCGGCGCGGCGGCGGGTGCGGTCAGGTCGAGCCGGGCGAAGTCGAGGACCAGCGCCCGGTCGAAGCCCCGCGCGGTGAGGAAGGCATCGCCGGGGGAGCCTTCGACCGCCTGGACGAGCATGGCCTGGCGGCCGTCCTCGGCAGCCGCCGAGGCGGCAGCGGACAGCAGGGCCGAGGCGATGCCGCGCCGGCGTTCGGCGGGGTGGACGTTCAGTGTCAGGGAGCACAGGTGAGCCTGGCCGGGAGAGGTGAACAGTCCCAGAACGGCGGTTCCGAGTGGAGTGCCGTCAGAGGCGGACGCCAGCCAGGTGAGACGGCGCGTGAACGGCGACGGGGCGGCATCGGTGAGGGCGGTCAGACGGAATGTCACGGGTGATGGACTCCAGCAGGAGGGATGGGCGAGCGATGATCGTGCATGCGGCACCGAAGCAGGTGCATCCGGCCGGTGCAAGCGATTTCCGGGGCACTGCGGGTTGTCGGCCAGGCGCGGGGGGTTGTTGGCGTGTGGTGGTTGGTGTGGGGATGTCGCCGGGTTGAAAGAGGGGGAGTGGAAGGAGGAAGGGACCGATGAAGCGTCATATCGCTTGGAAACGTGATGATCTGACGATGAATCAGTTCGGATCGACACGCGCGCCGCCACTGGTGCGGGCAGGTTCGGGGCGGGATCATCGTCGCTGTGGTGGTCGGCGTCGCGGCAGCCGCACACGGCTGCTGGGACGCACGCGGGGTGGCGAAGGTGGAGGGCGGATGACCGACGTGCGACTCACGGTGGAGCGCCTGCGCAGTCTGGTGGCCGAAGGCGCCGTGGAGACCGTGGTGTTGGCCGTCACCGACATGCAGGGGCGGTTGCAGGGAAAACGGCTGGCGGCGGAGCACTTCCTGAACGAGGTGCTGGCCGGCGGCGCCGAGGGCTGCGGCTACCTGCTGGCAGTGGATGTGGAGATGAACACCGTGGACGGCTACGCGGTGTCCTCCTGGGAGACCGGTTACGGCGACCTGGTGTTCCGGCCCGACCTGACGACCCTGCGGATGGTGCCGTGGCACCCGGCCACCGCGATGGTGCAGTGCGACCTCGCCGACCAGGACGGCAGCCCGGTCGCGGTGTCACCCCGTCAGGTGCTGCGCCGCCAGCTGGAGCGCCTCGCCGGGTACGGATGGCAGGCTTACGTGGGCACCGAGTTGGAGTTCATGGTGTTCCGCGACAGCTACGAGCGGGCCTGGGAGAAGCACTACCAGGACCTCACGCCCGTCAACCAGTACAACGTGGACTACTCGATCCTCGGTACCGGACGGATCGAGCCGCTGCTGCGCAGGCTGCGCACCGGGATGGCGGGCGCCGGGCTGGTGGTGGAGTCGGCGAAGGGCGAGTGCAACCTCGGGCAACACGAAATCGCCTTCCGCTACACCGACGCGCTGACCTGCTGCGACGACCACGCCGTGTACAAGACCGGAGCGAAGGAGATCGCCGCTCAGGAAGGCGTCAGCCTCACCTTCATGGCCAAGTACGACCAACGGGAGGGCAATTCCTGCCACATCCACCTGAGCCTGCGCGACCAGCAGGACCGGCCGGTGTTCCCCAGGAGCGGTGAGGACGGAACCGGCGGCGGGCCCGGGCAGCCGGGAGAGTTCTCCCGGACGATGGAGCACTTCCTGGCCGGGCAGCTCGCCTGCCTCGGCGAGTTCGCGCTGCTGCTCGCGCCGACCGTCAACTCCTACAAGCGCTACGTGGCAGGCAGTTTCGCCCCGACCGCGATCGCCTGGGGCCGCGACAACCGGACGTGCGCGCTGCGGGTGGTCGGACACGGCGGCTCGCTGCGGTTCGAGAACCGGGTGCCGGGCGGGGACGTCAACCCGTACCTGGCGGTGGCCGCCCTGATCGCCGCCGGACTGCACGGAGTGGAGCACCAACTGCCGCTGGAGCCGGAGTTCACCGGCAATGCCTACGCCTCCGACGCCCCACGCGTGCCCGCCACACTGCGAGAGGCGATCGAGCTGTTCGACCGTAGCGAGGCCGCCACCGTGGCGTTCGGCAAGGACATGGTTCGGCACTACGCGCACGCGGGTCGGGTCGAACTCGCCGCCTACGACGCCGCAGTGACCGACTGGGAGCGCCGTCGCAGCTTCGAACGCCTGTAGGGCGCGGACGCCCGGCGCCGCCACACCAGCGCCACCACCGGACACCAGCGCCGTCACGGGACACCACCGCGCAGGCACCAGGGCGCCGATGCCGCCGCGCGGACACCGCACACGGACACAGCGGATGCGGACCAGCAACACGGACACCACACCACAGGAGAGCGCCGTGACCGACCAGCCCGATCCGTACCAGGTGGTCAACCCCGCCACCGAGGAGGTGATCGCCACCGTCGAACTCGCCGGCATCGAGGCCGCCGACGCCGCGATCGCCCGCGCCAAGGCCGCGTTCGAGAGCTGGCGGGCCGTCGGCCCGGGAGACCGGGCCCGGCTGCTGCGCCGCTTCGCCGCCGAGGTGGACGCCGACCGTGAACACCTGGCCGCGCTGGAGGTCGCCAACGCGGGGCACACCATCGGAAACGCCCGGTGGGAGGCCGGCAACGCCCGCGACGTCATCGAGTACTACGCGGGCGCGCCCGAGCGGCTGTTCGGCCGGCAGATCCCGGTCGCCGGCGGCCTCGACGTCACCTTCCACGAACCGCTCGGCGTGGTCGGCGTGATCGTCCCGTGGAACTTCCCGATGCCGATCGCCGCCTGGGCGCTCGCACCCGCCCTCGCCGCAGGCAACACGGTGATCGTCAAACCCGCCGAGGCGACCCCGCTGACCGCGCTGCGCCTCGGTGAACTCGCCCTGCGCGCGGGGCTGCCGGAGGGCGTGCTGCAGGTCCTGCCGGGCCGCGGGCCGGTGGTCGGGCAGCGGTTCGTTAGCCACCCGGACGTCCGCAAGGTGGTGTTCACCGGCTCCACCGCCGTCGGCAGGTCCGTGATGGCCGGCTGCGCCGCTCAGGTCAAGCCCGTGACGCTGGAGCTCGGCGGCAAGAGCGCCAATATCGTGTTCGCCGACGCCGACCTGGACAGGGCCGCTGCCACCGCCCCGTACGCGGTGTTCGACAACGCGGGGCAGGACTGCTGCGCCCGCTCCCGGATCCTGGTCGAGGCGAGCGTGTACGAGGCGTTCATGGCACGGCTGGAGAGCGCGGTGCTGGCGGTGCGGGTCGGCGACCCGGGTGACGAGAAGACCGAGATGGGGCCGCTGATCTCGGCCGCGCACCGGCAGCGGGTCGCCTCGTACGTGGACGGCGACACTGAGGTGGCGTTCCGCGGCAGCGCCCCGGAAGGGCCCGGGTTCTGGTACCCGCCGACGGTGCTCGCACCGATCGCGCCCGACCACCGGGCGTTCACCGAGGAGGTGTTCGGGCCGGTGGTCGCGGTGGTGCCGTTCCGTGGCGAGAGCGACGCGGTGCGGATCGCCAACACCACCGAGTACGGACTGTCCGGCTCGATCTGGACCCGCGACGTGGGCCGGGCGCTGCGCGTCGCCCGCGCCGTCGAGGCGGGCAACCTGTCCGTCAACTCGCACTCCTCGGTGCGGTACTGGACGCCGTTCGGCGGTTTCAAACAATCCGGTCTGGGCCGCGAGCTCGGCCCCGATGCCCTGCACGCCTTCACCGAGACCAAGAACGTCTTCATCGCGACGGAGGAATGAACCCCATGACCAAGCGACTCGACGGCCGGGTGGCCGTCGTCACCGGCGCGGGCAGCGGCATCGGCCTGGCCACCGCACGCCGGTTCGCCGCCGAAGGCGCGAAGGTGGTGTGCGCCGACGTCGACGAGGAGACCGGCGCCAAGGCCGCCAACGAGGTCGGCGGCCTGTTCGTGCGCACCGACGTGAGCGACGAGGAACAGGTCCGGGTGCTGTTTGACACCGCCGTCGAGCACTACGGCAGCCTGGACGTGGCGTTCAACAACGCCGGCATCTCGCCGCCCGAGGACGACTCGATCCTGGTCACCGGGCTGGAGGCGTGGAAGCGCGTCCAGGACGTCAACCTGACGTCCGTCTACCTGTGCTGCAAGTACGCGATCGGGCACATGCGACGCCAGGGCAAGGGCTCGATCATCAACACGGCGTCCTTTGTGGCGGTGATGGGCGCGGCCACCTCGCAGATCTCGTACAGCGCCTCCAAGGGCGGGGTGTTGTCGATGAGCCGGGAGCTGGGCGTCGAGTTCGCCCGCGAGGGGATCCGGGTCAACGCGCTGTGCCCGGGGCCGGTCAACACCCCGTTGCTGCGGGAGCTGTTCGCGAAGGACCCCGAGCGGGCCGCCCGCCGCCTGGTGCACATCCCGCTCGGCCGGTTCGCCGAGCCCGAGGAGATTGCCGCGGCCGTCGCCTTCCTGGCCAGCGACGATTCCTCGTTCATGACCGCCAACACCTTCCTGGTGGACGGCGGCATCTCCGGCGCTTACGTCACCCCGCTCTAGCCGCCGGGGGCCAACGGGACGGCCGGACGGGTCGTGAGGACACCGTCCGGCCGTTCAGCCCTGAGTCGATCTGTCGTGGGCCGGCCCGCCCGGCAGGGCAGCACCGGCGCTGTTCACTCCGCGGAGAAGGCGTCCCCGTCGATCGCGAGTGCGCTGCCGTCGCGGGCACCCGCGTCGCCCTCGACGGCGAGTGCGTCGCCGCCCGTGGCCCAGGCGTCACCCCCGAGCGCGGCGGCGCTGCCGTCCAGCGCGACCGCGTCGCCGTCGACGGCCAGCGCGTTGCCGCGCACGGCCCAGGCGTCGCCCTCGATCGCCACCGCGTCGCCGTCGATCGCCACCGAGTCGCCGCCGAAGGCGATCGCCCCGTGCGGGTGCTCGTGCTCATGCTCGTGCTCGTGCGCGGACGCGGTGCCCGCAGCGCCGAACAGGGCGAGCCCGGTGAGGAAGGTGGCGGTGGTGAGCTTGGCAATGCTGAAAAGCATCAATTCCTCCATGGTTGGCGCCGAACGCGACCGATCGCGACCGATCCTGGAGGAGGGCCGACCCGTGGCGTGGGCCTCCGGCCGTGTCGTCACCCGTCCGGGGCAACTCCACTGCCGTGACGGGTGAGTGAGGTACCGCCGGATGCCGTACCGGGTGCCACGAGCACCGATTGGCTTGGCAGGTACGGAAGTTGAGACACCGGGTGGTATGACGATCGGATCAGCGTGCCGGGAGTTCCATCTCGAACCAGACCACCTTGCCGTCCCGGGTCGCCCGGCTGCCCCAGCGGTGCGCCAACTCGTTGATCAGCTGCATGCCCCGGCCGCCCTCGTCGTGCGGACCCGACGGCCGCAGCCGCGGCTCCCGGCTGTCCGAGTCCGACACCTCCACCGTCAGCAACGCGCCGCGGAACACCCGCAGTTGCAGCGGCGAACCCGCGTGTATCAGGGCGTTGGTCAACAACTCCCCGGTCAGCAGCACCACCGGCTCCACCAGCGAGGTCAGGCCCCAGCCCGTCAGCGTCCGCCGGGTGAACTCCCGGGCGTGCCGCAGCAGCGCCGGGTCGCCGGACAGCGGCAGCGTCGCCAGCCGGTCCTCGCCGACCGGCCCCGCGTGCGCCATGATGACCGCCACATCGTCCTGCCCCAGCGTCGCCCCGAGTGCGTCCAGCACCACGTCGCAGCCCCGCTCCAAGGTGCCCTGGCGGTGCGTCACCGTCTCGCGCAGCAACTCCAGGCCCTCGTCCAGGTCCTGGCCGCGCCGCTCCACCAGCCCGTCCGTGTACAGCACCAGCAGCCCGTCCTTGCGCAGCGGGAACCGGATCGACTCGAACGGCACCCCGCCCACACCCAACGGCGCCCCCGGCGGCGGCTGCACCAGCCGCGCCTGCCCGTCGTGCTCGGACACCACCGGCGGCAGATGCCCCGCCGAGGCGAGGATGCACTCCTCGTCCACCGGGTCGAACACCGCGCACACACAGGTCGCGAACTGGCCCTCGCCGAGCTGCGCCGTCGCATCGTCCAGCCGGCGCAGCACCCGCGCCGGATCCAGGTCCAGCGTCACCAGCGTGCGCGCCACCGTTCGCAACTGGCCCATGGTGGCGGCCGCCCGGATGCCGTGGCCCATGACATCGCCGACGATCAGCGCCACCCGGCCGCCGGTCAGCGGCACCACGTCGAACCAGTCGCCGCCGATCTCGTCGCCCACCGTCGAGGGCAGATAGCGGTGCGCGATCTCCAACCCCGGGGTGTGGTGCACGTCCTGCGGCAGCAGGCTGCGCTGCAGGGTGAGCGCGGTGTCCCGTTCGCGCCGGTACAGCCGCGCGTTGTCGATGCACACCGCCGCCCGCGCCGCCAACTCCTCGCCGAGCGCCAGGTCGGCCGCCGTGAACGCCTCCGGATTGGTCATTCGCGCGAACTCCACCCCGCCCAGCACCTGCCCGCGCGCCAGCAGCGGCACCATCAGGTACGAGTGCAGGCCCGCGTCCAGACTGGGCTGGATCCGCTCCGGGTAGGTGACGATCCGGCGCAGCGCGAACTCGTCCACGTGCGGCACCAGCACCGACCGGCCGGTGCGCATTGCCTGCGCGTACAGGTGGGCCGAGCGCGACGACCCGCCGACCTCGTCCGCCGCGTTCACCAGCTTGGCGCGGGAGCTCCCGTCGTCGTCGGCCCGCTCGCCGACCGCGACCGCACGCAGCAGCACCGAACCCGACTCGGGCACCGGCTCCGGGTCCTCGTCCGCCATCACCGCCTCCCGGATGTCCACGGTGACGAAGTCCGCGAACCGGGGGATCACGACGTCCACCAGCTCCTGCGCGGTCAGATGCAGGTCCAGCGTGGTGCCGATCCGGGTGGACGCCTCGTTCAGCAGGGCCAGCCGCTGCTGGGCGGTCTCGGCGGCCTCCAACGCGTGCTGGCGCTGCTCGGCGGCGTCCCGCTCCCGGGTGTACAGCAGCGCGTTGTCGATCGCCACCGCGGCCCGCCCCGACAACTCGGCCGCCAGCGCCACGTCCGTCTCGTCGTACCGGGCCTCGGTGCACGAGCGCATGAACGTCGCGGTGCCGATCGCCGAACCGCGGGCGATCAGCGGCACCACCATGAACGACCGCACCCCCTGCTCGCGGATCGCGGCAGTGCGCACCGGATCGTCGGCGAACCACTTCATGGTCGGAGCACTGGCGTCCGCCACCAGTACCGACCGGCCGTGCGCCAGCGCCCACGCGTACGGGCTGCTCGGGCGGTAGCGCTGCACCGCGCCGACCGGGCCGATCGACCACATCCCGCTGCCCGGAACGGTGTGGAACGCCAGCCGGCGCAGCACCGCGGACCGGTCGGAGCGGTCCGGCAGCACCGCGGCCTCGCCGCGCACCATGGACTCCAGTACCTCGACCACCACGGTGTCGGCCAGCCGCGGTGTCGCCGTCTCGGCCAGCTCCCGGGCGGTGGTGGCCAGATCGAGCGTGGTGCCGATCCGGGCGGACGCGTCGTTCAGCAGCGCCAGCCGCTGCTGGGCGGCCTCGACGGCGGTCTCCGCCTCGAACCGGTCGGTGATGTCCACGACCGTCACGCAGACCCCGAGCACCGTGCCGTCCGGCTCGTCCAGCCGGAAACACGCCACCGACCAGGCGTGCTCGCGCTCCGGGTCGGCCGGCGTCCAGCCGTGTGTGCGGGCGTCCAGCACCGATTGGCCGTCGGCCAGCACCTTCATCATCATCGCCTCGACCTGCTGGCCGTCGATGGCCGGCAGCACCTCGGTCAGGCGCCGCCCCATACTCTCCTGCCGAGGCACCCCGTTGATCCGGGCCAGTGCGTCGTTCAGGCGGACGAAGCGCAACTCGGTGTCGAACACCGCCATGCCGACCGGGGACTGGGTGAAGAAACCGTCCAGTACCGCCAGGTCGGAGGCCAGCCGGCGCACCGCGCTGACGTCCGAGGCCACCGCCAGCACCATCGGGGCCCCGTCCGGACCGAGGACCGGAAACGCGCGGAACTCCAGTCGCACCAGGTGCCCGTCGCGGTGCCGCACCGGGAAGACCCCCGAGAACGGGCGGCCACTGAGGATCCGGGAGAACAGCTCCAGCACCTCGGGACGCCGCTCCCCTCCCACCAACAGGTCCGCGGCGCGGGCGCCCACCGCCTGCGCGGCGGGAAAACCGAGCAGCGTCTCCGCGTCCGGACTCCAGTGCAGGATCCGGCCGTCCGACGCGACCAGCGCCGTCGCCACCGGAATGGCCAGCAGGCCGTCGGGCAGCTCCGCACCGCCCTCCGCCAACGGAGAGGTGGGGCGGATCCGGTGACTACCCTGCTTGTCGGTGTCCATCTGGCCACCTGCCGTTCCGGGGGCGGGTACCGCTCTGCCATCCTCGCACGCCGGGCCGCCCGCGCCCAGACGGGTGAGCGCCCGCTATTGTGGACCGGATGGACACCCGTCGGACCGACCCCCAGGTGGCGCCCGGTGGCGCGTAGGCCCCCCGCACCTGTGAGCCCGCTGCCGCAGCGCGACGGCATCGACCCGGTCCACGTGCGGCTGCCCCCCGAAGGCCCCTGGCCGACCGTCCGCGCCTACCTGGAGGAGCGTTACGGCGCCGCCGCCGGCCCCGGACGGATCGCGGCGATGCTCGACGCCGGCGAATTCGCCGGCTCCGACGGGCCGATCGCCCCCGACACCCCCTACCGGCCCGGCAGCCACGTGTGGTTCCACCGCGAACCCGGGCCGCCCGAACCCGTGGTGCCGTTCCCCGTCGAGGTGCTGTACCGCGACGAGCGGATCGTGGTCGCCGACAAGCCGCACTTCCTGGCCACCACCCCGCGCGGCAGCCACGCCACCGAGACCGCGCTAGCCCGGCTGCGCCGCGATCTCGGTCTGCCCCGGCTCAGCCCCGCGCACCGTCTGGACCGCCTCACCGCGGGCGTGGTGCTGTTCGTCGCCGACCCCACCCGCCGGGGCGCCTACCAGGGACTGTTCGAACGGCGGGAGGCCGTCAAGACCTACGAGGCGATCGCCCGGCACAACCCGGACGTGCCCCTGCCGACCACCGTGCGCAACCGGCTCGTCAAGGACCACGGCCGGCTGGACGCCTACCAGGTGCCGGGGGAGCCCAACGCGGAGAGCCGGGTCGAGCTGCTGGAGGCCCGCGACGGCCTGGGCCGCTACCGGCTCGCCCCGCACACCGGCCGCACCCACCAGCTGCGGGTGCACATGAACGGGCTCGGCCTGCCGATCCTCGGCGACCCGATCTACCCCGAGCTGCTGCCCGAACAGGACCCCGAGGACTACCGGCGCCCGCTCCAACTGCTGGCTCGCTCGCTGGAATTCACCGACCCCGTGGACGGCACGCCGCGACGTTTCGTCAGCGGACGGGTGCTGGCGGCGTGGGCCGATCCGGCCGACTGGCGCGGCTGACGGACCCTCGGAGCGACGGCGAGTGCCTCCTTGTGCGCAGTGTATTGACGGACAGTCTAATAACTTCTACCTTCGCGGCAGTGGCACCAGTCCACCCTCGATCACGCCCCACCGCGAAGGAGCCGGCATGCCGCCCCACCCTGCCGCCACCCCCGGCGCCCCCGACCGCGAGCGCACCGCCCCCGACCGGGAACGCACCGCCGAACGCCTGCTCGCCTCCTCCGCGAAGCTCTCATTCAACCCGCTGAACGACATCGACTGGGACGCCGACCCCGTCCCCGGCGCCTACTACTGCCCGCCCCGCCACCTCTCCCTCTACGGCACCGACCTGTGGGAACGGCTGACCGAGGCCGAGCGCATCGAACTCTCCAAGCACGAGGTCGCCTCGATCGCCAGCGTCGGCATCTGGTTCGAGGAGATCCTCATGCAGATGCTGCTGCGCCACGCCTTCGACCGGGATCCCACCAGCAACCACGTCCAGTACGCGCTCACCGAGATCGCCGACGAATGCCGGCACTCGGTGATGTTCGCCCGCGTGATCGCCAAGATGGGCGTCCCCGCGTACGGCGCCGGATTCGTCGCCCACAACCTGGGCCGGCTGTTCAAGGCGATCTCCACCCACAGCCAGACCTTCGGCGGCACCATGTACGTCGAGGAGATCCTGGACGCCTTCCAGCGCGAAATGATGAACGACGACACCGTCCAGCCGCTCACCCGGCAGGTCTCCCGAATCCACGTCATCGAAGAGGCCCGGCACATCACCTACGCCCGCGAGGAACTCGTCCGCAAGCGGCTCGGGTCGCTGCAGCGGCGGTGGGAGCAGTTCCTCCTCGGCGTGGTCATCTACTACGCCACCACCGCGCTGATCCACCCCCGGCTCTACGCCGCCGTCGGCATCGACCCGAAGATCGGCAAGGCCGTCGCCCGGGCCAACCCGCACTGGCGCAACACCAGGATCGAGATGGCGCAGAAGGTGATCGGCGTGCTGGACCGGGCCGGACTGGTCGGCCGCGCCAACCGCTGGCTGCTGCGCGCCGCCGGTGTGATCGCCTGAGCGGTTCGACGGCGGAGCGGGTCGCAGAGTTGTGATCATCCGGTGTCGAAGTGGTCTTCCGATGATCGAGTGGCGCGGATACAGTGCGAAGCATCGAACGATCCGGGGGGATCCTCATGCGTCGCGCGCCACTCGGCACTGCCGCTGCTGCCGTCCTGCTGCTCACCGCCGTCGCCGGATGCGGCGGATCGACGCCACCTGAGGGCGGTGGGACGGCGGCCACCACCCCTGCCGGGGACTCCGCCGGGGGCACGGCATCCGGCAGCCCGGGGACGGCCGGTGCTCCGAGCGCGGGCCCGAGCGATACCGCTCCGAGCGGCGCGGCCGGCAGCATCACCGTGGCCTTCGCCGGGGACGTCCACTTCGAGGGCCGGACCGGCTCCCGGCTGACCGCCCCCGCCACCGAAACCGCACTCGGGCCGATCGCCAAGACCCTGTCCGCCGCCGACCTGGCGGTGCTCAACCTGGAGACCGCGATCACCGGCCGCGGCAAGCCCGAACCCAAGACCTACACCTTCCGGACCAGCCCCAAGGCGCTGACCGCGCTCAAGGACGCCGGAATAGACGTGCTCTCCCAGGCCAACAACCACGCCGTCGATTTCGGCGCCGACGGCCTCGCCGACACCCTCGCCGCCAAGGCCAACTCCCCGATTCCACTGATCGGCATCGGCAAGGACACGGCCGAAGCCTTCGCGCCCCACATCGCCACCGTGCACGGCACGAAGGTCGCCGTCCTGGCAGCGAGCCAGGTCGACGAACTCACCAACCAGAAGTGGCGGGCCGGCGAGCACAAACCCGGCATCGCCTCCGCGTTCGACGAGAAATCCCTGCTGCGCGCCGTCACCGAGGCCAAGGCGCAGGCTCCCGTGGTGCTGGTGTACCTGCACTGGGGCGAGGAAGGCGTGGCCTGCCCGACCGCCGCACAGAGCGCCCTCGCCAAGAAGCTCGCCGCCGTCGGCGCCACCGCCGTGGTCGGCACACACGCCCACACCATGCTCGGCGCGGGCATGCTCGGAAACACCTATGTGGCGTACGGCTTCGGCAACTTCCTCTGGTACGGCACCTCGAACTACACCGCCTCCGACGAGACCGGCGTCACGACGCTCACCATCAGCACCGACGGACGGGTCACCGGCGAAACGTTCACCCCCGCCCACATCGACGGGCGGGGCGTGCCCGTTCCGCAGACCGGCGGCGCGGCGAAGGCCGCCCAGCAACGCCGCGACGGCCTGCGCGGCTGCACCGGACTGGCCGCCGTCCCGAAGTGACGGCGGCCGGGCCGGGCGGCCGTCAGCCCAGGTTCAGCACCTGGCCCGGGTGGATCAGGTCCGGGTTCTCGCCCACCACCTGCTGGTTGCTCTGGTAGAGACCGGTCCAGCCGCCGTTCAGCTCGTGGGTGCGGGCGATCTTCGCCAGCGTGTCACCCGGGCCGACGGTGTACGGCTGCGGGGACGGGGTCGTGGCGGACGGGGTTTCGGTGGACGGGGGTACGGGCGCGTTGCCGGGGGCGGAGGTGCTCGGGGACGGCGGGGTGGTGGGCTGATCCGGGGTGGACGGTGTGGGCTGCTGGTTGCCGCCGTTGCCCTTGCCGTCCTGGCCCTGGCCCTGGTTGGTGCCGTTGCCGGTCTCGGCGCTGTTGCCGTTCTGGTCGCCGGTGGGCGTGGTGGGGTTCGTGCTCGGAGTGGTGCTCGGGTTGGTGCTCGGGTCGGTCGAAGGGGCCGGGGCAGTCGGAGCGGTCGGAGCAGCCGGGACGGTCCGGCCGTCCGGGGTGGCGGTCGGAGCCGGTGTGGCCGCAGGCGGCTGGGGGCGCGTCAGCTGGATGTAGCGCTCGTACAGGCTCTGGTGGCTGGTCCAGAACCAGCCGCCGTTCTTCTCGTACCAGTACACGTGGTACACCGGGTCGTAGCCGGGCAGGCCGGAGAACACCGGAGTGGCGTTCCGCGGCGCGACGGTGCCGTCCGAGGCGGTGTTGACGGCCGCGATGCCGCGGGCGCCGCGCAGCGAACCCGCCTCGTCCGCCGAGTCGTTGTCGTCCACCACACCGGGGGCGCTGACCGTGCGCAGGCCCGCCGAGTCCGCGCAGGAGGCCCAGGGCTGCGGGCCTTCGGTGGCCAGGATGCGTTCGGCGACCGCGATCTGCTGGCTGCGGGTGGCCCCGCTGGGCAGCTCGGCGTACTGGGTGCCGCCGTAGTCGAGCCAGCGCTGGGCGGTGATCTGGAGGCCGCCGTACACGCCGTTGCCCGGGTCGGAACTCCAGTTGCCGCCGCTCTCGCAGTCGGCGACCCGGTCCCAGACCGTGCTCGGTGCGGCCTGCGCACTTGTCACGGCGAGCAGCGGCAGCGCGAGGCCGACGCCGGCTACGCCGGCTGCGGCGATCGCCCGCTCGGCTGCCTTCTCCGCCTGGCTCTGCCGACGATGGCGCCCGGAACCCGTGAAGAGCATGCCCGATCCTCTCCGCACGCCTGCGAGGTGAGCTGTCGGGTTCGGACCGGGAGGAAGGCCCGGCCGCCGCGTACCGGTCGGAGCCGGTGCGGGCGGCTTCACCCCTAGCCGTGGGGGACGGCGACGTACCTGGTTCCCCCGTCCCTGTCCAAGGGTTGTGGTGGTCGACCCGGCAACGCGGCGGACAGGGTTCGGCGTTGCCGCGCGTGGGGCCCGGCGGTGCGGGCCGGATCGAGCCTAATCACTCGAACGGAGTAATCACAAGCTCATCGCGCCTATGTCACGGCCGAGTTGCGTCAGCCCGGTGGTCGGGCAGCCGGGCAGCCGGGCAGCCGGGCGGGCGGTCGGTCGGGCGATGGGGTGGTCGGTCGGTCGGGCGATGGGGTGATCGGGTGGTCGGCTGCGAAAGTCTGGCCGATCGGTGGGATTGGGGGAGCGGGTGGAGGGGAAGGCGGACAGCCCCGCTTGGGCGGTTGGGTGTCGAGGGTTCCTCAAGTGGCTTGAAAAGCAAGGCAGTTGAGCGAAATCTGCGCATTGGGGGCGTTGTGGATAAATCGCGCGACAGCCACTTCGGCGGCTTCCTACCATCGCGGTGATCGCTGTTCCCCGACCCGCTGTGGAGGTGCCCATGGCTGTGCTGATTCCTGAAGTGCTCCGGGTGGAGCGTCAGTTCGCCCGTCTGTTCGTCGGTCAGTCGTTGTCCGTCCTGGGCGACAGGGTGTCGTTCGTGGCGCTGCCGTTCGCCGTGCTGTCGATCGGCGGGTCGGCCGCCGATGTCGGCCTGGTGGCTGCGGCCGGCCTGCTGCCGATGCTGGTGTTCGTGCTGGTCGGCGGCGTGTGGGCGGACCGGATGCCAAGACAGCGGATCATGCTGGCCTCCGATCTGGTGCGGTGCGCGGTCCAGGCGGCCGTCGCGGTGCTGCTGCTCACCGGGACGGCCCGGGTCGGGGTGCTGGCGCTGCTGATGGTGGTGTTCGGGGTGGCGGACGCATTCTTCCTGCCCGCCTCCACGGGGCTGATCCCGCTGCTGGTGTCCGGTGAACGGCTTGGCGAGGCCAATGCCTTGCGCGGGCTCGTCCACTCCGTGGGGTTGGTGATCGGGCCGGTGCTGGCCGGCGCGTTGGTCGCCGTCGCCGGGCCTGGCGGTGCCCTGCTGATGGACGCCGTGAGCTTCGCGGCCAGCGCCGCCGTGCTGGCGAGACTCGGCGCAGTGGGCGGGCAAGCCGTCGCGGAGCGCGCCGAGCGGCTCGGATTCCTGGCCGAACTCCGGGTCGGCTGGCGGCAGGTGTGCGAACGGACCTGGGTGTGGTCGGGCATGCTCGCGATTGCGATCTACCACGTGGTGGTGCTGCCCTCCGTGTTCGTGCTCGGCCCGGTCCTGGCGGATCACGAGTGGGGCGGGGCCGGCGCCTGGGCCGTGGTGGTCACCGCCTTCGGCCTCGGCTCGATCGTTGGTGACGTCTGCGCCTACCGCCTGAAACCGGCCCGACCAATGGCGGTGGCGGCCGTCGCGATGGCGGTTGCCTCCTGCCAGGCGCTGATCATCGGATCCGGCGCTCCGGTCGCGGTGATCGCCCTGCTGGAGGCCTGTACGGGAGTCGGCGTCTCGCTGTTCTTCGTGCTGTGGGAGACCTCACTCCAGGTGCACATACCCGAGCAGGTGCTGTCCCGGGTCAGCTCCTACGACCACCTGATCGCAGTGGCGCTGATGCCGCTCGGCCTGGTGCTCGCAGGACCGCTCTCGGACGGGATCGGCGTGCACCGGACGCTGTTCGGCATGACCGCACTCGCAGTGCCTGCCGCCCTTGTTCTCCTTGCTCTGCCGGCCGTCCGGAAGCTGCCTGCGCGACCACCGGTCGATGCACTATCCGCTAATCCATGAAAGATTGGAATAGGCTTGGGATGGTACGCCTCGCCCGGTCAACGCCCGCGGAGCATCGCACCACGCACCACCACGTCCCACGCACCACGACGTCCCACGCACCACCCGGGAGCCATCCATGTCCGTCGAGGCCCAGCGCCCACTGCCACCCCCGGCAGCCGCGCCGACCGCCGCTGCGCGCACCACCCCGCCCGGCGGGCCCGGTGGCCGGCCGATCCGGCTCGGGCTGCGCGCCAACCTCGCGCAGTTCGGCCTGCTGGTGGCGGTCAACGCCCTGGTCGGCGGCATGCTCGGTCAGGAGCGGACGGTCCTGCCGCTGCTTGCCGACAAGGTCTTCCACCTGTCCGCCTACACAGGTGCGCTGACGTACATCCTGGCGTTCGGCGCGACCAAGGCGATCACCAACTTCTTCGCCGGCACCCTCTCCGACCGGTACGGGCGCAGGCCGGTGCTGATCGCGGGCTGGCTGGTGGCCCTGCCGATACCGGCGATGCTGGCCTGGGGCCCGACCTGGGGCTGGATCGTCGCGGCGAACGTGCTGCTGGGCGTCAACCAGGGCCTCACCTGGTCCACCACCGTGATCATGAAGATCGATCTGGTCGGCCCGGCCCGGCGCGGCCTTGCGATGGGCCTGAACGAAGCGGCGGGCTACCTCGCGGTGGCCGTCACCGCGACCGCCACCGGCGCCATCGCCGCCCACTGGGGCCTGCGCCCGCAGCCGTTCCTGCTCGGCGCGGCCTACGTCGCGCTCGGCCTCGGCCTGACGGTCGCCGCCGTCCGGGAAACGCGCGAGCACGCCCGGGCGGAGGCCGCCGCCCACCGGGCCACGGCAGACGCGTCATTGGAGGGAGTGGCCGTCGGCGCCGCGTCGGAGGGCGTGGTCGTCACCGCCACGTCGGAGGGCGCGGCTACCGGTACCGCGTCGGAGGGAGTGGCCGTCGGCGCCGCCTCGGAGGGCGCGGCCACCGTCCGTGCGAATGCCGGGGGCGAGGGCGACGGCCAGGCGGGGCTCAGCACTGCCCGAATAGCCCGCACCACCAGTCTCGGCGACCGGGCGCTGTCCAGTGCGAGCTGGGCCGGCATGGTCAACAACCTCAACGACGCTCTCGCCTGGGGCATCTTCCCGTTGCTGTACGCCGCGCACGGGCTGGAGATCGGTCGGATCGGCATCCTCGCCGCGCTCTACCCGGCGGTCTGGGGCGCGGGGCAGATGCTCACCGGCTGGTGGTCCGACCGGATCGGTCGCAAGCACCTGATCACGGCGGGCATGCTGCTGCAGGCCGTCGCCCTCGGCCTGGTCGCGGTCGGGACGACCTTCCCGGTGTGGGCCGCCGCCCAGGCCCTGCTGGGTGCGGGCACCGCCTTGGTCTACCCGACCCTGCTGGCCGTCATCGGTGACGTCGCCCACCCCGCCTGGCGGGCGCGTGCCGTCGGCGTCTACCGGCTGTGGCGTGACGGAGGCTTCGCGGTCGGAGCGCTGGTGGCGGGCATCCTCGCCGACGCGTACGGCGTGACCACCGCGATCTGGGCGGTTGCCGCGCTGACCGCAGCGGCCGGTGTCACCGTGGCGGTGCGGATGTACGAGACCCACCCGCGCCGCTGACCAGCCGCCAGCGGCGGGTGTTGCCGCCGGTGGCGAGGGGCAGCGGCCTCGGGGTCGCCCTCGGGGTCAGACCCCGGGGTCGGGCTCAGGGGAACTCGGCACGCAGGGCGGCGAGTTCGGGCGTCCGGGCGCCGTGGGCGCGGAGGTGCTCGTCCAGGGTGCCGTGGTGGGAGCGGAGGGAGAGTATGGCGCGTCGCAGGTGGACGGCCGCGACCGGGCGGGTGGCGTGGCCGGGGACGTCGGGGTCGGGGTCGGTGAGTCCCAGCGCCGTGTTGGAGTGCAGGAAGTCGGCGAGGATCTCCGGTTCCCCGGCGCCCAGCAGCGACTGCACCAGCGCGACCACCACTCCGGTACGGTCCTTGCCGGACGCGCAGTGCACCAGGACGGCCCGGCGCTCGGCGGCCAGCAAGGTCCGGACTGCCGCGACGGCTGGGCGCCCGGCGAGTTCGGCCATCAACGGGTACAACTCGGCCTGCTCGTCCGGCCAGTGCTGCTCGGCGAAGACCGGGACGTGCAGGTATCGGATGCCGCTGTCGCCGAGCGCGTCCGGACGGGCGGTGACCTCCGGCGTGCTGCGCAGGTCGAGGACGGTGCGCACACCGAGGCCAAGCAGCGTCCGGGTACCCTCGGGCGTCAAGCGGTCCAGCGCACCGGAGCGGTACAGCACCCCACGGGGCAGCGCCCCGATCCCGCCAGCGTCCCGGAAGTTGCGCACCCCGGGAACGGCGGATACGTCCACTTCCGGTGCTGTCGGTTCGTCCGCGATCATGGCGGCCATCCTAGGCGGCACTGGCGTACGGTCTGCTGCGGGGATCGGGGGTTCGGGTGGGGCCGACGGTCAGGACCACCGCGGTGTGCTCGCGGATGGTTTGGTCGTCTACCTCGACCGCCGCCCGGGTCGATTCGGTGCCGGTGGCGGGTTTCAGCGGACCGCGACCACAGGAAGCTTTGCGGTGCTGCCGCCCAGGCCGGGTGGTCCACCACATTGCCGTGCTCGTGAGCGCCGCCGTCCAGGTGGGCCACCTGGACGGCCGTCAGGCCGTGCCGTTTCGCTCCAAGTAGTCGGTCATAGCGGCGCGGGTACTGCGCAGCGCCACCGCAAGGTGCAGCCGGCCATTCTCCGGGTCGAGACGGGCGAGGTGGCGGAGGTCCATGGCCTCGCTCGGCAGGTCGAGTCCGTAGGAGGCCGTCGCCTGGTCCAACGGCAGCCCGGCGCCCCTGCGGGCCCACCGGTCGCCGACCGGCGGCCCGCCGTCGGTGACCAAGTGCGCCACCCACCGACCCGTCAGGGCCAGGGCGGCCAGCAGGGCAAGGCCGATCGTCCATCGCACTGCTGGCCCCCTGCGGTGCACACGCGCGGTGCGCGGGACGTCAGCAGAATCGCCCGCGTCACCGTTGGCCTTGACGGGCAGGGGACTTGGCCAAGAAGCCCGCGAGCCCGGGCCGCGGCAGGAGATGGCAGCAGAGAAGGCAGCAGGCCCGGGCGGGGAGCGTCCGAAGGGGGCGCAGGGGGAGGTGGTCAGGAGAGGGTGACGCCGGGGTAGAGAGGGTGTCCGGCCAGCAGGTCGGCGGCGCGCTTGGCGACCGCGTCGCGGACGGCGGGGTCGAGGACGTACTGGGCCTTGGAGGAGCCGGCGGCGGAGGTCGCGGACAGGACGGTGTGGATCAGGTCCGCCACCTCGTCCAGCTCCGCGGTGCCGAGGCCGCGGGTGGTGAGGGCGGGGGTGCCGAGCCGGATGCCGGAGGTGTACCAGGCGCCGTTCGGGTCCTGAGGGACGGAGTTGCGGTTGGTGACGATGCCCGAGTCCAGCAGCGCCGCCTCGGCCTGGCGGCCGGTCAGACCGTAGGAGGAGACGTCCGCCAGCACCAGGTGGTTGTCGGTGCCGCCGGTCACCAGTCGGGCACCGCGCTTCAGCAGGCCCTCGGCCAGTGCGTTCGCGTTGTCCACCACCTGCCGGGCGTACACCTGGAACTCGGGACGCCGGGCCTCCGCGAACGCCACGGCCTTCGCGGCCATCACGTGCGACAGCGGGCCGCCGAGCACCAACGGGCAGCCCCGGTCGACGTGCTCGGCCAGCTCGGAGGTGCACAGCACCATGCCACCGCGCGGGCCGCGCAACGACTTGTGCGTGGTGGTGGTGACGATCTGCGCGTGCGCGACCGGGTCGAAGTCGCCGGTCAGCACCTTGCCCGCGACCAGACCCGCGAAGTGCGCCATGTCGACCATCAGGGTCGCGCCGACCTCGTCCGCGATCTCCCGCATCTTCCGGAAGTTCACCAGTCGCGGGTAGGCCGAGTACCCGGCGACCAGGATCAGCGGCTTGAACTCGAGGGCGATCCGCCGGACTTCGTCGTAGTCGACCAGCCCGGTCGCCGGGTCCGTTCCGTAGCTGCGCTGGTCGAACATCTTGCCGGAGATGTTCGGCCGGAAGCCGTGCGTCAGGTGCCCGCCCGCGTCCAGCGACATGCCGAGCATCCGCTGGTTGCCCAGCTCACGGCGGAGCTCCGCCCAGTCCTGCTCGCTGAGGTCGTTGACGTTGCGCACCCCGGACCGCCGGAGCGCCGGGCTCTCCACCCGCTGCGAGAGCACCGCCCAGAACGCCACCAGGTTGGCGTCGATCCCGGAGTGCGGCTGAACGTACGCGTGCTCCGCGCCGAACAGTTCCCGGGCGTGCTCGGCGGCCAGCAACTCCACCGTGTCGACGTTTCGGCAGCCCGCGTAGAAACGGCGGCCCGGGGTGCCCTCCGCGTATTTGTCGCTCAGCCAGTTGCCCATCGCCAGCAGCACGGCGGGCGAGGCGTAGTTCTCGCTGGCGATCAGCTTCAGTGAGGCGCGCTGGTCCTCGATCTCCGCGCCGATCGCCCCCGCGATCCGCGGTTCGACGGCGCGCACCACATCCAGTGCGCTGCGGAAGGCGGTGTCGGCGGCGGGGCTGCCGAAGGTGTGCGGGGTCAGGGACTCGGCCAAGGCGGTCTCCTCGTTCGGAACGGCGACGATTCGGACGGCCCAGGCGCTCGGCTACAGCACGTCGGAACCCGCGGGTTCCGTGCGGAGCCGCTCCCCGATGGTGAAGTCCATCCCAGCGCGCCAGTCACGGCTCACCGCGATGCTACCAACCACCCGCGCCCCGTCCGGACGCGCACTCCTGCCCCGGCGGCGGAAAACTCCCTGGTACGCCCGCCCGAACGTTCGGCATGATCGTGCACATGACCTGGACCGTCCCCGCCCTCACCCGCACCGGCGGCTCGCTCACCGCGCCCGAGACCGAGCTGCTCCCGGACTACCTGGCCTGGCACCGCGCCACCTTCCTGTACAAGTGCCAGGGCCTGACCGGCGAACAGCTCGCGCTGCGCCCGCTTCCCGCGTCCTCGCTCTCGCTGCTCGGCCTGATGCGGCACCTGGCCAAGGTCGAACGGACGTGGTTCCGGATCCGGTTCGCCGGTGAGGACGTCCCGCCGCTGCACGCCGTCGAGGGCCACAAGGACGCCGACTTCGACCTGCTGGACCCGGCCCGCGCCGAGCAGGAGTACCGGCAGCTGCTGGAGGAACAGCGCCTCGCCGACCTCGCGGTGGCCGGCGCCCCGCTGGACGCCACCCTGGCCGCGTACGGCGAGCAGCAGTCGCTGCGGATGACGTTCCTGCACGTCACGACCGAGTACGCCCGTCACAACGGCCACGCGGACCTGCTGCGTGAGCACATCGACGGGGTCACCGGCGCCTGAGAGGTGCCGAAGTGCCGTGCGGGGCAAGGGGGATGGAGTGACCCTGATCGAACGGCCCGTCAGGTGACCGGATAACATACTGAGTATGGGACCTCTCGAACCGAATGTGCCCGAGCTGATCCTCGGCCTGATTGTCTTCTTCCTGCTGTTCGCGGTGCTCGGCAAGGTACTGCTGCCGCGCATCGAACGGACTCTCGCCGAACGCCACGACAAGACCGACGGTGGCCTGGCCCGCGCCGAGGCCGCCCGGGACGAGGCCGAACGCATACGTGACGAGTTCCAGGCGGAGCTGTCCGCCGCCCGGCACGAGGCCGCCGCGATCCGGCAGACCGCCGCCGAGGAGGGCGCGGCCCTGATCGCCGCCCTGCGCGCCGAGGGTCTCCAGCAGCGCGAGCAGCTGGTGGCCGAGGCGCACGTGCAGCTGGCTGCCGACAAGGTGCTGGCCGAGGCCGAACTGCGCGAGGACGTCATCAAGGTGGCGACCGAGCTGGCCTCCCGAGTGGTCGGCGAACCGCTCGCCGACCTGCCCTCGACCCGCGCCATCGCGGAGGAGTACCGCAACCGCGCCACCGTCTGACGTACCGCCGCACCGGCAGTCGCCAGACGCGAACGGGCCGTCCGCTCCCGGGAGTTCCCGGGAACGGACGGCCCGTTCGGCGTTGCGCGGAAGCCGGGGCTCAGCCGTATGGGCCTCGCCGGCCCATACGCCCGCTGGGTGCTGCTGCCCGGGTTCTCGTTCAGGGTCCACCACTGTGGCGAAGTTCAGCACGGTCCGGCCCGTCCGCCAGATCTCCACGGTTCTCCGACCGTTGACCCGCGCGTGCATGCGCTTTCCGGGTGCCTTCTCGCCGTGGGACGCCAGTGGTCCCGGAAGCCGGTCAGCGAGTGGAGGGTCAGGGCGTGCGCAAAGATACCCGTCGGCGGCAAGGGCGTTCTTGGCCTCCTGCGTCATCGCGGCAATCGACTCGGCGGTGAACGACTGGCCGCGCAGGTGGCGGAGGAGTCGCGGGTGCACGCGCTGGGGTGCGGTGAGTCCTCGCACAGCGTCCCCGAGGCCAGGGAGGTCCTCCGCCCATCGGGCCGGCCTCCGGGGGGGGTGGTGCGGGACTGGAATCAGGTGGTCCACCCGGTGCTTCACCCGTGCGGCGCCGAGGAGTTGGGGTTGGCCCGGCCGAGCAGCAGCGCGACCCGGTCGAGTGCGGCCTGCGTGGACTCGACCAGTTCCGGGTTGCCCTTGGCGATCCGCAGCCGCAGCGCCTCCTGCAAGCAGGTTTGGGCCTTCGTGAGGTCGCCGAGCTCCATGAGGTGCTTGCCGAAGTGCTGGAGCGCGAAGTCGAGGAGCTCCGGGTGCCGGCTTCGTGCGGTGGCCAGCGCGCTGCGATAGAGCGCGTCCGCGGCCCGCACGTCGCCGGCGTAGCGGTGCGCGTCGCCGAGGTTGATCCCGGACGCGACGACGGACCGGGTGTTGCCGTCGGCGGCGGCCATGTCGAGCGACTTTCGCAGGAGCGTTCGGGCCTCGTCATGGTTGCCCAGGGTCATCTGGGCGATGCCGATCTCCCTGGTCAGGAGCCGAGTCCGGGAAGGATCGGTGGTGACGTCCACCTCCTGGCGGAACCGGCTGACGACGGTGATCAACTCGCCCCGGTCGATGGGGACCATCCGCAGATGGTCGTCCTGGGTGATGAGGTGCTGGAGCACTGGGCCTTCCCTCGTTCGAGTGCGCTCAGCGTCGCACGACAACTGGTCGGTCTGGCGGAACAGGTCGGCCAGCAGCTCCACCCCGTGGGGGAGAAGTGCCCACTCAGGAGCTCCAGTTCGCGCGTCAGGTAGCGGACGGCCGACAGCCCCGCGTTCTCGTACTCCACTGCGACTTCGCGATCTACGTGCCTGCGGGGACGGAGAGTCGCCGCCGGTAGGGGCTGCGACGTGCCGAAGCTTGGTGGCTTCCTGGCCCTTGGCCGCCTGGAAGCATTCTTCGATGCACCAGCGGGTGGCGGCGACTCGCACGAGTTCGGACAGCGGGACGATCCGGGGTGACCAGCACAGGTAGAAGGCGGGTTCGGGACGATCCGGGGTGACCAGCACAGGTAGAAGGCGGGTTCGCCGGTGGTGGGGTTGCGGCGGATCAGCAGGTGACGGTGGTCGCCGGTACCGATGTGCGCCCAGGCCCAGTCGTAGTAGCAGGGACCCTTGGCCCCGGGACCGGCGCTTTGCCGGTGCCAGGCTGAGGCGGGCAGGCGATCAGCGGCCTCGTCCGCGCGGATCGCGCTGCGGCCCTGGTTGATCCGCACCTTGGTCGCGCAGGAGACCGCCAGCACGTAAGACTTCGCGGGCCTCCAGTCCGGCCCGCAGGCCGGGGTCCTGGCCGTAGGCCTCGTCGCCGGTTACCCGCGACGTGCTCACTCCGGCATCCAGCGCCGCCGCGATCATCTGCAGGGCGAGCCGGGGCTTGGTCGCGAAGACGATATCGTCGGGCACTCCGGCCTTGCGGCGTCGTTCGGCGTCCTGGCACCAGGTGTGCTCGGGCAGGTAGAGCCGACGGTCGATCAACGCTCGTCCCCTGCCGGAGGCGTAGGCGAGGAAGACGTCGACCTGGCTGTTCTCGATGTGTCCGGCGGTTCCGGTGTACTGCCGCTGGACGCCCGCCGAACCGAGGCCCTTCTTCAGGAAGCCGGTCTCGTCCACGACCAGGACCCCGTCACCGGTACCGAGGTGGTCCAGGACGTAGCGGCGGACCTCGGCGCGCACCTCGGCCACATCCCAGCGGGCAGTCCGCAGCAGCCGCTGCATCGGTCGGGGACGGGCGTGGCCTGCGTGCTCCGCGAGCTGCCAGCAGTTCTTGTTGACGGATCCTGGGCGGTGGCGGAGCGCTTCCCGGGCGTCGTCCAGACCAAGCTCGGCTACTTCCGCACCGGCGACTACGCCCGCGCCTACGCGTACTACAACGGCATCGGCACCGCCTACGACGCCGACTTCACCAGGTGGGTCGACACCTGCGCCACCGACACCTGCCTCACCGCGGGCACCCCGAAGGCGGCCTTCGACGCCACGGTGCGGGACCTGAACGTCCAGCTGGCCGACCGCTCCACCGAGACGGCCGGCAAGGGCAGCATCACCGGCTGGGCCTGGAGCTTCGGCGACGGCACCACCGGTTCCGCGGCCTCCCCGTCGAAGTCCTACCGCGCTGCCACTACCTACACCGTCACCCTCACCGACAGCAAGGGCAAGACGGCCACCACGACCCGGACCGTCACCAACACCACGGCTGGCTACTGCTACATCACTTTCTACGGCAAGACCGCCTTCAGCGGCGAAACCGTCACCACCCAGTACTGACCGGCGCGTGAGCCCGGATGCCCTGGCTCACGCATCCCGGGGACGCGTGAGCCAGGGCATCCATGTGGGCCTCTGCGGCGGACGAGGTCCATGCGGGCCGCTGCGGCGGCCGAGCCCAGGATGCTGACAACTCCCGGGCTCGGCGTTCACATTGATGAAACGTCAGCAAGTCACCGGAACTTCCACCACCGGCCGAGTGCCCCATGGGCCGCTTCCCTCCACCGAGAAGGTCGCACGCACTGTCGAACCGCACGGGGCGGTGGCGGTGAAGCCGTTCACCTGCACCGTGGTGGAGTGGAACGCCGTGGTCCCGTTCACGGAGCCGAGCGAGTTGCCGCCGACCACCTCGGCCGACAGATTGGTGTACAGGGTCTGCCACGACACCGGCCCGTCGGGCGGGCCGGCAAGGCCGATCTTCCCGTAGATCACGATGCTGTTGCCGGTGACGTCCGCGCAGACGGAGGTCGCCAACCCGGCCTGGAGGCTGGACTTGCAAGTCGTGACCGTGGCGGTGGCGGTGTCAGCGCCGGTCGCGGCGGCGAAGGCCGGCACGGGCGCCGTGAGCAGGGCGGCGGCACCGGCGGCGCCCACCGCGATGCGGGTGATGCGGTTCATGGTCTTCTCCTTCAGACGATGTGAGAAACCGTTCGGAGACAGGCACTGTCAGCCATGTGACATTTCACGTGTGCCATGACCCAATTTTGCCATGCGATTCCAAGGCTCCGGCCCGCTTTTGCCTTCGAAGTGCCAGCCAGTCTGAAAGTGCATCCTGGGTGACGTAAATCCGCCCGGCTGGGCCAATGCGGCTACCACCTCGGGCGAACCCGCGCCGAACGCCGGGTGAACCACCTCCCCGCCGTCCGACTCGCGGCCTCCGCCGTCGGCCAGGCCGCCAGGCTCGACGTCTCCCGGTCGGGCAGCAGGTCCACCGGCCGGCGGGTCTCGGCGTCGGCCAGCACCGTCCCGTAGGCGCGGCCCTTGCGCGTCGCGTACTCGTCGACGCCCACCACCCGAGGGGCCGGCGGCACCGGGTCGGGAAGCTCCTCGACCAGACGCAGCACCATGCTCCGGCTCACCGACACCCCGAACACGGCGGCCGGCCGGGCACCGGCCCGCCCGGCAAGCCGCCGGGCCGACCGAGGCGAGTGTGGCCCGCAACTGCTCGGTCCACCGGCTGTGGCGTCGTGTCAGCCCTTCGATCTGCTCGGCGAACTCCGCCGCCCGAACGACGGGTTGCCGCATACGAAGTGCCTCACCCGCAAGCTCACCGGACCCGTCTGCCCCCGACCGGACCGTCGACAGGAAACCGCAGGTAGGAGCTGTGCACCCGGGTCGACCAGTCCCCGCACCCCGAGCAGCTGTGCCCCACCGCCGAGCACTCGACCTGCACGTTCACCGACTCGACGTCCACGTCGACCGACAGCACCCTGACGCCCGCGACCGACGGAAACAGCAACCCCTCCAATCGGGGCACCAGATCATCCACGGTCGGGGCCCGGGCCGCGAGGACGCCGGTGCCCTCGTGCAGGCACCGGTAACCGGTGGCCGGGAGACGCCGGCGTCACGCGCCAGGCAGTGCACACAGCCGCGCTTGCGAAACCATCGCCGGACCATCACCGCCTGCCGAAACGGGCCGAGCGCCCGCGAGCCCTTCGGACTGCGGATCCGGCGCTGGTGGGCCACCAGCAGACGGGCGAGGAACGCGACGACGTGGCGCGGGCCGTCGAGCGTGACAACAGGCGAAGCCTTTGGTTGCCCCGGGCATGACCTTGGCGGACCTGCCCCACCAACGGCTTCGCGCCTGTCCTCGCCCAGGGCCCACGACCCTGTCGACCGGCCGCTACCGGACCTGCACCACGACGTCGGCTGTCGCACCGGTGCGAACGCAGGCCGACCCCGTCACTCACACCCCTTGCCCAGCCCTGTCTTCCCCGACCCCGCCCGGCTGCTCCTGCCTCGCCGAGTCGCCGGACTCATCAGGCGCCGGACGGCCCCGGAGAGCGGATTTCCTCGTTGCCGATGCCAGGACAGAGCGGGTGCCACGGCGGCAAGGATGAAGAAGACACCCGCGGCGATCACGTACGGTTCCGTCCGCCCGTGAGCGAGCATGTACAACCCGCTCGCCGAGCCGCCGACAACGAGGCCCAGCGCGGGCGGCCAGCGGTCAGCGACCAATCCCATGATCACCACGACGAAGGACGGCATCGCCATGAGAAAGAGCACCCAGCCGTGCCACTCATAGCCGTCCGCGGCAACACAGCCGCCCCGAGGTCCGCGTCTGCAGCCACCTTCGATCAGCCCGCCAAGACCCCAACTCACGGCCAGCATGACGACGGGCGTGAGCGGGATCCACCACCATCTCGACCAGCTCCCCTCCACGTCGAAAGAGCTCTTGGATGAACTCACGTTCGCCCTTCCCCTCCCCCTGCGCCTCACCGCCGTACGATCATAGGCCGCTGGGGGCCAGAGCACCGCTGACGGCAAGACTTCCCTGAAGGGCATGGACGACGGCCTGCCCGGTCCGTCGTGGCTTCGTAGAGATCATTCCCACTGAGGAAACCTCGGCATTAAATCATTTCTCCTAAAGTGGGAATTGACTACTTATCAATTTCTCTAAGCTTTCGACTTGCCGAGCCATTACTATGCAGACGACTCACCTTCGCCCCTGCGAACGCAAGGATGTGCATGCGTACGTCAGCGATTCATCGTTCGGTCGTCACCACAATGCTCCTGCTGGCCGCTACCCTGCCGGCTATTTCGTCGCCCGCCCGCGCGGCCAACGAGGTCTGCCCAAACGTTGGGATGTGTTTCTGGTCCGAGACCGACTTCCAGGGCCAGTTCAGGCGGGAGGGGCTGCCCATGGGCAGGTGCTTCGAGTTCCAGTCCAACTGGCCCGACGGAACCCGCTCCAGGACCTTGTCCCTCTGGAACCAGACCCGCTTCCAGCTTGAGGCATACAAGAACACCGACTGCTCCGGTCCTGCCAACGCCGTCTACCCGCCCGATACCGGAACGGGAAATCTCAGCTCGGATCTTCTGAGATTCCGGCTGGCGCCGGTCTGTCCTTTCAACAAGACCTGCTTCTACCAGAACAGCGACTACACCGGCAAGATGTGGACCCGGGCACCCGAGTACTTCGGCCGCTGCATGGATGCTGCCAGTTCCGATGAAGTGCCCGCCCGCTCCGTCTACAACTTCCGCGGCTGGCCGATCGAGGTCTTCAAGGGCGACCACTGCATCGTCACGTATGTCGATGTGGCCAAGTGGTCGTTCAGGTCGACTGGGTTCGACGCTGGGGCCTTCAAGATGCTCGACGGATAGGACCAACCCCACCACCATGACGGCCGATGCGGGTCAAGCGCACTGGGCTTTGTCGATCTCCACCACCGACCTGCCCTGGACGCCAGCAGCACCGCCTGTGGGCGAGTGTGACCTGCTTCGGGGAGGAGAGGGGGAGAGTCATGCGCCTGTCCGAGATTCTGGACCGCCTGGAGGAGGCGACGCGGCCCGGGCCGTCGGCTGTGCGCAGAGGTTTCGGCCTGGCGGGGGCTGAGCAGGAGCGCCTGGGCCTGCGCTGGTGGCCGGGCAGCCGTGTTCCGACCTCGTTCGTCCGTTATCCCGCCCGGTCTTGCTGATGCACGACCTTGTGGGGGTGGCGAGGGGCCCCCAGGGCCGGGACCTGTCGGGCGCTGCCCCGGCCGGTGGATCTCGCGGGCCAACCCCGACGGGTTCGAGTGGCAGCGGTTCGGGGCGTTCCCCGGCCCGGACCCCGGCGCGCCGTGGGTCGTGGCGGAGGGTCTCCCGGACCCGTTGGCGGTCGTCGCAGACGGCCACAGCGCCAGCGGGGTGCGCGGGGCGGGGATGTTGAGCAACGACGACGCCGGGCTGGTCGGTCGTGACGTGCGGGCGTGTGGCGACCGGGACCGCGCCGGGCGGGAGTTCGCCCGGACCGTCCTGGCCGTGCTCCGCCAACGGGATTTGCCCGCCCGGCAGTTGACGCTGCCCGAAGGCTTCAAGGACTACGTTGGCGGCGGCTTATGCCATTGACAGTCGGATCACCCTGTACGAGCCGGACCGGCCGTCGCTGTGGCGGCCTACCGTGAGGCGGCGTCCCGGTACGGGGAGTGCGACATCGTCAACGCCCACGCCCCTCTCGCTGGTTCGCGTGTGTTGCAGGGCTGGTGCGCGTCGCTTTTCGAGCACCAAGCCCGCGCGGAGTCGTATACGACACCGTAATGCCCTCGCTGACGTCGCTGGTGCAGAAGAGAAGCTCATCGATTTCCTTGCCGATATCGGTGGCACGGAGGCTGCGGTGAACGTCCCGCAGTCAATGTCCACGCGCCGAGCACCTTCGACGGCGTACCCCTGACCACACTGTTCCCCCAGCTGTCTGCTGCTGGCGTTGGATCACTACAGCGCGCGGCTCGCAATGGTGGCGCGGCTCAGTCCGGGCGTGCCGCCACGAAGTGGGATTGGGGACCGGAGCTGGGGTCTTCACAGGTCCGCAGTCCCGGGCACACGTGAGCCTCCTCCTGTGCGTTGTTCAGCCGACGAGTGGAAGCGACTGGTGGGAGTTCCAGCTTCAGGTGGGTTGGACGGACCAGGGTCAGCATGAGGTGACTGCCTCGGTCAACGTGGGCTGCTGGTGCGAGATCGACCACGGCACCCACGACGTCGACGTCCTCAAGTTCGCCGTCGATGAGGAGATCTCGCTGCCCCAGGCCTTCGAAGCCTGTACCGAGCGCATGACGAGGTGGCTGGCCGACCCTCGCGACGCAGACTTCTGGCGAGCCCGAGAGGATTTGCCGGCGCGCCGTATGTAGGGCCTCGGTCGGGCCGATTCGGCCTCTCGCGCGTGGCGGCGCCAGGATTGTTGCCCGATCGCCAGGCTGAGCACATTCATTCAGCTGCCAGTTGGACGACGGGGAGGGCGCCGCTGGGGCGGGTGGGGGTTTCAGCGAGGGGGCGTTGGGCTGTGGCGCGGATGGAGTCGCGTTCGAGCACGCGGGTGTTGGTCCGGACTGACCACCCGTTTCAGGCGCGAGAACTTCTTTACTACCGGCCGACCTTGCTGCTGTTGCTGGCCTCCGACCACACCCCCGACTTCCGCTTGCGGGACGAAGGGCTCTGGCGCCGCGTCAAGCTGATCACGTTCGACCGGTACTTCATGCCGGAGGAGCGGGACCACGGCATCTTCGCCGAGCTGGGCACCGAGGCCGAGGTGCCCGCTGCTCGGATCGGGAGTCGCCGGGGTATATGAGGGTGCGAAAGATCTGACCATTTAGGCCGATTGGGGGTGGTGGGTCCGATTCGGTCAACGAGGCGGGCTGCCGGTGTGGATGATCTTGGTCGAGGTGCTTCCGTCCGGGGGCATGTTCCGGCCCCGGGCGTCTTTGGCAGATCCTGGAGGATCCATGCGCCACCCTGTTTCCCGCCTGCGCGCGCGAGCACTGCTCGTCGGGCTCGCATTGGCCGCGGCCACGCTTGTGCCGTCGGGCCCCGTCGGCGCGGCCGATCAGTACCAGTGGGCCGCGTTGGGCGACTCGTACACCGCCGGCGCCTTCGTCGGGGACCCGCAGCCCGCGTTGGGTGATGCGTCGCGGGACGGCTGCGACCGCACCTCCAACGCCTACCCCGGCCTCGTCGATCAGGAGCTCGCCGAGTTCCCGCCGGGCAAGCCCGTGCGCCTGTCCAATGCCAGCTGCGGTGGCGCCACCATCGCCGACATCGCCACGGCCAAGCAGACACCGATCAGCTCGGTCCAGCCCCCGGCGGGCGGCTGGCCTGCGGTGGACCCGCAGACCCAGCGGGCCGGCCTCAACGAGGACACCGACGTCGTCACCGTCGGCGTCGGCGGCAACAGCCTCCCGTTCGGCGGCATGCTCCTCAAGTGCCTCGCGCTGGGCCACAGCGGGAAGTCCTGCCGCGACCACTTCACCAGTCCCCCCGAGGGGGAGGAGAGCATCCAGGACAAGCTCGCCCGGGTCCAGGACGAGTACATCGAGATGCTGGCCAAGGTGCACCAGGCCGCGCCCAACGCCAAGGTGATCACGGTCGGTTACCCGACCATCCTGCCGAACCAGGGCAGCGCCTGCGGCAGCGGCGACCTGACCCAGCTCGGGTCGATCACCCCGGCGGATATCGACTGGCTCCGCGACGATGTACTCAAGCAGCTGAACACCACGATTCAGCGGGTCACGGAGTTCTTCGGCGACCGCTACCTCGACGTCTACTCCTCCAGTGAGGGGCACGACGCCTGTCAGCCCGCAGAGACCAAGTGGGTCGAGGGAATCTGCGGCGATGCTGCGGACTACTGGCCGTCCGAGCTCCCCGGCACGCCGGTGGACTGCACAGCCCTCGACAAGCGCGCCACCTTCGTCCACCCCAACGCCGCAGGACACGCCAACACCGCCGCCCACGTCGAGCGGGCCATCCGCATCGCCCTCCTCGAACGCTGATCACGAGTCCAGCCCCCTCGCACCCGGGCCCCGGCACGCGGCATACAGGCGCGGCCCGGGGCCCTGGTGCCGTGGACCGCGATGGCTGCTCCATGTTCAAGATCCACTTTTGATGGACGACAGGAAGAGAGCACACGCGGGTACACCCGTACCGGCTGGCCGGAGAGCCGGTCGAGATCAAGGCCCCCGAACGAGCGGACGACCTGCGGGAGTTGCCACCTGGCGGACCGCCCGCGCGGAGGCCGGCACGCTGATCGGCTTCGACGCCGAGACCACCGGCCTCGGGTGGACCGGCCGAATACGGCTCGCCCAGCTCGGCGACACCCACACTGTACGGGGGGATCCCCGTCGAACTCGGCGGTCCGTTTCGCGCCGCTGCGATCGAGGCGCCGGCGAAGCTGCCCAGCCAGGTGGCCCACAACTTGGCGTTCGACGCGTTGATGGTGGACAACGAGCTGGGTGTCCGTCTCGAAGACTCTCGAAGACCTCTGACTCGGCAGGAGGCGGCGAGGACGGCGGACCGGGGCGCGAAGTGGGGGCGTGCGGCCGGGTCAACGGTCGGGTCAATGGTCGGGTGCCAAGCCGAGGTTGACGTGACTTTACGCTGGTACGGGCCTGTTCCCGATCGCGGTCAACCCTTGCCGGCGTCCGAGGAGCCGGACGCCCGGCAGTCCTGGTGTTCCGTCAGCTGCCGGTGCCGCCCGTCCCGCCCGACGGGCCGTGCCACGCGTGTTCGTCGGACGCCGGGCCGGAGGTGGCGGGCGCTGCGGCGGGGGCGGGTGCTGCGGCGGGGGCGGGTGCGTTCGCCGGAAGGAAGGACTCGAGGCCGCGCAGGAAAACCTCGATCTTGAATGCGTACCGCTGGTCGCCGTCGCCCGCCACCATGGTGCCCGCCAGGCGCTGCAGGACCGGGAAACGGTCGGTCGGCAGGTCGTGCAGGTAACCGCGCAACTGGTCGAAGTAGGCGCCGAGGTCGGTGCCCCGGGCCAGCCGCTCGGTGTACACCCAGGACTCGTACGCGTCGGTGTCGATGATCTGACCGAGCCCGTCCAGGGCCCAGGCCGCCACCTGCGGCGGCAGGCCGACCTGGAGCAGCAGGTCGAGCATGAACTCGGTGATCCGCAACTGGCTCTCACCCACCGGGATGGTGCCCAGCGACACCAGCGACACATCCCGATGGGACGTCAGCACCCGCTGCGCCTCGAAGCAGATCTCGGTGATCTGCTCCTTCCAGCGTTCGGGCTCCGGCCGGAGCGGCAGTCGGATCTCCGACACCACCCGCTCCAGCATCAGGTCGAACAGCTCCTCCTTGTTGGAGACGTGCGCGTACAGCGAGGCCGGGCCGGTGCCGAGCTCCTGGGCGACCCGGCGCATCGTCACCCCGGCCAGACCCTCGGCGTCCAGCACCCGGACGGCTGTCTCGACGATCACCGTGCGGCTTAGCGGCTGACGCGGATCGGCCTTGCGTGGCTTGTGCCACGGAATCGCGGGCATCTGCGCGGGCATCGGGCCACCTGCTTTCGCTGAACATACCAATGTCGATCATCGTACTCGGGGCGAACGCCGTTCGACCGGTGGGCGAAGCGTCAGGCTCGACGCCGGGTCGAGGGGGCCTCGCGCGGCGGGTCAGGATGGGTCACGGGCGGGCCGGGGGCAGGTCAGTGGCAGGTCGCACGCGGGTGTGGGACAGGCCGGGCGCGGGTGTGGGACAGGTCAGGGGCAGGTCCGGGGCGGACTCGGGGAGAAGTCGGGGTTAAATCGTTTGACGGGAACGTCGCTCGACTCGTAGAACAGTGTTCGTTCGAAGAAACACCGTTCACGGCGCGGCCCCCGTCCACCGCGCCCTGGCATTCAGCAGGAGTTAGCAATGACCGATGCGGTCGGACTTTCCACCTCGGCGAAGCCGCCCGGCGCGGGCACGGCCGAGCCCTACCGTTGGCGCTGGGTCGCGCTGTTCGTCATCCTCGCCGCCGAGGTGATGGACCTGCTCGACTCGGTGGTGACGAACATCGCCGCGCCCGCGATCCGGGAGGACATCGGTGGCGGCGAGTCCACGGTCCAGTGGCTCGGCGCGGGCTACACGCTGGCGATGGCGATCGGCCTGATCACCGGCGGCAGGCTCGGCGACATCTTCGGCCGTCGCCGAATGTTCATGCTCGGCGCGGCCGGGTTCACGCTCGGCTCGCTCGCCTGCGGTGTGGCGCAGGAGCCGTGGCAGCTGATCGTCGCCCGGATCGCCCAGGGCCTGCTCGGTGCGGTGATGCTCCCACAGGGCCTCGGCATCATGAAGGAGATCTTCTCGCCGAGCGAGCAGGGCACGGCCTTCGGTCTGTTCGGTCCGGTGATGGGCCTGTCCACGGTCGGCGGCCCGATCCTGGCCGGCTGGTTGATCGACGCCGACTTCGCCGGCACCGGCTGGCGGATGATCTTCCTGATCAACATCCCGCTGGGCCTGTTCGCCTTCATAGGCGGCCGGGTCTTCCTCCCCGCTCAGTCGGAGGGGCGGACGGTCCGGCTCGACCTGGTCGGCGCGCTGCTCGCGGCCCTCGGCGCGGCCACCGTCATCTACCCGCTGGTGCAGGGCCGTGAGCACGACTGGCCGCTGTGGGCCTTCGTGCTGCTGGCGGTCGGCGTGGCGGTGTTCGGTGTGTTCGGCTGGTACGAGTCGCGGCGCAAGGCCACCGGAGCGGACCCGCTGGTCGAGCCCAGCCTGTTCGCCAAGCGCGGCTTCAGCGGCGGCATGGTGCTCGGCCTGATCTTCTTCACCGCCATGACGGGCTTCTGGCTGACGTTCAGCCTCTACACCCAGCTGGGTCTGCACTACAGCCCGCTGAAGTCCGGTCTGGCCGGGGTGCCCGCCTCGGTCGGCATGGTGATCGCGTTCGTCACCTCGCAGGCGCTGCAGCGCTTCGGCCGCAAGGTGATGCACGCGGGTCTGCTGGTGATGGTGGCCGGCGTGCTCGGCCTGATGTACACGCTGCACAGCCAGGGCGCGGGCGTCACCCCGTGGCAGACGGTGCCCGCGCTGTTGGTGACGGGCCTGGGCATGGGCCTGGTGATGGCACCGTTCTTCGGCATGGTGCTGGCCTCCGTGGACACGCACGAGACCGGTTCGGCCTCGGGCACGCTGACGGCCATTCAGCAGCTGGGCGGCGCGCTCGGCAGCGCCATCCTCGGCACGGTCTTCTTCGAGCGGCTGAAGACCGCCGGCTTCGCCAGCGCCGAGCAGCTCACCCTCTGGTTCGAGATCGGCATGATGGCCGTGGTGTTCGCCGCGATATTCCTGCTCCCCAAGCACGCCCGCCCCGATGGCGGCGACGGCGCGGACGAGGGGAGCACCGAGGTCGCGGACGCGCCTGGCCTGCGCAAGGAAGGGGAGCACCAGCCGGTGTGACGATCTGCCGGTGACATCTGTGCGGCCGACCGGTCGCCCTCGGGCGCCAGGTGCCAAGGGCGACCGGCTGGCCGGCCACACGGATCTGTTCGACTGCCGGCCGACGGCCAGCAACCCTCGGCCAGCAACTCTCGGCCGTCAACCTTCAACGTCAGCCGTTGTACGCGGCGAAGAGCTTCGAGAACTGATAGGGGGTCTGCGGAATGTTGGTGCACTTGGGTAGCGAGCCGGTGCAGGCGTTGGCGTCCCGGGTCATCTCCCAGAAGGCCAGCTCCCCGAGGTGGTTCTGCTGGGCGAAGGTGAGCAGCTGCTGGGCGTCGGAGATACCGAACACCTCGGAGGTGGTGTCGTTCTGGCCGAGCATCGGGGTGACGCCGACCATGGCGTATGCCTGAGCGTCCGTCAGGTTGGTCCACACGGAGCGGATCTGCGCCTGGGTGGACTGGGCGGACTGGATCGCGTAGGCGCCCATCTTGCCGGCGGGGCTCGGGGCGGCCCAGTCGCCGAAGTCCATCGCCATGACGTTGACCAGGTCCACGGCCAGGCCTGCGTTCTTGGCGGACTGCAGGATGTAGACGCCGTCGGCGGTGAGTCCGCCAGGCAGCACCGGCAGGGTCAGGCTGACCTTCAGGTCGCGGCCCTTGGCGCGCTGCGCGGCCTGTACCTGGGCGAGGGCGGCGGAGCGGCGGTCCACGGAGGCACGGTTGTGGGCGGGTTCTCCTCGAGGGTCTCGGGGAGTGGGTGGTGCGCCGGTGCGCCGGTGCGCGGGAGGCGCGGGGTGCGCTGTGGTGCTGGGGGTACACTCAAGGTGGTCCAGACCAATTTGGGTCGTCAAGGTGGAAGCCTGCGGTTTTGTGAAGAGTTGACGGTTCCTCAGGGCGCGGACGGGGTGGTAGGGCAGGCTGCGCAGGGCCGGTTGTGGGCTGGTTGCGGGCCGGTACCGGGCCGGTTTGGGGTCGGCCCTGGGTCGTTCGGGCCAACTGCGGGCAGCCTCAGGCCAGTTCTGGGCCGCTTCGGGCCGCGACGGCAGGCCGCGGCGGCAGAAGGCGATGGCGACGGCAGGTCGTGACGGTAGAAGGCGATGGCGACGGCAGGGCGTGGCGGCAGGCTGCGGCGACGGAGTGCGGGGGCTCCGGCCGGCCGGGGTGACGGAGGGCGCGGCCCCGGAGCTGTGGGGGATGGGGCCGCGCCACCCGCCTGACTCGCGTCAGGCGTTCATGGGCCGTCAGGCGGTGACGGCGGTGCTGCGCATCCGGCGGGCCAGGTGGACGCCCGAGGCGGTGGCCGACAGCAGGCCGGCGCCGGCCAGGCCGAGCAGGGTGTTGGTGGTGTCGCTGTTGTGCGCCGACGAGGCGGTGCTGGTCGCGGCGGTACCGGCGGCAGCCTCCTGGGCGGTCAGTGCGTCGCCGCCGTGGCCGGTGTGGGAGACGGAGGAGTGGTCGGCGCCCGCGGCGATCTGCGCCTCGGTGGGCGCGGACGGAGTCTGCGCGGCGAACGCGCCGGCCCCAGCCGTGGTGGCCGAGCCGAAGTCGACGTCCGAGCAGCCGAAGAACGCCTCCGGGCTGTCGGTGCGCTGCCACACCATGTAGACGATCTGGCGGCCGGTGCGCTGCGGCAGGTTGACGTTGACGTTGTAGTAGCCGTTGTCCGAGGTGCGCGGGCTGGCGAAGGTGGCGATCGGGTTCGCCAGGTCCAGGTTGGACCACTTCAGCGGCTGGGTCGGGCTGTAGCTGTTGTTGGTGAGGTACAGCGTCATGACGCCCTGGTGGGGTGCGGTGACGCGGAAGTTGAAGGTCTTCGCGCCGGCCGTCACCGAGGTGGCGGGCCAGTCGGTGCGGGCCCAGTCCAGGGTGCGGTACTTGTCGCGGTTGGCGGAGCAGAGGTGGCCGTCGGGGATGATCTGCTGGGCCTGCCCGTTGGCGTTGGCGATGTTGACCTCGTTCCAGTCGTACAGCGGTTGGGTGCCGCTGTCCGCGACGAGGTCCTTGCAGACCTGCGACTTGGGGGTCTCGGGGCCCTCCGCGTAGCAGGCGGCGACGCGGCTGGCGGGGCCGAACATCGCGCCGTGGGCGCCGGCGGTGCCGGCGGCGAAGGTGGTGGCGACCAGGGCGCCCGCGCCCACCGCGGACGCGGTGAGCAGACGACGGGACCAGGACATGGTTCTCCTCGGAAAGGTGCCGGGCCGATGGTGGGGGAAAGGGGCGGACGCGCGTCTGCCCGACGCCCAGGGAGCGACCCAGGGGCGGCGCGGTGTGGACCCGGCACACCGCGCACGGACCGAAGGCTACGATTGGCCTATACCAATTGACAAGTGTCTCCCACGTCCGGCCGTGGCCCGATGGCGGCATTCGGCCACCCGCAACGCCGTTGGCAGTTCGCCGACCTGGCGTTGCGTCAGAAAACATCGGCCTCGCGCTCGGCGAAAAGCACCAGCGGAATCGGCCTCCGACCAGCCCCGGGACCTACCGTCGCCGTACCCGCCCGGCTACGTTCGCCTGTCTGCGCGGGTGGCTTCGCCCTCGCGCGTACGGTGTGCGAGGCCTCCGGCAGATAAGAAGGTCATAAGCCACCGATAACCCGGAGCCAACCCACCGAGGCCCGGTCCCCCGGTTCCGAGCCCCGGTCCAAGCCCAAGCCCAAGCCCGGGCCCGGGCCCGGGCCCGGGCTTGGACCGGGGCCGTTCAGCTTGCCGGACGGCCCGTCAGCTCAGGGGTGCGGTCAGCGAACTGAGCAGGCGTGCCGTGCCGAGACCGGTCTCCAGGTATGCGGCGAACAGTTCGTTGTGCAGCGCCCACGGCGAACGCCGCGTCCGTACCTGGCGGATCGCCTCGGTGGTGTCCGCGCCCAGCTCGATCAGCGCCTGTGCCACCACCAGCCCGGACCGGTTGTAGCCGGACCGGCAGCGCACCAGCACCCGGCGTCCGGACGCCACCGCTTCCGCCGTGCGCTCGGCCGCGTCCTGGACGGCGGCCAACTGCTCGGCGTCCAGCGGGCCGTCCGGCACCTCGGCGAGCAGGTGCTCGACGCCTGGCGCGGGGCCGTGGCGGGGGGTGGTGAACAGGCTGACCACCAGCTCGAATTCGGCGCCGACCCGCACCGGGTGGCGCTCTCCGGCAGGGTCGCGCCAGTGGTGGCCGCCCATCCACAGCCCGGGTGCCACCTCGTTCCACGGTGTTTCGGGCTCCGGTGCGCCGTCGTTGCCCTTCCGGCGGGTCTTCATGTCCGTGCCTCCCCGCCCGACAACGCGGATGGTCCGGGGGCGGGTTCCCGAAGCGCCGTGGCCGGGGGTGGGCGGGTGCGGGTTCGCCTGGCGTTCATGAAGGGAACAGGTGGCGGTGGGGCTTCGTTGGGGCGGGGTCGGGAGCTTTGTCGGCGTCATGTTCACGCTGAACCGAGGGAGGGAACCGTGACCGAACCGCGCGCCCCCAAGTGGCGTCGTCGTCTCTCGCTGCTGCTGGCCGTCGTCGCTCTGCCGGCCGTCGGCGCGGGAGTGCTGACCACCTCGCCCGCCGCCGCCGCGCCGACCGGCGACATCCGGATCAACGAGGTGGTGACGACCGGGTCGGTGAACGACTCGATCGAGCTGTACAACAAGGGCACCGCGACGATCGACCTGTCCGGGTGGATCCTCAAGGACGACAACGACAGCAACAAGTACCGGATCGCCTCCGGCACGAGTCTGGCCCCCGGCGGCTTCAAGGCCTTTGACGTGCACGGCAGTTTCGGTCTCGGATCCGCCGACAGTGCCCGGCTGTACCTGGCCGACGGCACCACCCTGGTCGACTCGTTCAGCTGGACCTCGCACTCCAACCCCTCCTGGTCGCGCTGCGCCGACGGCACCGGCGGCTGGACCCAGGCCGCCACCCTGACGCTCGGCGCCGCAAACAACTGCGGCTCCGGCAGCGGCGGTTCGACGACCCCCGTGGCCTGGCCCGGCGGCTCGTCGGTCGCCACTGCCGACGCCTCGAACGTGTTCGGCGCCGACCTGTCCGGCCTCTACCAGGAGGGCGGCGTGATGTGGGGCGCGCAGAACTCCGGCAAGCTGTGGCGGCTGGTCCGGGACGGGTCCGGAGGCTGGACGCCCGACACCGCCAACGGCTGGGGCTCCGGCAAGGCGCTGCGCTTCCCCGGCGGCTCCGGCACCCCCGACGACGAGGGCGTCACCCTGACCGGCGCGGGCTCGGCCGGCGGCGTTTACGTCTCCAGCGAGCGCAACGCCGACTCCTCGTCCACCAGCAGGCTCTCCGTACTGCGCTACGAGGTCTCCGGCACCGGAAGCACGCTGACCGCCACCCGCGAGTGGAACCTCACCCCCGACCTGCCCACCACCGGCGCCAACCTCGGCCTGGAGGGCGTCACCTGGGTGCCCGACAGCTACCTGACCGGCGCGGGCTTCAAGGACGCCTCGACCGGCGCCGCCTACGATCCCAGCCGGTACGCCGCGCACACCGGCGGCGTGTTCTTCGTCGGCGTCGAGGGCTCCGGCACCGTCTATGGTTACGTGCTGCTGGAAGCCGGCGGGTTCACCAAGGTCGCCACTGTCAGCAGCGGCATGGCCGGCGTGATGGAACTCCAGTGGGAGCCGCAGGCCAACCGCCTCTGGGTGGTCTGCGACGACACCTGCTCCGGCCAGCACCGCACCTTCCAGGTGAACGCCACCGGCGCCTTCGCCGTCACCGCCGTTCACAACCGCCCGGCCGGCATGCCGAACATCAACAACGAGGGCTTCACCCTGGCCGGCGCCGAGGAGTGCGTGGGCGGCAGCAAGCCCGTTTACTGGTCCGACGACAGCAACACCGGCAATCACGCGTTGCGCAAGGGCAGCATCGCCTGCTGACCGGGCCGACGTTCATGAGCGGCCCCCGGCGGGGGCCCGAACCCCGACCGACCACGGATCCGCAGAAGGGGTCGGTCGGTCGGCTCTGCCGGGGAGCCGCTCGTGCGCCGTGCTGGTGATGGAAGTCCGGGGGCCCCTGGCCAGAGTGTGTCAACGGGCCGACGTGGCAAGGCAGGTGGGAGAGCTGGCGGCCGCGCTGCGGAGCTGGGCGGTGTCAGAGGTCGGCGGGCGGTCCGGTCTCGGCGGCAGGGCCGTATTCGGTGAGGGTGGTGGTGGAGCGGAGTTGATAGCCGTTGGCTTCGCAGGTCAGGGTCAGCTCGGACAGGCGGCCGTCGGCGTCGATCAGTAGGTCGGTCGTGCAGTCGGGGACCTGGTGCTGTGCCAGGTGTTCGCGGGTGGCGGCGTCGAGCGCTTCGGCGACCGTCGACCGCGGGAGCCGGCCGACCAGGTGGAAGCCGAGGCCGCCGCGGAGTGTTCGGAGCTTCGTCTTGCCGTGGAAGGACGAGGGGTCGCTCTGCAACAGTGCCTGCGCCAGCGGGCGGTGGTCGGTGAGCAGGGGCTCCGGTGGGTGCGGCGACCGGACCCATGCGTGGTCGGCGGCGCGGGTGTAGGTGGCCTGCCGGGTGATCGTCAGATATGCCTGGGTTTCGCCCTGTTGGTGCATCGGGGCAGAGGCAGAGGCAGAGGCAGAGGCAGCGGCAGGCGCAGAGGCAGAGACAGACGCCGACGCCGACACCACGCTGAGCGAAGCGGTCTGGAGGCCGTCCGACACGTTGACCACGCCTTGCCGCCGAACGGTGAGCGTGCCGTCCGTGACCTGCACCTTGAGCACCGCGGAGAACGGCTGCGCCGGCGCCGCGAGCGCCGCCCGGAACTCGGCCAACTCCTGGGCAGGATTGGCCAGTCCGAACCCGGACGCGGTGGCCGGCGCCGGTGACCCGGACGGCACGGGCATCGGTGTCGGAACGACCCCTGAGCACCCCGTCAGCACGGCCGCCAGCACCACCGCGAGCACTACACCGTCCCTGCGCGTCAGCACGGATCCACACCCCCTGAGTTGATCGACGTCCGCCACGTTGTCGCAGCTCAGGGGTGGAACGCAAGGGATTTCACGGGGGGTCTCAGGAGGTGAACCCGGCGTGCACGTGGTCGTGGTGGGTCGGGTCGGTGAAGAACTGGTTCGCGGTCTGCCCGCCGGACAGCAGGCGTGGGCCGCCCACGTTGTAGGAGCCGGCGGCTGCGGCGGCGCGCATGAAGGAGTCGACCAGGTCGGTGGGGGTGGCCGGGTCGACCACCGGGTGGCCGTCGATCTGCCAGGTGTCGAAGGCCTTGCCCAGCGGGTGGTCGCTCGGGCGGTCGGTGCCGAACACCAGCAGCGGGTGGCCGGAGCGCACCACGCTGACCTGGAAGCTGTAGGGGCCGGCCAGCGTCAGCATCGCGTTCAGGACCGAGTCGTGGACCTGTCCGCTGCGCACGTCGGCCGCGGCGGCCGGGGGCAGCAGGATCCGGGGCTGGGCGAGGACGCGGGTCGCCGGGTCGGAGAGGGTGGCGGCCGGTGGGCCGGGGTCGGCGGGGTGCAGGGCGGTGACGTCCCATCGGGGGTCGGCCCGGGAGAGCCGCACGTCCACCGTGGTGCCTGCGGACTGCGGGGTGCCGTCCGGTCCGGCCAGCCACTGGCGGCACACCACCAGGACGCTCGCCGAGTCGCTCAGCAACCCGCCGTACTGGGCGTCGATCACCTCGACGGCGGCCTGCGAGGCGTCTGCCAGCAGCGGTCCGCCCTGTGTGGCCAGCCCGGCCGGCAGTCCGAGTGCCGCCACCCGCTGCCCGGCCGCCGCCGCGCCCTGCCCGCCCGGCGGCCAGCTGCCGATCGCCTCCACCACCTGCACCGCCCGGAGTTTGACGTCCGGTTGGAGCTCGCCCGGCCCTGGCTGCCAGGCGGCAGGGGACGGGAACGCGGATCCGGCCGGGGAGGGGGACGGTGAGCCGAAGGAGTGGGCGATGGGGTGGGAGGCGGAACAGGCCGTCAGCGCGGCGCAGCCGAGTCCGGCCAGCAGGGCGGCCCGGCGGGGGATACCAGGTGTGCTCATCCGCCCACTATCGGCGGAGGCCCGGCGCGGGCGGGAGGTGACCCGCCGTCAGCTCAGCAGACGGCCGAGGTACCCGGCGGCGGCGATCGTCCCGGTGAGGAAGCAGTACGCCCTGGCGAAGCGGGCCAGGCGGGGGTCATGGAGGAATGCGCCACGGGCGGGCGCGAACAGGCGGATGCCTCGGCGCAGCGAACCGCCGAGGCCGGCGCCGAGGCCCAGCAGGCCGAGAGCGATCAGCGCGGCGCGCCCCGCGTAGTTGCGGAAGGAAACGGCGGTGCAGGTGCCGTCGGCGGCGCAGCGGACGTTCACCACGGCGCCGGCGGCGAACTTCCGGGGCGCGTCGGACAGTTGCACGGGGGAAGCGGCGACGGTGCCGTGGCAGGTGGTGATGACGAGGCGGAGGCCGCGGGCGGTGTCGCAGGAGGCGACAGTCATCGTCACCTCGGGCCGGCGGCGGGCGTCCGACAGCTCCTTGAACAGGGACGCGCCGGTCACCAGGAGGGCCGCGCCGACGGCGGCCAGGACCAGCGTCGCCAGGAGGCCGACCACATTCGACCGGACCGACCTGCGCCGGCGCGCTTCGGCGTGCTGTTCCTGGGACATGACGGTCCCTCACCTTCCTTTCTGCGGCTGCGCGGGCACAACCTACCGCGTCGAACGAGGGGCGCTGCGAGGGCTTTTGGAGATACCCCCAGGGGGTATATGGTTCAGTCATTGCGAGGGCGGGAACCCCCGGCAGCGCAGTAACCACTCAAGGAGATGTCATGAGCAGCCACGCCGGACACGACCACCACGCCACGCACGACCACGCTGCCCACAACCACGCTGCCCACAGCCACGGCGGCGCCCAGGCCGGGGGCCTGTCGGTGTCCGAGAGCGGGTACACCCTGGAGCTCGACGCGACGATCCTCGGCGCCGGTCCGCAGACCATCACCTTCCGGGTGACCGGCCCCGACGGGCGGCCGGTGACCGAGTTCGTGCCCGAGCACGAGAAGGAACTGCACTTCATCGCCGTACGGCGGGACACCACCGGGTTCCAGCACGTGCACCCGGTGCGGGACGACCACGGCGTCTGGACCACCGAACTGACCCTGACCCCGGGCGACTGGAAGCTCTTCACCGACATCCACCCGGCCGCCCACACAGGAACCCTGACGCTGGGCGCCGACGTCGCGGTGGCCGGCGCCTACGACCCGCGCCCGTTGCCGGAGGCCACCGGGGTCGCCCGGACCGGCGACTACGCGGTCACGCTCGACGGTGAACTCCTGGCCGGCGAGGCGAGCGAACTGACCCTCACCGTCAGCCGCGACGGACAGCCCGTCACCGACCTGGAGCCCTACCTGGCCGCCTACGGACACCTCGTGGCGCTGCGGGTCGGCGACCTCGGCTACCTCCACGTGCACCCGGAGGGCGCCCCCGGCGACGGCACCACTGCGCCCGGCCCGGAGATCTCCTTCATGGCCGTCGCGCCCTCGGCCGGAACCTACCGCCTGTTCCTGGACTTCCAGCACGCGGGCACCGTGCGGACCGCCGAGTTCACGGTGCGCACGGCCGCGAGGGCGACCGCCACCGCGGCGGAGCACGAGCACCACGGACAGCACGGACAGCACGGCCGCGAGGGTCACGAGGGCCACGAGGGTCACGAAGGTCAGCACGGCCACCACTGATGGTGCGGAGTACGTACCCGCACGATCTCAAGGAAGGAGCAACGGAATGCCCCGCCTCTCCGCCCTGACGCCCGACACGGCGGTCGGCGCCTCGCGCGACCTCCTTGCCGAGCTGGTCTCCCGGCGCGGCAGCGTCGGCGACATGGTCTCCACCATGGCCCACTCGCCGGCCGTGCTGGGCGGTTATCTCCAGCTCAGCCGGGCCATGGGCCGCGCCAAACTCGACCGCAGGATCAGCGAACGAATCTCCGTCGCCGTACAGGTGCAACAAGGGTGCGGCCGCTGTCTCGACGCCCATGTCGGCGCCGCCCGCGCGCTGGGAGTGGACGAGGAGGAGATCGAGCGGGCCCGCAAGGGCACCTCGGCCGATCCCGCGATCGCGGCGATCATCGCCCTCGCCCTCCAGGTCCACCGCGAGCCGGCGTCGATCACCGACGAACAGGTCACCGCGCTGCGCGCGCACGGGTACAGCGACCGCGCGATCGCCGACGTCGTCGGCGTCGTCGCGCTGAACGTCCTCACCGGTGCCTTCAACCTCCTCGCCGGCCTCACGCCGGGAAGCGAGCGTGACACCGGTGCGTAGCGAAGGCACCCCTGCCTGTATGCGCGGGGCACGGCCGCCGCCCGGGTCCGTGTCCGGCCGCATGAACCCGGAAGGAACCCGTTATGCGACTGTTCGCCATCCGACTACCGCCATCTGTTCGCCGCCCAGGTCATCGCGCTCTTCGGCACCGGGCTGACCACCGTGGCCCTCGGCCTGCTCGCCTACGACCTCGCCGGCCCCCGCGCGGGCGCCGTCCTCGGCACCGCCCTGACGACCCTGACGTTCATGAGCTTCGACCGGCTGTTCCTCGGCACCTCCGCCGGGTTCCTGCTGTCTGCTCTGCTCGTTCTGTCCACCCGCGTCCCGAACGTCCGTCCGAGTGCGCACACAAAGGCCTGGGACAAGGCGGCGGCAGGTATCCGGACCTTCCTCAGCACACCCCGGTTGCGCGGCATCATGGCGTTGAACCTGACCGTCGCCGCCGCCGGATCGATCGTCGTGGTGAACACCGTCACCTACGTGCGTGACCGGCTCGGCGGCTCGCAGTCGGACGTCGCCTGGATGCTCGCCGCCTCGGGCACCGGAACGCTGCTGGCCGCCCTCCTGCTCCCGCGTGTCCTCGACCGGATCGCCGCCCGGACCGTGATGGTCACCGGCGCCGCCGTCCTGGTGGCCGCGACGGCCGCCGCGGCGAGCGTCATCGCGGCCGGTCTCGCCAGCTGGGCCGGGACGGCGGTCATCTGGACCGCGACCGGGGTCGGCATGGCGCTGATCATCACCCCGACCGGCAAGGTCCTGCGCGCCTCGGTCGAACGCAGCGCGATCCCCGAGGTGTTCGCGGCCCAGTTCTCCCTGTCGCACCTGGCCTGGCTGATCACCTACCCGATCGCGGGCCGGCTCGGCACGATCGCCGGGTTCTCGCTCACCTGGAGCGTCCTGGCGGCCCTCGCCGCGACGGGAGCCACCGGCGCGCTCGTCCTGTGGCCGCGCCGCGACGGGCAGGCAGACGTGGTGGCACTCACCGGGCTCGCCGCCGGCAAGGACCCGTCCACCCTGGTCAAGGCCGCGTGAGGCCGGCCGCACCCGCACCGAGGAGATCGGGCCCGGACCGCCGCCGCGGTCCGGGCCCGCACCATGGCGGGCGGCCCGGTGCGGGGCGAACCGGTCGATGGCGTGCACGGTGGTGGCGGTCAGGCCGGCGCCCGCCATCAGAAGGCCGCCGAGGGTGAGGACGAGGACGTGGTGGCCCACGGTGAGGACGTCGCACACGCTCTCGCTGGTGCAGCAGACCTTCACCACCGTGCCGGCCGGGTACCGCCCCGGTGCCGAGCGCAACTGCCAACGCGCGCCGGTTACTTCGCTGCTCATCCCCCGAGCGTGCTGCGCCAAGTGCGGGTGCGCGGCCACAACCTACGCCCGGGGACGAGGTGGTGGATAGGATCACCGGATGACCGAGTTCCGCATCGTGGAAGCAGTGGGGCTGTCGCCCGGGGAGACCTGGCGGCGCGTCACCGACTGGCCCCGGCACGGCGAGGCGGTGCCGTGCACCGTCGTCACCGGCGACGCCCGGACGGTGGTGGCGCGCACCGGGATCGGGCGGTTCGGGTTCGTGGACGTGATGGACGTCGAGCGGTGGGAGCCGCCACGGGGCAGTGACGGGATCGGCCGGTGCCGACTGGTCAAGCGGGGGCCGGTGGTGACGGGGTGGGCCGAGATCGAGGTGCGGCCCTACCGGGGCGGCAGCGCCGTCCGGTGGCGGGAGGAGCTGCGGATCGCCGTGCTGCCCGGCGCGTTCGACCGGCCGACGGCGTGGTGCGGCCGGGTGGTGTTCCGGCGGGCGCTGCGCGCGCTGCTGCGCCGATGAGAAGGGCCCGGACCGCCGTCGTGGTCCGGGCCCGCTCGGTGACAGGCGTCAGATCAGGCCCTGGGCGAGCATCGCGTCGGCGACCAGCTCGAAGCCGGCGATGTTCGCGCCGACCACGTAGTTGCCGGGGCTGCCGTACTTCTCCGCCGTGGTGAAGCAGGAGTCGTGGATGTGCTTCATGATCTCGCCGAGGCGGTTCTCGGTGTGCTCGAAGGTCCACGAGTCGCGGGAGGCGTTCTGCTGCATCTCCAGCGCGGAGGTGGCGACACCGCCCGCGTTGGCGGCCTTGCCGGGCGCGAAGGCCACGCCGGCCTCCTGGAACACCCGTACCGCCTCCGGGGTGGTGGGCATGTTGGCGCCCTCGGCGACGGCCTTCACCCCGCCGCGGACCAGCGCGAGCGCGTCCGTCTCGTGCAGCTCGTTCTGGGTGGCGCAGGGCAGCGCCACGTCGCACGGGACGTTCCAGACGCCGGTGCCCGGCACGTACTTGACGTGCGGGCCGCGCGCCTCGGCGTAGTCGGAGACCCGGCCGCGACGGGTCTCCTTGACCTCCTTGAGCAGCGCCAGGTCGATGCCCTTCTCGTCCACCAGGTAGCCGGTCGAGTCGGAGCAGGTGACCACGGTCGCGCCCAGCTGCTGGGCCTTCTCGATCGCGTAGATCGCCACGTTGCCGGAGCCGGACACCACCACGCGCTGCCCGGCCAGGCTCTCGCCGCGCACCCGCAGCATCTCCTCGGTGAACATCACACAGCCGTAGCCGGTGGCCTCGGTACGCGCCTGCGCGCCGCCCCAGCCCAGGCCCTTTCCGGTCAGGACGCCCGACTCGTAGCGGTTGGTGATGCGCTTGTACTGGCCGAACAGGTAGCCGATCTCGCGGCCGCCGACGCCGATGTCACCGGCCGGGACGTCGGTGTACTCGCCGAGGTGGCGGTGCAGTTCGGTCATGAACGACTGGCAGAACCGCATGATCTCGGCGTCCGAGCGACCTTTGGGGTCGAAGTCGGAGCCGCCCTTGCCGCCGCCGATCGGCATGCCGGTCAGGGCGTTCTTGAAGATCTGCTCGAAGCCGAGGAACTTGACGATTCCGAGGTTGACGGAGGGGTGGAAGCGCAGTCCGCCCTTGTACGGGCCAAGAGCGCTGGAGAACTCCACCCGGAAGCCCCGGTTGACGTGGATGTCACCCTTGTCGTCGGACCACGGCACGCGGAAGATCAGCTGCCGCTCGGGCTCGCAGACCCGCTCGATGATCCGCGCGTCCACGAGTTCGGGGCGCCGCAGCAGAACCGGGCCGAGCGTTTCGAGGACCTCACGGACCGCCTGGTGGAACTCGTTCTCGCCCTGGTTGCGCCGCAGGACTTCCTGGTACAGCGGCTCGATCAGGCGGGCGCCGGCGTCGGTGGACGCGGCAGAGCTGTGGGTGGCCGGCATCAAGGCACAACCTTCCGTGAATCGGATGGCGCACGAGGACGCCCCCGCGACGGGGAGCGCCCTTGGTCCTCCTCGCCGTTGAGGATCGCCGCTCCGGCGTGCCTGACACGCGCCGTGCGACGGGGTGGGACCTATGGTCCACACCATTGTCACAGTGCTGACCTGTATTCATCGACAGCGTGTCCAGCATGTGAACACCTGATCAGGTGATTCCGGCCTCCCGGCGGGAACATCCACTCGACCTCAAAGATCCGGGAGTCGTCGTGCTCGTCGCCGATCAGTTCTCCGCCGATGCCGTGACCCGCCAAGTTCCCTCCCCGCTGCGTGTGTTCGGGGAGGGTACCGGGCGGGCCGGGCCGGCGGGGGGTCAGATGCGGGGCTGGAGCCACCAGGCGGTGGTGGCCGGGGGGAGGGTGTCAGGGGGGCAGGGGGTGGAGGAGAGAAGGGGGGTGCCGGTGACGGGCGCCGGGGCGGGGGTGGTGCCGAAGTTGGTGGCGACCACGATGCCGTCGCCGCGGGTGAAGGCGAGGACGTTGGGCGGGGTTTCCAGCCAGCGGAGGGTGCCCTCGCCGAGTTGGGGGAGCAGGCGGCGCAGGTGGAGGGCCTCGCGGTAGAGGTGGTAGGGGGAGGTGTGGTCGGTGAGGGCGCGCTCCGCGGTGTGGGCGGCGAAGGAGGGGGGCTGCGGCAGCCAGGTGGGGGCGGAGTCGGCGGGGCTGAAGCCGAACGGGGCCTCGGCGTGGGACCAGGGGAGCGGGACGCGGCAGCCGTCGCGGATGCCCTTGCGACTGCCGGTGCGGAAGAAGATCGGGTCGGTGATGACGTCGTCCGGCAGGTCGTCCACCTCCGGCAGTCCGAGTTCCTCGCCCTGGTACAGGTAGGCCGCGCCGGGCAGCGCCAGCATCAACAGGGCTGCGGCGCGGGCCCGTTCGGGGCTGCCGAAGCGGGTGGTGGTGCGGACCTGGTCGTGGTTGTTGAGCACCCAGGTGACGGTGGACCCGGTGGCGGTGATGTCGCGCACCGCCGCGTCGATCACCTGGTGGAAGTGCTCGCTGTCCCACGGCGCGTGCAGGAGGTGGAAGAAGAACGCCTGGTGGAGTTCGTCCGCCCGGACGTACTTGGCCTGTTCGGCGGGTGTCGGCACGGACGCCTCGCCGACCAGCAGCCGCTGCCGTCCGTCGAGCGCCGTGTACTCCTCGCAGATCGCCCGCCAGGCCCGCCAGATGTCGTGCACCTCGGGCTGGTTCCAGGCCAGCGGGTTGACCGAGTCGCGGGTGCGCTCGTCGGCCTCCGGGTCGGGGGAGTCGGGCAGTTCGGGGTGCTTGAAGAGGCCGGCGGCGACGTCGATGCGGAAGCCGTCCACGCCGCGGTCCAGCCAGAAGCGCAGGACCTTCTCGAACTCGGCGGGCACCTCGGGGTTGCGCCAGTTCAGGTCCGGCTGCTCGGGGGTGAACATGTGCAGGTACCACTGGCCGGCGCTGCCGTCCGGTTCGGTGATCCGGCTCCAGGCGGGGCCGCCGAACATCGCCCGCCAGTTGTTGGGCGGCAGTTCGCCGTCCGTGCCGCGGCCGTCCGCGAAGTGGAAGCGTGCCCGCTCGGGGCTGTCGGGGGCGGCGAGCAACGCGTCCTGGAACCACGGGTGTTCGGTGGAGCAGTGGTTGGGCACCGTGTCCAGGACCAGGCGCAGGCCGAGCTTGCGGCAGTCCTCGACCAGCAGGTCGAAGTCCTCCAGGGTGCCGAACATCGGGTCGACGCCCTTGTAGTCCGCCACGTCGTAGCCGTGGTCGTGCTGCGGCGACGGGTAGAACGGGTTCAGCCAGACCCCGTCCACGCCCAGGCGCTTCAGGTACGGCAGGCGGGCCCGCACGCCCGGCAGGTCGCCGAGGCCGTCGCCGTTGGAGTCCTGGAAGCTGCGCACGTACACCTGATAGATCACCGCGTCGCGCCACCACAGCGCGTCGGGCGCGCCCGGTGCCGTCTGTTCGGCCGGGAGTCGGCGTTCCGCGGGGGCTTCGGCGGACGGGCCGGGGACCTGGGCGGGGCGCGGCGGATCGCCGGGGACGACGGACGTGATCATGCGTCACCTTCACGGGAGCGCGCGAGGGAGGTCGCGCTGGCAGGCGTGGGAACCGGCTGACAGGCCGTCAGTTCCTCGGGGATACCTGCATGTTAGGTATACGCCAAAGAGTGTGTCCAGGAGACTGGGGGGACGTCTGTCACTTCCTGCGCCACAGGGTGCCACCACTTGGCGGGTTTCGGGTCGGGTTCCGGACGAATAACCGGGCGCGCTCGGGGGTAGGGCACGCCCAGGAGCGCCGCCCGGCGCGCGGCCGAACACGGTACGACCGCCCGGCGCACCCCCCCCGAAGTTCAAGGAGGCATCCGCGTGCGGCTACCCCTGCTCGCACTGCTCGCCATGGGCCCCGCGCACGGCTACCAGCTCCGCCGCGCCCTGGAGAACACCTTCGGCCCGGCCTGGCCGCGCACCAATGACGGGCAGGTGTACATCACCCTGGGCCGGCTGGAGAAGTCCGGCCTGATCGAGGGGCAGGACGTCGCCCAGGACGGCCGCCCCGCCAAGCGGGTCTTCGCGCTGACCGAGGCCGGGCGGCGCGAGCTCGCCGACTGGTTCGCCCGGCCGTCCGAGGGCGCCAAGGTCCGCGAGGAGTTCTTCCTGAAACTCGTGCTCGCCCCGCAGACCCGGCTCGCCGACCGGCGCACCCTGATCGACCTTCAGCGCTCGCACTGCCTGGCCACCCTGCGCGGCCTGAACGCCAGCGCCGACCGGTCCCGCGAACACGGCGCCTCCCGGCTGCTGATCGAGGGCGCGGTGCTGCAACTCAAGGCCGAGCTGGACTGGTTGGAGCGCTGCCAGCAGGAGTTCACGTAGCGGGCCCCGCGGCCCCGGCCGCCATGCCGGCCAGCATCCAGTCCAGGGCGCGGTGGAAATCCCGTTCGCGCAGCAGCTTTTCGGGTTCCTCCGGCCGCTCCAGCAGCGCGCCCGACTCGGCGATCTCCGGAACCCCCCGCACCGCCTCGGTGATCTCCTCGATCAGCCCGTCGGTGGTGGTGCCGACCGCGGCCGCCTTCTCCTGCCAGTTGACCTCGATGGCAGTGAAGCCGTACGTGTACTGGAAGATCGCCGACAGGGCGGCCACCGCGTCGGACTCCGGCAGCGGCGAGTTTCGCGCCACCTCCACGGCGCAGGCGGAGTAGCGGACCGAGTTCGGCCCGATGTTCAGGTAGTCGTTGTAGATCCGCACCGCCCACGGGTGCGCCAGCATCGTCGCCCGCCAGGTGGCCGCCAGCGCCCGCAGGCCGTCCTGCCAGCCGAGCCCGTCGCCGGGCCGGGGCAGCTCCATCTCGCCCGCCACCACGTCCAGCGCCAGCTCCAGCAGGTCGTCCTTGTCGGCGACGTACCAGTACAGCGACATCGGCGTGACGTCGAGCCGGGCCGCCAGCGCGCGCATCGAGAACTTCGCCTCGCCCTGCTCGTCCAGCAGCCGCACCGCCGCCGCCACGATCACCTCGCGGTCCAGGCCGCCCGCGCCGCCCGCGGCCGCCCCCGCCGCGCGGGTGCCCCGGCGGCCCCGGGCAGGCTGCGGGGTGAGCCAGACGCTCTTCTTGACCTGTGAGGCGCGCTTGACGGCCACGCTGCTCCTTCGCGTTCGGGGGGCCGGGCTTGACGGCCCCCACCGTACGCGTTCGGGCCCGCGCGCGGTGCGCGGACCCGGGTGCTCGGTGCTGCTAAGCCGCAGGTGAGGGCTCCGGCGCCGGGGCGGGCGCGGTCGACAGCTGCGCGCGGCGCAGCAGCGCCGCCGAGATCAGGCCGCCGAGCAGGATCGCGGCCGCGCCGATCAGCTGGCTGGAGGTCAGTCCGTCGGAGAACGCCGTCCGCACCGCGGCGCGGACGCCGTCGTCGGGCGCGGCGGCCAGTGCGTCCGGCAGCGACTTCGCGGCCGAGTCGGGCACCTGGGCGGGCAGGCCCGCCGCGAAGCGCGAGCCGAGCACCGCGCCCAGCACGGCCACGCCGAGGCCGCCGCCGAACTCGGTCGCGGTGCCCTGGACGCCCGCTCCCGCGCCCGCCCGCTCCGGCGGGATCGCGCCCATCAGGGCCGAGGCCATCGCCGGGTTGGCGACCGCGATGCCCGCGCCCATCAGCAGCAGGCCCGCGAGCAGGCCGGTGTACCCGTGCGCCGAGCCCGTCACGGCGATCAGCGCGAGGCCGCCGGACAGCAGCGCCATGCCGAGGGCGACCGCCCCCGCGAAGCCGAGCTTCGGCAGCAGCCGGGCGCCGACACCCGTCAGGTTGAGCACCACGATCACCAGCGCCAGCGGGGTCATCCGCAGGCCGGCCTCCAACGGGCGGTAGCCGAGCACCAGTTGCAGGTACTGGGTGAGCAGGAACAGCGAGCCCGCCATGCCGAAGGCGACCAGCACGCCGCCCGCGGCCGCGCCGTTGAACTGGCGGTTGCGGAAGAAGCCCATGTCCAGCATCGGCGTCGGAGTGTGGAACTCCCAGGCCACGAAGCCGGACAGGGCGGCCACGCCGACCGCCGCGGACAGCAGCACCTTGGCCGAGCCCCAGCCGTCCACCGGGCCGGAGATGATCGCGAACACCACGCCGACCATGCCGATGGTGGACAGCACCGCGCCCGGAATGTCGGGCCGGCGCCCGGCCGGGTCGCGGCTCTCCGGCAGCAGGCGGGCCACCGCGAACAGGCCGATCAGCGCCACCGGAAGGTTGATCAGGAAGATCGAGCCCCACCAGAAGTGCGCCAGCAGCACGCCGCCGAGCAGCGGGCCGCCCGCGAAGCCCAGCGAGCTGACGGCGCCCCAGACGCCGATCGCCTTGGGCACCTCCTCGCCCTGGAAGACCTGCATCACCACGGCGAGCGTGGTGGTCATCAGCAGGGCGCCGCCGATGCCCATGCCGGCCCGGGCGGCGATCAGCTGGCCGGTGGACTGGGCGAAGGCGGCCGTGGCGGAGCCGAGACCGAACAGCGCCAGCCCGGCCAGCAGGGCGCGCTTGCGCCCGTACCGGTCGGCGAGGCTGCCGGCCGTCAGCAGCAGGCCGGACTGCACCAGCGAGTAGGCGTTGATCATCCACTGGATATCGGCCGTGCCCGCGCCCAACTCCTCGGTCAGCGACGGGATCGCGACGTTCAGCACGGTGTTGTCGAGCAGGACCACCAGGGTGGCGAGACACACCACCGCCAGGATCACCCAGCGGCGCGGGTGCGGGGTGGTCGCAGGGACGGACGTTTGTGACAAGAGGGCTCCCCCAAGCGGACGCGGACGAAGGCACCCGGTGGTGGCCGGGCGTTCCTTGTACACCGTAGAGGAATCCTTCTACGGTGTACAACGACTATGCGTGACGGGGGGTCGGGAGGGTTGACGGCTAACGCTAATAGCCTTAGCTTCGGATGGGTGGAGCGGCGGAAGGAGCAGTGGCCGTGGGGGAGTTGACGGACCGGCGGCAGGCCGGGCCCGGCCCGGTGAGCCGGCTCGGGTGGGCGGCCCTGGCGCTGTGCTCGGCCGCCTTCGCGGTCTTCGAGGCCGCGGTGCACGGCTGGTGGACGGGCCTGGCGGGCGCCGCGCTGCTCGTCGTCCCGCTACTGGTGCGCCGTGCCACCCGCCGCGCGCTGCCGCCGATCGTCGTGCTGGTCGCCTACAGCCTCTCGCCGCTGGACCAGCCGTGGATCTTCACCGCCGCCCTCGGGTGGCTCACCGCCGTCGCGGTCAGACGTGCCAGCGCTGGTCGGCCGCGTCGTTGCAGTACCACTGAATGATCGGGGTGCGGTTCGCGGAGTTGCCGCCCTGCACACTGACGCACAGGCCCGAGTTCTTGTTCTTGAAGCGCATGTTCGAGCTGTCGATCATGTAGTTGTCGATGTAGAAAGTCTGGTTCGCCCCGCCGTGGCACTCCCACTGGCCGAGCTGCGCGCCCGGCTGGGTGGTCCAGCCCGGCGCCTCCAGGCACAGGCCCCAGCGGTTCACGATCTCGCAGGCGCCGCCGCCCGTGTTCTCGAACGTCCACTGCTGGTCGTTGTTGCCGTTGCAGTCCCATTCGAACGCCGGGAGGCCGTTGCCGTCGCCTCCGCCGTCCAGCGCCAGGCACTTGTTGGTGGCGTTGCTCTTCAGGTTCCCCTGGAAGTCGCTGGCGGCCGAGGCGGAGCCCGCCGAGGTCAGCGAGAGCGTCACGGTCAGCGCGGTGACGGCGCCGGCGGCGGTGAGCAGACGGCCGAGGCCGGTCCTGCGGGTCATGGATCCTCCAGATCGGTGCTGCTGGTGCGGTGCCCCGGGTGTGACGTCCGGGCGCGGCGCCCCGGTGCGTGCCCCGGGCGCGGTGCCCCGGTGCGTGCCCCGGGTGCGGTGCCCCGTCAACCTAGGCCGACGCCGCGGCCGGCCGGGTGTGACGGTGCCCAGCGAGCCCGGCCGGACGGTGTCGAACTGCACACCGAGCGTGTTGATCTTCCGCGCGGGGCGCGGATAGCCTGGGGGCGAATCGACTTCGGATGTCACTCGGGGGAAGCGGCATGCGCGAGACGCCCCCGCCGGGAAGTCGGACCGCCCAGCGCCTGCGCCGCGCCGACGACGTCCTCGACCTCCAGGCCGCCGGCCGCCGCGGCGGCACCCCCGCCGTCCTGCGCCGACTCGCCGCCCGCGCCCGGGTCGGCGTCCTGCTGCTGCACCCCACCGGCACCGACGCCAGCCCGCCGCCCGCACCCGTCGGCACCGCCGAACGCGCCCTGGCCCGCAGCGCCGTCCGCGAAGCCGTCACCCGCGGCACCGGCTCCGCCGCCCTCGGACAGGCCACCCTGACCTGCCTGGTCGTCACCCTGCCCGGCCCGCCCGGCACCCGGCCGCCCGTCCTCGCCGCCGTCGCACCCCGACCCGCCCCGCCCGACCTGCCCGTGCTGCTCGCCGACGCCGCCACCGTCCTCAGCCTCACCTGGGACGCCGAACGCGGCCGCCGACAGGCCCACCGGGCGCAACTCGCCGCCACCGGCACCCGCGAAGCCGTCCTGCACCTGCTGATGGACGGCCAGGTCGCCGTCGCCCGGCGGCTCGCCCGCACCCTGCGCCGCGAACTGCCCGACACCGTACGGATGTACGCCGTCGAAGGACCCGCCGCCCGCCGGGACGCCGCCGACTGGGCCGCCGAAGGCGCCGCCTGGGTCGGCCGCGAACCCGGAGGCGCCCACCGCACCCTCGTCCTGGAACCCGCCGCCGGCACCCGCCCGCTCGCCGCCTGGCTGCACCACCCCGCCGTCGCCGACACCTGCCACGTCGGCATCAGCGACCCCGTCCCGGTGCGCGACACCGCCCTCGCCCACCACCAGGCCCGCCAGGCCCTCACCGCCGCCCGCCGACACCCCGAACGCCGCGCCGCCCACGCCCGACCCGGCGACCTCGCACCCGTCCTCGGCCCGGACGGCGCCGCCTGGGCCGCCGCCACCCTCGCCCCCCTGCACACCCACCGACCCGCCCGCCCCCAGGACCCCGACGGCCCCGCCCTGCTCGCCACCGCCGCCGCCTGGCTGCACCACCCCACCGACGCCGCCGCCCGCCTCGGCATCCACCGCAACACCCTCGCCGCCCGCCTCGCCCACCTCCACCACCGCCTCGGCCTCGACCCGCACCGCCTCGCCGACCGGGCCACCCTGGCCCTGGCCCTGCGGATAGGCACTGACGGCCAGTCAAGTGACTTTGGCGGCACCGGACTTGACGCGATCCTGGGCCGGCCCCAGGTGATCGAATGGGCCCTGAGCAGACTCCACCCGCTGCACGCCCCCGACGCCCCGACCGCGCTGGCGGACACCCTCAAACGCTGGCTCCGGCACGACGCCCGGATCGGCCCCACCGCACAGGAGACGGGCCTCTCACCGTCGGCCGTCCGCAAACGCCTCGGCCGGATCGAAACCCTGCTCAACTGCACACTGCTGCGCCCGCCGAGCGCCGTCCACGACCTGTGGCTCGCCCACCGCGCCCTGGAACTGGCCGACCGCCCGTCGTGAGCGGCCCGTGTCGGCCCGGGGTCAATTGGCGGAACCGGCAAGCGGCGCGCCGAGCGGGGTGCCTAGCGTGGCCTGCCGGGGGGCAGTTCATCGCACGTTCACGGGTCGGGACCGCCGGTTGCGCAGGTCCGGCCCGCTCCTCAGGAGGCAGTACATGAGACTTCGGGCATGTTTGAGCGCGCTGGCGACCGCCGCGCTGACCGTCGGCCTGACCGCCGCTGTGCCCTCGACCCACGGGACCGGCCCGCGGCCGTTCCTGGACCGGCTGAACACCGTCACCCTCGTCGCGTCCACCGTGCCGGCGAACGGCGACCAGAACCCGTACGGCACGTTCACGATCAAGGAGAGCGTCGGGGACCTGCACCGCGGCAGCGTCCTGGTCAGCAACTTCAACAACTCGGCCAACCTGCAGGGCACCGGCACCACCCTGGTGCAGGTCGCTCCGAACGGCGCCGTCACCACCTTCGCCACCATCGACCCGAGCCATCTGCCCGGCCCCTGCCCCGGCGGCGTCGGCCTCACCACCGCGCTCACCGTGCTGCCCGGCGGCTGGGTCGTGGTCGGCAGCCTGCCCACCGCCGACGGCACGGCCGACACCGCCCAGGCCGGCTGCCTGCTGGTGCTCGACCGGCACGGCACCGTCCGCGAGACGATCGTCGGCGGCGGCATCAACGGCCCCTGGGACATGACCGCCGTCAGCCACGGCCGGCACAGCGAACTGTTCGTCACCAACGTGCTCAACGGCACCGTCGCCGCGGGCGGCGCGGAGATCGACGCGGGCACCGTGCTGCGGATCACCCTGAGCATGAACGGCGACCAGCCGCCGCAGCGGGAGAACACCACCGTGATCGGCTCCGGCTTCCCCGAACGGACGGACCCCGCCGCGCTGGTGGTCGGCCCGACCGGCGTCGGCCTCGGACACGACGGCACGCTCTACGTCGCCGACACGGTGCTGAGCCGGATCACCGCCATCCCGCGCGCGCTCACCCGCGACAACAGCGCCGGCATCGGGCGGGTCATCAGCTCCGGCGGGAACCTCAACGGCCCGCTGGGCATGGCCGTCACACCCAAGGGTGACCTGCTGACCGTCAACGGCCAGGACGGCAACATCGTCGAGACCACCCCCGGCGGGGAGCAGGTCGCGACCAAGCAGATCAACGACGAGGGCACCCCGCCCGGCGCGGGCGCGCTCTTCGGCCTCGCCCTGGACCTCGACTGCGACGCCGTCTACTTCGTCAACGACGCCGACAACACACTGGAGCTCCTGCACTGAGGCCGCCGGCGCCCGCTCAGGCGCCAGCTTCGGCGCCCGCTCCGGCGCCCGCTCCGGCGCGCGGCGACGGTCTCCACCGTTGCCGCGCGCCGAAGGAACTTCCGTGGCGCGGTGGGGCGTTGAGCCCGGCATGGTGGCATTGGTGGCGGTGATGGGCAGCCTGGTGTTCCCCGCGGCGCTGGTACTGCTGGGGTTCGCGGCCTCGGCGGCGCGACGCGCGGCGGTGCGGTGGACCGGCCCGGCGGAGGCCGGGCGCGGGGTCGGGGCACAGGCGGGGGAGGAGTTGCACGCGCTGCTGTACGTGGGGAAGCGGGTGCAGCTGGAGCAGCGGCGGATCGAGCTGGTACTGCGCGACGACGAGCACGACGGCGCGCCGCCGCGCACCGGGATCGACTTGGCGGTGGGGACAGTGCGGATTCGGCGGTAACGGGAGTCGTGCGGGGGTGAGTTGACGGTCGTGCCGGTGGCCCTCAGTGCGCGGCGATCCGCAGGTGCAGGCGGCGCGGGCGCAGCACGGTGGCCAGCGGGACGGGCCGCAGGTCGGCGTCCGGCTCCGGGACGAGGCGCCGACGGGAGAGCAGGGTGGCCAGGACGAGGACGCACTCGGTGCGGGCGAACAGGTCGCCCACGCACTTGCGGGCGCCCGTCCCGAACGGCAGGAACGCCCGCCTGGCCGCCCGGGTGACCCGCTCGGGCCGCCAGCGGTCGGGGTCGAACTGGGCCGGTGCCAGGTACGCGGCCGGGTGCCGGGACACCGCCGCCGGGGAGAACACCAGCGTGGTCCCCACCGGGAGGGTGCGGCCCGCCAGTTCGGTGGGTGCGGTGGTCACCCGGGTGAACAGCCAGCCTGGCGGGTGCAGGCGCAGCGTCTCCGACACCACCCTGTCCACGGAGCCCAGGTGCGGCAGGTCCGCCCACCCCGGGGCGCGGCGGTCCGGCAGCACCTCCGCCAGTTCCGCCCGTACCTGCTCGGCCGCCGCCGGGTGCTGGGACAGCCGCCACAACGCCCAGGTGAGGGTGGCCGCGACGGTCTCGGTGCCGGCCGCGAGCAGGGTGATCACCTGGTCGTGCACCTCGGTGTCGGTGAGCCGCGCCCCGTCGTCGTGGGCGGCGAGAAGTGCGGTCAGCAGGTCGGGTTCTCGCCGAGGGTGTGGGGCGGTGCGGTGGTGTCGGGCGGCGCGGTGGGGTCGGGCTGGGGGAGGGGCGAGCGGTAGGTGGCGATCAACTGCCGGGTGGCGTCGTGCAGATGGGCCAGCGCCCAGCGGTAACGCAGGTTGCCCGGCAGCGGCAGCTTGCCTACCTGCGTGGGTAGGAACATCTGCCGGAACACCCCGTTCAGCACGGTGTCGAACGCCTGCTCCACGCTGCGCGCCAGCTCCGCGTCGATCGCCGTCGCGCAGAGCGTCCGGCCCAGGGTGCGCAGCGCGATCCCGTGGAACGTGGGGAAGGCGTCGATCACCTTGCCCGGTTGCCGCCCGCCGTGGCGAACTCGATCTCGGCCTGCATGGCGCGCGCATACCTGGCCAACTGCGGGCGGCGGAAGGCGGACTGGACCAGCCGGCGCTGGTGCGGGTGGTTGCGGTACGGGTAGGTGACCAGGCCGTTGCCCGCCACGTCCCGCGCCCGGTCGTAGAACGCCCCGCCCTTTGTCGAACAGCCGGTGGTCGGCCAGCATCTGGTTCAACAGGTCAGGATGACACGGGACTTGAACGGTCATCGGGCCGAGCCGCACCGCCACCAGGTCGCCGTGCAGATGCAGCGAGGACAGATACCCCGCCGACCCGCGCAGCAGCCGGTGCCCGTGCCCGAGCAGCGGCAGGGCGCCCGGCGCGACGGCGGCGGATTAGGTCGGGGGCTGCGACGGTTGCGGCATCTCTCCACGGTAGGCAGCCCAGGCGGGTGGCGGGCCGTGAGCTGCGGCTCGCCGCCACGGCGGGCCGTGAGCTGCGGCTCGCCGCCACGGCGGGCCGGGCGGGCGGCGGGCGCGGCGAGGCGAGGGCGAACGTGGACTCGCAGGGTGGTTGGCCGTGCGTCGAGTTGGCGGGGTGTCATGGCTGTCATCGCCGGTCCCAGGGGGAGTGGTTGGCGCGGTCGGGCCGGTGGACGCGGTCTGCGCGGTCTGCGTGGTCGGATCGGTGGAGGTGGTCGGCGTGGTCGGCGCGGTCGGTGCGGTCGGATCGGTGGAGGCGGTCGGTGCGATCGGCGCGGTCGAGGCCGAGGAGTGCGGACGGGCTGCGGTGTTCCGGTGCGAACGGGATGCCGGAGGTGAGGCCGCGCAGGCCGACGGCCAGGGCCTCGCCCAGGAAGCCGACGCCGATGGACAGTTGGACCGGGCGGGCGTCGGCGGGCAGCCCGGCGTGCTCGGCGAGGAGCGAGAACGCGGCCATCACCCCCAGCGAGCCGGCGGCGACCAGGAACGTAACGTCCAGCCGGTGTAGCGCTGCCAGAGCACGCCCTGGCGCGCTTCGACCCGGACGGTCGCACCGCGCAGCGCGCCCGTCGCGAGACCGAGCACGATGCCCGCCGCGATCCAGGCCCAGTCGGCGGGGCCCAGGCCGTGGTGCAGGCCGTGGTGCAGTTCGTGGCGCTGCCAGAGCGACCACGCGCCGAGTGCCGTGAGGACCACCGGCGGTCCGAACAGGTCCCGTGCGTTGAGCGGTTCGCCGCGCAGTCGCCGGACCACCACCACGACGACCACTGCCGTGATCAGGGCGGCGCTCAGCCATCCGTGCATCGTTCTGTTCCCCCGGAATCTTTTTAGCTCGACTGTGCCAAAACGCAATTTAGCTCGCCCGTGCTATAACGGCAACGTGCCGAAGATCGTGGACCCCGAGGAGCGTCGCCAGGCCGTCGCAGACGCCGTACTGCGCGTCGCGGCCAGAGAAGGCCTTGAGCATGCCTCGCTGCGGAACGTCGCCGACGAGGCCGGACTGGCGATCGGCTCGGTGCGGCACTACTTCGCCGGCAGCTCGGAGCTGATGATCTTCGCGATGGGGGAGCTGGCCCGCCGCATAGAAGCCCGGATCTGGACCCGCGCGGCCGCCCTGCTCGACCCTGCCGCGACCGGCGACCGGCGCGAACTCACCCTTCAACTCCTCGCCGAGACACTCCCGTTGGACGCCGAACGTCGCAACGAGTCCGCCGTCTGGCTGTCCTTCGTCACCGCCGCCCGCACCCGCCCCGAACTCCGGGGCCGCCTCGCCACGATGCAGGCGGGCCTGGACGAACTCATCCACCGCGTCCTGGTCGAGACCCGCCGCGCCGGCGCGCTCGCCCCCGGCCTCGACCTCGGCGTGGAAACCCGCCGCCTCTCCGCCCTCCTCGACGGCCTCACCCTCCAGGCCGTCCAACACCCCCTCCTGGTCGGCCCGGACGAACTCTGCGCCGTCCTGCGCAGCCACCTCGACTCACTGGCCGGGCACCGAGGCGTTCAAGACTGAGCCGGTGGGCCGCCCGCAAGGGACTTGACGTCCGTCGCCCCGAGCCGTCGCCCCGAGTGGCCGCGTCGGCGCGGCGCGGCGCCCCGCGCGAACCCGCCACCACCGGCCTACCCTTGGCAGGCACGGAAGGACGTGGCGAACGTGGCACACCTCGACGGCAGCGCGGGGGACGTTCTCACCGCACGCCTGCGTGAACAGACCGCGAAAATCGTCGCCCTGGAACCCGACGTCCGTGCCGACCGGCCCGATGCCGTCCACCAGATGCGCGTCGCCGCCCGTCGCCTGCGCAGCGCCCTGCGCACCCACCGCCGCCACCTGGCCGGCGACCACACCGGTCTGGAGAACGAACTGCGCCGACTCGGTCGCGACCTCGGCCAGGCCCGCGACGCCGAGGTGCTCGGCGAGCGCCTCCTCGCCCAGGCCCGCGAACTCCCCGACGGTGGCGACCGCGACCGCGTCATCGCCGAACTCACCACCTGGAGCAGCCGGGAGGCCCGCGAAGGCCGCGCCGCGACCCTTGCCGCGCTCGACAGTCAACGCTTCCGCGACCTGCTCACCGCCCTCACCGAACTCGCCGACAACCCCCCGCTCAACGCCCGCGCGACGCGGCCCGCCGGACCGGAACTCACCCGCATCCTGCGCCGCGAACACCGCCGCACCGCCGAACGCCTCGCCACCGCCGAAGACACCCCCGAGGGCCCGGCCCGCGAACGTGCCCTGCACGACGCACGCAAGGCCGCGAAGCGCGCCCGCTACGCCGGTGAGACCGTCGGCCGCCCGGCCCGCAGCTTCACCCGCCGGATGAAAGCGCTGCAGGACGTCCTGGGCCGCCACCAGGACGCGATCGTCGCTCGCGCGGCGGTGCGGGGGCTGTCGGACGGGGGTTTCGGGTACGGGGTGTTGTTCGGTCGGCAGGTGGGGGAGGCGGTGTTCGCGCGGGAGTTGTTGCCGGGGGTGTGGGAGAGGGCGGGGCGTCGGCCGAAGCGGATTCGGTGACGGGGGGTGTCGGGCGGGGCGGATGGCAGCTGCACCGTGCTTCCTCCGGCGATCCGTCCGTCGCCTTCCGGGCGCTGGCCCCTCACCGATCAAGCGGTGAAGCGGGAGCGATCGCGGGAACTTGATCACGGTGTCCGGCCGTGGTTCAGTGCGCAGCAACACGTGGGCGGGGGAGGAACGATGGCGCGCGGAGGGACCCGGGTGGCCGGGTGGGCGGCGGTGCTGAGCGGCGTGTTCGCGGCCGGGCACGGGGCGGCAGTGGCGCTGCTGCCGTCCGGGCAGCGGGCCGGGACGGCGGAGCGGGTGCTGCCCACCCTCGTCGCGGTGCTGTGTGCGCTCGCCTGGCTGGTGGCCGCCGTGCTCGACCGGCGGCGGGCCGAACCGCGCAAGGAGACCGGGTCGCGGCGCCCGTCCTGGCTGCTGGCCGGACTGCTCGGTGTCGGCATGGTGCTCACCTCCGTCGCGGCGCTCGCCCAGGCCAACGGGCCGGACGGGGCCGACGGGCGGCAGCTGCGGCGGATCGCGCAGGCGGGCGAGGTGGAGCGGAAGGTGTCGATCGTCGCGGTGCGCTCCGAGCCGAAGGCGCTGGGGCGGGTGAACCGCCACCAGGTGTTCCGCACCACCATCGATCTGGAAGTGCCGTACGAGGCCGGCCCGCGTACCGTCACCACCCAGGTGGAGACGCGTGGCACGCCGTACGCGGGTGAGCAGGTGGCCGTCCAATTTGCGCCCACTGCACCGGAGTTGGGCGTCCGTGCCGAACGTGAGGTGGCGGTGGACGGGCTCGGGCTGATCTGGATCCTGCTGCTCGGGGCGGTCGCGCTGGTCGTTGCCCCGATCGTGCTGATCGCCCAGCGGGCAAGGGTGCACGCCTGGCGCCGCTACCGCCCCGGCGTCCACCTGCCCGCCCTCGCACTGCTGTTGCTCGGCGCCGCCACCGCCGGATACGTCGGGCTCGCCCTGCCGTCACCGTGGCTGGGCTGGCCACTGGCCGTCCTCGCTGCTGCCACGCCCTGGCTGTGCCTGGCATTCGCGACCCGGCCCGACGCCGGGCGCGCGGCGATCGACCGGACGGCGCGCGGGCTCGGCCGAGCGTTGATCAGCCGTCAGGGGCGGTGAGTTGGGACCGGGTGGTGGTGTCCGGTGGCGGGTTGTGCAGGGTGAGGGTGGCTTGGTCCGGGTGGGCCGGCGGGGTTGGTGAGCGGGATGTCGCGCGGTCGGACGGCTGGTGATCAGCCGCCACTCGCGGCGACGTATCGGCCAGGTCACGCAGCGCCAGGGCAGAGAGGTGTGGACTACCTGATGGCGGCGGGCAGCGGGCGGGCGAGCGGGGTGGCGCGCAGGCTGCCGGCTGCTGATCGGCCGTCAGGTGCGGTGGGTTGTCGGCGGGGACGGAGCCCGGCGCGGCTCGGCCCGGTGGGCGGCGGTGAGTCGGGACGGAGGCGTTGGGCAAGCGCAGTTCCCCAGGGGTCAACTCGGCCTGCCCGGTGAGGGGATGACGACCGTGAGGAGTGCCGCAAACCGCTCGCGTCGGGGCCGACCTGGGCGGGGTACGGGTGGTTTCGTCGCCCACCCGGTCGATGCGCGGCCGACCTCTACGGACTGCTCCGCCAGGCCGGACTCGTCCCCGACCGGATTCCGCACCTCTGACCGGACTGCACGGGATCGCCCCGCCCGGGGCGACCTTCGAACGGGCAGGCGGGTGACGGTCGTCAGGAAGGCGGCGGGGCAGTCGGGTTCAGGCCGGCGGTGGTGGCCGCGGTGTGGAGGAGGGCGTCGACCATGGTGGGGGTGAGTCGGCCGGTGTAGGTGTTGCGGGGGCTGACGTGGAAGCAGCCGTAGAGGTTGAGGGGCGGGCCGCCGTCGGTGGCGGGGAGGACGGCGTGGGCGCCGTGGGTGAAGGCCGGGCGGGGGCGGGGGATTTGCCAGCCGGCGGCGGCGAGGGCGGGGAGGACCGCCTGCCAGGCGAAGCCGCCGAGGGCGACCACGGCGCGGACGGTGGGGCGGAGGTACTGGAACTCGCGGACGATCCAGGGGCGGCAGGTGTCGCGTTCCTCGTTGGTGGGCTTGTTCTCCGGCGGGGCGCAGCGGACCGGGTCGGTGATGCGGACGCCGAACAGTTCGAGGCCGTCGTTGCGCCAGGTGGAGTGCGGCTGGGAGGCCAGGCCGAGCCGGTGCAGGGAGGCGTACAGCAGGTCGCCGGACGGGTCGCCGGTGAAGATCCGGCCCGTTCGGTTCCCGCCGTGCGCGGCGGGGGCGAGTCCGACCAGAACCAGGCGGGCGTCGGTCGGTCCGAAGCCCGGGATCGGCCGCGCCCAGTAGTCCTGGTCCTGGAACGCGCGGCGCTTCACCCGGGCCGCCTCCTCCCGCCACTCGACCAGCCGCGGGCAGGCCCGGCAGCCGATCACCAACTCGTCCATCTCGGCCAGCCCGTGGACACGTTCGACCAGTTCGGAGGGCAGTTCGGAGGGCGGTTCGGAGGGCGGTTCCATGGCCCCGATCGTAGGCCCGCGCACCGGCCGGCCGGTGGGACGGCCGGACGGAGACCCAACGGGAAAGCGTTTTCCGGCCGGGTCTCCAGCAGCCGGGCCCGTGGGGCGGGTCCGGAGTAGCGTGGAGGTACAAGTGTGCGTGCCGTACGGGTCGAGGTGACGGCGATGATCGCGGTTGACGTGGTGATTGCGCTGCTGGTGCTGCTGGCCGTGTTGGCCGGGCTGAGCGTGCGCATGGTGCAGCAGTACCAGCTCGGGGTGGTGTTCCGGTTCGGGCGGGTGCTGGACGAGGTGCGGCCCCCGGGGCTGGTGCGGATCATGCCGATCGCCGACCGGCTGCGCCGGGTGAACGTGCAGATCATCACCATGCCGGTGCCCGCGCAGGAGGGCATCACCCGGGACAACGTGACCGTCCGGGTGGACGCGGTGGTGTACTTCAAGGTGGTCGATCCGGTGAAGGCGATCGTCAACGTGCAGGACTACTCCTTCGCGATGTCGCAGGTCGCGCAGACCTCGCTGCGGTCGATCATCGGCAAGAGCGAATTGGACGACCTGCTGGCCAACCGCGAGCCGATCAATCAGGGCCTGGAGCTGATGCTGGACAGCCCCGCGCTGGGCTGGGGCATCCAGATCGACCGGGTGGAGATCAAGGACGTGGCGCTGCCCGAGTCGATGAAGCGCTCGATGGCCCGGCAGGCCGAGGCGGACCGGGAGCGGCGGGCCCGGATCATCACCGCCGACGGCGAGTACCAGGCGTCCGCGCGTCTGTCGGAGGCCGCGAAGGTGATGGCCGCGACCCCGGCCGCGCTGCAACTGCGGCTGCTGCAGACCGTGGTGGAGGTCGCCGCGGAGAAGAACTCCACACTCGTGCTGCCGTTCCCGGTGGAGCTGCTGCGCTTCCTGGAGAGCGCCACCGAACGCAACTCCGCACAGGCCGTCGAGGCCACCGAGGTCGCGGCGCAGCTCGCGGAGAACGAGATCGAGGGGACGGAGCCGGAGCCGGACGTCGAGCAGCTGGAGCTGCCGCAGGTCGCGGCGGCCGTCGAAGTCGGGCTCCCGGAGCACCCGTTGGACGTCGCCCCGCGGCACGCGGCGTGACCGGCCGGACGGGCGGCACGGGTGCGGGCAGGACGGCCAGCGGTGGCGGGCGGTCCGGTGGCGGGGCCAGCATGGAAGACGGCCAGTGGACACAACCAGCTCGGGAGGTCCGGCCATGACCACCGCGAAAGAGATCATGCACCCGGGAGCGGAGTGCGTCACCGGCGAGCAGACCCTCGGCGACGCCGCCCGGATCATGCGCGAACGCGGCGTCGGCGCGCTGCCGATCTGCGACGAGAACAAGAAGCTGCTGGGCATCGTCACCGACCGGGACATCGTGCTCAGGTGCGTCGCCGACGGACGCGACCCCGGCACCGTGAAGTGCCTCGAACTCGCCCTCGGCCGTCCGATGGTGATCGAGGAGGACGAGGACGCGGACCTGGTGCTGGAGGTGATGGAGGATCACCGGGTGCGCCGGCTGCCGGTGATCAACCACCCCGACCACCAACTCGTCGGCATGATCAGCGAAGCCGATATCGCCCGGCACCTGCCGCAGGAGCGCGTGGCGGAGTTCGTGACCGCCGTCACCGCCCGCTGAGGCCCCCACCGCCCGCTGAGGCCCTACCGCCCGCTGAGGCCGCGCGCCCGCTGAGGCCCTCAACGCCGCGGAGCCACCCCGCCGCGCCACGCGCGACGGGGTGATGGTGCGTCAGTGCAGGTACTGCTTGGGCAATTTGGCGAGGAACGCGTCCGCGATCACCTGGTAGCCCGCGTCGTTGGCGTGAATGTCGCCGCGCGCCATGTTGGTCCACTGCATGACCCGGGCCACGTTCAGCGGCACCTGCTGGCCGCCCAGCGGCACCAGCGGCGCGAACGAGGTGGTGGAGAACGCCCCCGCCACGTCGGCGGTCGGGACGCGGTGGCGCTCGTCCACCGTCTCGATCACCGAGTTGAGGGCGTTCGCGAGCAGCACCGAGGCGGTGGCCAGCTGCTTGCCCTTGTCGCCCGTCATCCAGGCCGCCAGGAACGGGTCGTACAGGTTCATGCCGACGATCCGGGTGTGCGGGCCGGCCGCCTGCTGGAGCTCGCCGAGGATCCGGTCCAGCCCGGTGCGGACCTGCTCGATGCCGTTCATCGCGCACGGCAGGTCGAGCGAGCCGCCGGCCGCGCAGCGCTGCACGTCGTTGGCGCCGATGTCGATCGTCACCAGCACCTCGTCCTTCCAGTGCGCCTTCAAGTAGGCGACCGCGGCCTCCAGTTGGGAGCCGCCGAAGGAGTGCGGGTACGGGCAGCCGCCGTTCGCCATGGTGCCGGTGGTCTCGCCCGGGCAGCCCAGGTCGGTGAACTCGAACGGGCGGCGGTCGTCCGCCGCCCGCTCGCCCAGCGTCCGCGCCAGGTCCTGGGCGTAGCCGCGGCCCACGACGTGGCCGCCGGTCGGCGTGGACTGGTAGCCGGCCGCCAGCGAGTCGCCGATCGCCAGGTAGTACGCCTTGGCGTGCTGCCCGCCCGGCGCCGCCGAAGCGGGAACGGCCGCCGCGCTGGTGAGCGTCAGAGCGGCGAGCGCGGCCGCAACGAGCGTGCGGCGGCGGGGGATTGGGCGCATGGAGCCTCCAGGGCGAATGATCGCGATCAGACGGATCAGAGGAGGCTACTGCTCGGTACACCCTCGGGAACAGGGGTGTGCAGGTACGTGATCGACCGACTCGCGGAACGCCCGGGCGCAAGGGGAACGCGAGGGCTCAGCCCGGCAACGAGACGGCTCGGCCCAGGAACGAGACGGCTCAGCCCGGCAACGCGACGGCTCAGCCCGGGAACGCGTAGACCGTGGTGGCGTGCGCGACCGGGTCGTCCGGGGCTTCCGGCGTGGCGAGGGTGATCTCGGCGAACGCGATCCGGCGGCCCAGCTTGGTCAGCCGCGCCGTCACCAGCAGATCGGTGTCGCGCGCCGCGCGCTGGAAGGTGATCGACTGCTGGACGGTGGTCATTGGCGCGAACCCGCCCAGCGCGGAGGAGACCGCGACGACCGTCGCCGTGTCGGCCGCCGCCATCATCGCCTGCCCCGACAGCCCGCCGCCGTCCCGGGCCAGCTGGTCGGACCACGGCAGCCGCAGCACCGCGTGCCGCGCACCGGTCTCCAGCACCGAGAGCCCCAGGGCCCGCACCCACGGCGCGAAACGCTCGGCGAGGATCAGGTCGCCCTCGGCGGGCTCCAGGGGGCTCTTCGCGGGCGCGGCGCCGGCCGGTGCGGCAGCCTTCGGCGGGGTCGTCATGGCGTGATCGTAGGGGCCGCCGGTGACGCGGCGCCATACCCCGGACGCGGAGGGTCCACCGGTCGTGGGCAATCCCGGGGCGAGGCATGGTGGTGGGGTGGGAGTGCGGCGGAGCATGGCGGAACTGCGGAGCGAGTGGCGTACCGAACACCTGCTGGTGCTGCTGCCGCTCAGCCTGATCGTGCTGATCACCGCCATCGACATCTCGATCTCCCCGAACATCCACCTCGGCCCGCTGCTGGTGGCCGCCCCCGCCATCACCGCCTCCTTCGCCGGTACCCGCCTGACCGCCCTGATCGGCGTCCTCGCACTGATCGCCCAGACCCTCATCGCCGTCCTGCACGGCGGCCTGTTCACCGCCAACCACCAGGCCCAGATCGGCGCGCTCGCCCTGGTCACCGCCGCCGTCGTCGCATTCTGCCGGGTCCGCGAACGCCACGGCCGCGAACTCACCCGGGTCCGCACCGTCTCCGACGCCGTCCAACGCGTCCTGATGCGCCCGCTGCCCGAACAGGCCGGCCCGCTGCGGATCGCCACCCGGTACCTCGCCGCCGACGACGAAGCGAACGTCGGCGGCGACCTGTACGCGGCCGTCCGCACCGCACACACCACCCGCCTGCTGATCGGCGACGTCCGCGGCAAAGGGCTCGACGCCGTCGGCGACGCCGCCGCGCTGCTCGGCGCGTTTCGCGAGCTCGCCCACCGGCACGAGGACCCGGCCCGCCTGGCCGACGCCCTGGAGACCTCCTACCAGCGCCACCTCGCCGAAGTCGCCGACGCCGGCCAGGACGTCCGGGAGAACTTCGCCACCGCGCTCGTGCTCGACCTGCCCGACGACCGCCCCGTGATCCGGCTCGCGGACTGCGGGCACCCGCCGCCCCTGCTGCTCACCCCCGGCCACGCCCAGCTGCTCCCCCTGCACCGCAGCGGCCCGCCGCTCGGCATGGGCGACCTGGCCCCCGCCGACCGCCGCACCGAGGAGTTCGCCTTCCCGCCCGGCAGCACCCTGCTGCTCTACACCGACGGCGTCACCGAGGCCCGCGACCGCGAGTCCGTCTTCTACCCCCTGCCCGCCCGCGCCGCTCACCTCGCCCCGGCCCCGACCGCACCCCCGGACTTCCTCGACCGCCTCCGCCGCGACCTGCTGGCCTACGTCGGGGGGCGGCTGCTGGACGACGCGGCGCTCGTCGCGGTCGGACGGGAGGGGTGAGGAGGGAGGCTACTCGGAGGACCGGCCGGACTGCTCGAGGGCGCGGAGCAGGACTTGGGCGAGGTGCAACGGCCGGGCGGAGGGCTCCAGTTGGGTGAGCTGGGTGCGGCAGCTGAGGCCGTCCGCGAGCAGCAGCGTGCCGGGCCCGGCGGCGCGGACGGCGGGCAGCAGGGCGCGTTCGGCGGCCGCCACCGACACCTCGTAGTGGCCGCGCTCGAAACCGAATGCGCCAGCCAACCCGCAGCAACCGGCGTCGAGTTGACGGTTCGTCAGGCCGAGCCGGGCGGTGAGGCGCTGATCGGCGGCAGTGCCCAGGACGGCGTGCTGATGGCAGTGCACCTGGGTCATCGCCGCCCCCGTCAGCTGCGGCAGAGCGACCTCGCGCTCGTCCAGGAACTCGGCCAAACTGCGGACCCGGGACGGGAGTTCGGGTTCGTCGAGAAGTTTGGGCCAATCACCGCGCAGGGTGGCCGTGCAGGACGGCTCCAGGCCCACCACCGGCAGGCCGGGCGGCAGTTGGCGCGCGGTGTGCCGGATCACCCGGCGCGCTGCGCCGAGTTGGCCGCTGGCGATCAGCGTGAGCCCGCAGCACACCGGCCCGGTCGGCAGCTGCACCCGGAAGCCGAGCCGCTCCAGCACCTGGACGGCCGCCACCGCCGGTGCGGGGTCCAGGAGTTCGGACATCGAGTCGGGCCACAGCAGCACCGCCGGGGCGGCCGGGTCGGCGGGGTGGGCGGCGCGGTAGGTGCGGAACCAGGCGGAGAAGCGGCGCTCCGGGAGGGCGGGGAGCGCGCGCCGGGAGTCGATGCCGCCGAGGCGCTTGAGCAGGGCGCCGCTGAACCGGCCGCGCAGCGCGGCGTTCGCGGCGCGCGGCGCGAGGTGGGCGAGGCGGAGCCACAGCGGCAGCAGCCCGAGCGAGTAGTGGGTGGCCGGGCGCGGCCTGAACCGGTAGTGGTGGTGCAGGAATTCGGACCGGTAGGTGGCCATGTCCACCTGCACCGGGCAGTCGCTCGCGCAGCCCTTGCAGCCCAGGCAGAGATCGAGCGCCTCCCGGACCTCCGGCGAACGCCAGCCGTCGGTGACCAGTTCGCCGCGCAGCATCTCGCCGAGCAGCCGGGCCCGGCCCCGGGTGGAGTGCCGTTCCTCCTCCGTCACCATGTAACTCGGGCACATCACCCCGCTGTTGGTGTCCACGCACTTGCCGACACCGACGCAGCGGTGGACGGCGTTCAGCAGGCTGCCGCCGTCCCTCGGATACGCCAGGGTGAGTGGCAACTCCCGTCCGGGGAAGCGCAGATCGGCGTCCAGCGGGCGCGGGGCGACCAGCAGGCCGGGGTTGAGCAGGCCGTCCGGGTCCCAGATCTGCTTGAACCGGGCGAACAGGTCGATCACCTGCGGCGGGAACATCCGGGGCAGCAGCTCGGCCCGGGCCTGCCCGTCGCCGTGCTCGCCGGACAGCGAACCGCCGTGCGCCACCACCAGATCCGCCGCCTCGGTGAGGAACTCCCGCATCACCTGCGGCCGTTCCCGCACCGGGAAGTCCAGACGCAGGTGCACGCAGCCCTCGCCGAAATGCCCGTACGGCACCCCGCGCAGGCCGCGGCGCTTCAGCAGGGACCGCAACTGCCGCAGGTAGGAGCCGAGTTGCTCGACCGGGACGGCCGAATCCTCCCAGCCCGGCCACGCCGCGCCACCGGGCCGGCCGTCCGGGCCCGGCGGCAGGCGGGTGACGATTCCCGCGCCGGCTTCCCGGATCGACCACAGTGCACGCTGCTCGGCCGGATCGGTGACCAGCGCGACCGTCGCGGTGCGCTCCCGCCGTACGGCGTCGGCGAGTTGATGGGCTCGGTCGGTGGCCTCGGCGGCCGTCGCGCCGCCGGTCTCCAGGAACAGCCAGCACGCACCACCGGGCAGCCGGTCCAGCACGGGCGGGCGCGGCCCGGCCGCGAGCAGCGCGGCGACCAGGTCGGCGGCCATGCCCTCGCAGGTCAACGGCTCCAGCGGCAGCAGCGCGGGCACCGCGTCGGCGGCGGCCGTCTCGTCCGGGTAACCCGCCACCACCAGGGCGCGGTACGGCGGTTCGGGCACCAGCCGGACGGTGGCGCCGAGCAGCAGGGCGCACGTCCCCTCGGTGCCGGTGACGGCCCGCACCAGGTCGTGGCCGCGCTCCGGGAGCAGCGCGTCCAGCGGATAGCCCGAACCGCGGCGCGGCAGCACCGGCATGGCGCGGCGCAGCAGCGCCAGGTTGTCGGCGGCCAGGGCCTGCAACTCCCGGTGCAGACGGCCGAGTCGGCCCGGAGCGGCGGCCAGCGCGGCCCGTTCGGCCGGTGGCAGCGGGCCGGTGACGGTCAGCTCGGTGCCGTCGGCGAGCAGCAGATCGAGGCTGTGCAGGTTGTCGGAGGTGCGGCCCCAGGCGAGCGAGTGCGAGCCGCAGGCGTCGTTGCCGATCATTCCGCCCAGCGTGCACCGGCTGTGGGTGGACGGGTCCGGCCCGAACCGCAGCCCGAACGGCCGGGCCGCGCGCTGGAGTTCGTCCAGGACCGTGCCCGGTTCGACCCGGGCGGTGCGGGCCTCCGGATCGACCGCCAGTACCTTGCCGAGATGCCGCCGAAAGTCCAGCACCACCGTGCCGGGCCCGATCGCCTGCCCACCGATACTCGTCCCCGACCCGCGCGCCACCACCGGCACCCCGAACTCCCGGCACACCGCGAGCGCGGCCCGCACATCGTCCGTGTCGGCGGGCTTCACCACCCCGCGCGGCACCTGCCGGTAGTTGGACGCGTCCTGCCCGTACACGGCCCGCTCCGCGGTGTCGAAGCGGACCTCGCCACGGACGGCGGCGGCGAGAGCACGGGCGAGATCGGAGGCCATCCGCCGATCATCCCAGCCCTGGGCGGCCGGCACCCGGCGCAGACCCACGAACGGCGGGTCGGGGAGTGCGGCCGGAGGCTGGTCAGGCGGTGGCGTCGATCTCGGCGATCAGAGCTTCGACGCGGGTGCGGATCGCGTCGCGGATCGGGCGGACGGCTTCGATGCCCTGGCCGGCCGGGTCGTCGAGGGGCCAGTCGCGGTAGTGCTTGCCGGGGAAGTACGGGCAGGCATCGCCGCAGCCCATGGTGATGACGTAGTCGGAGGACTGGACGGCCTCGGGGGTGAGGATCCTCGGCTGCCGGTCGGAGATGTCGATGCCGATCTCGGCCATCGCGGCGACGGCGGCCGGGTTGACCCGGTCGCCGGGGGAGGAACCCGCGGAGCGGACCTCGACGCGGTCCCCGGCGAGGTGGGTGAGGAACCCGGCGGCCATCTGGGAGCGGCCCGCGTTGTGGACGCAGACGAAGAGCACGGAGGCGGCGGTCATGGGGATGGTCCTTCGGGGCGGGGGATGGGGCTCTTGGCCGGTATGAAAGTATCAGCGCATGGTGATGTCAGTCGACACTGAACTGTTGCGGGTGCTGTCCGACCCGCTCAGGCTGCGGATCGTGACCCTGCTGGCCCGCGAAACCCTGTGCACCACGCACCTGGTGGAGGAGACCGGCGCCCGGCAGACGAATCTCTCCAACCACCTCAGGGTGCTGCGGGAGGCCGGCGTGGTGGACACCGAACCGTGCGGCCGTTTCACGTACTACCGCCTGCGGCCGGAGGTACTGGAAGCGCTTTCCGGGCAGTTCGCCGACCTCGCCGCCACCGCCCGCGCCAACGCCGACACGAAGAGGTCCTGCTGGTGACCGCCCCCCTCGCGCCCGCCCCGAGACCGTCCGAACCGTCGGTGGTCGCCAAGCTCTCCACCCTCGACCGCTACCTCGCCGTGTGGATCCTGGCCGCGATGGCCGTCGGCCTCGGCCTGGGCCGCCTGATCCCCGGGCTCGGCGACGCGCTGGCGAAGGTCGAACTCGGCGGGATCTCGCTGCCGATCGCGCTGGGCCTGCTGGTCATGATGTACCCCGTGCTCGCCAAGGTCCGCTACGACCGGCTGGACGCCGTCACCGGCGACCGACGGCTGATGGTCTCCTCCCTGGTGATCAACTGGCTGGTCGGCCCGGCGGTGATGTTCGCCCTGGCCTGGATCTTCCTGCCGGACCTGCCCGAGTACCGGACCGGTCTGATCATCGTCGGACTCGCCCGGTGCATCGCCATGGTGATCATCTGGAACGACCTCGCGTGCGGCGACCGGGAGGCCGCCGCCGTGCTGGTCGCGTTGAACAGCGTCTTCCAGGTGGTGATGTTCGGCGTGCTCGGCTGGTTCTACCTCGACCTGCTCCCGGGCTGGCTCGGCCTCGGCGACGGCCAGCACCTCGACATCTCCATGGGGAAGATCGCCCTCAACGTCGTCGTCTTCCTCGGCATCCCGCTGGTCGCCGGGTTCCTCACCCGCCGCCTCGGCGAGCGGCGGCTCGGCCGCGACCGCTACGAGGCGAAGCTGCTGCCGAGGATCGGCCCCTGGGCGCTGTACGGGCTGCTGTTCACCATCGTGATCCTGTTCGCGCTCCAGGGGAGGACCATCACCTCCCGGCCGCTCGACGTCGCCCGGATCGCCCTCCCGCTGCTCGCCTACTTCGCCGTCATGTGGTTCGGCACCTTCGCCCTCGGCAAGGCGCTCGGCCTCGCCTACGACCGCACCGCGACGCTGGCGTTCACCGCCGCCGGCAACAACTTCGAACTCGCCATCGCCGTCGCCATCGGCACCTTCGGCGTCACCTCCGGCCAGGCCCTGTCCGGCGTGGTCGGCCCGCTCATCGAAGTACCGGTGCTGGTCGCCCTGGTGTACGTCTCGCTGGCCTGGCGCAAGCGGTTCCGCGCCGTGTCCGGCTGAGAGCCCGGCCGGGCGCCGCCACCTGCCGAAATGCGGTGGGGGCGGCGGCCGGACGGTGGCTACCGTGCTGGGCATGGAAACCGAACACCCCCTGGCTGCCTCGATCTGCCCGCCGCGGAAGGCATGGTCGTCCTGGACGTGGTGGACGACCGGATCACGTACGTCGAACTGATCGACCACCCACCCCTGCGGGACGCACGCACCCGCGAGAAGTAGCCCCCGGCCGGGCGGGCGCGCTCCCGCCGTCGGCGCGGGCCGGTGGCGACGGCCGTCCGGTGGCGGCGGGCCGTCAACTACCGGTGGTCCGAGCGGATTCGGAGGCCGGGTTCGCCTGCTTCGGGATGCTGGCCACGACCGGTTCGGCGGGCTGCGGCTCGGACGCGACGGGTGCGGCCGGGGAGGTCGGTGCGGCCGGCGCGGGCGCGGGCGCGGTGGGCGAAGTCGGGGCTGTGGGCTGGATCTTGTCGTCGCGCTCGTCGTCGCCGGCCCCGTCGCGGGTGGTGAGGACGGTGTCGAAGATCTCGCGGAGCTTGTCGGTGGCCTGCTTGGAGAACAGGCCGCACAGGCCGGCGATCCCGGCGAAGCCGTACGGGTTGGTGGCGGTGCCGTCGGTGCCGTTGGCGAACAGGCCGCCGCGCAGCAGGAAGTAGACCAGCAGCGCGAGCGCGCCGCCGATCGCCGTGCGCAGCAGGTACCAGGGCAGCCAGCTCGGCAGCAGCTGGCGGTTGCCCGCGTAGGTGGCGAAGGACGTCGCGGCGTGCACGAAGCTGCCGAGACCGCTGGCGGCCAGGACGGCGATCAGCATCGCGGTGTTGGAGGTCAGGTTCCAGGGGCCGAGGCCGAGCATCGTCCAGGTCGCGGGGGCGCCGGACGGGGCGCGTTCGGCGGTCAGCGTGGTGAGCGGCGTCCAGACGCTGAGCAGCGCGGCCACGCAGACGAACGCCTCGGCCAGCAGCAGCACGCCGAGCAGCAGGACCGCCCAGCCGGCCATCTGCTGCTGGGGCGGGAGTTGGCCGACCGGCCCCGGCGTGGGGCCGCCGTCGGCGGGCGAGAACGCGTCCGCGGCGGGATCGGCCGGCGGGGAGACAGGGGAGGTCATCGAGAGTTCGCCTTCCGGTCCGGTGGTGCACGGAGGTGGCGCGGCAGAGGTTGGCGCGGGGAGGGACTCTACCGCCAGGCCGGGCCCGACGGTTCGTCAGGACGCCCGGCCCAGCAGCGGCGGGACGACCGACCGGCGGTTCAGGTGGCCCGTCCGGCGGTTCAGGTCGTCCGTCCGGCGGTTCGGGTGGCCCGCCCGTCCTGACGGTTCGTCAGGAGCTTGCCCGAGGGATCGTCAAGGCACTCGGCCGGGGCGGGAGAATTCCGAGTCCCTGCCGCAGGCCGAGGTGCGCCCGCACGGTCGCCGTGCGCCGCCGCCGTCACCGGCGCACGCCTGCCAGGCGGGAGAACTTGGCGACCTCGAAGGTGGCGTACGAATTCGACGCCAGCAGCGAGAACTTGATGCCCTCGCGGCCGTCCGGGCGCCGGTAGCCGTCCGGGAGGAAACGCTTGTAGTGCTCGGCCGCACGTTGGAAGAACTGCGGGCGCTCGGCGCGGGTCAGGGTCCCCGGCAGGTCGAAGACGAACAGGTAGTGGCGGATCATCCGGGTGAAGAGGTGGGTCCGCACCTCGGGGTTGACCGGCGGGGCCTCGGCGGGCTGCGTGTCCAGCAGCTCGAAGGTGCCCTCGTAGCGGTCGAACAGGTCGAAGTGGGTCGCGCCTTCGCTGCCCGCCGGGTGCAGGGTGTGACGGCGGCGGATGGTGACGCACTCGCGGTTGAGCACCGCGATCCGGGAGGCGGCCAACAGCGAGCGGTGCACTGCCGGGACCTCCTCGTAGAACCCGTCGGGGAAGGTCGGAACGGTGCCGCTGCGCACCAGCCGGTCCCAGATCAGCGGCGGGGCGCCGAACAGTTCCGGGTGCTCGCCCGGGGTGAACACCTCCGGGCCGACGGCGTCCAGCAGTTCGGCCGCGTTGCCCGGCCACACCTTGCCCCGGTACTCGCGGTTGTGGCCGAACAGCAGCAGATCGACCTCGCCGGTCTCGGCGAGCCGGGCGGCCATCGCCTCGAACGCGTCCGCCGGCAGCAGGTGGTCGGCGTCCAGGAACAGCAGGTACTCGCCACGCGCGTGCGCCGCGCCCGCCATCCGGACCCGCCCGATGCCGGTCTCCGTGTCCAGCCGCAGCACCCGCACCCGGGCGTCGCGCAGCTCGTACGCCTCCACCAGCCGCTCCTCCGGACAGTGCGGGGAGGGCGTCCGGACCACGATGATCTCGAACTCGCGGAAGGACTGTCCGAGCAGGGAGTCGAGACACTCCTTCAGTTGTTCCTGCTCGTCGTAAGCGGGGAGCACGACGGTGATCAGTGGTGGGGCCATGGGCGGGAGGCTAGGGGCGGGGACAGCCTCAGGCAAAGGTCGGAAGCCGCTCTAAAGCGGCTATTCCGGACAGCGGACATGGGAAGTTCGCTGAATCTTCACCAAATGAACACGGTCGTGCGATGAAATGTCCGGATAGAGGGCGGAACGCCGCGACTTGCTGACGTATCGTCAGATGTACGCATGGTGGTGGAGCTGCGCACACACCGTGCCGAACGTCCCCCGGAGGCCGGGACCAACAGCCCTCAGTACCAGTTGTGCGCCTGCCAGAACGACCACGCCGCACACGGGCTGCCGTACGTCTGGTTCATGTACTGCAGGCCCCACTTGATCTGGGTCGCCGGGTTGTCCCGCCAGTCCGCGCCCACCGAGGCCATCTTCGAACCCGGCAGCGCCTGCATCAGCCCGTACGCACCCGAGGACGGGTTGGTCGCGTGCACATTCCAGCCGCTCTCGCGCTCCACGATGTTGTTGAAGCACTGCAACTGCCCGGCCGGAACGAGCTGCGCCGCGATCTGCTGCGGCGTCCCGCTGAGCGCCTTGGCGACGGCCGACGCGGACACGGACGGGGACGCGGCGGCGGACGGCTTGCTGCTCGCCAGCGCCTGGCGCTGCTGCGACCGGGACGCCGCCTCGGCGTCCGCCCTGGCCTTCGCCTCGGCGCTCGCACTCGCGCTCGCGCTCGCGCTCGCACTGGCCGCCGCGTCCGCCTTGGCCTTCGCCTCCGCCTCGGCCCGGGCGGACGCGCTGGCACTGGCACTGGCGCTCGCTTCGGCGGCGGCCTGCGCGGACGCGGCGTCCTGCGAGGGGAGAGCGTCCGCCGCGAGCGGCATGCTGCTCGCCGGCCGGGCCGCGGCGCCCGCCGGGGTCGAGTGCTGCGGAACCACGACGGCCAGCGCGGTGGCACCCGCGACCGCGACGGTCGCCACACCCGTCACCACGGCATGGCGGTGGCGGCGGAGCGTCTTCGAAAGACCGAGCACCTTCGAAAGGCTGGACGGGCGGCGGCGATGCGACGGCATGGCGATCTCTTCTTGTACGGGCCGGACGGCCGGTGGGACACGGCGGCCCGCCGACCGGCACGCACGGCACCGGCGCCGCACCCTGGAGCACGGCGCAGGAACACGGTGCAGCGCGGCAATCGGACGAACGTGGCAGCGGACGGCGGCCGGGGAGGCCGACCGGACTGCCCGGCGGACGGGGGACATTCTTGGCAGATCGCGGAAAGTGGCTCAAAGAGGCCGGAAACTACGCCCCGTAGTAGCGGGCGGGCCGGAGGACGGACGGTCACGCCGGCTGCGACGGCTCCGGGCCGGGCCGGGACCGAGCGTCGGCCGGCGGCCACCGGGGGCCTCTGACCTGCGAAGTCGCGGTAGGCTCCGGCGAGCGGACGGGGGAGCGCCGGCGGCAGCCCGGCGGACCGGTCCGCACACCGACTATCGAGGATCGTAGAAGCCCACCGCGATGTGGGAGGGCTCACAGGAACCGCACCCGCACCGGCACGCCCCGCACCCGGACGACCACGCCCGGTCGAACAGAACGGCACCCCGGTCACAGCCCGCGATCACGGAGCCCCGATACTTGCCCGCATGGTGATCGCGGTGATGGGGGTGGCGGCGGCGCTCGGCCTGCTCGGGGTGGCGCACTGGTACGTGTGGCGGCGACTGGTCCGCGACGTCTCCCGCCCCGGCAGCCGGTACCGGCGAGCAGGCAGCGTGCTCGCCGTCCTGCTGCCCGTCCTGTCCCTGCTGGCCCTGGTCGGCGGCCGGGCCTTCCCGCTCGCCGTGGAACGCTGGTTCGCCTGGCCCGGCTACCTCTGGATGGCCGTCCTCCTCTACCTCCTGCTCGCCCTGCTGGCCGGCGAACTGCTGCGCCCCCTGCTGCTCCGCCTCCCGCGCCGCGAGGGCCGGCCGACCGCGGTGCGGGAGGCGGAGGCTGCCGCCGAGGTGGGGCCCGCCGAGGGTGAGGCGCCCGCCGAGGGTGAGGCGCCTGCCGAGGGTGAGGCGCCCGCCGAGACTGAGACGCCTCGGCAGGTTGGGACGCCCGGGGAGCCCTCGCGGCGGCTGTTCGTGTCCCGGGTGGTGGCCGGCGCGGCCGCCGGAGTCGCCGTCGGCGTGGTGGGCAACGGCACGTACGGGGTGCTGCGCGGGCCGCAGGTCAAGCAGGTGACGGTGCCGCTGGCGAAACTGCCGCGCCCCGCACACGGCTACCGGATCGCCGTGGTCAGCGACATCCACCTCGGCCCGATACTCGGCCGGGCGCACACCCGGCGGATCGTCGACACCATCAACGCCACCCAGCCCGACCTGATCGCCGTCGTGGGCGACCTGGTCGACGGCACCGTCCCCGAACTCGGCCCCGCCGCACGCCCGTTGGCAGACCTGCGGGCCAAGGACGGCGCGTACTTCGTCACCGGCAACCACGAGTACTTCTCGGGCGCCGCACCGTGGATCGACTTCGTCCGCGAGCTCGGCGTCCACCCGCTGGAGAACGCCCGCGCCGAACTGCCCTGGTTCGACCTCGCGGGAGTCAACGACATCGCCGGCACCTCGCAGGGCCAAGGCCCCGACTATGTACGCGCCTTGGGCGACCGCGACCGCAACCGGGCCGCCGTCCTGATGGCCCACCAGCCGGTGACCATCCACGACAGCGTCCGCCACGGGGTGGACCTCCAACTCTCGGGCCACACCCACGGCGGCCAGCTCTGGCCCGGCAACTACTTCGCCGAACTGGCCAACCCGACCGTCGCCGGCCTTGAGCGCTACGGCGACACCCAGCTCTACGTCACCCGCGGCGCCGGCGCCTGGGGTCCACCGGTCCGCGTCGGCGCGCCGTCCGACATCACGGTGGTCACGCTCGCCTCGCTCCAGGCTTGAGACTCCTCCTGGCGGGGCGTTGGCCAGTGTGCGGACGAAAACCGTTGGCACGAACGGTCGTTGGCCCGGAAGGATCTCCGGCATGGAACGAGAGCCGCAGCAGACAGCGGAAGTGCCCGTCGCCGCACTGGCGTTCACCGCCGAGCAGTGCGTGGCGCTGGTCGCCGACAACCACCGCCGACAGCTGGACTGGACCGTCGCCAGCCTGGCCGAACTCGACGCGGTCTGCGCCGAGTTGAACGCCGACGGGCCGCTGGGCGACTCGCGGATGGCGATGTGGTGGTCGCTGGTCGGCGCCTACACCGGCGAGGTGATGGTCCGCTGCTACGGCGGAGAGTGGACCGACGCCGGCGGTGACTCGGCCGGCCACGCCGTCCGGGTGCTCGGGCTGACGTCCTTCCCCTTCAACACCGCGTACCGGGTGCTCAGCGGCGAGGAAGGGAAGAGCCTGGCGTCCTCCGTCGGCATGATCCCGGGGATCTCCCGCCACCGCGGCCTCTCCGACTGACCCGGCTCTTCCGGGTCATTGGTGCATGCGCGCGCCCTTCCCCCCGCACCAGTACCTCACCGCGCGCCGCATCGACCGCAGGCCGACGCCACACGTCGCGGGCAGGTGCGCCGGGGCCGGGACCAGGCACTGCGGAGATGCGGCCGCATAGTATCCCGCTGAGCGAGACACTCGCCCGGCGAGAGAAATCCTGTCCGTGGAGGCTGCGTCATGGCGTTCGACCGTTCCGCCTTCCTGTCCGCGTACGACACCCTGCTGAGCCGCTGGCCCGTCCCGGTCGAGACGATCGATGTCGAGACGCCGTACGGCACCACCCGGGTCAACGCCGCCGGACCGGCCGGCGGCCCGCCGCTGGTGCTGCTCCACGGCGGCGGCGCCACGGCGGCGAGCTGGTGGGCCAACGCCGGTGAACTCGCCCGCGAGGCGCGGGTGTTCGCGGTGGACCGGATCGGCGAGGCGGGCCGCTCCGCGCGCGGCGGGCGACAGCCGGTGCGCCGCGTCGAGGACCTGCACGGCTGGCTGGACGCCGTCCTGGACGGGCTCGGCCTGGACCGCATCGACCTGTGCGGGCATTCCTACGGCGGCTGGATCGCGCTGAACCACGCCCTGAGCCGCCCCGACCGGATCGAGCGCCTCGCGCTGCTCGACCCCACCGGCTGCTTCACCGGCTACGCGCCCCGCTACCTCCTGCACGCGGCGCCCATGCTGGCCCGCCCGAGCGAGGCCCGCGCCCGGGCGTTCCTCGCCTGGGAGACCGGCGGCGTCCCGCTCGACCCGGACTGGACCCGCCTGCACGGCCTGGCCGCGACCTTCCCCGCCGCCCGCCCCGTCACCGGTCCTCGCCCCACCCCCGAGGCGCTCGCGACCCTCCGCGCCCGCTGCCTGCTGCTGGCCGCCGCGAACAGCCGCTCCCACAACCCGCGCACCCTCACCGCGCGGGCCGAACGCCTGCTCCCGCAGGCCGTGATTCGCACCCTCGACGGCGTCTCCCACCACGCCCTGCCGTACACCCGGGCGGAGCAGGTGAACGCGGAGCTGGCACGGTTCCTGAAGCGGTGAGGGCGCCCGTCACCAGCCGGTGCGCAGGCGGTAGGACGGGCTGAGGTCGCGGACCTCGGCCGAGCGGACCACTTCGCGGCCGAGGACGGGCCGCAGGTGCTTGTCGAGCAGGCGCAGCACCTCCTCGGACAGGCGCGCCTTCAGCCCCTCCGGCCGACCCGGCAGCAGGCCGATGGCGATGTGCACGAAGGCGGTCAACTGGCCGTCCGCGTCGCCCACCCAGGTCTCCGCGGCCTGGCGGAAGAAGGTCTTGCACACGCCCCGGGAGGCCACCCACTCACGGACCAGCGGGTGCAGCTCGCGGACGAATCCGGGGCGGTCGAAGGAGTCGGCCAGCTGTGGCGAGTAGTCGACGGTGATGTGGGGCATGGCGGGACCTTCTTCGCGCAGATGCTGATGCTTGGCTTCTACATCCGCCATCTAAACCCCGCCCGCCTCCGCCCCCGCGCCCGGGGTCCCACATGCTGGACACGGGGGAGGCGTCAGTCGGCGGCGGGAGGTGTGTCGCGGATGCCCAGGCGCAGGTGCTCCACGTGGTAGAGCGCCTGGTCGAGCAGCTCGGCGACGTGATTGTCGTACAGCGCGTAGACGATCGAGCGGCCGTGGCGCTCGCCGGTGACCAGGCCGAGGTTGCGCAGCAGCCGCAGTTGGTGCGAGCAGGCGGAGGCCTCCAGGCCGACGGCCTCGGCGAGGTCGCCCACCGAGCAGGGGCCCTCCTGGAGCCGGGCCAGGATGTGCAGGCGGGAGGGGGTGGCCAGGGCCTGGAGGGTGGCCGCGACATCGGCGGTTCCGACGGCGTCCAGGCGTTCGCGGGTGGTGGCGCTGCTGGCGGTGTCGATTCCGTGGCCCATGGCCTCATCATACCGGTTACACATGAAGACCTGTTCAGATGTTCCGGTATGGTGGAGGGGTTGTCGTCCCGCCCCGCGAAGGGTTGCCCCGCCCATGTCTTCCGTCCTGGACCGGCGGCCCGCGCCGCCCACCGCCGGGCCCCGCCCGGCCCCGCCGAAACGGCGCACCCGCGTCCTGGCGCTGCCCGAGGCCCGGTGGGCGCTGGCCGCGCTGCTGCTGTTCCTGGTCGCCCTCCCGCTGGACCTGGCCGGCGCCCCCGCCTGGGCATGGGGCCCGCTGTACGCCCTCGCGTACGCCACCGGCGGCTGGGAGCCCGGCTGGGCCGGACTCCAGGCACTGAAGGAGAAGACCCTCGACGTCGACCTGCTGATGATCGTGGCGGCACTGGGCGCGGCGGCCGTCGGCCAGGTGCTGGACGGCGCCCTGCTGATCGTCATCTTCGCCACCTCCGGCGCACTGGAGGCGATCGCCACCGCCCGCACCGCCGACTCGGTACGCGGCCTGCTCGACCTGGCCCCCGCCACCGCCACCCGGCTCACCGACGCGGGCGAGGAGACCGTCCCCGTCGAGCACCTGGCCGTCGGCGACACGGTGCTGGTCCGGCCCGGCGAGCGGATCGGCGCGGACGGCCGGGTCCTGGACGGCGCCAGCGAGGTCGACCAGGCCACCATCACCGGCGAGCCCCTGCCGGTCGCCAAGCACACCGGCGACGAGGTGTTCGCCGGCACCCTGAACGGCACCGGCGCGCTGCGGGTGCGGGTCGAACGGGACGCCGCGGACTCCGTGATCGCCCGGATCGTCGCCATGGTCGAGGAGGCGTCCGAGACCAAGGCCCCCACCCAGCTGTTCATCGAAAAGGTCGAACAGCGGTACTCGCTCGGCATGGTGGCCGCCACCCTCGCGATCTTCGCGGTCCCACTCGCCCTCGGCGCGGCCTTCACCGGGTCACTGCTGCGCGCGATGACCTTCATGATCGTCGCCTCGCCCTGCGCGGTGGTCCTCGCCACCATGCCGCCGCTGCTGTCCGCCATCGCCAACGCCGGCCGGCACGGCGTCCTGGTGAAATCCGCCGTGGTGATGGAACGCCTCGGCCAGATCGACGCCGTCGCCCTCGACAAGACCGGCACCCTCACCGAGGGCACCCCCCGCGTCACCGACATCCGCCCACAGGCCGACTCCGGCCTGACGGAGGACCACGTCCTCGCGGCGGCCGCCGCCGCCGAGCACCCCAGCGAACACCCCCTCGCCCGCGCCGTCGTCGAGGCCGCCCGCAGCCGCCGGCTCACCCTCGCCACCGCCGCGGACTTCAGCTCCACACCCGGTGTCGGCGTCACCGCCACCGTCGGCGGACACACCGTCACCGTCCGCGCCCCCGAACGCGACTGCCCGGCCACCGGCGCAGCCGTCGCGGAACTCGAGGACGCCGGGCGCACCGCCGTCGTGGTCGCCATCGACGGCACCCCCGTCGGCGTCCTCGGCATCGCCGACCGGCTGCGCCCCGACGCCGCCGCCACCGTCCGCGCACTGACGGCACTCACCGGCGCCGCCCCCGTGCTGCTCACCGGCGACAACCCGCGCGCCGCAAGGCAGTTGGCCGAGGAAGCCGGCCTCGGCGAGGTCCGGGCCCGGCTGCTGCCGCAGGACAAGGCCGCCGCCGTCAAGGAGTGGGAGACCGCCGGGCGGAAGGTACTGGTGATCGGCGACGGCGTGAACGACGCGCCCGCGCTGGCCGCCGCGCACACCGGCATCGCGATGGGCCGGGCCGGATCCGACCTGGCCCTGGAGACCGCCGACGCCGTCATCGTCCGCGACGAACTCGCCACCGTCCCGGCCGTGGTCGCGCTCTCCCGCCGGGCCCGCGCGCTGGTGGTGCAGAACCTGGCGATCGCCGCGACGTTCATCACCGTCCTGGTGGTGTGGGACCTGGTCGCCGACCTCCCGCTGCCGCTCGGCGTGCTCGGCCACGAGGGCTCCACCGTCCTGGTCGGCCTCAACGGCCTGCGCCTGCTGCGCGAATCCGCCTGGACCCGGGCCCGGCGAGCGGGGAGCACCGCATGAGCCACCCCCGCCAGGAGACAGCGCGCTGCACCGTCACGGTCTGCCGCGGCTGCTGCTGCGGCACCGCCGCCAAAGTCCCCCGCCTGGACCACGAGGCCCAGCTCGTCGACCTGCGCACCGCACTGGCCGGCATTGCCGCGATCCGGCGCACCGACTGCCTCGACGCCTGCGAGCGGGCCAACGTCATCGTCGTCCAGCCCTCCGCCGAAGGCCGCCGGGCGGGCGGACGCCCGGTCTGGCTCGGCCAGGTCAACGACCGCGCCGCCGCCGCCGACATCACCGCCTGGGTCGCCGCCGGAGGCCCCGGCCTGGCCGAACCACCCGACGTGCTCGACCTGTACGCCTTCCAGCCCTCCCGCCGGGTCCGCGCCGAACTGGAACGCCAATGAGCCGCGCGCGGCCGCTGACGAGAGGCGTAAGGGCACGTTAAGGGCGGCACATCGGCGGGCGAAACCCGGGCGCCGCCGTTGGCCCGGTCGGAGCGGGGAGTGTAGGAATGGGCGTATGACCCGGTTTCGGGCAGCACCCGGCGGACAGCGCGCGGCGGGCCGGACCTCCCCGCGCCGGACGTCCACGAGCCCCCGCTTCGGCCCGCCGGCCCCGGTGACCTCCGCGCAGACCGGACGGCACGGATGAGCGACGACACGTCCGAAGCGCACCGGGCGCCCCGCCGGGCGGACCCCGAACCGGCCGTCGTCCGCGAAGGCCTGCTGCTGATCGACGCCGACCGGCACCTGCTGTACGCCAACGACGAGGCCCGCCGACTGCTCGAACTGCCCACCGACTGCGAGAGCCGCCCCGTACGCGCCCTCCGCCTCCCCGACGAACTGCTCACCCTGCTGGACGGCGGCGCGGACCTCACCGACACGCGCATCACCGCGCACGGCCGCACCCTCGGCCTCGATCTGCGCCACACCGACCGGGCCGGCGGCCCGCCCTGCCTGCTGGCCACGCTGCGCGACACCGCCGCCCCCGCCAACCCGGACACCGCCCGCCGCCGCCTCGAACTGCTCTACCGGGCCGGCGGCTCCATCGGCACCACCCTCGACATCACCCGCACCTGCGAGGAACTCGCCGCGGCACTCGTCCCCGCCTTCGCCGACTTCGCCTGCGTCGACCTCTGCGAGGGCGTCCTGGACGGCGGTGAACCCCGCCCCGGCCGGCACGGGGCGCTGCACCGGGCCGCACTCGCCGGCATCACCGCCCGGCCCCCGCTGCTCCTTCCGGGCTCGGCCGTGCCGCTCGTCCCCGGCACCCCGCGCGCCCGGGCCGTCGCCACCGCCCGCTCCGTGGTCGAACCCGACCTGTCCGCGGCGCTCGACGTGTGGGACGAAGTCCGCCCCGGCACCGTCGACGCCATGCGCGACGAACAGGTGCACACCCTGATCGCGGCGCCGCTCAGCGTCGGCGACACCCTGCTCGGCGTCGCCACCTTCTGGCGCGCCCGGCCCCGGCCCGCCTTCGACGACGAGGACGGCACGCTTGCCGAGGAACTCACCGCCCGCGCCGCCGTCCTGGTCGACAACGCCCGCCGCTACACCCGCGAACACACCATGGCCGTCGCGCTCCAGCACAGCCTGCTGCCCGCCGGCCTGCCCGAACAACAGGCCCTCGAAGTCGCCTCCCGCTACCTGCCCGCGCAGGCCGGCGTCGGCGGCGACTGGTTCGACGTGATCCCGCTCTCCGGCGCCCGGGTCGCCCTGGTGGTCGGCGACGTGGTCGGCCACGGCGTGCACGCCGCCGCCACCATGGGACGGCTGCGCACCGCCGTGCACACCTTCTCCTCGCTCGACCTGGCCCCCGCGGAACTGCTCGGCCACCTCGACGCCCTGGTCAACCGCCTCGACCAGGAGAACCCCCGCCCCGACGGCGGCGAACGCCCGATCACCGGCGCGACCTGCCTGTACGCCGTCTACGACCCCGTCACCCGGCGCTGCACCTTCGCCCGGGCCGGCCACCTGCCGCCCGCCATCGTGCACCCCGACGGCCACGTGGAGATCCCCGACCTGCCCGGCGGCCTCCCCCTCGGCGTCGGACAACTGCCGTACGAGACCGCCGAGTTGGAACTCCCCGAGGGCACCCGGCTGGTGCTGTACACCGACGGACTGGTGGAATCCCGGGCCCACGACCTCGACCACGGCATGAAACTGCTGCGCGCCGCACTCGCCCACCCCGGCCGCAGCCCCCGTCAGACCTGCGACGACCTGCTCGACGCGCTGCTGCCCGCCAGCCCCGCCGACGACATCGCCCTGCTGGTGGCCCGCACCCGGGCAGTGCCCGCCGACCACGTCGCCGACTGGGACGTCCCCGCCGACCCGGCCGCCGTCGCCCGGGTACGGGCCGCCGTCACCCGCCGGCTCGACGAGTGGGGCCTGACCGAGCAGGCGTTCGCCGCCGAACTCGTGCTCAGCGAACTGATCACCAACGCGATCCGGCACGCCAGCGGGCCGATCCGGGTCCGGCTGCTGCGCGACCGCGCGCTGATCTGCGAGGTCTGGGACGGCTCCGCGACCTCCCCGCACCTGCGGCATGCCACCGACACCGACGAAGGCGGGCGCGGCCTGTTCCTGGTCGCCCAGCTCGCCGAACGCTGGGGCACCCGCTACCCCACCAGCGGCAAGGTCATCTGGGCCGAACTGCCGATCGGCGCGCCCCCCGGTGGCGCCGCCGGTGGCGCCGAGCCCTCGATCACTCCTCGCACAGCTGCTTGAACAGCTCCAGATCGGTCCGCACCGCCTCCTCCACCGCCTTGCTCTGCGCGAACCCGCGCGGACCGCCGACCGCCTCCTTCAGCTCGTCCGGGTCGTACTCCAGGCGCACCTGCACCTGGGTGTGCGCGGCGTCCAGCGGGCGCAGCGCGAAAGTGCCGCGCAGCGGCGGGCCGTCCACGGTCTCCCAGCTCATCACCCGGCCCCGGCCGTGATCGGTCAGCTCCGCGTCCACCCGGTGCCGCTCACCGGCGATCTCCACGTCCAGATCCGCGTGCCGCCGCCCCCGCGCGGTGGCGTGCACCACCCCGCCGACGAACTGCGGATACTCCGCCACCCGGTGCAACTGCGACCACGCCGTCCCCATCGGGGCGGTCACCTCGATCTGCTCCTCCAACGTCCGCATCGCGCGCACCTCCGCATCCTCGACGCCCCCCTCCAGCCTGACAGGGACGCCCGCCGAGCGCCGACAGCACGGCGCCCCCCGAAGCACACCGCCCCCGGCGGGCGGGAACCCGTCGGGGGCGGCGTGCTGTCGGGGGCGGTGTCCGTCGTCAGTCCTGCGGGAAGGTGCCCTCGAACGCGGCGGCCAGGCGCAGGTACGGCACCGCTTCGGCGTGACGGCCCTGGCGCTCCAGGACGCGGCCGAGGACGAGGTGCGCGTAGTGCTCCACCGGGTCGCGCTCGATCACCGCGCGCAGCTGCTCCTCGGCGCGGCGCAGCTGGGCGGAGTGGTAGTACGACCGGGCCAGCAGCAGCCGCGGGCCGACCTGCTCCGGGGCCTCCTCGACCAGCTCGGCGAGGATCCGGGCGGCGTCCGCGTACGCCTTGGAGTCGAAGAACAGCTGGGCGCGCGCCCAGCGTTCGGCGACCGTCCCCTGGTGGAGGCTCGCCTGCTCGGTGGGCAGGCCGGTGGTCCGCTGGCGGAAGTCGGTGGTCATGCCGTGCTCCTTGCCGTTCTCCGGTTCCTCTGCCGGACCTCCGTGGCCCGACAGGTGGTTGAACGTTCACCCATCGGCCGCTATTCCACGGGTGTCGGCTCGGCTCAGCCCTCCGCCGCCAGCTCCAGCAGCCGCAGCATGAACGGCACCGGCAGCGCCGGATTCGCCGCCGCCGCAACCGGCTGCGCGCCCGGCTCCAGCAGCCCCAGCAGCACGTCCAGCGGCAACCGCGGATCGCCCGCCGCCGCCCGCGCCACCGTCTCGTCCGCATCCTCCGCCAGCCGCGCCAGCACCTCCGGCGCCAGCTCCGGATCGCGCAGCGCCGCCAGCCGCAGCGCCGGCTCCGGCCGCTCCGCCCACCGCGCCAGCCCCGGCGCGGCGAACCGTTCCAGGCCCGGCAGCGAGGACGGGCCCAGCAGCTCCGCGTACACCGATCGCAGCAACTCGCCCGGCGCGTCCGTACAGTGCTCCGCCAGCGCCAGGCGCACCGTCAGCTCCGGGTCCCGCGCCAGCAGCGCCACCACCTCGCCCGGCAGCCGCTCCAGCGCCGCCACCGCGCGCCGCACCAGCGGATGCCCCGAGCGGGCCAGGCGCAGCAACTCCGCCGGATCCTCGGCCCTTTCGGCCACCCAGGGCAGCTCGGGCGGCGCCGCGTCCGGCACCTGGTAGACGACCGCGGAACGCTGCCGCTCGGTCAGATCCGGCCGCAGCGACACCGCGAGACGCACCGCCGCGTCCGGGTCGGCCGCCAGGGCCAGCGCCAGGTCCGTCGGCAACCGGGGATTGCCCGCCGCCGCCCGGCGGATCCGCGGGTCGTCGTCCAGCACCAGCCACTCGCCGAGCGCCCGCTCCAGGGCGGCCCCCGCCGCCGTCCGCTCCCGGCGCACCGGGTCGCTCTCCGCGATGTACCCCGCCAGCGTCACCGGCAGCGGACGCTCCACCCGCAGCGCGCGCTGCACCGCCGCCCGCACCGCCGGATCGCGGTCCGCGCGCAGCGCCGTGCGCACCCGGGCCGGCAACCGGGCCCAGCTGTCCGCCGCCACCGCCGCGGCCCGCACCAGCGGCGAATCGTCCTGCGCGAGGTGCACCAGCAGTTCCTCCGGCAGGCCCGCGCACCCCGGCACCCGGCGGCGGGTGTCCGGGTCGCGGTCGGCCGCCAGCGCCGCCAGTGTCCGCTCCGGCAGCGGCACCGAGTGCGCCGCCGACGCCGCGGCCCGGCGCACCCGGCGCTCGCGGTCCGCGGCCAGCGCCCCCAGCACCACCGGCGACAGCCCCGGACGCTCCGCCAGCGCCGCCCGGACCCGCCAGTGCGGGTGCCGCAGCGCCGCCTCCACCACGCGGCCCGGCAACTCCGGCCGCTGCGCCGGCCAGCTCGGGCCGTCGCCCTCGGCCATGCCGTCCAGCAACCGGCACAGCACCTCGGCCGGGGCCGCCGGGTTGGCCGCCAGACCGGCGCGCCACTCCCTTCCTGGCGGTGGGCCGGACAACGGTCGCCAGACGGTGGCCGGCTGATGGGCGCTCAGATCGAGCACGTGTAGTACCTCCCCCGGAACGGCAAACGTCACCGACCCTACCCGCGTGGTGGCGCTCCGTGCACGGGATCGGGCCACGCCCGCACCCCCGGATCGAAGGATGGGCGAAGTGCGTGCGTCCTGCGGCCTGTTGGGGCGGAGGAAGGCCCCGTGCGGCGGGGGTCGGTGGCACTCGGTGCCAGGTTGCGGAGGCGGCGGCTCGTCAGGTGCGGGGGACCAGGCGGAAGGTGAGCACCCGGCCGCCCTCCTCGCTGGTCACCAGCTGCACCCTGGCGCCGATCGGCACCGCGCCCGGCAGCCCGCCGAGCACCGACGCCTGCACGGTGAAGCCCTCGTCCAGCACGATCAGATACGGGCGCCCCAGGTGCGGGCCCCGGCGGGTCGGACGCAGCAGGCGCTGCACCGTCCCCTGCCCGGAGGCCACCGCCGGCTCCAGGTCGGCCGACCCGCACACCGGGCACAGCAGGCAGGTCACCGCGCTGGCCGAGTGGCACCAGCGGCAGCGGCGGTAGTGCAACTCGGTCTCGGCGTCCGGGCGTTCGGGCTGCTGCCGGAAGCCGGACGGGACGAAGTGCGGGCCGAGCGGGTCGGCGGTCGGGGTGGTGGTGGTCGGGGCCGTCGTCGGTGCGGCCGGGGCGAGCGTGAGGGTCATGGCCGTCTCCTTGGCTGAGCCGGTGTGCGCCGCCGTACCGCCGCCCGGGCGGGCGTGCGGTCGGGGCGGTCTGCCAGAAGGACGGTATGGCACTCAGTGCCCCGTGTAAAGGTACCGAGTGCCAGTCGGGTCATCGGATCATCGGCGTGACGAATGAGGCCTGCGAGGACGCTCGGGGGAGCGCCCCGGGAGCCCGGTCACGGCTCCAGCGCCGCCTCGACGCCCTGCACCACCCGCCACATCGGGGTACCCCGGCGGGCCACCATGACGACCACCTCCTCGTCCTGCGACTCCGCCCGCCCCTCGGCCGCGCCGTCGCCCCAGGTGTCGATCACCAACTGCAGCGCCTCGTCCACCGCCGCGCCCACATCGCCCTCGCCGCCCGAGCGCAGCCAGGCCCGCAGCGCGTAGTTGTGCGCCGCGACCACCGCCGCCGCGATCACGTCCGCGCGCAGCGCGCCGTCCGTCCGGGCCGCGTACCGGGTGCGCAGATGGCCCGCCAGGGTGCGCTCGTAGCGCCACACCACGGAGAGCTCGTGGGTGCGCAAGTTCGGTACCTTCTTGGTCAGTTGATAGCGCCCCACGGAGAACGCCGGGTTCCCCGCGTACATCCGCAGCACCAGCCGGGCCGCGTCGCAGACCTGCCCCACCGGGTCGCCCGCGGGGTCGGCCTGCTCCAGGAACGCCGTCATGTCCGCCAGGCAGCCGTCGTGGTCCGGGAAGACCACCGCCTCCTTCGACGGGAAGTACCGGAAGAACGACCGCCGGCCGACCCCCGCGAGCGAGACGATGTCGTCGACCGTGGTCTGCTCGAAGCCCCGCTCCGAGAACAGCTCGAACGCCGCCTCCACCAGGGCGTCCCGCATCGTCGGCCGGGTCGCCGTGGTTCCGCCCTGCTCATGCACCTCGCTCATACCCCGGACGGTAGCACCGACCCGGACCGGAAGGCTGGGCGAGGCGATACTCAGTGTGCATAATCGGGGGTACTGAGTGCCATCACCGAGGAGACTGCCATGACCAAGGACTTCGACCTCTACCGGCTGAGCGAGGAGCACGAGATGCTCCGTGAGTCGGTGCGTTCGCTGGCCGAGGCGAAGATCGCCCCGTTCGCGGCGGCGGTGGACGAGGAGGGGCGGTTCCCTTCGGAGGCGCTGGAGGCGTTGCAGGCGAACGATCTGCACGCGGTGCACGTGCCGGAGGAGTACGGCGGTGCGGGGGCGGACGCGCTGGCGACGGTGATCGTGATCGAGGAGGTGGCGCGGGTGTGTGCGTCCTCCTCGCTGATTCCGGCGGTGAACAAGCTGGGTTCGCTGCCGGTGCAGTTGTCGGGTTCGGAGGAGCTGAAGGCGAAGTACCTGGGTGCGCTGGCCCGGGGTGAGGGCATGTTCTCGTACTGCCTGTCGGAGCCGGAGGCGGGTTCGGACGCGGCGGGTATGAAGACCCGGGCGGTGCGGGACGGGGACTTCTGGGTGCTCAACGGTGTGAAGCGGTGGATCACCAACGCGGGTGTGTCGGAGTTCTACACGGTGATGGCGGTGACGGATCCTTCGCTGCGGTCGAAGGGGATCTCGGCGTTCGTGGTGGAGAAGGGCGACGAGGG
>NZ_JBVJHA010000005.1:401971-490778 GCF_055587065.1 Kitasatospora sp. NPDC048662 | reverse complement strand
CGGGGCATTTGGGGGAGGTGGATCGGGCGCGGATGGCGCGGGTGGGTATCGCGTCGATGTCCGACGAGACCGGTCTCGCCCTCTTCGACACCGCTGTCACCAGGCCCGAACCGCTGCTGGTCACCGCACCGATCGACCTGCCGGCCCTGCGGGCCGCCGCCAAGTCCGGCACCGTCCCCCCGCTGCTGCGCGGGCTCGCGCCCAGGGTGCGGCGCCGCGCCGGTGCCCAGGGCTCGCTGTCCGATGGTTCCTTTGCCGAGCGGTTGGTGGGGTTGTCGGTGGCGGAGCAGGAGGGGCTGCTGCTGGAGTTGGTGGTGGGTCAGGTGGCGGTGGTGCTCGGTCATGCGGATGGTTCGCGGTTGGACGCGGGTCGGGCGTTCAAGGATCTGGGTTTTGATTCGCTGACTGCGGTGGAGTTGCGCAACCGCTTGCAGGCGGCGGTGGGGGTGCGGTTGCCGGCGACGGTGGTGTTCGACCACCCGAGTCCGTTGGCGCTGGCGGTGCGGTTGCGTGAGGAGGTGCTGGGTTCGGCGCCGTCGGCCCCTGCGCTCCCGGCGGTTGTGTCGGTTCCGGTGGATGAGCCGGTGGCGATTGTGGGGATGGCGTGCCGGTTCCCGGGTGGGGTGCGTTCGCCGGAGGATCTGTGGCGGCTGGTCGCGGAGGGCACTGATGCGATCGGTGGTTTCCCGGAGGACCGGGGGTGGGATCTGGAGGGGTTGTTCGATCCGGATCCGGAGGCGCGGGGCAAGTCGTACACGCGTCATGGCGGGTTCTTGTACGACGCGGCGGAGTTCGATGCGGAGTTCTTCGAGATCTCGCCGCGTGAGGCGTTGGCGACGGATCCGCAGCAGCGGTTGTTGCTGGAGCTGGCGTGGGAGGTGGTGGAGCGGGCCGGGATCGATCCGGTGACGTTGCGCGAATCGCAGACCGGCGTGTTCACGGGCGTCATGTACAACGACTACAGCTCCCGACTGGACCGGACCCCCGACGGCATGGAGGGGTACCTGGCGATCGGAAACTCGTCGAGCGTCGCCTCCGGCCGGGTGGCTTATCAGCTGGGTCTGCAGGGTCCGGCGGTCACCGTCGATACGGCTTGCTCGTCCTCGCTGGTCGCGCTGCACCTGGCGGCCCAGTCCCTGCGCCGCGGCGAGTGCGATCTCGCCCTCGCGGGTGGGGTGACCTTGATGTCCACCCCGTCGATGTTCGTGGAGTTCAGTCGGCAGCGGGGGTTGGCGGCGGATGGTCGGTGCAAGCCGTTCGCGCAGGCGGCGGACGGGACGGGGTGGAGTGAGGGTGCGGGGCTGCTGCTGGTGGAGCGGTTGTCGGACGCGCGGCGGCTGGGGCACCGGGTGCTGGCGGTGGTGCGTGGTTCGGCGGTCAATCAGGACGGGGCGAGCAATGGTCTGACCGCGCCGAACGGTCCGGCTCAGCAGCGGGTGATCGCTGCCGCGCTGGCGGCGGGCGGGCTGGTGCCGGCGGAGGTCGATGCGGTGGAGGCGCACGGCACCGGAACCAGGCTGGGTGACCCGATCGAGGCACAGGCGCTGATCGCGGCCTACGGGCGGGGCCGGGAGGAGGGTCGGCCGCTGTGGTTGGGGTCGGTGAAGTCGAACATCGGTCACACGCAGGCGGCGGCGGGTGTCGCGGGTGTGATCAAGATGGTGAAGGCGATGGAGCACGGGGTGCTGCCGCAGTCGCTGCACGTGGAGGCGCCGAGCGGGCATGTGCAGTGGGAGGGCGGCGGGGTCGAGCTGCTGGCCGAGCAGGTGGTGTGGCCGGAGGTCCGGCGTCCGCGCCGGTCCGCGGTGTCGGCGTTCGGGATCAGCGGGACCAACGCGCATGTCGTCCTCGAACAGCCCGAGGCCCAGCCCACCACCGTGGAGACGCTCCCGGTGGGTCCGGTGCCGTGGATCCTGTCCGCGCGGAACGAGGCCGCCCTGCGTGCGCAGGCCGTCAACCTCGCGGCCGCCGTCCGGGACGGCGGGAGCATCGACGCGGTGGACGTGGCCCGGGCCCTGGCCACCACCCGCACCCGCTGGAACCACCGCGCGGCGGTGGTCGGCGGCGACCTGGACGGCTACCTCGCGGGCCTGGACGTGCTGGCCGAGGGCGGCGTCGCGCCGGAGGCGGTCAGCGCCGTCGCGGGCACCGGCGCGGTGGCGTTCATGTTCACCGGGCAGGGCAGCCAACGGCTAGGAATGGGGCGGGAGTTGTACGCGTCCCAGCCGGTGTTCGCGGCTGCCCTGGACGAGCTGTTCGCCGCCCTCGACCCGCACCTGGACCGGCCGCTCGCCGAGGTGGTGTTCGCCGAACCGGGCAGCCCCGAGGCGGCGCTGCTGGACAGCACCGGGTACACGCAGCCGGCCCTGTTCGCGCTCGAGGTGGCGCTGTTCCGGCTGCTCGAACACTGGGGAGTGCGTCCGGACGTGCTGCTCGGGCACTCGGTCGGCGAGATCGCGGCGGCGCACGTGGCGGGCGTGTTCGGGCTCGGGGACGCGGCGAAGCTGGTCGCCGCGCGGGGCCGGCTGATGCAGGCGCTGCCGCCGGGCGGGGCGATGCTCGCGGTGGAGGCCGGCGAGGAGCAGGTGCGGGCATTGATCGAGCAGCGGGGATCCGGGGTGGACCTGGCCGCGGTGAACGGACCGATGGCGGTGGTGGTCGCCGGCGACGAGGACGCCGTCACCGCGCTCGCCGGGGAGCTCGCCGAGGCGGGCCGGCGGACCAAGCGCCTGACGGTCAGCCACGCCTTCCACTCGGCGCACATGGACGCGATGCTGACCGAGTTCCGTGCCGTTGCCGAGACACTCGACTACCGTCCGGCCACCGTCCCGGTGATCTCGGCGCTGACCGGCCGCCCGGCCGGGGACACCGAGCTGGGCTCGGCCGAGTACTGGGTGCGGCACGCCCGTGGCACGGTCCGGTTCGCCGACGCGGTGCTGCGGGCCCAGGAGGCGGGCGTCGAGGTGCTGGTGGAGCTCGGCCCCGGCGCGGTGCTGGCGCCGATGGCGCTGGACAGCTGGCCGGTCGACGCCGAACGGCCCGCCGCGGTGCCGGTGCTGCGGGCCGACCGCCCGGAAGGGCTGGGCGTCGCCACCGCGCTGGCCCGGCTGCACGTGCACGGGGTGGGGATCGACTGGCCCGCGCTGCTCGGCGCCGGGAGCGGCGGGTTCGCCGTGCCGAGCTACCCGTTCCAGCGCCGCCGTTACTGGCTGGAGCCGGCCCCCGGGCCGCAGCCGGTCGCGGCGGCCGGGCTCGGCGAGGCGGGCCACCCGCTGCTCGGCGCGGTGATCGACGACCCCGAGTCGGCGGCGCTCGCTCTCACCGGCCGGATCGCGGCGGCCACCCATCCGTGGCTGGCCGACCACACCGTCGCCGGGGCCGTGCTGCTGCCCGGCACCGCGGTGGTGGATCTGCTGCTGCACGCCGCCGACCGGGTCGGCGCGGACGGGGTCCGCGACCTGCTGCTGGAGTCCCCGGTGGTCCTGCCCACGGGCCGGGCGCTCCAGCTGCGGCTGGTCCTCGGCGCGCCCGCCGAGGACGGCGAGCGCACCGCGGTGCTGTACGCCAGGCCCGAGGACGAGGACCCGGCCACGGGCTGGACCAAGCACGCCACCGCCCGGCTCGGCGGCGTCGCCCCCGGGCCGGACGGCGCCGACCAGGACGGCGGCCAGTGGCCGCCCGCCGGAGCCGTCGCGCTGCCCGTCGACGACCTCTACCCGGACCTCGCCGAGCGCGGCCTCGGCTACGGACCGCTGTTCCGCGGCCTGCGCGCCGCCTGGCGCGACGGCGACACCGTCCTGGTGGAGGCCGAGCTGCCGCAGGGCACCGCCACCGACGGTTTCGTGCTGCACCCCGCGCTGCTCGACTCCGCGCTGCACGGTTTCCTGCTGCTGCGCGACGACCCGGCGCCCGTGCTGCCGTTCGCCTGGAGCGGGATCCGCGCGGCCGCCCGCCCCGTCACCGCGCTGCGGGCCCGGATCACCCCGCTCGCGGCCGACCGGCTGCGCTTCGAGGCCCGGGACCTGGACGGGCGGCTCCTCGTCCGGATCGACTCGCTCACCACCCGCCCGCTGCCCGCCGGGACCCTCGGCGGGGACCGGGGCGGACTGTACGCGACCGAGTGGGTGCAGGCGCCGCTGCCGCCCGTCCCCGCCGCAGGGTGGGCACTGCTCGGCGGCACGGACGCCGCGACGGCCGCTCTCGCCCTGCCCGCCGGAACGCGGCGCCACCTTGACGTCGCCGCGCTCGCCGCGGCGGAAGGCGGGGTGCCCGGCGTGGTGGTGGCGCCCTGCCCGGCCTTCGCCCCCGCCGCGGCCGACCCGGCCGAGGCGGTCCGGGCGGAGACCGCGGGCTTCCTCGCCCTGCTGCGGTCCTGGCTGGCCGAGGAACGGCTGTCCGGCAGCCGCCTGGTGGTCCTCACCCGTGGCGACGGCCTCGCCGCCGCCGCGGTGCGCGGACTCCTGCGGGCCGCGCAGCGCGAGCACCCCGGCCGGTTCGCCCTGATCGACACCGACGAGCGGAGCACCGCCGACCTGCTGCTCGCCGCCTGCGCCGGTGACGAGCCCGAACTGGTCCTGCGGGACGGCACCGCCCTGGCCCCTCGGCTGGCCGCCGTGCCCGAGGAGGCGACCACCGCGGAGCCGGTGCTGGACCCCGACGGCACCGTGCTGATCACCGGCGCCACCGGCGCGCTCGGCCGACAGCTCGCCCGGCACCTGGTCCGGCGGCACGGCGTGCGCCGGCTGCTGCTGGTCAGCCGCGGCGGCCCGGACGCCGAACTCGCGGCCGAACTCGCCGCAGCCGGAGCGGACGCCGGCTTCGCCGCCTGCGACGTCGCCGACCGGGCCGCGCTGGCCGAGGTCCTGGCCGCGGTGCCGGCCGCGCATCCGCTCACCGGGGTGTTCCACGCCGCCGGCGTGGTCGCCGACGGGGTGCTGGAGTCACTGACCGCCGCCGACCTGGACACCGTGCTGCGGCCCAAGACCGACGCCGCCCTGCACCTGCACGAACTGACCCTGGACGCCGACCTCGGCGCGTTCGTCCTGTTCTCCTCGGTCGCCGGGGTGCTCGGCTCCGCCGGGCAGGCGAACTACGCCGCCGCCAACGCCGCCCTGGACGCCCTCGCCGGGCAGCGCCGCGCCCGCGGCCTGCCGGCCGTCTCGCTGGCCTGGGGCAGTTGGGGGGCCGAAGGGGACGGCCGTGGCATGACCGGGGCCCTCGACGGCGCCGAACGGGCCCGGCTGCGCCGCACCGGCGTGGTGCCGCTGACCGCGCAGGACGGACTCGCCCTGCTCGACCGGGGTCTGACGGCGGACCGGCCCGCCCTGGTGGCCGCCCGGTTCGACCCGGGGGCGCTGCTCGCGCAGGACACCGAGGGCACCCTCCCGGCGGTGCTGCGCGGCCTGCTGCCCGCCCGGCGCCGGCCCGCGCCGACCGCGGCGCCCACCCGGCCGGACCCGCTGCGGACCCGGCTGGCGGCGCTGGCCGGGCCGGAACGCGGCCGGCTGCTGCTGGACACCGTGCGTCAGCGGGCCGCCGCGGCGCTCGGACACCCCGGCGCGGACGCCGTTCCGGCCGGCCGCGGCTTCCTCGACCTCGGGTTCAACTCGCTCACCGCGGTCGAGTTCCGCAACGACCTGGAGCGGCTCACCGGACTGCGCCTGGCCGCCACCGTGATGTTCGACCACCCCACCCCGGACGCGCTGGCCCGGCACCTGCTGGAGCTGGCCGGGCCGACCGACCCGGCGCCGGCCGCCGCCCCCGCGTTCACCGGACTGGAGGAGTTCGCCGGCACCCTCGCCGGACTCGAAGCCGATGCCCGGGCCAGGGCGGCCGTGCGGCTGCGCGAACTGCTGCAGGAACTCGACGGAACGGCCGCCGCGGCCACGGACGGCTTCGACGACGTCAGCGACGACGACATCTTCGACTTCATCGACCGGGAACTCGGGGCCTCCTGATGGGCCGCCAACCGTCCCCGCAGACCCCGAGAGGACAGCTGAACGTGACGACCGAACAGAAACTGCGCGACTACCTCAAGCGGGTCACCGGCCAGCTCGCGCAGGCCAACCGCCGCCTGCGCGAGGCCGACGAGGCCCGGACCGAACCGATCGCGATCGTCGCGATGAGCTGCCGCTACCCGGGCGGGGTCCACACCCCCGAGGACCTGTGGCAGCTGGTCGCCGACGGCCGCGACGCCACCGGCGAGTTCCCCGCCGACCGGGGCTGGGACACCGCAGGGCTGTACGACCCCGACCCGGAGTCCACCGGCCGCACCTGCACCACCCGCGGCGGCTTCCTCTACGACGCCGACCGCTTCGACCCCGAGTTCTTCGGAATCAACCCGCGCGAGGCCCTCGCCACCGACCCGCAGCAGCGGCTGCTGCTGGAACTCGCCTGGGAGGTCTTCGAACGGGCCGGCATCCGTCCGCAGGACGTCCGCGGCAGCGCCACCGGGGTGTTCACCGGAGTCATGTACAACGACTACGGGGCGCGGCTGCGGCCGATGCCCGGCGCCTTCGAGGGCTACCTGGGCAGCGGCAGCGCGGGCAGCGTCGCCTCCGGCCGGGTCTCCCACACCTTCGACCTCGGCGGCCCCGCGATCACCGTGGACACCGCCTGCTCGTCCTCGCTGGTCGCCATCCACCTCGCCGCCGAGTCGCTGCGCCGCGGCGAGTCCGTGCTCGCGCTGGCCGGCGGCGTCACCGTGATGGCGACCCCCGACACCTTCGTGGAGTTCAGCCGCCAGCGCGGCCTCGCCCCCGACGGCCGCTGCAAGCCGTTCTCCGCGCACGCCGACGGCACCGGCTGGGGCGAGGGCGGCGGGCTGCTGCTGCTGGAACGGCTCTCCGACGCCCGGCGCAACGGCCATCCGGTGCTCGCCCTGGTCCGCTCCAGCGCCGTCAACCAGGACGGCACCAGCAGCCAGCTCACCGCCCCCAACGGCCCCGCGCAGCAGCGCGTCCTGCGGCAGGCGCTGGCCAACGGCGGACTCCTGCCCGGTGACGTGGACGCCGTCGAGGCGCACGGCACCGGCACCACCCTGGGCGACCCGATCGAGGCGGGCGCGCTGATCGGGGTCTACGGCGCCGACCGGTCCCCGGACGCGCCGCTGCGACTCGGCTCGGTCAAGTCCAACCTCGGCCACACCCAGGCCGCGGCCGGCGTGGCCGGCGTGATCAAGATGGTGATGGCGCTGCGCCACCGGACGCTGCCCCGCACCCTGCACGCCGAACAGCCCTCGCCGCACGTCGACTGGGCGGGCGGCCACCTCGCCCTGCTCACCCAGCCGGTGGCCTGGCCGCCCCGCGAGCGGCCCCGCCGGGCCGGTGTCTCCTCGTTCGGCATCAGCGGCACCAACGCCCACGTGATCATCGAGGAGGAGCCGGCCGCCGAACCCGCCGAACCCGCCGAGCCCGCTGCCGAGCCCGCCGCCGAACCCGTCGTCAGCGCGCCGACCCCGCCCTGGGTGCTGTCCGCCCGCACCGACGGGGCGCTGCGCGCCCAGGCGGGCCGGCTCCGGAGCTGGCTCGGCGACGCCCGCACCGGCGACGCCGAACTCGCCGCCGCGCTGGCCGGGCACCGCACCCTGTTCGAGCACCGTGCGGTACTGCTCGGCGGCGACCGCGACCGGCAGCTCGCCGCCCTCGACGCGCTCGCCGCCGGCCGCCCGTCCCTCGACCTGGTCGAGGGACGGGCCGAGACGGCCGGCCGCACCGTCCTGGTCTTCCCCGGGCAGGGCACCCAGTGGGCCGGCATGGCCGGCGACCTGCTCGAACGCTCCCCCGTCTTCCGGCGCGCCCTGGAGGACTGCGCCGACGCGCTCCGCCCGCACACCGACTGGTCACTGCTGGACGTGGTGCGCGCCGGCGGCGACGGCGACCTGCTGGCCCGCGTCGACGTGGTGCAGCCCGCGCTGTTCGCCATGATGGTGTCGCTGGCCCGGCTGTGGCGCTCCGTCGGTGTGGTCCCCGACGCCGTCGTCGGCCACTCCCAGGGCGAGATCGCCGCCGCCCACGTGGCCGGCGCCCTCGACCTCGACGACGCCGCCCGCGCGGTCGCCCTGCGCAGCCGCGCCCTGACCCGGCTGGCCGGCAGCGGCGCGATGGCCTCGGTCGCGCTCGGCGCCGAACAGGTCGCCCGGACCCTCGCCGACGGCCGGCCCGGCGTGCACATCGCCGCCGTCAACGGGCCCGGCGCCACCGTCGTCGCGGGCGACCCCGACGCCGTCCGGGTGCTGCTCGACGAGTACCGGGCCGCCGGAGTGAAGGTCCGGCTGCTCCCGGTCGACTACGCCTCGCACTCCCCGCACGTCGAAGCCATCGAAACCGAGATCCTCGACGCGCTGGCCGGCCTGAAGCCGCGCACCGCCGACACCGCCTTCTACTCGACCGTCACCGCCGGCCCGATCGACACCGCCACCCTCGACGCCGCCTACTGGTACCGCAACCTGCGCCGACCGGTCCGCTTCGACGAAGCCACCCGGCGGCTCGCGGCCGACGGCCACCGGCTGTTCGTCGAGGCCAGCCCGCACCCCGTGCTGACCGCCGCCGTCGAGGAGACCGTCGAACAGGCCGGCGCCACCGTCACCGCGATCGGGACCCTGCGCCGCGCCGAACCCGCCGCCGACCGCTTCCTGCGCTCCGCCGCCGAACTGCACACCCAGGCCGCCGACCTCGACTGGACCGCTCTGCGCAGCGCCGCACCGTCCCGCGACGCCGTCCCGCCGACCTACGCCTTCCAGCGCCGCCGGCTGTGGATCGACACCCCCGCCGGGGCCGCCGACGCCGCCGGCCTCGGCCTCGACCCGGCCGGACACCCGCTGCTCGACGCGGCACTCGCCACCGCCGAACCCGGCACCCTGCTGCTGACCGGCCGGATCTCCCGGCGCACCCACCCCTGGCTGACCGGCCACGCCGTCGCCGGCAGCGTGCTGGTCCCCGGCACCGCGCTGCTCGAACTCGCCCTGCACGCCGCAGGCCGGGCCGGCGCCGGCGCGGTCGAGGAACTCACCCTGGAAGCACCGCTGCCACTGCCCGAGGACGAGCCGGTGCAGCTCCAGGTCGCCGTCGTCGCCGACGGGCCGGGCCGGCACCGGGTCACCGTGCACTCCCGGACCGCCGCCACCCCCGGCGAGTGGACCCGGCACGCCGCCGGCACCCTCGCCGCACCGTCACCCGCCGCACCCGCGCCCGACACCGACACCGCCGCGGCCTGGCCGCCGCCCGGCGCCCGGCCCGTCCCGCTCGACGGCGCGTACGAACGGCTCGCCGCCCTCGGCTACCACTACACCGGCGCGTTCCGCGGCCTGCGGGCCCTCTGGCAGGACGGCACGGACCTGTACGCCGAAGTGGAACTGCCTGCCTCCGACACCGACAGCACCGGCCACGCCGTCCACCCGGCGCTGCTCGACGCCTGCCTGCACGGCCTGCTCGCCGCCGACCCGCCCACGGACGAACTCCTCCTGCCCTTCCACTGGAGCGGCGTGCGCCTGCACGCCACCGGCGCCCGCACCCTACGGGTCCGGCTGCGCCGCACCGGCGAGCAGACCCTGGCACTCGCCGCGGCCGACCCCCACGGCCGTCCCGTGCTCGACGCGGACGCCCTCACCCTGCGCCCGATCGACCCGGCCCGCCTCGCCGCAGGCGGCCGCAACGCCCGCGACGCCCTGTACCACCTCGGCTGGCGGCCGCAGGCCCCGGCCACCGGGACCGTCCCCGCGACCGGTCCGCTGACGCTGCTCGCCGCACCCGTCCCCGGCGGTCCGGAGATCGCCGAGGACGCCGCCCGCCGGCTGGCCGACCGCCACGGCCGGCCCGCCTGCCACCCGGACCTCGGCGCGCTGCGGGCCGCGGGCGCCCCCCGGCCCGCCGAGGTGCTGGTCCTCGTACCACCGCAGGGCGGCGCGGACGTCCCCGGCGACACCCACCGGCTGACCGCCGGACTGCTCGGCCTGCTCCAGGACTGGCTCGCGGACGAGGCGTTCGCCGACACCCGGCTCGTCCTGGTCACCCGCCGGGCCGTCGTCACCGCCGCCGACGAACCCGGGCCCGACCTGGCCGGTGCGGCCGTGTGGGGCCTGGTCGGCGCGGCGATGGCCGAGAGCCCAGACCGGTTCGGCCTCGCCGACCTCGACGAACACTCCCTCGACTCGCTGCCCGCCGCCCTCGCCACCGGCGAATCCAGGCTCGCGGTGCGGGCCGGGACGGTGCTGCTGCCCCGGCTCGCCCGCTCCGGCGGACCGCACCCCGACCTGGCGGTCCCCGACCGACCGGCCTGGCGGCTCGACCTCACCGAGCGCGGCAGCCTGGAGAACGTCGTCCTCGCCGACTGCCCGGAACTCGCCGCCGCACTCGAACCCGGCCAGGTCCGGGTGGCACTGCGGGCGGCCGGCCTGAACTTCCGGGACGTGCTGATCGGCCTCGGCATGTACCCGGGCGACGGCCGGATGGGCGGCGAGGGCGCGGGCGTGGTCCTGGAGACCGGGCCGGGCGTCACCACGCTGCGCCCCGGCGACCGCGTCATGGGCCTGATCACCCACGGCACCGGGCCCGTCGCGGTCACCGACCACCGGATGCTGACGGCGATCCCGGACGGCTGGTCCTACGCCCAGGCCGCCACCGTCCCGATCGTCTTCCTCACCGCCTACTACGGGCTGCAGGACCTGGCCGGCGCCCGCCGCGGCGAACGCCTGCTGCTGCACGCCGCCACCGGCGGCGTCGGCATGGCCACCCTGCAACTGGCCCGCCACTGGGGCCTGGAGGTGCTCGCGACCGCCAGCCCCGCCAAGTGGCCGGTGCTGCGCGCCCTCGGCGTGCCCGCCGAACGCATCGCCTCCTCGCGCGAACTCGGCTTCGAGGCGATGGTCGCCGAGCAGACCGGCGGGGCAGGCGCCGACATCGTGCTCAACTCGCTCGCCAAGGAGTTCGTCGACGCCTCGCTGCGGGCGCTGCGACCCGGCGGACGGTTCGTCGAAATGGGCAAGACCGACATTCGCGACGCCGACACGATCGCCCGCGAGCACCACGGCGTCCGCTACCGGGCGTTCGACCTGCTCGACGCCGGGCCCGAACGGATCGCCGAGATGCTCGCCGACCTGGCCCGGCTGTTCGCCGAGGGCACGCTCGCACCCCTGCCCGTGCACAGCCGGGACGTCCGGCAGGCCAAGGAGGCGCTGCGGTTCCTCTCCCAGGCCCGCCACACCGGCAAGCTGGCGCTCACCCTGCCCGTTCCGCGCGACCCCGACGGCACCGTGCTGCTCACCGGCGGCACCGGCACCCTCGGCGCGATGGTCGCCCGCCACCTGGTCCGTGATCGCGGTGCCACCCGCCTGCTGCTGATCGGCCGGCGCGGCCCCGAGGCGCCCGGGGCGGAAGAACTCGCCAAGGAACTGACCGCGCTCGGCGCGCACGTCGACATCGTCGCCTGCGACGCCGCCGACCGGCAGCAGCTCGCCGACCTGCTGGCCGAGGTCCCCGCCGAGCACCCGCTGACCGCGGTGCTGCACCTCGCCGGGGTGCTCGACGACGCCACCGTCCCCAACCTCACCGCAGAACAGCTGCACACCGTGCTGCGGGCCAAGGTCGACGCCGCCTGGAACCTGCACCGGCTCACCCTGGACCTCGACCTGTCCGACTTCGTGCTGTTCTCCTCACTGGCCTCCACCGTCGGCGCCCCCGGCCAGGCCAACTACGCCGCCGCCAACGCCTTCCTGGACGCCCTCGCCCGGCACCGGCAGGCCCACGGCCTGCCCGCCACCTCGCTCGCCTGGGGACTGTGGGCGCAGGCCAGCGGCATGACCGACCACCTCGACCGCGACGACCTGGCCCGGCTGCGCCGCAGCGGCGTGCTGCCGATGGACGAGGAACTCGCCCTCGGGCTGCTCGACCTCGCCCTGGACAGCAGCCACCCGGCCGTGGTGCCCGCCCTGTTCGACCCGGCGGCGCTGCGCCGGCAGGCCGAGGCCGACCTGCTGCACCCCGTCCTGCACGACCTGGCGCGCCGCCCCGCCGGACGGGACGACCCCGCCGCGCCCGCGCAGCCCGCCGTCCTGCAACTGGCCGACCGGGACCCGGAGGAGCGGGCCCGGGCCGTGCGGGAACTGGTCCGCAGCAACGCCGCCCTGGTGCTCGGCCACGACTCGCCCGACGGCGTCCCGCTGGACCGGCCGTTCAAGGACATCGGCTTCGATTCGCTCACCGCCGTCGAACTGCGCAACCGCCTCAACCGGGCCACCGGCCTCCGGCTGCCCGCCACCGTGATCTTCGCCCACCCCACTGCCGGGCAACTCGCCGAGCACCTGCTCACCGCCCTCGCCCCGGCCGGACCCACCCTGCTCGCCGAACTCGGCGAACTGGAGGCCCGGCTCACCGCCGAGGCCCCCGATGACGCCCTGCGCGAGGAACTGCTGACCCGCCTGGAGGCGATGGCGCGGCGCCTGCGGCCCGCCGAACCGGAGCCCGGGGCGCCCTCCGAGGCCGGCATCGACGCCGCCAGCACCGAGGAGATCTTCGCACTCATCGACCGGGAGCTGGGCCGATGAGCGGCGCACCGGCGCCCCGCACCGCCGCCCACCCCCATCGACCGCACCCCACCGGAGAGGCCGGGCCAGCCGTGACCGAGGAAGCCAAACTCGCCGACTACCTGAAACGGGTCACCGCCGACCTGCTGAAGACCCGCCGCCGCCTGCAGGAGGTGGAGGCCGAGCAGACCGAGCCGATCGCCGTGGTCGGCATGGCCTGCCGCTACCCGGGCGGCGTGCGGAGCCCCGAGGACCTGTGGGACCTGGTCGCCACCGGCACCGACGCGATCACCCGGTTCCCCGACGACCGCGGCTGGGACCTCGACGCCATCCACCACCCCGACCCCGAGCACCGCGGCACCAGCTACGTCGACCGCGGCGGATTCCTGCCCGAGGCGGGCTGGTTCGACGCCGCGTTCTTCGGGATGAGCCCCCGCGAGGCCCAGGCCACCGACCCGCAGCAGCGGCTGCTGCTGGAGATCGTCTGGGAGGCCGTCGAACGGGCCGGCATCGACCCGGCCTCACTGCGCGGCAGCGACACCGGCGTCTACGCGGGCGTCATCGCACAGGACTACGGCCCGGTCGGCGCGCACGGCGTCCCCGCCGACATCGAGGGCTTCGCGATCGGCAACCAGACCAGCGTCGCCTCCGGCCGGGTCTCCTACACGCTCGGCCTGAACGGGCCCGCGATCACCCTGGACACCGCCTGCTCCTCCTCGCTGGTGGCGATCCACCTGGCCGCCCGCGCACTGCGCGACGGCAGCTGCTCGCTGGCCCTGGCCGGCGGCGTCACCGTGCTGCCCAGCCCGCGCGGCTTCATCGAGTTCAGCCGCCAGCGCGGCCTGGCCCCCGACGGCCGGTGCAAGCCGTTCGCCGCCGCCGCCGACGGCACCGCCTGGGCGGAGGGCGCCGGGGTACTGCTGCTCGAACGGCTCTCCGACGCCCGCCGGGCCGGCCGCCGGGTGCACGCGGTGATCACCGGCACCGCCGTCAACCAGGACGGTGCCAGCAACGGACTGACCGCGCCCAGCGGCCCCGCCCAGGAACGGGTGGTCCGCCGGGCGCTCGACGCGGCCCGCCTGCTCGCCGCCGACATCGACGCCGTCGAGGCGCACGGCACCGGAACCCCGCTCGGTGACCCGATCGAAGCGCAGGCCCTGATCGCCACCTACGGGCAGGGCCGACCCGCCGACCGGCCGCTGTGGCTCGGCTCGGTCAAGTCGAACCTCGGCCACACCCAGGCCGCCGCCGGGGTGTGCGGGGTGATCAAGACGATCGAGGCGATCCGGCACGGGCGGCTGCCGCGCACCCTGCACGTCGACGCGCCGTCGCCGCACGTCGACTGGTCGGCGGGCGCCGTCCGGCTGCTCACCGAGGACATACCGTGGCCCGCCGTGGACCGGCCGCGGCGCGCCGCGGTCTCCTCGTTCGGGATCAGCGGCACCAACGCCCATGTCATCGTCGAACAGTGCCCCGAGCCACAGCCGCAGCCGGAGCCCGACGCCGCGCCGCCGGCCGAGGCCGGGTCGTCCGACCCCGCCCCGTCCGACCCCGCCCCGGCCGGCCCGCGCCCCTGGGTGCTCACCGCCCGCACCCCGACCGCGCTGGCCGCGACCGCCCGCCGCCTGCTGCACCGGCTGCGCACCTCGCCCGACACCGACGAGGCGGTCGGCCGGGCACTGGCCACCACCCGCACCCGGTTCGAGCACCGAGCCGTGCTGCTGGGCGGCGACCGCGACGGGTTCGCCGAGACCCTGCACGCGCTGGGGGAGGGACGCACCTCGCCGCGGCTGCTGACCGGCCGGGCGGCGGCCCCGCTCCGGGTGGCGTTCATGTTCTCCGGCCAGGGCAGCCAGCGGCCCGGCATGGGCACCGGCCTGTACCGTGCCCACCCGGCCTTCGCCGCCGCGTACGACGCCGCCTGCGCGGCCCTCGACCCGCACCTGCCGAGGCCGCTGCGCGAGATCGTCAACGCCGCGCCCGGCAGCCCCGAGGCCGCGCTGCTGGACCGCACCGAATACGCGCAGCCCGCCCTGTTCGCCCTCCAGGTGGCGCAGTTCCGGCTGGTCGAGGCGTTCGGCGTCCGGCCCGACGCGCTGATCGGACACTCGGTCGGCGAGTTCGCCGTCGCGCACTGCGCGGGCATGCTGTCGCTCGCCGACGCGGCCGGCCTGGTGGCGGCCCGCGGCCGGCTGATGGGCGAGCTCCCCGGCGGTGGCGCGATGATCGCCGTCGAAGCCACCGAGACCGAACTCCGCGACGCCCTGGACGGCCTGCACGAGCGGCTCGGCATCGCCGCCGTCAACGGCCCCCGGGCGGTGGTGCTGTCCGGCGCGGCCGAGGAGGCGGAGCAGGTTGCCGAAGCGTTCCGCCGGCAGGGCCGCCGGGTCCGCCGGCTCACCGTCAGCCACGCCTTCCACTCGCCGCTGATGGAACCGATGCTCGGCGCCCTCGGCGAAGCGGCCGCCGCAGTCCGCTTCGCGCCGCCCCGCGTCCGGGTGGTCTGCGGCGCCACCGGCGACAGCGCCGACCAGTGGCTCACCACCCCCGACTACTGGGTCCAGCAGGCCCGCGGCACGGTCCGTTTCCACGACGGGCTGCGCAGCCTGCAGGACTCCGGGATCAACGCCTACCTCGAACTCGGACCGGACAGCGTGCTGGCCGCGCTCGCCCAGCGCCCCCCGGCCGCCGGGGACGGCGCCGAGCCCGCCGCGCCCCGCGTGGTCGTCCCGCTGCTTCGGCGCGACCGCCCCGAACCCGAGTCGGTGCTCGCCGCCCTCGGCGAGCTCTACGTCGAGGGCGGCGCGGTGGACTGGCACGCCGCCTACCCGCCCTCGCCCACCACCGCCGCGGCACAGCTGCCCACCTACCCCTTCGAACGCGACCACCACTGGCTGACCCCCAGCACGCCGCCCCGCGCCGGAACCGAACGGCTCCGGGCCGCCCTCGACCGCGCCGACACCGCTGAACTCGCCCGGCTGACCGGCCTGCCCGACGACCGCCCCACCACCCTCGCCGACCTGGTCGCCGCCCTCGGTACCCCGGCCGGCCCCGGCCAGGACCGGTCCGAGGACGGCACCGCCCACCGCGCCGTCTGGCGACGCGTCCCCGCCCCGGACGTCCCGCTGCTCTCCGGCCGCTGGCTCGCCGTCCTCCCGGCCGACGGCGCCGGCGACCCGTTCTCCGACGCGGTCCTCGCCGCCCTGAGGGCCGGCGGCGCCGAGGCCGTCCCCGTCCTTGCGGGCCCCGGCCTCCCCGCCGCCCTCCGCACCGTGGCCGCCGGCCCGCCGCCGGTCGGCGTCCTGTCGCTGCCGGCCCGCCGCACCCCGTCCGGGGGCGTGGACGGGGACGCCGAACCGGCCGCCACCGAACGCCTCTCCGCCGCCCTGCTGGAGGCCGGGCTGGACGCGCCGCTGTGGTGCCTGACCCGGGCCGCCGTCGATCCCGACGCGGCGGAGAGCGGGACGGCCGCCGGGCGGCTGTGGTCGCTCGCCGACGCCCGCCGGACCGCCCCCGTCCCGTGGTACGGGCTGGTGGACCTGCCCGAGGAGCCCACCGCGCGCACCCTGTCCTGGCTGGTCGCGCTGCTCGCCGACCCGGCCGGACCCGAGCACGCCGCCATCCGGCCGGCCGGCGTGCAGGTGCGCCGACTGGAGCGGAGCGGGCCCGGCCCGGAACCGACGGGCCGCCCGGGCGGCACGGTCCTGATCACCGCCGGTCCGGCCGCCCTGACCGACGCCGCGCTCCGCTGGGCCGCCGAACGGGGCGCCGCGCACGTCCTGCTGCTGACCGGCCCGGAACAGCCCGCCGGGCAGCTCGGCCGGCAGCCCGGCCAGGAGCCCGGCCAGGAGCCGACGGCCGGGGGAGCGGCCGTTCCGTCCCCCGGCGGTGGGCGCCCCTGCGAGGTGACGGTGCGGCCGTGCGACCCGGCCGACCGGGCCGCGCTGGCCGCAGTGCTCGGCGCCGTCCCGGCCGACCACCCGCTGACCGACGTGCTGCACCTGTCCGCCCTTGCCGACGCCGACGTCGATGCCGACGGCGCGGCCGCGTCGGCGCTGCACGAGGCGACCGCCGGGCTGCCGCTGGCCCGGTTCGCGCTGTTCGCCCCGCTCGCCGCGCCGCTGACCGGGGACGCCCCGGACGGCTCGGCGGCGCTGCGGGCCGGACACGCCGCGGTGGCGGGTGCGCGGCGGGCGGCCGGAGCGTCCGGCCGGAGCGTGGCGTGGGCCGGGCCCGCCGACGCGGTGGCCGGGATCCGGGAGGCGCTGAGCGGCCCGGACGCGGACCTGCTGGTCGCCGACCTGCCGCTGACCGGTCTGCTCACCGCGTTCGCCGGCCATCCGGTACCGCCCCCGCTGCGCGACCTGCTCGGCCGGACCCGGACCACCGACGACCCCGCGGCCCCCGACGGGTCCGGCACCCGGCTGGCCGCGCACCTCGCCGGTCTGCCCGCGGCGGAGCGGCGGGAGGCGCTGCTGTCGCTGGTGCGCCGGAGCACGGCGTTCGTGCTCGGGCACTCCGCGCACGACGCGGTGCCGGTGGACACCGCGTTCGCCGAACTCGGCCTCACCTCGTTCACGGCGTTCGAGCTGCGCCGCCGCGTGGTGGACGCCACCGGCGTCGACCTGCCGCTGGCGCGGATATTCGAGCACCCCACCCCGTCCGCGCTGGCCGAGCACCTGCACACGGTGCTGCCGGCCGCCGCCCGCTGAGGAAGGAAGTGCAGTCGTGAACGCCGATGTCTGTTCCGAGGCGGACGTGGTCGTGGTCGGGGGCGGCCCGGTCGGCCTGTTCCTGGCGGCCGAGCTCGGCCTGGCCGGCGCGTCCGTGCTGGTGGTCGAGCGGCTCGACCGGGCGGCCCGCACCGACAGCCCCGCGCTGCGCGGGGTCACCACCCGGACGATGCGCACGCTGGCGCTGCGCGGACTGGACGGGCCGGTCGTGGCGGCCGCCGAGCAGGCGCTGCGCACCCTGATCGGCACCGCCGCCACGCTCGCCCCGGCCGGTCCGCGGCCGGTCGCGGCGGGCGGTCAGGTCGCCTCCACCCAGCTCGGCAGCGGCGGCGCGACCAAGGGGCACATCGGGATGGTGCCGCTGACCGACCCACTCGGGGAACACACCGACGTGTCGCTGCTCCCGGTGCCGTACACCGTCCTGCGCGAGGTGTTCGCGGCCCGGGCCCGGCAGCACGGCGCCGGGCTGCTGCACGGGCGTTCGGTGGTGGCGGTCGAACCGGGGCCGGACGGGGTGGTGGCCCGGCTGGACGACGGCCGGACCATCCGGGCGGGCTACCTGGTGGGCGCGGACGGGGGCCGGAGCGCGGTGCGCCGGCTCGCCGGGTTCGACTTCCCGGGCACCGGTCCGACCCTGTTCGCGGTCGGCGGGGAGGACGTCGCGCTGCTCGACGCGGAGAAGCTGCCGCGTGGCTTCACCCGCACCCCGGCCGGCGCGCTGATGGTCGACGTGGTGCCGGGCCAGGTGGTGGCGCTGGAGTTCGACCGCCCGCCGGCCGACCGGCGCGCCCCCGTGACCGCGGCGGAACTGCAGGCGGCGCTGCGCCGGGTGGGCGGGGCCGACGTGACGGTCGCCCGGGTGGGTTCCCCGTTCCGGTACAACGACAACGCCCGGCAGGCCACGAGCTACCGCTTCGGCCGCGTCCTGCTGGCCGGCGACGCGGCCCACGTCCACTCGCCGTTCGGCGGGCAGGGCGTCAACCTCGGCATCCAGGACGCCGCCAACCTCGGCTGGAAGCTGGCCCGGGTGGTGCGCGGCTCGGCCCCCGAGGACCTCCTCGACAGCTACACGGCCGAACGGCACGCCCCCGCCGCCCGCGTCCTGCGCAACTCCCGGGCCCAGGCCGCGCTGCTGCGCCACGGCCCTCAGGTGGACGCGGTGCGGGACTTGATCGCCGACCTGGTCGAAGTGCCCCAGGCCAAACGGATGCTGATCGAGATGCTGCACGCGCTGGACGTCACCTACGACCACCCCGACCGCAGCGCCGGCCACCCGCTGGTGGGACGGTTCGCTCCCGACCTGCTGCCGGTGGACGGCCTCGACGACGGGCTGGCGGTGCTGCTCGACGCCACACCCGCCGGCGAGCACCGCGCGGCCGTCGCCGGCCGTCCCGGTCTGCGCTGGAGCCGGGCGGAGTTCCCCGGTCACCCCGGCCTCGGCGCGGTGCTGGTCCGGCCGGACGGCTACCTGGCCTGGGCCTGCGACCGCGTGGACCCCCGTCCTGGACCGGCCGGGGCGCTGAACCGCTGGTTCGGCCCGGCCACCGCCTGACATGCGGTGGCACCTGGCGGCCCGGACCGCGGCGATCTCGCTGTGCTGCCGCCTCGGCCGGGCACTGATCGGCTTCGGCACCTGCTGGTTCCCCGGCCCGCCCGCGCCGGTGCCGCACGAGCAGGACCCCGGCCCGGGGCACCCCGAGCGGCTCTGCCCCGAACTGCCGCCCAGCGCCACCGAACTGGCGCTGTGGCGCCAGCTCGGACACCGGGGCCGGGCCTGACCGGCCGGCCTGCCGCTCCGGCCCGGCACTGCTGGCGTTGGGGTCGGCAGCGGCCTCGTCACCACCATCCGGCACTCGCCCCGGGCGCCCCTGCTCGGGGTGGCGGGACGGTAACAGACTTTAGGCCAGGCCCCGATCGTGCCCCGGAACCCGGGGTCTTGACGGTACATGCAACCCTTGCGGGGGCAGAGGCCCGGCGGAACCCGGGCCGGTCGACGTGAACAGGAATGAGGCAGCCGTGCGACTCACCGACGAATTCGGCGTGGTGCTCGAGGTGACGATCCCCGCCCCGCCGCAGCGGGTCTGGGAGCTGGTGGCGGACATCTCCACCTCCCCCCGCTTCAGCCCGGAACTCCAGCGCACCGAATGGCTCCAGGACGCGGAGGGGCCCGCCGTGGGCGCCCACTTCGCGGGCCACAACGCCCGGCCGGACGGGCAGCAGTGGCAGACCGTCAACCGGATCACCGAACTCACCCCGAACGAGCGCTTCGGCTGGTCGGTCCTGCCGGACATCGCCACCGCCCAGGGCGACGCCTTCGCCAACTGGTACTACGAGTTGACCCCCGAGGGCACCGGCACCCGCCTGCGCCACGGCATGCGCCTGGGCAACCTGCGTACTCCCCTGCACAAGTACGTCGAAGCCAACCCGGACCAGGAGGAGATGCTCGTGGACGCCCGCCTCGCCAGCCTCCACGACGGCATCGAGGCGGTCCTGAAGGGCATCGCCACCGAGGCCACCCGCTCCTGACCGGGCGGTCAGCGGGGGTTGTCCTCGCCGGCCGCGCGGAGGTGGTGGACGACGTCGGGGCTCCAGTGCGGGATTTCGGGCCAGTCACCGTTGTCGTCCTCCACCGGGAGGGACTTGAGGACGGCCGCCAGGCGCGGAGGCAGGCGCGGGGACATGCCCTGCTTGCAGCGGGCGAGTATCTCGGCACGGACGCTGCGAGGCACCAGCGGGCGGTCCTGGGAAGTCAACTGCCAGGCCGGTTGCGGGAGTTCGGCCAGGGATTCGGCCTGGAGGCGCCAGAAGTTCGCGTCCCTGGGCTCGCCGCGCGACTGGTGCAGGAACCACAGGCAGGAGGCGGCGAGGTGGCTGCCGCCGCCGGCCGCGAACTCCCACCAGAAGCGGGCGCCCTCCTCGTAGTCGGCGAGGTTCAGCAGTACGCCCAGGACCAGGGCGCCGTCCGGACGTTCGACCTCGCTGTCGACGAGCTTGGCCAGCGAGCTCGCCGCCGCCGGGTTGGCGAGGATCAGCGAGCACAGCATGGCCAGTTCGTGCCGGGCCTGACGGTGTGCCAGGCGCAGCGGCGCCGGCGCGGCTCCCCGGCTGCGCTCCAGCATCACTTCGGTTGCCGTGGATCTGCCACTCACGCGTTCCTCCGGGCGAGCTTCTCCTTGAGGCGGTCCTCGGCGTGGCGGGCGTTGGAGCGCACCGTCCCCACGGTCGAGCCCAGGTACTCGGCGACCGTCTCGTCCCGCAGGTCGAGAGCGTAGCGGAGGATGATCACGTCCTGCTGGCGTTCGGGCAGGGAGAGGATCGCCTCGTAGGTGCCGTTCAGGTCCGGGGTGAACTCCATCCGCATGCGGTGCATGGCAGTTCGGATCGCCACCCGCCACTGGTCGTGGGGCCAGTGCTCGCCGTCGGTGTCCGCCGCCGTCAGGCCCGCCTTGGCGATCTCGTCCTTCAGCACCTTCCAGGCGGAGGCCGCGGGGGCCGGCTCGCGCAGCAGCATCTGCCAGTCGCCCCACAGCCAGTCGCGCACCGCGTCGACCACCGCGTGGGCCTGTTCGTCGGACAGCCGGCAGGCCCGGGCGGCGCCGAGCCAGGCCTGCTCGTGGGTCTCGCAGAACGCGTCGAAGGTCAGCTGATCGCGCCGCTGCGGTACCGCCAATCCGAACTCCGGGTCCACTGTCACCCCTCCCAGCGGGAGAGCCTCTCCCGCGCCGATCGGATCGCGGCCCGCGCCCCCTCCGCGCCGGACGCCGATGCCTTGACGAGGGGATTGTCACCCCCCTCACACCACCATTTCAGCGTATCGGGATCCCTGTGGTGAAAACGGAACTCCGCGAACATCCGGGGCACAGAAGTGAAAGCCGGACGGCCAGTTGGGGCTTGAGAGGGGTTGGACCCGGTCGATGGGCCCCGGCGGGGGTTGGCCCGGGCCGGGGCGGGCATGCAGTCGGCAGGGCGCGACCCGGCCGGTTGCCCGGCTGTTCCGCGGGCATGATCTCATGAGTTCCGCGCAAGGGGGTGCGCCATGCCGCGCGCCACCGAAGCGTTGACGAGGACTCAGCGACCAGGGGGGACGCGCGATGGCTGACGACACCGCTCAGCAGACGCCGGAGATCGGCATCAACCTGAACATCCACCAGGCCCATTCGGCCCGGATGTACGACTACTACCTCGGCGGCGTGACCAACTTCCCCGCCGACCGGGAGGCCGCCGGCCGCGCGCTGGACGCCTTCCCCAACGCCCGGCTCGCCGCGCACGCCAACCGGGCGTTCATGCGCCGTGCCACCAGGACCATCGCCGAACTCGGCATCGACCAGTTCCTGGACATCGGCACCGGCATTCCCACCTCGCCCAACCTGCACGAGGTCGCCCAGGGCGTCAACGCGGCCGCGCGCGTGGTCTATGCGGACAACGACCCGATCGTCCTGACGCACGCCGAGGCGCTGCTGGAGGGCACCCCCGAGGGGCGCACCTCGTACGTGCAGGGCGACGTCCGCGATGCCGAGGCGATCCTCGACGCCGCCGCAGGCACGCTGGACCTGGAGCGCCCCGTCGCGCTCAGCATGGTCGCGCTGCTGCACTTCGTCGCCGACCGCCCCGGCGAGAGCGCGGCCGATGTCGTCGAGGCGTTCATCTCGCGTCTCGCGCGGGGGAGTTACCTGGTCATCAGCCACTTCACCGCCGACTTCGACCCCGAGGCCACCGCCCGGATGGAGCAGGTCTACCGCAGCTCCGGCACCGACCTCCAGGCGCGCACCCGGGCGGAGATCACCGGGCTCTTCCAGGACTGGCGCCTGCTCACGCCCGGCGTCGTCGCCAGCCCCCGGTGGCGGCCCGACACCGGGGTTGCCCCCGTCACTGACGCGCAGGCGGGCTGCTACGGCGGGGTCGCGCAACTCGGGTGACGCGGGCGGCAGTTGAGGTGGGCGGCCGGTGGGTGCGGCGTCGTCGTTGTGGCCGCCCCCCGGCACGGCTCCCGGTACCGGAGGCGGCCCGGCCGGCGCCTTCGTGGCCCTGCTGGTGGCCCTGACCGGCACCGTCCTGTGCGCACCGGAGTCGAACCGCTCCCGCCGGGCGGGCCGAATCCCGTCGACGGACCGTCAGGGCTCGGGCAGACTGGGCACGATGACTGAGCGAACCGATACGCCTCCCAGCTGGGACGAGCGCACGCAGCTGACCACCTTCCTCGACTACGCCCGGGCCACCGCGAAGGCCAAGTGCGAGGGCATCTCCGCGGAGGACGCCCGGCGTTCGCCGCTTCCCGGCTCCCCGTTGATGACGGTGTGCGGGCTGATCAGCCACCTGCGATGGGTGGAGTACTGGTGGCTCCACGCGGTGTTCCTCGGCGAGGAGGACACGGGGCCGCTGGCCGGGGCCACCGCGGAGGACCCCGACCCCGAGATGCGGACGGCGGTCGACGTGCCGCTGGAGCAGCTGCTCGCGGAGTACGAGGAACAGTCCGTCCGGTTCCGGAAGCTGGTCGCCGAGCACGACCTGGACGAGAGGGCCGTCCGCCCGATGCGCGGCGGGGTGCACATGGACCTGCGGTGGATCCTGCTGCACCTGATCGAGGAGATCGCCCGGCACAACGGGCACCTCGACATCGTCCGCGAACTGCTGGACGGCCGGACCGGAATCTAGGGCCTGCCTTCCGGGCCGGCGCCGCGGTCGGAGGCCGTCCACGGGTGGAGCTTCTCCGGGTTGCGGACGCCCCAGATGTGGGTGATCCGGTCGTCGACGATCCGGAACGCGAACACCGTCACGGTGACACCGTCGAGTTGGGCGATCAGGCCCGGCTGGCCGTTGACGGTGCGTTCCAGGAAGGTCATGGCGGGGATCAGGTGGGCCATCCTGAGGTAGCCGCGGACGATGTTGTCCCGGCCGGTGAGCGGCTCCAGCAGGGCGCCGACCAGGCCGCCGCCGTCGGCGATCACCGTGGCGTCCGGGTCGAGCAGATCCATCAGCGACCTGACGTCCTGGCTCTCCCAGGCCCGCTTGAAGTTCCGCACGATGCCCGCCTGCGCGCCGGCCGGGGTGGCGGGCACCGGTGCGGAGCGGATACGGCGGCGGGCCGAGGTGGCCAACTGGCGGCAGGCGGCCGGGGAACGCCCGAGGACCTCCGCCACCTCGGTGAACGGGTACTGGAACACGTCGTGCAGCACGAACGCGACCCGCTCCGCCGGGGTCATGGACTCCAACACGACCAGGAACGCCATGTGGACCGACTCGTCGAGGGTGATCCGGTCCGCCGGGTCGGCCGCCGCCCCGCCCGCCCCCTCCCGGTGGGCGGGCAGCGGCTCGGGGATCCACTGGCCCACGTAGCGCTCCCGGCGGGCCCGCGCCGAGCCCAGCAGATTGAGACAGATCCGGCCCGCCACCGTCGTCAACCACCCGCCGGGTGACTCGATCGCGGCCCGCTGCCGCTCCGACTGCGCGTACCAGCGGGCGTACGTCTCCTGCACGACATCCTCGGCGTCGGCCAGCGAACCGAGCAGCCGGTACGCCAGATTGGTCAGCCGGCGGCGCTCGCCCATGATCGCGTCCAGCTCGTCGTCCGGTCGCTGGTCCACGGTGTTCGGCACGGGTCCGTCTCCTTGTCGGTGGTGGTCATCCCTTCCCAGTAGGACCGGACAGGGCGCCGGAATGTGACGTCGCGCCGCCCCGTCACATTCCGGGCGGTTGCTTTGTCGTACTGGGCAGGAAGACGAACGGAGAATCCGATGACCACCTTTCAGGCGATCGCCGATCGCGTCGAGATCCAGGCGCTGCAGGCCGAGTTCACCGACGCGGTGACGATGCGCGACCGTGCCCGCCTCGCCGCGCTGTTCACCGCGGACGGCGTGCTGCGGATGCCCAACATCCCGATCGAGCTCACCGGCCCCGAGGAGATCCGCCTCGGCGGCGAGAAGCTCCAGGAACAGTGGGTGTTCTTCGTGCAGAACACCCACCCCGGCGCGATCACCATCGACGGCGACACCGCCACCGGCCGCGCCCACATGCACGAGATCGCCCGCACCCGCAACGGCCTGGAGGGCCTCAACTACGCCATCTACCACGACCGTTACCGGCGCACCCCGAACGGCTGGCGATTCACCGAACGGGTCTACGAACTTCGCTACCTGGACACCAGCCCGCTCACCGGATCCGCCCCCGAGCAGGCCACCGAGGCACCTGCGGCCCGCTGGACCGAACCGGTCGGCGCGGACCGCCTGGAGCGGGCGGCCGACGCACTCGCCGCGCGCGGCTTCGCCGTCGAGATCCTGCCGGACGCCGAAGCCGCCCGCGCCCGGGTCCGGGAACTCGTCCCGGAGAAGTCCGGCGTGTTCACCACGGCCAGCGAGACGCTCCGGCTGTCCGGCATCGACGAGGACCTCAACAGCGACCGGTACCCCCGGGCCGTCAAGCCGCGCGTCCTGACCATGGACCGGGAGAGCGAGGCCGAGGAGATCCGGCACCTGCTCGCCACCCCCGACGTGGTCATCGGCAGCGTCGCCGCGCTCACCGAGACCGGCTCCCTGGTCGTCGCCTCCGGCAGCGGCAGCCAACTGCCCGCCTACACCGGCGGCGCCGGCCGCGCCATCTGGATCATCGGCGCCCAGAAGATCGTCCCCGACCTGCCCACCGCGCTGCGCCGCCTGGAGGAGCACGCCCTCCCGTTGGAGAGCGCCCGTACCGAGGCCGCCTACGGGATGCCCAGCGCCGTCAACCAGCTGGTGGTGTTCAACGCCCCGACCCGGTTCACCGAGGGCATCGTGCTGCTGGTCCAGGAGGCCATCGGCTACTGATCGCCGGCCGGTCGGGGGCGGCGGGTGGCCAGCAGGGTGGCGAGGTCCGGGGCGAGCCGGACCTCGGTGGTGAGCAGGGACGGGTGGCCGTACCAGGCGGTGCGGCCGGTGTCCGGGCGGCCCTGGTGGGTCGGCGGCCAGGCGGTGAGCGGCGTCAGGTCGTCGACCACCAGGGTGCCCGCCGGGGTCAGCAGGAGATCCGGGTCGGCGGGCTGGGACTGCTTGCCGTTGCCGCCCCCGTCCAGGACCAGCAGGTCGAACGGGCCGTGCGGCGCGATGGCCGTCCAATCACCGTGCACGATCTCCAGGTCGGGCACGCCGGCGAACAACTCCCGTACCGCCACCACGCGTTCGGCCTCCCGCTCCACGCTCACCACCCGCACCCCCGGCCGCCGCCCGGCCAGCAGCCAGCCCAGACCGACACCGCAGCCGGTCCCCGTCTCGCCGATCCGGCCCGCCGCACCGGCGGCCAGCGCCTGGAGCAGCCGCCCCTGCTCCGGGCGGCAGGACTGTGCGAAGCCCAGCCGCTCGGCCAACTCGACGGCCCGGAGCACAGGTTCGGGGAGAGCGGCGCGGTCGGTGTACGCGGTCGTTCCGAGAGGTGACATGGCGTCAGCCTAGGACTCGCGGTGGGGCTGCCTCAGGTCGTCGCAGCGACGTGCTGCTGTTGGGCCCGGCAACTCCCGGACGTGGCTGCATCGTTGGCGTGCCCGGCGCCTTCTCGCAGACCGGCGGCGCGGCGACCCGCCGGGACTCCGCGCGCGGCTGCGGTACCAGCGTGGCTGCGGTACCTACGTGGCTGCGGCACCCGCGTGGCTGTGGTACCCGCGTGGCCGCGCACGTCGGCGTGCCGTCAGCCCGCGCGGCGCAGCAGGATGCCGCGACTGCCCGGGGCCGGGCGGCGGGTGGCGGCGCGCGGGGCCGCGAGATCGATCTCCTCGACCAGCAGCCAGCCCTGCTGGGCGGAGATCCAGGGGCGCAAGCAGACATCGAGGGCCGACGGGGCGAGCGCGACGAACAGCAGGTCGGTGGGCAGGGCGTGCAGCAACTCCAGGTCCTCGCCTGCCTGTAAGGCCTCGATCAGCAGCACGGCCCCGAAACGGCGGCGCACCGGCGGCGGGGCGGCGAGATCGGCTGCGCTCAGGCGCAGGCGGGTGCGGCGACCGAACGCGGACAGCAGGCGCTGGCGCAGTGCCGGGTCGGGTTCGGCGGCGTGCACGGTGTAGCCCGCCCTGAGCAGGCGGCCGGTCAGCGCGCCGTCGCGGGCGCCGAGTTCGGCCAGCGCCCCGCTGCCGGGCGGGCGGTGCCGGGCGACCCAGGCGGCGGTCGCGTCGAGCCGGTCGGCTTCGTAGCGGGCGCCGTCGGCGTCGGGTGCCGCCAGAGTGTCGGTCACGGACATGTCCCGTCGCAGGTCTGAGGGTGCGGGCCGGAATCGACCCTAGCCACCGGCTTCGTTCGTGGTCCACACCACCAAGGGGAAAAGTTTACCGTTCACGGTCAATTCAAGGGAAGTGGCACGGAGGAAACACCAGGGGAGGGGAAGTGGAAGCGGAGGGGTGCTTGGGGTGGGGGTGGCGCGGGGGAAGTGCGGGGGGCGTGGGGAGCGGAGGGGCGCTTGGGGTGGGGGTGGCGCGGGCGAGAGGCGTGGGGCGGTGGGGCCTGGCCGGGCGTCAATGGCCGTTGGCGGCATGCCGAAGGCCCCGGCGCGGGCGGTGGCCCGGGCCGGGGCCCTTGGGGTGGTGCGGGGTTAGACGGGGTCGCTGAACTCGGTGAAGTCCGGGAGGTCGGAGAGGTCGGCGTCGAAGTCGTCGTCGTAGCGGTCGTCGCGCTCGGCGCGTTCCTCGGTGGGCTCCTTGCGGACCGGGGCGACGCGGCCGAGTTGCAGGGAGGAGTGCATGCCCGCAGCGGCCGCGCTCGGGTCGGCGATGACGCCGTCGGCGGGGTTCTCGCCGTTCGCGCCGCCACCGCCGGCGCTGTCGCTGCTGACCTGGCCGGTGCGGCGCTGGGCGCCGCGAATGCCGCTGCCGCCGCCGACCGGGCCGTAGCCGCCGGCCATGGGCATGCCCATCATGCCGCCGGCCATCGGGCGGCCGGCCAGGCCTGCGGTGCTGGTGCCGGTGCCGCCGCTGCCGCCCGAGCCGCTGCCGCTGACGTGGGACGGGCCGTCGTGGCCGTTGTCCAGGCCTGTGCCCAGGCGCATGTTGCCGTTCTTGGAGCCGGAGGCGCCGGGGATGTTGAGCCGGGTGGCGAAGCCGCCCGCCACGCCCCCGGAGGAACCCGCGGAGCCGGCACCGCCGGCGCCGCCGCCCGCTCCGCCCGCACCGCCACCGTGGCCGCCGGAGCCGATGGCGCCCAGGTTCGGCCCCTTCAGGCCCAGCATGTCGAGCCCGCTGCCGCCGCTGCCGCCGCGCGAGCTCCCGCTGCCGACCGGGCCGAGCTTGGGCATCAGCGAGGTGAACGCGGCGAGCCCGGCGTCGGACGAGCCGCCGCCCCCGCCGATCCGCGAGCCGCCGACCGAGTTGATCCCGGTGCCGACCGCGGAGTTGGGGCTGAGCGGGTTCGCCACCAGGGAGGCGATGCTGTTCAGCGAGGTCTGGTTGCTCTCCTCGTTCTCACTGAGGTTGCCCGCCAGCTTGTCCATCTTGCCCGCGGTGTCGCGGAACGAGGCGAGGATCCGCTTGAGCACGTCCTCGGCGATGGTCTGCAGGATCTTCTCGGCGACCTGGATCACGAGCCGGCCGAACGGGTCGCCGGACTCGCCCATCTTCAGGCCCGAGACGATCCGCTTGAAGTCCAGGCCGTGCGACTCGATGTCGTCCGCGCCGCGGCGCAGATCGGCCGCGCAGGTGGCGACCTGGGCCAGGTCGATGTTGAAGCCCTGGCCGTTGGAGTTGTGGGCCGGGGTCGGAACGATCTGCTGCCCCGCCTTGACGATCATGTCCTCGATCGGGCGCAGCAGGGTCTGGCCGAGCCGGGCGACCGCCTCGGACAGCAGCCGGTTCATCAGTTCGCGGCCGAGCCGCAGGATCGCCGCGGTGCTCCACGGCCCGGTCGAGGAGGCCGCGGCCAAGCTCGCCTGGATGGAGAAGAGTTGGACGATCGACTGGGTCTTCGCCACCTCGATCACCACGGCGGCCGCATGCAGCACCTTGGCTATCGTCTGGCAGGCCTCGACGATGACCTTCGAGTACTTGGTGATGGTGCTCCACAGTTCCGACAGCTTGTCGGCGGAGGCGCCCTTGTACACCTCGTGAAGCATTGTCAGCGCCTTGTCGGCCGCCATCTGGGCGGAGTCCAGAGCACTGGCGAACTTCTCCAACTGGTTCGCCAGTCGGTTGAGTTCGTCTTCATTGGCACCTGGGAAACGCACGCCCAGCATGCCGACTACGGCGTTGAGTCCCGGTGGTAGTTGCACAGCCATTGCCCGCCCCCAGCTGCTGCCCGCGTATGTCCCTGATAGCGCATTGCGACGATACACATACCGCACGCCTCGGACCACCTGCCAAACCCCGGTGTTTCCCGCATTGTCGGCGAACCGGTACCTGGCCGCGATGCGCGCCCCGGGCGGCGATCATGGTGGCGCGGCCGGTCGGGGACCCTTCCGGATGCGGCGGGGGGAAGTGGTGAACGGCCTTTGCCGCAGGTCGGGTTGGGTATGACGGTGGACGAACTGTCGCCGCCGCGCGGCAAGATGGGATCGGCCGAGGGCGGGAAACGAGCCCGGGCCCCGCCGTTCGGGAGGCCCGGCGCCGGGGCTCGGAAAGCCGTACCATGCGCATGCACACCATACGTACCCGCACCATCTCGGCCGGGTGGACTTCGACTTGGGAGAGCCCCCACCGGCCCGGAGGCCGCCGGGGCTCCACTCGGTCCGCCGTGCGCTGCGGCCGGGGCGACAGGTTCAGGGTTGCCGCGCCGGTCCGGTTTCGCTCACACCCGGGTGGATGCGACCTGCTCCGGAGCCGGACCGGAGCGGCCGTTCAGGGCGTCGGCGATGTCCTCGGCCATCCGGGCGGCCAGGGCCGCCGGATGGTCGAACAGGTAGAAGTGGCCGCCCGGCCACCGGTGCAGGCGCAGCGCAGCGTCGGTGAACGCCTCCCACCCGCGCAGCTCCGCCACCGGGGCGGTGGCGTCCTCCGCACCGCCGAACACGCTGATCGGGGAGGCGAGTTGGGCGGCCGGGGCGGTGCAGTCGGCCAGCGTGAGGAGGTCGGCGTGGAGCAGCGTCACCGCGTACTCCAGCAGCTCGCGGTTCTCGAACACGGCCTCCGGCGTACCGCCGAGCTGCCGGAGCAGGCCGATGATCCGCCCACGGTCGAGGTGCGGGGAGGCGGGACGGTCGGGGGCGGCGCTCGCGCGGCGCGGCCCGGCACCCGACAGGCCGAGCCACACCGGCCGCTGCCCGGCAGGCGTTCCCGCGGCGACACCGTGGGCGATCGCCGCACCCATGCTGTGGCCGAAGAAGACCCGGGGGCCGTCGGTCACCGAGACCACCCGGGGGACCAACTGCGCCACCACCTCGGCCATTCGGGTCAGCGGCTTCGCCCGGCCGTTGTGACCGCGGCCGGGGAGATCGACGAACACCACGTCCCACTCGGCCGGCAGCCGATCGGTGATCGGGCGGTAGGGGGCCGACGACCCGCCCGCGTGGTGGAAGACGAAGACCGTGGCGGCGGGGTCGTCCGACTTCTTCTGGAGCCTCAGCCAGTCGTCGATACGGATCGTGGGGCGCATGGTCAGGAGGTCCTCACGTTACCGGGGCCGATGACATGTCTTTTATGACCGGGCGCCGTGCCCGGCGACGCCGCCCGCCGCCGCGTAGCGCCAAGTGCCGCCCGGGGCCGGGTGGTTGGGCAGCCAGGCAACCAGCACCTGGGCGGACGGGTAGAACATCGGCTCGGGGAGCGCGTCCACCGGGAAGCGCTCCCAACCGGCGCACGCGTGCGGCTCGGTGACCAGCGCCTCCGCGAGGCTCGGCGGGGCCAGCACCGCCGCCGTCACCCGGGTGCGGCCCAGCTCGTGGTCGAGCAGCACCGCCAGCACCCGCATCTGCTCGGCGGGCAGCACAATGCCGGTCTCCTCGGCCAACTCCCGTGCCGCGGCCTGCTCGAACGACTCGCCGGGATGGTCGACCTTGCCGCCCGGCAGGCTCCAGGTCGGCGGCTCGCCGGCCGTGGTGCGCCGCCCGATCAGCACCCGCCCGTCCCCGGTCGGCACGATCACGCCCGCGCCCACCAGCGGCGGCAACGGGTGCGGGCCGAGGGGGAGTTCGACGCCGGGCAGCTGAACGTCCGTCACCACTTGCCCTTCTGGTAGTCCTTCAGGAAGCAACCGTACAGGTCCTCGCCCAGCTCGCCGCGGACGATCGGGTCGTACACCCGGGCCGCGCCGTCCACCAGGTCGAGCGGGGCGTGGAAGCCCTCCTCGTGCAGGCGCATCTTGTCCGGGTGCGGGCGCTCGTCGGTGATCCAGCCGGTGTCCACCGCGGTCATCAGGATGCCGTCGGTCTCGAACATCTCCTGCGCGCTGGTGCGGGTCAGCATGTTCAGCGCGGCCTTCGCCATGTTGGTGTGCGGGTGACCGGCACCCTTGTAACCGCGGTCGAACACGCCCTCCATCGCGGACACGTTCACCACGTACTTGCGGCGCGCCTTGGACGCGGCCATCGCCGGGCGCAGCTGGCTGATCAGGATGAACGGGGCGGTGGAGTTGCACAGTTGCACCTCCAGCAGCTCGATCGGGCCGACCTCGGAGACGGTCTGCACCCAGCTGTTGGTGTCCGCCAGGTCCGGCACCAGGCCGCCCGCGTCGATCGCGGTGCCCGCCGCGATCCGCTCCGGCGAGGCCGAACCCGTCACCAGCGCCAGCGAGGTGACCTCCTCGGCGCTCACCGCGGGCTGCTCGGTGCGGCTCTGCCCGGGCAGCGCCGGCACGTCCACCGCGCCCGAACCGTACCGGCCGATCACCGTGGAAGCGGGCAGCGCACCGGCGGGGAGCGGCGCCGACTCCGCGGCGATCAGCTCCCGGTACGCGGCGGGGGAGCGGCGCACGGTCTGCGCGGCGTTGTTGATCAGGATGTCCAGCGGGCCGTCCGCGGCGACCTCGTCGGCCAGCGCCATCACCTGCGCCGGGTCGCGCAGGTCGATGCCGATCACCTTCAGGCGGTGGATCCACTCGGCGCTGTCCGGCATCGCCGAGAAGCGGCGGATCGCGTCGTTCGGGAAGCGGGTGGTGATGGTGGTGTGCGCGCCGTCGCGCAGCAGGCACAGCGCGATGTACATGCCGATCTTGGCGCGGCCGCCGGTGAGCAGCGCGCGCTTGCCGGTCAGGTCGGCGCGCGCCGTCCGCCGCTGCCGGCTGAGGGCGGCGCAGTTGCGGCACAGCTGGTGGTAGAAGGCGTCCACCTCGGTGTACCGCTGCTTGCACATGTAGCAGGAGCGGGCCCGCTCCAGGATGCCCGCCAGCTCGGTGGTGGTCTCGGTGCTCAGACCGAACACGCCCGCCGTCTCGTCGTCGATCCGGCCGGGCGCGCCGGTCGCGGTCCTGGACGTCACCGCACGGTCGTTGGCGGTCTTGCGGGCCCGGGTCTCCTGGCGGCGGCGCTGCTTCAGGGTGCGGAAGATCCCGCCGACGGCCATCCGGACCCGGATCGCGTCCGGGTGGTCCACGTGGATCTCGTCCAGCTCGGCGATCACGCTCAGGCACAGCTCAAGGCGCTCAGGGTCGATGCCCTTGCCGTAGTCGATGTCGTCCTCGACCGGGGTGCTGCCCGGCTCGGTCTGCGCGTTCGTCACTGCGGATGCTTCCTCAATCTCCCCATGGGTACCGGCGAACTCTACGTGAGCGGGCCCGGCCGGGGCGAAGCCTGTGACCTGCCGCACAGCCGGCCGAACCTCAACGCCCGCCCAGCGCCCAGGCGATGCCCGACAGCGTGAACATCGACAGCACCGTGGACACCAGTACAGAGGAACGCGCCAGCACCGGCGCCGCCCCGTACAGCCGCGCGTACACGTACACGTTCTGCGCGGTCGGCAGCGCCGACAGCAGCACCACCGCCAGCAGCTGCGGCCCCGACAGGTGCAGCAGCAGCGCGCCCACCGCCAGCGCGGCCAGCGGCTGGCCGACAGTCTTCAGCAGCACCGTGACGGCCAGCTCGGCGCGGTCCGGGCGCTGCGCCGCCGCGCCGGGCGGGGTGTACAGGGACAGGCCGAGGGTGACCAGCGCCGCAGGGACGGCCGCGCCGCCCAGCAGCTCCGCCGAGTGCGCCAGCGGGCCCGGCAGCCGCCAGTGGGCCGCCGAGAACACCGCGCCCAGCCCCGCACCGAGGATCACCGGGTTGCGCAGCGGCAGCAGCGCCAGGCGCCGCAGCCGCTCGGCCAGGTGGGCGGCGGATCCGGTGGCGGAGTCCAGCAGGGCCAGCATGACGGGCGTCACCAGCAGCACCTGGAACAGCAGCACCGGTGCGACGAAGGACGCGTCGCCGAGCACCTGCGCGGCCACCGGGATGCCGAGGTTGCCGGAGTTCACGTAGCCCGCCGCCATCACCGCCACGGTCCGCTCGGCGGGCGTGCGCTCGAACAGCCGGCGGCCCGCGAGCAGGCCGAGCAGCGAGGCGGCCAGCGTTCCGGCGGCGAACGCCAGCATCGAGGTGTTGGCGAACCCCGCCAGATCGGTGCGGGCGACCACGGTGAACAGCGCGGCCGGCATCGCCACGTGGAACACGAACCGGCCGAGCACCGCCTCGGCGTCCGCGCCCAGCAGCCCGGTCCGTCCGGCCAGCCAGCCGACCGCCGTCAGCACCCAGATCGGCGCGAACGCCGCGACCAACGCCTCCACTCGACCTCCCGCCGCAGTCAACCAGGCATGCCCGAACGGTCGTTCGCCGGGGTCGGCGGTGGCCCCCGTCACAGCCGGCGGCGGGGGTTCGGCGGGGCTGGGGGGTCTGGGCCACAGTCCGGCGGCGGGGGTTCGCCGGGGTCGGCGGTGGCCCCCGTCACAGCCGGCGGCGGGGGTTCGGTGGGGTCGGGGGGTCTGGGCCACAGTCCGGCGGCGGGGGTTCGGTGGGGTCGGCGGTGGCCCCCGTCACAGCCGGCGGCGGGGGTTCGGTGGGGTCGGGTGGTCTGGGCCACAGTCAGGCGCGGGAGTTGGGCGGGGTCGGGTGGTCTGGGCCACAGTCAGGCGCGGGGGTTCGGTGGGGTCGGGTGGTCTGGGCCACAGTCAGGCGCGGGTGTTGGGCGGGGCTGTCGGTGGCCCGCGTCACAGCCCGGGCGCGCCGGGTGGCGGGGCGGCTGCGGTGGGTGTGCGGGGAGAGAGCCGGGTCACAGCGGACGGGCGGTGGCCGGGGTCACAGGGGCCGGCCGGTCCGGGCGGGTGAGGGGTGGCCCAGCGGTGGCGCGGAGCCCTTGGCGCGACTGGGCTCCGGCCCAAATTCCGTGGCGCGGGGCGGGGTTGGCGCTTCCTGGGAGCCGCCTGTGAGGCTCCTCATAGGAAGCTGGGAAAACCGGCCTCGACAGGGTGCCAATTCCCTTGGCGCACAAGGGAAGCAGGCCGGTCGGCAGGCCAGGGATGTCCCATTTCGGCCTGTTTGCCGCCGGGTTGGGCGCTCGGGCAAGGTCGTGGTTGTGCCCCGAGCCGATCCGACGCTCACGGGGCTTCATGGCGCAGCAGACCGCGATCCACGCGGCGCAGCGTCCCCGGTGAGCACGAGCCGCCGGGCCGGCCGTCCCGGGCCGAGGAACCCCGCAGTGCTGCGGAGGTCCCCCCTTGTCCGAACCGGGTGCGGCGTGACCTGGAACACGACTCTCGGAGGTACTCGACATGCGACGCATCAAGAACAACCTGGGCCGACTCCCGCAGATCCGCCAGATCCGGATGGGCCACCACCGGATGCCCGACGCCTTCCTCGGCGTTGGCCTGGCCGGCGCCATCGCCGTCGGCGCCCTGCTGCCCGCGACCCAGGCGTTCGCCGACCCGTCGCCCGCCCGCGCCGAGACCGCCGCGGTCGCCACCGACGGCCAGAACGCCCAGCAGCAGCCGCAGGACCAGCAGCCGCAGCAGCAGCCCGCCGAGCAGCAGCAGCCGGCCGCGCAGCCGCAGCCGCAGCCGCAGGATCAGCAGCAGCCGGCCGCTCAGCCGCAGGACCAGCAGCCGGCCGCGCAGCCGCAGCCCGAGCCCGCCCCCGCGCCGCAGCCCGAGCCCGCCCCGGCCCCGGCTCCCGCCCCGGCCCCGGCTCCCGCCCCGGCCCCGGCCCCCGCGCCGGAGCCCGCGCCCGCCCCCGCGCCGGCCAAGCCGACCTACGCGAACAACCTGGACGGCTGGATCGCCGAGGCCCGCGACGTGCTGGCCGCCGCCGGCAAGCCCGTCCCGTCCGCGAAGGCGATGCACGCCGCGGCGATCGCCGAGTCCTCCGGCAACCCGAACGCCGTCAACAACTGGGACATCAACGCCAAGAAGGGCACCCCTTCGATCGGCCTGACCCAGATGATCGAGCCGACCTTCCGTGCCTACGCACTGCCCGGCCACACCGACATCCGGAACCCCGTCGACAACCTGATCGCCAGCTCGCGCTACTGCGACGCCCGCTACGGCAGCATGGACAACATGGCCGCCGCCCGTGGCTACGGCGCCTACTGGCGGGGCTACTAATTCAGCCTCCCTTTTGCTCTTCGGCCCCCTGTGGATTCGTTCCGCAGGGGGCCGCGGCATGTCCGGGGCATTTCGGGGGTTTCCGGGTGCGGAAACCCGTAACCGGAGTGGGTGGGAAACCGCGTACCGCCGCTGAGCTGCGGATTCCAGGATGAGTGGCGATCCCGGGCGAACGGCCCGTGGACCCACTCGCCCCTGAGGAGAACCCGGCCATGCAGCTCATATCCCTGGCGACCGCCTCCTTGGCGACCGCCTCCCTGGCGACCGCTTCCCCGGCGACCGAGCAGGCACCCACCGAGGGCGTCGCGGGCTGGGCGGCCGGTCTGGTCGACACGCTCGGCGGGCCCGGCGCCGGACTCGCCATCGCCCTGGAGAACCTGTTCCCGCCACTGCCCAGCGAGGTGATCCTCCCGCTCACCGGCTTCGCGGCCGGTCGCGGCACCCTCAGCCTGCTGTCCGCCCTCGGCTGGACCACGGCCGGTTCGGTGGCCGGCGCGCTCGCCCTGTACCTGCTGGGCGCGGTCTTCGGCCGTGACCGGATGCACGCCATCTGGGCCCGGCTGCCCCTGGTCAAGGTCTCCGACCTGGAGCGCACCGAGGCCTGGTTCGCCCGGCACGGCACCAAGGCGGTGCTGTTCGGCCGGATGGTCCCGATCTTCCGCAGCCTGATCTCGGTGCCCGCCGGTGTCGAACGGATGGCCCTGGCCCGCTTCACCGCTCTCACCGCCATCGGCAGCCTCGCCTGGAACAGTGTGCTGATCCTGGCCGGCTACCTGCTCGGCGACCGCTGGGACGTGGTCGAGGGCTACGTCGGCATCTTCTCCAAGGTCGTGCTGGTGCTCGCCCTGATCGCGACAGCCGGCTACCTGGGCCTGCGCCTGCGCGGCCGCGACGCCCGCCACCGCCGGGCCCGCTGACGCCTGCGGCGGTCGGCGGGGCATGGGGCCCATGGGGGCCTGTCGGGATGGGGTGATCATGGTGGACAGTAGGCTCTCGTCCATGGGGGAGGGACCGATCGTGGCGGGGGACACCACCGCGCCGCCCTGGCCGCGCCGCGCTCTCGGTGGGCTGCTGGGTGCGCTGACCGCGCCGCCCGCCGCGTTGTACCTGGTGCTGGCGGGTGCGCTGCTGGGTCCGCTGCTGCCCTGGCCGGGCACCGGGCCGCGGGCGCGGGCCGCGTTGCAGGCGGGGGCTGCCCGGCTGGCGGCCGTCGAACGGGCTCGCCGGGCCGTCTGGTTCGGTGACCGGTTCCCCGCTCACTACCGGGCCGGCGACCGCGAACTGCTGCGGTACCTGGCCCGTCGCACCGGTGTCGGGCTGGTCGCGGGGCTGGTGCTCGGGCTGATCGGGTTCGGCGCCGTCCTGGTGGTGCTGCTCGCGGCGGGCGCGCTGCGCGGCACCCTGAGCGTGGCCGACCTGCTGGGCCAGGTGCTGCTCGGTGGCGTCCTGCTGTTCCTCGCCGTTCAGGGCCTGGCCTCGCTGGCCGACCTGGACGCCCGGCTGGCCCGGGACTGCTTCGGCCCGTCCGAGGCCGAGCTGCTGCGCCACCGGATCGCCGAACTCGCCGACAGCCGGGCCGCCGTGCTGCACGCCGTGGACGCCGAGCGCCGCAGGATCGAACGCGACCTGCACGACGGCGTCCAGCAGCGGCTGGTCGCGCTGCGGCTGCTGCTCGGCCGGGCCCGGCGCGGAGCCGACCCGCAGCGCACCGACGAACTGCTGCGCCAGGCGCACCGGGAGGCCGCCGAGGTGCTCACCGAACTGCGCGAGGTCGCCTGGCGGGTCTACCCGTCCGCGCTGGACAGCCTCGGCCTGGACGAGGCGCTGGCCGGCCTCGCCGAGCGCTGCCCGATCCCGCTGCGGGTGCACTGCCTGGCGGCCGGCGCGCTGCCCCAACCGGTGCTCACCGCCGCGTACTTCGTGGTCAGCGAGTGCGTCACCAACGCCGCCAAGCACTCCGCCGCCGACACCGTCGAGGTTCTGGTCGAGCGGGACGGCGCGCGGCTCACCGTCCGGGTCGAGGACGACGGGCGGGGCGGCGCGGACCCGGCGGGCGGCGGCCTGTCGGGGCTGCGCGGCCGGCTCGCCGCGCTCGACGGGACCCTGTCCGTCCACAGCCCCGCCGGGGGCCCCACCGTCGTCACTGCGGAGCTGCCATGCGGGTGATCGTCGCCGAGGATTCGACCCTGCTGCGGGAGGGCCTGGTCCGCCTGCTCGCCGAGGAGGGCCATCGGGTGCTGGCCGCCGTCGGCGACGCCGAGGCCCTGCTCGCCGCGGTGGACGCGGACCCGCCGGACGTCGTGGTGGTCGACATCCGGATGCCGCCCACCCACACCGACGAAGGGGTGCGGGCCGCGGTGCGGATCCGCGAGAGCCGGCCCGAGGTCGGTGTGCTGGTGCTCTCCCAGCACATCGAACGCGGTTACGCCGCCCAGCTGTTGGCGTCCGGCGCGGAACGGGTCGGCTACCTGCTCAAGGACCGGGTGGCCGAGGTGGACGAGTTCCTCGACGCCCTCACCCGGGTCGGCTCGGGCGGCACGGTGATCGACCCCGAGGTGGTGCGCCGCCTGGTGGTCCGCACCGAACACGCCGACCCCCTGGCCCGCCTCACCCCCCGTGAACGCACCGTTCTGGAGGCCCTCGCCGAGGGCCACACCAACACCGCGATCGCCGCCCGCCTGCATCTCTCGCTGAGCGCCGTCGAGAAGCACCTGAACGCCCTCTTCGACAAGCTCGACCTCCCCCGCACCGCCGGTTACAGCCGCCGCGTCCTGGCCGTCCTGCGCTATCTGGGAGCCTGAGCGGCACCTGCCGCCGTCGCCACCGGGGCCGGCAGCGCCTGCCGTCGTCGCCCCTGGCCCCGGTCGGGCTCGAGCGCGAGGATGGCGGTATGGACGCGCAGCGGTTCGCCGAGGCCCGCACCGCACTGCACGCGGTGGCCGAGCACCTGCTGGCCGGCCCGCAGTACCGGGCCGCGGGGACGGTGCGCCTGCGTGCCTATCCGGGCGGGTTCGCCACCCGGTTCGAGCCCAGGTTGCGGGTCAGTGGTGCTCAACTGCTCAGTGCCGGGCGGGCGTTGGACATTCCCGGGCGGAGCTGCGCGGAGCTCGGGGCGGCCGTCGGGATTGTGCCGGGCCGTCCGGAGGGCCTGTACCGGGACGGCTCGGGGGTGGCCCTCGACCAGCGGCTGGAGTTGGACGCGGCGGGTGCGGAGGCCGTCGCCGCCTGCTTCGCGCACGGCGACGCCGCGTTGCGGGCGCTGTTCGCGCAGGCCGACCCGGTGTTGTGGCCGGAGCACTTCGATCTGGCGGTGACGGTGGACGAGGTGAACTACGGCCTCTCGCCCGGAGACGATTTCCTGGCCGAGCCGTACGCGTACGTCGGCCTGCCGACGCCCCGCAGCGGCGCGTTCTGGAACGCCCCGTTCGGTGCCGCCCGCACCCTCGCCGACCTGGGCGATCTGTCGGCGACCACGGCTTTCCTGGCGGAGGGCCGCCGGCTCGCCGCCACGCTCTTGTAGCTTCCTCCAAGCCGCTTGTGGAACGGTGGCCGTCCGCTTGTGCCGATCTTCAGGATTCCCGTGTGAGCTGGCCCCCGACCGGGGAATCAGTGAGGATTGAACGCTGGGTGCGGCGCGCCCGGTGCGTTTGACGGCACAGCTCCATCGCGCCCCTGCTGAAACGTTCCTCCCCAGCCAGAGAGCCCCTTCATGCGCTTCCTGAATGACCTCAAGCCCGCGTACGACCTGACGTACGACGACGTCTTCATGGTCCCCAGCCGTTCCGCCGTGGGCTCCCGGCAGGGTGTCGACCTCTCCTCCCACGACGGCACCGGCACCACCATCCCGCTGGTGGTCGCCAACATGACCGCGATCGCCGGACGCCGGATGGCCGAGACCGTCGCCCGCCGCGGCGGACTGGTCGCCATCCCGCAGGACGTCCCGATCGAGGTCGTCGCCGAGGTGATCGGCTGGGTCAAGCAGCGTCACCTGGTGCACGACACCGCGCTCGCCCTCGCCCCCGGCGACACCGTCGCCGACGCCCTGGCGCTGATGCCCAAGCGCGCGCACGGCGCGGTGGTCGTGGTCGAGGGCGGCCGGCCCGTCGGCGTGGTCACCGAGGGCGACTGCCAGGGCGTGGACCGGTTCACCAGCCTGTCCGAGGTGATGTCCCGCGACCTGCTGCTGCTCGACCGGGACATCGACCCGCGTGCCGCCTTCGACCACCTCAACGAGGCGCACCGCAAGCTCGCCCCCGTGGTCGCCCCCGACGGCACCCTGGTCGGCATACTCACCCGCAAGAACGCGCTGCGCGCCACCCTCTACACCCCCGCCGTGGACGCCTCCGGCCGCCTGCGGATCGCCGCCACCGTCGGCATCAACGGCGACGTCGCCGGCCGCGCCAAGGCCCTGCTGGAAGCCGGCGCCGACGTGCTGGTGGTGGACACCGCGCACGGGCACCAGGAATCGATGATCAACGCGCTGCGCGCCGTGCGGGCACTCGACCCGCAGGTCCCGATCGTGGCCGGCAACGTGGTCTCCGCGGCCGGCGTGCGCGACCTGGTCGAGGCCGGCGCGGACATCCTCAAGGTCGGTGTCGGCCCCGGCGCGATGTGCACCACCCGGATGATGACCGGCGTCGGCCGGCCGCAGTTCTCCGCCGTCCTGGAGTGCGCCGAGGAGGCGCGCCGGCTCGGCAAGCACGTCTGGGCCGACGGCGGCGTCCGGCACCCGCGCGACGTGGCGATGGCGCTGGCCGCCGGCGCGTCCAATGTGATGATCGGCTCCTGGTTCGCGGGCACCATGGAGTCCCCCGGCGACCTGCAGACCACCCCCGACGGCCGCCAGTACAAGGAGAGCTTCGGCATGGCCTCGGCCCGCGCCGTGCGCAACCGCACCGCCGACGACTCCGCCTACGACCGCGCCCGCAAGGCGCTCTTCGAGGAGGGCATCTCGCACTCCCGGATGTTCATCGACCCCACCCGCCCCGGCGTCGAGGACCTCATCGACGCGATCGTGTCCGGCGTCCGCTCCTCCTGCACCTACGCCGGCGCGGCCGACCTCGAGGAGTTCCACCGGAACGCGATCGTCGGCGTGCAGAGCGCTGCGGGCTACGCCGAGGGCAAGCCGCTGCACTCCAGCTGGGCCTGACACTCCGCCGCTTCCGGGCGGGCTCCCTTTTACGGGGGGTCCGCCCGGTTTTCGCGTCGGGGGAGCTTCAGTCGTGGGAGATTCAGCCGTGGGAGCGTCAGTCGTGGGAGCGTCAGTTGGGCGACAGCGGGGTGAGCAGCGCCCGGCCGACCATGCCGACCGACCCCGACAGCGCGTCGGCGACCAGCCGGTACGCGGGCGGCAGCCGGTGCAGCTCCCAGAGCGCCAGCACGGACGCCCAGGCGGCGTCGCGGGCCCGGTCGATGCTCCACACGCCGAGGACGTGCAGCAGCGGGTCACCGGCCGGGAGCGGCAGCAGCGTGGCGCGGACCTGGGCCTCCACCTCGGCGAGCAGGGTGTTGATCCGCAGGTAGTCGGCGTGCAGCTGCTCCGGCCGGTGCCCGGTCGTTCGGCAGGTGTCGAGGACGGCGAGCGGCAGGTCGTTCTCGATGTGGGCGTTCATCCCGGCCAGCGCGAACTGCAGCGGGTGAACGTTCGGCGCCGCGCGCAGCTCGAACAACGGCCGCCAGCAGGCCGCCGGCCGCCGCCCCGCCCGGTCGTCATCGACCGCGGCCAGGTAGCGGGCGGCGAACACGGCGTCGAGCTCCGCCATGGTGGACGGGTCGTCGAAGTACGCGACAGCGAGACGGTCACGGACCAGGCGGGTCACGGTCAGGTACATCGCGTTGAACACCGCGACCCCGTCCGCGGCGGGCAGTTCTGCCGAGATCTCCGTCATCCGGCCGACCACCTGGTCCACCGTCAGCACCGGTGCAGTCATGGGCATCCATCCTTCGGTGACGAACCGACAAGCAGATGATGCGCCCACGATGGCAGGGGTCCGGGAGCCTGCCAAGACACGACGCGCGGCGGGCGGGAGACGGCCTCAGGCGGGGCATTCCGTGGGGGTGGTGATCCGGAGGCGGCGGGTGACCAGGGAAAAAGGAGGTGCGGGCGGGGGTGCGGATAGGGCAGGATGGGGGCTGCGGTGGAGCCGAGGGGCTGCTGCCGCTTCCTGTTCCCGGAGGTTTCGCGTGGTGAAGCGATATTAGAGGCGGTCCCCACCGCCCTCCGGCCTGCCTGAAGTGACGGCGGCCGGGCCTCCGGATTTCTTGGACGACCTGTAGCGAATGCCTGCCCGGCTGCCTGCGTGTGCGCGTGTGTGCGCTTGTGCGTGGGTGCGGGTGCTTTCGCGGTCGTCGTTTGGTGGTGCCGTGTGTGCGGGGCGGGTGTGTCCGTCTGTTGTTCCTGTACCCCGAGAGGATGGCCATGGCCGCCACCGCATTCGACCGCAGCGTTGCGCTGATGAGTGAACTGATCGAGAAGGCAGAGGAGTTGAGGGAGGGCCCGGCGCTCGGGCAGCTGCTGGAGGTGTTGGCGGAGCGGCAGCGGGCGGACCTCTCGCAGCTGGAGTCGCAGCGGCAGGCCATGCTGCTGGGCGCGCGGGCGGCCGCGGTACTGCCGGGGGCGCAGCAGTTGGCCGAACTGCTCGGTCAGGGGCGGGTGTTGACGGTGAAGTACGGCATCGACCCGACCGGCGCGGAGGTGCATCTCGGGCACGCGGTGCCGATGATCCTGGCCAGCCGGTTGCAGCGGATGGGGCACCGGGTGGTGTTCCTGGTGGGGGACATCACGGCCCGGATCGGCGACCCGTCCGGCCGGAGTGCGGAGCGGCCGCCGTTGACCGCCGAGGACGTGACGCGCAATGTCGCGACCTACCGTCAGCAGGTCGGTCCGTTCTTCGATTTCGAGCAGGCCGAATTCCGGTTCAACAGCGAGTGGTTGGGGCCGCTGACGCTGCCGGACTTCCTCTCGGTGCTGTCCCGGCTGCCCGCCTCGGCGGCGTTGCAGCGGGAGGACTTCCGGACCAGGCTCGCCGAGGGCAGCGGGCTGACGCTGGCCGAGCTGGTGTACTCCGTGGTGATGGCGCTGGACTCGGTGGAACTCGTCGCCGACATCGAACTCGGCGGCCTGGACCAGCTGTTGAACCTCCAGATGTGCCGCCGGGTGCAGACCTCGGCCGGTCAGCAGCCGGAGGTGGTGCTGGCGACCGGACTGATCGAGGGCACCGACGGCACCGGCGCCAAGATGAGCAAGTCGAAGAACAACTACGTCGGACTCGCCTTCCCCGCCGGGGAGATGTTCGGCCGCCTGATGGCCTGCGCGGACCGGCTGCTGCCGGACTACCTCCGGCTTCTCACCGAACTCGTGGACGAGGAAGTCGAGTTGCTGCTCGCCCAGGCCACCGACGGCCGCCGCCACCCGATGGCGGTGAAGACCCTGCTGGCCGCCGCCGTCACCGCCACCGTGCACGGGGTCCCGGCCGCACTCGCCGCCCGCGACGCCTTCCGGGCCCGCTTCTCCCAGCGCCGCTTCTCCGACGCCGGCCCGCTGCCCGCCGTGGACGCGGCCCGGCACGGCGCGGCGACCCTCGGCGAACTCCTGGTGAAGGTCAGCGGCGAACTCCCGAGCCTCAACCAGGTCCGCCGCGTCGCCGAGGCGGGCGGCCTGCGCCTGGTGATCGAGAGCCCCGACGGCGGCCGGCGGACGGTACCGCTCTCCCGCGCCGACACCGACGAGCGCCTGCTGGTGATCCTCGGCACCCACGACCTGACGCGAGCGAGCGCACAGCGCCGGGTGTTCCTGCGCTGCGGGCGGAAGGTGCTGGAGCTGAGCTGAGCTGAGCTGACAGAGTCAGGGCTCGCGTCAGCCGTATCAGGTGCGACCAGCTCAACGGACAGCCGGTGGGGCTCTGCTGATTACCTCGCAATGTCGGAATCGGCAATGTCGGAATCGGTAAGAACCTTCCCGCCAAGCGTGAGCCCTGACTCCTCGATCGCCAACTTGGCCGCAGCTACGTCACCAGCGAACACGACGACTGCCAGGGACTCGACCGCGCGTGACACGCACACATGGAGGAGCTGCCCAATGGCGGCGACTGTGATCCCCTCCTGCGGGCACATCGGCCGGGCTGTGCACGACGCTCACTGCTCGTAGGCCCAGGCCTGACCGGTCTGGCGGTATTGCTCGACAGGGATGGGGGTGAGACCGGCAGCCATGCGTGCGGTGTAGAGCAGGCCGTCGAGGTGGTCGATCTCATGCTGGATCAGGCGGGCGAGTCCGCGTTCGTATGCGGTGGTCACCAGTTCGCCGTTCAGGGTGGTGGTCTCCACGGTGATCCGCAGCGGTCGGGGGACCACGCCGCGTACGTCGAAGAAGGACAGGCAGCCTTCGAACTGCTCGTCCGTCTCGGTGGAGCGGTCGGTGATGCGGGGGTTCAGTAGGACGATTGCCGGCGCTCCGGGCTCGGCCGGCTGGACGATGGCGGCGGCCCGGCCGATGCCGATCTGGGGTGCCGCGATGCCCATGCCTTTGGCGAAGGGGTGGACCTGGCCGATGCGCTCCATCGCGGTGAACAGCTTCCCGATGACCTGCTCGGCGGTGTCGCGCTCGCTGGGCAGGTCGAAGGGACGGGCGGGCTCGGCGAGGATCGGGGCGCCCTCCTGGACGACTCCGAGGTCACGCATCTGCTCGCTGGGCCGCACCTGGGTCACCTGAACTCCCCTTGGGTCGTGTGGCGTTCGGGCCGGGCCCGGAATCGCCATTCCAGACGGTACCGGGCGTGGAGCGCGGGCGTGGACGTGCTCCAGGAGAAGACGCGCATTCCGCCCTCCTCGCGCCGGATCGGGGCGGTCCGCAGCGGTGCCGCCTCGGCGGTCATCGACGTCTCGGTGCCCCAGACCGCCGGGTCGAGCTCAGCGGGGAAGGCGAGTTCGACTTCCAGGTACTCGGTGGGGAGTCGGACGGCGCGCTGGAACCAACGGCCCCACTTCTCTTCGCCGACCGAGTAGGCGTACTCGATCCACACCGACTCGCCGGGGTACAGCGGGAAGCGGCCGTGCCCGTTCTCGAACAGCAGCCACACTTCCTTGAACGCGTCGCGGTCGTGCTTGGCCTGCCAGCGCATCTCCTCGCCTCGGCAGGTGGCGGTGAGCGCGAGTTCACCCCAGGTCAGCGGGTGCCCGCGGTAGTGCGCGTTGGAGCGTTCCGGTTCGCCGGGGTAGCGGTCGACGCTGATGCGGATCAGGTAGCGGGTGATCGGCTCGCTGCCGGTGTTTCGCAGTAACCGACGCATCGTCAGCCGGTACTGGTCACCGTCGTAGTCCAGGCGGGCGGCATCGTGCTCGACGACGATCGCTGAGCCCGTCGCGTACGGCTGCTCGGCCCTGCGCGGGGCAGGCGGGGCCGCCGCCGGGGCGGTGCGGTTCTTGGCCGCCTCGTAGTCCAGCCAGCGCTTCCAGATGCCTTTGCCCGCGTTCAAGGTCTCCTCGGAACGACGGGCGAAGTCCTCGGTCGGCTTGTGCCGGCCGGACTCGACATGGCTCACGTACGACGGGTCGAAGCCCATCCTGCGGGCCAGGTCCCGCTTGGAGAGTCCGCGCACCTCGCGCCAGTAGGCGACCTCCGCCGCGAACGCCTCGGCGGCCTGCTCGACCGTTGAGGCGTCGCCTCGCGTGTTCATCAGAGCCCCCGCCCTGGCCGCTGGATGAGAATGAGTGAACCGTGAGTGATCTCGGTTCATCATTCTGTCACGTCTCGGGGAACCAGTTTCCTTCTTTCACCGGCCCAGGGCGACCCCGGGCCCCAAGAAGGAAGGCCCTGGCGATGCGCCTGCTGTACTTGCTCAACGTCTCCAACTCCAGCCGCCTGACCGCTGACTCCGGCTTCACCTTCGCCGACCTGCTCGCCCCCGCCCTGGCGGATGCCGGAGTGGAGGTGACCGTGGCCTCCCCGGTCCCGACCGGCGACGAGCGCGTGCACTTCACTCGGACCACGTCGCCGTCCACCAAGTACCGGGCCCGCTTCAACCCGGGCATGGGCACCCTGGTGCGGCTGTTCCGCCGTCACCAGCCCGAGGTCGTGGTAGCCAACCAGATCGAGGCCGCACCCGCGATCCGCGCCGCGCTCCTGGAAGCCGGTGTGGACGCGCTGATCGCCGGCTACTGCCATTACCTGCCGTTCTCCTTCACCGAAACCGGCCAGTTGGAGTTGGACCCGGCAATGAACGGCGGCGGGCTCGGCCGCAGTGTGCTGCTGGCCTTCGCCGCCGGCCTGGCGGCCTGCGACCGCGTCCTGGTCCACTCCGGCACCGCCGCGTCGTGGACCGCCGCTGTCGCCGCCCGCACGGGAGTTGAGCTCGCCGAGAAACTGCACGTGGTCCCCGCACCGAGGGACGAGCGCCTGGTGCGCGACCCGGCCGAGATCGTCCCGCCTCAGGGCCGCGCCACCGGTGTCTACAACCACCGCCTGTACGCCCACTACGGCACCGCCCGCTTCACTCAGCTCGCCCGCCGCCTCGTCGCCGAGGCTCCGGTGCGGCTCACTGTGATGGACCTGTTCGGCACACGCAGCCCCGAGCGGATCCGCCTGGACCCCAGCCCCGAGCGGCACTTGGAGGAGCTCGCTTCCGTGGACGGCGTCGCGATCGCCTCCGACCGCGGTGACCGCATCCGCTACCGCAACCTGCTGGCCGGCGCCGACTTCGGCATGGCGCCCTTCCGGCCCGGATGCCCCTGGTCCATGTCGGTGATCGACTGCCAGGCGATGGGCCTGCCCGTCATCGGCCCGCGTAGCGGCCGGCTGGCCGAGCACATCGACCCTGAGCTGCATTTCGACACCGATGACCAGGCCGTCCGGATCGCCGAACGCCTCGTCACCGACCCCGAGTTCTATCTGGTACACGCCGGGCGCGCGCACGCCTCCACCACCGAGCTCACGCCCGCCGCAGTGGCCGCCGACTACCTGGAGGCGATCAAGTGACCGGCTTCGACGCCGTCCAACTGTCCTACGACGAGCCACTGGCCGACTTCCTTCACACCCGCCTCACCGGGGTACTCGGTGGCAATGTCAAGCGCCTGCATGGCGTGCGCGGGATGCGACGCGCCTACCGGCTCACCGCCGAACTGGTCGACACCGACCAGTTCTTCCTGGCCGACGGCGACTTCGCCATCGACCCCGAGTTTCCCACCGCCACGGTGGAGCCGCTGACCGACGGAGTGTCGATGCGGGTCTGGCAGGCCGTCAACCCGGTCAATGGCCTCACCTACGGCTACGGTGGACTCAAGCTCATCCGCACCAGCGCGCTGCGGGAGATGGGTCAGGCCGTCGATGTGCTGGCCGCGTTGCCCGGACGCGTCGAGTTCAGCCGGGTCACCGCCGGGACCACGCTGTTCAACCAGACCCCGTTCCACGCCTGGAAGGCGGGCTTTCGCGAGTGCGCGATGCTCGCCCGCGGCAGCGAGTACGGCATGACCGGCGCCTCCGCCCGCGAGCGCATCGACGCCTGGGCGGCCAGCACGGACGGCGACTTCGCCGACTTCGCGGCGGCCGGCGCCCGCGACGGCCTCGACTTCGCCCACATGGCGGCCCGCGACCCGAAGCAGTTCGAGACGCTCAACGACCCGCCCTGGCTGTACCAGCACTTCATCGCGCTGCACGGCGCGCAGGCGGTCGCCGGGTGAGCGCCCGTTCCGGGCCGTTGGTCCTGATCGAGCCGTACGCCCACCGAGGCGGTGGGCACCACCAGCGCTCGCTGACCGCGCTCGCCGCCGCTTACCCGGGTGCCCTGGTCATCGCCCTGGAGGGGATCGCTGGCGGCCCGGGTCCGCTGGTGCGGGCCGGCGCGTGCGTTGCTGCCGGGCCGACTGGTTCGGCGGCGAAGGCCTTGCTGGCCGCGGCGCGAGCGGCGGCTCGCTTCTCGGTCACCGGTCAGCAGGTCTTCGACTCACGAAGCTGGTCGGTGAAGGTCCGTCGGCTTCCGCACCAGTTCACTCTGATCGCCCGGTGCCTGACCGAAGCCGCCTGCCTTCGAACCGCTCGCCGCTTCGCCCCGCGCCCGGCAGCGGTGGTGATCCTCAGCGCGAGCGAGGCCCTGCACGGTGCCGCCGCCCTGCTCGGCGGCACCCCGCACCTGCGGTTCATCCACGAGCTGGTCACCGCCGAGGACCTGCCCGTCCGGCTGCTCGGCCGGCTCGCCCGCCGATGGGAGAGGCGCACGGTCGCGCTGTACCCGACCGCCGCTGTCCGCGACCAGCTCGCGTCGGCCTTCCCCCGTCTGCGCGGCCAGGTGCGGAGCTTCGCGGTCGATGACGGCCGACGGCTGACCGAGGCCGAACGCGAGGGTGCCCGCGCCGCCTTCGCCATTTCCGCCGACGCGACGGCGGTGTGCCTGGTCGGTGGCTGGTGGCCGTACAAGGACATCGCCACCATCGACGGTGCCCTCGCCCGCCTCACCCGGCCGCTGCACGTCCTGGTGTGCGGCACCCCGCTGGACGAGAACCTGCTTGCCCGGTGGCGCCAACTGCGCCAGGTGACCCTCCACATCGTGCCTGGCCCGGTTGACGAGCAGGTGCTGCGGCTGGTGTACGCCGCTGCCAACGCCGCTGTGGTGGATCGGTGCCCCGGCGTGGGCAAGGAGTCCGGACTGGTCATGGACGCTGCCCGGCTCGGGGTCCCGTTGATCCTCTCCGACCACGACCCGGACCTGACCGAGCAGTTGGCCGACCAGCGGTGGGCCCGGCTCTTCCCGGTCAGCGACCCGGAAGCCCTCGCCGATGTGTTGGACCGGCTTGTCACCGAGGCTCTCGACCGGCCAGGACCGCAGGCATCCGGAGCGCTGGACATGCCTACGGCCGCCGAGCAGACCGCCTACCGCACCGACACCTACGACCACCTGACGAAGGAGTGCCGATGACGCCCGCCCTGGTCGCGGTGATCGGAGCGGTCGAACCGGCCCTCCTGACCGCCTGGACCGCCCACTACCGCCGGCTCGGCATCGAGAGCTTCCACCTCGCCTTCCACTTCCCCGACCACGTCCCCGACGCTTGGCGCCGCCAACTGCTGGCCACCGCTCGGGAACTCGACCTCCCCAGCCCTCAGGTCAGCACGGGCCCGTGGCACGAGCACACCAACACCGAACTGCGCGACGCGCTGCGCGAACAGGCCGGCCCCGGCTGGCACCTGATCGCCGACTCCGACGAGTTCCACACCTACCCGGCCCCGCTCAGCGAGGTGACCACGATGGCGGAGGAGAACGGTCGAGCGGTGGTGGGCGGGCTGATGCTCGACCGCGTGAGTGCCGATGGCCGCCTCGGCCTCTGGCGCCCTGAGATCGGGCTCGACCGTGCCTTCCCGATCGGCGGACACCTCACCCACCGCCTCCTGCGCGGAGACCCCCGCAAGATCGTCCTTGCCCTCTCGGACGTCGCCCTCGCCTCAGGCAACCACCGCGCCCCCGGCCGCAGGCCCGACCCGCACGCACTCGCGTGTGTGCACCACTTCAAGTGGCGCGCCGGTGTCCTGGATGACCTGCGCCGTCGCGTCGAGCGATTCACCTCCGGCATCTGGACCGAGCACACCCCAGCCGTACGGACCGAGGCCGCCCGGCTGCTACAGCACATCGACCGGCACCACGGCCGCATCGACGTCTCCGACCCCCGCCTTGCCTTCCGGCATGCCACCCTCGACCGCCTGCCGGACGGCTGGGCCGCCGAAGCCGCTCGGATCACCACCACCTGGCGCCCGCCGGGTCAGAGCCGGCCCGGCTTGACGATCTCCTCGCCCTCGCCGTGAGGCGCCTCGAAGCGGGCGAAGAAGTCGTCGAGGGCCTGCGGCGTCACGATCAGCGCGTTCGCGTCGCCTCGTTGGTTGCGCTCGGCCAGCCTGCGCAGCAGCTCCTCTCGCGCGACCGGGAAGTACAGTAGCCGCCACCGCCCGCCGGCCGACTCCACCAACTGCTTCATCGCGTCGCGGTCCTTGCGCGGCCACAGTCCGTGGTCCCACACCACGTCCCGGCCCTCGCCGACCAGCTCGACCAGCCGGTCGTGCAGCTCGGCGACGACTGGGGCTTCCTTGTCGAAGTAGGCGTGCTCCGGGTAGTCGACACCGTACCGACCGTGCCGCTCGTGGACGACCTCGTCCACCGACAGACGCACCGCTCCCCGCGGCTCCAGCTCCCGCTGGGCATAGGTGGTCTTCCCCGAACCGGTGAGCCCCACCAGCAGGAACACCACCGGACCGCGCTCGCTCACTGTCAACTCTCCTCACCACCACCAGCGTTCACCGGCCAGTCTGCCACCACCGGCCCGCCCGTGACCGCCGCCAGCCAAGGAGTCCCGGCACGCCGGCCCTGTACCTGGAGGACCCCACCAACCTCGGCCACACCACTGCCGTCCGCCCCCGCCACGTCCACGCCGCCTTCCAAACGCCGACCGCGCCGCTGGCCGGGCTGGTGAGCCAGACCGAACTCGCCACCACCCGGGTCAGAGAAACAGCTACTGAGCCGTGCCGTGCTGACGCGGGGCGCGGCAGGCGTGATGGCCTTTGTGTGGTCAGGCCCGGCTCTGCGCTGCTTCGTGGAGCCGGGTCGGCAGAGCAATCAGTCGGGTTCGCTCGTTCGGAGGTTGGGTGCGGTGCGTCAAGAGATGTGCAGCACAATCGGGTTGGTGAGTGCTGCCATCGGCCCCCAGGGCAGGTCGGGGCCCAGGGAGTTGCCCTTGCCCGGGGTGCCGTCGGGTTTGGGGTGGCGGACTTCGGCGCGGACGTAGGTGGCCAGGGAGGCGGTGGTACGCCAGGTGACGGTGCCGGTGCCGGTGGTGGGGAGGGATTCCTGGTGGAGCTGGCCCTCGTCGGTGATCAGGCGGACGGTGCCGTTGGGGACGCCGGTGACGGTGAGGCGGATGTCCACGGGGGCGTCGGCGGGGACGGTGAGGCGTTCGCCGATGGTGGCCTGGCGGCCGTGGCCGGTGGCGGTGAACTCCAGGGTGACGGCGGCGGATTCGGCGAGCCAGCTGTGGCCGGCGCGGAGGGCGGCGAGGACGGCGGTGCGGTGGAGGTCGTCGGCGAGGACGACGTTGTGCGGGGTGCCGATGGGTTGTGGGGCGCTGTGGGCGTCGCTGTTGCCGAGGGCGGGTAGCCAGTCGCGGCCTTGGCGCAGGGCGGTGGCGAGGTTGGCGTCCCAGGTGTCGAGGGCGGATTCGTCGTCGTACGTCCAGGGGCCGTTCCACACCTCGACGGCGTCGGTGTCCTGGTAGCCGAACTTCCACTGGCAGGCGACGTAGGGGCAGTAAGGGTGGGCGGCGACGACGAGGCCGCCGGAGCGGTGGACCTGGCGGGCGAAGCGGGGGAACTGGTCGTCGCGGGCCCGGTAGCGCCAGTCGACGAACTGGCCGGGTGCCAGGCCGAGGGCCAGCCAGTGGCCGTTGCGGGTGGTGACCTCCTCGCCGGGGAGGATCAGCAGGTCGGGGCCGGCCAGTGGGCCCCAACTTCCGTGTGAGGAGGAGGTGTTGTGGTCGGTGGAGACGATGAAGTCGAGGCCGGCGACGCGCGCCCCGGCGGCGACCTCGGCGGGCAGTCGGCGGCCGTCGGAGTGCACCGTGTGCAGGTGGCAGTCGCCCCGGTACCAGGCCCGGCCGCGGCCGCGGGCCCGCTCCGGCGGGTAGGCGGGGACGAAGGCCGGGCCGGGGGTGCCGAACCGGAGGGTGACCTGCACGGTGCAGGTCAGTCCGGCGGGGGCGATCTGGTAGGGGCCGAGCACGATGTGCCAGGTGCCGGGATTGATCGGCCCGGGCAGGTAGCCGGGGGTGGCGGTCTCGCGGGACAGACTGAACTCGGTGCGGAAGCCGCCCGACCATCCCCGGAAGCCCTCGCCGCCGAGGGAGGTGCCGCGTTCGTCGAAGATGCCGATGTCGCAGGAGTTGCCGGGCGTGCCGGGCGGGACGGGGGGCCGGTCGTAGCGGTAGGAGACCTTGATCTCCCGTACTCCACGCGGGACTTCGAACGGCAGGTGGACGAAGTCCGGTGATCCGGTGGGTAGTTGGGCGGTCAGGGTGATCACCTGGTCCGGGGCGGCGGCCGAGGCCTCGACGGCCTGACCGATGGTTCCCGGAAGCGGGGCCGCGGTGGCCAGGCCGGCGCGCAGCAGCGTGCGACGGGCCGTCAATTGGTGCTTACTGGGCGGTACATGAGGCACGATGATCTCCGCTGGGCAGGACGATCGAGGGTCGCCCGGCTGCCTACCCCGCGGGGTGAACGGGCGGTGAGGTGCGGCCCGCCGGCAGGTGAGTGTGCGGCATGAATATGACGAACTGATCATCCGTCAGTAATATGGCGATCACGGCTCGTTCCTCCTCGACGGGGGTGCGGGCCGCGTCGTTGTCACCGCCGAGCGCGGCCCTAGCAGCATCCGGGGCGTGGCGGTGAAGGATCGCCGCGACTGCCGCTCGTCCGGGTGAATCCGGGGTGGGAGGCTGCCGCGGGGTGCCTGGTGCGACAAGCCTAAGAGCCCCGGCGAGGGGCGCACGAACCGTTCCGCGGGGTGTGCGACACCCGCCGCCAGCAGGACAACTCTGCTGGTGGAAAGGGATGCTGACGAACCATCAGCACGGTCGGACACCGGCTATGCTGCTTCGCGCCCGGGCCCCGCCGCACCGCCCGGACTCGCGTTTCCATCCCTTTGACCGTATGAGGACACCGATGCTTCGACCCGGATCGTCGCCAGGAAACCGGCTGCCCGCAGCCGTACTCGTCGGCCTGCTGCCCGCGGTCGTGATCGGCGCGACGGCGGCTCTCGCCGCGACCGCCGGGCCCGGGCAGGCGATCTCGGGGATCCTGCTGTGCGGTCTGGTGGGCGCCGCGGCCGTGGCGGCGGCCGGCCTCGAAGCGGTGCGCCGGGGACGGGCGTTGGAGCAGGCCCGCGCGGACAGCGCCCGGCAGGAGGAGGAGGTGCTCCAGCGGCTGGCCCGCCAGCAGGCCGGCATGATCCACCTGGCCAAACACGAGCTGCCCGAGGCGATCGACCGGCTCCAGCGCGGCGAGTTCATCACCGACGTGCTCCGCTCCTACGAGCAGCGCCACCTGGCCAACGTCGGCGAGGACTTCCACGAGGCCCGGCACGCCGTGGTGCGCTCCGTCCTCAACGCCGTCGACAACGAGGAGGCGATGCGCGAGTCCGCCCAGCGCGCGTTCGTGAACATCGCCCGCCGCGTGCAGGCGATCGTCCACCGGCAGGCCGTCGACATGCGGGAGATGGAGATGCGGCACGGCGACCTGCCCGCCGTCTTCAACGACCTGCTGGTCCTCGACCACGGCAACGCGCTGATCGGCCGCCTCGCCGACTCGATCGCCGTGCTCGGCGGCGCCCGCCCCGGCCGCCAGTGGAGCCGGCCCGTCCCGCTGTACAGCGTGCTGCGCGGCGGCATGTCCCGGATCCTCGACTTCCGCCGGGTCGAACTGCACCCGGTCTCCGAGGTCGCCATCGTCGGCCCCGCCGTCGAACCGCTGATCCACGCGCTGGCCGAACTGCTCGACAACGCCACCCGCTACTCGCCGCCGCAGACCAACGTCCACCTCACCGCGGTCGAGGTGCAGACCGGCATCGCGATCGAGATCGAGGACGGCGGCCTCAGCCTCGGCGAGGAGGGCCGCGCCCGGGCCGAACGGATGCTGGAGAAGGCCCAGTCCGGCATCGACCTCAACGACCTCGGCGAGACCCCGCGACTCGGCCTCGCGGTGGTCGGCCGACTCTCCCGCGCCTACGGCTTCCAGGTCTCGCTGCGCCCGTCCGCGTACGGCGGCGTGCGCGCCGTGCTGATCGTCCCGCAGCGCTACATCACCACCGCGCCCGCGCCCAGCCGCGCCCACGGCATCGGCCGGATGGCCACCGGTCACCCGATGGCGGACCGCAGGGCCGCCAGGCAATCGGAGAACCCGGTGTGGAGCCCGCCCGCCGAGGAGCCGGCCGCCGGTCACAGCCCGGCAGCGGCCCCCGTCCCGTCCGCCCCGACCCACACCCCGTCCGGCGGATTCGCCGCCGCCTCGGCCTTCCCGTCCGCCGGAAGCCGGCCGTGGATGTCCGCGCCGTCCCCGGGCGAGGACGACTACCCGGTGGTGACCGAGCGCACCGCCAACGGTCTGCCGCAGCGCCGCCGCCACCCCACGCAGCTGCGCGGCCCGGGCGCCCGCCGGCTGCGGCAGGCCCCCGTGCCCGCACCCGCACCCGCACCCGCACCCGCCGCCGAGCCGGTCCAGCCCGGCCTGTGGCTGGCCGCGTTCACCGAAGGGATCAACGGCACCACGACCGGCGGCCCGGCGGACGGCCAGCACGCCAGTGAACAGTCAGCAGGGAAAGGCGAGAAGTGATTCAGCAACGGACCAACATGGACTGGATGCTCAGGGACCTCGCGGAGAGTGTCCCGTACGCGCGGCACGCCATCGTCCTGTCGGCCGACGGCCTGCGGCTGGCCCAGTACGGCACCGACCCGGACACCGCCGACCGGCTGGCCGCGGCCTGCGCCGGACTGCAGAGCCTGGCGCACGCGGTGGGCAACGAGTTCCCGCACGGCGACGGGCGGATGCGGCTGGTGGTGATCGAGGTCGGCGGCGGATTCTTCTACCTGATGGCGGCCGGATCCCGGGCGTTCCTCGCGGTGCTCGCCGACGAGGGCGTGGACGCCGGACTGGTCGGCCAGCGCATGCGCGACCTGGTCGCGCGGATCGGCGAGCACCTCACCACACCGGCCCGCACCGGCGAACAGCTCGCGTGAGTCGGGGCCCCCGATGAGCAACCAGGACTGGGAACAGAGCGGCCCCGAGCGGTTCTTCGTGATCAGCGGGGGCCTCGACGGTCAGCACAGCACGGACTTCGACCTGGTCACGCTGATCATCGCCCGTTCCCGGCCCGAGCCCACCATGCAGCCCGAGCACGCGGCGATCCTGCGGATCTGCGGCTCGCCGCTCTCGGTGGCCGAGGTCTCCGCGTACCTGCGGCTGCCGAACAGCCTGGTCATCGTCATGCTGGCCGACCTGTTCGCCGCGCACCGGATCGAGGCCCGTGCCCCCATCCCGCCGGCCGCCCTTCCCGACCTTTCCCTGTTGGAGGCAGTGATCCATGGACTTCAGCGGCTCTGAGCCGGTGCGCGGGCCGCGCGAGGCCGAACTGCTCCCGGCCACCGTGGCCACCGCCGTCAAGATCGTCATCGTCGGCGGCTTCGGAGTCGGCAAGACCACCCTGGTCGGTTCGGTCAGCGAGATCCGCCCGCTGACCACCGAGGAGACCATGACCGAGGCCGGCGTCGGCATCGACGACCTGGCCGGGGTGGAACGCAAGAGCTCCACCACCGTGGCGATGGACTTCGGCCGGATCACCATCAGCGACCAACTGGTGCTGTACGTCTTCGGCACCCCCGGCCAGGAACGCTTCTGGTTCCTGTGGAACGGCCTGTTCGAAGGCGCGCTCGGCGCGGTCGTGCTGGTCGACACCCGACGCCTGGAGGTCAGCTTCGACGTCCTGGGCCGGCTGGAGGACCGCGGCGTGCCGTTCGTCGTCGCCGTCAACTCCTTCCCCGAATCCCCGGCCTACCCGCTCGACGAACTGCGCGGCGCGCTCGACCTGCCGCCGCACGTGCCGATCGTCGAGTGCGACGCCCGCTCCCGGGAGTCCAGCCGCGATGTGCTGATGGCGCTGATGCGCTACCTGTACGAACTCGCCGCCCAGCCCGTCGGCTGACGCCCCCCACGCCGGCCGCCGTCCAGCCCGTCGGCCGACGCCCCCGCACGCCCCGATCTCCTGGAGAGCTCCCGTGATCCCCGAAGAGCGCACGTACAACGGCGCCGTCCCCCCGCCCGGCTGCCCGGCCCACGGCGCCACGCCGCTCCACCAGGACGAGCTGCGGCGGCTGTTCGGGCCGGAGGCCGAGGCCGACCCGTCCGGCCTGTACGAGAAGCTGCGCGCCGAGCACGGCGACGTCGCGCCCGTCCTGCTGCACGGCGACCTGCCGGCCTGGCTGGTGCTCGGCTACTCCGCCAACCTCACCGCGATGCGCACCCCGTCCCGGTTCTCCCGCGACTCCCGCCGCTGGACCGAGTTCCAGGAGGGTCGGGTCGCCCCCGACTCGCCGGTGCTGCCGGTCATCGCCTGGCAGCCGACCTGCTCGTTCGTGGACGGCGAGGAGCACCGCCGGCTGCGCACCGCCGTCACCGACGGCCTCAACGGCTTCGACCGGCGCGGCATGCGGCGCTACGTCACCCGCTTCGCCGATCAGCTGATCGCCGACTTCGGCACCGGCGGGCAGGCCGAATTGGTCTCCCAGTTCGCCGAGCACCTGCCGATGCTGGTGATGACCCAACTCGTCGGCATGCCCGAGGAGTACGGCCCGCGGCTGGTCGAGGCCGCCCGCGACCTGGTGCGCGGCACCGAGACGGCCGTCGCCTCCAACGAGTACGTGGTCGAATGCCTGCGCCGCACCATGGACCGCAAGCGCTCCGACCCCGGGGCCGACCTGGTCACCCGGCTGATGCGGCACGAGTCCGCGCTGAGCGAGGACGAGGTGCTTCAGCACCTGCGTTCGGTGCTGCTGGCCGCCAACGAGACCACCATCAACCTGATCGCCGAGACGCTGAAGATGGTCCTCACCGACGGCCGCTTCCGCGCCCACCTGTCCGGCGGCCAGATGACCCTGCCGGACGCGCTCGACCAAGTCCTGTGGGACGCCCCGCCGTTCATGCTGGTCCCGGGCCGCTGGGCGACCGGCGACACCGAGCTCGGCGGCCGCAGGATCAAGGCGGGGGACATGCTGCTGATCGGCCTGGCCGCCGGAAACGCCGACCCGGCGGTGCGGCCCGACCTGAACAAGCCGCTGTTCGGCAACCGTTCGCACCTGGCGTTCGGCAGCGGACCGCACGAGTGCCCCGGCCAGGAGATCGGCCGGGCGATCGCCGAGACCGGCATCGACATCCTGCTCACCCGGCTGCCCGATCTCCAACTCGCGGTCGAGGAGGATGAGTTGGTGTGGCGCGGCAACTGGATGTCGCGGCACCTGACCACGCTGCCGGTCAGCTTCACCCCGCGCACCGCGCTCCAGCCGCAGGACCCGACCACCACCGCCAGCGCCCCGGTGATCTCCACCCCCGCGCCCGCTCCGCACACCCCGCCCGCCGGGTACGCCCCGCTTGCCGAACCCGTGCGCGCCGTGCCGGAGCAGCGCCAGGGCTGGTGGGCCAAGCTGGCGGCCAAGCTACGGGGCTGATCGCTCGGACGGCCGCCCGGAGACCCTCCCCCACAGGGGGTCGCCGGGCGGCCGTGTCGTTCCGGGGAGGCTACTTGCAGGCCCCGAGATCCTCCCAGACACCCCACTGGCCGGTGGAGCCGGGCTGTTCGCCCTGGGTCCACCACTTGGCACGCCAGGTGTGGTTGCCGTAGGAGACGCTGTCGCCGCCGTTGTAGACCCGGGCCGGATCCCAGCCGGCGGCGGTGCAACTTCCGTTGCCGCCACCGGGGTTGCCGCCGCCGGTGCCGCCGATGTTGACGTCGATGCAGGAGTAGAACGCGTTGGCGGTGTCCGAGACGTTCCACACCGCGAGGACCTTCTGCCGGCCGGTGCGGCCGCCGAAGTTCACCTGGTGGCTGACGTCCGCCGGGGGCTGGGCGTTGTTGCCGGAGAACTGGGCGATCAGTTGGCTGCCGATGAAGTACTGCCAGTTCGCGGTGGCGTGACGGGCCGTCAGGTGCCAGCTGAAGGTCTGGGTGGAGGACACGTTGGTGACCTGCCAGCCCTTGGAGTCGTCGTCCAGCTCGGCGTACTCGGAGTGGCCGCCGCTGCAGCTGAACAGGCCCTTCGGGCCCTCGACGCTCTGCGGTTCGTACTTGATCTGCCCGCAGACCACGACCTCGTTGGCGCACTGCGCCTGCCGACTGGCCGGGTCGGTGACCCAGCCGTGGGCGTTGGCGGTGCCGGCCGACATGGTCAGCCCGAGCAGCGGGGCGACCAGCGCACCGATCGCGGCGGTCACCTTCCTGTTTGCCTTCATCTCCGTACCTTCCTGATGTGGGGTCAGGGCGCTTCTTCCGGAGGCCGGTCGGGGCGGGGCCGGGAGAGCGGTCATTGGTCTGGACCGGATGCGCCGAGGGAGACGATAGCGGCGCCCGGCGCGAGGTCAAGAGCTTGCGCCGGACGGGCCTTCCGGACGCCCGGGGAGGTGCAGCTGCCAGACCCGGGCCGGAGGGAGGTTCGCCAGCACCGTACGGCTGCCGGTCGCCCCCGCCCGCAGATGGACGGCCACGGCGCGTTCCACCGCCGCGTGCCGGTGGGCCTCGGCGCGCGTGGCGAACAGTGCCCGGGCGCGACGGGTGCCGAGGTAGGCGAACCAGGTCAACGTCCCGCCAGGGTGCAGCAGTTCGAGGTAGCGGGCCATGATGCGGTCGGCCTGCGCGGGCGTGAAGTTGGTCAGCGGCAGGCCGGAGACGATCACGTCGTAGCGCCGGTCGGTGGCCAGTTCCTCCACGTACGCCTGGTGCACCGCCACCCGGGCGGCGCTCTGCCCGGCCACCAGCTCGCGCAGCCGGGCGGCGAACCGCGGATTGGCCTCCACCACGTCCAGCCGTGCGCCGCGCGGCAGTTGGGGCAGCAGTACGCGGGTGACGGCGCCGGTGCCCGCGCCGGCCTCCAGGACGTCGATCGGGTGCGGGGCGCGGGCCCGCACCGGGGCGGACAGGGCCCGGGCGAGAGCCCGGCTGCTGGGGGCGACCGCGCCGGTGGTGCGCAGGTCGCGAACGGCTTCGCGGAGGAACGCCCAGCCGTCGGCCCGGGGCCGCGGCGGCGGAGTGGTCTGCTCGGTCATGGCTTCGACGCTAGGAACGCGCCGCGCCCCGCCGATCCGCCGTCGGGCGGCCGTCCCTATCGACGAAAGTCGGTGGTGCGCACGGCCGTTCGGCGATCCCACCGACCGGGAACACTGCCTAGCATGGACGCCGTGACGTGGTGGAGAAGCCCACTGTGGGCGACCGCCGGACGGGCGGCGGTGCTGGCATTCCTGGTGGTGACGATCAACCACAACAGCGCCCAACTCGGCGACGAGAGCGAGCGGTTGACGATCACCGTGGCCGCGGCGAGCTGCGCCGCGATTCTGACGGTTCCTCAATTACGCCTGTCAGCCGCTCCGTTGGTGTCCGTGGTGATGACGGCGCGCTGGGGCTGGCTGGTCGATCTGCTGCTCGCCGTGGTGATGTTCGACCTGGCGGTGGCCCGGCGCACCAGGCTCGCGCTGCTCTGCGCGGCGATCGCGCCGGCGGGAAACCTGGCCGGGCTCCGGGCCGCCTCGGTGTGGGTCGGGCAGCGGTGGCTGTCCACGCTGACGGTGCTGCTGTTCGGGCTGGTGCTCGGCCTGTGGCAGGGCAACCGGCGCCGCCTGGTGCAGACCCTGGCCGGGCAGGTCGAACAGCTGCGGGTGGAGACCCGGCTGCGCGAGGACGCGGCGCGCGCCGCCGAACGGTCCCGGATCGCCGCCGAGATGCACGACGTCCTCGCCCACCGGCTCAGCCTGATCGCCCTGCACACCGGCGTCCTCGCCACCCGCGGCGCCGCGCTGCCCGGCCCGGTCGCCGACCGGCTGGCCGTCCTGCGCACCGCCTCCGTCGAAGCACTCACCGACCTGCGCGAGGTGCTCGGCGCGCTCCACGACCCGCACGCCGCACCCGCCGACGCACCCGCCGTCCGTGAGGTCGCCGCGCTGGTCGAGGACGCCCGCGCCGCCGGGCAGCAGATCGCGCTGACCGTCACCGGACGGGCGCCGGACGCGCCGACCACGCACCGGCTGGCCGCCTACCGGATCGTCCAGGAGGCGCTGACCAACGCCCGCAAGCACGCCGACGGGGCGCGGGTGGAGGTCCGGGTCGACTACCGGCCGCCCGCCACCCTGGTCGAGGTCAGCAACGGCGCGGGCACCGCCGCGTCCACCGCCGTGGACTCCGGCTACGGCCTGGTGGGCCTGCGCGAACGCGTCACCGCGCTCGGCGGCCGGCTCGACGCCGGCCCGGCCGGCACCGGCTCCTGGCGGCTGTCCGCCCGCCTCCCGCACCCCGCTCCGAAGGACGGCCCCGCATGATCCGCACGCTGGTCGTCGACGACGACGCACTGGTCCGTCTCGGCCTGACCGATCTGCTCGACGGCGACCCCGGCATCGAGGTGGCCGCGCAGGCCGCCGACGGCCTCCAGGCGCTGGAGCGGGCCACCGCCCACCGGATCGACGTCGCGCTGGTCGACATCCGGATGCCCCGGATGGACGGCATCACCGCCACCGCCCGGCTGCGCGCCCTGCCGGCCGCGCCGAGGGTGATCGTGCTGACCACCTTCGACCTCGACCGGTACGTCTACGACGCGCTGGCCGCCGGCGCGGACGGGTTCCTGCTGAAGGACACCGACCCCGCCGAGATCCTGCGCGCCGTCCACCTGGTCGCGGCGGGCTCCGCGATGCTCCACCCGGCCGCGGCGCGCCGCGTCATCGACCGCTACCACGCGAGCGGCCGCACCGCCGCGACCGCCGCCCGGGCCCGCCTGGAGCGGCTCACCCCGCGCGAGCGCGAGGTGCTGGCGCTGCTCGCCGAGGGCCTCGCCAACGCCGACATCGCCGGGCGCCTCGCGATGCGCGAGAGCACCGTCAAGGCACACGTCAGCCGGATCCTCACCGCGCTCGGTGTCAGCAACCGCGTCCAGGCGGCGCTGCTGGCCCGGGACGCAGGCGGTTGACGGACCGCGGGTCGGGATGCGGGCGGTTGACGGACCGCCGGCCGGGATGCGGGCGGTTGACGGACCGCCGGCCGGGATGCGGGCGGTTGACGGACCGCCGGCCGGGACGCCGAACCCCGCCGACCGGCATGGTGCGGTCGGCGGGGTTCAACGGGCCCGGGCGCTCCGGCAGTTGCGCGGAGGATCAGCTCTCCGGGCGGTTGTCGTCGTCGTAGGCGCTGGTGCCCTCGTCGAGCAGCGGGCCGTTGGCCGGCGTCGGGTGCTTGAGGTGGGCCGGGGCCATCGCGCGCAGGACGTGGTAGCCGGTCAGGACGATCAGGGTGCCCAGGGCGATGCCGCCGAGCTCGAAGTTGTTGGTGATCTTCAGGTTGACGTTGCCGATGCCGACGATCACGCCCGCCGCGATCGGGACCAGGTTCAGCGGGTTGGTCAGGTCCACCTTGTTGTGGATCCAGATCTGCGCGCCGAGCAGGCCGATCATGCCGTACAGCACCACCGTGATGCCGCCGAGCACACCGCCCGGGATCGCCGCGATCACCGCGCCGAACTTCGGGCACAGGCCGAACAGGATCGCGAAGCCGGCCGCGCACCAGTACGCCGCCGTCGAGTACACCCGGGTCGCCGCCATCACGCCGATGTTCTCCGCGTACGTGGTGGTCGCCGGGCCGCCGACCGCCGTGGACAGCACGGTGGCCGCGCCGTCCGCCATGATCGCGGTGCCCATCTTGTCGTCCAGCGGGTCACCGGTCATCTCGGAGACCGCCTTCACATGGCCGGCGTTCTCGGCGATCAGCGCGACCACCACGGGCAGCGCCACCAGGATCGCGGACAGCGAGAAGCTCGGGGCGTGCAGCGAGGGCAGGCCGATCCAGTCCGCCTTGCCGACACCGGAGAAGTCGAGGCGCCAGTGGTCGACGGCCGCGCCGCCACCGACCGCGGAGTGGATCTGCCCGAAGATCCGGTCGAACAGCCAGGACACCACGTAGCCGAACACCAGACCCAGGAAGATCGCGATCCGCGACCAGAACCCCCGCAGCACCACCAGGGCAAGCCCCGTGAAGAACATCGTCAGCAGCGCCACCCACTGGTCCTGCGGCCAGTACACGCCCGCCGCGACCGGCGCCAGGTTGAAACCGATCAGCATGACCACCGCACCGGTCACGATCGGCGGCAGCACCGTGTGGATCACCTTCGCGCCGAAGCCCTGCACCACCGCGCCGCACGCCGCCAGCACCGCACCGACCACCAGCAGCGAACCGGTCAGCGTCGCCGCATCCCCGCCCTGCGCCTTGATCACGGCCGCCACACCCACGAACGACAGGCTGGAGCCCAGGTAGGACGGGATCCGGCCGCTCGTCACCAGCAGGAAGAAGATCGTCGCGACACCGGAGACCATCACCGCCAGGTTCGGGTCCAGCCCCATCAGCACCGGGGCGACGAAGGTGGCGCCGAACATCGCCACCACATGCTGCGCGCCCAGCCCGATCGTGCGCCCCCACGACAGCCGCTCGTCCGGCTTCACCACCGCCCCGGGCTGCGGGGCGCGGCCATCCCCGTGCAGCTTCCACCCGAACGCGACCTTCATGTCCCTGCCTCGTCTCTGTGCTCTACCGTGCGAAACCCTGGTGGGCGACCATGCAACCGGTCGCGACATGATCTCCTATCGCTCCCACCGCCCTGACCTCGGGGGATCACCCGACCGGCGGTATCGCAGAACTCGCCATCCCCGGTTACCCACCGTCGCTGAAGGCGGCAGGAAGAGTGGGGGTCGGCATCGACGACGAATACGACCGTGTCGACTGAACCGCGCGGTACACGCGTGGAACTTGACGTGGGTGCAGTCGCTCGCGGACGAGTGCCAGCGTTGCGACGTGGCGTCCCTGGCCGGCCTGGACTCGTCCGTCTTTCACCGCGACTACCACCAGCGCATGGTCCAGGAGATGCAAGAAGCCCTGCGGAAGGTCTCGCGCCAACGAGGCCATCCAGCTGCGGCTGGACTGCATCGGCCGTTACGGCGGGCTGCCTGTGCTCTGGCACGACCAGACCAAGGTCGGAAACCTGAACGCGGCCATCCGCATCCCCGACCGGCTCATGGAGCGGCTTGAGGCACGCCGCCGCAAGACCCTGGCCCACTTCGCCGTCCGCCACACCGGCCGCGCGCCCGCCCCCGCCGAGCGTGCTCACCTGGCCCTGTTCCCCACCGACATGCTCAACCCAGACGGCCGTCGCGCCCTCCTACACCTGGTTCCATACCGGCCTGCGTAACTGGATCACCGACCTGGGCGGCCACTACGTCGCCCACCAAGCCCGGCACACGCTGGCGACCCGGCTGCTGAGGGCCGGGGCGAGTCTGACCCACATCCGCCGCTATATGGGGCAGGTCAGCGATCGAATGGCGGAGCATTATGTCCACCCTGACCCAGTCCGACCTCGACGACGTCCTCCAACGCGTCTGGGTCGCCGGCCCCGGCACCGCCAACCCCGGCAAACTCCTCACCGAGACCGCCACCCCACTCACCCGAGAGCAGGCCCAGGCCCTCGCGATCGACCTGTCCCGACGCAGCACCCCGGCCGAGGGCGGGTTCTGCACCTTCCAGCCCGTCGTCGACGGTGGCGCCTGCCTCTGGAACCTGGACTGCCACAACTGCGACAAGTTCGTCCTGTCCGGTGCCGACCTCATCTACTGGCGGCGCAAACGTGAGCAGTGGCGGCTGCTGGTCGAAGGCGCCCCCGACGACGCCACCGCCGACTACCTTCACCGCTACTTCGAACACACCGCCCGCGCCATTCACGGCCTGGAGAGCGCGCTGGTCGGACTCGGCCTCCTCGACGACGCCCTCGCCCTCGACCTGCGTAAACCCCAGGACTACTTCCACGGCGTCTTGTCCACCGCCTTCCGTGCCGCCGACCTCGCCGAGCAGGACCAGGCCGGCGATACCTCCGACGAACAGGAGCGATGCGCGTGACCACCACCGTCCCCGATCCGCGCACGGCGCCCCTTTGCCGCCCGCCACCGCACCACCGACGCCGCCCTCGGACGGGTCCGCGACGCCATCACCCGGCTCCGCGCGCGAGAAGACCCAGGTCAGCGTTGCTGCCGTCGCCCGCCGCGCGAACGTGTCCCGAACCTTCCTCTACGATCACCCCGACGCCAGAGCCGCTGTCGCCACAGCGATGGCCGAAGCCGACGAACGCCGGACCCAGATGGTCGCCGATCAGGACGAGGAGCGCGAGGCGACCTGGCGCGAGCGGGCTCTGAACGCCGAGGACGCCCTCAAATCCGCCCACGCCGAGATCCTTACCCAGCGCTCCCGCATTGGCGAACTTCATGGCCAAGTCCGCGACTTGGAAGCTGAATGGACTCAGGAGGCGCTCCGAAGGATCACTGCCGAGAACACCATCCTCAAGCAACGCGTCCGCGTGGCGCGCACTCGGCCCTGTATGACGCTCAGCCCCTTGGCGCTCCGGGCAGCGCTGGCGTCTCGGGATGCGCCCTGCGAACGAACGATGCAGGGTCGAGTAGGGGGATGGTGTCCATCGAGAGGAAGCAGCCAGAGCAGCACCACGTTCGGATTGCATGTCGACCTAGAGGCGCCGTGGGAACGCAATGTCAGACGTGTTGAAGAAGAGTGCTGCGAATGCCGCGATGAGTGCGGTGAGCGCCAGGCCGGCCGAGAGATGGCTTGGATGTCTTGCGAACAAGTAGTAGGCCGCGAGTGTGGAAACGGCGATGGCAGCAATTGCGAGCAGGCTGATGAAGCGGTTGTTCACCAGTCCGACGGATGCCGCCGCGACCATGGTGATGCCCGCGCTCAGCCCGGAGATCTTCAGGTCGCTAGTGTTTGCCGCCATCAGCCCCAGCAGAACCATGAGTGCGATGAACCCGATCAGCTTTAGCACTTCCGTCAGATCGAGGTCAAGGTCAAGGTCGACCTTGGATAGCGATACCGAAAACATGGGCTTGTTCTGAGGAGATGCCATGATTAACATGTTCGCCATGGGTAAAGATTTCCGCAAGACGGATTAGGCCAAGCGCATGAGTAATGACCAGTGGTGCCCTACGGTGCCGCCCACTCCTGCGGACTTAACGCTTGATGAGGCGGCCGTCGCGCTTCTCGGCAACCCGAAGGCCTGGCGGCTTCGCGCTGTTGAAAGGATCGAGCTTTCCAGTGCGCTCTGGTCGGAGCGCACCCGGGAAATTCATGTCAAACCTCTCAGAGAGGCCATCTCCGGGAGTTTCGGTGCGATCGACGGCTGCAGGCAGGGCTGCGAGGAAGATCCGGTCCGGCATCTGAGAAGCATCCTCAGCTTCCCCTTGGATCGTAGATTTCGGCCAACTCCCGACAGTGCTTCTATAATTCTTCCGATTGCTGACATGCCGTCGATCCCGCTCCTCGATCTCCATATCAGCATCGACGGAAAGGAGCAGTACAGGATCCCGCTTGATGAGAGCGCGAGAATCCAGGCCAAATACGTTGCCCATTTGGCATGCAAGGCCGGTCTCTGCGAGAGAAAAGAATTTGACGGGAATGAATCCAACCCAGGACTCCTCGATCTCCTGACTGCCATCTTCTATTTCCCGACAAGCTCCTACGAGGAGCTTTGGAACAGGCGACGCCACCCTTCGCCCAGAAGTTTGATCTTCTGGGACCGGCAGGAGGAGTCTGATGTGACGAGGGAGTACCTCCTCTCCAGTTTCGAAGAACCCTCAATTTCCGAAGAGCCGACGTCGGACGTCGTAGAGTCATACAAAGAACTGACGTCGTACATCATGGAGTCCTACGACGACTGGCGGACCGTGGCGAATAAGATTGCGGACCTCTCCAAGGGTTATGTAATTTCCGAATATGTCAGCGGTGCCGAACACCCTTTGATCTCGCTCCCCTATCTCTTCCGGGAGCTCCCATGCCGCTACAATTATCTCCAAAACTACAAGCTACCCACGGGTAAGGAGATCTGCGGAATACTTATTAGGCTGCACAAAATCTTGAAGCGCGCACAGCGCAAAGGCGACAAGAATTCCAGAGCCTTCATTTCTGCCTACTTCGGCTACGGGCTTCGCTGGACGGCTTTTGCTCGCTGTACCGTTCCGACGGACAGGCCGTTCATCATCAAAATGAGCCAAAAGCGGGCCGTTTATTTCACGAAGGCTCGGGACGAGGCGGCCGTTCCTTTGCGTGACGGTCTACGTAAGACGGCCTACACAATGATTGCTTTTGCGGACGCGGAGACGAACCATGTCAGCGTGCGCGTCGGCGACACTGCTGTCCGCCTGCATCGGCCGGAGGCCAGGGACATCCTGGGTCAGCGGATCGAAGGCCCTAAGGTCGATGAAGAGGTGAGGACGTCCGAGCTCTACCTGAGGCAGGACTCGATGCGTGAGCGCGATGATCGCATCTGGATCAAGCTTCCTCTGCGGCTGACCAGGCTTCACTCTTTCATGCTCTGGTTCACCATGCTGATCACCGCATTTGCCATATCCTTGCTCTGTTTCCGTGGCATTGCCGAGCTGAATTCAGTGACGGCCAAAGGACCCGACGGCTCAAACCAGCAGGGACTCAGTGCGAAAGATGCCGCGGTGATTCTTGTTCCAGTGGCCTTCGCCGCCACTCTCCTGTTGAGTAGGGACAGTTCAACGTTGAGCGCGCGGTTGCGGCGGATTCGCCAATTCATTCTCACGGTCGAGCTCTTCACCCTGCTTGGCCTGGCCTTCACCCTGTTCGTGGCCCACTTCATTCGCCTTGGCTGAGCCCCATCACAGAGAACCGCTGCGGCGGCCGCTGAAATCCGTCCTTTACCACTGAACTTGATTGAGCGATTTCGGAGTCGTTCGCCTGACAGCGGTTGGCGGGCTCCAGTAGTCCTTGATTCGTGAGATACGCGCAGGGCGGCGGGCTGACCGACGCCGAGAGGGCCGCGCGGGAGCGGATCCGGCTGCAGGCCGTGGAACGCTTCGAGGGCGGGGAGAAGAACAGGGAGATCGCTGTCGCGCTCCGAGTGAGCGAGCGGTCGGTCGAGCGGTGGCGCAGGGCCTGGCGCGAGAGCGGAGAGGCCGGCGTCCAGTCGAAGGGATCACCGGGTCGCCCGAGACTCGGTGAGGCCCAGATCGCCAGGCTGGAACGAGAGTTGGAACGCGGACCGCTCGCCCACGGCTGGGCGGACCAGCGGTGGACGCTCGCGCGGATCAAGACGCTGATCGGCCGGCTGTTCCACGTCTCCTACACGGTCGAGGGCACATGGTAGCTGCTCAAGCGGCACGGCTGGTCGTGGCAGCAGCCCGCCCGCCGGGCGATCGAGCGCGACGACGCGGCGGTCGAGGTCCGGAAGAAGGAGACCTGGCTGCGGGTAAGCGCACCGCGGCGGCGTGCAACAGCTGGGTTGTCTTTGAGGACGAAGCCGGGCAGTCGATGACGCCGCCGCGCGCGAGGAGCTGGGGCAAGCGATCGACGGCCTGCTGGCCATACCGGCCTTCGCCGACGAGGTGCCCCGCCCGTGGGCCCGGGCGGGGACCGCGTTGCGGCGGTGCAGACGTGGAAGGACAGCGGCCCCGCCGTCAAGCGCGCAGCCGAGGCCGCCCTGGCAGGCTCCGACTCGGATGTGGCCGCGTTCCTCGCCTCAAGCCGGACAGTCGCGTCCGAGGCGGACCTGCGCGCCAGCTATTTTTCTGACTGCCTATCGGTTCGGTTGTTTGGGAAAAGCGGGTGGCCTGCACCTCGAGGTTCAGGACACCCGCCTCAAATTCGATCATCGAAAGGGCCGGTCAAGCGATATTCTCCCGAAATGGAAGGTTTTGACTACACTTTGTAAAGTGATTCTGGATGGCGTTTTCCGTCATAGTCCCCGGTCACCCGGCCGATGCACGTAGGGCGTTCGCCGGTGCCGGATGTGCAGTATTCCTCGACTGCGGCTCTGACCTGCGTCAGGGGCAGGGCGAGAACGTGCCCACATGACGCTCGTACTCAGGCGGCGAAGAGCCCGACCACCGTCACCTCGTTCGCGACCACCGGCGCGCACCTGACGTCGAGGTGGAAGCCGCTGGTCGTCCCGAGCTTCAAGTGGCTGACCGGGATCATCTCAGTCCGCTGACCCGGGGCACGGCGCACCATCGCCTCCCGCCGGCCTCCCGCCCCGCCGGCGGGCGGGACGCCGGTTGGCATCCGAATAGGCGTACACGCGCAGCCGCCTGCACCGCGCCGTGGTGATGATGGGCCTTGTGACGCCGCCGACGTGCGGGTCCCAGCGGGCCGCCCCGGTCGAACCGGTCGTACGGGCCCTTCCCCCTCATCCCACGGAGGTCATCATGACCATGCTGCTGATCCAGGGCTCCTTCGACGAGGCGTGAGGGAGCCCGCCATGAGCGACGCCACCGACTTCCTGGCGCTGTCCGAGTTGCTGACCGGCGAGGCCTCCTTGGACGCCACGCGCTCCGACGAGTACCTCCAACGGCTCACCGCCGCCTTCCCAGCGGACGTGCCGCGCCTGCTCGACGCCTACCGCACCGCCGCCGACCAGCCCGACCCGGCCACCGCCTTGGTCGACGCCGTCAACGCCGACCCCGCTCTCGCCCGGATCACCCGGGAGACCGTCACCGTCTGGTACCTCGCCCAGTTCAGCCGGCCGGACGGCAAGCTCGACGCCCCCGCCACGGCCGCGCAGTACCAGGACGGCTTGCTCTGGCGGGTGATCAAGGCCAGGGCGCCAGGCACCACGCCCCAGCCGCCCAGCCCGGACGGCTACGGCTATTGGACCAAGCAACCGTGAGGCGAGGAGCCCGTCCGTCATGAACCCCCAGTACGACGTCGTGATCGTCGGCGGCGGAGTGGCCGGAGCCCTCGCCGCCTGCCGGATCAAGACCACCAAGCCGAACACCCGGATCCTGATCATCGACGCCGGGAAGAACGGCGTGGCCGGGCCCGACCGGGACGCCTTCGTCGACGCCTACCGGACCGCCGGGAACAAGAACGTCCCTTCCCCCTATGCCAAGCTTGACAACAACCGGCTCGGCTACGCCCCCTCCTCTGACGGCACCCCGGACCCGGTGGCGATGAACCGCTACTACGTCGAGACCGGCCCGGACCTGTACGAGAGCGGCTTCCAGCGGATGCTCGGCGGCAGCACCTGGGCCTGGCGCGGCAACAACACACCCCGCTTCCTGCAGAACGACTTCAAGCTCAACACCCTGTACAAGGTCGGCGTCGACTGGCCTATCACCTACGAGGACATCGAGCCGTACTACGTCCAGGCCGAACGGGAGCTCGGGGTCTCCGGCAACGACGCCGAGTGGACGGACCTCACCCCGCGTAGCGCCCCCTACCCGATGCCCGGCATGGCGCCCAGCTACGGCGACGAGCTGGTCCGCGCCGCCCTGTCGACCATCAGGCCGATCGACGACGTCCCGGTCACCGTGCTCACCACCCCGCAGGCCCGGCTCTCCCAGGACTACGACGGCCGTCCGGCCTGCCAGGGCAACAGCAGCTGCCTGCCCATCTGCCCCTCCGGGGCCAAGTACGACGGCGGGGTCCACATCGCCAAGGCCCTCGGCCTCGGGGTCGAGATCCGCACCGCCTGCGTCGTCACCCGGCTCGCCAAGCGGCCCGGCGACCTCGCACCGACGGTGGTCTTCAAGGACTGGAGCACCGCCGACAAGGCCGAGCAGCAGGTCGACGCCCAGCACGTCGTGCTGGCCGTCAACGGCATCGAGACGCCGAAGCTGTGGCTGCTGTCCAACCTCGACAACACCAGCGACCAGGTCGGCCGCAATCTGATGGACCACCTGGCCAATGAGGTCGTCGGCCTGTTCGGCCAGCCCCTCTACCCCTTCCGCGGCCCGCAGTCCGCCCTCGGCATCGACACCTTCCGCGACGGCAAGTTCCGCGGCAACAACGGCGCCTTCCGGATGACCATCGGCAACGACGGCTGGGGCCGCAGCGAGCCGGTGGGCCTCGCACTCGACCACGCGCTGTGGGACTCGGACAACAAGAAGATCAAGAACATCGGCCAGCCCCTCCAGCAGGCCGTCCAGGACCGCATCACCCACCAGCTGCGGTTCAGCTACTCCACCGAGCAGCTGCCGGACCCGAACAACCGCGTCACCCTTTCCGACGAGCGCGACGCCCTGGACGTCCCCCGCCCCAAGATCACCTACCGGATCGACGACTACTCCAAGCGGGCCCTCGCCTACGGCCACAGCGTCGCCCGCCGGATGTGGCAGCACCTGCAGGACACCGCCCTTGCCACCGCAGTCGAGCCCCTGCAGGCCGACCTGCGCTTCCTCGGCGCCGGCCACCTCATGGGCACCATGCGCATGGGCGCCGACAAGAGCACCTCGGTGGTGGACGCCACCGGCCGGTCCCACGACCACCCGGGCGTCTGGGTCGTCGGCTCCTCCGTCTTCCCGACGGCCGGGACCGCCAACCCCACCCTCACCCTCGCCGCCCTCACCCTCCGCACCGCGGACGCCCTCGCCAACACCCTGTGACCGGGAGGTACACATGTCCATGCTGCTCATCACCGGCACCTACCGGATCACCGGTGACTCCCCCGACGGCGACACCGTCCGCTTCTACCCGGACGACGCGGCGTTCTGGTGCGACGTCCCCGGCATGCACAAGGTCAAGCGGAACGAGCACGGCGGGGTCTCGATCCGGCTGGACGGGATCGACGCCCTCGAAACCCATTACCCGGGCGTCGGCGACTTCGTGCACCAGCCGCTCGGGCTCGGTGCGCACGCCGCCCGGAACGAACTGCTGACGTGGCTGGGCTTCACCGAGGTCGTGCGCGACGACAAGAAGGAGGAGGAGCGAGTCGACTCCTCGAAGCCCGGGGCCGTGCCGGGCTACATCCTCACCAGCGGCGCCGACGTCTACAACCGCTGCATCGCACTGGTCGGCCGGGGCGACGCGCCCAAGATCGGCACCGACCCGGATCCCGCGCGCAGCGGCACCCACCTCGACGTCACGGTCGACATGCTGCGCGCCACCGCCAACCACCACCTGCTCTCCCTCGGGTTGGTCTACCCGACCTTCTACAAGAACCTCCCCGCCGACCTGCGGCTGGACATGACCGCCACCGCGCAGCAGGCCCGGAAGGACAAGGCCCCCGACAGCGTCTGGCTGAACGACAAGACCACCAGCGGCGCGAAGATCGAGAACCTCGAATCGCTCACCGACGACCTGGTCATGCTGCCCAAGCTCTTCCGCCACCTCGTCGACTACGTCCGCGTCTTCGGCCCGGACCTGGGCGGCGTACCCGCCTTCCTGGCGGGCAAAGCGGACGAGTACACCCTCCCCGAGGACCGCAGCAAGAGGATCTTCGGCCTCCAGCACGTGGTCCAAGTGACCGACGGCACCCTCTACATGACCCACCCCATCGAGGACCTCATCTTCGCCGAGAAGTAGCACCGGCAAACACCCGGCGTCCGCGAGCCACCCCGGCCCGCGGACGCGCCGGCCGCCTCCGTGGCGGCGGTAGGGGCACGGCGCGGGCTCGCGGACTGCCGCGCCAGCCGCCGCCCGCACCCGTCGGCCAGCGCGGCCCTGCTGCCGCGGCTGCTCCAGCCATCGGGGGAGCGGCGCGCTGACCACCGTGCGTCCGGTCACTTGATCCGCTGCCAAGTGTCCTCGCCGATGATCTTCCGGGCGATGCCCAGGAGCATCGCACGCACTCCGTTGACCAGGTTTGCTCCCGAACCTCTTCAGCTACGTGTACGACTGCTTCGGAAGGTGATGTAGGGCGGCGGCAGCCTGATCGGCCTTCTCCGGGGTGTCGGACGCGTGGCAGCCTCGCATCCCACCCACTCGACGCCACAGCGGACGTACGGGCCGTCCTTACCGGCGTAGGGAGCAGCCCCAGGCAGTTGGCACCCAGATGCCCATGTCGGGACCATCCCTGAGGCGAATCTCGGCCCAGTCCTCCACGCGGATCACCCTCTCTTTCTCCTGACCTCCAAGCGTCGAAGCCAGGATGATCAAGAGATCGCCAAGCGGCCCGCGTTTGATCCGCCGTCCGTGGCCGTCGTTTTATTGCTGACATGGTGCGGATCGCCTGCTTCCCGCGCCCGCGGGGATGATCCCACGCCGGACGGAGAACGGCCCGAGGGGGCACCCTGCTTCCCGCGCCCGCAGGTTTGCAGCGTCGTCGCACCTGACCCGATCTGCGTTAAGTGCCTGGTCATCATCAGCTCTGGGGCTCGCAATTGATCGGGTGCCGCACTGGGCGCCTCGTTCGCCGACGTCTACTTCACCGACAGCCTTCTCGACCTTGCCCGCGCCACCGCTCTCGCGTCGCTGTTGAACCGCGCCGACCGCGAACGGGCCGCGACGCCGTCGGTCGGTACGGCGGGCGAAGCGCGTGCGGCGTTCGTCGCCCGCACCACCGGGGCCACCGGACCCGCTGGCCCCTGCCGGAGCGTCAGCGGGCTCCGCAGATCACCAGCGATCCGTGAGGGCGGAGAAGCTGTTCGCGGCCTTGCCGGGCGCGGCCCGCGACCTCTCGCGCCGCCTGGGAACGGTAAGGCGGCGAGTTACTGTCGGACTTCGGTCTCATCATGTTTTGGCTGGGGCGACGAAGGTGGCGCCGAACATCGCCACCACGTGCTGCGCGCCCAGCCCGATCGTGCGCCCCCACGACAGCCGCTCGTATCTCCTATCGCGTCCACCGCCCTGACCTCGGGGGATCCACCCGGCCGGCCGTGTCGCACAGCGTGCCCGGAGCACTCCGCAGGGGAGCGCTCCGGGGCGTTGCCGAGGCTGTTCGGTTATCGCGCGGGGTGGCTCTTCCGGGGCTTCCAGTCCTCCGCGAGGAGGCCCAGGACGGCCTGGTCCGCGTAGGCGCCGTACGCCCAGGCGGCGCGGCGCAGCGTTCCTTCCAGGGTGAACCCGGCGCGGGCGGCGGCGGCGAGCATGGGGGTGTTGTCGGTGAGGGTTTCGAGTTGCAGGCGCTGGAACCCGCGGACGAGGAAGCCGTACTCGCACAGGGCGTGCACGACGTCGACGGCGAGGCCGCGGCCGCGGAACGCGGGACGCAGGGCGAGGCCGAGATGAGCGGTGCGGCTGTGCGGGTCGATGCCCCAGAGCAGGGCCTCGCCGACCAGTTCCTCCGACTCCAGTTCCACGACGGAGAAACAGGCTGCCTCGTCCGACGGCCCGGCCACCACGAACGGCGAGTGGCCGGACCCTGCGGCGATGGGCTGCCACGGGCGGGAGTCGGCGCGTGAGCGGGTGGCCACGTCGTCGTAGAGCTCGGAGTGGAGAACCGGGATGTCGCAGTCGTGTCGGGCTCGCAGCCCGATCAATTCGCCATGAATCACGGGGTATTGCTACCGGCAGCGGCGGCAGTCGATCAACCGGATTTCCGCCGCTGCTATGGCGGCCATGCGACCGGGCTCGCGGTCAGCGCTCGCTGTCGAGCTGGGCCATGAACGGGGCGGCGTAGCGGCTGCCGGCGGCGGAGTCGGCGGGGACGGCCTGTTCGACGGCGGCGAGGTCGGCGGCGGTCAGGTCGAGGTTTCCGGCGGCGAGGGCCTCGGCGAGGCGGTCGCGCCGGCGGGCGCCGACCAGCGGGACGACGTCCTTGCCCTGGGCGGCGACCCAGGCGATGGCGACCTGGGCGACGGTGGCGCCCCTGGAGTCGGCGACGGCGCGCAGGGCCTCCACCAGGGCCAGGTTGTGGTCGAGGTTCTCGCCCTGGAAACGCGGGCTGAAGCCGCGGAAGTCGCGCTTGCCGAGCTCGCGCTGCCTACTCCAGTGGCCGGAGAGCAGGCTGCGGGAGAGCACGCCGTAGGCGGTGATGCCGATGCCGAGCTCGCGGGCGGTCGGCAGGATCTCGGCCTCGATGCCGCGGGACAGCAGCGAGTACTCGATCTGCAGGTCGGCGATCGGGTGCACGGCGTGGGCGCGGCGCAGTGTCTCGGCGCCGACCTCGGACAGGCCGATGTGCCGGACCAGGGCCGCCGACCCCCGCGAGCGCATCCTCGCCGCCGCCGCCGAACTCCTCGCCGAGGGCGGCAGCGAGGCCATGTCCACCCGCGCCGTCGGGGCGGCCGCCGGGGTGCAGGCGCCCACGCTCTACCGGCTGTTCGGCGACAAGCAGGGCCTGATCGACGCCGTGGTGAACTACGGCTTCGAGCGCTACCTCGCCGAGAAGACCTCCCGCACGCCCGGCCCGGACCCGGTCGAGGACCTGCGCCGCGGCTGGGACCTGCACGTCGGGTTCGGTCTGAGCCACCCGTCCTTCTACGCCCTGATGTACAGCGCCGCCCGCCCGGGCGAGGCCGTCGCGGCCGCCGAACGGGCCGGCCGGGTGCTCACCACGATGCTGGAGCGCGTCGCCCGCGAGGGCCGGCTGCGCCTGCCGGTGCCGATGGCCGCGCAGATGATCCGGGCCGCCGCCCTCGGCGTCACCCTCACCCTGATCGCCGAACCGCCCGCCACCCGCGACCTCGCGCTGTCCGTCCGCACCCGCGAGACCGTCCTCGCCGCCATCACCTGCGCCCCGGCCCCCGCCCCCGAGAACCTCACCCCGGCCGCGCTCGCCATCGCCCTGGACGCCACCCTGCCCGATCGGCCGCACCGCTTCACCGCCGCCGAGACGGCCCTGCTGCGCGAGTGGCTGCGCCGCCTGATGGACGAACCGAACTGACCGGACTTCAGCCTGGCGGGCCGGGGTTGAGGGCCAGCATGATCAGGGCGGTGAGTTCCTGGCGGCGGCTCACCCCGGTCTTGGTGAAGACCGACTTGAGGTGGTCCTGGACGGTGTACGGCGTCATGGCCAGCCGCTGGGCGACCTCCCGGGTGTCGGCGCCGCGGATCAGCAGCAGGGCCACCTCCTGCTCGCGCGCGGTGAGGCCGTATGCGGCCAGGTGCAGCGGGATGACGTGCGCGGGGGAGGCGGGGGTGGCGACCACGGTGACTTCGTCGGCTTCACCGGCGGCCGGGCCGCCGGACCGGGCGTCGCGCGCCGGTGCGGCGTGCAGCAGGTACCAGTGGCCGTCGTGGGTGCGGATCCGGACCGGGATGTGCGGCGTGGGCAGGCCGTGTGCGGCGCGGCGCGCGTGCTCGGCGGCCATCGCGATCGCGGTCGGCACGTCGAGCGAGGTGGGCGAGGGGTCGGCGACGCGGGAGAGCAGCTCCTCCGCCGGGCCGGACAGCGTGCGCGGGCGGTTGTGCCGGTCGAGCAGCAGCACGGCGGGGGTGGGGTCGGCGTCCGCCGGGTCGGTCGGCGGGAGGTGGCTGGCCCGTAACATCCGGCCGAGCAACTTGGCTGCGGTGTCGGCGAGTTCACGCTGGCGCGCCGGGAAGGGCCCGCGGTCGGCGGCCCGCATGAACGCGGCGCAGCCCCACATCCCGCCCGCCGCGTCGAACACGGCCCGCAGCTCGTCGCCGAAGCCGTGCCGGGAGATCTGCTCCCGGAAGCGGATGCTGTTCTGCGGGGCGCCCCGGCTGGCCCGGCTGAGCGTCTCGGCCTGCACCCCGCTGTGCCGGATCTTCGGGAAGGTGGCCAGGTCGTCCGCCCACACCTCCAGGTGCACCGCGTCCTGGAACCGGCCGAGGTTGAGGTCGTCGCTCTGCACCGAGTTGACCAGCCCCGTGGCCGGGTCGTTGGTGTGCCAGCAGACCGCGTCGAACTCCAGTGCGGGGCGCAGGAGTTCATCGGCGCGGCGGAACAGCTGACTGGTGGTGAGGCGCTGTGCGGAGAGCTCCCGCAGGCCTTCGATCGCTGCGCGCGCGGCGGCGCGCTGGGGTCCGCGTAATCCCATGGGCGGACGCTAGCACCTGTGTTCGCCCGGTGGCGACGGTGTGTGCGCGGCCGGTCACCGCGCGACGGCGACGAGCAGGGAGCCGGCGGTGAACAGCGCGCCGGCGGTGGAGGGCGGTCTGCCCCCGCCGGTGCGCCCTCGGGCCGCGGGCCGCCGGCTCACCCCACCGGTGCGCCCCGGGCCGCGGGCCGCCGGCTCACCCCGCCGGGGCGTCGAGGGTGAACAGCAGGTCGGCGCGGGGTGCGAGGACCTGATCGAGCGCCAGCAGGACACCGGCCGAGCCGCTCCACAGCTCGGTGCTGTACCGCAGCAGGCCCGTCCCGAGGAAGCGCACCGAACCGCCGTGCGGCACCGCGTGCTGGTACAGCCTGCGGGCGGCCCGGACGGCTCCGGCGCGGGAGGACTCCTTGCCGGTGAGCAGGGCGTGCTCGGCGAGGACGAACGCGAACCCGGCGGCGCCGCTGAAGAGCGCGGGCAGCGCGGTGTGGCTGCCGTGCAGCGGCGCGAGCAGGCGCGGCACGGCGGCGGCCAGCCGTTCGTCGGCGACGGTCCGCAGGTACCGGGTGGCGACGTGGACCAGGCCCGCCGAGCCGCAGTACAGGTGGGGCATGGCGCGCCGGTCCCCGGTGGAGACTGGGAACAGCAGGCCCGGCGCGTCCGGCTCGGTGGCCCGGTCGAGTTCGGCGTGCAGCAGTGCCACGCCCCTGGGCAGCAGCGAGGTGTCGCCGGTGACCTGGGCGAACTGCTGGTGGGCGAGGGCCAGTCCGGCGCGCCCGTGCAGCAGGCCGGTGGCGTCGTCGCGGCCGAGCCGGGGCACCAGGTCCGCGCCGTCCGGCTGGGCGGCCAGCAGGGTGTGCGCGCGCTCGGCGTGGTGGGCGTCGCCGGTGCGGCGGTACAGCGCGAGGTGACCCATCGCCAGGCCTGCCGCCCCGCCGAACAGGGTGGCGCTCCGCCCGGTCAGCGGGTGCGCGTCGGCGGTGTCCAGCAGGCTGCGGGCCTCCTCCGGCAGGCCGTGCTCGGCCAGCACCCAGGCGATCCCGGCCAGGCCGACGTGCAGGCCGGGCGCGAGCTCCCCGGCGGCGGCCAGGGCGTCGCGGCGCAGCCGCTCCAGCGCGCCCTCGGGCGCTGCGATGCCGCAGCGGTGCAGCGCGTGCAGCACCCCGGCCGCGCCCCAGGCCACGCACAGGGTGTTGCTGGTGTACCCCTGCGGGACGGTCGGGAAGGTCCGCAGCGGGTGCTCCGGGTCGGCCGCGCCGAGCAGCCCCGCCGCCACGGCCCCGCGCAACTCGGCGAGGTGACGCAGCGGATCGGCGGCGACCTCCTGCGGCGACGGCAGCACCGGGTGCTCGCTCGGCGGGTGGTAGCGGGTGGCGCGCTTCCACAGCACCTCGCCGATCGGGGCGTGCTCGGTCAGCGAGTGGTGGAAGTGGGTGAGCGAGTCCGGCGTGCGGCCGGGGGTGTGCGGCAGACAGCCCGCCAGCGTCAGTGCCAGGGCGCTGACGCCGAAGTCGTCGTGGGCGGTGCGGCCGTCACGGTCCACGACCTGCGGCGGGGGAGCGTACCCGGGTGTGCCCATCCGGCCGGGGGTGTCGTCGGGGCCGCAGGCGGTCTCGAAGTCGATCAGCCTGATGCCGTCGCCGGGCGTCACCAGCACGTTGGACGGGCTGACGTCCACGAACGTCCAGCCGAGGGCGTGCAGACGCTCCATGGCGGCCTCGATCGCGGCGAGAACGCGCTCGCAGCGCGCGTAGTAGGCGGCGAAGTCGTCGGGAGTGCTGTCGGTCCTCAGCAGCGGATGGCCGGCCGGGGGGATCCGGTGCAGCGCCCTGCCCTCGACGAACTCGGTGACCATGAACTCGTGGCCGCCCGCCCGGAATTGAGCGATCGGCTCCGGGGCCAGGCCCGGCGCGAGCTGGTGCAGGGTGGTCAGCGTCCGCCACTCCCGGTGCAGCCGGGAGACCGCGTCCTGCTCGCCGTCGCCCAGGCCGTGGAACGGGCGGGCCTCCTTGATGAACACCTTCCGGCCGGTGGCGGCCTCCAGCCCCTGGTAGGTGCCGCCGCCGCTGGAGTGGGCGATCGCGCCCCCGACCGAGAAGCCGCGCAGCACGACCGGCCCCTCGGGACGCGCCGCGAGCGGGGCCGGCGCGAACGGGTCGGTGAGGCCCTCCGGCAACCGGAACGAGGCGCCCCGCAGGTCCGGTACCGCCAGGCCGTCGGCACCGCGGGTCAGCAGGGTGCGGGTGCCGTCCGCGTCCAGCCGCTCGCGCGTCCGGTACGCCCCGTACCGGTACTGGACGCACTCGCTGCCCGGGAACCGGCGGTCGGTCAGGATCAGCGGGCCCCGCTCGCCGTCCAGCGCCTCCCGCAGCGCCTCCATCAGGCGGCGGGAGGCGTCGGCGTCCGCCGGGTACGCGGCGAGGAACTTGCCGCTCTGCGGCCGGGACGCGTGCTTGCGGTGCACCCACCAGTACCAGTGGTCGGTGGCGAGGTGCTTGAACGCGACGTCCTGCGCGAAGCAGACCTCCGCCACGGCATCCAGCACAGCGGCCGCGCGCGAGCGGCGCGCGGAGACGTGCACCTTCCAGCCGTCCTCGGGCAGCGCGGGCATCCCCTCCCGGTGCCACATCGTCCAGAGCCCGCTCGCCACCCCGAGCCAGCCCTCGGCGGGCCGGCCCGGCGCGAACGGGTCGCCCTTCGGCGCGGCGGTGTCCAGCGGCTCGTAGTACTCCCGGTCCGCGACGGTGAACTCCGCCGGCCCCTCGGCCATGAACGTCTCCTGTCGGGTGGTGGTGGGGGAAGCGGGCCAGGGCCTAGAACACCATCTCGGTGGTCGGCGGCCAGCAGTTGTGGCAGGCGGTGTCGTGGGCCTCGACGTCGTCGTCGGTGTCGGCGGTGGTGGTCTCCTGGAGGGAGAGGACGCTCTCGGTCTCGGCGGCTTCGTTGTCCGGGCTGCGGTCGGTGCTCATCGCGGTCTCCTGGGTGCGGATCGGGGCGGTCAGCCGGTGGCCTCGGTGACGATGATGGTGTTGCAGGCCGCGCTGAGGACGCTGAAGACGTGGCCCTCGACGTCGTCGGCCTCGGCGGCAGGCGCCTGCTGGAGGGAACGGACGGCTTCGGCCTCGGCGGCGTCGTCCTCGGGGGTGCGGTCGGTGCTCATGCCGGTCTCCGGGGCTAGGCGACCGTGATGGTCATGGTCTCGGGGGAGCAGAAGACGCTCTGCTGGTCCATGCCGTGGGCCTGGACATCGTCACCGCCCCCGGCTTCCTGGAGGGAGAGGACGGCCTCGGACTCGGTGGCGCTGTCCTCGGGGATCCGGTCGGTGCTCATCGCGGTCTCCTTGTCTCGACGGCTCAACTACCGTGCACATCAAGCTAGTTGATGCCGCTTCAAGGGCGGTTCAGGGCCGGTACAGGCCGGCGGCCGTCACCACTCGCCGTGGTCGCCGATCAGCCGCTGCACCTCGGCGAGCAGCCGCACCGCCCGGTCGCGGTCGCCCGGGGCGAGCCCGGGACCCGAGCCGTCGACGGCGACCCGCAGGGCCACCGCGGCCTGACGGGCGAACAGGGCCAGCAGGTCGAGTTCCGGGAGGCAGGCCCGGCTCGGGCCGGGGGCCGGGTCCAGGACCTCCAGAACCCCCAGGACGCGATCACCGTGAATGAGCGGGGCGGCCATCAGGGCGTTGGGCACGAAGCCCGTGGACTCGGCGGTCTCCTGGTCGAAGGACGCGCTGCGGCGCAGGTCGTCCACGATCATCGGCTCGCCCGAGCCGGCCACCCAGCCCGCGATGCCCTGCCCGGCGGGGAAGCGGCGGCCGATCAGGAACTCCTGCCCCTGGCCGGACACCGCCTGGAAGACCAGCTCGAAGGACTGGTGGTCGAGCAGCATGATCGAACCGGCCTGGGCGCCGAAGATGGCGCGGGCCACATCGACCACCGACTGCAGGAGCTCCGCCACCACCGGATCGGTCGACGGCGCGGCGGGGGCGGTTGACTGGGTCATCTCGACCACGGTCCCTTTCTCACGACGTGCGGCCCGGCGCTCACCGGGTGCCGCCGACATGGACGTTCGCTGCGGACAGGTACAGGGCGTGCTTCAGCTGGAACGGCGTCAGCCGGGGCCGCTCGGACAGGATCCGGGCGCACAGGCCCGCGACGAACGGCGTCGCGAAACTGTTGCCGCTGCTGCGCAAGGTGGCGCCGCCGAGCCAGGCCACCTCGACGTTGACGCCGGGGCCGAAGAACTCCACCGGCGGCTCGGGGTTGTACAGGTGCAGACCGGGATCGTCCTCCCGGTGGCTGCCCACCGAGATCACCGACGAGAACCGCCACGGGAAGCTCTCCACCCGGGCGTTGTGCGCCGAGGCGACGATCGTGCTGCGCCCGAAGTACGCCTCGTCGGCCAGCACGTGCAGGTCCTCCAGGTACCGGGTACGGGTGGTCGACAGGCTCAGGTTGATCACGTCGAAGCCCTGCCGGATCGCCCAGCGCAGCCCCGCCAGCAGCACCTCGCCGCTGCCGGTGAACCGCTCGCCGAGCACCCGGACGCTGTGGATCTCGCAGTCCGGCGCGGCCCGCCGGACGATGCTCGCGCAGGCCGTGCCGTGACCGGAGACGTCGCCCGGGTCGTCCGCGCCGAGCTCCTCGACCCGGATCGTCCCGTCCTCGTCCTTGCGCACCACGTGCGCGCCCGCCACCCGCCCGACCAGCGGATGGGTCCCGTCCACGCCGGAATCGACCACGCAGACCCGCACCCCCCGCCCGGAACCCCCGACGAGTGCGCCCGGCGCGGGCCGCTCGGGCAGCGTGTCCGCCTCCGTCCGGACGTCCTCGGGGGTCCGGTCGAGCAGGCGCCAGGTCAGGCCGCGCGGGGGCACGGCACGGGGCACGGTCGTCATCACGAAACTGCCTCTCTGCGGGGATGGTGGCCGGCCAGGGTCTCGGCGAGCCGCGCGCCCGGACCGTGGCCCTTGGCCGCGAATCGGCCGCCGGCCGCGGTGGCGGCCGACCGGCGCTCCTGCTCCAGGCCGAGCAGCGCGGCGGTGCGGGCCAGGTCGGCGGCGGCCAGGCCCTGCAGGATCGGCGAGTCCGTCCGGCCGGCCTCCGCGACCGCGCCGCGGGCCAGACGCAGCGCAGCCACCCGCTCGCCGTCGGCGGCGGCCAGCCGGGCCCGCAGGCCGTCGCGTTCCACCAGCGTCGCGAACGACAGCCGGCCGCCGGTGCGGGCCCGCTCCTCCTCCAGCGCGGCCAGCGCGGCCGCGGCGGCCGGGCGCTCGCCCAGGTCCAGCCGCAGGCGCGCCGTGTCGAGCAGCGCACCGCTCAGCAGGGCGCCCCCGCCCAGCTCCCGGGCCGCCCCGGCCGCCGCCGCCAGCAGCTCCAGCGCCTCCCGGGACCGCCCGCCGAGCGCCGCCACCGTCGCGCCGAACAGCGGCAGGAACGCCGCCGCCTCCGCGTACCCCAGGCGCTCGGCGTGCTGCCCGGCCTCCGCCAGGCAGGCCGCCGCCCCGTCCTGGTCGTCGCCGAGCGCCAGCAGCACCGCCAGCGGACAGTTCAGCGTCACCCGCACCGCGCGCCGCCCCCGGCCCTGCACGGCCAGCAACTCCCGGCAGCGCCCCACCGCGGCGGCCACCGGAACCGGACCGCGCCACAGCGACACACCGATCGCGCCCAGCGCCGACGCCCGCTCCTGCTCGCCGTCCGAACGCCCGGCGTGCCGCAGCGCCCGCGCCAGCAGCCGCACCGCCGCCGCGTGCCGCCCGTCGGTCTGCTCCTGCTGGGCCAGCCGCAGGCACGCCCGGGCCTGGCCCAACTGGTCGCCCGCCCGCTCGAACACCGGCAGGGTCTCCCGGGCCACCGGAGCGGGCGCCTGCTGCTGGCCGACGGCGGCCAGGCTGAGCCGGGCGTGCGCCGCCTCGACCGGGTCGGCCGCGCCCGCGCCGACCTCGGCGAGCAGCGCCCGGCCCGGCTCGATCCGGCCCAGCGCGAGCAGCGCCTCGCCGAGCCGCCGGGCCGCCGGGAGCCGGCCGTCCTCGCCCGGGTGCAGCAGCGCGGTGGCCCTGGTCAGCAGCTCCACCGCCCAACCGGGGTCGGTCCGGGCCGCCGCCCGGGCACCCGCCTCGGCCAGCGAGGCCGCGGCGGACCGCCGCAGCGCGTCGGTGCGCTCGCCGTGCAGACCCAGCTCGGCCCGGTAACGGTGGGCGCGCTCCAGGTGGCCGCCGACCGCCGCCGGGCCGCCCGCGCGCACCGAACGCAGCGCCGCGGCCCGTTCGTGCCGCTCGGCCCGGCCCTGCTTGGACAGACACTCGTACGCGACCTCCTGCACCACGCCGCTGGCGAACCGGAACGACGCCCCGTCCGCCACCACCAGCCGGAGCCGGCCGAGCCGCCGCAGCGCCGCCGACAGGTCAGGACCGGCCGTGTCCAGGGCCGCCAGCTCGTCGGCCGCGAACTCGCGGCCCAGCACGCACGCCAGATCGACCGCCCGCCGCTCGGCCGGGTCCAGCGCGTCCAGCCGGGCCCCGATCAGCGTCTGCAAGGTCAGCGGCACCCCGTCGCCGCCCGCGCCCGCCGGGGCCGCGAGCAACTGCTCCAGATGCAGCGGATTGCCGCCGGCCCGCTCCAGCAGATGCGCGGGCGCCGCCCCGCCCAGCGCCCCGGCCAAGCGGCGCGCCTCCCGGTCGGACAGCGCGCCGAGCGGCAGCACCCGGTGCGGGCCGGCCGGGCCGGCCTCCAGCAGCTCGGGCCGGCCCAGCACCACCACCAGCACGGGCGCGTCGGCCAGCGCCGCCACCACCCGGTCCAGCAGGTCGAGCAGCAGCGCGGCCGCCCAGTGCGCGTCGTCGATCACCAGCACCAGCGGCGCCGCACCGGCCAGCGCGCCCAGCACCTCGACCAGCGCCGCGCAGGTGTCCTCCGGCGACGGCGTCGGCGTGCCGTCCGCGAGCAGACCCTGCGCCAGCACCTCCAGACCGGGCAGGGCCGGCCGGTCCGGGGCCTTGACCAGCAGCGCGGTGACGGCGTCCGCCAACGGCTGAAGACCCGCCTGCTCGCCGGGCGGGCGGCACCGGCCCGCGCCGAACCGGCCGCCGCGGCCCGGGAGTTCGAGCCAGTGCCGGAGCAACCTGGTCTTGCCCTGCCCCGGCTCACCGCCCAGCACCAGCAGACGGGCCGAACATTGCCTGGCGGCGCGCCCGAACTCCGCGTCGAGCACCGCCAGTTCGGCTTCACGGCCGACGAACGGCAGGTCGGTGCGGCCTGCGGGCGGGCCGCTGTGCAGACCGAGCAACCGGTGCGCGGTCACCTCCTGCGCCTTGCCCTTGAGCCGGAGCGGCCCGACCTCCACCGCCCGCACGCCCGCACCGGCGGCCCGCAGGGTGTCCGGGCCGATCAGCACCTCGCCCGGGCCGGCGTTCTGCTCCAGCCGGGCCGCGACGTTCACCACCTCGCCGGAGACCAGCGCCTGCCGCACCGAGGCGTCCGAACCGGTCACCACCCGGCCCGTGTTGACGCCGATCCTGACCGTCAGCCGAAGGCCCAACCCGGCGTGCAACTCCTCGTTGAGCGCCCGCAGCGCCGCCAGCATGCCGAGCGCCGCCGCCAAGGCTCGCCGGGCATCGTCCTCGCGGACCGACGGCACCCCGAACACCGCCATCACGGCATCCCCGATGAACTTCTCCACCGTGCCGCCGTGCTCCTCGATCGCCCCCCGCATCGCGTCGAAGTACCGCAGGGTCACCCCGCGCAGCGCCTCCGGATCGAGCGACCCCGACAGCGCCGTCGAGCCGACCAGGTCGCAGAACAGCACCGTGACGATCTTCCGGCCCGCGGTGGCCGGACCCCGGGGGTCGGCGCGCGGGGTGCCGCAGGACGCGCAGAACCGGGCGTCCTGCGGCAGCGGACGGTGACAGCCCGGGCAGCGCCCACCCGCCGGATCCGGGCCGAACACGTCAGAAGAGAGCACCGCCCGCCACCTCCGCATGCCCTTGGACCTCCGGCCCCGCCTCCTCCAGCCGCCCCCTCAGGTCGGTCAGCAGAGCCAGCTCCTGATCGGTCAGCGCACGCAGCACGGCATGCTGCTCCTCGGTGAGAGCGCTCAGGTCGAACCCGGCGGCGGCCAGGGCGTCCAGGGCGGGATCGGGGCCGTTGCCGGGGCGGGTGCGGCCGGTGTGGTCGCTGCGGCCGGTGTGGCCGGTGTGGCCGGTGCGGTCGGTGTGGCCGGTGCGGCCGGTGTGGTCGGTCATGGCTGTTCTCCTGGGTCCGCGGCAAGCTGGTGGAAGAGCCGGGCGAGGATGCCCGCGGTGTGCAGGGCGCTGACGGCGACCTCGGTCTGCTGAGGGCCCGTCAACGGAAGCCGGTCGAGCTGACGCCGGACCTCGGCGAGATGCCCCGCGTCCAGGTCCGCGTGCTCACGCACCGTGCGGAACGCGGCCTCCGGCAGCCCCGTGCGGGCGGCGAGCACCCCCGCCAGGGCGGGCGACGGGGCGTGGCCCTCCAGCACGGCGAGGTAGCCGAGCAGCGCGGCCGGATGACGGTGTTCGATCCGGTAGTACTGCGCGCCCGCCAACTCCACCACCAGTGGGGGCGGCAGCGGCTGTATCCGGGCCCGCTCCCCGGCGGCGGCCAGATCCGCCAACAGCCAGGCGTCATGGCCCCGTTCCTCCTCCGCGTGGCCCGCGAAGTACGCGGCCAGCCGCGGCGCCCAGTCCTCGTCCAGCCGGGCACAGGCGCTTGCGGCGCGCTCCAGCAGGGGGACGGAGGCGACGGTCAGGGCGTGCATCGCCCACAGGTAGCCGGTGTAGCGGACCGTCAAATCTCCTTCTGCCCGCCAGAGTTGGGCGCTCGCCCGGTGCAGGATGGGTGAGGCCAGGGCGAGTCGGGCGTCCAGCGCGCGGGAGAACGGGATGCTCGTGGGCCGGTTCCGCACGCGGCCGGCCGGGTGCCGGGGGTGGGCCGGCGGTTGGGCGTTCGGGGCCGCGTCGTGCGGGAGCCGGGGGTGCGGCCGTGGCGGCGCAGCGGGGCGGTCGGGCCCCGGGTGTGCGGTCGGGGCGTCGGGGCGGTTCAGCGGGCGGGTGTTCGGCGCGGGGGAGGGCGGGACGCTCATGCCCGTCCCCCGGGCTGCACCAGATGTGCGTACGGGGCGCAGCCGTGCCGGCGCAGCAGGGCGGCCGGGCCCTGGGCGCGCAGGCGGGCGGCGGAGAGCTGGTCCAGCAGGCGGCCGGCGGCGCCCGCGGCGGCGGCGTCGTCCGGGCCCGGCTGTGGCGGGAGGGTGCGGCAGCCGGCGCAGTAGCCGCCCTCGGCGGGGGCCGTGCCGGTGCGGGCGCGGAGCAGGTCCGGCCCGAGGGCGCGGATCAGTCGCAGCCGTGGTGAGTCCAGGGTGCGGCGGCGGACGGTCGGCCAGTCGTCCTCCGCGATGTGACCGAGTGTCAGGTGCGGCGGGGCGGGGCGCCGGTCCACGGTCTGCTGATTGCAGCAGGCGAGCACCGTCCCGTCCGGGGCGACGGTGGGCCACGCCGCCATCGCGCACGGCCCGCCCGGCCCGCCCGGCCCGCGCGGACTGGTCGGCTTGGTGGCTGTCCTGCCGGTGGTGGCGCGGCCGACGGGGCGCACCTCGTTGACCAGCATCGGCACCCGGTTGCCGAACTCCCCGAGCACCGCGGCCGTTGCCTCCGCCAGGTACGGGTCGTCCGGGCCGGTGCCGGTCAGGTGCAGGCTGACGGGCACCCCCGCGTCCAGCACCCGGGTCAGCACCCGGAAGACCGCCGGGCGCGGCACCTCGCGCTCGTGCGGGGCGTCCAGGCTGGCCGAGAAGTGGTCGAGCGCGGTGATCGCCCGCAGGATCGGCGCCGGGATCCGCCCGCCGTCGCGCGCGAAGAACAACCCGCTCAGCAACGAGACCCGCGCCCCGGCGCCCTGCGCGGCCCGCGTCAGCTCGTGTGCCAGACCGGGCAGCAGCAGCGGCTCACCGCCGGTCAGCAGAACCACCTCGGGGCGCTGCTCGGGCGTGAACGACCTTACGAACCGCAGCAGTTGGGCGCGGCGCCCGCCGTCCGGGTGGTCGGGGGAGTCCATCGAGGAGGCCGTGGAACAGTGCGCACAGCTCAGCGGGCACCGCCGGGTCAGCGCGACCAGCAGCCCGGCGGCCGGCTCGGGGCGCAGACCGAGGATCTCCGACAGCTCCACGTTCGTCCCTCCTCCCGTCCGACCGAGTGCCAACAGGACTGTGGGGGGCGGCGCTTGCGGGCCGGTACAGGAGCGCACAAGCGGCGGTACAACGAATCCGCGGAGAGCCGGAACAGGGGCACGCGCGCCCGCTGCCCCCACCTCCGTCCGCACCACCTGCGCGGGGTCCTGCCACCAGGTGCGGGTGTGGGCGATGGTGGCGGGATCGCGGGTCTCCCAGGCGAGTTGGGCGATGGCCAGGACCAGGCTCGCGCGGGTCGTCGGGTCGGTCTCGGTGGCGAAGCGGGTGTGCAGGGCGCCGGTGATCCGCTCGCGGGCGGGGAGAGCGGCGGCTGCGAGGGCGTAGGCGGTGGCGGTGCGGACGGCCGGGACGGTGTGGTCGAGCAGGGGCAGGGGCAGGGGCAGGGGCAGGGGCATGGGCAGGGGCATGGGCAGGGGCATGGGCAGGTCCGTGTCCGAGGTGAGGGCCTGCTGGGCGGGCTGGACGGACCGGTTGGCGATGAGCGATCGTGCGTGCGGGTGACCCCGGTGCGGATCCCGCACCGCGCTGTTCGTGGCGGGGAACGGTTTCGACCCATTCCCCTTCCCCTCGTACTCGAAGGCGGTTCTTCATGCGTCGTATCGGCATGCTCATCGCGACAACCCTCGGCGTGGCCGTCCTGGCCGCAGGCACGGCCGCGTCGGCGGACATCCCTCAGCAGCCCGATCGGGCCCCGGCTGCGGCCGGGCCGAAGGCGGGGGCGGACGAGGCGAAGAGTTGTGTCAAGGCCGACACATCGCCTTTCGCCGTCACCAACAACACCGACGGGGTCGCCCTCGTCTTCGACGAGCCCGACTGCACCGGACACATGCTCGGCGCCATGTTGCCCGGCGAGACCAAGGACCTCGAACTCGGCCAGAGCGTTTACTTCGTCCAGTAACGACCCGGACCACCGGCCGATCGGCGCCGGCCACCGCGACGGTGGCCGGCGCTTTTGGGGTTCGGCAGGCTTATTCCCACCTCAGCTCGATACGGACGCCGCCCGCCCGTTCAGACCTTGACCACCGTTGCCCCGTTGCCGCCTCCCGGTCTCGCAGGACGGCCTTGGCGAGCCCCTCGCTGTCCAGCACCAGGGTGCCTCCTGGCGCGGCGGCGTCCCGGGTCACGCGGCGCTCGGGGCGGAGGCGTGCTGCTCGTCGCGCGTGCGGCGCAGCAGGTCGCGACGCTGTTGGATCTCTTCGTCGGTGATCGGGCCGTGTTCGGCCTCCGCGACGGCGATGAGCTCGTTGAGGTTGTCCCGTGCAGAGCGGGCCGGTGGCGGGCCGTCAGGCGGGTTGTTGGAGGTGGGCGTGGAGGTGGGTGAGGCGAGGGAGGGTGTAGTGGGCGGTGTGGGCGGAGACCTCTTCGGTGGGGCAGAGGAGGATGCCGGCCAGGATGAGGTGTTCGAGGGCGTCGAGGGCGGGGGCGGGGGGCAGGGCGAGGGCGTGGCGGGCGTGGGTGAGGTCGAAGGTGGGGGTCCAGGGGTGGCGGGTCAGGCGGGAGAGGGTGTGGCGCTGGGGGGCGTCGAGGGCGTGCCACTGGGTGTCGAGGCGGTCGCGCAGGCGGGTCTCGCCGACGGCGAGCTCGTCGAGGGCGCGGTGCGGGTCGGCGAGGCGGTCGGCGAACTCGCCGAGGGGCAGGTGGCGGAGGGCGGCGAGTTTGTAGCCGGCCAGACGGACGGCGGCGGGCAGCAGGCCGCACCCGGTGACGATGCGTTCGGCGGCGGCGGGGGCGCCGTCCACCCGGTGGGCACCGACCAGCAGTGAGAGCAGGGCGAGGGCCTCGGGGACGGTGAACGGGGCGAGGTCGGTGCGGTGGGCGGCGCCGAGGCCGGCGAGCGGGGTGCGGCCGGTGACCAGGGCGACGGCCGGGCCGGCCGGGGGGAGCAGGGAGCGGACGGCACGTTCGTCAGTGGCGCCGTCCAGAACGATCAGCGCCCGGTGGTCGGCCAGCCACTCGCGCCACCGGGCCGGTGTGTGGACAGGATCGGCGTCGGCGGGGTCGGTGGCCAGCAGCCGGGCCAGGTCGGTGGCGACGGCCTGCGGTTCGCGGGCCCGGCCGGTGGCGTCCCGCAGGCGGACGAACAGGCGGCCGTCGGGGAAGTCCGCGCGCAGCGCGTGGGCGGCGCGGATCGCCAGCGCGGTCTTGCCGACGCCGATCGGCCCGGTCAGTACCACCGGCCGCTCGGCCCGGCGCACCGCGCGGACCAGTTCGGCGACCTCCTGCTCCCGGCCGGTGAAGGCGGTGGTGTCCGGCGGCAGGACGGTGCGGCCCGGGCGTGCGGCGGTACGTGGCGGCGGTGCCGGGCGGTCGGCGAGCAGTTCGCGGTGGCAGGCCTCCAGTTCGGGGCCGGGCGACAGGCCCAGTTCCCGGGAGAGTTGCTGGCGCAGTTGCGCGAACGCGGCCAGTGCTTCGGCGCGCCGCCCGGCCCGGTGCAGGGCGAGCAGGTGGACGGCCTGGAGGCGTTCGCGCAGCGGGTGACGGTCGGTCAGGTCGGCGAGCGCGCCCGCGACCCGGCCGGCGTGGCCGAGCCGGAGTTCCACCTCCGCCCAGTCCTCGACGGCCGCCAGGTAGCGGGCCGTCAGCCGCTCGGCGACGGCCCGCAGCGCGGAGGAGTGCCGCAGCTCCGGCAGCGGCGGGCCGTCCCACAGCCGCACCGCCTCGCCGAGCAGCCGGCCCGCCTGTTCGTCCTCCTGCCGGGCCGCCGCCTCCCGGCCGGCCCGGACCAGGGCGGTGAACCGCAGGGTGTCCAACTCCTCCTCGGCGACGCGCAGTTCGTAGCCGCCGGGGCGGTGCACCAGGCGGGCGGCGCCGAGCGCCCCGCGCAGGCCGGAGACGTACACCTGAAGGTTCTTCCGGGCGGACCGGGGCGGTTCGTCCTCCCAGACCGCCTCGGTCAGCAGGTCGGTGGACAGCAGGGTGTTGGGGTGGCCGAGCAGGGCGGCCAGGACGGCCCGCTGTTTGAGCGAGCCGAGGGCGAGCGGGCCGCGGTCGGTTTCGGCGGCGAGCTGGCCCAGCAGGCGGAACCGCAGCGGCGGGCGCTCGGGGCTCACGGCGGCGGCGTGCTCTGTCAGCCCGGTGGCCACGAAACCTCCTCCCCCGCACGGAGCACCGTTGCTGCGCGCGTCCATGACAGGTCAGCCTGTCAGAGCGGTGCGGGCCCGGGGTATCCCAGGTTTCTGGGATGCGCGCGGTCGGGCGGCCAGGCCAGCGCGAGCAGCGCCGCGTCGTCGTCGGCGCCGCCGGTGGCGAAGGCCCGGGAGTCACGGTGCAGCCACTCCAGCAGGGCGGCGGGGCCGGGGCCGTCGGGGTGCGACTCCAGGTGGGCGGTCAGGCGGGGCAGCAGCGGGTAGAAGGTGCCGTCGGCGGCGCGGGCCTCGGTGAGCCCGTCGGTGTACAGCAGCAGGGTGTCGCCCGGGTGCAGCCGGACGGCCGGGGCGGCGGGTTGCGGGTCGTCCACCTCACCGAGGCCGCTCAGGCCGCTCAGGCCGCTCAGGCCGAGCGGCGGTCGCGGCGAGACCGGGAGTTCGGCGACGACGGTGCCCCGCAGGATCAGCGGCGGCGGGTGCCCGCAGGACAGGCCGTGGGCGGTTCCGTCGGCGGCGATCTCGACCAGGAAGGCCGTGGCGAACGCCTCCGAGTCGTTCAGGTGGCGCCGCAGACTGGTGTCCATCCGGTCCGCGAGGTCGTTCAGCCGCGCGTGGTCCTGGGCGGCCTCGTGGAACGAGCCGAGGATCACGGCGGCGGTGGCGACGGCGTCCAGGCCCTTGCCGCGGACGTCGCCGATCAGGGCGCGGACGCCGAACGCGGTTTCGGCCACCGCGTACAGGTCGCCGCCGACACGGGCGTACTGCGCGGCGGCCCGGTACGCGGCGGCGGTGCGGAACGGGCCGACCACGGGCGGCGGCGGCCGCAGGATCGCCCGCTGCGCGGCCTCGGCGACCGAATTGATCTCCACCAGGTGCGCGGCCGCCTGCTCGCGGCGGTGCACCAGGTAGACGCCCAGCGCGGCGATGATGGCGATCACCGCGCTGGTGCCGATCGCGGCGCCGACCCGGCCCGGTTCGCCCGGCACGAAGGCCCAGCGGGTGCCGATCGCGAGCACCGCAGAGGCCACGATCATCGGCGGCGGAAAGGCCATCGACACCAGGGCCGGCACCGCGACCACCACCGACGGCGTCTGCCAGCCGTCCGGCGCGAACTGGAGGCCGACCATCACGCAGTACATCAGGACGGCGGTCCCCAACGACACCGCCCGCCCCACCCTGCCGACCCCGTAGCCCGCGCCGTCCTCACTGCGGTCGGTCCACACCCCGTTCTCCTCCCACCCGCCCGCACACCGCTGCGCGCACGACCCCCAAGCTTCCCGTGCGAGCAGGCCACCCGGCGTGTCGCCACACCGTGAGACGGCCGCCGGTCGGGCAGGGCACGCCACACCGCA
>NZ_JBVJHA010000005.1:287857-401875 GCF_055587065.1 Kitasatospora sp. NPDC048662 | reverse complement strand
CGCTGCGCGGCACACCGCTGCGCGGCACACCGCTGCGCGGCACACCGCTGCGCGGCACACCGCTGCGCGGCACACCGCTGCGCGGCACACCGCTGCGCGGCACACCGCTGCGCCGCCGGCGGTCAGCTGTCGGTGCGGTGCAGGCGGACCAGGCAGCTGGCGTAGTCGCCGGCCGGCAGCGGTGGCTCGATGCCGCGGTGGACCAGGACGGCGCCGCTGTACTCGCGGCCCCGGTCCGGGTCCAGGTAGCGGGCGGCGGGGTCGAGTGCGGGCAGGCGGACCGGGGCGGGCGGGTGTCCGAAGCGGGTGCTGGGGCGCCAGACGAGGAGCGCGTGGTCCCGGCCGTCGCGGGAGGCGTAGTGGACGGCGGCCACCGGTCCGGGCGGCGTGAGCCGGTGCTGGACGCCGTGCTGGACGAGCGGGCGGATCTGCTTGTAGCGGGCGACCAGTTCGGCGGCCTCGGCGAGGTCCGCCGCGGGCCAGGACGCCAGGTCGCCGCCGATCCCGAGCGCCCCGGCCATCGCGACGTGGAAGCGGAACCGCAGCGGGGTGCTCCGCCCGGTCGCCGGGTTGGGGCTGTCGGTGACCCAGGCGGCCATCGCCTGGGCGGGGAAGAGCTGCGAGAAGCCGTGCTGGATCCCGATCCGGTCGACCGGGTCGGTGTTGTCGGACGTCCAGGCCTGGTCGGTGCGGGCGAGCATGCCGAGGTCGACCCGGCCGCCGCCGCCGGCGCAGGCCTCGATGCGCAGCCCGGGGTGGTCGGCGCGCAGCCGGTCCATGATCCGGTGGACGGCCCGGGTGTGTCCGATCCACAGCCGGTCCGGGTCCGGGTGACCGTCCCAACCGGCTTCGGTGAAGGGCCGGTTGGCGTCCCACTTCAGCCAGTCCACGGTGTGTTCGCGGATCAGGGTGTCGAGCGTGCGGTGGGCCCAGGACTCGACCTCGGGCCGGGCGAAGTTCAGCACCAGCTGGTGGCGCAGTTCGGTGGCGTCCAGGTGCGGGGAGTGCACCACCCAGTCGGGGTGGGTGCGGTACAGCTCGCTGTCGCGGTTGACCATCTCCGGCTCCACCCAGAGCCCGAACTCCATGCCGAGCCGGTGCACTTCGTCGGCCAGTGGGCGCAGGCCGCGCGGGAAGGCGGCGGGCCGGGGCGTCCAGTCGCCGAGCCCGGAGCGGTCGTCGCACCGGGTGCCGAACCAGCCGTCGTCCAGGACGAACAGCTCGGCGCCGAGCCCGGCGGCGAGCCGCGCCAGGCGGAGCTGGCCGGCCTCGGAGACGTCGAAGCCGGTGGCCTCCCACGAGTTGTACAGCACCGGCCGGTCCCGTTCTGGCTGCGGCAGGACGTGCCGGCGCAGGTGATCGTGCCAGGCGGTACTGGACGCGCCGAAGCCGTGCGCGGTGTACAGGCCGGCGAACACGGGGGTGTGCAGCCGCTCGCCGGGCCGCAGCGTCCAGGCGGTGCCGTCGTGGCCGAAACCGCCGGTCCAGCCGGTGCGGCCGACCGGGTCGCGGTGCACGGTGATGCGCCAACTGCCGCTCCAGGCCAGTGCGGTGCTCCACACCTCGCCGTGTTCCTCGTCCGCGGTGCCGTCGTCCACGGCCAGCCAGGGGTTCGCGTGGTGCCCGGTCAGGCCCCGACGGCTGGTCAGTACGGTCTCGGCGACCGGCAGCCGGTCGCGCCGCAGCTGGAACTCGCTGTTCCAGCCGCCCACCAGGTGGCTGAGCCGGTAGTCGGGCAGCGCGGGGGTCCGCCAGGCGGCCGAGTCGAGCCGGTCGACGGTGATCGGCCCGTCGGTGCCGTCCTGGGGGCCGAGGTGGGTGAGCTCGGTCCAGCGCTCGATCACGTCGCTGCCGGGCCGGACGCGGTAGCAGAGTTCGGCGCGCAGCGGGCGGCGGCGGTCCTGGAGGCGCAGCCGCAGTTCGCCGCCGTCGGCGCGGTGGCCGGTGAAGCGCCACTGGGCGCCCCGGGTGCCGTCGGCGAAGCGGACCTGGAGGCCGGCCGGGCCGAAGCGCGCCCCGGTCTGCGGCGCGAGCTCGTCGGCGGCGGCGTCGTCCTCGAAGCTGCTGTCGGCGGGGGAGCCGGTCGCGGGCAGCGCCGCCAGGTCGGCGGTGTCGAGCGGGGCGCCCCAGTACAGGTGCCGGGGGCTGCCGTCGGGGTGCAGGCGCAGGGCGTACACGCTGTTCGGGGTGCGCAGGACCGCGAGGCCGCGGTCGGGGTCGAAGCTGACGGGTGGAGACGTGGCGGGCACGAGTGAATCCCCTGACGCGCGAAGGGAGTTGGAAGGCGTCCAGGGCCTGTCCGGCCGGAGGCGGCTTTCGAGCGTAGGGCGGCCTCGATCCCCGAATCAATACTGTCGGAAGTTATTTATTTGCTCTAGATTGCCTCCGTGTTTCGACAACGCTCGCAGCCCCTTGTCAGCGCCCCGGCCGAGACCGCGATCCTTGCCCGTCTGCTGGCCGAAGGGCCGCTCAGCAGAGTGGAGTTGGCGCGCCGCACGGGGCTCTCCTCGACGGCCGTCACCAAGGCGGCCCGGCCGCTGATCGACGACGGCTACCTGTACGAACTGCCGCCCGAGCGCACCGCCCCCGGTGCGGGCCGGCCGGTGTACCCGCTCGCGGTCGACCGGGACCGCGAGTACTTCCTCGGCGTGAAGATCAGCGCCGACCAACTCTTCGGCGCGGTCTGCGACTTGAGGGCCGGCATCCGGGACACCGCAGTCCGGCCGGTGGAGGTCTGCACCCCGGAGGCCGTCACCGCGCTGCTCGCCGAACTGGTCGACGAACTGCTCGACTCCGAGCCCGGGTTCCGGGCCCGCACCCGCCACCTCGGAGTCGCGGTGAACGGCGACGTGGACCGCGACAGCGGACGGCTGCGGCACTCCGGCCTGCTCGGCTGGCGCAACGTCCCGCTCGCCGAACTACTGGAGTCCGCCACCGGGTTGAGCGTCACCGTGGAGAACGACGTGCGGGCGCTGACGGTCGCCGAGCACTGGTTCGGCGAAGGCATCGGCACCGGCTACTTCGCCCTGGTCACCATCGGCTCCGGCATCGGCTCCGCGCTGGTCGTCAACGGCCAGATGATGCGCGGCGCGTACGGCGTCGCCGGCGAGGTCGGCCACCTGTGCGTCGACCCGGCCGGGCCGCGCTGCCGGTGCGGCGCCAGAGGCTGCGTCGAGGCGATCGGATCGATCGACGTCATCCTCGACACCGTCCGGCAGGCAGCCGGAGATCCGCGGCTCACCTTCCCCGAGGTGGTCACGATGGCCCGCGAGGGCCGACCCGAGGCCCGCGAGGCATTCGCCAGGGCCGGGAAGGCGATCGGCACCGGCATCGCCGCACTGGTCAACCTGATCGGCCCGGAGCGGGTGGTGGTCAGCGGCGAGGGCGTCGACGCCTACGACCTGTTCAGCCGTCACATCCAGGACGCGTACGCGGCACACGCCTTCGGCGCGGCCTCCCGCTGCCCGCTGTCGCTGCGCCCGCTGCCCTGGCAGGAGTGGGCCCGCGGCGGCGCGGCCGTGGCCATCCAGGCGCTCTTCCCGCAACCCCCGTCCGGCGGCTGACCCGCAGCCGCGCCCGACCGTCCGACTTCCCGACCACCGACCGTCCGACTGCCGACACCCAGACCGCCGACCGTCCGACCGCCGATTCCCGACCGCCGATTCCCGACCGTTGACCGCTGACCGCTGACCGCTGACCGTCCGACTGCCGACCCCGGCCGCCGGACCGTTGAACGCTCGGCCCCTCGACCTCGGCTCCCTCGACCGCCGATCTCTCGGCACCGATTCCCGGCCCGCGGCGACGCGGCGGTGGCCATCCAGCGCACTTCCCACAACCTACCGGCCGGCGGCTGACCCGCTGCCGCTTCCGCCCCCTCGATCCCCGACTCCTCGGCGCCGATTTCCCGGTCTCCGACTGCCCGACGCCGACCGCCAGCCCCGGCCCCTCGACCGCCGACTTCCCGACCTCCGATTTCCACACCCCCCGACCGCCGACCTTTCGGCCCCCGATTCCCGACCCCCGACCGCCGCCCGTCCGGGCCGGCCGGTACCGGCGATGTGCCGGTCGGGGAGAGCAAGTGCCCTGCACCCCCTCACAGCAAGGACACGCGCCCCATGAACATCCCCGTGAACACCCCCGCGCCCCGGATCGGCCGACGCCGATTCCTCACCGGATCGCTGCTGATCGCCGCCGGAGCGGTCGTCAGCACCGCCTGCAGCACCGACCCCACCGGAGGGTCCTCCGGCGGGAAGACCACGCTCAACGTCTGGTACCACGCCTACGGCGAGGCCGGCACCCAGCAGGCCGTGCTCCGCTACGCCACCGCCTTCACCAAGGCCAACCCGGACATCGCGGTCAAGGTGACCTGGGTTCCGGGCGATTACGCGGGCAAGCTCTACGCCAGCCTGCTGACCGACGCGGCCCCCGACGTGTTCGAGATCGGCGACTTCGACGAGGGCCTCGCCCATCGCGGGCAGATCGCCCCGCTCGACGAGCTCTACGGCGACACCAGGGCCGACTTCGGCGCCGCCGCCCTCGACACCGTCACCGTCGAGGGCAAGCTGCACGGCGTCAAGATGATCGACGACGTGCTGATGCTCTACTACCGCAAGAGCGCCCTGACCGCGGCCGGGATCACCCCGCCCACCACCTTCGACGGCCTGGCCGCCGCCGCTAAGGCGCTGAGCACCGGAAAGTCCAAGGGCCTGTACCTGGGCACCGACGGCACCGGCGACGGCCCCGCTCTCGCCGTGATGTCCACCGGCGGCGAACTGGTGACCCGCGAAGGCAAGGTGGCGTTCGGCTCGCCGCAGGCCCTGGAGGCGCTCACCGCCTTCAAGCGTCTGCACGAGGACAAGTCGCTGCTGCTGGGTTTCACCACCGACTGGTGGGACCCGTCCGCGTTCACCCAGGGCATGGCGGCGATGCAGTGGTGCGGCCTGTGGGCGATGCCGGCCGTCCGGACCGCGCTCGGCGACGACTTCGGCGTCATGCCGTGGCCCGCGTTCCGCGAGGGCGGCACCCCCGTGCTGCGGGTCGGCGGCTGGACCAGCTGCGTCAACGCCAAGGGCCGGCACGTGGACGCGGCGAAGAAGTTCGTCCAGTGGCTCTGGGTGCAGAACTCGGACCTTCAGCGGGACTTCGCCGAGAGCTACGGCCTGCACGTGCCGCCGCGCACCTCGGTGGCGGCCACCGCGACCAAGCTCACCACCGGACTCGCGAAGGACACCGTCGAACTCGCCCGGAGGTACGGCCGGCACAACCCCGGCACCTGGAACACCGCGGTCAGCACCGCCTTCAACGCGGCCGCGGCGAAGATCGCCACCGGGCAGGGCGACCCCGCCGCCCTGCTCGCCGACGCGGCGAGCAAGGCCCAGAGCGAGATCGACAAGCAGCTCGGCCGATGATCCCCGCCCTCGACAGGACCCGCCCCGCGGCCGGCCGACGAAACCGTACCGCCCGGGCCGGCCGTCACCACCGCACCGGCCGCTCCGGCCGGCTCGCGTTCGTCCTGCTCACCGCGCCGATGCTGATCGGGCTCGGCCTCTTCAAGTACCTGGCGATCGGCTGGAGTTTCCTGCTCAGCCTCAGCGAGGCCCGTGGCAGCATCGCCCTCGGCCACTGGGTCGGACTCGACAACTACCGCACGCTGCTGGCCGATCAGGCCTTCCGTGACTCGCTGCTGACGATCCTGCTGTTCACCGCCTTCATCGTGCCGGTCACCTTCGCCGCCTCGCTCGGCCTCGCCCTGCTCGTGCACCGCGTCCGGCGCGGCCGGGCACTGCTGCGCACCGCCTTCCTGGTCCCGACCGCCGTCTCGTACGTGGCGGCCTCGCTGCTGTGGAAGATGTGCCTGTTCAACGGCCTGCCGACCGGCGTCGCCAACCTGATCGGGGGCTGGTTCGGCGCCGAGCCCGTGCCCTGGCTGCAGACCGTCTCGCCACCGCTGTACTGGGTGGTGCTGGTGACGCTGCGGCTGTGGCTCCAGGTCGGCTTCTACATGGTGCTGTTCCTGGCCGGCCTGCAGGCCGTCCCACGGGAGCTGTACGAGGCCGCGGCGCTCGACGGGGCCACCGGCCGGCGGCTGCTGACCGGCGTCACCCTGCCGATGCTGCGCAACACCTCCGTCGCCGTGCTGATGCTGCTGTTCATCGCCGCGTTCCAGGCCTTCGACGAGTTCTACAACCTGTTCAGCAGCGGCATGTCCGGCACCGGGACGGCGCCCGTGCAGACCCCGCTGGTCCACCTCTACAACACCGCCATGGGGAGCCAGAACTACGGCGTCGGCTCCGCCGGGGCGTTCCTGCTGACCGCCCTGATCGTCGGGGTGACGCTGATCCAGGGCCGGGTCACCGGATTCGGCCGGGCCGGGGAGTGAGCGCCGGATGAGCACCCTGTCCGCCCCGCTGCGAGCCGCCCGCCTCACCGTCCGCGGTCTGCTGATCGGCCTGCTGACCGCGCTCTTCCTGGCGCCCTTCTACCTGATGCTCCGCAACGCGCTGATGGACAGCCGGGGTCTGACGGCGCCGGAGTGGACGTGGTGGCCGTCCACCATGCACCTGGAGAACTTCACCGCGCTGTTCGAGGACCCGTCCGTCGCGATGGGCCCGGCGCTCGGCAACTCGCTGCTGGTCGCCGCCGTCACCGCGCCGCTGTCCACGCTGCTCGCCTCGGCCGCCGGGTACGCGCTGGCCCGGATTCCCGTCCGTGGGCGCGGCGTGGTGCTGGCGCTGGTGGTGGCGACGCTGATGATCCCCGGCTCGGCCACCTTCGTGCCGACGTTCGTGGTGGTCGGCTCGATGGGGGGCGTCAACACGCTGTGGGGCATCATCGCGCCCGGCCTGTTCAACCCGTTCGCGGTGCTGCTGTTCCGCAACTTCTACCTGCAGTTCCCGGACGAGATCGAGGACGCCGGCCGGCTCGACGGCCTCGGCTGGCTCGGCCTGTACCGGCGGATCGCGCTGCCCAGCTCCGGGGCGATGCTGGCCTCGCTCGGGGCGCTGTCCTTCATCGACAGCTGGAACGCCTTCCTGTGGCCGCTGGTGATCGGCCAGGACCCGTCCGCCTGGACCGCGCAGATCGCGCTGTCCACCTTCCTCACCTCGCAGACCATCAACCTCCCCGGGCTGTTCGCCGGCGCTGTGGTCACCATCACACCGCTGGTCGTCATGTTCCTGGTCGCCCAGCGGTACATCGTCGAAGGCATCGCCTCCAGCGGCCTCAAGGGCTGACCCGGCGTCACCACCCGCACCACCGCACGGCCGCAGCACCCGCACCACCACGCAACCGCACGGCCGCACCACCACGCAACCGCACCACCCGCGCCACCGCACCGCGCAAGGTCAGACGCACCTCTCCCCCCTCGTCAGGAGCGTTCCGTGAAACCTCGCACCACTCTCCGGTGCGCGTCCGCCGCCCTCGCCGCGGCGTGCGCCCTCCTGCTCGGCACCCTCGCCCCCACCGCGTCCGCCGCGACCGTTCCCACTGCGGACACCCCGACCGCGGCGCCCGTCCTCACCGGCCCGCAGCTCGCCGCCTCCTGGGCCGGCCCGCTGTCCACCCGGGGCCGGTACGTCGTCGATGCGAACGGCGACCGGTTCAAGCTCAAGGCCGGCAACTGGGCCGGGGCCCAAGGCACTTGGCAGGGCAGCGGCGATGTCCGCGACCCGGCGAACCACCAGGCCCGGCAGCTGTCGAACAACATTCCGCTGGGCCTGGACCGGACTCCGATCGCCCGGATCCTGGCCGACTTCCACACCATGGGCCTGAACAGCATCCGTCTGCCGTTCGCCAACGCGCTCGTCCACGACACCACCGCCGTCCCGGACGCGGCCGTCGCGGCCAACCCGCAGCTCAGGGGGAAGACCCCGCTGCAGGTGATGGACGCCGTGGTCGCCGCCCTGACCGCGGACGGCTTCGCGGTGATCCTCAACAACCACACCACCAGCTACCGGTTCTGCTGCGGCCTGGACGGCAACGAACGCTGGAACAGCGGACAGTCCACCCAGCAGTGGATCGACGACTGGGTGTTCCTGGCCAAGCGGTACCAGGACAACAAGCGGGTGGTCGGCGCCGACCTGCGCAACGAGGTGCGCCGCGACACCTGGAACGACGCCAACTGGGGCTGGGGCGACGACCACGACCTCAACCAGGCGCTGGAGGACGCCGGCAACCGGATCCTCCAGGCCGACCCCGACCTGCTGATCGTCATGGAAGGCATCAACTGGCAGGGCATCCCGACCGACCTGACCCCGCACTGGCGCCCGATGCTCACCCCCGTCGCCACCCTGTCCAACACCCTGATCCGCTCCGACAAACTCGTCTACTCCGCGCACTTCTACGGCTACACCGGCCCCAGGCACACCGGCGCCACCGGCACCGGCGAGACCCACGACCCGCGCTACGAGGAACTCACCCCCGACCAGCTCGCCCAGGCCGTTGACGAGGAAGCGCTGTTCGTGACCCGCACCGGCCAGCACTTCACCGCGCCGGTGTGGATCAGCGAGTTCGGCGCCGCCGGCCGCGGCCCCGTCGATGCCCGCGAACGCGCCTGGTTCGACACCTTCACCGACATCCTGGTGCGCAACGACACCGACTTCGCGATCTGGCCGCTGGTCGGCTGGAGCGACTCCACCGGCACGCCGCAGGACAACTGGGCGATGGTCAACTACACGGCGGACGGCACCCGGCTCGGCGTCATGGACACCGGCGACTGGCGCGCCGCCGACTGGAACAAGCTGATCGCCGCCCCCGCCCGCAGCGGTCCGGTCGCCGACGGCCCGCGCTGGAACATGCTCAACCTCGACCACTACGACGCCAACCTGTCCGCCGCCATGCTGGCCGGGCCCGACTGGTCCTACGGCAACCGCAAGGGCAACTGCCCCGACACCCAGCGCCTGGTCGGCCTCGGCCGCGGCGACAGCCGCGGCCTGTGCACGGACGCCGGCCGGCCCGCCAAGGGCGCCGGTGCCTGGACCACCGTCACCGACGAGCGCTACGTCACCCACGGGGACTGGGCGAGCGGCTACAACAAGCTCCAGTGCCCGGACAACACCTTCGCCGTCGGCTACAGCGTCAACCGCAACGCGATGTCCGCCCTGCTGTGCGCGCCCGCCGCCACCGCGCTGCCGCTGACCGGGCGCAACGTGTGGTTCGACAGCGGGGACAACCGGCCCGCCGGCGGCGGTTCGGCCGCCAGCGACTGGGCGCCCGGTTACTACAAGGGCCAGTGCGCCGACAACGAGTACCTGGCGGGCGTCGCCTACACCTGGAAGTGGACCCACGGCGGCGTGCCGGACGCGCTGCTGTGCCGCCCGCTGAACTGACCCGCCCGCACCCGCGCCCGCCACGAACGGAGCACTCCCGTGCACAGCAAGCAGCGGTTGACCGAGCAGCGGCTCGCCCGCGTCCTGTCGCAGCGCATCCGCCCGGCCGTCCACGGCCGCGCGCTGCCACTGACGGTGGAGATCTGGGACGCCCCCGGCGAGCCGGTGCCCGCCGCGCAGGCGATCGCCGCGTCCTACCGGCCCGTCGCGGTGGGGCACCGGTGGGGGCCGGCCTGGTCGACCAGCTGGTTCCGGATCAGTGGCGAAGTCCCCGCCCACTGGGCGGGGCAGCGGATCGAGGCGGTGCTCGACCTGGGCTTCGACGTCACCGGCCCCGGCTTCTCCACCGAGGGCCTGGTGCACCGCCCCGACGGCGGCGTGGTGAAGGCGCTCAATCCGCGCAACGCCTGGATCCCCGTCGCCGACCCGGCGCGCGGCGGCGAGCGCTTCACGTACTACGTGGAGGCCGCCGCCAACCCGACCGTGCCGCTGCCCGGCGAGGCGCACCACGCGCCGACCCGGGCCGGGGACCGGCCGGCCTGGCTGACCGGCACGGGGGCCGCCGACGGCGACCCGCTCTACCGGCTGCGCCGGGCCGAGCTGACCGTCTTCGACCGGGAGGTCTGGGAGCTCGCCCAGGACCTGGACGTGCTCGGCGAACTGATGCACGCCCTGCCCGAGGGAGCGGAGCGCCGCTGGCAGCTCCTGCACACCCTCGAACGGGCCCTGGACGCCGTGGACGTGCAGGACGTCCCGGCCACCGCGGGTGCCGCCAGGGCCGTGCTGCGCCCGGCCCTGGCCGCGCCCGCGACCGCCGGCGCCCACCGGATCTCCGCGGTCGGGCACGCCCACATCGACACCGCCTGGCTGTGGCCGCTGCGCGAGGCCGCCCGCAAGGTCGCCCGGACGGTCTCGAACGTCACCCACCTGATGGACCATCACCCCGGCTTCCGCTTCGCCATGTCCCAGGCGCAGCAACTGGTCTGGCTGAAGGAGCAGCACCCGGCGCTCTACGCCCGGGTGCGGGAGAAGGCCGCGAACGGGCAGTTCCTGCCGGTGGGGAGCCTGTGGGTGGAACCCGACACCAACATCACCGGCGGGGAGGCGTTCGCCCGCCAGCTCGTCCACGGCAAACGGTTCTACGCGCAGGAGTTCGGTGTCGAGACCGAGGAGCTGTGGCTGCCCGACACCTTCGGCTACCAGGCGGCGATGCCGCAGCTGCTGAAACTCGCCGGGGTGCGCTGGTTCCTCACCCAGAAGATCTCCTGGAACACCACCAATAAGTTCCCGCATCACACCTTCTGGTGGGAGGGCATCGACGGCACCCGGATCTTCACCCACTTCCCGCCCGCGGACACCTACAACGGCGAGCTGACCGGCGCCGAACTCGCCCACAGCGTCCGCAACTTCCAGGACAAGGGGCCCGCCAACCGCTCGCTGCTGCCGTTCGGGTACGGCGACGGCGGCGGCGGGCCCACCCGGGAGATGCTGGCCCGCGCCGATCGGCTCGCCGACCTGGAGGGCTCGCCGCGGGTCGCGATCGAAGCGCCCGCCGCGTTCTTCGCGCGCGCCCACGCCGAGTACCCGGACGCGCCGGTGTGGCTCGGCGAGCTCTACCTGGAGTTCCACCGGGGCACGCTGACCAGCCAGTTGCGCACCAAGCAGGGCAACCGGCGCAGCGAGCACCTGCTGCGCGAGGCCGAACTGTGGTCCGCCACGGCCGCCGTGCACCGCGGGCTGCGGTACCCGTACGAGGCCCTCGACCGGCTGTGGAAGACCGTCCTGCTGCACCAGTTCCACGACATCCTGCCCGGCTCGTCCATCGCCTGGGTGCACCGGCAGGCCGAGGAGACGTACGCCGCCGTCCACGCCGAACTGACCGGGATCGTCGACGCGGCGCAGCGGGCACTGGCCGGTCCCGGGGACGGCACGGTGGTCTTCAACGGCGCGCCGTACGCCCGCGGCGGCGTCCCCGCGTTCGGCTCGGCGCCGCGCGGGGTCGATCCGGCGCCCGCGGTGGATCCGGTGCGGGCCGCCGAGGGCCGCCTGGTCCTGGACAACGGGCTGGTCCGGTTCACCCTCGACGCCTGCGGCCTGGTGGTCTCCGCCATCGACCTGGCCGCGGGCCGCGAGGCCCTGCCGCCGGGCGCCGCGGCCAACCTGCTCCAGCTCCACCAGGACTTCCCCAACGAGTACGACGCCTGGGATCTCGACGCGTTCTACCGCAACACCGTCCGCGACCTGGACCGGGCCGACGAGGTGGCGGCCGTGCCCGGCGGCGTCGAGGTCCGCCGGAGCTTCGGCAGCTCGCGGATCCGGCAGCGGCTGTCCCTGCGGGAGCGCGCCCGGCGCCTCGACATCGACACCGAGATCGACTGGCACGAACGCGAACGCCTGCTCAAGGCGGCCTTCCCGCTGGACGTGCGGGCCGGCCACTCCACCGCCGAGATCCCGTTCGGCCACGTCGAGCGCCCCACCCACACCAACACCAGCTGGGACGCGGCCAGGTTCGAGATCTGCGCCCACCGCTTCCTGCACGTCGGCGAACGGGGCTGGGGCGCGGCCCTGGTCAACGACTCCACCTACGGCCACGACGTCACCCGCGAGGTGCGCCCCGACGGCGGCACCACCACGACGGTGCGGCTGTCCCTGCTGCGCGCCCCGCGCTTTCCCGACCCCGACGCGGACCAGGGCACCCACCGCCTGCGGTACGGCCTGGTGCTCGGCGCCGGGGTCGCCGACGCCGTCCGCGAGGGTTACGCCCTCAACCTTCCCGAGCGCGCCGTGCCCGGTGGCACGGCGGTGGCTCCGCTGGTCGCCGTCGCGGACGAGGGCGTGGTGATCGAGGCCGTCAAACTCGCCGACGACCGGTCCGGCGACCTGGTGGTCCGTCTCTACGAGGCGCACGGCGGCCGGGCCCGCACCACCCTGGCCGTCTCCGTCCCCTGGCACACCGTCACGGAGACCGACCTGCTGGAGCGCCCGCTGCCGGACGCCGAGCCCGTACACGCCTGCGACCATCCCCGGCCGGTCCTCGCCCTTCGCCCGTTCGAGATCCGCACCCTGCGGATCGCCCTCGCCACCGGGGCCTGAGCCCGGCGGCCTGAGCCCGGCGGCCGTCAGCCCGGCAGGCGCATGCGGAGCAGTGAACCGCCGTGCGGGGCGGGGGAGATGGTGAGCTCGCCGGCGTGGGCGTCCAGGACGGCGCGGACGATGGCCAGGCCCAGGCCGGTGCCGGCCAGGCCGGTGGCGGGGGAGTGGGCGAAGCCGATGCCGGTGTCCTCGACGTCGAGTTCGGCGCCGTGCCGGGCGGTGCGGCAGCGCAGCGTGATGGCGTCGCCGGGGCCGGTGTACTTGACGGCGTTCTCCACCAGGGCGTCGAGGGCGGCCTCCAGGCGGGATTCGTCGCCCTCGATGCGGACGGCGGGCGCGTCCAGGTGCCAGTGGCGGTCGGTCGCGGGCCGCCAGCGCTGGACGGTGCGGTGGACCAGCGCGTCGAGGTCCACGGGGCCGTGGTCGGGTTCGGCGGGCCGGTAGGCGTCGGCGAGGACCAGCAGGCGGCCGGACAGACGGGCGAGTTTGTCGAGTTCGTCGAGGACCACGTCGAGGTCCTCCCGACCGGCCCCGGCGGGCAGTTCGCCCTGGACGAGTTCGGCGTAGCAGCGGGCGACGGTGATCGGGGTGCGCATCTCGTGCGAGCAGGTGCGGACGAAGAGTTCCTTGTCCTGCTGGGCGCGGCGTTCGCGTTCGGCGGCGGCGCGGACCTCGGCGAGGGCGGCGGCGCGGCGGCGCACGTGCCAGGCCATGGCGAGGAACACCAGGGCCATCAGCGGGACTTCGGCGAGTTCGTCCCAGCCGAGGTGGCCGTACCAGGCGTACGCGGTCATGGTGCCGCCGGTGACCAGGGTGACGGTGGTGAGCACCGCGGCCGTCCGGCGGGGGGACCAGGACTGGAAGCCGTAGACGATGGACATGCTGATCCACACCAGGTGGAACGCCACCGTCTCCAGGTGGGGCTCGACGAGCAGCACCAGCTGGGTGCAGGCCACGAACAGCACCCAGCCCGCGAAGAGCGCGCGGTCGCGTGCGCGGCGGTCAGCAGACACTGAACGCGTACCCGACGTTGCGCACCGTCTCGATGATCGGCCGTGGCGCCTTGCCGCGGATCCGGCGGACCGTCACGTCCACCACGTTGCTGGCCAGGTCGTCGCTGTAGCCCCAGACGCCGGCCAGCAGTTCGTGCCGGCTGCACACCTGGCCGGCCTGCCGCATCAGGTGGCCGAGCAGCATGAACTCCCGGTGGGAGAGCGGGATCTGCCGCCCGTCGATGCCGAGTGCCTGCCGTTCGAGGTCGAGCGCGACGTCCCCGACCCGCAGCCAGCGCTGGGGCGCGCCGGCGGGCGCGGTGCGCAGCCGGGAGCGGACGCGTTCGACCAGCTCGGCGGTGGCGAAGGGCTTGCCGAGGAAGTCGACGGCGCCGATCCGCAGGCAGCGCACCCGGGTGGCCACGTCCGCCACTGCGGACAGCACCAACACCCGCTGTTCGGGGCGGAGTTCGAAGGCCTGCCGCATCACTTCGAAGCCGTCGAAGCCGGGTAGCATCAGGTCCAGCACGACCAGGTCGTACGCGTCCTCGCGCAGGCGGCGGACGGCCTCCGGGCCGGTGGCGGCGCCGTGGACGAGGTGGCCGTCCGCGCTCAGCGTGCGGGTCAGGTAGGCCCGCAGGCGGGCTTCGTCCTCGACGACCAGCAGTCGTGCCATGCTCGGTCCTGTCTCCCCCCGCAGGCCGGGCGGCGATCGCGCCCAAGTTGCGGATGATTATCGCACTTTGTGTGTGCGCTGCGGAGCTGATGTGCCGTCATGACGGCTTCATGACAGGAATGTCATCTTCCGAGGCCCGCCCGGCGGCCGTCCCCACACTGGGGGCCGCATCCGCCGCAGCTCGTGGCCGGCCGGCGGCGCGGCCCCGCACACCCCCGTGGCACCCGCCGCTCCCGCCGAGCCGGAAGGGACGGACCCGCGCGACGGCGGCCGGGTGCCGACGGAAGGAGAAACGGCGTGCTCACGCGCCACACAACGAGGCCGCCGGGCCGCAGGCGGCGGCACCTCGTCGCCATGGCCGGCGTCTGGGCCGTGGTGGCGGCCCTGCTCGGACTGCCGCCGACGCAGCCCGAGCAGGCGGCCGCCGCCGCCCCGTCCGGGCCGACCGACCAGAGCAAGGTCCCGCACTACTTCGGCCCCTGGCCGAACTGGGCGAACAGCCCGCTCACGACGTCCCGGGCCAAGGTCACCATCCACAGCAACGCCACCACCGTGGCCGTGGGCAACCCGCTGACCGCCCGGGCCTACGCCACCGACTACGCCACCCCGAAGGGCCAACTCGGGCCGGTGCTCGTCATCCTGACGAGCACTCCGCTGCCCTCCGGCACCCTCAAGGGCTTCCGCACCTGGAACCAGACCACCCCGGGCGGCAGCCCCAGCACCTCCGAGGGCGGCCTGTTCCACGGCTACGTGCTGCACCCGACCGGCACCGCCGACCAGTACACGGTGATCGCCGACAGCGGGCCGCGCACGGTGCCCGCGCCGGGCAACACCGCCGGCGAGGTCACCACCTACGACATGCCGGACACGCCCGTCCAGGCCGGCGACCTGATCGCCTTCTACGGCGAGGGCGTCCCCGTGGACACCGGCGTGGGGCAGCCGACCGACACCCTGGTGTACCCGGCCGGCGCGGACAACAGCACCAGCCCGCCGACCGGAGTCGCCCCCGCCAAGGACGCCACCCTCACCGTCGGCGCCCCCGGCTGGGAGCGCTACGCCACCCAGGACCGGACGTACTCCTTCGGCGCGCAGGTCGCGCTGGCCGCCGGCGGCAGCGGCGCGGAGGCCACCGCCACCGTGGACCCGCGCACCGGCGGCATCGCGAGCATCGAGGTGACCACGCCCGGCCACGGCTACGCCGAGGGCGCGACCACCGTCACCGTCGAGGGCGGCACCACGGCCGCCACCGCCACCGCCGCCATCCAGCAGACCCGCAGCGTGGTCGACTACAAGGTCGGCGCGGGCGGCAGCGGCTACGGCGGCTTCGAGGTCGCCGTCACCGGCGGCGGCGGCAGCGGCGCCACGGCCACCGCCTCCGGCGGGGTGGCGGCCGTGACCGTCACCGACAGCGGCGCGGGCTACACCATGCCGACCGTCGACTTCGACCTGCCCGCCCAGCCGGACGGCACGGTCGCCAAGGGCCACGTCGACCCGGCCGACCTGACCGCGAGCGGCGGCGTCACCAAGGTGATCGTCGACGACCCCGGCACCGGCTACACCGCCGCGCCCGGCGTCACCATCCGCAACGGCACCCTGGCCGACCCGATCGCCGGCGCCACCCCGGCCGCCGCCGCCAGCGGCCTGAAGCTGCTGACGCTCACCGTCGACACGCCCGGCTCCGGCTACGCCTCGACGCCCGACGTCACCATCACCGACCCCACCGGCCACGGTGGTTCGGGGGCCACGGCGAGCGCCGTCACCAACCTCGGCGCGATCAGCTCGATCAGCGTCACCAGCCCCGGCGCCGGCTACCTGACGCCCGGCATCAAGAAGTTCCAGGACAAGCTGCCCGTCACCTGCAACCCCGGCGCGAACGGCACCGGCTGCCCGGACGTCCAGCAGCTCGCCGACCCGAGCACCGACCCGGCGGCGAAGTTCATCCCCGAGGCGGTGCCCGAGACCGTCACCACCGGCGGCAAGCAGGCCGACCAGTACGTCATCGGCCTGGTGCAGTACCGCACCCGGTTCTCCTCCGACCTGCCGCCCACCCTGGTGCGCGGCTACGTCCAGCTCTCCACCGACGCGGTGCCCGGCCGCAAGGTCCCGCTGTACAACGAGCTGATGGACGGCACCCGGCAGCAACTGCCGTACACCGGCGTCGCCGCACCGCAGTGGATGGGCCCGCTGATCGCCGCCACCAAGGACCGGCCGGTGCGGGTGGTGTTCCGCAACCTGCTGCCCACCGGCGCCGCCGGAGACCTGTTCCTGCCGGTCGACAGCACCGGCATGGGCGCCGGCATGGGCCCGATGACGATGCCCGCGCCCGGCAACAGCTCCACCGTCACCGACGAGGTGCGCAACCCGCCCTGCACCAACGCCAAGTCCGGCTGCTACACGGACAACCGGGCCAACCTGCACCTGCACGGCGGCATCACCCCGTGGATCAGCGACGGCACCCCGCACCAGTGGATCACCCCCGCGGGCGAGCACACCGACTGGCCGCAGGGCGTCGGCGTGCAGAACGTGCCCGACATGGTGGACGGCTCCGGCGCGACCCTGTGCGCCGCCGCCGACGACGGCTGCTCGACGTTCTACTACACGAACCAGCAGAGCGCGCGGCTGATGTTCTACCACGACCACTCCTACGGCATCACCCGCCTGAACGTGTACGCGGGCGAGGCCGCCGGCTACACCATCACCGACGACACCGAGAAGGCCCTGATCAGCAGCGGCACCATCCCCGACGCCGCGTCAACCCTCCCGCTGCTCGTCCAGGACCGCACCTTCGTGCCCGACGACCCCCAGCTCAAGGACCAGTTCGACGCGGGCGGCGACCGGGTCTCCTACGGCCAGGACCCGACCTGGGACGCCAAACGCTGGGGCGGAAAGGGCAGTTTCTGGTACCACCACGTCTACATGCCCGCGCAGAACCCCGGCGACTCCAGCGGCATGAGCTCCTACGGCCGCTGGATGTACGGGCCGTGGTTCTGGCCGCCGGCCGGCAACACCACCTACGGGCCGATCCCCAACCCGTACCACGACCCGCACTGCAAGCTGGACGACCCGACCACCTGGCAGTACCAGGTCGCGCCCTACTGCGAGCCGGAGCAGATCCCCGGCACCCCGAACATCTCCATGGGCATGGAGCAGTTCAACGACACCCCCATCGTCAACGGCGTCGCCTACCCGAAGCTGACCGTCCAGCCGAAGACCTACCGGCTGCGGATGCTCAACGCCGCCAACGACCGGTTCTTCAACTTCCAGTGGTACACCGCCGACCCGAACCAGGGCGACGGCACCACCGAAGTCGCCCTGAACCCCGACGAGTTGAAGGCCGCCCAGACCGACCCCAACGTGTCGCCCACCCCGAAGGACGCGCACAACGCGGCCGCCGGGCCGAGCTGGATCCAGATCGCCAGCGAGGGCGGCTTCCTGCCCGCCCCCGCCGTCATCGACGGACAGCAGCCGACCACCTGGATCACCGACCCGACCCGCTTCGACGTCGGCAACGTGGACAAGCACTCGCTCGTCCTCGCCCCCGCCGAACGGGCCGACGTCCTGGTCGACTTCGCGAAGTTCGCGGGCAAGACCCTGATCCTCTACAACGACGCGCCCGCCGCCTACCCCGCCCGGGTCGCCTCCTACGACTACTACACCGGCGCCCCCGACCTCGCTCCGGCCGGCGCCCCGAAGATCATGCCCGGCTACGGCCCCAACACCCGCACCGTCATGCAGGTGACCGTCGCCAACACCACCCCCGCCCCCGCGTTCAACCTGTCGAAGCTCCAGGCCGCCTTCCGCCACCACGCGGACGGCTCCGGCGTCTTCGAATCCGGCCAGCACCCGGTGATCGTCGGCCAGTCGGCCTACAACTCGGCCTACGGGACCAGCTTCGCCGCCGGCAGCAACTGCAACGCCGCGGGCTCCACCCAGAACAACTGCGACGGACTGGTCCGGGTCAACGACACCACGGCGTTCAACTTCAACACGCTCAAGGCGCCGACGTCGAAAACCACCCTGCCACTGCAACCCAAGGCCATCCACGACGAGATGAACGCCACCAGCTTCGACCCCTACGGCCGCATGCAGGCCACCCTCGGCGTCGAAGCCCAACCACCCACACCCGGAGCCCAGAACGTCACCCTGTACCCCTACATCAACCCACAGACCGAACTGATCGACGGCACCTCACTACCGAGAGGAGACGTCAAGGTCACCCCGATCGGGAACGCCGCCGACGGCACCCAGATCTGGCGGTTCACCCACAACGGCGTGGACACCCATCCGATCCACTTCCACCTCTACGACGTCCAAGTGCTCAACCGGGTGACCTGGGACAACATCATCATCCGGCCGGACGCCAACGAACTCGGCTGGAAGGACACCGTGCGGATGAGCCCACTGGAGGACACCATCGTCGCGCTGCGCCCGGTGGTGCCCACGGTGCCCTTCGAAGTGCCCAACTCGGTACGGCTGCTGGACCCGGCGATGCCGGCCGGTGACACCTCGATGTTCAACAACACCGACCCGCAGGGCAACCCGACCGCGGCGATCACCAACCAGCTGGTCAACTTCGGCTGGGAGTACGTCATCCACTGCCACATCCTCAGCCACGAGGAGATGGACATGATGCGGCCCGAATCGCTCGCCCTGCCCCCGGCCAAACCCGACGGGCTGAGTGCCGCCGTGGTCGGCCAGGGCAGCAACGCCAAGGTCCAGCTCCAGTGGCAGGACAACTCGATCACCGAGACCTCGTTCACCGTCCAACGCTCCACGGACGGCACGAACTGGGCCGACGTCGGGACGATCGCCTCGCCGCTGGACCAGCCCAACATCCACCAGAGCCGTACCTTCGTCGACATGACCTCCTCGGCGGCGAACGCGTACAGCTACCGGGTGGTCGCGCTCAACGCCGTCGGCTACGGCGGGCAATTCCCGAGCATGACCGTGAAGTCCGTCTCCGACCCGCTGCAGGTCTCCGCGGCGGGCAACGGGATCCGGCGGATTCCCGGCTGATCAACCCCTCGGGAGGGCGGGCCGGCCGGCCCGCCCTCCCGAGGGCGTTCGGTCAGCTGTCGAAGCCCAGGCCGAAACGGTCGAGGGTGCGCAGCCACAGGTTGCGGTGCCCGGCGTTGGCGTCGGCCCGGGTGAGGGCCCACTGGGTGATGCCGATGCCGACCGAGCGGACCGGCTCCGGCGGGAACGGCAGCGGCTTGCGGCGGACCATCTCCAGGGCGGTGCGTTCGGTGCGCTCCCCGGCGAGCAGGTCGAGCATCACCTCGGCGCCGAACCGGGTCGCGCCCACGCCGAGGCCGGTGAAGCCCGCCGCGTAGGCGACCTTCCCCCGGTGGGACAGGTCGAAGAAGGCCGAGAACCGGGTGCAGGTGTCGATCGCGCCGCCCCAGGCGTGGGTGAAGCGCAGGCCCGCCAACTGCGGGAAGGTCCGGAAGAAGTGCCGGGCCAGGGTGGCGAAGGTCTCCGGCCGCTGGTCGCGCTCGGCACTGACCCGGCCGCGGTACTGGTGGACGACGTCGTAGCCGCCGAACAGGATCCGGTTGTCGGCGGACAGCCGCACGTAGTGGAAGTGGTTGGCGCTGTCGGACCAGCCCTGCCGGTTCTGCCAGCCGACGGAGGCGAGCTGGGCGTCCGTCAGCGGCTCGGTCATCAGCGCGTAGTCGTAGACCGGGACGGTGTACGGCCGGTGGCGGCGCAGCAACGACGGGAAGGCGTTGGTGGCGAGCGCGGCGCGGCGGGCGGCGATCCGGCCGTAGGGGGTGCGGACGGCCAGGCCGCCGGGGGTGTCGGCGAGGGCGGTGGCGGGCGTGTGCTCGTGGATGCGGACGCCGAGGTCGAGGCAGGCGCGCTTGAGGCCCCAGGCGAGGCGGGCCGGGTCGAGCATGGCGACACCCTCGCGGTCCCAGAGGCCGCCGAGGAAGGTGGGGGAGTCGACCTCGGCGCGTACGGCGTCCCGGTCGAGGACGTCGAGGTGGCTGCCGTAGCGGGCCGCGAGCGTGGCGAACTCCCGCAGTTCCTCCACCTGGTGGGGCTCGGTGGCGACGCTGAGGGAGCCGCTGCGTTGCCAGTCGCAGTCGATGTCGTGGCGGCGGACGGTCTCCTGCATGGCCTCCAGGTTGGCCTGTCCGAGGCGTTCCAGGGCGGCGAGTTCGCCGGGCCAGCGCTGGTGGCCGTTGGCCAGGCCGTGGGTGAGGCTGGCCTCGCAGAAGCCGCCGTTGCGGCCGGAGGCGGCCCAGCCGGCCTCGCGGCCCTCGATCAGCAGCACGTCCAGCGAGGGGTCGCGCTCCTTGGCGATCAGCGCGGTCCACAGTCCGCTGTAGCCGCCGCCGACCACCAGCAGGTCGCAGCGGGTCTGGCCGACCAGGGCGGGTTCGGCCGCGGGCCGGTCGGGGGAGTCCAGCCAGAACGGTACGGGTTGGGCGTCCCGGAGGGCGTGGACGGGGTCGGCCATGGCGGTGCTCCTTCGGCGTGCGGGGGGACGCCGGGCCCCGGAGCGGGGGAGCGGGGCCCGGATGCCGTCATCTGACCGTTCCCTGCCGTTCAACGTCAATGGCGTTGACATAAGGGACGGGACGACGCCGCGGATCCCGGTGGGCGGCCGCTCGCGTCCGGCCGTCAGCCGCGTGGGCGGGCGGCGTCCGGCAGTGGCGCGCGGGCGGCGTCCGGCAGTGGTGTGCGGGCGGCGTCCGGCAGTGGTGTGCCGGCGGTGGACAGCGCCCGGTACAGCCGGTCCAGGTAGGCGTGCAGCTGGCCGGGCATGTCCACGGACTGGTCGAGCACCCACTGGAGCTGCAACCCGTCCATGACGGCGAGCAGTTGGCGGGCCTCGGCCGGGCAGTCGGTGTCCGCCCGCAGTTCGCCGCCGGCCACTCCGCGGTGCAGTGACTGGGCGGCGTCGGCGGTCAGGGTCCGGTAGCGGCGGGTGAAGAAGGCGTGTGCGGGGTGTTCCGGGTCGCCGGACTCGCCGACCAGGGCGTTGAACATCCGGGTGCGCTCGGGCCGGTCGGCGTTGTGGGCGGCCAGGTCGACCAGGCGGTGGAACCATTCGGCGACGGTGGCGCACTCCTCGGCGAAGAACTGCTCGACGTCGTTCTCGTCGCTGGCCTCCAGCACCGAGACCAGCAGCGCCTCCTTGGTGCGGAAATGGTGCAGCAGACCGCCCTGGGTCAGGCCCGCGTCCTTGGCGATCCGGGCCAGCGAGGTGCCGCGGAAGCCGAGTTGGGCGAAGTGCGCGACGGCGGTGTCCAGGATGCGGGTGCGGCGCTCGTCGCCGACCGCGTAGCTGCCGCGCGGGGTTCCGCGGCGGGTCGGCCCGTGCTTCACGTCCATGACTGCCACCTTAGCCAACCCTTCACGGAGCCCCGCATGGCGTGACCCAGGTCACAAAATGAATACCTACTGGCCACTCGGTTTTCATGCTTTGCTGGTCCGGCCCCGCCGCCGTGCCCGTCCGGGCCGGACGGCCACCTGACGTGCCGTCCGTTCGCCGTGCCGCACCCCGCGCGGGGCACCCCCACCCTTCCCCCTCCCGCCGCACGGGACCGTGGCCACCCCAGGAGGCCGGTCATGACCACCGCCGACGACGTCGTTTCCCACCCGAGAACCGCCGGCCGGGCGCTGCTGCCGATGCTCACCCTCGGCAACTCCGCGCTGTACCTGGTCTACCTCGGCGTGGGCGGCGTCCTGCTGCCCGCCCAGATCGAACTGCTCGACCCGGACGGCAAGGTCGGCAGCCTCGGCCTGGTCTCCGGCGTCGCCGCCGTGTTCGCCACCCTGCTCAACCCGCTCGCCGGACTGCTCTCCGACCGCTCCGGGCGCCGCAACCCGTGGATCCTCGGCGGCGGCCTCGCCTCCTTCGGCGCGCTCGCCCTGCTCGGCCAGGTCCGCACCATCCTGCTGGTCACCCTGGTGTGGTGCCTGGTGCAGGCCACCATGAACTGCTTCCAGGCCGCCATCACCGCCGTGGTCCCCGACCGGGTGCCCGCCGAACGCCGCGGAGTGGCCTCCGCGATGGTCGGCATCGGCACCCCGATCGGCTCGGTGGTCGGCATCCTGCTCGCCGCCCACTTCGTCCCCGACAGCCTCGGCACCGGCTACCTGCTGATCGGCGCCGTCATCGCGCTCGCCGCCGTGCTGTTCACCGTACTGGTCCGCGAAGAGCGCCCGACGAAGACCGAACCCGTCCCGCTGCGCCGCCAACTCGCCGCGTTCGCCGAGACCTTGAAGGTCGCCGACTTCCGCTGGGCGTTCATCGGCCGGTTCCTGATGATGCTCGGCTTCTTCGCCGTCTCGCTGTTCCAGTTCTACATCCTGCAGGACCACATCCGGCTCCCCGACGGCATGGACGCCCCCGGCGCCCAGACCTACCTCGCCCCGGTGGACGCGGTCTCCACACTCGCCGCCACCGTCTTCGGCGGCTGGCTGTCCGACCGGCTCGGCCGCCGCAAACCGCTGATCGCCATCTCCTGCGTCCTGGCCTCCGCCACCATGGCCATCCCCGTCCTGATGCCCACCTGGACCGGCATCCTGCTGTACACCGTTCTCGCCGGGATCGCCTTCGGCTGCTACATGGCCGTGGACACCGCCCTGGTCACCCAGGTGCTGCCGAGCGCCGCCGACGCCGCCCGCGACCTGGGCGTGCTGAACATCGCCAACGCCGGGCCGCAGATCCTCGCCCCGCTGGTCGCCTCCGCGGTGGTCGGCCTGGCCGGCTACGACGCGCTCTACCTGGCCGGCGCCCTGATCATCCTGGGCGGCGCGCTCTCCGTCGTCCCGATCCGCGGCGTCCGCTGACCGCCCCTCACCCCCTGTACCGGAGAAACACCATGCACCACACCGTCCTCCCCTACCAGGACCCCGCCCGGCCGGTGGACGAACGCGTCGAGGACCTGCTCGGCCGGATGACGCCGCAGGAGAAGGCCGGCCTGATGTTCCACACCATGCTGCCGATGCACGCCGACGGCAGGCCCGTGGAGGACGGCGACGACAGCGACTTCCCCGCCGACACCACCGGCCTGATCAGGGACCAGGGCCTGAGCCACTTCAACCTGGTGGGCACCGCCGAGCCGCGCCGGATCGCCGAATGGCACAACGCCGTCCAGGAGATCGCCCACGGCACCCGGCTCGGCATCCCGGTCACCCTCTCCACCGACCCCCGCCACTCCTTCACCGCCAACATCGGCGCCTCGATCCGGGCCGGCGCGTTCTCCGCCTGGCCCGAGCCGATCGGCCTGGCCGCCGTCCGCGACCCCGAACTGGTGCACCGCTTCGCCGACATCGCCCGCCGCGAGTACCTCGCCGTCGGCCTGCGGGTCGCCCTGCACCCACAGCTCGACCTCGCCACCGAACCGCGCTGGTCGCGGCAGACCGGCACCTTCGGCTCCGACGCCGCCCTCACCACCGAACTCGCCGAGGCCTACATCCGCGGCCTGCAGGGCGAGCGGCTCGGCCCGGACAGCGTGGCCGCCATGGTCAAGCACTTCCCCGGCGGCGGGCCGCAGAAGGACGGCGAGGACCCGCACTTCCCGCACGGCAAGGAACAGGTCTACCCCGGCGGGATGCGCGAGCTGCACCTCGCCCCGTTCCGGGCCGCCGTCGCGGCCGGAGCCGCCCAGATGATGCCCTACTACGGGCAGCCGATCGGCACCGACTGGGAGGAGGTCGGCTTCGGCTTCAACCGCGGCGTGGTCACCGGCCTGCTGCGCGAAGAGCTCGGCTTCCAGGGCATCGTGTGCACCGACTGGGGCCTGCTCAACGACGACGAGATCTTCGGCGAGCCGCACCGCGCCCGCGCCTGGGGCGTCGAACACCTCACCCCGGCCGAACGCGCCGCCAAGGCGCTCGACGCCGGCGTCGACCAGTTCGGCGGCGAGGAGTGCCCCGAACTGCTGCTCGCCCTGCTGCGCGACGGGCGGATCACCGAGGAGCGGCTCGACACCTCGGTGCGACGGCTGCTGCGGGAGAAGTTCGTCCTCGGCCTGTTCGACGAGCGGCGCTACGTGGACCCCGACGCCGCCGAACTGATCGTCGGCAACCCGGAGTTCCGCGCCGAGGGGGCCGCCGCGCAGCGCCGCTCACTGACCGTCCTGGTCAACCGCGACGGCACCCTGCCCGTCACCCGACCCGCCCCCCGGCTCTACACCGAGGGCCTCGACCCGGCCGCCGTCGCCCGGCACGGCCGGGCCGTCCAGGACCCGGCCGCGGCCGACCTCGCCGTGCTGCGCCTGTACACGCCGTACGAGCAGCGCCCGAACCGCTTCGAATCGCTGTTCCACTCCGGGCACCTGGACTTCCCGGAAGACGAACTCGCCCGCATCCTCGCCGTGCTGGACGCCGTGCCCACCGTGGTGCTGATCAACCTGGAACGGCCGGCCGTGCTCCCCGAGATCGCCGAGCGCGCGCACGCCCTGATCGCCGACTACGGCGCGCAGGACGACGCCCTGCTCGACGTGGTGTTCGGCCGGGCCCGCCCCGAGGGCCGCCTGCCGTTCGAACTGCCGCGCTCGATGGCCGCCGTGGTGGCCTCCCGCCCCGACGTGCCCAACGACACCGCCGACCCGGTCTTCGCGTTCGGCCACGGCCTCGACCTGTGACCCGCGGACAGAGAGGGAACCTCACGTGAGACGCACCGCCCGCCGCCTGCTTGCCGCCGCCACCGCCGCCTGCACCCTGGCCGTGACCGGCTCCGCCGCCGCCGCGCCCGACGCCCCCGCACCGGCCGCCCGGCCGCTGGCGGGCCTGCGGGTGCTGCTCACCAACGACGACTCGATGCGGGCCGCCAAGGCCTCGCAGTCCGACGGCCTCGGCCTGTACGAGCTGCGCCGCGCCCTGTGCGCGGCCGGCGCGGACGTGGTGGTGATGGCGCCCTGGCAGGTCCAGTCCGGCAGGGGCACCGCCGTCAGCAACGGCGGCACGCTGGCCCTGGCCCGCCGCGGCGAGCTGCCCGCCGGGTACGGCGGGGACTGCGCCGGCGCCCCGTCCGGCGGGGCCGTGTACGGGGTCTGCCTGGACGACGCCTGCCGGCCCGGCAGCCCCTCCGCCACCCCCGTGGACACCGTGCACCTCGCCCTGCGGGCCGCCCTCGCGGACCGGACCGGCTGGTCCGGCGGGCCCGACCTGGTGGTCTCCGGCATCAACTCCGGGGCCAACGTCAGCGCCCAGGTCAACGACTCCGGCACGGTCGGCGCGGCGCTCGCCGCCCTCGACGACGGCGTCCCGGCGCTCGCCTTCTCCACCACCGGTGACGACAGCGGCGAGTACTTCCCGACCGCGGACTACCGGGCCACCGCCGACTACGCCGCCCGCCTGATCGCCGGCCTGCGCGGCCACGACCTGCTCAGCCGCACGTTCGCCCTCAAGGTGGACTACCCGGACATCACCGCCGGCCGCCCGGCCGGGCCCGCCCGGTGGACCTCCGTCGGCCACGGCCGGGAGATCTGGCACGCTTACCAGCCGACCGCCGGCGGCGCCTACACCATCGGCCTCGGCTGGTGCGAGGGCCGGCCCGGCGACCGCTGCACCGAGACCGTGCCGGACGCCGACGCCACCGCGCTGCTGCGCGACAACCGGATCTCCGTCACCCCCGTCACCCCCGACCGCACCTACGGAGCCCGCCCGGCCGACCCGGCCGAGCTCAACCGCGTCCGCCACTACGTCGAACATCAGGGACCCACCCCGTGACCCGTCCAGGAGCAGAACAGATGACCGTCGTCCCCACCCGCAGCGGCCCGGTGCGCGGTGAGCGCCGCGCCGACGGGAGCGCGCGCTTCCTCGGCATCCCGTACGCCCAGCCCCCCGTCGGGGCGCTGCGGTTCGCGGCGCCCGTGCCGCCCGAGCCGTGGAGCGAGGTGCGCGAGGCCACCGCGTACGGGCCGACCGCGCAGCGCCGGCCGTTCGCCGAGGTCACCACCATCCCCGAGCCGACGATCCCCGGCGCGGGCACCCTCAACCTGAACGTCTTCACCCCCGCCGCCGACCCGGCGGCCGGGCTGCCGGTGCTGGTGTGGATCCACGGCGGCGGCTACGTCGCGGGCAGCGCCGCCAGCCCCTGGTACGACGGCGCGGCCTTCAACCGGGACGGGGTGGTGCTGGTCACCGTCGGCTACCGGCTCGGCGTCGAGGGTTTCCTGTACCTGCCGGACGCGCCCGACAACCGGACGGTGCGGGATTGGGTCGCCGCCCTGGAGTGGGTCCGCGACAACATCGCCGGCTTCGGCGGCGACCCCGCGAAGGTCACCGTCGCCGGGCAGTCGGCGGGCGGCGGTGCGGTGCAGACCCTGCTGGCGGTGCCCGCGGCGCGCGGGCTGCTGCGTGCCGCGATCTCCGCCTCCGGCGCGGTGCTCGAACCCGACGCCCCGGCCGTCGCCCGGGCGCTGGCCGAGCGCACCGGAGCGGTGCTCACCGCCGCGGCCCTGCGGGACGCGAGCGATGAGCAGCTGCTCGCGCTCCAGGACGCGCTGGGCGCCGACGGCGACCCGCTGCTGGCCCTCGCCCCGTGCGTGGACGGCGAACTGGTGACCCGCCCGGTGGCCGAGGCGGTCGCCGAGTCCGAGGTGCCGCTGCTGCTCGGCTTCACCGCCCACGAGTTCGCCGCGCCCGGGCCGGCCGCGCCGGGCGGCCCCGAGGTGGACGCGATGCTCGCCGCGCTCGGCCTGGACCCGGAGCACGCCGCCCGGTTCCACGCCGAGCAGCCGCAGGCCGGCCCCGGCGAGGTGCTCACCGACTGGCTGTTCCGGGCCCCCGCGCTGGCCCACGCCGAGGCCCGGGTCGCCCTCGGGCGCCCCACCTGGCTCTACCAGTTCGAGTGGACCGGCACCGCCCCCGGCCGCGCCGGTCAGGCCTACCACTGCACCGACCTGCCGTTCGCCTTCGACGTGCTGGCCGCCGAAGGCGTTGAGGAGGCCCTCGGCGCCCGGGCCCCGCAGGCCCTCGCCGACGCCGTGCACTCCGCCTGGGTGGCCTTCGTCCGGGACCTCGACCCGGCCTGGCCGCCCTACCGCGACGGCCGCGCCACCATGCGGTGGGGCTCGGAGGCGCGGGTCGAGCGCGACCCGCTGCGGGCCGTCCGGGAGATCTGGGCGTAGGCGCCGCGGTCCCGGCCGGCGGCGGTCAGAGCAGCGGGTCGGCGAGGCGGCGCAGCAGGGCGAGGAGCGTCGCGCGGTCGGCGGCGTCGAGCGGTTGCAGCAGGTCGTCGGTGACCCGGCGGCTGTCGCCGTCGGTGGTGCGCAGCAGCTCGCGGCCGCCGTCGGTGAGCACCACGATCCGGCTGCGGCGGTCGGCCGGGTCGGCCCGGCGTTCGGCCAGGCCGAGGCGCTGGAGGTCGTCGAGGAGGGCGACGACGGCGCTCGGGTCGTAGCCGACGCGGTCGGCGAGTTCGCGCTGGCGGGCGCCGTCGACGGTGGCCAGGTAGCGCAGGATCGCGTAGTGGCGCAGGCGCAGGCCGTGCTGTTCCAGGGCGGCGTTGAACAGACTGCCGGACCGCTGGCCGAGCCGGTAGAGCAGATAGCCGGCGTCGCTGTGCAGGCGGTGCATCCAGGGGGCGTCACTCATGAGGGCCATCATGCCCGGAAAGCTGGTTCGCAGCAATCATTGACAACCGCAATGGTTGTTCCTAACTTCAATGGGCATGGACAACGAACCCTCCTCCGCCCCCACCACCCGCCTCGACCTCACCGGCAAGGTCGCCGTCGTCACCGGCAGCGGGCGCGGCCTCGGCCTCGCCTACGCCACCGCCCTCGCCCGGGCCGGCGCCGCCGTCGTGGTCAACGACCTGGACGCCGACATCGCCGAGCAGGCCGCCGCCACCATCCGGGAGGCCGGCGGCCGGGCGGTCGCGCAGGCCGCCGCGGTCGGCACCTCCGAAGCCGCGCAACTCCTGGTGGACCGGGCCGTCGAAGCCTTCGGGCGGCTCGACGTGATGGTCACCAACGCGGGCATCCTGCGCGACAAGGTGCTCTGGAAGATGACCGACGACGACTTCGACGCCGTCATCGCCACCCACCTGCGCGGCACCTTCACCTGCGCCCGCGCCGCCGCCGTCCGGATGCGCGAACAGGGCGACGGCGGCCGGCTGATCATGATCGGCTCCCCGGCCGGGCAGCGCGGCAACTTCGGGCAGACCAACTACGCCGCCGCCAAGGCCGGAATCGCCGCCATGGTGCGCACCTGGTCGATGGAGCTCGGCCGGGCCGGCATCACCGTCAACGCCGTCGTCCCGGTCGCCGCCACCGCGATGACCGAGACCATCCCCGCCTTCGCCCCCTACATCGAGGCGATGAAGCAGGGCGCGCCGCTGCCGGACTTCCTGCGCAAGGGCGAGGGCTTCGGCACCGCCGAGGACTGCGCCGCGCTGCTGCCCTTCCTCGCCTCCGACGCCGCCGCCGGCATCACCGGCCAGTGCATCGGCATCGGCGGCGACAAGCTCGCCCTGTGGTCGCACCCGCAGGAAGTGGCGACCGCGTACGCCGACGGCGGCTGGAGCCCCGAGACGATCGCCGCCACCTGGGCCGGCTCGGTCGGCCGCGAACCGCAGAGCGTCGGCATCCCCGCCCCGGCCGTCCCCGGGAGCGCGAAGTGAACCTGGCCGAGCTGACCGCGATCGACGTCCACACCCACGCCGAGGTCTCCGCGCACGGCCACGCCTCGCTGGACGAGGAACTGAACGACGCCTCCAGCGGCTACTTCAAGGTGGCCGGCGAGCGCAAGCCCACCGTGGCCGAGATGGCCGCGTACTACCGGGAGCGGAAGATGGCCGCCGTGGTGTTCACGGTGGACGCCGAACACGCCACCGGCCGCCCGCCCGTCCCCAACGAGGAGATCGCCGAGGCCGCCGCCGCCAACGCCGACGTGCTGATCCCGTTCGCCTCGATCGACCCGTTCCGCGGCCGGGCGGGCGTCCGTCAGGCCCGGCGCCTGGTCGAGGAGTTCGGCGTCAAGGGCTTCAAGTTCCACCCGAGCATCCAGGCCTTCTTCCCCAACGACCGGCTCGCCTACCCGCTGTACGAACTGATCGAGGAGACCGGCACCGTCGCCCTGTTCCACACCGGCCAGACCGGCATCGGCGCGGGCGTCCCCGGCGGCGGCGGCATCCGGCTCAAGTACGCCAACCCGATGCACGTGGACGACGTGGCCGCCGACTTCCCGCACCTGAAGATCGTCCTCGCCCACCCGTCCTTCCCCTGGCAGGACGAGGCACTGGCCGTCGCCACCCACAAGCCCGGCGTGCACATCGACCTCTCCGGCTGGTCCCCGAAGTACTTCCCGCCGCAGCTGGTGCAGTACGCCAACACCCTGCTCAAGGACAAGGTGCTGTTCGGCTCCGACTACCCGGTCCTCACCCCCGACCGCTGGCTCGCCGACTTCGCGAAGCTGCCGATCAAGGACGAGGTCCGGCCGAAGATCCTCAAGGACAACGCCGCCCGGCTGCTCGGGCTGAGCTGAAAGGGCCCCATCCGCCCATGCGCAACGAGGGAATCGGCTCCTGGCCCGCCCGCCGGGCCCGGAAGACCCCGCACCGCACCGCCCTGCGCCACCACGGACGCACCTACACCTACGCCGAGCTGCACGAGCGCAGCACCCGGCTGGCCCACGCGCTGCGCACCGCCGGCGTCCGGCGCGGCGACCGGGTCGCCCACCTCGGACCCAACCACCCCGCCTTCCTGGAGACGCTGTTCGCCGCCGGACTGCTCGGCGCGCTGTTCGTCCCCCTCAACACCCGCCTGGCGCCGCCCGAGATCGCCTACCAGCTCGACGACTGCGGGGCCCGGGTGCTGATCCACGCGCCCGGCTGCGCCCCGCTGGTCCCGGCGGGCGCGGTGCCGGTGGTGGTGGAGACCGGGCCGGCGTACGAGGCCTGGCTGGCCGGGGCGGACCACACCCCGATCGACGAGCCCGTCGGCCTGGACGACACCTGCCTGATCATGTACACCTCGGGCACCACGGGCCGTCCCAAGGGCGCCGTGCTCACCCACGGCAACATCACCTGGAACGCGTACAACGTCCTGATCGACACCGACCTGGTCGCCGACGACGTCGCCCTGGTCTGCGCCCCGCTGTTCCACACCGGCGGCCTCAACATGCTCGCCCTGCCGGTCCTGCTCAAGGGCGGCGCCTGCCTGCTGGCCGAGTCCTTCGACCCGGCCGGCGTGCTGGAGCTGATCGCCCGCGAGCGGATCAGCTTCATGTTCGGCGTGCCGACCATGTTCGACCTGATGGCCCGGCAACCCGGCTGGGACGGCGCCGACCTGAGCAGCCTGCGGATCCTCAACTGCGGCGGCGCCCCCGTCCCGCGACCGCTGATCGACACCTACCTGAGCCGCGGCCTGGCCTTCCTGCAGGGCTACGGCATGACCGAGGCCGGGCCCGGCACCCTCTTCCTGGACGCCGAACACGCCGTCAGCAAGGCCGGCAGCGCGGGCGTCCCGCACTTCTTCACCGACGTGCGGCTGCACGGCCCCGACGGGCGGGAGGTCGGCCTCGGCGAGGTCGGCGAAGTCGTGGTCCACGGGCCCAACGTCGGCCCCGGCTACTGGGGCCTGCCCGAGGCCACCGAGCAGTCCTTCCACGACGGCTGGTTCCGCAGCGGCGACGCCGCCCGGGCGGACGCCGACGGCTACGTCACCATCGCCGACCGGCTCAAGGACATGTACATCTCCGGCGGCGAGAACGTCTACCCCGCCGAGGTGGAGGACGCCCTGCTGGCCATGCCCGGCGTCGCCGAGTGCGCCGTCTACGGCGTCCCCGACGCCAAATGGGGCGAGGTCGGCCGGGCCGTGGTGGTCCCCGAAACCGGGGCGGACCTCGACCCCGCGGCGCTGCTCGCCGCGCTGAGCGGGGTGCTCGCCAAGTACAAGCTCCCCCGATCGGTGGTGCTCGCGCAGGAACTGCCGCGCACCGCCTCCGGAAAGATCCTCAAGCACCGGCTCCGTGCCCAGCACGGCAGCTGACCCACCGAAAGGCAACACCCATGGCACTCACCGTCAACGGCCTCGACGAGCTGAAGTCGCTGGCCGGCGCCGACCTCGGCACCAGCCGCTGGCTGGAGGTCACCCAGCAGCGCATCGACACCTTCGCGGACGCCACCGACGACCACCAGTGGATCCACACCGACCCCGAGCGGGCCGCCGCCGGCCCGTTCGGCGCCCCCATCGCGCACGGCTACCTGACGCTGTCGCTGTTCATCCCGCTGTTCACCGAACTGCTGGAGGTCGAGGGCGTCACCACCAAGGTCAACTACGGCCTGAACAAGGTCCGCTTCCCCTCGCCGGTCAAGGTCGGCTCCCGGATCCGCCTTGTCGCCCGGCTCGCCGAGGTCGAGGAGGTGCCGGGCGGGGTGCAGATCACCGTGGACGGCACGGTGGAGATCGAGGGCGCGGCCAAGCCGGCCGCCGTGCTGCAGAGCGTCTCCCGGTTCTACGCCTGACGCCGACGACACCCAGAGCGCCCGAACAGGGGCGCTCAGGGTGCCCCAGGCGGAGCCGAGGGGACGGAACCGCGCGAGCAACAGGCGCCCGCCGGCAAGGTCGCGATCGACGGCACGTCATCGCCCATCTGGGAATGAATGAGCTTGGCCCGACCAGCGGCTGAACCGCACCACAGCACGGGCCCCGCCTTTGTCCTCCCCATGCGGGTGGTCGGGGCGGGGCCTTTGTCGTTTCCGGGGTCTCCCGGTCGCGCTGCGAGGCTTCGCAGAGTATCTACGCGGCGAGGTGCACCGGAACCAGCGTCCGAGCCCGTTCGTACAGGTTGCGCGCGTACTCGTTCCGAGGATGCGCAGCCAGCAGCCCCATCATGATCCGCACCCGGTCGTCTGCACGTCCGCTCTGGACCTTCGGGTAGTCGTCCAGAGCAAGGTGCCACGTGCGGCATGCTTCCTCCAGGTGGCCGAGCTGGAGTTGTCGTTCCGCCAGAGTGGCACGGTGACGGACACGGCCGCGCTGGTAGACGGAGTAGCGCAGGCGGTCCGATTCGAGCATCGCCGCAACGGAACCGCTTACGTCCTTGATGGCGTAACGGACTTGCGCTACATGGTAGTTGAGCGAACTTGGGTCGTATGATCCGAACGCTCTGCTCTCCGACTCCGCGACGTCCATTGCCCGTTCTGCGTCTGCGAGGTGGCGAAGTGCTGTGTTGGTGTCGCCTGAAACTGCGGCTGCATGCGCCTGCTGGCCGGCGAGGAACGCCCGCATCCTCGGGCCCGCCACGGGAGACGCTGCCGCCGCAGCGTCGGCAAGTTGCATTGCCCGTCGCCCGTGCCCAAGGTCGACCGCTTGCACGCTCATCCCGCGGAGGGTGGTGCAGTAGGTCAAGTGATCTTCGGCGACCCCGGCGAGTTCAAGTGCCTTGACGTAGTACTGCTGCGCGAGGCCGTGCAGCCCTTCGTCAACCGCCATGTATCCCGTCAGGTAACACAGGTCGCTGGCGGCAGACATCATCGCCTTCCGCACGGCGTCCGGGGCTTCGGCGCGAAGGTACGGCCCCACGGTATTGACCAGGTAGCTGGCTGCCATCGGGCGCGCGGCCCGTCCGCCGAACTCGTCGTCAATGCTGCTGAGACGCTCGGTCATTGCGATGACGGATGCCACCTCGGGCATCCCTATCCGGATGGTCTGGCCGCGCTGAATGGACTCAGCTCGGGCAAGAACGTCTTGCCAGCCGGGAACGGTCAGCGCGACGGCGAACAGGCTTGCGCCGAGCACTCCACGGCGCGAGGGGTCCATGTCCTGCCTCCCCAGTTCGATCAACCCTTCGACAGTACCTGTAGGGGCGGGTTGGTCGGCGGGTGGCGGGAAGCCCGCTTCTGCGCGGGTCACGAGTCGGCCGAGCCGGCGAGTCAGGGCTTTGAGGATCGCAGTCTGGGCCGGGGGCTCGGGAACCGTCCCGCCGAGCCATTGGGAGACGGAGGGTTGGCTGTACGTCGTCGGTCGGCCGTTCTCAGTGCCGACCGCGTTCACGGCCCGCGCAAACGCGCTTTGTGTGTACTGACTGTCAGTCAAGAGCGCTGCTAGTAAACGGTTTGGCTTCCGTTCTGCCATGGGTGGGACTTCCCGCTCTTATGGGTCTTATATCTCCCGACGCCTGCGAGCCTGGCGCGCAGCGTGGTCATGCGGTTGCGTAGAGCCAAGGAGCTAACCGGCAACCAAGGGGCCATCGTGGCAAACCGCATGCTGCGCGGGATCGTCAAGGAACGGCGCAGGGAGGCAATCGAGGCGGGCGAAGCCTTGCGCGAAGTCTTCGAGGAGATCGGCGTTCCGCTCCCGGGGCTCACCATCGACCCGCGGGAACCGGTCACGGGTGATGTGCGAGTGAGTCCGGGGCGAATCGCGGCGAACGACGTGCTGATGGTCGTTGGCGTGCTGAGGGATGGGCTCGCCGCCCGCGATGCCGCGGCCAACTCGGTCACTCCGATGCCCTGTCCCAAGGTCGGTGACTTGGTGGTGGACACGACGGCGGGCCGGTGCGGGGGCGCTCGCCTTCGCCATGCTGGCATCGGATGACGGGGTGCGGTGGGTGGCGTGCTTCGTCGCCCTGGCGGTCGCGATGGTCGGTTGCTCGTTCGGCCCGGACTGGTTCGAGTCGTGGCAGCGCCGCAGACGGGCCCGCACCGGCGCCCCGAGCCGCTGACTCCGAAGCGCCGTTCACAGATTCCCGCCAACGCCAGTCGCCACCTTCACGGACACCGCCCTACCCAACGGGCGGTGCCGGTTTCGGCGTCGGACAGCCGAGATCGGCAATCCCGCCCCGGGCGCACAGCACCAGCCCCCGCGCCCGGGGCGGTCATCAATCGCCAACTCGATTCACGGGGTGGGAAGTTGAACGGTTCGAAGTTCGCCACCGAGGAGAAGGCCAACGCTGGCTACCTGGACGTGGCCGCGAACGCTCACGGCGAGGAAAAGGGACTGCTGACCTACCAGGCGTTGCAGCGGATCGACACGGAGCGCCCGCGTGTGGTCGAGATCGGCCCCGGAGGCGGCTCCGCCGTGGACTACCTTGCCTCGCGGCTCGCCACGGACAGCAGGGGCGGAACGGTGGATCTCACGCTGGTCGAAGTTCCCGGAGTGCAGTCCGCGACGTTGGCGGATGCCATGGTGAAGTACCGGAAGTCCGGCGGTCCGGTGGAGTTGATGGCTGGGTTCGCACAGGATCTCGGGTCGCTGCTTTCCGAGCCGGTGGACGTGATCTCGGCGTCCGCGCTGATGCACGAGGTGTACAGCTACGGCGGCGGGTACGGCGGACTCCACGACGTGATACGGACCCTGCCGACCGTGCTCCGGCCGGGGGGCCTCTTCGCGTACCGCGACGTGTACGCCGTCGACGCCGAGTCGCTGCACGTCCGGGTAACTCAGACGTACGACCGGCGACCGTGGACCCAGTTCCTGCGCATGTTCCTGCCCTTGTACCTCAGCGACGGAACGCACCCCTACCACGGTGCCCACGACGAAGTGGTGATCCGGCAGGACTCCCGACTCGCGCCACTGCGGGACATCGCCCCTGACCGCCCTGTGATCGTCGGCGCCCCGGTGGGGGTCTGCCGCGAGGTTCAGCGGCACTTCATCACGATGCGCGACTATGCGTGGCGGTCCGGTGTGCTCGGCTTCTCGCCCTACCTCGACGGCCAGTTGGCGGCCGACTGGAACAGCCGGCGCGCCGGACACAAGCAGGTGCACTACCGGCTGACGGAAAGCCGCCTGTCCGAGTCGCAGCGCGGCATGATGCTGGCGCTCAGCGAGCCGTTCGGAGACCACCTGACGGTGGACGGCGACGTCTTCGACATGTGCTCGGACATTGCCCTGTCCCGCTTCCTGGCGCTTGCCGAAGCCGGCGACGACCAGTGCCGCCCGGTATGGGAGGCGTGGTGCGTCCGTGAAGGTCGAGAGACGTACGCCTACCTGACGCTGGACGCGCTGCTGTCCGCGGTCGCCGTCAGCTCCACGGAATCGACCGGCAGCGACCCGACCATCCTCATGCCGGTGCACGTGTCGGACGTGACGCGCCGCAATCGCACCTACTACAACCGGTACTTGCAGCGCACCCTGTCCAATCCGCTGCGCGACGCCAAACAGCTCGTGCTTTTCTCGAACATTCGGCTGTCCGACACGGACCGGCTCCAGTCGGCGATGGACGCCATGCAGCGATGGTGCAGTCGCTCCACGCTGGCTCGCGTGTACTCGGCGGCCCGTACGGCAGGATGACGTCATGTCAGATTTGACGGAGATCGAGCGCAAGCGGGAACTCCCCGACCGGCAGGCACTGGCGGAACTGCTGATCGAACTCGGCTACACGGCCGACGCGCCCGTGACGGAGGTGGACACCTACTACAGCCGACCGGACGTGGACTACATGGCGACGGTCGAGTGCCTGCGGGTCCGCCGCCGAGACGGTGCCGCGGAGGTGACGTACAAGCCCGCGTCCACCGGGACCACGCACAGTACGGACGACGTGGTGTCCAAGACCGAGACGAACGTGATCCTCGCCGAAGCCGACCAGGCTGCCGCAGCCGAACGGCTGCTCGCCAACATCGGCATGCGTGAGCTGGTGCGTGTGGTGAAGACCCGGGTCACCTACCGGCACCCCGACCTGCCGGGCGTGACCGTGAACATCGACACCGTCGGCGGGGCCGGGGTGTTCGTGGAAACGGAAGTCCTTCGGGACACCGCCGCCGGCGCGGTCGAGCTGATCGGAGAGGTGGAGAAGTCGTTGGGGATCTTCGGGAACTCGACAGTCTCCCTCCCGTACCGCGATCTGGTCATGCGGGCGGGAAGCTGACTTCAGCCCCGATGCTCTGTGCGTGGGACGCGTCCGCATGGGCAGTGGCGGACGGGGCCTATGTCGGCTGCCCTCGCCGCAGTGCGACAGCCCCGTCCGGTTCATCCGGGCGGGGCTTCTGCATGTCAGGGATTGGCACTCTCACGACGTGCAAGGGCGTGGGGTCCACCCCCAGCGCCCATGCTTGGACGCCGTCACGCGGGCGAGGGGGCGGTGGCGAGCTGCTGCTCCAGGTCCGCCAGGGTGCGGTAGCAGGGCAGCACCTGGGCGAGCGAGGCGTTGGGCTCGCGGCCCTCGCGGATCGCCGCGACGAACTCGCGGTCCTGAAGTTCGATGCCGTCCAGGGAGACGTCGACGCCGCTGACGTCGATGGGTTCGTCCGCGCCGGTCACCAGGTCGTCGTAGCGGGCGAGGTAGGTGCCGGTGTCGCCGATGTAGCGGAAGAACGTGCCCAGCGGGCCGTCGTTGTTGAAGGACAGCGAGAGGGTGCAGATCGCGCCGCTCGCCGCCTTCAGCTGGATCGACATGTCCATCGCGATGCCCAGCTCCGGGTGGATCGGCCCCTGGATCGCGTTGGCCTGCACGATCGGCGAACCGGTCTGGTAGGCGAACAGGTCGACGGTGTGCGCGGCGTGGTGCCACAGCAGGTGGTCGGTCCAACTGCGCTTGTGGCCGAGCGCGTTGAGGTTGGTGCGGCGGAAGAAGTAGGTCTGCACGTCGAGCTGCTGGATGGCCAGTTCGCCCGCCGCGATCCGCCGGCGCACCCACTGGTGGCTGGGGTTGAACCGGCGGGTGTGCCCGGCCATCGCCACCAGGCCGGTGCGCTCCGCCGCCGCCACGCACTCCTCGGCGTCCGACAGCGCGGCCGCGACCGGGATCTCCACCTGCACGTGCTTGCCCGCCGCCAGGCAGGCCTGGGTCTGCGCGGCGTGCAGTGGCGTCGGCGTGGCCAGGATCACCGCGTCCACCTCGTCCATCGCCAGCACCTCGTCCAGGCTGCCGGCGGCCCGGGCGATGCCCTGCTCGGCGGCGAACCTGCGGGAGCTCTCCAGCGAGGAGGAGACCGCGACGGCCACCTCCACGCCCTCGATCCGGCGCAGGGCCGCCGCGTGCTTGGCGCCGAACGCTCCGCCGCCGGCCAGGGCGATCCGCAGGGGCTGCTGGGTGGTCATCTCAGTTCTCCTTGAGGCGGGGATGGTTGTTCAGGATCAGGTGGCCGACGGCCGTGTTGGACGCCGGCACATGGTAGAAGCGGTGCTCGACCTCCACCCGGCCGCCGTCGTCCACGTCGCTCAGCGCGCCGCGCGCGATCAGCCACATCACCAGCTCGATGCCCTCCGAGCCGGCCTCCTCGACGTACTCCAGGTGCGGCACCCGCGCCAGGGCGGCCGGGTCGGAGATCAGCCGGTCCAGGAACGCGTTGTCCCACTCCCGGTTGATCAACCCGGCGCGCGGGCCCTGGAGTTGGTGGCTCATCCCGCCGGTGCCCCAGACCTGCACGTTCAGCGGCCGCGGGTAGGACTCGATCGCCCGGCGCAGCGCCCGCCCCAGCTCGAAGCAGCGCGCCCCGGACGGCACCGGGTACTGCACCACGTTGACGTGCAGCGGGATCACCCTGCACGGCCACGCCTCCACGTCGCCGAACATCAGCGACAGCGGCACCGTCAGCCCGTGGTCCACCGGCATCTCGTTGGCCAGCGTCAGGTCGAAGTCGTCGCGGATCAGGCAGTGCGCGAGGTGCGCGGCCAGCTCCGGATCGCCCTCGACGCCCGGCACCGGGCGCGGGCCGTAGCCCTCGTCGGCGGTCGGGTAGGCGGCGCCGGTACCCAGCACGAAGGTCGGGATCAGCGAGAGGTCGAAGGCGCTGGCGTGGTCGTTGTAGACCAGGATCACCACGTCGGGGACGTTCTCCCGGGCCCACTGCCGCGAGTGCTCGTACCCGGCGAACACCGGCTGCCAGTACGGCTCCTCGGTCTTTCCGTGGTCCATGGCCGCGCCGATCGCCGGGACGTGCGAGGTGAACACGGCGGCCGAGACGGCGGCGTGCCCGGCGGGCGGCGACTGGTCGGCGTGCGCGGCCTCCAGCACCGCGCGGTCGATCCGGTTGCCCGGCAGGGAGGCCGAGCGGCCGCCGGAGACCATCATGTCCCGGTACTCCTGCTCGGTCATGCCGGTCATCGAGCCCGCCATCTGCTGGAACGAGAACCCCAGCGTGGCACCCCACTTGGCGAGGAAGTAGATGTTGCCGCCCTCGCGCATCGCCGCGTTCAGGTCCCGGTCCAGCAGCGCCTGCTTCTGCGCCTCGCGCAGCGGCCAGGCGTCCAGGTAGGCGCGCTCGTCGGCCAGGTACGCGGCCCGGTTCTCGGCCGTCATCAGCGACATGCAGAACTGGTTGAGGTGGTAGCCCTTCGCGGACTGGTCGGCGTCGAAGATGGTGGTCCCGGGGACGAGCCGGTACGTGCGGTCGACTGCCATGCCGTCAACTCCCTTCCGGAGAAGCCCAGTAGAGGCGGTTCGGGTTGTCGACCAGTAGCCGCCGGCGCAGCTCCTCGGTCGGGGCGATGTGCGGAAGGAAGTCGACCAGCAGGCCGTCGTCCGGCATGTGGTCCTTCAGGTTGGGGTGCGGCCAGTCGGTGCCCCACAGCACCCGGTCGGGGAACTCCTCGACCACCCGGCGGGCGAACGGCACCACGTCCCGGTACGCGTTCCGCTCGCCGTCCAGGGCCGGCGGGCCGGTGAGCGACAGGCGCTCCGGGCAGCTGACCTTGCACCAGATGTCCTCCCGGGCGCGCAGGAAGGAGAGGAACTCGGCGAACTCCGGGCCGTCCGGGTCCTTGGAGACGTCCGGCCGGCCCAGGTGGTCGATCACCAGCGGCACCGGAATGGAGAGGAAGAACTCGCGCAGCTCCGCCAGGTCGGCCGCCTCGAAGTACAGCACCACGTGCCAGCCCAGCGGGGCGATCCGCTCCACCACGTCCCACAGGTCGACGCGGGGCGTCACATCGACCAGGCGGCGCACGAAGTTGAACCGCACCCCGCGCACGCCGGCCGCGTGCAGCCCCCGCAGCTCGGCGTCCGAGGTGCCGGGCCGGACGGTGGCCACGCCGCGGGCCCGGCCGCCGGAGCGGTGCAGGGCGTCCACCAGCGCGCGGTTGTCGGCGCCGTGGCAGGTCGCCTGGACGATCACGTTGCGGGCGAAGCCCAGGTGGTCGCGGAGCGCGAACAACTGCTCGGCGGAGGCGTCGCACGGCGTGTACTTGCGCTCCGGCGCGTACGGGAACTGCGCGGCGGGGCCGAACACGTGGCAGTGCGCGTCCACCGCGCCGGCCGGGAGGGCGAGCGCCGGACGGGCGGGGGAGGGGTGCCAGTCCAGCCAGCCCGGGGTCTTGGGCTGATCGGGCTGGTGCTGATCGGTCCGGTGCTGATCGGTCCGGTGCTGATTGGTCGTCATGGCTCAGTCCTCGTAGCGCAGTCCGAGCTCGGCCAGGGGGCCGCGCATGTCGTACATGTCCAGACCCAGCTCGCCCGCGCGCAGCCGCTCGCGCTTGCCCGCCTCGTTCTCCTCCCGCCGGGCGGAGGCCGCGGCGACCTCGGCGGCCCGCTCGCGCGGCACCACCACCACGCCGTCGGCGTCCGCCAGCACCACGTCGCCCGGGTGCACCAGCGCGTTGGCGCACACCACCGGCACGTTGACCGAACCGAGGGTCGCCTTCACCGTGCCCCGCGCGTTGACCGCCCGGGAGAACACCGGGAAGTCCATCGCGGTGAGGTCCGCGACGTCCCGCACGCCACCGTCGATCACCAGGCCCGCGCAGCCCCGGGAACGGAACGAGGTCGCCAGCAGCTCGCCGAAGAAGCCGTCCTCGCTCTCCGTCGTGCAGGCCGCCACCACCACGTCGCCGGGCCGGATCTGCTCCGCCGCGACGTGCAGCATCCAGTTGTCGCCGGGCTGGAGCAGCACCGTGACCGCCGGGCCGCACAGCCGCGCCGACGGGTACACCGGCCGCAGGTACGGGCGCGTCAGGCCGGTGCGGCCCATCGCCTCGTGGACGGTCGCCGTGCCGAACGCCGACAGCGCGGCCACCGCGGCCGCATCGGGCCGCTCGATCGTGGTGCGGACGACACCGAGTTCGGTGTGCATGTGCATCGCTCCTGGGGGTCAGCGGCCGGACGCGGCGAGGCGGGCGGCCAGTCGGGGGTGAACGCGCAGCGCGTTGCCGGCGTACACGGCCGCCCGCTGCTCGTCGGAGAGCCGGTCGGTGGCATCCACGTACCGCCGGGTGTCGTCGAAGTGGTGGCCCGTCAGCGGATCGACGCCGCGCACCGCGCCGATCATCTCGCTGGCGAACAGCACGCCCTCGGACGGGACGACGGACGTCAGCAGGTCGATGCCCGGCCGGTGGTAGACACAGGTGTCGAAGAAGACGTTGCGGCCCAGCAGGTCCTCCGGCCGGGGCCCGCCGAGGGCCTGCGCCAGCCCGCGGAACCGGCCCCAGTGGTAGGGCACCGCGCCGCCACCGTGCGGGATCACCAGCCGCAGCGTCGGGAAGTCCGCGAACAGGTCGCCCTGGAGCAGCTGCATGAACGCGGTGGTGTCGGCGTTCAGGTAGTGCGCGCCGGTGGTGTGGAACGCCGGGTTGCACGAGGTGCTGACGTGGATCATGGCCGGGACGTCGTACTCCACCAGCGCCTCGTACAGCGGGTACCAGGACCGGTCGGTCAGCGGCGGGGCCGTCCAACGCCCGCCCGAGGGATCGGGGTTGAGGTTCACCGAGACCGCGCCCAGCTCCTCCACCGCGCGCCGCAGCTCCGGCAGGCAGGTCGCCGGATCGACGCCGGGGGACTGCGGCAGCATCGCGCCCATCGCGAAACGCCGGGGGTAGAGCGTGCTGACCCGGTGCACCAGGTCGTTGCAGATCCGCGCCCAGGCGGCGGAGACCGCGAAGTCGCCGAGGTGGTGGGCCATGAAGCTGGCCCGCGGCGAGAACACCGTCAGGTCGGTGCCGCGCTCGTCCATCAGCCGCAGCTGGTTCGGCTCGATCGCCGCCCGCAGGTCGTCGTCCGAGATCCGCAGCTCGGCCGGGTCGGGCGCGTCGGACGGGGAGTCGAGGGCGGCGAGCTGGCGCTCGCGCCAGGCGGCGAGCTGCGGCGGGGCGGTGGTGAAGTGGCCGTGGCAGTCGATGATCACGTGAAGGTCCTCTCCGATGGGGCGTCGGGGCCCGGTCAGCCCCGGGTCGGCCAGCCGGTGTACTGCTCGGCCAGGTAGCTGCGGCCGGCCCGGGTGCCCACCACGCAGTCCAGCTCGCCGAGTTGACGCCGCAGGTCGAAGGCGCTCGCGCCGGGCGCCAGGTGCAGCAGCCTGGTCATCCAGGACGAGAAGTGCTGGGCGCGCCACACCCGCCGCAGGGCGCGCGGCTGGTAGTCGTCCAGCGCGGCCGCCCCCTCGGCGCCGAGCGCCCGCAGCAGCACCGGGGCGAGCACCTTCACGTCGTGCAGCGCCAGGTTGAGGCCGCGCGCCCCGGTCGGCGGCACGGTGTGCGCCGCGTCGCCCGCCAGCAGCAGCGAACCCCAGCGCATCGGCTCCTGCACGAACGACCGGAACCGCAGCACGCTCTTCTCCAGCACCGGCCCCTCCTGGAGGCGGAAGCCGTCCTCGCCCGCCACCCGGGCCTGGAGCGTCTGCCAGATCCGCTCGTCCGACCAGGCGTCCGGCGAGTCCTGCGGGTCGCACTGGAAGTACATCCGCTGCACCGTGTCGGTGCGCCGGCTGATCAGCGCGAACCCCTGCTCGGAGTGGGCGTAGACGAGTTCGGGGGCGCTCATCGGGGCCTCGGCCATGATGCCGAACCAGGCGAACGGGTACTCGTGGCCGTAGCGCACCCGGTTCTGCTGCGGCACCAGGTCCCGGCACATGCTGCGCGAGCCGTCCGCGCCGACCACGTATCGCGCCCGCACCTCGTGCCGGGTGCCGTCGGGCGCCGTCCAGCGGACCTTGGGTGCCCCGCTCTCGACGTCCAGCACTTCGGTGTCGCGGACCCCGAAGTGCACGGTGCCGCCGTCGCGTTCGCGGGCGTCGGCCAGGTCGATGAACACGTCGGTCTGCGGGTAGAGCCAGGTCGAGGCGCCCACCAGGCCCTGGAAGTCGATCCGGTGCGCCCGGCCGCCGAAGCGCAGTTCGACGCCGGTGTGTTCGTGGCCCTCGCGCATGGTCCGGTCGCTGACGCCGGTCTCCACCAGGTCCCGGGCCGCGTCGGCCTCCAGGATGCCGGCCCGCTGGGTGGTCTCGATCTCGTGCCGGGTGCGGGTGTCCAGGGCGACGGCCTCCACCCCGGCGCGGCCCAGCAGGTGAGCCAGCATCAGACCGGCCGGCCCGGCGCCGACGATCGCGACGGGGGCCCGGGTGACGGTGTCGATCGAGGCGGCGGGGATGGCGTCGGCCATGGCGTCTCCAGAACTGCGGCGGGGATTTCCTCTCCCCGAACGCTGGCAGCCCGACCCGCGGCTGGTCGCCCGGCTTTCCGTCAGGCGGAAAGCTTGCTGCTCACCGCACGGTGCGGGCCCGGCTGCTCACCGCACGGTGCGGGCCCGGCCGCTCACCGTACGGTGCGGGCCCGGCCGCTCACCGCACGGTGCGGGCCCGCCGGCCGAGCTCCGCCGAGATCGCGCCCACCGCCCGCAGCAGTGGCTCGCGCAGTCCCCGGGCCCGGTCCGCGTCCCGCGCGGCGATCACGATGCCCAGCGCGGCACTCACCGGCCCGTCCCGCCCGATCCGCACCGGCGCGGCCACCGCCACCGTGCTCTGCGACAACTGCCGGTCGCTGACGAAGACCTGCTCGCGGCGGATCAGGTCCAACTGCGCGCGCAGCATCCGCGGGTCGGTGACGGTGTGCGGCGTCCAGGCGGGCAGCGGAGCGCCCAGCACCTCCTCCTGGAGCGGGGCCGGCGCGTGCGCCAGCAGCACCCGGCCCATGCCCGTCGAGGCCACCGGGAACCGGGTGCCGACCATGGTCAGCAGTTCCACCGAGCGGTGCCCGGCGATCCGCTCCACGAAGACCAGCTCGGTGCCCTCGCGCACGGCGAGCTGGATGTTCTCGTGGGTCGCCTCGTACAGGTCCTGCATGAACGGCAGCGCCGCGTCCCGCAGGATCTGCGTCCGAGGGCAGCCCGAGGCGACCTCCCACAGCCGCAGGCCCACGTGCCAGGAGCCGTCCTCCGCCCGCTCCAGCGCGCCCCACGCCGCGAGTTCCGACACCACCCGGTGCGCGGTGCTCACGGCCAGGCCCGCCCGCCGGGCGATCTCCGACAGGGGCAGCGCGCGGTGTTCGCGGTCGAAGACGGCGAGGACGTCCAGGACCTTTCCGGCGGCGGTGCTCGGGGTGGTGTTCATCCGGGCAGTGTCGCAGACCGCCGTTGAACAGCCCGTTCGCCCGTCGTAGCATCTGCCGGACGCAAGGAGCAGACGTGAACGAAGAGATCGTCGGCCTGTCCTCGATGGCGACCCGGCCGATCCTGGCCGAGCTGTCCGGGTGGATCGGGCGTGCGCACGGCATACCGGTACGGTTCGAATCGGCCGGCGGCGTGGAGGTGGCCCGGCGGGTCCGGGAAGGGGCGGCGGGCGACGTGCTGGTGCTCGCCGAGGACGCGCTGGCCGCGCTCGCGGCCGAGGGGGCGGTGCTCGCCGCGACGGTCCGCCCGCTGTGGGTCTCCCAGGTGGTCGCCGCCGTCCCGGAGGGCTCCCCGGCACCGGCCCTCGACAGCCAGGAGGCCCTGCGGGACGCCCTGCTGACGGCCCGTCGGATCGCCTACTCGACCGGCCCGAGCGGCACCGCCGTGCTGGACCTGATCGGCCGTCAGGGGCTCGCCGGGGCGCTCCGGGACCGCCTGGTCCAGGCACCGCCCGGGGTCCCGGCCGGCACCCTGCTCGCCTCTGGCGCGGCCGACCTCGCCTTCCAGCAGCACAGCGAGCTGATGGACCTGCCCGGGGTGCACGTGGTCGGCCCGCTGCCCGGCGACGCGGGCATCAGCACCACCTTCTCCGGCGCCGTCCTGACCGCCTCCGCCCGGCCCGGCCCGGCCCGCGAGGTGCTGGACCTGCTGGCCGCCGACGAGGCCGCGCAGACCGCCCGGGCCAGGGGAATGCGCGCCGCCGCCCACCCGCCCGCGCAGGACCGCCGGCTCCCGGGCTGACCGACGCTGTGCCGTCGCTCGGGGGCGAAAGTGGTTTGTCGGGGTGGCGGCGCGGCAGCGATGATCGGGCGGGTGTGCGAACCGGGTGGTCCGGGGGGTGCCTGTGCGTTCAGGAGGAGACTGCTTTGCGTTCCGAGCTCGCCAAGGCGTGGGAGTTGCTCGAGGCCGGTGACCCGCAGGGTGCGGCGCGGGAGCTGAGGGCGGTGGCCGACGGGCTGGCGGCAGCCGAAGTGGCGCCGGTGGTGCGGAAGTTGGCGGAGGCCGTCGGCATCGACGACCTGGCGGGCGCGGCCGGCGCACTCGCGGGGCGGCCGTCGGACGCGGGCGCGCTGTACGCGTACGGGTACGCGTGCATCGAGCACGGGCTCTCGGAGTTGGCCGTCCCGGCGTTGCGGGAAGCGTTGCGGGAGGCCTTGCGGGCGGGTGACGTGCCCGCGAAGCGGAAGCTGTTCGGGCGGGGCCGCGGGCAGCAGGTCAACCCGCGTCAGGTGCTGCTGGAGCTGGCCGTCGCGCTGGAGGACGGTGAGCGGCACGCGGAGGCCGTCGCCGTGCTGCAGGAGCACCGGGCGATCACCGGCGACTGGCCGGACGGGTACCTGCTGGCGCACAACGCGCTGATGGACGGCCGGGTCGAGCAGGCCCGCGAGGTGTTCGCGTCGCTGGCGGCGCCGGACGCCGACACCTGGGGGCCCGCCGCCGACCGGATCCGCCGTTCGCTGGCCCGCGCCGCGGCCGTCCCGCCGGCCGGGCCGACGGACCTGCGGGGCTGGCACTTCACGCTGACCGGAGGCCTGCTGGCGACGCTCTCGACGCACGGATTCACCGCCGGGATGACCGGCCGCTGGGCGATGCTGGGCGACACCTACGAGAACTGCCGCCACGGCCTGGAACGGCTGCGCACCGTCCTCGACGCCACCGGCCGCCGCCCGGCCTCGGTGGCGCTGCTGCCGGACCGGGGCAGCGAGGCACTGGGTCTGGCGGCCGCGGCGCTGCTCGGGCTGCCCGCGGTCCCGTACCGGCCGGGCGCGGGGACGGCGGACGCGCTGGTGGTGGCGTACGACCTGAACGAGTGCGACCAGGAGCTGGTCGGCGCGCTGTACGAGCGGGCGCCCGGTGAGCTGCTGTACGAGCACGCGACGTGCTGGACGGACACCCCGGCGGTCTCGGCGGACGTCTCGGGCCTGCTGGTGCAGCACCTGGTCGCGCCGTGGGAGCCGGGATTGCGGGTCGACGACAACGGCCAGGTCGAGCGGGGGCCGGCGGACGACGCCTCGGCGGCGGTACTCGCGGAGCGGATCCGCACCGCCGCCGCCGAGCCGGACGAGGGCGACGGACAGTCCCCGCCCGACCCGGACGAGGCACTGTCGGCCTTCGCCGCCCGCGCCGCCGCGACCTGGGCGACCGGCAACCGCGACCGGATCCGCTCGTCCGGCCCGGTGCGCAGCTCCCGCTTCGTCTGACCCGCCCTCGCCGAAACACGCCACCACCCGCCGAGCGGGGCGCTCGGCGGGCGGTGGCGAGGGCGACCGGCAGGGCCGGTGCGTTTCATCTGCTGGGGTGGGACTTGGTCCAGGCGGGCGAGACCAAGGCGACCAGGGCGACGGCGAAGCCGAGCTGGAGCAGGTGCCGGATCCAGTCGATGCCGGAGGTGTTGCGGACGCCGATCCAGCCGGCCACCGCGTTTCCCAGCCAGGCGCCGGCCGCGCCGAGCAGCATGGTCAGCCACCACGGGATGGACTGCGGCCCACGCAGGATCAGCTTGGCCAGCACGCCCAGCACGAAGCCGATCAGCAGAATCCAGAGGAGTTGGAACATCGAATCCCAGCCTTTCCGGTAGGACGCCGGCCGGTCGGCTGCGACTCTCGGCAGTGAGTCGCGGTGGTGCGGTCGGAGGCGGACCGCAGGCGGACGGTCCACGACTCCATGATCGCGCGCCGGGCGCACCCCGGCATCTCGGCGAAAGCCCCGGCAGCGGGTTTGCCGGCCGCGCCCCAGGGGTAACCGCGCACCCGATGGGGCCCGGTGATTGCCGCGAGACGCCTTGTGGTGGGATAAACAACTGAACTGGCGTCAGGTCCGACGGGGGAGCAGACACAACATGACAGCAGGTTTCGGCGTCAAGCTGGACGAGCTCGCGAAGATCCAGCGGGACTTCGCGGCGATCCAGCAGCGGATGAACGAGATGACCCAGCAGACCGGCCGCATCCAGGGCGTGATGATGAAGGCGGTGGGCACCGACCTGGCCGCCGGTGCGCTCGGCAACATCTTCGGGTTCGCCGAGGTGGTCTCGCAGGTCCGCCAGCAGGTGAACGCGATCAACGAGCAGGTCGCGGCGCTGGAGGCGACCAAGGCGAAGCTCACCAAGGAGCTCGCCGAGGACACCAAGAAGATCGGCACCGTGATCAAGCGGTACCAGGAGGCCGAGAAGTGCGCCCACGAGGGTGTCAGCAAGCCCGGCTCCACCAAGCCCCAGCCGAAGAGCCCGGGCCAGGGTGGCGGCGACCACAAGCCGACCACCAAGCCCGCGCAGAAGAAGCCCAGCACGCCGATGCCGAAGAGCCCGAACAAGGGCGGCCACGGCGGCGGCGGCGACCACGGCGGCAGCGACCACGGGGGCAGCGGCCACGGCAACGACCCGAAGATCGAGATCTCGCATGCCGGAGCGATCAAGACCAGCGAGGTCACGTACGGCGGCAAGGGCAAGTTCAAGAGCGGCGAGGCCGCCTGCCGCGAGTACATCGCGCAGGCGCTGGACGCGATGGGCGTGACCGACCCGGCGGCCCGCGAGGCGTGGACCAAGGGCATGCTGACCATCGCCAACCGCGAGTCCACGTACAACGCGGCCGGCTCGCAGGTCAACCTGTGGGACAGCAACGCGCACGGCGCGAAGCAGGCCGACGGCGCGCCGCTGAACAGCTCGCGCGGCGGCTGGCAGACCATCCCGTCCACCTTCGCGGCGTACCACGTCAAGGGCACCTCCACCGACATCTACGACCCGGTGGCGAACGTGGCGGCCTCGATGAACTACATCCGCGACCGGTACCACGTCTCGCCGGACGGCCACGACCTGGCGTCCAAGGTGCAGCAGGCCGACCCGCACCGTCCGGCCCGCGGCTACTGACCGTCCGCAAGCCGCGCGCCGCCGCCCGCCGGTTCACCGGCCGGGGGCGGCGGCGCGCGGGCCCAGGGCCTGTCGTCAAACCCCCGCCTGCCCCACGACGCGGCTGCGGCGCGGGCCTGAAGACAGGCCCTGGGCCGGTCCACCGTCCACCCTTCTTCTCGAATCCGGGGATCCACGTGCGCCCGCTCCGCCTCGCCGCCACCGCGGTGGCCTGCCTGACCGCCATCGCCGCCCTGACCGCCTGCGACCCCGAGGGCTCGGGCGGGGGCGACGCCGGGAAGACGGCCGCCGCGCCGCCCGCCGCCAGTGGGACGCCGTCCGCCGGCAGCACGGCGTCCGGGAGCCCGAAGTCCGACCCGGGCGCGGCGCCGTCCGCAGGTGGCGGGAAGTCCTCGACGGTGCCGGCGGCGGCCTGGATCGCCCCGCAGCAGGTGCCGCTGAACGCGGCGCTGCACTGGACGGCGCCCGCGACCTCGGCGAAGAGCCTGGGCGCCAAGGGCCAGTTCCAGATCGAGCAGCTCTGCCACGGCAAGCGCTCCGACGACTGGGCGGACACCGTCCCCGGCGTGGACACCGCCTCGCTGGGCGGCGCCGCGGGCGACTGGAAGGCCGACCAGAGCATCGTCAGCTTCGGCGACGCCTCGAAGAGCAGCGTGGCCGCGCAGTCCGCGTTCGGCCTGCTCGGCGTCGTCAAGGACGAGGTGAAGAACTGCGCCACCACCGTGCCCGGGGCCAAGGCCGAGATCACCGGGGACGACAGTGAGTACCTGGTGGCGACCGTGACGGTGCCGCAATCCGACGGCGGCACCGTACAGGTGCACGAGTACCTGACCACCTCCGGCGGCGCGCTGGTCGAACTCACCCTGCACGCACAGACCGCCAAGGGCGCGCACCCGAAGACCGCCTGGTCCGCGCCCGCCGACACCGCAGTGCTGAGCGCACTCGCCAAGCCGGTCTGCACCGCCTTCAAGGACTGCTGACCAGCACCGGGCCGTCCCCCTCCGGGGAGGCCGGCCCGCCGACCGCAGCCCCAACCCCGTCGCAGTGCGCCGCCTGCTCGGCCACGTGCCCCAACAGCTGTCCGCCGAAGCGGGGTTGACGGGCCGGGAGAACGCCGGGCGGCTGCCTGGCCTGCGGCCCGCACCTACGGAACCTGGCGGCCCCCGGTTGCCTTCAGTAACGGACCAGGTCGGCGGTGACCAGGCCGAAGTCGAACGGCGCCGGGATCGGGACGACATCGCCGAACTCCCCGGTCCACCGCTGGCGGTACGCCCCACCGGACGGGTCCGAGAACAGGACGACCGTCCCTTCGCGTGGATCGATCACCAGGTAGAGAGGGATACCCATCAACGGATAGTCACGGACCTTGCCGACCAGGTCGTTCTCGGGATTCGACACCGAGACGACCTCGACAGCGATTGCGGCGAGATCGGCCGGGACCTCGTTGCCGCCGAGCTCCACCACCGACACCGGGATGTACGTCAGGTCGGGGTTGCGGAGCTTGCCGACGTTCGGCGAGGCCAGATCGGTGTTCTCGCTGGGCATCAGCCCGGCCGGCCGCCGAACATCGAACTGCTCCCGGACGATGAACAGATTTCGCTGGTGGATCACCGAGGGCCCGGCCATCATGATGATCTCGTCGCCTGACACTTCAACCTTCCAGCCCGCGGGAGGTGTCAGACTCTGCGCGTACTCCAACAGCTGCGCGTGGCGTTCGGGAACACGGAACTCGGCCATGCCACCATCCTCGCACCTCAACTCCGGTGGCCGCGCCCCGCGCCGGCGGGTGCCTTCCACGGCATTCAGTGTCGGGTGCCGCCTTCCGCCGGCGCCGACGGGCACCCTCCTCGTCGTGGCCCTTGCCCGTCAATGCCCCGGTTCCCAGTGCCAGATGGTGATGCCCGCGCCGTGGGCGACCGGGCGGTAGCCGGCGGTGGGGAGAGCGGCTTGGACGGTGAGGTCGGCGGGGGCGGGGGCGGGGAAGCCGTCGGGGGTGTCGAGGGTGGCGGCCCATTCGGCGACGGGGCGGAAGAGGGGGGAGCGGTCGTCGGGGGAGAGGCCGGTGGAGCCGGTGCCGTCGGGGAAGGTGAGGAAGGGGAACAGGGAGACGGTGCAGCGGGAGGTGAGTTGCGGGGCGAGCCGGTTCGCGGCGGCGACCCGCGCGCCGTCGGGGACGGTGGCGAGGACCTGGCGGGCGGTCAGGACGTCGGGGCCGGGCCCGGACAGGTCGGGTACCGGGGCGGCCAGCAGCGCGACGGCGAGCATCGCGGCGGGCGCGACCCGCAGCGACGGACGCCGGGGCAAGCGGCGCAGGCCGTCGATCGCGGCGACGAAGACGATGGGCATCAGCACCGCGTTGTAGTGCCAACCGGTGCTCCAGTACGCGGGGTTGGCCGACCAGAAGCGCGCCGCCAACGGCAGCACCATCAGCAGGGCGAGCGGCGAGCGCAGCGCCAGCAGCAGGGTCGGGGCAACGATCGCCCCGACCGTCCACCACTTGTCGACGGGCAGCAGCAGCCGGCTCAGCGGATCCCCGTCGTCGGGCGCGGCCGTCGCCCCGTACGCGTAGGTGCCGATCGGATTGGCGGCGGGGATCAGCACCAGCACCGTGAGCAGCGTGCCGAGGACGGCCGCCGCCAGGCCCGCCGCGCCGAGCCCCCGGCGGCGCCCGACCAGCAGGACGTAGCCGCCGACACCGGCCAGCAGCAGACCCTGGTCCTCCTTCACCAGCAGCAGCGGCAGCGCCCAGCACACCGCCGCCCGCCACCGCCCGCGGGCCAGCGCGACCGTCGCGCACGCCACCAGCGGGACGGCCAGCGCGATCTCGTGGAAGTCGAACACCGAGGCCTGCCACAGCCCCCAGGACAGCCCGTACGCCAGCCCGGCCGCCACGCCCCGGGCCCGGCCCAGCCACTGCACGGCCAGCCCGGTGACGGGCACCACCGACAGCGCGAACAGCAGCGACTGCGCCACCAGCAGCGTCTCCGGGGCCGGCCAGAGCCGGTAGAACGGGGCCAGCACCGCCAGCGCGGGGCTGAAGTGGTCGCCCAACTGCACAAACCCGGCGCCCTTCAGCGTGACCACCGGCCGCTCAAGATACGCGTAACCGCGCACCGCCTCCTCGAAGATGCCGAGGTCGAAGCCGCTGGTCTGCATCCGCCAGTGCCTCGGCACCGACAGCGCCAACTGGAACAGCACCACCGGCACCACCGGCAGCAAACAGGGACGGACCCGGAAAGGTATTCGCACCCGACCGACGCTAGGAAAACCCCGCTGAGCCGATTCTGAAAGAAGCTGAGGATTTCTTCAGCCGGGAGAAAACCGGCACATCGGTCAACGGCCTTTTCGCCCCGGCGAATTGACCTACGCTTGCCCCGTGCGCCTACTCATGGTCGAGGACGAGGAAAGGCTGGCCCAGTCGCTCAGCCAGGGCCTGCGGGCCGAGGGCTACGCGGTGGACGTGGCCACCGACGGCCCGGCGGGTCTGGCGCTGGCCCGTTCCGGCAGGTACGACCTGCTGGTGCTCGACCTGATGCTGCCCGGCCTGAACGGCTTCCGGATCTGCCGCAGACTGCGGGCCGAGGAAAACTCCGTGCCGATACTGATGCTGACCGCGAAGAACGGCGAATACGACGAGGCCGAGGCGCTGGACTGCGGCGCCGACGACTTCCTCGCCAAACCGTTCTCCTACGTGGTGCTCACCGCCCGGCTGCGCGCCCTGCTGCGCCGCGGCGCGGCAGGCCGGCCCGCCGCCCTGGCCGTCGCCGACCTGCGGATCGACCCGGCGGCCCGCCGCTGCACCGTCGCCGACGCCGAACTCCGGCTCACCGCAAAGGAGTTCGGCGTCCTGGAGTGCCTGCTGCGCCGCCCCGACCAGGCCGTGCCGAAGACCGACATTTTGGACGCCGTCTGGGACGCCGCGTACTCGGCGGTCCGCGGCGACCTGAACATCGTCGAGGTGTACATCGCCGCGCTGCGCCGCAAACTCCACCGGGCCGGCGCGCACGCCCGGATCGACACCGTCCGCGGCATCGGCTACCGGCTCACCCCCTCGCCCGCCGATGTCGGCTGACCGCCGGCGCCGGTGGCGGTGGTGGCCCGCCCTCGGTGTCCGCGCCCGGGCCGCCGTGGCCGCGCTGGTTGCCTCCGCGCTGGCGTTCGCGGTCGCCTCGCCGCTGGTCGGCGGCGCCGTCCACGCGCTGCTCTACCGCGAGGCCGAGATCAAGGCCCTGAACGCCATGCAGAACATCGAGGCGAGGATCCGGGACGGCGCCGACGGTGAGGTTCTGGGCGGTCAACCGTTCGTGGTAGTCACCGAGGAGGGGGAGTGGCTGACCGGAAGCCAGCTCACGGATCACCGCGAGGACGATCCCGCGTTGCGCCTGACGCCCCTGCGGGTCGCGAAGCCCGAGATCGGCGTCGCCCTGCCACCCGTGCTGCCCTTCGAGACCGTCGAGAACGTCGAGACCGTCGCCATTCGCTATCCGGCCGGCATCTCCCCCTACTACCGGCTGGCCTCGCCCGAGCCCCGCACCTACCACTTCCTGCGCGTGCTCACCGAACCGGTGACCAGCGCCCGACTCGCCCTGATGGTCCCGGACGGGCGCCGTCCCGGCCCGGAGATGCCCGAGCAGCGGCTCACCGTCTACGTCCTGATCGACCCGACCATCGCGGACCAGACCACCGCCGTCGTCACCGGGCACCTGCTCGTCCTCATCGCCCCCCTCGCCTCGCTGTTCGTCGCACTGATCGCCTGGCTCGCCACCGGTCTCGCGCTGCGCCCGGTCGAGTCGATCCGCCGCCAGATGGCCGTGGTGCGGGGCGGCGCCTTCCACGAGCGCGTCCCCGTGCCGCGCGCCCGGGACGGCATCCACCGGCTGGCCCGCACCACCAACGACACCCTGGACCGGCTCCAGCACGCCCTGGACGAACAGCGCCGCCTGGTCGCCGACGCCTCGCACGAACTGCGCAGCCCGCTCGCCACCCTGCGCAGCTCACTGGAAGTGCCGCTCGCCCACCCGGCCGCCGCCGACTGGCCGGCGGTGGTGCGCGGCGCGCTCACCGACACCGAACGCCTCCAGGACCTGGCCGACGACCTCCTGCTGCTGGCCCGCGCCGAACGGGACACCGACCGCGCCGAGGGCACCGTGGACCTGCACGACCTGATCGCCGAGCAGCTCGCCGAACGGCAGTACGGCGGACGGGAGTTGACCTACGAGAGCGAGCTCGACGAGGCGGTGCTGCCGGGCCGCGAGGTGCGGCCGGCCCGCCTGGTGCGCAACCTGCTGGACAACGCCGCCCGGCACGCGCACGGCCGGGTCGCCGTCACGCTCACGGTCGCGGACGGCTGGGCGCGGCTCACCGTCGAGGACGACGGCCCGGGCATCCCCGCCGCCGACCGGGAGCGGGTCTTCGAGCGATTCGTCCGCCTGGACGACGCCCGCGACCGGCACAGCGGCGGCGCGGGCCTGGGCCTGGCCCTGGTGCGCACCATCGCCCGCAGCCTCGGCGGCACCGTCGCCGCCGAGCCGCCCGGCCGACTGCCCGGCGCACGGCTGGTGGTCCGGCTGCCGGTCAAGAACGGCTCCTGACAACAGCGGAGACGGCTCAGGCCGCCGACCGTGCCCGGTGGGGCAGGGCCGACGGCCTGAGTCACCGCTCGCCACAACGGGCGCCGGAGGCAACGCAGTTGAGGCCGAGCGGGCCGATCGGCGGACGGGAGTCCCGCACCCGGCCGAAAGCCGGGTCCGAGCACGCGGCCGCGTCCACTCGGAGGGTGGCCGCAGCCGCGCGCGTCATCCGGCTCCGCTCGCGCGCGCCAGGAGGACCGTCCGCTACGTCAGCGGCACTTACGACAGGTCGAAGGCGCCGCCGGCGACCGCCACGCCGACCGGGCAGGTCAGGCGCACGCGGAACAGGCCGGAGAACAGGACGGTGGACACGTAGCGGTTGCCGTCCGAGCAGTCGACGAAGGGCTGCCAGAGCTGGCCGTTACAGGTCTCCGTGAAGGACGGCCCGTTGAAGTTGAAGTTCCCGCAGACGAGGTTCAGCGGCGTGATGCTCGTGATCGTCCCGTCGGAGTGCACGGCCGGCAGGTTGGACGGCCTCGCCATCTCCACCGCCGGGGTCTGGACCTGCTCGGCGCTCGCGTTCTCGGGCGTGATCACCGGCAGGTTCGCCGGCTGGTCCGCGGGCTGGGAGGCGGTCTGGTTCGTCTGCGGGGCCGCGGGAGCGGTGTCCGCGAACGCGACGGAGCTGACCGTGCCGACAGCCGTGAAGGCCAGGGCCGAGGCGGTACCGATGGCGGCGAGCATCTTTCCGAATGCCATGTCTTTCCACTTTCACTGAGGAACAACGGAGTGTTCTCGGGAGACAGGGGGGCGCCCACCTGCGAAATTCCGCCCCGGATCGCCGGGGCGAGCCCCACGCTAGGTCAGCTGCCGAAGGTCCGCCCCCGCAGTGCGCCGATGAACGTACGTGTGCGTTCCATCGGCTCTGATCCGGCACTCGGAGGGGCTAGCCGCGGGCGCGATAGCGTGGCATTCATGGACGCTGAGCGGGAGTTGAGGGACGACGAGGGTGACCCGGTACGGCTCGGGGAGGTGCGCCGGGTCGTCTCGCTGGTCCCCTCGCTCACCGAGGCCGTGGCCACCACCGCCCCCGGCCTGCTGGTCGGCGCCACCGATTGGTGCACCCGCCCCGCCGACCTCGACGTGGTCCGGATCGGCGGCACCAAGAACCCGGACGTGGCACGGATCCTCGCGCTGCGCCCCGACCTGGTGATCGCCAACGAGGAGGAGAACCGGGCCCCCGACCTAGCCGCCCTGCGCGCGGCCGGGGTAGCCGTGTGGACCACCCGGATCCGGGACCTCGACCAGGCACTTCGCTCGCTGCGCCGCCTGCTCGTGGACGCCTGCCAACTCCCGGATCCTGACTGGCTGTTGTCGGCGAGCCGGGCATGGGCCGGCCTGGTGCCTCCGGCGGTTCCGATGCGTGCGGTGGTGCCGATCTGGCGGCGGCCGTGGATGGTCCTCGGTGCGGACACCTTCGCCGCCGACCTGCTTCGACGGCTCGGCGTCACCGTCGTGACGGCCGGTCACCCGGGCCGGTACCCCCGCGTCCCGCTTCCCGAACTCCTGGGCGCAGGCGCCGAGTTGCTCCTCCTCCCCGACGAGCCCTACCGCTTCACCGCCACCGACGGCCCCGAGGCGTTCCCCGCCCTCCCGTACGCTCTGCTGAGCGGCCGCCATCTCACCTGGTACGGCCCGTCCTTGGCCGAGGCGCCCGCCGTCCTCGCCGCGCAACTCGGCGGCAGAAATTCTCCGCCGGTGATGTAGAGATCCCGTCGGCGGCGCCGACTGTTGGGTGAACGGCGCCCACGAGCGCCGCAGTCGAGGATCGAAAGGGCACGACCGTCATGCAGCAGCCTGTGCAGCAGACCATCGACGAACTGGTGGAGTCCGGCGAGGAGTTGGGCATCCAGGTCGCGGTGTACCGGAACGGCGAACTGGTGGTGGACGCGGTGGCGGGCATCGCCGATCCGGCCACCGGCCGCCAGGTCACCTCGGACACCCCGTTCTTCAGCGCCTCCACCGGCAAGGGGGTGGCGGCGACCGTGGTCCACGTCCTGGCGGAGCGCGGCGCGCTCGGGTACGACACGCCAATTGTCGAGCTCTGGCCGGAGTTCGGCGCCCACGGCAAGGAGAAGGCGACCGTCCGGCACGCGCTCACCCACTCGCTCGGCGTCCCGGCCGTGCCGGCCGACCTCACGGTGCGGGACCTCGCCGACTGGGACGCCATGTGCGCCCTGATCGCCGACTCCGAGCCCTGGTGGGAGCCCGGCACCGGCACCGGCTACCACGCGGTGACCTGGGGCTACGTGATCGGCGAGCTGGTCCGCCGGGCCACCGGCCGGCCGATCTCGCAGGTGCTCCGGCAGGAGGTGGCCGAGCCGCTGGGCATCGCCGACGAGCTGTACTTCGGCGTCCCCGAGCCCGAACTCGGCCGCCTCGCCCGGCTCGTGGACGCGCCCGGCACCGCCGAGATGCTCGCCGCGATGCCCGCCGACCTGCCACTCTTCAAGGCCACCCCGCCCGCCCTCACCCCCAGCGCGGCCTACGGCAACAACCCCACCGTGCTCACCTCCGACATCCCCTCGGGCGGCACGATGTCCGCCCGCGCGGTGGCCCGGATGTACGCCGCCCTGCTCACCGAGGTGGACGGCATCCGCCTGGTCCCGGACGCGCGCCTGCGCGAGATCACCGCCCTCGCCACCGCCGAGACCGACCGCATGGTCGGCTTCCCGACCCCCCGCGCCCTCGGCTACAACCTGGGCCGCCCCGGAACCGACCCGCAGCAGACCCCGACCGTCTTCGGCATGCCCGGCATGGGCGGCAGCGCAGCCTGGGCCGACCCGGCCACCGGCATCTCCTTCGCCCTGACCAAGAACCGCTTCTTCCCGGGCCCGTCCACCGCCGTCGATCGCATCGGTACCCTGATCGCGGAAGCCGCCACCCGCTGAAGACCCTGCCGCGGGGGGTGCGCCAACAGCCCCCCGCCGGGACAAGACGGACCTGGACCCGCGCTGTGCACCGAACCGGGCAGCCGGACCGCCTCCGACGCGACCGCCCAGGGCCTGCGTGGCCTGAGGCCGCCGGTCGAGCCGTGGATCTCCTCCTCGACCTCCGGCCTCCCAAGTCCCTGGTCAGCGGCGGGACTTCGGCGACCGGGTGAACACGCAGTCGCCGCACAGGCCGCCCGAGGGGGTGCGGTAGTAGAGGCAGCAGGAGGCACGGCGGAAGGCGAGCGGGCGGCCCGGCGGCGTGGCGGTGCCGGTGAGGGCGAGGTCCGGGAAGGCGAGGACGGCACGGGCCAGGGCAGCGGCGTCCGCGGTGGCGAGTTGCCGGGCCGCGCCGACCAGCGCGGAGGCCGCGTTGCCCGCCAACAGGCCTGCGGCGAGCGGAGTCAGGGTGCGGACGGCATCGGCGAGCGGGTGCAGATACCGGCCCATCACCAGCCCGTGCAGTGCGGCGGGTGTCGCCTCCGCTCCGGGCGCCGCCGGCAGCCACAGGTCGAACGGACCCTGCGGCGGAAGCGCAAACCGGGCACCGTCCAGGTCGGGCAGCCGCCCGGTCGTGACGGCCACCCCCAGCGCCACCGACCACACCCGGGCCGCCAGCCCCAGGTGCGCGGTGGACGCGGCAACCCGCACCTCGTCCGTACCCAACACCCGCGCGACCTCGGCAATCCGCCCCGCCAGCGGCCCACCTGTCGCCGACAGTTCCCGCATCGGCCGAAACCCACCAGGCGCCGGCCCGGTCACGGTGGCAAAGTACGGCCCCAAAGCGGACAGCGGAACGGTCATGCCCCGGAGTCTAATTCGCCCCCACACCGCCCCCCACCACCCCCACCAATGGCCCGCCAGGGTTCGAAAGTTCGCGGACAAACCCCAGCCCACCCCCACCCCGGCCCCGCCGCCTCACCCCGGTCCCCGCCGCCCCCGCCAGCCCCGATTCACGCCCGTCCTCGCCACCTCCGTAAACGGGCCGTCGGGGGCCGGCCAGTTCGCGGACCGATCACCTGCGTTCGGTGCGCAACGTGCAGCGCAATGCCGCCGTCGGTGACGGAGTGCCGCTCGGCGAGGGCGAGTTGAAGGTGCTGGCCGGGCACCGCTGGGACCGGAACTTCTACTCCTGAGGCTCCTCGGCGGTCCGGGATTGCGTGGAGTGCGTGCGGTTGCCGGGATTCGGTGGCAGGGTAGGTCGCATGTGCGGTCGCTTCGTCTCCACCACCGAGCCCGGTGACTTGGTCGCCCTGCTCGATGTCGCGCGCTGGAACCCCACCGAGGCGCTCGCGCCGAGCTGGAATGTGGCGCCGACCGATCCGATTGCTGCCGTGCTGGAGCGGGTGGACCGTGACACCGGCGAGGTGGTGCGCCAACTGCGCACCCTGCGTTGGGGGTTGGTCCCGTCCTGGGCGAAGGATCGCTCCGGCGCGGCCCGGCTGATCAACGCCCGCTCGGAGACCGTCGACCAGAAGCCGTCGTTCCGCAAGGCGTTCGCCGCCCGGCGCTGCGTGATCCCCGCCGACGGCTACTACGAGTGGCGTCCCGTCCCGGCCGGGGACGGCCGTAAGGCGTACAAGCAGCCGTACTACCTGAGCACCGGCGAACTGATGCTGATGGCCGGCCTGTACGAGTTCTGGCGGGACGCGAGCCTGCCGGAGGACGACCCGGCGGCGTGGCTGGCGACGGCGACCATCCTGACCACCGACGCCACCGACAGCGCGGGGCGGGTGCACGACCGGATGCCGCTCACCATCACCCGGCAGGACGTGGACAGTTGGCTCGACCCGGCGCACAGCGACCGGGCCGACCTGCACCACCTGCTGCACCGCCCGGCCGACGGCGACATCCTGGTCCGGGCGGTGCCCACGGCCGTCAACCGCGTCACCGAGAACGGCCCCCACCTGCTCACCGAGGCTCCCGACCCGCTGGGCCTGGCAGGCTGACGCGGTGCCATTCCGGCCCGGACTGACGCACTGCCATTCCGCAGGCGCGCCGTACTGACGCGCTGTCAGTCCTCGCCCCCGGAGTCATTGTTGCGGCGCCCCTGGATGCGGCGCCGACGCTCGGCCCGCCGGACCATCTCGCCGGCGCCGAGCGTCGCCCGCGACACCACGCGGACCCAGCCCGGCCCACCGCGCTCCGCCCACACCACGCACCCGCAGCCGCCCACCACGAGCAGCAGCACGACCACCAGCACCACACCGATCACCGGCTCCGCCTCCCCGAGTCCGTCCATACGGTCCACCGATCATCGCAGCCGGGCGGCGCGGCGTGCGGCGGGCCGTGCCAGTGCGGACGTGTGCTGCGACCTCACGTAGGAGGGTGACGTCCGGCGGCAGTTGTGGTACCTGGGCGCGAACGGCGGAGCGAGCAGCGCTTCAGCGGCGCAGCCCGAGGCGGACGGCGCGTTCCACCGGCGAGTACGCCCCGTCCGCACGCTCCAGCACCAGGTCGGCGGTGGACAGCAGCGCCGGCTGGGCGAGGAAGCGCGGCTCGGTGCCGTGGTGCGGCTGCGCGGCGTGGATCAGGAACGGGTGGCACAGGTACACGTCCCCCGCCCGCCCGGTGGCGAGGGCGGTCCTTCGCCCGGGGTGGTCCAGCAGTCCGGCCCGGTCGAGTTCGGCGCAGAACGCGAACATCTCCACGCCCTTGTCCCCGGCTGGTTCCAGCAGGCGCGGCAGGTCCAGGTGCGAGCCGACCTTGATCCGGGTCGGCGCGTTCGCCTCGTCCACGTCGGACAGCAGGAACAGCATCAGCAGTGACCGGCCGCGCGAGACCAGGTTGAGCCAGTGGCCCTGTTCGCCGTCCGGGGTGAAGCTCGCGTCCATGTGCCAGCCGGCGTCGCCCGGGTCCTCCGGGTGCGGGAAGCGGATCGGGAAGCCGCCCAGCCACGGCTGCGGCGTCCAACGGCCCTCGCCGACCAGCTGGTCGAACGCGCCGTGCAGCCGCTCGGAGGTTGCCGCCCGCCGGAACGGCTCCTGCGCGTACCCTTCCAGGCGCACCACCGGCTGCGTCCAGCCCGTCGGGTCGTCCGGGTCGAGGCCCATCTCCCGCCACAGGAACTCCCGGCATTCGGCGGCCAGTTCGGGCGAGAACGCGCCCTCCAGGCGGACGAAGCCGTCCGCGACGAAAGTCTCGACCTGCTGCTCGGAAAGGACACCCATGGCAGCGGATTCTCGGCCGGTCCACCCGGCGCCGCAAACGAATTACCGCCTGCCGGTGCGGGCTTGACGAACGGGCACCCCGGGCGCTTCGGTGGGAGCCATATGACCACCCCTGCCCCTGCCCCGCACACCGGCCCCGCGTTCGACGCGCTCCAGGGCCTGTCCGTCGGTGACGCCCTCGGCGCCCAGTTCTTCGTCCCCGAAACCGCCCGCACCCACTTCGCCGCCGGCACCGTCCCGTCCGGCCCCTGGCCCTGGACCGACGACACCGAGATGGCCTGCTCCGTGTACGCCGCGCAGACCGAACGCGGTGCCATCGACAGCTACGACCTCACCCATTCCTTTGCTCACCGCCACGACTTCGACCGGGGCTACGGACCCGCCGCGAACCGTCTGCTGCGGCTGATTCGGGAGGGCGGTGACGCCCGCCGCCTGGCCGCCGAACTCTTCGACGGTCAGGGCTCGTTCGGCAACGGCGCGGCCATGCGGGTGGCCCCGCTCGGCGCCGCCCACGCCGAGGACCCGGCTGCCGTGGTCCGGATCGCCGCCGACACCGCGGTGATCACCCACACCCACCCGGACGCGGTGGACGGCACGATCGCGGTGGCCGTCGCGGCCGCCCACGCGGTGCGCGGCCGCACCGAGCCGCTCCGCCCCGAGCCCTTCCTGCGCGCCGTCGCCGCCCTCACCCCGTACGGGCCGGTCCGCGACGGCCTGCACCAGGCCGAGCGGCTGCTCGACCGCAGCGACGCCCGCGAGGTCGCGGCCGTGCTCGGCAACGGCAGCCGCACCAGCGCCCTCGACACCGTCCCGTTCGCGCTCTGGTGCGCCGCCCGGTGGCTCGACGACTATCCGACGGCCGTCCGGTCGGCGATCGGCGCCGGCGGCGACATGGACACCGTCGCCGCGATCACCGGCGGCGTGGTCGCCGCCCGCACCGGCACGGCGGGCATCCCCGCCGCCTGGCTGGACGCCCGCGAACCGCTGCCCACCTGGGCGTTCACCGTCCCCGGCAGCATCCCCGCGCCGCTGCCGCACCTCACCCGGATGCGGCTGCCCCGGCCCTGTTCCGTTCCGGACCGGATGTACTTCCCCGAGGAGCAGTGGAACCGCTACCGGGCCGGCTACCGGGCGGCGCGCTGGGTGGCCCGCGCCGAGGAAGGCGTCCTGCACCTGCACTTCGCCGTCTCCGGGGACGAGGTCGCCGCCATCCGCGTCGTCCCGTCCGGCAGCGGCCAACTGGCCGTCTCCGCCGAGGTCGAGGCGCACCCGTCCCACTACAACGGCGCACGCTGGTCCACCTCCCTGCCGGCCACGGTCATGGAACTGGAGGGCCGGCTCCAGACCAGGGGCCCCCTCCCGGCAGGCCCCTGGTGAGGGCCCGTCGGGCGGCCGAACAGGCTGACGGCGCAGGCGGGGCGGCGGCGCAGGCGGGGCGGATGCGCATCGAGGCGGTGCTGTTCGACCTCGACGGGACCTTGATGGACCACGACGGCGCGGCCGAGGTCGCCGTACTGGCCGGCGCCGCCGCCGAACTCGCCGGACAGCCACTGGACCGGGACGGGTTGCTGCGGTTCTGGCGCGAGCTGGAACACCGCGAGTACGACCGGTACCTGGCAGGCGAGTTGACGGTGCAGCAACAGCGCCGGCACCGGGCGCTCGGCCTGGCCCGGTACCTCGGGCTGGGCGAGTGGTCGGACGAACGGGCCGACGCCTGGTTCGCCGGATATCTCCGCCGGTACCGGAGGTCCTGGCGGGCGTTTCCCGAAGTGCCGCGCGCGATCCGCGAGTTGGGGGCCGGACGGCAGCTGGGCGTGATCACCAACGGCGAGGGCGACATGCAGCGCAGCAAGCTGCACGCCGTCGGCCTCGGCACCCTGGCCGCGCACACCACCGCCTCCGGCGACGCGGGCTGCGCCAAACCCGCCCCGGCGATCTTCCACCTGGCCTGCCGCGCCCTCGGCGTCGCCCCCGAGCGCGCCGCGTACGTCGGCGACCGGCTGGACGTGGACGCGCAGGCCGCCACCGAGGCCGGACTGCTCGGCATCTGGCTGGAGCGCGAACCCACCGGCGCGGACGCGACCGTCCCCCGGGTGCGCACACTCACCGAGGTCGCCGCGCTGCTGGGCTGAACCCCGCGCGGCGTGCCTGCGGGCCGCCCGGGGCCCCCGCCGCGTACCGTCGGGCCCGGACGGCTGACGGTTCGTCAGCGAAGGGACTCAGGGAGGCCGGTATGGACGCGCGGCAACGAGTGGCAGTACTGGTGGCGGAGGCGGGAACCACCTACGCCGAACAGGCAGGCATCGACATCGCCGACCGGCCCGCCGAACTGTGGCAGCTGCTGATGCTCAGCAACCTGGTCTCGGCCCGCATCCAGGCCGAGATCGCCGTCACCGGCACGGCCTCCCTGGTCGCGGCCGGGGCGGGCACCCCCGCGGGCACGCTCGAACTGGACTGGCAGCAGCGCAAGGACGCGCTGATCGCCGGCCGTTACCAGCACTTCGCCGACGGCACCGCCACCCGGCTCGGCGAATGCGCCCGGCTCGCCCAGGGCGAATACGGCGGCGACCTGCGAAAACTCGCCGCCGCCGCGCAGGGCCGCCCCGAACGCACCCGGGCCCTGCTGCAACGTTTCCCCGGCATCGGCCCGGCCGGCGCCGCCGCGTTCTGCCGCGAGGCCCAGGCGGTCTGGCCCCACCTCCGCCCCGCTCTCGACGCCCGCGCCATCACCGGCGCCGAACGCCTCGGCCTGCCCACCGACCCCACCGAACTCGCCACCCTCATCGACCCCTCCGAGCTCCACCGCCTCGCCGACGCCCTGGTCCGCGCCGCCCTCGACCCCACCCTGGCCGAACGCGTCCTGGCCGCCACCGCCGGCAGTGCGGAGGCCGCGCCCGTGTAGGCCTTCTCCTCCGGGTTTCGAGGTGGGCAGCAGCGTGACGGTTCGCCGGTAGGAGCTCCGTGTGCCGACCTCGGCCGAACTCCGGGGTTCTTGCTTTCCTCCCCATGGCCCCATGGGGAGGGGCTTGCCGGTCGTCAGGCCGGACCGTACGCCCTCTCGGCCATCGTGGCGACCGTGAGCGGGAACTCGTGCGCCGGTACGGCGGGCGAAGCGGGGTAAGCGGCCTTCAACGCCCCGGCGGGCCAGAACGCCACCCGGCAGGCCGAGCAGAACCAGGCGTGCTCCCACACCTGCATCCGCCGGGTCCAGACAGCCCGGTGAAAGGACGACAGCTTGTCCTTGGCGGACGGAGGCGGAACCCGGTCATGGAAGAAGTAGAGAACCACGAAGAGGCCAATGCCGGGTATCGGGAACCCTGCCAGGATGGCTCCCAGGCTCCGCCCGGTGGTGTAGGCGACCAGGACCGCCACCAGGGCGGCTGCCAGGTAACCGCCGGCGATCAGCGCCGCCATCCGCGTGCCGAGGGTCCAGCGGGGCTTGGCAGCGGCGGTCTCGGCCACCGGCGGTGGGGGCGGCGGGGCGACCTCGAGCGCGGGTGGATCACCCTCGTACGCCTGGCGTGCCCTGAGAGTACTGCCGGTCTCTCCACACCGCGGACATTTCTCGGACACGGCCGTTCGTTCCCCTCTGATGGTCCACCCCCGGTCGGACACCGGCACGTCGAGTGCCTGCCTCGCCGCGCCTGTGCGCACGTCGCAGCGGACTCTAGCCAACTGCCGCGACACCAGCGGGAACAGGGGGCCCGGGAGCGGTCCGCCGAGCCCGACGCGGGTTCGGGGAACGCCGAGCGCCCCCGCCCTGATGGTGGGCGGGGGCGCGGTTCGGGCGGCTCAGTGGCCGAGGGTGCGGGTCAGCGGCCGAAGATGCGGCTCAGCCAGGAGCCGGAGGCGGCCTTGTCGGCCGCGGTGCAGGAGCAGCGCTGGGACTTGGGGATTCCGGCGAGGACCTGCTCGACGTGCATGCCGCAGCCGGCGTAGGAGGGCTTGTTGCAGGTCTTGCAGGTGATGCGACGGCACATGGGGGTGGGTCCTTTCGGGGAGGGGTGTCAGGTGTGCGAGAAGGGGATGTTGGGGAGGACGCGGTCCAGCCAGCGGGGGGTGTGCCAGGCGGCGCGGCCGGTCAGGCGGAGCAGTACGGGCAGCAGCACCAGGCGGACCAGGGCGGCGTCCAGCAGGACGGCGACGCCGAGCACGATGCCCATCTCCTTGGGCGGCAGCGGGCCGGAGATGGCGAAGGTGAAGAACACCGCGACCATCACGGCGGCCGCCGCGAAGATCACCCGGCCGGAGTGGGCCAGTGCGCCGACCATCGCCTTGCGCGGGTCACCGGTGCGCTCGTACTGCTCCTTGGCGGAGGCCAGCAGGAAGACGGTGTAGTCCATCGCGATCGCGAAGATCATCGCGAAGAAGAACACTGGTGCCCAGCCGTCCAGGAAGCCCTGCGGGGTGAAGCCCAGCAGTCCGGAGCCGTGGCCGTCCTGGAAGATCAGCCGGGCGACGCCGAACGCCGCGCCGGTGGACAGCAGGCTGGCGGCCGTGCCGAGCGCCGCGATCAGCGGGGCGCGCAGCGCGAACAGCAGCAGTACGAAGCCGAGCGCCATCACGACGCCGATGACCAGCGGGGTCTTCTCGGTCAGCAGGTGCTGCAGGTCGAGGTTCTCCACCGCCGCGCCGCCGACCAGGGTGTGGTCGGGCAGTTCGGCGCGCAGCGTGTTCACGGTGTGGCCGAGCTGCGGGTCGGACGGGTCCACGGACGGGACGGCCTGGATCATCGACAGGTCGGTGCCGTCGGCGGCCGGCATCGCGGGCATGACGCCGGCGATTCCGGGCGTCCCGGCGACGGTCTGCGCGGTGGCGGCGGCCTGGTCGGTGGGGGTGAGGATCTGCAGGGTGCCGGGGGCGCCGGCGCCGAACGCCTGCTGGACGGCGGTGTAGCCGGCCCGGGCGCTGGCGTCGCCGGGCAGCACGTTGATGGACGGCATCGCGGTGCGCAGTCCGATCACCGGCGCGGCCAGCGCCAGCAGGGCGACCAGGGCGAGCGCGCCCCAGCGCAGCGGCTGCTTCCACAGGCGCTCGCCCCAGGCGGCGAACCGCGGCGAGGTCTGCTCCTCGCGCTTGGCCCAGGGCAGCGAGACGGCGTCGACGCGGTGGCCCAGCTTGCCGAGCACGGCGGGCAGCAGGGTCAGGGTGGCGCCGAGCACGAACAGCACGGCCAGCATGATGCCGCCGGCCATCGAGCGGAACGCGGGGGACGGGACCAGCATCACGGCGGACAGGCTGACCAGCACGGTGGCGCCGGAGAGCAGCACGGCCTTGCCCGCGGTGTCCATGGTTTCCGCGACCGCCCGTGAACTGCCGCTTCCCCGTTCGGCGTTGGCGCGTGCGGCGCGGAACCGGACGACCAGGAACAGCGCGTAGTCGATGCCCAGCGCGAGGGCGAACATCATGGCGAAGTTCATCGCCCAGATGGAGACCGGGAACAGGTGGCTGATCAGCACCAGCGAGCCGGCCGAGGCGGCCAGTCCGGCCATGGTCAGCAGCAGCGGCAGTCCGGCGGCGACCAGCGAGCCGAACGCCAGCACCAGGATGGCCAGGGTGACCGGCCAGGACATGATCTCGGACTTCATCATCGCGTCGTGGTTGGCGGTGTTGAAGTCGCTCCACAGCACGGACGCGCCGGTCGCGGTGACGTCCACGCCGCCGCCGGACAGTTCGCGCAGCGGCTCCTTCAGGTCGTCGGCGGCGCGCACCATGTCGTCCGGCGAGGCGTTGGCGCCGGCCAGCAGTACGGCGGTGCGGCCGTCCTGGCTGATCGTCGCGCCGGGCTGCGGCGGGACGACGGTGGAGATCCGGCTGTCGGCGGTGGCCAGCGCGCCGGCCCGGTCGACCACCTGCTGCACGCCGGGGTCGGTCACCGGGCGGTCGGCGTGCACCACGATCTGGATCGCGGAGGAGGCGTTGCCCGCGAAGTGCTCCTCGGCGAGGGTGCGGACCTTCACCGAGTCGGAGCCGTTGGCCTGCCAGCCCGCGCCGGAGAGCGCGGTGGTGACCTTCGGGGCGAAGGCGCCGAGGCCGATCACGACGATCAGCCAGCCGACCAGAACGGTCTTGAAGTGGTGGACGGACCAGACGCCGAGGCGGCCTAGCAGCCCGTCCCGGGGCGGGGCGACGGCCGGGGGCGCGGTGGCGGCCGGCGCGGGGGCGGAGCGGTTCACAGGTGTTTCTCCAAGCGGGCGGGGATCCGCCGGTCCAAGGGTAATACCTAGGGGGGTATATGTGGAGGCAGGCGGGGGCCAGGGTGCGAATGCGGAGGGGGCGGGGGGCGTGGGAGCGCCCCCTGCCGGGGTGTGCGGGTCAGGCGTTCAGGGCGGCCATCGCGGCGCGCAGCTTGGCGGCGGCCTCGTCGGCCACCGCGCCGAGCTCGGGACGGCCGGTGAACTGCACCATCAGCTTCGGGTCCATGGCCTCGGCCAGGACGCTGCCGCCAAGGTCGCGCACCACCACGTTGCACGGCAGCATCAGGCCGACCCGGCGGTCGATCTCCAGGGCGCGGTGCGCGAGCTCCGGGTTGCAGGCGCCGAGGATCAGGTAGTCCTCCATGCCGACGCCGATCTTGGCCTGCAGGGTGGCCGGCATGTCGATCTCGGTGAGGATGCCGAAGCCCTGCGCGGCGAGGGCCGCGCGGACCCGGTCGACCGCGTCCGTGAACGGGTGGTTCAGGAGGGCGGTGAAGTCGTCGGTCATGTCGCCGAGCCTCTCTGGTCGATGCTGTGGTTTGTCCGTGTTCTGGTGCTTCGATACCCCCATGGGTATTCAGCGTACGCCCAGTGCAACCGGACCGGCGGGAGGCGCATTCCCGGGCGCGCCGGGTGACGTGCGTCTCACCCGGTTGCCCGACGGCGGTCAGCCGCCGTAGCGGTGACGCAGGTTGGGGTCGTCCAGCCACCACGGCCGGTCGTCCGCCGGGGCCTCGCCCGTCTCCACGGCCACGGCCCGGTCGCGCTCGGCGGCATCCAGCGCGGCGTCCACGGCGGCGGTCTCGGCCCGGCCGGTGACGATCAGGCGGCGGATCAGCGCGACCAGGAACGGCAGGCCGACCAGGTCGCCGAGGATCCAGATCGCGTTGCCGCCGACGAACTGGTCCCGGGCGAGCGAGGGGCCCCAGGCACGGGCCAGGCCCGCGTAGTACGGCTCGGCGACCACATGGCCGCCGTAGAGCAGCACCAGGGCCAGCGCCGCGTCGAACACCACCTCGACGAAACTGATCACCACACCGATCATCAGCGGATACTCGCGCGCCACCGGGTCCAGTTGCAGGCGCGGCCAGAAATACAGCAGGCCGAGCAGCACCAGCAGCAGATGGAAGCCGATGTTCCCGGCCGTGCTGGTCAGCGTCTCGGTGTACCAGGGCGTGAAGTACAGCAGCCACGGCGGCGCCACCAGCAGCACGGTGGACACCAGCGGGAACATCAGCACCCGGGACGCCCGCCCGCCGAGCGCGGCCCGCAGCCGCTCCCGGCCGGCCGGCGGCAGGGTGTCGGCCAGCAGCGAGACGGGGGCGCCGAGCGCCAGCAGCAGCGGGACCAGCATCAGCAACAGCACCATCTGCACGGCGCGGTCGGTGAACAGCACCCGCTCGTAGACGCCGAGGCCGGAACTGGTGGTCCACACCCACACCATCAGCCCGCCGAGGAACGCCGCCGTGCGGTACCAGGGCCAGCCGCCGCGCCGTCGGACGCCCACCAGATAGCCGCCGGCCAGCAGCACGGTGAGGGCGGCGACCGCCGGTTCCAGGGTCCAGGTGTCGGCCAGCGCCGACCAGTGCCAGGGCGCGACGGCCGCGGGGTGGGGCATGGCGGGGGCTCTCCTACGGTCGCTTTCCGGCCGCTTCGCCCGACGGGTGGAACCGCACACCGGCACCCGGCGTCGTCGCAGCGCCGGGTCCGTGTGCAAGGACCCGACACCGAAGTTCTACACGCCTGTAGAAAACCTTCGAGAGGGGGCCCGGGTGACAAAGGCTCCGCGCAGCGCCGGCCGCCGACGCGCCACCCACCGCCGCAACGTCGAACTGGGCCTGCTGGCCCTCGCGGTGACGGTGTGCCTGGCCGGCTGGGCGAGCGCGAACCTGGCCCTGACCGGCACCCTCCCGCCCGGACTGCTGCCCTACGGCGCCGGCCTGACCGTCCTCACCGCCGTCCTGCACCTGGTGGTCCGCCGCTCCGCCCCCTACGCCGACCCGCTGATCCTGCCCCTGGCCGTGCTGCTCACCGGCCTCGGACTGGTCCTGCTCGACCGCCTCGACTTCTCGTACAAGATCTGGCACGCCGCCAAGGGCGACTGGCAGAAACTCCCCGCCGCGCCCAGCCAGGTGCAGTGGACGGTGGTCGCCACCGTGGGCGCCGCCGTGCTGCTGGTGGTGGTCAAGCACCACCGGCTGCTCCAGAAGTACGTCTACCTGATCATGGCCGGTGCGCTGGTCCTGCTGGCCGCACCCGCGTTCTTCCCCGGCGACAGCTTCGGCGCCAAGCGCTGGATCCGGCTCGGCGGGCTCTCCTTCGAACCCGACGAGTTCGTCAAGGTCGCCATCGCCGTCTTCTTCGCGGGCTACCTGACCGCCAACCGGGACGCGCTCGCCCTCACCGGCCGCAAGGTCTGGGGCGTCAACCTGCCGCGCGGCCGCAACCTCGGGCCGGTCCTGGCGATCTGGGTGATCAGCCTGCTGGTGCTGATCTTCGAACGCGACCTCGGCACCTCGCTGATCTTCTTCGGCGTCTTCGTGGTGATGCTCTACACCGCCACCGAACGCACCGGCTGGGTCCTGATCGGCCTGCTCATGGCTGCCGCGGGCGCCGCCGTGGTCGGCGACCTCGAACCGCACGTGCACGGCCGCGTCGAGGCCTGGCTGCACCCCCTCGACTACTACCTGCCGGTGCACAACCCCGACCTGGTCTCCGACCAACCCGCGCAGGCCCTGTTCAGCCTCGGCAGCGGCCACCTGCTGGGCACCGGCCTCGGCCAGGGCAAACCCTTCCTGATCGGCTTCGCCGGGCGCAGCGACTTCATCTTCACCACCATCGGCGAAGAACTCGGCCTGGCCGGTGGCATGGCCGTCCTGCTGCTCTACGGCCTGTTCGTGCAACGCGGCCTGCGCACGGCCGTCGCCGTCACCGACCCCTTCGGCAAACTCCTCGCCACCGGCCTCTCCGCGGCCGTCGCCCTCCAGGTCTTCGTGGTCGTCGGCGGCGTCACCGGCCTCATCCCCCTCACCGGCAAGGCCCTCCCCTTCCTCGCTGCCGGCGGCTCCTCCCTCACCGCGAACTGGCTCCTCACGGCCGTCCTGCTCAAACTCTCCGACGCAGCGGGCCGGGCCGAGCTGGAGTGAGCAGGCAGCGGGTGCGAAGACAGGGGCGGGGGGAACTGCGCGACAAGCGCAAAGCCCGTCCGCAAGGACGCGATCACGTGCAAGTCATTGCCCTGCGTCGCGATCTTGCGGTCGGGTGCCTTCCGCTGCGCGCAGTTCTCCCCCAGCCCTAGCGGGCCGGGAGGTACCCCCACGCGCCCCCGGTTGTGCTCTCCCGGCTGCTATCGCGGGTTGCGTTCCGCCGCCAGGTCGCTCGCCGAGGCGTCCAGCATTGCGACCCGGTCCACCACCTTCACCCGCTCGCGGCCCTCCGCCTCGCCGAGGGCCTTCTCGTGTGCGTCCAGCCGCTGCCACCCCTCCCAGGTGGTGAAGTCGACGCCGCGCGAGCGCAGGAAGTCCACCACGGCGTCCTCGCCGGGCTCGGCGGCCGGCCGCAGCGCGCCGGAGGCGTGGTCGGCGACCAGGCAGGCGATGGTCTCGTTCGCGTCGCCCTTGGTGTGGCCGATCAGGCCGACGGGGCCGCGCTTGACCCAGCCGGTGACGTACACGGACGGCAGGTGGGTGCCGTTCTCGTGGACGCGGCCCGCCTCGTGCGGAACCGTCGCGGAGAGGGCGTCGAACGGCAGCTTCGGCAGCTCGTCGGAGCGGTAGCCGACCGCGCGGTAGACCGCCTGGACGGGCCATTCGCGGAAGGTGCCGGTGCCGACCGTGTTACCGGTGCCGTCGAGCGCGGTGCGCTCGGTGCGCAGCGCGACGACCCGGCCGTCCTCGCCGAGGACCTCGACCGGGTTCTCGAAGAAGTGCAGGTGGATGCGGTGCGGCCGGTCGCCGGTGTCGCGGATCGCCCAGTTCTCCAGCGTCGAGGCGACCATGTCGGCCTGCTTGTTGGCGCGCCGGGTGGCGATCGAGGCGTCGTCGTAGTCGATGTCCTCGGGGTCGACGATCACCTCGATGGTGGGGGAGTGGTCGAGCTCGCGGAGTTCCATCGGGGAGAACTTGGCCTGCGCGGGGCCGCGCCGTCCGAACACGTGGACCTCGCGGGCGCGGTTCGCGGCGAGGCCGGCGTGGACGTTCGGCGGGATCTCGGTGGGCAGCAGTTCGTCGGCGGTCTTGGCGAGCACCCGGGCGACGTCGAGGGCGACGTTGCCGACGCCGAGGACGGCGACCTGTTCGGCCTCCAGCGGCCATTCGCGCGGGACTTCGGGGTGGCCGTCGTACCAGGAGACGAAGTCCGCGGCGCCGTAGGAGCCGTCGAGTTCGATGCCCGGTATCGCCAGGTCGCGGTCGGCCTCGGCGCCGGTGGCGAAGACCAGGGCGTCGTAGAAGCGGTGGAGCTCGTCCAGGGAGAGGTCGCCGGGGTAGTCGACGTTGCCGAGCAGGCGGACCTGCGGCTTGTCGAGGACCTGGTGGAGGGCGGTGACGATGCCCTTGATCCGGGGGTGGTCGGGGGCGACGCCGTAGCGGATCAGGCCGAAGGGGGCGGGCAGCCGCTCGATCAGGTCGATGGAGACCCCGGGGGCGGTGGCCAGTTCGGACTTCAGCAGGGCGTCGGCGGCGTAGATCCCGGCGGGGCCGGCACCGACGACGGCCACCCGGACGGGGCGGGACATGGGCAGGTACTCCTGTTTCAGTTTTGGGCGCGTACCGCCAGCCTTCCGGCGGTCGGCGGCGCCCGGTACGGTGCTCCGGCTTATGTCTCCATAAGTCGAAGCTATGACCCCCCAAAGTTCCGCCTATGCGGCGCCTGTCTGCCTTCCAGCATGCACGAGCGCCGCACCATCCCCCCGGCGGGCCCGGCTCACTCGTACCGCAGGCGCAACGACTCCTCCTCGGCGGCCCGGATCTGCTCCAGCGTCAGCTCCGGGTCGTTCAGGTGGGAGAGGGTGATCTCGGCGGACGCGGGGGCCGCGTCGTCGGGCAGCCACTGCTCGGGGCGCCAGGCCGAACTGCGCATGAGCGCCTTCGGGCAGTGCCCGTACACCTCGTCCGTGGCGACCACGATCGCGGTGCGCGGCGGCTTGCCGACGGCGGTCAACCGCGCCAGCAGCCGAGGGTCCTCGCTGACGCAGGCCCGGCCGTTGACGCGCAGAGTGGCCGCCCGGCCGGGGACGAGGAAGATCAGCCCGGCCATTTTGGTGGCGACGATGTTGTGCAGGCTGTCGAGGCGGCGGTTGCCGGTGGCGTCCGGTATGGCGATGGTCCGCTCGTCCAGCACGGAGACGAAACCGGGCGGGCCGCCGCGCGGGGTGGCGTCGCAGTTGCCGTCCGCGTCGGCGGTGGCGAGGAACACCAGCGAGGAGCAGCCGATGAACCGGCGCGCCGCGTCGTGCAGGTGGTCGACCTGCTTGCGCCGCACCAGCTCGCTCGGCTGCTCGTACAGGCCGCGCAGGCGGGCCGGATCGCGGATCGCGTCCGCGGCGAGGGCGTCGAAGATCACCGATCCGACACTACCCCCGCCCACCGGCCCGCGGGAGGGTCAGACCTGAAGCGGAACCGGGTGCACCTCGTCCGCCGGGTGCCCGGTGCGCTCGTGGACGCGCTGGACGGCCTCCTTGGACGGCGCGGACGACAGGCAGTAGACGGTGCCGGACTCCGGGTCGGCCCAGGCCTGCTGGAACTTCACGCCCTCCTGGGCCTGCGCCGCGAGGTCCGCCTCGTGCGCGGCCTTCAACTGGTCGGCGGTGATGCCTTTCATGCCGTGGTGGACGTCCATGTACATCGTCGTCATCGTGACTCAACTCCTCGGCCGGGAGCCCCCGGTACGAAAGGTGGCTCATTTCCACCCTGCGACCGCGACGTGAAGCAGACCACAGGAGACGTTCTTGCCTTCCTGGTCCATGCGCGTGCAAGAATGCTGGTGAAGTAGCAGTGACGTTCAGCGCACTCCGGGGTCGGTGAAATTCCGAGCCGGCGGTTACAGTCCGCGACCCGTCCGCAGCCAGCGGCCGGTTGACCAGGTGAAATTCCTGGACCGACGGTTAAAGTCCGGATGGGAGGCGTGCGCGGCGGACAAGTGCGTCCGTCACCTGGGCCCACCCGAGGGCCGGGGTGCGGAAGCACGGCTTTTTCGGCAGCGAACCCGTGCCACGACCGTTTCCGGCCGAGGCTCCACGGGGGCGTTCCCGGCGTGCCACGTCCGCAGTCAACTCCCGATCGCCGCCCCGGAGTCCGCGCCCCAAGCGCGAGGAGAACCCGGGTGTTCACCGGCATCATCGAAGAGCTCGGCGAGGTCGTCTCCATCGAGGAGATCGGCGAATCCTCGCGAATCCGCCTGCGCGGCCCGCTGGTCACCGCGGACGCCCGCCACGGCGACTCCGTCGCGGTCAACGGCGTCTGCCTGACCGTCGTCGACGACAACGAACAACTCGCCAAGCGCGAGGGCGAGTTCAGCGCCGACGTGATGCGCGAGACGCTCAAGCGCTCCAGCCTCGGCGCGCTGCGCCCCGGCTCCCGGGTCAACCTGGAACGGGCGATGGCGCTCGGCGACCGGCTCGGCGGCCACCTCGTGCAGGGCCACGTCGACGCCACCGGCACCCTGCTCTCCCGCGAGCCGGGCGACCTGGACGCGGACGGGAATCCGCGCTGGGAGGTGGTGCGTTTCTCCCTGCCGCAGCCGATCTCGCGCTACCTGGTGGAGAAGGGGTCGATCACCGTGGACGGAGTGAGCCTCACCGTGGTCGAGGCCGCCCGCGACACCTTCACCGTCTCGCTGATCCCCGCCACGCTCGCCCTGACCACGCTCGGGGTGAAGGCGGTGGGCGACCCCGTCAACCTGGAGGTGGACGTGCTCGCCAAGTACGTGGAACGACTGCTCGAACACCGTGCCCTGCCCGACACCCTGGGGGAAACCAAGTGAGCTCGCTCGCAGATCTGACGTTCACCGCCTTCGGCGAGCAGGTGAAGGTGGCGGACATGGTCGGCAACCTGATAGGGCTCGCCGGGCTGGCCTTCGGCTGGCGCCGCTCGGTGCTGACCTGGCCCGCCCAGCTGCTGGCCGGCACCGTGCTGATCAGCGTGTTCCTCGGCGGACACGTGCCCGGACTGATCGGCAAGCAGGTGATCGTCGTGGTCACCGCGATCTGGGGCTGGACCCAGTGGCACCGCGGCCGCCGCGACACCGGCGAGATCCAGGTCCGGTTCGCCGACTGGCGGCAGCGATCCGTACTGATCCTGGCCACCGCGGCCGGCACCGCCGCCGTCGCCGCGCTGTTCTACGCCAACCCGCAGCTGTCCTGGAACCCGCTGCTGGACGCGTACATCTTCACCGGCACGCTGGCCGCGATGTACGCCCAGGCCCGCGGCTGGGTGGAGTTCTGGTTCGCCTGGATCGCCGTTGACGTGATCAGCGTGCCGTACAGCTACGCCCACGGCTACGTGTTCTCCGCGCTCACCTTCACCATCTACTTCGTCCTGGTGGTGGCCGGCCTGGTCAGCTGGTGGACGAAGGCCCGCACCGTACGAACCGCCCCGCGCGCGAAGGAAGTTGCCGTATGAGCGCCGACCAGCCCGAAGCACCGATCGCCCTCGACCCGGTGGAACGCGCCATCGCCGACATCGCGCTCGGCCGCGCCGTGATCGTGGTGGACGACGAGGACCGCGAGAACGAGGGCGACATCATGTTCGCCGCGTCCGCCGCCACCCCCGAACTGATGGCCTTCACCGTCCGCTACAGCTCCGGCGTGATCTGCGTCCCGATGACCGGCGAGGAGCTCGACCGGCTCAAGCTGCCGCCGATGACCCGGGTCAACGAGGACCGCAAGGGCACCGCCTACGCCGTCTCGGTGGACGCCCGCGAGGGCGTGGACACCGGCATCTCCGCCGCCGACCGGGCCCGCACCGTCCGGCTGCTGGCCTCGCCCGGCACCGAACCCGGCGACCTCTCCCGGCCCGGCCACGTCTTCCCGCTGCGCGCGGTGGACGGCGGCGTGCTGGTACGCCCCGGACACACCGAGGCCACCGTCGACCTGGTCCGGCTGGCCGGCCTCGCCCCCGCCGGGGCGATCGCCGAGGTGGTCAACGACGACGGCACCATGGCCCGGCTGCCCGAACTGCACGCCTTCGCCCGCGAGCACGGCCTGGCGATCATCTCCATCGCGGACCTGATCGCCTACCGGCGCCGCACCGAACTGCACGTCGATCGCGCCGCCGTCACCGGACTGCCCACCGACCACGGCGAGTTCACCGCCGTCGGCTACCGCGGCACCATCGACGGCGCCGAGCACCTGGCCCTGGTGGCCGGCGGCCTGGACGCCGACGGGAAGCTCCCCGACGGCGAGGACGTGCTGGTGCGGGTGCACTCCGAGTGCCTGACCGGCGACGTGTTCAGCTCGCTGCGCTGCGACTGCGGCCCGCAGCTGCACGCCTCGCTGCGGGCCGTCGCCGACGCCGGCCGCGGCGTGGTGCTGTACCTGCGCGGCCACGAGGGCCGGGGCATCGGCCTGGCCCACAAGCTGCGCGCCTACGAGCTCCAGGAGCAGGGCCGCGACACCGTCGACGCCAACCTCGACCAGGGGCTGCCCGTCGATGCCCGCGACTACTCGATCGCCGGGCAGATGCTCGCCGACCTCGGCGTGCGCTCGCTCACCCTGCTCTCCAACAATCCGGCCAAACAGGCCGCCCTCGCCGAGCAGGGCCTGAAGGTCGCCGCGCGCCGTCCCCTGCCCACCGCCACCGGCGCGCACAACCTGCGCTACCTGCGCACCAAGCGCGACCGGATGGGTCACGACCTGCCGTGGCTCGAGGACGACAGCAAGTAGTCGTAGTAACAAGTGTTCTGAAGCACCGTCGAAAGAGGAACCTGACATGGCCGGCCACGGAGCACCCGATCTGTCCTTGAAGCACTACGCCGACCTGCGGGTCGCGATCATCGCCGCGCAGTGGCACGAGCAGGTGATGGACGGACTGCTGGACGGCGCGCACCGCGCGCTGAAGGAGCTCGGGATCGAGGGAGCGACCGTGGTCCGCGTCCCCGGCACCTTCGAACTTCCGGTTGCCGCCAAGCAGCTGGCCGGCCGCGGGTACGACGCGGTGGTGGCGCTGGGCGTGGTGGTGCGCGGCGGCACCCCGCACTTCGACTACGTCTGCCAGGGCGCGACGCTCGGCCTGACCCAGGTCGCGGTGGACACCGGCGTCCCGGTCGGTTTCGGCGTGCTGACCTGCGACACCGAGCAGCAGGCGCTGGACCGCGCCGGCCTGCCCGACTCCACCGAGGACAAGGGCCACGAGGCGGTCGTCGCCGCCGTCCTCACCGCCGCCACGCTGCGCGAGGTCGTCGAGCCCTGGCGTTGAACCGACGATCGCACCGTGAATGGCCGGTTTGGATGTCCACCGGACTGTCCACGGTGCGAAACGTTTACCGCCCGTCAGCCCGCACCCCGTAAGGTGAGGTCATCATGGCTTCCAAGACATTCGAGGCGCTCTTCACCGAGCTCCAGCAGAAGGCCGCCACCGGCGACCCCGAGACCTCCCGCACCGCCCAGCTCGTGCAGCAGGGCGTTCATGCCATCGGCAAGAAGGTCGTCGAGGAGGCCGCCGAGGTCTGGATGGCCGCGGAGTACCAGTCGCCCGAGGAGGCGGCGGAGGAGATCTCCCAGCTCCTCTACCACGTCCAGGTGATGATGCTCGCCCGCGGGCTGACGCTCGAAGACGTCTACAAGTACCTGTAAGTCCCCCCACCGCACGCAGTCGACGAAGGGTTCGCCTCTCATGCTCCGCATCGCCGTCCCCAACAAGGGTTCGCTCTCGGGTCCCGCGGCGGAGATGCTCCATGAGGCCGGCTACCGGCAGCGCAAGGACGCCAAGGAACTCGTCCTGGTCGACCCGGACAACCAGGTCGAGTTCTTCTTCCTGCGCCCGCGTGACATCGCCGTCTACGTCGGCTCCGGCCGGCTCGACATCGGTATCACCGGCCGCGACCTGCTGCTGGACTCCGCCTCCGTCGCCGAGGAGGTGCTCGCGCTCGGCTTCGCCGGCTCGACCTTCCGGTTCGCCAAGCCGGTCGGCGCGGAGATCTCCACCGTCCAGGACCTCGACGGCCTGCGGATCGCCACCTCCTACACCGGGCTGGTCGAGCAGCACCTCGCCGAGCACGGCGTGAAGGCCACCGTCACCAAGCTGGACGGCGCGGTGGAGACCGCCGTGCACCTGGGCGTCGCCGAGGTCATCGCCGACGTGGTGGAGACCGGCACCAGCCTGCGCAACGCCGGCCTGGAGGTGTTCGGCGACCCGATCCTGATCTCCGACGCCGTGGTGATCCGGCCCAAGGGCGCCGGCGAGGACCCCGCCGTGGACCAGTTCCTGCGCCGCCTGCAGGGCGTACTGGTGGCCCGCCGCTACGTGCTGATGGACTACGACATCAAGGCCGAGAACGTCGGCGCGGCCGTCGCGCTCACCCCCGGCCTGGAGTCGCCGACCGTCTCGCCGCTGCACACCGCGGGCTGGGTCGCGGTCCGCTCCATGGTGCTCCGCAAGGAGGCCCAGCGGATCATGGACGACCTGTGGGCGATCGGCGCCCGCGCCATCCTGGTCACCAACATCCACGCCTGCCGCATCTGATCCGCCGTCGGGCGGGGTCCACCTCTGCGGTGGCCCCGCCCTTTTCCGGGAGCCACCCGTGTCTGTGCCCACGTCCCTCGCCTCTGCCACCCTGCCCGTCACCTGGGCCCCCCGCCGCAACCGCGCCGTGCTGCTCACGCTGTGTGCCGTGATGGTGGTGCTGTTCACCGTGCTCGCCGTCGCCCTGCCGGAGAACTGGCAGCTCAGGGACCGGGCGATGATGGTGGTCAGCGGACTGCTGTTCGCCGGGGTCGGACTGATGCTGGCCCGGCCCAAGGTGGTCGCCGACGCCGACGGGCTGACCGTGGTCAACTTCGTCCGCAGCCGCCGCCTGTCCTGGGCCGAGGTGGTCCGGGTCAACCTCAAGCACGGCGACCCGTGGGTGATGCTCGACCTTGCCGACGGCACCGCGCTGGCCGCCGTCGGCATCCAGCCCGCCGGCGGCCGCGACCAGGCCGTCACGGCCGCCCGCACGCTGCGCGACCTGGTCGAGGAACGCGGCGCGAGCCGGCCCTGACGCGCCCCTGGGCGGCCCCGGCCGAGCGGGCCCCGAGAACCGTTCGGGTATCGTCTACGCTGGTAAAACCGCGGCAAAGCCTCCATGTGTCCGGCTTTCCGCCCCCACCCGCGACCTGAGGAGTGACACCTCCCCTCGATGGACGATCCGTCCGGTAGTACCCGCGCCGCCACGCACATTCCGAGCCAGGGAAGGCGGGCGGCCCGATGACCACCGCCTGGCTCCTGCTGCTCGCGGCATTCCTGCTCATCCTCGCCAACGGCCTGTTCGTGGCCGCCGAGTTCGCGTTCGTGACCGCCGACCGCGGCACCGTGGAACGCGCCGCGGCCACCGGCGACGGCCGGGCGAAGAGCCTCTCCAAGGCCCTGCACCAGCTGTCCTTCCAGCTCTCCGGCGCCCAGCTCGGCATCACCATCACCTCGCTGGTGGTCGGCATGCTCGCCGAGCCGGCGCTGTCCACCCTGCTCTCCCCGGTGTTCACCGCCGTCGGCCTGCCCGACGCGGCGGCCCGCGGCACCGCGCTGATCGTCGGCCTGGTGCTGGCCACCGTGCTGCAGATGGTGATCGGCGAACTCGTCCCGAAGAACTGGGCGATCTCCCACCCGATGCAGGTCGCCTACGCCGTGGTCGGCCCGCAGCGCGTGTTCTCCGCCGCCTGCCGCCCGCTGATCGCGTTCCTGAACGGCTCCGCCGACCGGATCGTCCGGGCCCTCGGCGTCGAGCCGCAGGAGGAACTCGGCCACGCCCGCACCGCCGACGAACTCGTCGCGCTCGCCCGGCACTCCTACCAGGCCGGCGCGATGGACGAGGAGTCGACCGTCCTGTTCGTGCGCACCCTGGGCCTGCGCGAGCTGACCGCCGAATCCGTGATGACCCCGCGGATCGACGTCGCCGCGCTCCAGGAGGACGCCACCGCCGGCGACGTGCTCAACCTCACCCGGGCCACCGGGCTGAGCCGCTTCCCGGTGTACAGCGACAGCCTGGACAACGTCACCGGCACCGTCACGCTCAAGGACGCGCTCGCCGTCCCCGCCGACCGCCGCGACCACACCAAGGTCCGACACCTGGCCACCCTGCCGCTGCTGGTCCCCGAGACGCTGCCCGTCGAGCGGCTGCTCGACCTGCTGCGCGGCAGCGAACCGATGGCCGTGGTGATCGACGAGTACGGCGGCACCGCCGGCGTCGCCACCATCGAGGACATCGTCGAAGAGGTGGTCGGCGAGGTCCAGGACGAGCACGACCCCGACGACGCCCCCGAGCTGCGCCCGCTCGCCCCGCGCGACGGACTGCCGGTCTGGGACGCCGACGGCCGGGCCCGGCTCGACCAGCTCGCCAAGATCGGCCTGCACGCCCCCGACGGCCCCTACGAGACCCTCGGCGGACTGCTCGCCGACCTGCTCGGCAAGCTCCCCGCGGTCGGCGAGAGCGCCGAACTGCCGGACTGGAAGCTGACCGTGACCGCCGTGGACCGGCACCGCACCAGCCGGGTCGAGGTGCGCCGCACCCGCCCCGCCGATGACCAGGACGACCAGGACGGCCACCGATGAGCGCCCTGCAACTCGCCTTCTCGCTGCTCCTGCTGCTCGGCAACGCGTTCTTCGTCGGCGCCGAGTTCGCCGTCATCTCGGTGCGCCGCAGCCAGATCGAACCGCTCGCCGAGGCCGGCGACAAGCGCGCCCGCACCGTGCTGCACGCGCTGTCCAACGTCTCCGCGATGCTGGCCGCCGCCCAACTCGGCATCACCGTCTGCTCGCTGCTGCTCGGCGCGCTCGCCGAGCCGACCATCGCGCACCTGCTGGAACCCGCGTTCCACGCGCTCGGCGTGCCCGACACGGCGATCCACCTGCTCAGTTACGCCATCGCGCTCAGCCTGGTGGTGTTCCTGCACATGGTGATCGGCGAGATGGTGCCGAAGAACCTGGCACTGGCCGGGCCGGAGAAGGCCGTGCTGTGGCTCGGCCCGCCGCTGGACCGGCTGGCCCGCTGGCTGGCCCCGGCGATCGCCTTCCTGAACGCCTTCGCCAACAGCGTGCTGCGGCTGTTCCGGGTTGAACCCAAGGACGAGGTCAACTCGGTGTTCACCAGCGAACAGCTGCTGCACCTGCTGGCCGACTCCGGCGAGGCCGGTCTGCTCGACGACACCCGCCGCGAACGCCTGGAGGACGCCCTGGAGATGGGCAGCCGCCCCGTCACCGAGGTGCTGCTGCCCGCCGACCAGCTGGTCACCGTCGGCGCGGGCGTCACCGGCGAACAGATCCAGCAGCTGGCCGTCCGCACCGGCTTCTCGCGCTTCCCGGTCACCGACGAACAGGGCGCCGTGCTCGGCTACCTGCACGTCAAGGACTCGCTGGAGGTGGACGACCTCACCGCGCCCGTCCCCGACCGGCTGTGGCGCCCGATCACCGTGGTCCGCTCCGGCCTGCCACTGGACGACGCGCTCGCCGCGATGCGCCGCGCCGCCGCCCACCTGGCCGCCGTGGTGGACGCGGACGGCCGCCAGCTCGGCCTGGTCGCCCTGGAGGACGTCCTGGAGGAACTGGTCGGCGAGGTCCACGACCCGGACCACCGCCGCTGACGTCCTGCTCCCTCCCGGCCCCGTCGCAGCTGCTGCGGCGGGCCGTTCGCCGTCACCGCGCCGGTAGCTCGACCGGGTACGGCTCGGCGTAGTCCGCGGAGCGGCTGACCTGTTCCCAGGCGCCGGCCTCGGCGAGCTGCCGGCGGGAGTGATCCAGTGCCATGGTCGCCGCGTTCACGCCCAGCAGCAGGTGGCTCGGAAGCTCGGCGAGCCGCACGGTGCGGACGATGATCTCCGCGGCGCGCACCGGGTCGCCGGCGGCGCCGGGCCCGCCCTGGCGCATCCGGCGGTTCATCGCGCCGACCGTCTGCTCGTACTCCTCCGGGACGGGGTACGCCGTCATCGAGGCGCCCGCCCAGTCGGTGGCGAAGCCGCTCGGCTCGACCACCAGGTACCGGATGCCGAACGGCGCGGTCTCGGCGGCCAGTACCCGGGTGAAGCCGTCCACCGCGAACTTGGCGGCCTGGTACGAGGCGATGCCCGGCGACCCGCCGACCCGGCCGCCGACCGAGGAGAACTGCACCACGGTGCCCGCGCCCTGACGCCGCAGCACGGGCAGGGCGGCCTTGGTGACGTGGTAGACGCCCCAGAAGTTGGTCTCGAACTGGGCCCGGAAGTCGGCGTCGTCCGAGGTCTCGACGGGGGAGACGTTGGCGTAGCCGGCGTTGTTGACCAGCACGTCGATGCGGCCGAAGCGGTCGAGCGCGGCGTCGATCGCCGCCTGCGCGGCGGCCGGGTCGGTGACGTCGAGGGCGACGGTGAGGACGCGGTCGCCGTATCCGGCGAGTTCCGCGGCGAGGGGTTCGGGGCGGCGGGCGGTGGCGACGACCAGGTCGCCCGCGGCCAGCGCGGCGTCGACCAGGGCGCGGCCGAAGCCGCGGGACGAGCCGGTGATGAACCAGACCTGCTGCTGGGTGGTGCGCGCTTCTTCGCTCATGGCATTAGTAAAACACCGTTCTCTTATTAGCGCAACGGCGTTTCGTTAACGGCTCCTATGATGGGTCCATGACTGAGCCGGCATTCCGACGGGCGCGCAGCGCCGAGGCCAAGCAGGCGCGCGAAGGGGCGATCCTGGACGCGGCCCGGACACTCGGCGAGGGGCGCGGCATCCGCGACGTCACGCTCACCGACATCGCCGCCGAGGTCGGCATGCACAAGTCGGCGCTGCTGCGGTACTTCGAGACCAGGGAGCAGATCTTCCTCGAACTCACCGCCCAGGGCTGGCGCGAGTGGTCCGCCGCCCTGCGCGCCGACCTCGCGGCCCGGACGCACGCCGCCCCCGCCGAGGTCGCTGAGCTGCTCGCCGCGACGCTGTCGGCCCGCCCGATGTTCTGCGACCTGCTGGCGCAGGCCCCGCTCAACCTGGAGCGCAACGTCTCGGTGGAGGCGGTGCGCGCCTTCAAGCTCGTCACCCTGGACGAAGTCGCCCTGATCGGCGCGGAGTTGAACCGCCTGCTCGGCCTGACCGAGCAGCAGGTGCTGGACCTCGCCGCCACCGCCACCGGCATGGCCGGCGCCCTCTGGCAGATCGCCACCCCCGGCCCCCGGATCCGGGCGCTCTACGCCTCCGACCCCCGCCTCGGCCACGCGATCGTCGAGGTCGAACCCCGCCTGCGCCGCATCCTGACCGCCTACCTGACCGGAGTGCGGGCGACCGCCCCGGCGTCCTGAGCCCACGCCCGGCGCGTGCCGTCCAGCGGGTGCATCCTCCTCCCGGCGGACGCCGCGCCCACCGCGCCGTCCCCCGGGAGGGGGCGGCCCTCGTCCGCCGTGCCGACGGAGGTTCCTGCCTTGGGCGGAGGGCGCGCGGCGGCCGGGGCGGAAGGATCGCGAGTGTCGGGCGAGGTGCCCGACTCCCTTGTCAGCATGGAGGATTGACGATGCGTAAGGCCGCTTCCGCCGCCCTGGCCGCCGCCGCGACGGCGACGCTGATCGCCGTGACCGCCGGCCCCGCCGCGGCCGCCCAGGACTCCGATCGGCACCTGGGCGTGCACAGCTGGACGCTGCTCAACCAGAACGGCCCCGGCCCCAACCCGGGCCAGCGGTTCACCGCGTGGGTGGAGGCCCGCACCGACAACGGCCGCACCCGCGGACACGTCGTCGCCGAGCACGTCTTCGACGGCGAGGGCACCGTCCGGGTCGAGTTCGACGTGGACTGTCTGGTCGTCGACGGCGGCGGCGCCGTGACCGTCACCGGCCCCGTGACGAGCGCCTCGGCCACCCCCGCCGACGGCAGTGCGCCGACCACCGGACCGGCCGGCTGGCACCCCGAGACCGGACTCAGCTTCTACCCGGCCGACGCCGAGGGCCACCTCCGCGTGGGCTGGGCCGGCGCCGACCTGCTGCACCCCGAGAACCCGCCGCGCGCCACCAAGTGCACCCCGACCCCGGCCAACGTCTGGGTCATCGCCGGCCGCACCGTCGTGCACGGCTGACGGGCGCGACCTCGCTCCGTCACTGGCGGCCGTCGATCAACTCGCCGTAGGCCTGGAGGAGATCGGGCAGCCGCAGCGTCGCCAGGTCCTCGCGGGACGGGACGCCGCGCAGGGCGGAGAGCCGCAAGTCCCGGTAGGCGCAGGACTTTTCGTACAGGGTGCGGATGAAGCGGCCGTTGCCGAGCTGGTCGATCCAGCCCTCGGTGACCACGTGGCCGCAGATCGAGGCCAGCTCCTCGGCCGCGTCCACGTCCCACTCGTCGCCGTCGGTGCGCGCCAACTGGGCGCCGATCTCGGCGAGTTCGGCCGGGCGGTAGGACGGGAAGTCGACCCGGGTGGTGAACCGCGAGTTCAGGCCCGGGTTGGTCGCCAGCAGCCGGTTCATCCCCTCGGGGTAGCCGGCCAGGATCACCACCAGCCGGTCCCGGTTGTCCTCGGCCCGCTTCAGCAGCACCTGCAGGGCCTCGTCGCCGAACGCGTCGCCCTTGCTGTAGCCGGAATTGGCCAGCGAGTACGCCTCGTCGATGAACAGCACGCCGTCCAGCGCCGAGTCGATCAACTCGTTCGCCTTCACCGCCGTCTGCCCGAGGAACTCGCCCACCAGATCGGCTCGTTGGGCCTCCACCAGGTGGTCCCCGGAGAGCAGCCCGAGGGCGTGGAAGACCCGGCCGAGGATCCGCGCCACCGTGGTCTTGCCGGTGCCCGAGGGCCCGGAGAACACGAAGTGCCGCTTCGGCGGCTGCACCGGAAGGCCCCGGTCCGCGCGCAGCCGCGCCATCCGCAACTGCGCCGACAACGCCCGCACTTGACGCTTCACCGGGTCGAGGCCGACCATCGCCTCCAGCTCCGCCAGCGCCTGGTCCAGCTCCAGCCGGGCGGCCGGCGCCGGGTTCGGCCCGGCCGGCGGAATCGCCGCCGCCGCAGGCCAGTTGCCCAGCCGCAGGGGTAACGGCGAAGCGCCGGACGCCCGTTCGGCCACCTGCCCGCCGCGCGGCTCCCCGGCCGACGGCTGGGCCCGCTCCGGCCCGGCGTCCTCCAGTGCCTCGACCGCGGTCTCCATCGCCGTGCCCCGGTACTCGCCGTACGACTCGCCCGCCGGCGCGGCGCCGTCGAGCAGCCCGTCCTCGGCGGAGATCGCCGCCAGGCGCTGCTCGGTGTCCATGAACGCCGGATCGGCCCGGTGCACCGCCCGGTACAGCGGCAGCGCCGCCGCGCTGCGCCCCGCCCCCTCGTAAGCCCGGCCCAACCAGTAGCGCAATTCCTTGCGCTGCGGCTGTTCGGAGCGGCAGCGGGCCAGCGAGGCCGCCAGCGGGCGCTGCGCCTGCGCGCACATGTCGAGCCGGACCCGGGCCATGCCCGCGAACAGGCCGGCCTCGATGCCCAGCACCGGATCGTCGAGAAGCCGGTCGGTGTCCCGGATCAGCTGCTCCCAGTCCTTCAACAGGTAGCAGCGGCAGGCGTGCAGGAAACGCACCGCCGGCTCCTGATCCGGCGTCGGGCAGTCCGCCAGCGCCTGGTCCAGCTCGGTGAGATGACGCCCGTCCAGCCAGTGCGAGGCGTACGCCAGCGCGAGGTCCTGCGCGCTCTCCAGCACCGGCTGCACCCACCAGCCCAGCCAGTACCAGGAACTGAGCGGACGGCGATGGCGCTCGCGCTGCTCGCCGAACCGCTCCCGGTGCCGGTGCATCGCCAGCAGCGCGCCCGCGGTGTCGCTGCGCAGCGCGTGCAGGCCCAGCCAGGCGTCCGCCATGCCGGGATCGATCCGCACCGCCGCCCGGAACTCCTCCTCGGCGCGGGCGTAGGAACCGGCCGTGTAGGCGTCCATGGCACGCGACCAGGAGCGGTCGGCCTCCGGATCCGGCCCCGCCGCGGCGGGCCCCTTGCCGCCGGAACTCTCCACCGTCACTGACGCCCCCCGCCGGACCTCGGGCCGCGTTCACACGCGCCTGCGTGGGCATGGTACCGGCGCGGAGCTGATCCGTAAGGGTGCCGCGCAGGCCAAATGGCGCGAGACGACCGGGTGTTGGGGCGCGCGGCGGCGCCCGGGGCGCAAGGGAAACGGCGTCTCCGACTCACGGGGGAACAAGTCGGAGACGCCGGTCTGTGGTTGCGGATTCAACTGATTTCCGCGACACGCAGAACTTAGATCCTGGCGACGCCGCAGGTCAAGACCGGTTCAAGCGGTTCACTCAGGGTGTCCCCGACGATCCGCCCGGTGATCCCGTCCACCCGCAGCGAAGCGAACGGACGGCTCGGATCCGCAGCGAAATGCGCCCGCTCCGCCACCGCCCAACCCGCCCAGAACTCGGCCAGTTCCGGACCGTCGCGCAACTCCCCGCGCGCCCGCGCCGCCGCCGCGTCCAGCTCCATCCACAGCAGCGCCGCCAGCGCCGGACGCACCGCCCGCCGACCCGCGCCCACCCCCTCCAGCAGCACCACCGGAGCCGGCGGCACCTCCCGCACCGGGCCGAACTCCCGCGCCGTCCAGTCGTACACCCCGTGCCGGGCCGCCGCGCCCCGCCCGAGCGGCTCCAGCACCTGGGCACGCAGACGGCCCACCCAGCCGAACGGCTCCTGATGGGTCGCCAGATCGTCCAGGTGCACCACCGGCGCACCGCCCAGCGCCACCGCCAGCCGCCCCGCGAAGGTGGTCTTGCCGGAACCGGCGTGCCCGTCCACCGCGACCAGCCGCACCGGGCCCAGCGACGGCGGCAGCGCGAGCAGGCCCGCGGCCAGCGCGGACAGGTCGGGGAAGGCATCGCTCATCCGGCCAGCCTACGTGGCCGGGCACGGGCCCCCGGAGGGCACCGGCCCGCGGCGCCCTCGACGGATCCGGCGCTCAGGCCGCCCGGCGGTCGCGCTGCACGGGCAGCATGGCCCGCACCGCGCGGTGGACGCCCGCGTGCGAGAACGGCTGGGTGCGCCAGTCCAGCGCCGTCGGCAGCGTCACCAGGTTCTCGAAGCCGGACTGCGCGGGCTGCTCCTCGGACTCCGGCAGGTCGGCCGTCGGCGTGCCGGTGCCCCGGCAGATCGCCGACTGGAAGGGGTTCCACGCGGAGGGCAGCACCGCGTGCTGCGGCAGGCGCTCCTCGTCCCCGATCAGCGCGATCGGGCGGTCACAGGCCGGGCAGTGCACCCGGACGATCTCCCAGCTGTCGGCCGCGCCCGGGTCCGCCCCGAAGGACAGCTCGGGCGCGCCGGGTTCGTCCTCGACGTCGGAACGCAGTTCGGTGGAAGGCATCTGATCCCCCTCGGATCGGGCCGGAGTCACTCGTTGTCCGGGCCACCAGCAGCACTTCCCCCTGACGGCATGTCATAACCCTGCGCTCCGGCGCACGGTGATGCACCCCGTGTGTTCCTTGCCACATTCCCTTGGCATGTGCCCCCCGAATGCGCCCCCCAGCGAGCTCCCTGCACAGCCCCGTAAGGATCGAGTAGGTTGACGCCTTGTGGAGGAACTCGACCAGCGCATCGTCCATCTGCTGCTGCAGGACGGACGGATGAGCTACACCGACCTGGGCAAGGCCACCGGCCTGTCCACCTCGGCCGTGCACCAGCGGGTGCGCCGCCTCGAACAGCGCGGCGTCATCCGCGGCTACACCGCCATCGTCGACCCCGAGGCGGTCGACCTGGCGCTCACCGCGTTCATCTCCGTCAAACCGTTCGACCCCAGCGCCCCCGACGACACCCCCGACCGCCTGGTCGGCCTCCCCGAGATCGAGGCCTGCCACAGCGTCGCCGGTGACGAGAACTACATCCTCAAGGTCCGCGTCCCCACCCCCGGCGACCTGGAGGACCTGCTCGCCCGGATCCGCGCCGCCGCCGGCGTCTCCACCCGCACCACCGTCGTCCTCTCCACCCCGTACGAGGCCCGCCCCCCGAAACTGTGAAGGTGCGTGGTGCGAGACTGGTCGCCATGACCGAACGCACCGACCGGACCGTCCTGCTGCGCGGCGGCAACGTCTACAGCCCCGCCGACCCCTTCGCCACCGCCATGCTGGTCGAGGGCGAACACATCGCCTGGGTCGGCAGCGACGGAGCCGCCGAGGCGTACGCCGACGTCGCCGACGAGATCATCGACCTCGACGGCGCCCTGGTCACCCCCGCGTTCGTCGACGCCCACGTGCACGCCACCTCCACCGGCCTCGCCCTCACCGGCCTCGACCTCACCACCAGCGCCTCGCTCACCGAGGCACTGGCCGCGATCAGCGCCTTCACCGAGGGCTTCACCGGCGGCATCCTGCTCGGCCACGGCTGGGACCAGACCCGCTGGCCCGAGCACCGCGCCCCCACGCTCGCCGAACTCGACGCCGCCGCCGGCTCGGCCGCGCTCTACCTCTCCCGCACCGACGTCCACTCCGGCCTCGCCACCAGCGCCCTGCGCGCCCTCGTCCCGACGCTGGCCGACCGCACCGGATACTCCGCCGACGGCCCGCTCACCCAGGACGCCCACCACGCCGTCCGCCGCGCCGCCCTCGCCCACCTCACCGCCGCCCAGCGCCGCGACGCCCAGCTCGCCACGCTGCGCCGCGCCGCCGAACTCGGCATCGGCGCGCTGCACGAGTGCGCCGGCCCCGACATCTCCTCCGCCGAGGACCTCGCCGCGCTGCTCGCGCTGGCCGCCGAGACCCCCGGCCCCGAGGTCTTCGGCTACTGGGGCGAACTCGGCGCGCAGGGTGTCGCCACCGCCAAGCGGCTCGGCGCGGTCGGCGCCGGCGGCGACCTGTTCGTCGACGGCGCGCTCGGCTCGCACACCGCCTGCCTGCACGACAGCTACGCCGACACCGACCACACCGGTGTCGCCTACCTGACGGCCGAGCAGATCGCCGAGCACGTCGCCGCCTGCACCGAGGCCGGGCTGCAGGCCGGGTTCCACGCCATCGGCGACGCCGCGATCACCGCCGTCGTCGAGGGCGTGCGCGCCGCCGGGGAGAAGCTCGGCGCCGAACGCGTCAAGGCCGTGCGGCACCGCGTCGAACACGCCGAGGCCCTCACCCCGGAGACCCTCGCCGCGTTCGCCGAACTCGGCCTCACCGCCTCCGTCCAGCCCGCCTTCGACGCCACCTGGGGCGGCCCGGACGGCATGTACGTCGAACGCCTCGGCGCCGAACGCGCCGCGCGGCTCAACCCGTTCGCCGCGATGCTGCGGGCCGGCATCCCGCTGGCCTTCGGCTCCGACGCGCCCGTCACCCCGCTCGACCCGTGGGGCACCGTCCGGGCCGCCGCGTTCCACCGCACCCCCGAGCACCGGATCTCGGTGCGCGCCGCGTTCACCGCCCACACCCGCGGCGGCCACCGCGCCCTCGGCCACGACACCGACGGCGTGCTGGTCCCCGGCGCGGTCGCCTCCTACGCGGTCTGGGCCACCACCGACCTGGTCGTCCAGGCCCCCGACAACCGCATCGCCGGCTGGTCCACCGACCCGCGCTCCGGCACCCCCGGCCTCCCCGACCTCACCCCCGGAGAGCCCCTCCCCACCTGCCTGCGCACCGTCGTCCGCGGGCGGACGGTGCACACCCACCAGGGCTAGTGGGCCCTCTCTGCGCGTGATGTACCTTTCGGGGGACGTCGTACGAAGTAGAGAGATGGTGCGCAGGTGGCACTGCCCGTTTCGCAGGAGCGCCCCGTGGCCGAGGAGAAGCCGGACGGGGCGCCGGAGCGCCGCGGCCGCGGCGGATGGTGGGCCCGGACCGGCCTGGCCGCGGTGTGCGGGACGGCGATGGCGTTCGCGTTCCCGCCGTACGACGTGTGGCCGCTGTCGATCCTCGGGGTGACGGCGCTGACGCTGCTCACCCGGGGCCGGCGGGCCCGGCACGGGGCCTGGCTGGGCTACGTGTTCGGGCTGCCGTTCTTCGTGGTGCTGCTGTCCTGGCTGCGGGTGGTGGGCTGGGACGGCGTGATCGGCCTGTCGGCGATCGAGGCGGTGTTCTTCGCGCTGATGGGCGCGGGCCTGGCGCTGACCTCGAAGCTGCGCGGCTGGCCGCTGTGGGGCGCGATGCTCTGGGTGACCCAGGAATGGGCGCGCGACCGGCTGCCGTTCGGCGGCTTCCCGTGGGGCCGCCTCGCGTTCGCCAACACCGACAGCCCGTTCACGCCGCTCGCCGCGCTCGGCGGCGCCCCGCTGGTGACCTTCGCCGTCGCGTCCTGCGGCGTGCTGCTGGCCTGGGCGGCGCTGTGCGTGCTGCGCGCCCGCCGGGCCGGCACCCCCGTACTGCCCTGGCGCACCGCCGTGGGCAGCCTGGCGGCCGTCGGCCTGGTGCTGGTCGGCTACGCGGTGCCGGTGCCGACCACGGCCGCCGACACCGTGAAGGTCGCGATCGTCCAGGGCAACGTGGACCGTCCCGGCATGGACTTCCTGGGCCGGCCGATGCTGGTGCTGAACAACCACGCCAAGACCACCGAGCAACTCGCCGAGGACGTCGCCGCCGGCCGGGTGCCCAAGCCCGACCTGGTGATCTGGCCGGAGAACGCCTCCGACCTGGACCCGTTCACCGACCCCGCGGCCTACGCCCGGATCGACCAGGCTGTGAAGACCATCGGCGTGCCCACCCTGGTCGGCGCCCTGGTGGACGGCCCCGACGAGCAGCACGTGCGCAACGAGGGCATCGTCTGGGACCCGAACTCCGGCCCGGGGGAGTCCTACACCAAGCAGCACCCGGTGCCGTTCGGCGAGTACGTGCCGTTCCGCGCCCAACTCTCCAAGGTGATCACCCGGCTCCAGCGGGTCGCCCGCGACTTCTACCCCGGCACCGGCAGCGGCGTCATGCACGTGGGCCCGGCCCGGATCGGCGACGTGATCTGCTTCGAGGTGGCGTACGACGAGATCGTCCGCGACACCGTCAACCAGGGCGGCCGGGTGCTGGTCGTGCAGACCAACAACGCCACCTACAACAAGACCGGGCAGACCGAGCAGCAGCTGGCGATGTCCCGGCTGCGGGCGGTGGAGCACGGCCGGTCGGTGCTGATCGCGGCCACCAGCGGCGTCAGCGCGGTGATCACCCCGGACGGCGAGGTCGAGCAGCGCACCAAGGAACTCGACCAGGAAGTGCTGAGCGCCGTGGTGCCGCTGCGCGACGGCCAGACGATCGCCGACAAGGTCGGCGCCGGGCCGGAGTGGGTGCTCGCCCTCGGCGGCCTGCTGGCCTGCGGCTACGCGGCCGCGGCCGGGTGGCAGCGGCGGCGGGCGGCCAAGCGGGCCTGACGGGTTCCGGGCGGTCTGACGGGTTCCCTAGCGGCCCTGACGGGTTCCCGAGCGGTCCTGAGTGGTTCCGGGGGGCCTTACGGGGGTTCCGCGCCGGGCCGGAGCCGGTCAGGACCGGGCGGCGGAACACCCGGCGCCGTCGGGCCGTTGTGCAGGGTGGTGCCGTGAACGCGGCCGGAGTCGCCGGCCGCCGCTGAGAGCACCGCGATGGAGTGGATCCGTACCGTGTCCCAGCAAGCGACCTCGGCCCGTCCGACCCGGCGCGGGCGCCTCGCCCGATTCGTGCCGCTGATGATCGCCGCCTGGCTGGTGCTGGAGATCTGGCTGGTCACCCTGGTGGCCGGCTGGGTGGGCTGGTTCCTGACGCTGGTGCTGCTGCTGGCCGGGGTGTTCCTGGGCGGCACGGTGATCAAGCGTGCCGGGGTGCGGGCGTTCCGCGCCGCGGTCGAACTGTCCAAGAACCCGCAGTCCGCGCAGCCGCAGACCGGCACCTCGATGACGGTGCTGGCCGGCGTGCTGCTGATACTGCCGGGCTTCCTGTCGGACTTGGTGGCCGGCACCCTGCTGCTCCCGCCGACCCGCGCCATGTGGCGCGCCGCCGCCCGCCGGCTCACCGGCTCGGTACTGCGCTCCACCGCCCCGGTCGGTGCGGACCGGTTCGCCGACGCGATGCGCCTGCAGGAGCAGCTGCGCATCCACCGCCCCGACGGCAAGATCGTCCAGGGCGAGGTCGTCGACCCGCCGGCCGGCCCGAACGGTCCGGACACGCAGTACCGGCCGCCGATCGCCCCCTGAGCCGTACCTGGATCCGCAGCTGCGTCCGATCGCTCTCCCCGCTCCCCGGAGCGGGGAGTTTTTCGTTCGGCCCTTCGGCCCCGCCCTGTACGGCCCCGGGTCGGGGAACGCCGAAGGGCCCCGGAACTTCCGGGGCCCTTCGGCAGTGGTGCGGGGTCTTTGCCCGTCAGGCGGACTTGCGGGAATCCCGCGGGTGGACCGCGAGGTTCATCCCACCGGAGCGGAGCACGGCCAGGCGCTCGGCCAGAACCTCCTCCAGCTCCTCGCGGGTCCGGCGCTCCATCAGCATGTCCCAGTGGGTGCGGGTGGGCTTGGTCTTCTTCTCCTCGGGCTCCTCACCGTCGAGGAGTGCGGCCTCCTGGCCACAGAAGCGGCATTCCCACACCACGGGGATCTCCGCCTCGACCGAGAACGGCACCTCGAAACGGTGTCCGTTCTGACATGCGTACTCAACGGTCTGGCGCGGTGCCAGATCAATGCCGCGGTCGGTCTCGTAGCTGGTCGCCCCGAGTCGCGTGCCGCGGAGAGCTCGCTCGCTCATGAATCGTGCCTCCCGGGCTTCTTGCCCACAGGACTAGTGGTCGCTGTCTTCGTCGATGGGTCCAACGCTCGACCTCCGACGAAGATTCCCGTCCGGGGACATACGTCGCCTGTCGTGCCGCCCCTGTTTGTACCCATGGTCGCCCGATTTGTCACATCTGAGCGGTGATATCACCCGGCGTGTCACATTTTGTGCACTTCTGGTCGGCGGTCGCGCGGCCGCCTAACGGGCCGGATCCGGCTCGGCCGGGGCGGTGTCCTTGGTCAGCTGCACCTCGGAGCACTCCGCCCCCGCGGCCTCGGCCGGGGCGGGCGCCTCGGTGCGGGTGTCGCGGTGCGGCAGCAGCGCGATCACCGCCTCGCGCAGCGCCTGCGGGGCCTCGTCGTCCAGCGGGTCCACCGTCACCGGGACCTGGACCCGGACCGGGGCGGCGGTGCCGATCCGGGCGTAGCCGCGGCCGGGCGGGGTGTGCGCGGCGGGCGCGATGTCCAGCGGGACGCCCAGCCCGGCCGAGCCGGACTCGGAGGTGACCGGGCCGAGCACCACCCGGGCCCGGGTGCAGGCGTACACGGTGGCGGCGATCCGGTGGCGGGCGTCCAGGTCGTCCACGAACACCACCGTGACGCGCGCCGCCCGGCCGTGCCGCAGCGGCACCTCCAGCAGCTCCTGCGGGTCGGTGCGGCCCTCGGCGTGAGCGAGTTCGGACAGCTCGGTGAGGTGGTCCAGCAGGATCCACAGCGGCCGGGTGACGTCCTCCGGCGCCGCCACCCCGTGGTGACGGGCCGCGTTCAGCGCGATCAGCCGGCGCTCGGTCTCCTTCGCCACCCAGTCCAGCGCGGCCAGCGCCCCGTGCAGGCTGGTCTCCACCGTGTACACGCCCGGACGGTTCACCAGGCAGGCGTGCTCACCGGTGCTCGCGCCGTCCACCACCACCAGGTCGCCGTACGGCAGCGCCTGCAGCGCGATCGAGCGCAGCAGCGTCGAGGTGCCGTACCCGGCGGTGCCCAGCGCCAGCAGGTGCGGCTCGGCGGCGCGCGGGCCGACCCGCCACACCACCGGCGGCTGCTGCTCGCTCGCCCCGCCCTGCTCGACCGGGATGGTGCGGTGACTGCCCGCGCCGTCGGTGAAGCCGAGCACGATCTCGCCCGGCGCGGTGACGAAACGCTGCGCCACGATGTCGGCCGGCAGCGGCGCGAGCGCGCTCACCCGCAGCCGGTTGATCTCCTCGTCCCAGTCGAAGCGGTACTCCCGGGAGCGGCCCGCCTTGCCCTGCACCACCTGCTCGATCCGGGCCCGGGCGGCGGGCTCGGTGTCGGTGAAGTACGCCGGGTAGGAGATCTCCAGCGCGGTGAGCCGCCCGTCCGCGTCGAACTCCCAGCCGGAGAACGCCGCCCGCCACTCGCCGTCCAGGCGGTACAGCGCGAACGGCTCGTCGAGCCCGCCGAGGTACGGGGTGAGGGCCGCGTACAGCGCGGTCAGTTTGACGTCGGCGAGGTCCGGTTCCGGCTCGGGGGCGGACCTGGTGCGGCGGCCGACCCAGGCGGCCGAGGCGACCAGGGCGATCAGGGCCATCAGCGGGCCGTGCGGCAGCAGGAAGACGCCGATCGTGACGGCCGCGGCGACCAGCAGGGTCGGGCCGCGCCGCTCCTTCGGGGTGGCCGCCCAGCGGGCCTTGGCCCAGTCGACGTGACGGAGCAGGCCGCGGCCGATCAGCGTCAGCGGCGCGAACACGTCGGCGGCGTGGTCGCCGGCCGTGCGGGCGAGGTTGCGGCCCCGGTGGAAATGGCGGGTGAAGGACATGCGGGCTCCGGAGGCGGGGTGGGGTTTCGACGGTCGGTCGGTCGCCGGCGGGGACGGCCCGGGTCGGCGAAAGGCCCGGGGCGGTGGGACCTCCGCGCCCGGGCCGCAAAGGAGGTGGGGCCGCTCAGAAGTTCAGGCCGCCGATCAGGCCGGCCAGGCTCGCGCCGCCCGCCTGGATGCTCGGGGCGATCGAGGAACCCGCGACGTAGAAGCCGAACAGTGCGCACACCAGGGCGTGCGAGATCTTCAGCCCGTCCCGGCGGAAGAACAGGAAGGCGATGACGCCGAACAGAACGATGCCTGAGATGGAGAGAATCACGGGATGCTCCTCACGGGGGCGGGGACAGTGTGACAGAAAGGTGTGACAGAAAGTGCCTTTATGGTGACAAAAAGTAATAGATGATGGTGTGCGGCAAACGGGTTGATCCCGGGCCGCCCGGCCGGAAATCGCCTGAACGGCGGTTGGGGAGCACACCCCGAACGGCGCCCGGATGCCCGGTGCGAACGGACCCGGTCGCCCGCCGCACGACTGCCCGGGAGCGGCCCGTACCCTTGACCGACATGGAGATCCTCACCACCGGCTTCGGACACCCCGATGCCCAGAAGCTCGCCGCCGAAGTCCAGCAGGAGTACGTCCTGCGCTACGGCGACGGTGACCAGACCGCCATGCACACCGACCACTTCGACCCGCCCGCCGGGCTGTTCGTGATCGGCTACGTGGACGGCGAGCCGGTGGCCTGCGGCGGATGGCGCGTCAAGGAACGCGACGCGGACGGCCTGCGCGACGGCGACGCCGAACTCAAGCGGATGTACGTCGTCCCCGCCGCCCGCGGCAAGGGCTACTCGCGCACCCTGCTGCGCCACCTCGAACAGGCCGCGATCGCCGCGGGGCGCACCCGGCTGGTGCTGGAGACCGGCACCCTGCAGCCCGAGGCGGTCGGCCTGTACGCCTCCGAGGGCTACGACGACATCCGCAAGTTCGGCTACTACAAGGACCACGAGCTCAGCATCTGCATGGGTAAGGAACTCGTCGGCGCGGAAGCCGACTTGAGTGCTGCCGAGCGGTAACTTTCGCTTGATCCGGGCGGGTTGGAACGGCCGTCGGACCGGGGAACCGGGCGGCGGCCGCTTTGTCGCCGTTGCTTCTGTCTCAACGGGGTGGCCTGCGCGGCAGGTTGAGGGCTCTCGCCGTACCGCGACCTTCCCTGGCGGCCGTTCGGGCGAAAACGTCTGGCGGGGGAGGGGGCGGTGCGGCATCGTGGCGGGCGATGAACGGGAACAGTGGACATGGCGAGTTGAGTGAGGCCGAGCTCCGGCGGATCGCCTCGCGGCTGATGGCGGTCGAGGGCGTGGTCGGTGTGTGTCTCGGCGGGAGCCGGGCGCGTGGGGCGCAGGTCGCGGGCTCCGACTACGACCTCGGCCTGTACTACCGGGCCGGGGAACTGGACACCGGCGCGCTGCGTGGGCTGGCCGCCGAACTCTGCGGCCGGCCCGTCGAGGTGACCGAACCCGGTGGCTGGGGTCCGTGGGTGGACGGCGGGGCGTGGCTGGATCTGGGGCCGGTGCGGGTCGACTGGATCTACCGGGAGGTGGCCCGGGTCCGCCACTACGCCGCCGAGGCCCGGGCCGGGCGGTACGTCGGCGGCCAGCAGGCCGGGCATCCGTACGGCGTGCCGTCGTACGCGTACGTCGGCGAGTTGGCGATGGGGCGGGTGCTGGCCGACCGGGACGGCGCGCTGGCCGCGCTCCAGGGTGAAGTGCGGGAATTCCCGGCCGAGTTGGCGCGGCGGCTGGAGGCGGACGCCGGGTGGGAGGTGCCGTTCACGCTGGCCAGTGCCCGCAAGGGTGCGCGGCGGGGTGACGCCGGTTACGTGCAGGGCTGTCTGTTCCGGGCGGTCGGTCTGCTGGTGCACGCGCTGCACGCGCGGGCCGGGCGGTGGCTGGTGAACGAGAAGGGGGCGATCGCCTCGGCCGGTCGACTTCCTTGTGCGCCACCCGATTTCGAGCGTCGGGCGCAGGCGCTGTTCGTGCCCGGCGGGGCCGGCCCGGCGGAGCTCGGTGCGGTGCTGGACGCGGCGCAGACGCTGGCGGGCGAGGTCCTGGCCGGGGCGGGGGCGTGACATGGGTGATTTCGTTGAACTGACCACGCCCCGCCTGGTGTTGCGCCAGTGGCGGGACGGTGATCTGGACCGCTGGGCGGAGCTGAACGCCGACCCCGAGGTGCGCCGTCACTTCGGGACGCTGCTGACCCGGGAGCAGTCCGCCGGTGCGTTGGAGAGCTTCCGGGCGGAGCTCGCCGAGCGGGGCTGGGGCTGGTGGGCCGTCCAACTCCGCGGCGGGGGAAGGTTCCTGGGGTTCGCCGGGCTCGATCCGGTGGACGAGGAGGCGCCGGTCGAGGGCGTGGAGGCGGGTTGGCGACTGCACCGGGACGCGTGGGGCCACGGCTATGCGACCGAGGCGGCGCGGGCCGTACTCCGGTACGGCTTCGAGGAGTTGGCGCTGCCGGAGATCCTGGCCCTGATCGCGGCCGGGAACACCCCGTCGCGGGCGGTGGCGCAGCGGCTGGGCATGACGTACGACCCGTCGGCGGACTTCGAGGACCTGAGCCTGCCGCCCGGGCCGCACCGGCGAACGGTGGTGTACCGGCTGAGGCCGGCCGGGAGTTAGGGCCTGTCCGGCCGATCGTGCCGGGCGCGCGACGCCGGATCATCCGCCCCCAGCCCTGGCGGGCCGGGGGAGACGCGCGCTGATCCGACAAGACCGGCCGGGCAGACCCTAGAGCACCGCCGTCCAGAAGTTCGCCTCGTACGCCTGCATCAGGTGGGCGGCGTGGCGGGCGTCGTCGGCGGATTCGCCTTCGTCCAGAGCGAGTTGGAGCAGGGACAGGGCGGTGGGTTCGAAGCCTGGGGGGAGGGTGGCGAAGTAGCGGAAGAAGGCGGTGGCTTCGGCGGAGAGGCCGTAGTGGCGGGGGAGGGCGGCGGCGAGGCGGGCGCAGTAGCCGCCCCAGAAGCCGAAGTTGGCGAGCAGGGCGAGGACGGTTTCGCCGAGGCCGCCGTTCTGGGACAGCCAGGCGAGGTAGTGCGGGTAGGTCTGCGCGGCCGGGCGGGGGCGGTGGGCGGCCGGCTCGGCGGGCGGGAGGCCGACGGCGGAGGCGAACGCGGGGAGCAGGTCAAGTGCCTGGCCCTCGCCCTCCGCGAGCCCGAGGAAGAACGCGGCCGAGGTGGGGGCGGAGTCCGCGAAGCGGGCGGCGAGCAGGGCGAAGGAGCGCCGGTCGCTGCGGATGATCCGGTACTCCTCGCCGGCGATCCGGCGCAGCGCCTCGACGGGTGCGGTGCCGGCCTCCACCAGTTCGACGAGTCGGTTGTGGGCGGCGGCCGGGGCGAGTTCGGCGACGGTGCGCTCGTACAGTTCCCGTGCGTTGGTCATCGGGGCACCCCACGGCGGCGGGACGGCTGCGGACACCGCCCATGGTAGGGGCGGTGTCCGCAGCCGCCGGAGTGCCACACCGGGACGGCGGTGCGCGAAAGCGGAGTTGGGCCGGCGTCAGGCGGGCAGGCGGAAGGTGCCGACGATGCTGGTGGCCCCGAGGACGTACGGCTCGATGGCGGCGGTGACCTGCTCGTAGGTCATTCCGGCCGTCGGGAGGGTCGGGGTGGAGAGCGCGTACAGGGTGAAGACGTAGTGGTGGGGCTGGCCCGTGGCGGGCGGGCAGGGGCCGCCCCAGCCGACCACCGGCAGGCCGTGGGTGTCGAAGCTGTTGGCGCCCTGGGTGAACTGGAGGGTGCCGTGGCCCTCGATGCGGTGGGTGGCGCCCGGGATGTCGTAGAGCACCCAGTGGTGCCAGCCGCCGGCCAGCGGCGCGTCCGGGTCGTTCACCAGCAGCGCGTAACCCTGCGTTCCGGCGGGGGAGTTGCGCCAGTTCAGCTGGGGCGCGAGGTTCTTGCCGTGGCAGGACGCTTCCTCGGAGCCCGGGCCGCCGAACTCCGTCCACTGCGGCAGCTTGCCGCCGTCGCGGAAGTCCGGGCTGGTGAGGGTGAACGGGGTGAGGCGGGCCGTCGAGGAGGCGTCCGACGCCGGGGCGGCGGCGGTGAGCGTGCAGGTGACGGCCAGCGCGGCGGCGGCGATGGCGGCCGTGCGCAGCGCGGGCAGGCGAGAGATGATCAATGTGACCCCCGTGTCGTCGAATTGACGCTCAGTCAGGAAATGACTGGGCGGCGGGCGTCAGCTAAGCGGCCATTCGGCGGCCGGTCAAGAGGTTCGGGTGCCGAATGTCTCTCGCGTGTCGCCCGGGAGGAGGGTGTGATGGGCGCGGCGGATCAGGGTGGCGAAGCGGGCGGGGTGCTGGAGGGCGAGGAGGTGTCCGCCGGGGGTGTGGAACAGGCGGGAGTGGCGGGTGGCGGCGTGGAAACGGCGTTCGTCGGCCCGGAACGGCAGGTCGGCCCGGCCGTTGAGGTAGAGCGTCGGGGTGGTCAACTCCCGTGCCAGGGGCAGGAAATCGGTGCGGCGAAGCTCGGCGACGGCCTGGCCGAAGGCGGGCATGGTGAGGCCGCCGGCCAGCACGGCGTCGGCGGACTCCGCGGGGAGGGCGCGGCGCAGGACGCGGGCGTTGAGGGCGGCGGCGCGCTCGGGGCCGAGGCGGTCGAAGGCGCGGCCGAGGGCGGCGTACAGCGCGGGGAGCGGGCCGTCGGTGCGGGCCGTGCAGCCGTGCAGGACGAGTGCGGCGACGTCGTCCGGGTGGCGGGCGGTGTGGGCGAGGGACACATAGCCGCCCAGTGACAGGCCGAGCAGCAGGGGGCGGCGTCCGGTCGCCTCGCGGGCCTCCAGGACGGCTTCGTGCACGGCGGCCACCGCGCCGTCGAGGGTGAACGGGCGGGCGGCGCGGGTGCCGTGGCCGGGGAGGTCCGGGGTGCGGACGTGGAAGTCGGGCGTGAGGCGGCGGACGTGCGGGCGCCACATGGTGGCGGACAGGCGGATGCCGTGGACCAGCACGATCGGGGCGGTCACGGGCGGGCCGGTTGCGTCGACTCGACGGCGGCGCGGAGCCGGTCGAGGGTGGCGCGCATGCCGGCGCGGTTGATCTCCGCGCGGTCGGCGGGGCGGGTGCCGGTGAAGGCCCGGCCGAGGAACTCCGTCAGGCGGGAGCCGCGGCCGGTGCGCAGGTCCTCCCAGTACTCGGTGACGCGGACGGTGCCAGGCCCGTCCGGTTCGACCAGGTAGCCCCAACTGGCCACCGGGAGGCCGAAGATGGCCACCCGGAAGGCGAATTCCCGGGGCGTCCGGGCGGTGCTGACCCGGCAGTCCGTGAACCAGACGAACGGGCCCTTGCGGTTGAAGCCCAGGAAGCGGGTGCCTTCGGCGACCGGCCCGCGGCCCAGCGTCCGGATGGCGAAGCACTCCGGGCTCCAGCGGGCCAGGTTCCGCAGATCGAGCACCGCGGCGTACACCGACTCGGCGGAGGCGTGCACCGTCACGCTCTCCTGAAGGGTCCATTGGCGGGTCATGCATACCTCCGAAGGGGTGGGGGTCCGGACTGTAATCGGTGGGCGGAGAGCGGTGCAAGGGGGTCGGGTCTCGCCAAAAGTGCTGGTGGGAGCGGTACTTGACGGCTTGTGAGAATGCTCGCTAGCGTGGAACGAGACGACTCGTTCCGACCTGTGGGGCGAGCGGGGACGGGAGCGTGGACGGTGACGGAGGACGTACGGATACCAGTGCCGGGCGCCGAGGAGCTGGCCGCGACGGTGACGGTGCCGGACGGACCGCCCTCGGCGGTGCTGATGCTGTGGCCCGCGCTCGGGGTGCCGGCCGGCTACTACGCGCCGTTCTGCGCCGAGTTGGCCGCCCGCGGCGTCGCCACCGTGGCGGTGGACCTGCGCGGGCAGGGCAGGAGCGGGCCGCCCGCCGACCGTCGCTCGACACACGGCTACCACGCGCTGGCCGCCCGGGACTTCCCGGCGGTGACGGCGGCGGCCCGGGCCCGCTTCGGCCCGGACGTGCCGCTGTTCCTGCTCGGCCACAGCATCGGCGGGCAGGCCGCAGTGCTGGCCGCCGCACGCCGACCCGAGGCGGTGGACGGCCTGGTGCTGGTCGCCTCCGGCTCGGTGGACTTCCGGGGATTCACCGGTGCCGCCCGCCTGCGCGTGCTGGCCAGCACCCAACTCCTCGCGCTGATCGCCACCTTGTGGGGCTACTGGCCCGGCCACCGGCTCGGCTTCGGCGGCCGCCAGAGCGCCCGGCTGATGCGCGACTGGGCCCGCCTCGGCCGCACCGGCCGCTTCGCGCCCGCCGGCGCCGACCTCGACTACGAACAGGCCCTCGCCGCGCTCGCGCTGCCCGTCCTCGCCGTCTCCCTCCCCGGCGACCACCTCGCCCCCGCCACCGCCGTGGACCGCCTGGTCGCCAAACTCCCCGCCGCCGAGGTGGAACGCCGCCACCACACGCCCGCGCACGGCGAATCCGCCGACCACGTCCGCTGGGCCCGCTCCGGCGGCGGGATCGCCGAACTGATCACCGGCTGGCTGGCCGGACGCTGACGAGAAACGACGGAGGCAAGAACTCACATGGGGGAGAAGCGGAACCTGCACCCGCTGACCGGCGAACAGGGCGCGCCCGTACGCGACCTGGCGGCCCGGGAGCGGATCCTCGAAACCACGCTGCGGGTCCTGTCCCGGGTCGGCTACGCCAAGGCGACGGTCGGCGGCATCGCGCAGGAGGCCGGCGTCGGCAAGGCCACCGTCTACCGGTCCTGGCCGCACAAGGCCGCACTCACCCTGGACGCCGTCCGCACCCGGCTGCCGGACATCCCCGTGGACGACCTCGGCGACAGCCCGCGCGAAATCCTCGCCGTGGCCCAGGCCCTGGCCGGCCTCTACGGCGCCCCGCAGGTCCGGGCCATCCTGCCCGCGCTGATCTCGGACGCCGCCACCGACCCCGAACTCGCCCACCGCCTGCGCACCGAACTCGTCGAGCCCCGCCGCGCCCGATCCGCCACCGTGCTGCGCCGCGCCATCACCCGGGGCGTCCTCCCCGCCGACACCGACGTCCTCACCCTGCTCGACATGTGGGCCGGCCTGATGCTCTTCCGCGGCGTCATGCTGGACGGCGGCCTCGACGAGCGGGGCGTCCAGGCCCTGGTCTCGGCGGCGCTGGCCTCCCCGCCAAGGACGCCCTGAAACGCCGAAAGGGCCGACCAGGTGGGCCGGCCCTTTTCGGAGCGTCAGAGGAGGGTGGACCAGTAGTACCAGAACCTGGTCAGGATGAGCAGGGCTATCAGCAGGAAGCCGGCCGCCGGGACCAGCCACTGGTGGCCGAGGGCGGCCAGGCGGCGGACGGCGGGCGGGCTGGGCAGGATTCCGGTGCGGACGTTGTGGACGGTGGTGGACCAGAAGAGGGTGATGACCACGGCCCACACCACCATGCAGTAGGGGCACAGGGCGCCGATCTCGTACAGCGCCTGGCGGATGAGCCAGGCGACGAAGCCGAGACCGACGAGGCTTCCGGCCTGCAGGGAGAGCCAGAACCAGCGGTGGTAGGAGGCGCCCGCGAGCAGGCCCGCGCCGATCGCGGCGAGGGCGCCGAAGGCGGCCAGGCCGAGGATCGGGTTGGGGAAGCCGAAGACCTCCGCCTGTTCGGTGCGCATGACCGAGCCGCAGCTGATGATCGGGTTGATGTTGCAGTTCGGCTGGAAGGCCGGGTTCTCGATCAGCCGGATCTTGTCCAGGGTGAGCTGGGCGGACGCGGCCAGGCCGAGCAGCCCGCTCAGCAGGATCAGCCAGGAGAAGCGGCGGCTGGCCCCGGTCGGCGTGGTTCGGGCCGTGGTCATCGCGTCACCCGCCCAGGGTCTGCTTGACCAGCGCGCTGAACTGCTCGCTGCCCAGCGCCTTGCCGTCCTTGCCGATCACGTCGAGGGTCTTGCCGTCGAGCTTGACGGTCGGGGTGCCGGAGACGCCGCTCTTGTTGAACGCGGCGGCGACCTTGGTGGCCCAGCCCTTGTAGGTGCCTTCGGTGACGGCCTTGGTGAAGGCCTCGGTCTTCAGGCCGGGGACCTGGCCGGCGAGGTCGAGGAGGTGGTTGACGTCGCCGAAGGCGTCCGAGCTCTCGGCGGGCTGGTTGGCGTACAGCACGTCGTGGAACTGCTTGAACTTGTCGACGCCCTCGTTCAGCGCGGCGCCCGCCGCGGCCAGGGCGGTGCGCGAGCCCTTGCCGCCGAGGTTGTTGTCGAGGAACGCGGCCAGGTGGTACTCGATCTTGTACTGGCCCTGGTCGGCGAGTTCCTTGACGGCCGGGCCGGCCGAGGTCTCGAAGGTCTCGCAGACCGGGCAGCGGAAGTCCTCGTACACGGCCAGGGTGTGCGGGGCGTCGGGGTTGCCGTACACGACCACGGTGTTGTCGGGGCCGGTGGCGTTGGCGGGGACGGCGACCGGGCCGCCCGCCGAGTCGGAGTTCTTGGAGGCCTTCACGGCGAGGGTGGTGCCACCCGCGATCACGGCGACGGCCGCGACGACCGAGATGCCGATGGTGAGGGTGCGGCGGCGCTTGGCGCGCAGCGCCTCCGCCTTCTGGGCCTGCTTCAGGCGCTCGCGGGCCGAGACCGTCTTGGCGGACTTGTGGGTGCTGGGCATGATGATCCGTCTCCTCTGCACCCGGCGGCGGGCGGCGCGGCCCGGCTCCGGCAGGTGGTCTCACCTGGACGGGAGCAGGGGCGGGCGGCCCCGCGGGGTGCGGGTCACAACATGGGGTGATGGGCAGCGGGATTGCCCGGAGACGGCCGCGGTGCGCGTCGTGCGAGGTGAGGCCGTCAGCAGGCGAAAGCCGGCTGCGGCGGTCCGCGACGCGGGGCGGGGGTGTGGACGGCGTCCTGCGGACGGCGCGGGGCGGGCTCGATGCCCGCCGGGGGCAGCAGCTCGGCCGGGCAGGCCGGGCGGGCCGCCAGCAGCAGCGCGCGCCAGCGGCCGGGCAGCAGCCGGGCCACCGTGCGCAGGGCCTCGCCGACCCCGTCGAGGGCGGCGTCGGCCAGCCGCAGCCAGGCCGCGGCGGCCAGCGCGACCGCCAGGTGCACGCCCAGCACCAGCAGGCGCAGCATGCTTGCCGAGTTGTGCGTCCACTGCGCGAACAGTTCGGAGCCGCTGACCTGGTCGCCGCCGCAGACCAGCAGGTCCACGCCGTGCACGGGCCGGGAACAGGCGTCCTGGCCGAGATTGAAGACGGTGTTCAGCAGCAGTTCGACCGGCACCAGCACCGCGGACAGCAGCAGGAAGCGGCGGCGCGCGCCGTCCAGCAGGACCGCGAGCAGGAAGACCGCGACGCAGGCCACCCCCACCAGGGTGAGCGGCAGGGCACGGCCGGTGATCGCCACCTGGCCGAACGCGGCCAGCGGCACGGCGAGCGCGGTGAACACCGCGCCCCGCAGGGCCCTGGTCGCGTGAATGCCGGTCATGGCTCCGGAGTATGCCACGCCGAAGGTCCCCCGCACGAGGGCCCATCGGCCCCCGTGACAGCCGCCCGACCTGCGGATAAGCCCTGGATAAAGGGGACTTCGACGTTTGGCGGGGCCGCTGGCGGCCTGGTCGGGACCCGCTCGGCCCGGGGTGCGGCGTGGGGCTCGTCACGCCACCACTGTGACCCCCACCACACCGTCGGGCGGCGGGAGTTCACCAGAGATCGACAGTGTGCGCCCGCACCTTCGCCCCGATCCGGGCCAGCACCTCCTCGGCGGGCAGCGGGTCGAGCCGGCGGCCGTCACGCAGCCGCACCGCCAGGGCGCCGCTCGCGGCCTCGCGCGGACCGAGCACCACCTGGTACGGGACCAGCCGGGCCTCCCGGACCCGGGCACCCAGCGAACCGCGCTCCGCCCCCAGCACCTCGGCCCGCAGATCCAGCTCCAGGCAGCGGGCGGCCAACGCGCGCGCCGCGCCCTCCTGCTCCCCGCCGAGCGGCAGCACCGCCAACTGCACCGGCGCCAGCCACGCCGGGAACGCCCCGCGGTGCTGCTCGATCAGGTGCGCCGCCGCCCGCTCCACACTGCCGACCACCGCCCGGTGCACCATCACCGGCCGGTGCCGCGCCCCGTCCCGGCCGATGTAGTGCAGGTCGAACTGCTCGGGCTGGTGGAAATCGACCTGCACGGTGGACAGGGTCGACTCGCGGCCCGCGCCGTCCACCACCTGCACATCGATCTTCGGCCCGTAGAACGCGGCCTCGCCGACGCCCTCCTCGTACGGCACACCGAGCTCGTCCAGCACCCCCACCAGCAGCGCGGTCGCCCGCTCCCACAGCTCCGGCCGGGCCACGTACTTCCCGCCGCCGCCCGGCAGCGACAGCCGGTAGCGGGACGGGGTGATGCCCATCGCCCGGTACGCCACCGCGATCAGCTCCAGCGCGCCGCGCGCCTCCCCGGCGACCTGGTCCAGGGTGCAGAAGATGTGCCCGTCGTTCAGCTGGATCGCCCGCACCCTGGTCAGCCCGCCCAGTACGCCCGACCGCTCCGAACGGTACATGCCGCCCAACTCGGCCATCCGCAGCGGAAGTTCACGGTAGCTGCGGGAACGGGAACGGAACATCACGGCGTGGTGCGGGCAGAGGCTGGGACGCAGGACGAGCTGGTCGTCCTCGCCCATCGACATCGGCGGGAACATGTCGTCCCGGTAGTGCGCCCAGTGCCCCGAACGCTCGTACAGCTCGCGCTTGCCCAGCACCGGCGAGTACACGTGACGGTAGCCCGCGCGCCGCTCCAGGGCGCGGATGAAATCCTCCAGGCTCTGCCGCAGCACGGCGCCGTCCGGCAGCCAGAACGGCAGACCCGAACCGATCAGCGGATCGGTGTCGAACAGGTCCAGCTCGCGGCCCAGTTTGCGATGGTCGAACACGGCGGTCTCCTCTCCGGAAGGGGGACGAGCCACCACGGACGCACATGCGAAAGCCCCGGGCGCTCGGCCCCGGGGCTTGATCAGAACAGCAGTCAGCGCGCCGGGACACTCTCCGGCGTCGTCGTCAGCATCGCAGCGCGCTTCATGACCGGCACGCTAGCAGGCCGGGCGTCGGGAGGCGCGGCATTTGTGCGCCAACGGGCGTCGGGAGGCGCGGCATTTGTGCGCCAACGGGCGTGCCAGTCCGCCGCCTGGCCGCCCACCCCGACCCGCACGTGCGCCACCGCACCGCCCAGCGCAGCGACCTCACCCCTGAACTGGTCGCCCTGCTCGCCGCCGACCCCGACCCGGACGTCCGCCGGCGCGCCGAAGCCGAACCCGCCCCGCGCCGCCGCGCCCAAACCCTCGCCCTCAACCGGATCGGCTGCTGCGCCGAACCGAGCAGCCACGCCTGGCTGCTGCGCCAAGTCGCCGACCAGCCCGGCCTCGACTGGTACCACGCCTGCGCCCACTCCCCGCTCCCGCTGCTGCGCCGCGCCGCCGCCACCTGCCCCGAACTCGACGCCACCACGGTCCGCCGACTCGCCGCCGACCCCGACCGTGAGGTGCGCCTGCTGCTCGCCCTGCACCACCCCGACGCGCCACCCACCCTGCTGTTGGACGCCTACCTCGCCCTCCCGGACCACCGGCTCCGGCTGCGTCTGCGGGACACCTTCCCGGTGCGTGGCCTCCCGGCCGCACTCGCCCGGCACGAGGAGCCCGAGGTGCGCGAACTCGCCGCCGCCGACCCGGAGTTCGACGGCGACCTGGCCGCGCTGCGGGCCGACCCCGACCCGAACGTCCGCCGCGCCGCCACCGCGAACCCCCGCACACCGGTCGGCATCGTCACCGCACTGCTCGCCGACCCGGACGCGGCCGACGAACTACGCGAAGGGGCCGCGGCCAGCCCGCACCTGACGCAGCGTCAATTCATTGAGCTGCTCGACCGGTTGGACATGCCGCGCTGATGGGGCGGGCGTGGATGCCGCGGTCGCCCGCACCGGTGTGAGGACCAGCGACGCGTCACCGCAAGGGTGGACCGGCCCTCGACCAGGAGGGGCTCAGTGGGCTGCTGAAGGCCGGATGAGGGCCGACCCGGTCGGTTGCAGGCGGGGGTCGGGTGCCCACGCTCCGTTAAGGTGGGTGCCGTTCGGGCGGGCCGGCAGGGGAGAGATGTGATGGTGACGGCAGCGGACAGTGGCCTTCCGAAGCTCGATGCCGAGGAGTTGGTGCGCTGGCGGTCCGGGGGTGGGCGGCTGGTCGATCTGCTGACGGCCGCTCAGCGGCTCGGTCCCGTGGCCGGGTTCCGGATCGGCGGTCGGCAGGTGGTGCTGGTCACCGGGCCCGAGGAGGTTCAACAGGTGCTGGCCCGCCAGCCCGACACGTACGTCAAGCACGGGCATCGCGCGAAGGTGCTGCTCGGGGACGGCCTGCTGTGCGCCGCCGGTGAGCCGTGGCGGCGCCAACGCAAGCTGCTGCAGCCGCAGTTCACCGTGCGCGGCATCCGCACCTACGAGCCGCAGCTGCGCGCCGCGGTGGCGGCGTTCGCCGACCGGTGGCGGGCTGCCGCCGACAGCGGTGAGATGCGCGAACTCGATGCCGACCTGCGGTACTTCTCGCTGGACGTGATCTGGCGCGCGCTCACCGCGCAGGCGCTGGACGAGCCCACGTACCGGCAGCTGGTCGCCGCCGGGGACAGCCTCGCCGCGATCCCCGCGTTCGCCCCCGCGACCGGCGAGAGCACCGCCGACTTCAGCCGGGCCGTCGCTGACGCCGACCAGGCCGCCGAGCACGCCATCGCGCTCGCCCGGCAGGCCGCGGAACCCACCCTGATCGCGGTGCTGCTCCGCGCCGCCCGCGAACTGCCGGGCTACGACGAGCAGTTGGTGCGTGACGAGCTGCTCACCCTGATGGTGGCCGGCTATGAGACCACCGCCACCACCCTCGGCTGGCTGTTCCTGCTGCTCGACGCCCACCCCGAGCAGCGTGACTTGGTGCTGTCCGCCGGGCCCGCGGGCTCCGCCGAGCGGGCGTCGGCGATCCGCGCGCTGATCGACGAGACGCTGCGGCTGTACCCCGTCGCCTGGCTGATGCCCCGGCACGCCGCCGAGACCGGCACCGTCGGCGGCCACCTCGTCCCCGCCGGAGCGACCGTGCTCCTCTGCCCCTACCTGACGCACCGGGACCCGGCGCTGTGGCCCGACCCCGAAACCTTCCGCCCGCAGCGCTTCCTGGCCGCCGAACGGCGCCCCGTGCCCGGCACCTACTTCCCGTTCGGCCTCGGCCCGCGCGCCTGCATCGGCGCGCAGTTCGCGCTGCGGGAGATGACGCTGCTGCTGGAGGAGCTGCTGCCCGCGTTCCGGCCGGAGATCCGCGAGCGACCGAGCACGGTCGGCTACCGGCTGACCGTCCACCCCGACGGGCCGGTGCGGGCGGTGCTGCACCGGGCGGTGCGGGAGCGGGCGGTGCGGGACCGGACTGTGCCCGATCGGGCGGAAAACTGCTTGTGAGCGGGGGTGGCGGGTTGCCAGCCCACCGACACCGGTTGGATGAACGACGCGGTCCGCGCCGACGTCCTCGCCCGCACGCCGTTGGCCCGCCCCGGTACCCCGCAGGACGCGGCCCGGTTGATCGACTTCCTCTGCTCTCCGTCCGGGCAGTGGATCAACGGTCAACTCCTGCAGAGCGACGGCGGCTACCAGTAGCGTTGTCGGTGCCCGCCTCCCGGGAGCCGGCGGGGGCGACCGGCGACGATGACAGCGAGTTCGTCGCGCACGTGGACCAGAGAGCCTGTGTGGCTTCGTCGTGCAGAGCGAGGACAAGGGCGTCCGTTTCGGCCTGCTGTGCACCGCAGGCCACGGCGCACTCCCCGACCGGCAGTGGGGCCACTCCGGCCTCCAGAGGCGGAGCGTCGTATGGGCCGGGCTGCTGAAGCCGCCGTGGGAGCCGGACCGTGCCACCGCCGAGTGGATCACGGCTGCGGGGTCGGGCGGCCGGCCCACCGGGCTGAGCCGTTCAGGCCCTGTGTTCGGCGCGCTCGCGCAACTCGCGGGTGCGGGCGGCGAGTTCGTTCAGGGTGAGGCCGGCCGTGCCGTCCGTCAGGCTGCCCAGGGTGGAGCCGTCCGCCCAGGCGCAGACCGGGACTTCGCGGTCGGTGTCCCGGAGGAGCGCGCAGGCGATCGCGCCGCCGAGCGGGCCGGGGTCGAAGGTGCGCAGGCCCGTGACGGCGGTGCCGTCGCGGAGGGTGGTGGCGTCGGTGGGGGAGTAGCCGCCGAGCATACGGGTGGCCGCCTCGGCGGCGTCCGGCACCGAGCCGCTCATCGCCACCGCCAGCAACTCCGCCTCCGCGAGACCGGTCGCCCCCGGCGGCCCGTACGCCACCACCTGGATGCTGCGGGGCACGTAGCGCTTGGCGTTGTCCGACTCGTACGCGGCGCGCAGCCGGGCCAGATCCTGATCCTCCGTCACCTGCGACAGGCCCGCGAACTCGGCCGGCAGCGCGACCTTGCGCCGCTCCACCTCCCCGTCCATCGCCGAGACGGCCAGCACCGCGAGGGCGACCGCTGCCGCCGTCCCGATGCCGAAGCCGACCTGCCTGCCCGTCAGCCGCCGGTACCACGGCACCGGCGGCTGCGGCGCCTCCCCCGCTGCCCAGACCGCCCGCAGGCCGTCGTACCCCGACAGCGGGTGCTGCTCGGTACCGGTCACGGAGTCCCCCGACTGAAGTGGAATCAGATCGTCCGATCGGACGATGGCCAGCACTCTACAACCACGCTGACCAGCGCCGACGTGGGGCCAGGGGGATGGGTTGCGGCGGGGCGTGTTGGTGGGTGGTCAGGCGTCGGTGCGGGCCGGGGCGCGGTTGCGGAGGGTCGGGGTGAGCAGCAGGGCGATTGCGGTGAGGGCTGCGGCGGTGTGGAGGGGGCCGGTGGGGGAGGGGAGGGTGATGGCGGCGAGGAGCGGGCCGGTGGTGGCGCCGAGGTTGAGGGCGGCTGTCGCGTAGGCCCCGGCCATGGTGGGTGCGCCCGGGGCGGCGGTCAGGGCGCAGGTGATCAGGGTGCCGCCGACGGCGAAGGAGAGCGCACCGAGCAGCGGAACGAGGACCGGCAGCGCGCTCGGCCAGCCGGCCAGCGCCGCCCAGCCGAGTGGCAGCAGCGGGCCCGCCACCGCGAGGAGCCGCAGCGAATGGCGGTCGGCGAGCCGTCCGGCGACCCCCACGCCCAGGACCGTGCCGAGGCCGAACAGCACCAGCACCACGGGCACCCAGCGAGGCCCGAGCCCGGCCGGGCCGGTCACCAGCGGGGCGAGGAAGGTGAACGCGGCGAAGGTTCCGGCGTTCACCAGCGCGCCCAGCAGCAGCACCCGCAGCAGCCGGGGCCGGGCGAGTTCGGCGAGTTCGGCACGCAACGCGGAAGGCCCGTGCGTGCCGACCCGTCCGGCCGGGACACCCCGCAGCACCCCGACGGCGGCCGGTGCGCAGAGCAGCGCCACCGCCCAGAACGAGGCACGCCAGCCCAGCAGTTGACCGAGCAGCGCCCCCGCCGGAACCCCCACCACCGTGGCCGCCGTCGTCCCCGACAGCAGCACGCCCACCGCGCGCCCCCGCCGCTCGGGTGCGACCAGCCCGGCCGCCGCCGTCACCGCAAGGGCGAGGAACCCGGCGTTCGCGAACGCCGCCACCACCCGGCTGACACACAGCACCTCGAACGACGCGGCCGTGGCACCCACCACGTGGGCCACCGCGAACAGCACGATGAAGGCGAACAACCCGGCCCGGCGCGGCCACCGGCGCGCCAACGCCGCCATCGGCGGGGCGCCCGCGACCATGCCGATCGCGAACGCCGAGGTCAACAGGCCGGCCGTGCCGACGGATACGCCGAGTTCGGCGGCGAGATCCGGCAGCAGGCCGGACAGCATGAACTCCGAGGTGCCCATGGCGAACACCGCCAGGGCGAGCAGATACAGGGCAAGAGGCATCGCACGGAACTCCGGGGTGAGGAGCGGAAACGGACAGCCGTCTCGTCACCCGGAGTCCGAAAGCACGCCCCAGTGCCGCGCGGCCCTCGACGGGGCGGCGCGGCAGGCAGGGGCAGGACTCAGGTGTTCAGGGGCCGACGGCAGGGCCGAAGACCCCCACCTCGTCCGACTCGGGGCTCACCACGCTGCGCACGCTACCGAACGATGCCCGCCCGGTCAGCCGAATTTCTGCCGCGCCCCTGCCTCGGCCGGGCGTCGGACCTTCTTGCCCAGCGACATCGCGGCCGCCTCGCAGCCGTTGGCGCGGGACAGCGCGACGGCGGCCGTGCGCGGCACCGCTCGGCGGTTCTCGACCGCCAACCCGCCGCTGCGGTACGGGTTTTCGGCGGCCGGTCCAGGATCAGGTGCGGCGCCGGGCGGCGACCTCGGCCTCGATGTCCACCGGCGCGACCCCGAGCGGCGGGCCTTCGAGGGGGCGGCGCAGGGCCGCGTCGATACGGGAGTTGACCTCGGCCAGCCGCTTGCGCAGCAGCTCTTCGGTGGGGGCGAGGCGGGCGGCCTCGAGTGCCTCGTGCAGCTCGTTGCGCAGGACGAGGGACGGCGGCAGCGAGCTCAGGCCCTCGCGTTCCAGCTTCTCCCGCAGCCACCACATCTCGTGGTACGGCCGGTTCTCGTGGGCGAGCGGTTTGCCCGCGCCCGGCAGGTTGTCGAACTCGCCGCGCTCGGTGGCCTCCCGGATCTGCCGGTCGACCCAGCTCTCGAAGGTGACGCCCGGGGGTTTGCGGTCGGTCATGGCGGGTTCCTCCCGTTCTTCCGTGTGCGGATCGCTGCACCTCCAAGCCTACGTCCTCGCCCAACTCTGCTTCTGGAGCGGGGAGATGGCGGGTGAGGTGCCTTGCGGAAACTGGTTTGTCATGCAAACCTGACGGCATGACAGACGCATCGCTGCCCCCGTCCGGCACTCCGCACGAAGTCCTGGCCGGCCTGGGCGAGTTGACCCGCAAGGTGCGCGCCGCGCAGCGCGGCACCTGGTTCCCGCTGCTGCTGCTCGGCGGGCTCACGCTCGGCGGGATCCTGGTCAGCCGCCTCACCTACCGGATCCTGTCCGTCCCCTGCCCCGAGCTCGCGGCGGGCGCCGGTTGCACCCTCGTCAGGCAGGGCTCGCCGCTCTACTGGCCGGTCGGACTCGCCCTCGCCTACCTGGCGACCGCGGTCTTCTACGTCCGCCGCGCCCGCAACCGGGGCGTCGGCACCGCCGTCCGGCCCTACGTCCTCACCGGCATCGCCCTGCTCGCCGTGGTGGCCGCCACCTCGTTCTGGGTCACCCGGAACGGGATGCCGCAGCCCGGCGCACCGCTCGACTTCTGGGGCCTGCACCTCGACCCCGCCGCCCCGGCGACCAGGTTCCTCTCGCGGTTGATGGGCGGCGCCCTGGCCGTCGGACTGCCGCTGCTGGTGCTGGCCCGGGTGGAACGCAGCCGCGTCCTGCTGCTGCTCGCCGCGCTGTACCTGGCCATCGAGTTGGTCCCGCTCACCTCCGGCTGGGCGGGCATCCCGACCACCTCACCCTGGGCCTTCCTACCGCAGTACGCCGTCCCTGGCACTCTCCTGCTGCTAGGCGCCCTCGGCTTCGGCCTGGCCGAGCGGTTCGGCGGGCGGTTCGGCGAGCGGTTCGGTGGGCGGTTCGGCGGGCGCTCTGGTGGGCGCGCCGCGTGAGGACCGAACAGCCCGAACAGCACCCCGCGGTCGGCCTGGACGACGTTGTCCACCAACGCGTCCGCCTCGGCATCCTCACGGTCGCCCACCAGGCGCGCCGGGTCGAATTCGGCTTCCTGCGCACGGCACTCGGCCTCACCGCAGGCAATCTCAGTCAGCACTTGGCGGTGCTCGAAAAGGCCGGACTGATCGCCGTCGAGAAGGGCTACGAGGGCCGCCGCGCCCGCACGTGGCTCACCCTCACGCCCGCCGGGGACCGTGCGCTCCAGGAGGAAGTCACCCAGCTCAAGCGGCTCATCCAGCAGATCGAGAACGGGCGTTCGGGGTCGGCCTCCTGATTCCCACCCAGACCGGCGGCGGCCGAAGCGGTGGAGGCCACTGCTCGGGCGGACGGCGATCCTGCGCCGGGTGCCGCCGGAGTGGCGCCGATCCGGCCGGTCGGTGGCAGAACGGGGGAGGAACTCGCCGAGGCCCGGCCGGAGTTGAGGCGGGACAGACCCGTAGCGAGGGCGCTGCGCGTAGGCTGCCGTTTCGTCCGATCTTCTGCGACGAGGACTCAACCATGGGCAGCCGCACCACCGTTCGCCTGATCGCTCCCGCCGACGCCGGCCCGATAGCCGCGCACCGCGCGCGCGACGCCGAGGCCTTCCGGCGGTGGGAACCGGCCCAACCGGCCGCGTTCTTCACCCCGGAGGGCCAGACGGAGCGGATCGACCGGCTGCTGACCGCCCACCGCGCCGGGACGGTCTGGCCGGGCGTGGTGCTCGCCGACGACCACGTGATCGGGCAGGTCACCGTCGAAGGCATCCTGCCGCAGCCCCACCTGCGTCGCGCCTCGCTCGGCTACTGGATCGCCACCACCGCCCAGAACCAGGGCCACGCCGGGCGCGCCGTCGGCCTCGCGCTGAAAGTGATGGCGGAGGAACTCGGGCTGCACCGCGTCGAAGCGTCCACCAGCCTGGAGAACCTGCCGTCCCAACACGTGCTGCGCCGCAACGGATTCAGCCCGTGCGGCCTCGCGCACGCGTCGATCCTGCTCGACGGGCGCTGGCAGGACTCCTTGCTGTGGGAGCGGATCCTCGACGACCGATCGACCGCAGTGCCTACCGCGAAGGGCAGTTGACCTCGCGCCGGGTGCGGGCCGAACTCACCCGTCCGTATGGCGGGTCGGCTGGGCTCCGACGGGAAGCGATCACTCGGGCGTACGGTCGGGCGCATGCGTATTGTCATTGCTGGTGGTCATGGTCAGATCGCGCTTCGGCTTGAACGGCTGCTCAGTGCGCGGGGAGACGAGGTCGCGGGGATCGTCCGGCGGCCGGAGCAGGCGGGTGATCTGCTGGCGGCGGGTGCCGAACCCGTGGTGTGCGACCTGGAGTTGGCGTCGGTCGCCGAGGTGGCCCGGCATCTGGAGGGCGCCGATGCGGTGGTGTTCGCGGCCGGGGCGGGGCCGGGCAGCGGGGCGGCCCGGAAGGACACGGTTGATCGTGGGGCCTGTGTGCTGCTCGCGGACGCGGCCGAGGCTGCCGGGGTGCGGCGCTTTCTGGTGGTGTCCGCGATGGGGGCCGACCGGGAGCCCCCGGCCGGGACCGATCCGGTGTTCGCCGCCTACCTGCGCGCCAAGGCGGCGGCCGACGCCGAGGTGCGGTCCCGCCCCGGGCTCGACTGGACAGTGCTGCGGCCGGGCCACCTGACCGACGAGCCGGGCACCGGGTTGGTGGAGCTGACCTCGTCCACGGGGCGCGGGAAGGTACCGCGCGACGACGTGGCGGCCGTCCTGGTCGCGCTGCTCGACGAGCCGGGGACGGCCGGGCTGACCTTGGAGCTGACCGACGGCAACTCGACCGTGGGCGAGGCGGTTTCGGCGCTCGTCGGTTAGCCCGTGGCGGCGGGGTTCGCCATCGCCAGCAGGGTCTCGCGCAGGGTGTGCTGGAGGCGGGCCATGGTCCGGTGGGCCTGTGGGAGATCGACGTAGATCGAGTTGATGTGCAGGCCGTCGGCGTCCCGCTGGAACCACGAGGTGGTGCCGTTCACGCGCGACACCCAGACGTGCGCCATCGGGCGCCAGCGGTCGTGGTGCTCGGCTCCCGGGCACTTGCGCATGTCGATGTAGGAGAGGAAGTTCACCGGGAACGGCCAGCAGCGGCCGGTGAAATGCTCGGGTGCGAGGAGTTCCCAGGCCCGGACGAAGGGCACGTCGAGGCTCTCCATCATGGTCGAGAAGCCGTCCCGGACTCCGGCGAGGAGTTGGGGGAAGTCCAGGTCTCTGGCGACGGAGAACTCGATCGGCAGGGTGTTGACGAACCACCCGAGGGAGTCCCGCCAGGTGCCCCGGCCGCGTTCGCTGAGCGGCATCAGGGCGCGGTAGAGGTCTGGTCCGCCCTCCTCGCGCAGAGCGATCGCCACGGCGGCGAAGAGTCCCATGAACAGCTTTCCGCCCGCGTCCTGGCAGCGGGCCTCCAGTGCGGCGGCCTGGTGCCCGTCCAGCAGGGTCGCGGATTCGTTGACCGGCGGGTACAGGCGGCCGGGCTCGGTGCCGAGATCCAGCGGGAACTGCGGGAAGAATCCGTCATTCCGGGCGATGAACGACTTCCAGTAGGTGAGGCGGTCGTCGTCCACGCCGATGGACGCGTAGCGGTGACGCTGCTCCCGGCCGAAATCCAGATAACTTCCCGCGGGCGGGAGGTCGGGGTGTTTTCCTGCGCGGTAAGCGGCGTACGCGATTTGCACGTCGCGGACCACATTCGGCATTGACATTCCGTCGGACACGATGTGGTCGAACGCGAGGTAGACCGTGGTGGGGCCGTCGTCCCGGACGACGGCCCCCATGGTGTAAGGCGGCCACTCCAGTGTGTCGATATGCTTCTGAAAGCTGCCGCTCAGGAACGCATGAACCTCCTGCGAGGTGTCGAATTCGCCCATGTGCACGGATTCCAGTTCGATGTCCTCCGGCCGGTGCACCGCGCAGGACAGGTCTCCCAGGAGCCGCTGGAACTCGCAGCGCAGGACCTGGTGCCGCTGGACCAGGAAGCGCAGCGCCGACTCCAGGGCCGCCCGGTCGAGCGGGCCCTCGACCTCGAAGGTGACGGCGAGCCAGGAGGCGAGCGGTTCGCGGCTGTTGCGGGTCTCGTCGATCAGGGAGTGGTGCTTGTCCTGATTGAACGACGCGTTCCTGTCGTATTCCTCGCCGTGGCGGTCTGCGTACGCCACTCCCGAAGACCTGATATTCCATTGGACAATCTGCCCAGGCGCAATATCGGCCGATTCCAAGGGCGCTTGGCGCATGCTGGTGTTCTCCCGGGACGGAGGGGCGTTTTTGCGAATCGGCAAGGCGGAAGCGCCCGCACAAAGGGGCTGATTCGGCCGATTCAATACAGAACGTAACACCGTGCATTCGGGAAGTGGCTGACCGGCGCGGCACGAAATCACAGCCGCTGGGCGCCGCCGGGTTTAGCCGGGGGGAGCGTCACGAGAAGTGCGGCAGGCTCGGCCGGGCCAGGGCGGCGGCGCCGATGAGGCCGGCGTCGGTGCCGAGGTGGGCGGGGGTCAGGGCGAGGTTTCGGGTGAACGGGAGGGTCGCGTACGAGGCGAGGTGGTGGGCGAGGGGTGCGAAGAGGACGTCGCCCGCGCCTGCGACACCGCCGCCGATCACGGCGACGTCGAGTTCGACCAAGGTGGCGGTGGCGGCGATGCCGGCCGCCAGGGCGCGGGCAGCGCGGTCGAAGGCGGCCAGGGCGAGCGGGTCGCCGGCCTTCGCGGCGCGGGCGACGCCGGTGGCGGAGGTGTCGCCGTCGGGGCCGGGGCGCCAGCCGCTCTCGGCGGCGGTGCGGGCGATGGCCGTGCCGGAGGCGAGCCCTTCGAGGCAGCCGCGGGAGCCGCACGGGCACGGGCGGCCCTCGAAGTCGACGCTGATGTGGCCGAGATGGCCGGCGTTGCCGGTGGTGCCGGTGTGCAGACGGCCGTCCAGGACGAGTCCGGCGCCGACGCCGGTGGAGACCACCAGGCAGAGCGCGTTGCGGTACGGGCGGGCCGCGCCACGCCAGTGTTCGGCGGCGGTCATCGCGACCGCGTCACCGCCGAGGATCACCGGCAGGTCGCCGACGGCCGGGTGCGCGGTGGCCTCGGCGCGCAGCGGAAAGGCGCGCCAGCCCGGCAGGTTGACGGGGCTGACGGTGCCTTCGGCGATGTCGACCGGCCCGGCGCTGCCGATGCCGAGCGCCCGCACCCGGCTCCACTCGGGCAGCCGGGCCAAGCCGTCCAGGACGCGCGCGACGGCGGCCACCAGCTCGTGCCGGTCGCCGGTCGCCGGGGTCGGGACCTGGAGCCGGTGCAGCAGGGTGCCCCCGGTGTCGACCAGGCCGCCGGCGATCTTCGTGCCGCCGATGTCCAGCGCCGCGAGCAGCGGTTCGCCGGGGGTCGCGGGGTCGGCCGGGGGGTGGCTCATGGTGACGTCTCCACAGGTGGGACGGGGAGCGCCGTGGTGCGGGGCAGGGCGCCGTCGGATCGGGTCCTGTGATTCTGACCGCCTCTGACAACGTTGTCCAGCGCGAGGCGGCCCCGCCGGGACCGGGGGGTCCGCACGGCGGTCAGTGGCGCTGGACCTGCGTCGGACGGGGGCGGTCGGCGGGTGGTCGAGTGTTCGGGTCGGGTCGCTGCTTCGGGGACCGGGGCGGCGGCCAGGGCGCACCGGTGGTAGGCGGCGGTCAGGGTGGCGGCGGGGTGGCGGAGTTGGGAGGGGGTGAGGCCGGGTTGGCGTTGGGTGAGGCCACCGAGGGCGTCGCCGTC